>CAVYWG010000010.1:0-192946 GCA_963772075.1 uncultured Solirubrobacterales bacterium | reverse complement strand
CGACGCAGAATGTGAGCAGCGCGAGGCCGGGATCGAGGATGAACAGCACGACGATCGCCCCGAACAGCGTCAAACCGGACTGCACGAGCGTCACCACCGAGTCGGTGACGAGGCTTTCCAGCGCCTCCACGTCGTTGGTGATGCGCGAGATCAACACCCCCGCGGGCCGACTCTCGTAGAAACCGATCGGCTGGCGCTGCAGGTGGGTGAAGATGCGGATCCGCAGGTCGGCCAGCGCGCGCTGGCCGACGAGGCCGACGAAGTAGGTCTGCACGTAGGTCATCGCCCACACCACCAGCGCGGAGAGCAGGAACGCAAGCACCACCAGCACAAGCGTGTGCGTGTCGTGGTGCTCGATCCCTTCGTCGATCGCCACCTTCGCGAGCAGCGGCGGCGCCAGCGAGGCGGCGGTGCCGACGATCAGCGCCGTGAGCATCGCGGCGACGCGCAGCCGGTAGGGGCGCAGCAGTTCCAGCAGGCCTCGCAGGTTGCGCGCACGGCTTTCCTTGCTGGCGCGTTGGCCGTCCCACTGGGAGCCGCCACGCCAGAAGCCGGGCATCGCCATCCGTCCGCCACCGCCTCCGCGTCCGCCGCCCATGCCGCCGCGTCCGCCGCCGAACCCGCCGGGACTCACAGCGCCACCCCCTGTTCGCGCTCGCGCGTCTCTTTCGTCAGGAACACGTGCTCGGGCAGGCCCTTCTCCACTATCTCGCGGTACAGCTCGGACTCCTCCAGCAGTTCCCGGTGGTCGCCCTGGGCGACGATCCGACCGCCATCCAGCACGACGATCTCATCCGCCAACGCGATCGTCGAGAGGCGGTGGGCGATCACGAACGTGGTGCGGCCCGCCATCGCCTCGGCGAGCGCCAGCTTGATGCTCTGCTCGGTCGAGGCGTCCACCGAGGAGGTGGCGTCGTCGAGCACCAGCACGCGCGGGTTGGCCAGCAGCGCGCGCGCGATCGCGATGCGCTGGCGCTGCCCACCGGAGACCGTCAGGCCGCGCTCGCCGATCTGGGTCTCATAGCCCTGGGGCAGGCGGCTGACGAAGTCGTGCGCCTGCGCGCGCCGGGCGGCCGCTTCGATCTCCTCGATCGAGGCGTCGGGGCGGGCGTAGGCGATGTTCTCGGCCACGGAGGCGGAGAACAGGAAGGGGTCGTCGCTGACGACCGCCACCGCGGAGCGCAGCGAGCGCAGACTCACCTCGCGGACGTCAACTCCGTCCAGCAGCACGCTTCCCGCGGCCGGGTCATACAGTCGCGAGATCAGCGCGACGAGGCTGGTCTTGCCCGAGCCTGTGGCTCCCACCAGCGCGACGGTCTGCCCCGCGGGCACGTTGAGGTCGATGTCGTGCAGCACCGCGCGCGCCTGCTGCTGGTCGAAACGGGGATGCTCGCCGGAGGCGAGTGTCTCCCGGCTTCGGTCGAAACGGGGATGCTCGCCGGAGGCGAGTCGTCTCCCGGCTTCGGTTGGGCGCGTGGGCCGTCGCGGACCCGATCCCCGCCAGCTCGTCGTGGGGATCCTCGTAGCGCAGTGTCACGCCGCGCAGCTCCACGTGCCCGTTGCCGGCGGGCAGCGGCGGGGCGCCGGGGGGCTCGGCGAGATGGGGCTCGCGGTCGAGCACCTGGAAGATGCGCGCGCCCGAGGCGGTGGCGCGCTGGGCGAGGTTGAGCGTCACGCCGAGCGAGCGCATTGGGCTGATCAGCATGTTCAGTAGCAGGTAGAAGGTGGTGAACTGGCCGAGCGTCAGGTGGGCGTGGATCACCGCCTCGCCCCCCACCAGCAGCACGGCGGCGAGGCCGAGCTGAGGCAGGAAGCCGATGATCGGGTTGTAGGCGGCTTCCAGGCGGGTGGTGACCATCGCCTGTTCGAACACGCGCCCGGAGCTGCGTTTGAAGCGCTCGCAGCTGGCGGGGCTCGCGGGCGAACGCCTTGACGACCCGCACCCCCGTGATGTTCTCCTCGGCGTCTGCGGTGAGCTCGCCGATGCGCTGCTGTACCTCCTGGATCGCAGGCCGCGCGCGGCGGCCGTAGCGATAGGAGATGACCACCACGAACGGCACTGGAGCGAGCGCGATCAGGCCCAGCTCGGGGTTGACGGCGATCATCACCACGCCGGCCAACACGATCGTGAGGATCGACTGCAGGATGAACACGAGGCCGTAGCCGAGGAAGAAGCGCACGGCCTGCAGGTCCACCGTGCCGCGCGACATCAACTGGCCGGTCTGCTGGTGGTCGAAGAAGCCGAGCTCCAGGCGCTGCAGATGGCCGTAGACCCGCTCGCGCAAGTCGTATTCGACGCCCAGCGAGAGCCGCCCGGCGACCATCCGCCGCCAGTACATCGCCGCCCAGCGCAGCAGCACCACGGCGAGGATCGCGAGCGCCAGCGTCAGCAGCGTGTGGCGATCGTGCGCGCGCTGCGCCGTCTGGTGGTGATCGGCGGCATGGGCACCATGATCGATCGCTTCGACGGCGCGCCCTGTGAGGACCGGGCAGCGCGACGGTCATCACCATCGCAAGGCTGGCGAGGCCCCAGGAGACGGTCAGCCCGCGCCGGTAGGGACGCAGGAAGCCGAGGAGTCGGTAGAAGGTCGCCATAGTTGCTTAGTCAACCATTATTGCATGGTCCACTACTCTGCGCTTGTGAGCCCCGACCCGAGCATCTCCGCACTCCGCCGGCGCCCGGTCGCCGGGTTGTGCGACAGCTGTGCCTTCCAGCGCACGGTACCCAACACGCGAGGCTCGGTTTTCTCGCTGTGCAACCGCTCCCGCGAGGACCCCGCGTATCCACGCTATCCCCGCCTGCCGGTGCTCGACTGCCCTGGGTACGAGCGACGCAATACGTGAGCGCACCCGGCGGCTACCCGGCCCCGGCGCCCACTGGCTCACGTGCGGGGACCTCGGCAGCCTCCGCGGCCGGCTCGGCGGAGCTGACGAAGTCGCGGCTGCGCACCAGCACGAAGGCGCACACCGCGCCGACGAAGGCGACCGCGGCGGCGATCGCGAGGATCGTGGTGAAGGCTTCGGTGAAGCCGACGCGGTAGGCCTGCTCCAGGGCGGCTTGCGGGACAGGAGGGAGGGCGTGGAGGACCTTTCCGACTTCGCCGGACTGCAGCAGTGTCGAGAGATGCCCATGGGCAGCGCGCTGGACGGCCTGGCCCTGCCCGCTCGCAGCGAGCTTGGAGTTGACGGTGTGGCTGACCTCGTGCGCGAAGATCGCGCCGAGGCCGGCGATCCCGGTGACGATGCCGACCTGGCGGAAGGTGCTGTTGATGCCGGAGGCCATGCCGCTGCGCGAGTAGTGCACTACGCCGATCGCGGTCGAGGCGAGCGGCGGGTTGATCATGCCGATGCCGGCGCCCGCCAGCACGAAGCCGGGTATCAGCACGGTCCACCCGGAGTTGGGTTCCACCGCCGTCATCGCTAGCAGCCCGCCGCTCACCAACACGAGGCCGCCCCCGAGCAGCAGTCGCACCGGAACGCGCACGGTCAGCCGCCCGGCGATCGGGGCGACGATGAAAGAGAGCATCGTGATCGGCAGGAAGCGCAGGCCGGCCTGCAGGGCGCCGTAGCCGAGCACGTCCTGGATGTACAGGGTGAGGTAGAGGAACATCGCGAAGATCGAGCTGGAGAGCGTGAACGCCACGATGTTGGCCCCCGTGAAGGCGTGGCGGCGGAAGAGGCTGAGGTCGAGCATCGGCCGCTGCTGGCGCATCTCCGCAACCAGAAACGCCGCAATCAGGAGCACCGAGGCGACCAGCAGCGAGACGATCTTGGTCGAGCCCCACCCGGCTTCGTTGCCCTGCTCCAGCGCATACACGAGCAGGAACAACGACCCGGAGAAGGTCACCAGACCGAGCCAGTCCACTCCCGTCGCATTCGGGGTCGCGCGACTCGGTGACGCGCGCGAGCGTCAGCGCGACGGCGGCGATGCCGATCGGGACGTTGACGAAGAAGATCCACTGCCAGCTGATGCCGGTCGTGATGATCCCGCCGACGACCGGCCCGACGGCGACGGCGGCTCCGGTGACGGCCCCGAAGACGCCGAAGGCGATCCCGCGGTCGCGGCCCTGGAAAGCCTGGGCGATCAACGCCAGCGAGGTGGCGAACATCATCGCCCCGCCGACTCCCTGCACGGCGCGGGCGAGGTTGAGCATCAGCGGGGAGTCGGAGAGCCCGCAGACGGCGGAGGAGCAGGTGAACACCACGAGGCCGGCCGTGAACACGCGTCGGCGCCCGAACAGGTCGGCGAGCGATCCGGCCGTCAGCAGGAAGGCGGCGAGCGTCAGCGCGTAGGCGTTGACGACCCACTGCAGGTCGGCGAAGGAGGAGTGCAGTTCGCGCTGGATCGAGGGCAGCGCGACGTTCACGACGGTGATGTCGAGCAGCAGCATGAAGATGGCGATCGACACCGCGATCAGGGTCCACCACTTGCGCTCCATGATTCGGGCCTCCTTACTCGCGAGTCGGACTGCCGGTTCCCCACAATGTAGGACCCCCGGTGCGGCTACTGTGGTGACTTGCCGTCGCGGAGGACACGAGCGCCGCATCGACGGCCACTGCGCGCATGAGCTCATCCGACACCAACCGCACGCATCCGACGCTGATCCTCGCCGTGCTCTCGCTCGCGGGGCTGGCGTATGCGATGCTGAGCTCCTCGGTGATCCCGGCGCTGCCGACGATGCAGCGCGCGCTGCACACGAGCGAGACGGGGATCGCGTGGCTGTTGACCGCGTACCTGCTCTCCGCCTCGGTGGGCACCGCGATCATCGGTCGTCTCGGCGACATGCACGGCAAGGAGCGTCTGCTGCTGTGGACGCTCGTGACCCTCGCGGCCGGCACGCTGCTCGCGGCGGTGTCGAGCTCGCTGGGGGTGCTGATCGTGGCGCGCTTCATCCAGGGCGCGAGCGGCGGGATCTTCCCGCTGGCGTTCGGGATCGTCCGCGACGAGTTCCCGCGCGAGAAGGTCGCGGGGAGCATCGGATTGCTCTCCGCGATCCTCGGGGTCGGCGCCGGCGTGGGAATCGTGCTCTCGGGCGTGATCGTCGAGCATCTCAACTACCACTGGCTCTTCTGGCTGCCGCTCGTCGCGGTGGTGCTCGCCGCGGTCGCGACGTGGCGCTTCATCCCCGAGTCGCCGGTACGCGTGCCCGGGCGCATCAACTGGCTGGCGGGGGCGCTGATGACGATCGGCATTTCGATCGTGCTGCTGGCGATCAGTGAGACGACCACGTGGGGCTGGGGATCGGCCCGCACGCTCGGCTTGATCCTGATCGGGCTCCTCTTCACGGCCGCCTGGATCGCAGTCGAGGTGCGCAGCGACAACCCGCTGATCGACATGACGATGATGCGCATACGGGGGGTTTGGACGACTAACCTCGCGGCGTTTCTGCTGGGCGCGGGCATGTACGCGTCGTTCATCGTCTTCCCCCAGTTTGCGCAGCTGCCAACCAGCACCGGCTTCGGGTTTGGCGCCTCGGTGGTCGTCTCGGGCCTGTATCTGCTGCCCTCGACCGTGGGGATGACGATCCTCGGCATGTTCGCCGGGCGGATCTCCGCACGTTTCGGCTCACGCGCGGCGCTGCTGAGCGGCACGGCCTTCACCACCGCCTCCTTCGCACTGCTCGCCGCGGCTCACAGCCACCCCTACGAGCTGCTGATCGCCGCCGCGCTGCTCGGCGTCGGGATCGGCCTCGCCTTCGCGGCCCTCGGCAACCTGATCGTGCAGGCGGTCTCGATCCACCAGACAGGAGTGGCGAGCGGCATGAACACGGTGATGCGGACGCTCGGCGGCGCGCTCGGCGGGCAGCTCTCGGCGACGTTCATCGCCGCCAACGTGGCGCACGGAGAGCCGACGGTGACGGGTTTCACCGAGACGTTTGCGATGGCCACGGGCTTCCTGGTGGTGGCCTTCCTGGCGGGGTTGTTGGTGCCGAAGGTGCAGACGGCGCCGAGCGAGGAGGCGGCGGCGGATACCTCGCACGGCGAGGCCACGGCGGCGGCACTCGAAACCGCGTAAGCGCTCGTTGCGGTCGATATGGTCGGGGAGGACAGCCCCGCTTGCCCCTGGGGGGTGTCAATTGCGACGGCGCGCGGCGACGACAGTCTCAGGCGGGGAGCGCCTCGACCGCGTGGTCGAGCTCGCGCAGCTTGCGACGCACCCGCGCGCGCGTCTGGGTGAGCTCATCCTTGAGTTTGGCGAGTTCGGCGGAGCGGTGCTCGACCAGTTCCAGCTGGCGATCGATGTGGCCGAGGGCCTCCTGCAGCAGCTCGTGACGGCGCTCCGGGTGGACGTCGTCGCGACGCAGCTGCGCACGTACCTCCGCGCGCGCCTCCTCGGCGGAGAGCAGGGTCTTGAGCTCCTCCAACGTCACCCCGAGCAGGCTCTTCAGGCGCATCACCTCGCGCAGGCGCTCGACCTCGGCCTCGGTGTAGGTGCGGTGCTGCCCGGAGGGCCGCGCGGGCGCCTCGGCGAGCAGCCCGATCTCCTCGTAGTAGCGGATCGTGCGCGGCGTCGTGCCCACCAAGCGGGCGACGTCGCCGATGCGCAGCGGGGCGCTCACGAGCGCGCTCCGGAGGCAGACGACGACCGCTGCGGTTCGACTGTGTCGATGCTGAGGAGGGTACTCACGAGCGCGCTCCAACCGTGGCGGGCCGATCGCCGATCTGTCGCTCCTCGGCCCTCGCCTCGACGTGGCGGGGGCGCATCAGGCAGACGCCCGCGCCGATCAGCGAGGTGGCGGCGAGCACCCACAACGCCGTGTGCATGTTGTCGATGAACGGCGCCAGCTTCTGCGAGGAGAGGCCTTTGGCGAGACCGGAGAAGACCGCGAACAGCGTGGGGCGGGGGACGGCGGAGGTGACGATCGCCATCACGAACGCGATCGACAGCACCGCGCCGGTGTTCTGCAGCAGCGTGCGCGCGCCCGCGGCGATCCCGCGTCGCTTGGCGGGCACGGTGCCCATCATCGCGGCGGTGTTGGGGCTGTTGAACATCCCCGAGCCCACGCCCGCCGCCAGCAGCCACAGCGCGCTCTGCCAGTAGGGGGTGTCCACCTGCAGCGTGGTCATCGCGGCGAGCGCGCCCGCGCTGACGAGCATCCCCAGCGCCGCCAGGCCGCGCGAGCCGTGGCGGTCGGCGTAGATGCCCGCCAGCGGCGAGGAGACGAGCATCCCCAGCGCGAGCGGGATCAGCTTCACCCCGGCCGTGATCGGGCTGTCGCCCTGGGCGCCCTGGAAGTAGAAGACGAACAGGAACATCAGCGCGAAGCGCGCCAGCCCGTTGATGAAGGCCGCGGCGGTGGCGGCCGCGAACAGGCGGTTCTTGAACAGCGTCAGGTCGAGCATCGGGGCCCGCGAGCGGCTCTCGATCACCACCCACAGCGGCAGCAGCACGAGCGCCGCGAGCAGCCCGCCGATCACGATCGGGTCGTCCCAGCCGCTCAGCCCGCCGCGCGAGACGCCGAGCACGAGGCCGGTGAGGCCGAGGATGAAGGTGAGGTTGCCGAGCACGTCGTACCCGCGGATCTCATCGGGCTTTGAGAGCTCGCGCAGGATCAGCGCGCCCCAAGCGGCGCCGGCGAGGCCGAGCGGCACGTTGAACCAGAAGACCCAGTGCCAGGAGATGCCGACCAGCACGCCGCCGAGCACCGGCCCGATCGCCAGGCCGATCGCGGCGACCATCGTGTTGGTGCCCATCGCCAGGCCCAGCTCGTCGTGGGGGAAGGCGTCGGTGACGAGGGCGGCGGCGTTGGCGAACAGGAAGGCCGAGCCGATCCCCTGCAGCACGCGCCACACGATCAACACTTCGGCGTTGGGCGAGAAGCCGGCCCCCAGCGAGGCCAGCGCGAACACGATGAAGCCGCCGACGTAGGCGCGCTTGCGCCCGAACAGATCCGACAGCCTCCCCGCCATCAGCACCAGCACGGTCGCGGCGATCAGGTAGGCGAGGATCACCCACACCAGCGCTAGCAGCGAGGCGTGCAACGAGCGCTCCAGGTCGGGCAGCGCGATGATCAGCGTCCCCGAGTTGGTCGCCGCCAGCAGCATGCCGAGGCTGGTGCACGAGAGCGCCCACCACTTGTAGTTGGCGTGGCCTTCCGCCACCCCCAGTCTGCGACGGCGAACGGTGGTCTCGGTTCTGGTCTTCAGAGCGGCGCGGGCCAAGGTGCTGCCTTTCTGGAGGCGCGTGTAAGGCGTCTCTCGCAACTTGACGTGAACGTAAGGATCACGATAGCAGGCAGCGGCTACGAATCCTCTGAGCCGAGGATCTCTTCGAGGAAGAGCCGCGTCTTAAGTGGCGGCTCGCGGGACGGGTACATATCCCGGAGCACCTCCAGCGCCTCCTCGACGCCGTGCAGGTCGCACTCTCCGAGCAAGAACTCGATGTCCTCATCATCCTCGCCGAAGCGCATCGCCATCAACTTCATTGCGAGCAGGTATCGGGGGGAGGCGGTGGTAACTTCGATGCCGCGAATCTCGGGGAGGGGGCGGGGATGCTCGTCGGCGCCGGGCATGTAACCCTTGACGGCGTCGTTCAGCCAATCCTCAGGCAGTTCGAGTTCCACGGCGACCTTCTCGGCCGCCCTGTAGATAGCGGCCCTGGGCTCGAATACCGCTTCGATGTCCTTCGTGACTCGCCGCGTCGAGTAGGCCAGCGCGATCGCTGCGCCGCCGACGATGAAGATCTGGCCGCGCACGCCCTCCCGCAGCAGCTCGTCCCCAAGCGCTTGCAGCGCGACGAGGATGCGGCCTCGTGTGAAGTATCTCTCAGGCACGGTCGAACACCTCGCGTGCGATGAACACCCCGTGACGGGCGAGCACGGCGGGCGTGTGGGCGAGGGTGTAGGCGTGGAAGGCGGGCCGGCTTGCAAGGAACCACCAGGGCTCGACGAAGCGGGTAGGGCCTTCCACCCATGCGGGGGCGAGGATTTCCCCCTCTCCGGCGAACAGCTCCGCAATGCCGGCGAGGGCGGCGTCGAAGCGGGGATCCCCAGTGGGAGGGGGCTCGTCGCGGATCAGGGCGATCTTGCCGGGGCGAGATGAGCCCCTGAAGTCGTCGGCGAACCCGAACAGCAGCCGTGTTGCATCTTGTTCGCGACTGTCCGTGAGGTCATCCGCGATCGTCGGAGCGAGCTCCGCCAACGAAGCCGCACCACGCCGCACCCGAGGTCGGGCGAGCACCTTCACGTCGTGATCGCACGCCTGCAGCAGCCGCTCCAGAGTTGAGAGGTTTGGGATCCGCGTTCCGGACTCATAGGCCGCTACCGCCGGCTGGGCTGTGTGTGCCCGACGTGCAAGCTCCAGCTGGGTCAAGCCCGCGGCGCGACGGGCGCTGCGGATCAGCTCAGTGGTCTCCACCAAAGAAAAGTATACACATTTAGATATAACCTCTTTTGGTTGGCACGGCTGGAGGGTGATCGCCTTCCGTGTCCACCTACCCGCGTATGGCTTGATGGATGCACGCGGGCCCCGCGGTGGATGCCTGTGTGCGGTGCTAAAAAGAGGATATGAGCGACACACCGCAGGCCAACCCAGAGCAGAGGTCCGACCAGCAGTGGCGCGAGCAGCTGACGCCCGAGCAGTACGAGGTGCTGCGCCGCGCGGGCACAGAGGCGCCGGGCACGGGGGCGCTGCTGCACAACAAGCAGACCGGCTCCTACACCTGTGCCGGCTGTGGCGCCGAGCTGTTTGGGTCGGACACCAAGTTCGACTCCGGCACCGGCTGGCCCTCGTTCACCGAGCCGGCCGTTGCCGAGGCAGTCGAGCTGCGACCCGACAACAGCCTCTTGATGCGCCGCACCGAGGTGCGCTGCCGGCGCTGCGGGGGGCACCTCGGGCACGTCTTCGACGACGGTCCCGGCCCCACCGGCCAGCGCTACTGCATCAACTCGGCCGCGCTCGCCTTCGAGCCCGGCGAGTAGCCGAGGCCACGAGCACGACCGGATGCCTTCAGAGAGCAGTTGCGTGCCGGTAGCCTTCTCGATCTGATGATCATGATGGACCAGTCCCGGCGGCTCTCCGAGCCGCTGCGGTGGGGCCGGCGCGAGCGCGCGATCGTCGCCGTGCTGCTCGCGTGCGTGGCACTCGGCGCTGTCGGTCTCGGCGTCTACGCCCTTTCGAGCGGTGCGCCGGCGCGCAAGGACTGCATCGAAGTGACGTTCGCCTCCACGCTCGGTGGTGCGACCGAGCATGCCTGTGGGGAGCAGGCGCGCACGGTGTGCGCCACGCCGGGGGCATTCAAAAGCGTTTCCGAAGAGCTGCGCGCCGCCTGTGTGCGGGCCGGCTTCCCGTTTGACCCGCGGCGCTGACGCGGTTATCGGCGGCACTCCACGGCTGGGCCACGAACGGCGCGAGGCGTCTCGGGGCACCCTCGGCACGTCTATACAAATGTCGAAAGACCTCCCCAAAGTGTTGGCCACGGTGTCCCTGGTGAGTGCCCTGCAAGACGGATTTCATAGGAAATCGCAATTGGCGCACTTCGCCCGGGGGCGGGGAGGCGCTGTCAATCGATCCACAACGACAGGGAATGGAGGCACATGACCTGGCTGTCATACCCAAGTTGGCTGAACGCAGGTGACAACGCCTGGCAGATGACCGCCGCCACGTTCGTCGGGCTGATGAGCTTGCCCGGCCTGGCGGTGCTGTACGGCGGCGTGATGCAGAAGCGCTGGTCGGTCAACAGCATGATGCTCACGTTCGTCGCGTTCTGCGTGACGCTCATCGTGTGGTGCCTGTGGGCCTTCAAGATGGGCTTCGGCACACCGGTCGGAAGCGGTCACGGCTTCTTCGAATCGTTCCTGGGCAAGCCCGGCAGCGTGCTCAGCCACACCGGTGAGGAGGCTCAGGCGCTGATCCCGTCGGTCACCGAAGGCCCGGCGTTCCACTTCCCCGAGGCGTCGCTGGTGTACTTCCAGTTCGTGTTCGCCGCGATCACTCCGATCCTGGCGCTCGGCTCGGTGCTGGGGCGGGTCAACTTCAAGGCGTGGATCCCGTACGTGGCGCTGTGGATCACGTTCGTGTACACGGTCAACGCCTTCCTGCTGTGGGGCGGCGGCTACTTCGCCTTCCACGGCGCGCTCGACTACTCCGGTGGTTATGTCATCCACCTCTCCGCCGGCGTTTCAGGATTCGTGTTTGCGTGGGTGATCGGGCCGCGATTGCAACGAGATCGCGAGGTCGACGCGCCCAACAACCTGCTGATGCTGGCGTGTGGCGCCGGGTTGCTGTGGCTGGGCTGGAACGGCTTCAACGGCGGGGACTCCTACTACGCCGGTGCCGACGCCTCCGCGGCGGTGCTCAACACCAACCTGGCCACCGCGGTGGCGATGATGGTGTGGATCGGTTGGGATTACGTCTACCGCGACAAGCCATCGATGATCGGTGCGATCAACGGCATGATCACCGGCCTCGTCGGGATCACGCCATCGGCCGGGTTCGTCAACGGGTGGGGCGCGATCATTGTCGGCGCGGTCGATGCGACGATCGTGTGGATGGCGATCCGCTACCTCAGCCGCGTGCGCCCGTTCCGCAACGTGGACGACACCCTGGGGGTGATCTATACACATGGGATTGCCGGACTGGCCGGCGGCCTGATGGTGGGGCTCTTGGCCGATCCGGCGGTAGTCGAGTACATCGGCGTGCACGGCGCCTCCAACCTGCCGGGCAAAGAGGGTCTGCTGCTGGGCGGCGGCTGGACGCTGTTGCGATGGCAGGCCGAGGCCGGTGCGTGGGTGATCGTGTACACGGCGATCGTGACGTTCATCATCCTCAAGGTCGTCGGGTTGGTGTTCCCGTTGCGACTCTCCGATGAGGAACTGGAGATCGGCGATCACGCGATCCACGGCAACGAGGTGTACCCCTCGGATGTCCCCACACTTGGGGGTCCGCATCCGCCGACATGGCAGCCCACACCGGCTGCGGTGGGCGGAGCGACGTAGGGCAAGGTCGTCTCCGGCGGAGCGCGCCATCCTCTGGGCGCTGGCCGATCGGAGATCCCTCGGATCTCCGATCGGTTCACCACGACGCGATGCACTGTGGCCCCGCTTCGGCGGGGCCACGGTTGTTAACCGTCGCACGGCTTGAGTAGCATTCGACTGGGTATCAGCCGTCTGCGACACCGGCCCGCTTCGGCGGGCCGCGCCGTTTTCAGGGCGAAGCTGTCAGCCGCTTGTGGCGAGCCCCACCGGGCAGCTCACCCCGGTGCCGCCCAGCCCGCAGTAGCCGCCAGGGTTCTTGGCGAGGTACTGCTGGTGGTATGCCTCGGCGTAGTAGAACGGGTGCGCCGGTGGGCCTTCGATCAGCTCGGTTGCGATCTCCCCGTGCCCCGCGGCGCTCAGCATCCGCTGGTAGGTCCCCTTCGAGGACTCTGCCTGCGCGCGCTGGGTCTCGCTCTGCCACACGATCGCCGAGCGGTACTGCGTGCCCACGTCGGCTCCCTGGCGCATGCTCTGGGTCGGGTCGTGGCCCTCCCAAAAGAGCTTCAACATCTCCTCGTAGCTGGTCGCGGTTGGGTCGAACACAACCAGCACGGCCTCGGTGTGGCCGGTGCGCCCCGAGCACACCTCCTCGTAGGTGGGGTTGGGCGTGTACCCGCCCGCGTAGCCCACCGCCGTCGTGTACACGCCCGGGGCCTGCCAATAGATCCGCTCCGCGCCCCAAAAGCAGCCCATCCCGAACACCGCCTGCTCGAGGCCCTCGGGTATCTGGCCGGCCTCCAGCCGTAGCGGCGTTCCGAGCACCTCGTGGCGCTCGGGCACCGTGAGCGGCTCGCTGCGCCCTGGCAGCGCCGAGGCGGCATCGACCATCGTGGGGGTGCGGCGACCGAACAGCATCCCCCCAGGTTAGCCGCCGTGGTGCCGGTTCCCGCCGTGACGGGACACGGAGGTCCCGTCCCCGGGCGCGTGTTTGCCATTGCGCCGCGCGGATGATCCCCCACCCCCACCCCGGCGGCCAATCCCTTGGTTTTGTTGGGTAATAGCGAGTTTTTTCGTCGTTTTGTACTCAAGCCCGGGGCGGGGCGATCCGAAGAGATGAGCAGATGTTCCGTCTGCGTTCCCCGAGAATCTCCCGCGGTGGGCTCGGGTCGCTGCTCGATCGCCGCCCGCCGATGGTGTGGGCCGCCGCGCTGCTTTACGTCTGTCGTGGCGCGGAGTGCTTCGCGGCCGCCGCCTTTCCGCTGAACGCCACCCAGCCCGTGCGTCTAGAGCTCGCCGTCGGGACGCTCGCGCTGCTGGTTGGCGCCGGGCTGTGGCTCTTTGCGCGCAACCCCTCGATGCTCTTCATGCAACTGCTGATGGCGTTGAGCGCGGTGACGCTGAGCGTGATGGTCGCGGGCGCGCGCGCCACCGGCGGAGTGATGCTGGCGGCCTTCGCTTACCCGTGGACGGCGATGTACGTGGCCCACTTCTTCTCGCGCCGCGCGCTCGTCGCGCAGGCGCTGTTGATTTCCGTCGGCTTCGCGGCCGGTTTGATCGCGAGCGGGCTGCCCCACATGGCGATCGTGTGGGTGGTCGTCACCGGCACCGCCTGGTCCACCGGCCTGGTGCTCGGCAACCTCTCCGAAAGCCTGCGTCAGCGTGCCGACACCGACCCGCTCACGGGGCTGCTCAACCGCAGCGGCTTCCTTGCGCTTGCCGCCCGCGAGCGGGCGATCGCCGACCGCACGCGCACGCCGCTGACGCTCGCGGTGCTCGACCTCAACGGCTTCAAGCTCATCAACGACCGCTTGGGGCACGCCGCGGGAGACCGGGTGCTCGCCGATCTTGGGCGCGAGTGGCAAGCTCGCCTGCGCGCGGGTGACATCCTGGCCCGTCACGGCGGCGACGAGTTCGTCCTGCTGCTGCCCGCCACCTCTCAGCTGGAGGCCGGCGGGGTGCTCGAGCGCCTGCGCTGGGAGTCCATCCCGGTCGATTGGTCGGTCGGGGTCAGCGCCTGGCAACCCGGCGAGGATCTCGATGCCTGCCTTGCCCGCGCCGACCGCAGCCTCTACAACGTCAAGCAGTCGCGTGCTCCTTCTGCCGCCTCTTTGGAGGGTCCCTCCGCTGAGAGTCGCCGCGTGCCGTCGTTGTTGCCTTCGACGTAGGCATTCCAACAGCTCCAAACTGGACAAATCCGTGTTTGGGTTTGATCCATCCGGGCAACATACGGACGAGGAGCATCCCTCCCTCATTCCCTCCCTGATCGGCCCGCTGCCCCCGGCGGGCCGATCGTGTTAAGGACGTCGCCGTCTCGATGGACGGCGTTCGCTTGGGGTGCGCGGGGCTGGCGGGGGTATTACTGCAGGTGCGGAGAGGGCATGCCCAGCCAGTTCTCCAACGGCGCGGGCGGGCCGAGGTAGAAGCCCTGGGCGTAGTCCACGCCCAGTTCGCGCAGGATCGTGTACGTCTGCTCGGTGCCGACGAACTCGGCGATCGTGCGCTTGCCCATTCCCTGTGCGAGCTCGACCACGGCGCGGATGACGAGGCGGTCGGTGGGGTCGGAGGCGCAGTTGCGCACGAACTCCCCGTCGATCTTGATGAAGTCGAACGGGAGGTGCTTGAGGTAGTAGAACGAGCCGAAGCCCGCACCGAAGTCATCCAGCGCGAAGCGGCACCCCAGCTCGCCGAGGCGCTCGGCGAAGGTGCGCGCGGCGGCGATGTTGCCGATTGCCGTGGTCTCGGTCACCTCGAAGATCAGCTGCGTCGCCTCCACGCCCGCGGCGCGCAACTCGCGGCCGATGTGTAGCGCCAGCTGCGCATCCCCGAGCGAGTGGGCGGAGAGGTTGATCTCGACGACCGGTCGGTGGCCCTGCGCGCGGTGTTCGCCGAGCATCCGGATCGCGCGGGTCACCACCCACCGGTCGATCTCGCGGATCAACCCGAAGCGCTCTGCGACCGGCAGGAAGCTTCCCGGCGGGATCAGGTCGCCGCGAGGATCGACCATCCGCACCAGCAACTCGTGCTGGGTGGTGATCCCGGTGGCGGTTTCCACGACCGGCTGGGCGTGCAACACCAGGCGGTCCTCGTCGAGCGCGGCGCGGATCCGCTCGGCCCATTCCAGGCGCGCCTCGATCTGCGCCTGCCCGCGACCGGCGCCGCCGTAGGTGACGCTGCAATCGCGGCCGGCCTCCTTGGCGTCATACATCGCGAGGTCGGCGTTGATCAGCGCCTCCTCGGCGCTCAGCTGCTCGGCGCCCTGCAGCGGCGCCACGCCGATCGAGGCTGTGATCGGGCGCTCGCGGCCGCCCGGCCCGCGCGGGGCGCGCTCCTGGCGCACGACCCCCAACAGCGAGTCGGCGAGGCTCTCCGCCTCCTCGCACTCCCCGGTGGGAGTGAGAATCGCGAACTCGTCGCCGCCCAGGCGTGCCAGCGTGTCGCTCTCGCGCAGGCGGCTCGCCAGCGCGCCCGCGACGCGCACGATCAGCTCGTCGCCGGCGTTGTGGCCGAGCGTGTCGTTGACCTCCTTGAAGGAGTCGAGGTCCAGCACCATCACCGCGCCGGCGTGGCCGTAGCGCTCGCCACGCGCGAGGTGCTCCTCGAGGCTGCGCTCATAAGCGCGGCGATTGAGCAGGCCGGTGAGCGGGTCGTGGTCGGCCATGTGCTTCAGTTCGGCCTCATACCGGCTGCGGGCCTGCGCTTCCTCGTTGCGTGCCTGCTCGAGCGCCCGCTCGGCCTGATCGCGCTCGGCCAGGCGGCTGGCGACGAGCGCCTGTGCGTATCGCTCTCGGCGGCGGGCCTGCACGCCGAGGGTGCCGACCATCAGCGTCAGCATTGCGCCGACCAGCACGATCGCCGCCGGCAGTTGGTGGTCGGGGGAGGGCTCGGCCACGGCCAGCGTCCACGTGCGCCCCGCCACCGCGATCTGCGACGTGGCCGGGTGCGCCGGCGTGCCGGTGGCGAGCAGCGTCACGCTTCCTTCCCGCAGGGAGAACGCGGTGCCCGGGGGGATCGCCCGCACCAGCGCGGGCCGCAGCAGCGCGTAGCTGTAGCCGACTGACGCGAAGCCCCGCAGGGGGCCGTGCGCGCCTTCCGGTAGCGGTGGGGTTCCGGGTGGGGGGGCGCCAGGTGGTGGAGCGCCGGGCGGTGGGGCGCCGGACGGTGGGGCGCCGAGCGGCGGCGGTGGGGCCGGCAGGGGTGTGTAGATCGGCACGTACAACACCGTGCCGGCGCCGTCGCTGCTCATCAGGCGCAGGGTCGGCGTGGCGCGTGGCTGGCCGCTGCGGGCCGCCGCCCGCAGCGTGGCGAGGCGCTTGGGCTCCGCGGCCACATCCAACCCGAGGCTCGACGGACCGCGGCTGTGGCGGGTGCTGTCGAGCACCACGTAGTACTCGCTCATCCGCGGCGCCCGTCGCCGCAGGCCGCTGTGCGCGGAGGCGAGCTCGATCGGCCCATGAGCGCGTTCGAAACGGCGGCGTTGCGGTGCCGTCACCGCTTCCATCAGTCCCACGCCCTCGATCCCCGGTTCGCGCTCGAGCCCGCGTGACGCGGCGGCGAAGATTGCGTTGTGTGCGCCCCAATCGGCGCCGACGCTGGCGGCGAGCTCGGCGGTGCGCTGGATTGCCGCGTCCACCGTGTACAGCGCCTGCGTGCGGATGTTCGTCGCGAGCGTCGCCCGTCGCGCCTGTGCTTCGTGCTGGGCTCGGCGCTCGGCGAGGAACGCGCCGGCGGCGGTGAGCACCGCCACGCATATGGTCACGGCGGCCGGCAGCCATGCTCGCTGTCGCTCTCCCCGGGCCACGTTGTACATATCGGCGCATCCGGGAAGGACCTAAATATCGAAAGAGTCGAGCCGGTGGGGTGCGGTGGGGATGTAGATGCTTGTTTTGGGAGACCCCAACCCTTCATTTTGTGAAGTAGTTCTGCGGTGGGGCCTTCGAGGGCACAACGCGAGCGCCGTTTGTGCTAGGAAGGCCCGCAATGCAAGCCGTGGAGAAGACGACGCGGAAGGGCGCGCGGGAGTCGCCCGCCGTGGGCTGGCGCGTGGTGGCCGCGTATGGCGCGGTGGCCGCCGCCACCCAAATGCTGTGGCTCACGTATGCGGCGATCACGACCGAATCGGCTCACCGCTATGGGGTGTCGGTCGGCGCGATCGGATGGCTGGCGGAGATCTTCCCGCTGCTGTACGTGGTGCTGGCGATCCCCGCGGGCGCGCTACTCGACCGCTGGTTTCGTCCCTCCCTCGCGCTTGGGGGCGCGCTGGTCGCGGCCGGTGGGTTGGTGCGCCTCGGTGGGCTGACGTTCGCGTGGGCGCTGGTGGGGCAGTCGCTGGTCGCGCTCGCCCAGCCGGTGGTGATGAGCGCGGTGGCGAAGCTTCCCGGCGAATACCTGCCGGCGCAGTCGCGTGCGCTGGGGATCTCGCTCGCCTCCGCCGCCGGTTTCCTCGGGATGCTCGCCGCGCTGCTGCTCGGCCCGCTCCTGGGCGCCTCGCGCCTGGAGTTGCTGCTGGAGATCCAGGCCGTGCTTGCGGTGCTCGCGGCGCTCGCGCTCGCGCTGGCGTTGCGACGGCGCGGCAGCGGCGAGGGAGAGCAGACGGCGATCGCAGGGGGTGTCACGCGCGCGTTGTGGGCACGCCCGGAGATCCGCGTGATCTCGGGCCTCGCGTTCCTCGGCTTCGGCGTGTTCGTCGCGCTCTCCACCTGGCTGCAGACGCTGCTGCACCCCTCCGGGATCTCCGAAACGGCCGCCGGCGGGCTGCTGGTGGGAATGATCATCGCTGGGGTGGTGGGCTGCGCGGTGCTGCCCGCGGCGATCGCGGCCCGTGGTGCGGAGCGCCGGTTCATGGTGGCGGTAATCCTCACCGGCTGCCTCGGCAGCATCGCGCTGGGGCTGCTGCCGGGGATCGCCGGGCGAGCGGTGGTGATGGTTGCGATGGGCGCGGTGTTGCTCCCCGCGCTGCCAGTGTTGATGACCGTCGCCGAGCGACTCGCCGGCCCGGCGGCGGGTACCGCGGGGGCGATCGTGTGGATGGCGGGCAACCTCGGTGGGTTGGTCGTGGCGCTGCTCGTGCAGGCGCTCGTCCACCATCCGCTCGCCGCGTTCCTGGCGATGGCGGGCGTCGTGCTGTTTGCGATCCCGCTCGCCACGCGGATGGTGACGCTGCGGGGGCTCACCGACGCTGCGTCCGATGCGGGGGCCTCAGCAGGTGGCGGGCCGGATCGTGCGCCGGAGCCGGGAGAGCTCGCCGCCGCGCCCTAAATCGGCTGATCCGCCAGCCAGTCGAGCACTTCAGCGGGATTGCGGTGCGGTGGGAACACCGGGTAGAACACCTTCGCGATACGTCGCTGGTGGGCGATCAAGGTCAGGCGCCGGTAGAAGCTCCTCCCGGCGGCCTCGAACGTCGGCAGCCCCAGCACATCTGCCAACCGCAGCTCGGGATCGCTCAACAGCGGGTAGGGGATGTGCTCGCGGCCGGCAAACTCTCGCTGCTCTGAGTGCGACTGTGCGCTCAGGCCGAGCACCGAGGCGCCGTATGCCGCGAGCTCCAGCACGTGATCGCGGAAGGCGCAGCTCTGCGGCGTGCAGCCGCGCGCGCCCGGGATCTCATCCCACCCCTCCGGTAGCGGCTCGCCCGGCACGCCGGTGCGCGGGTACACGTACACCACGGCGAGGCGCTCGGTGGCGGCGGCGAGGTCGAGCTGCTCGCCGAGCGTCGAGCTGAGCGTCACGCCCGGCACCTCCATCCCCCGCAGGTGGTCGGCGGCCCCATCGTCGATCGGCACGGGGATGTCGGCGGGAAGGTATCGGTAGCTCTCCGTCATCTTTTCATCCTCTTCCAAAGGGTGGCTGGCTTTTGCTTTCTGGAGCTTTGCTTTCTGTTCCATCCATCGCGATTGGCGTGGTCAGCATGAATCTTCGCAGGCATCGGATGATTGAAATACAAGCTTGAGCTTTGTCGCCAGTGCCCGCAAGTGTTCTACCCGCTGATCGGCCTGCCACGCTCGACTTGCTGGGGTACCCGCCGGTGCTCGGGCTGGTGCGCTCGGGCTGTCGCTGGGTTTCTCCGACGGCGACCGCCGCAGCCTACCCGCCGGTGCTGCCAAAGCCGCCGCGGCTGCGCTCCTCGGGATCGTGCACGCTCCACTGCGCTCGACCGGCGCTCACGAACACCCCCTGGGCGATCCGGCTACCCGCTGGAATCGTAGTGGGGGAGGCCGTGAAGTTCAACAGCTGCAGCCGGACCTCGTCCGCGGGGCCGCGGTAGTCCTCGTCGATGACCCCCACCGCGTGTGGCTGGATCACGCCGAACTTCCGCGGCGTAGAGGAGCGCAGGCACACCAACAGGCACCAGTCGGGTGGCGTGGCGATCACCAGTCCGGTCCCGACCAGCGTTATCTCCCCCGGCGCGATCTCCGCATCTTCGGCGGTGCACAGGTCGAAGCCGTGCGAGCCCGGCGTCGCGTAGTGCGGCGGCTGCGCGCCATCGTGCAGCAGGTGAATCGGCACGTCCATCGGTGGCTCCCGGGATCAGGCGCGGCGGGGTGCCGCGGCGTTCGCCGGAGCCTACCGGTGGGGGAGGACCGCGGCCTGGCTACTGCCCCTCCCCGTCGGCCGTGGGCCGACGGGGAGGGCGATCGCCTGCGCCTGGTCCGGAGCGCCGCGCGACGCTGGCCAATCTGTAGCGCCGTATCCGCGGCCCCCGTCCGGGAGCGGTGAGCGATTCCTCGGGCAACAACAGGAACCGTCGTGGAGTGCTTGGCATCGAATGGGAGAGGGAGCGGGTCATGGGACGATATTGGCCCATCGCGCCCTTCGTGCCTTTGGACCGCGGTCCAAAATGTGTCGTTTCCGGGTCTCGCTGATGCGCCGGCCTGTGAGTGTCGCTGCCGATTCGGCCAGTGGTCTCGCTGGTGCCCGGTCTACGATGAGCGCGTGTTGGAAGTCCCCACCGACCTTCCCGGCCACGAGCTCGTGCGCGAGGGGCTGGCGGATCTCCGGGTGGGTCGGGAGAGCGAGTCGGCGCTGCTGGTCGCGATGGCGGCGCCGCGCCTGCGGCGGCTCGGCTTCGAGGTTCCCGCGTACGAGGGCGAGTTGCCGTCGCACCGCCTCTATGAAGTGATCTCCGGAGAGACCCACGCTGGGGCTCACAGTCGCTACAACGCGCTTGTGGCCCGCATGGTGAGCTTTGCGCGGGCGGCGGAGCATGCGGCCTCCGGTTGACGAGGGTCGTCTGCGCCGTTGATCGCCCTGTATGATCTTTTGCCATGTCTCTGTCTGGCAGGTTGGAACTTTCCTGAGGCTCCGATGGCCGTCAAGTTACATCGCTGCAGCGTCATGTTCATCAAGGGACCGCATCCCTGCTGGCGGGTGCAGAAGGCGCTTGAGGACTCGGGGATCGAGTATGAGATCGTCAAGCACTCTGCGATTCGCGGCAGGCGCACCGATCTGATCGAGCGCAGCGGGCAAAAGATGCTCCCCGTGCTCGAGCTGCCGGATGGCACCATGATGCGCGACGAGTCTGCGCGGCTCGCGGAGCGCATCCGCGCGGGTGAACTCGGGGAGTGGCCCGCCGCGTGAGGGCCGGCGGGGAGCGGTGCCGGGCGCTGGGCGCTGGGTGCGGTCTGCCTCCTGAGGGGGTTCGTGGAGGGTCGGGCTCTTCTTGGCGCTCCAGCGGACGCGATGCCGCTTGGGTGGCTAGAATGATCGACCCACGCGGATGTAGCTCAGTTGGCTAGAGCGTCTGCTTGCCATGCAGAAGGTCGTGGGTTCGAGTCCCATCATCCGCTCTCAGGAAGCCCCGCAAATCGCGGGGCTCGCCGGCTCCCGATCGTGCACGATGGTGGTCTCAGTCTGAATGTGGGCTGCGTCTGCGGCCGCGCGATGTTCCGATTCCCCACCGAGCCGCTAGCAGCAGGAGGCCCGCAACGCAGGCTCCTGTAAGCCAAACGGCTAGCGTGTCGTGGTGGATCGCAAGGGCGACGACGGCGCCTATCGGCAGAGCGCCCAGCAGGGCACCAAAGACGCACCACCGTCGAACGCTGGGCTCCGTGACGTGCCACGCCTCGCGAATTGCTTGAATGGCTTCGCGCATATCCAAGAGCCTATCCATCAGCGCAACCCGTGAGCGTTCTCGATTGCGGACGCACAGATCGGTCCGATATGCGATCCGACATACTTTCTGGCCATGTTGAAGCTCTTTCTGGCGACCTTCGTGCTTGTCGTCACCGCGCGCAGCGTGCCGCTTGAGCGTAGGCGCGAGGCTCGCGGAAGGGCCGCGGTACCCATCCGGCGCGGTCAATAACGTCACGACGGATGGCGAGCGGCCCCGGCAACGATCGACTACCCGACGACAACGCTGTTTGGCTAGCCGACAACATGGATGTCTTGCCCACGCTCCCGGCCGGCGCATTCCAGTTGATCTACATCGACCCGCCTTTCAACACGGGCAAGGTGCAGGCCCGCAAAACGCTCGCGACGGTCGCGGCCGGGTCTGGTGATCGCACCGGTTTTGGCGGTCGTCGTTACAAGACGCAGTTGCTCTCTGAATCCTCCTATCGCGACACATATGAGGACTACCTTGCCTTTCTCGAGCCCCGCTTGCGGGAAGCGTCTCGGTTGCTAACGGCGACGGGTACCTTCTATTTTCACATCGACTTCCGCGAGGCCCACTACTGCAAGCTGTTACTAGATGAGATTTTTGGTCGGGAGTGTTTTCTCAACGAGATCATCTGGGCTTATGACTACGGGGCGCGATCCAAGAAGCGCTGGCCGGCAAAGCACGACACGATTCTTGTCTACGTCAAGAATCCCGACACCTACTACTACAATGCCGAGGCGGTTGATCGGGAGCCCTACATGGCCCCCGGGTTGGTCACCGCTGAGAAGGCGGCCATGGGAAAGCTCCCGACAGACGTGTGGTGGCACACCATCGTCCCGACGAACGGACGCGAGAAGACCGGCTACCCGACCCAGAAGCCGGAAGGCATCATCCGACGTATGGTCCAGGCCTCCACCAAGCCGGGGGATTGGTGTCTGGACTTCTTCGCCGGCAGTGGCACCGTGGGCGCCGTCGCGGCGGCATTGGATCGGCGATACGTTTTGATCGACAGCAACCCTGCGGCAGTCGAGCTGATTCGCTCTCGCCTCGACGGCACTGAATACCCCCTCAAAACTCGAACCGAGCCAGTCGCAGTCCGCCGCGGGTCTCCGTGGCGCTGATCGCGCTCAGGGCAGGGACCATCTCGCTGGTGACGAGGCCGTGCTCGGCAGTCAGCTCGTCGACGATCTGAAAGGCGCGGGCGATCCGCTCGGGGGTGTCGATCACGACTGTCAAAACCGGGACGTGGCGGCGTACCCGCAGAAGGCGGTCGCCGTGCGGGGCGTGGTCGCCGTGGAAGCCCCAGATGCCGTGCATGCTGGTGGCGCCCGCGGCGTCGGATTCGCGCAGGCGGCGGATCAGCTGCAGGTGCAGCGGGTGGCCCTCGTGGGTGGCGCTGTGGGAGGAGTACACCGTGAGCTTCTGCCACAGCTCAAGCCCCCGCTCGTCGCTCGCTGGCAGCTCGTGGGGGGTGGCGAGTAGCTGCCCGTCGCGCTTGCACACGCGCACTCGCTCCAGCGTCAACAGCGGCTCGTGGAGCAGGCGCCCGAGCTCGGGCATCGCTGCGGCGATCCGCTCGCCGGAGCCGACCGCGACGATCACCGTCGGCACGTTGGCGTTGCGGCTGAAGAAGCCAGCGCGGAAGCGCCGGCCGCCGCGGGTGCCGTCGACGCCGAGCAGCACGGTCGCGCCGTCGATCTCGTGGCGGTGCAGCAACTCGCACACCGCGGCGAACGCGGGGGTGCCGTTGGCGCGCTCGCGGCGGCCGACGTACATGGTGAGCTTGGTGGCCTCCTGCAGCTGCTCGGGCAGTATCACCGGCCCGATCTCGCCGCTGAGCAGGCGGGTGCGCTCGAGCGTCACCAACCCACGGCGCTTGATCTGCAGCACCGGCTCGAGCAGGGCTTCGATCCGCTCGTGCCGGTCGACCGCGATCGAGACGACGGGCAGGTCCTCAGAGAGGCTCAACAGCCGATCGGTGCGCAGGTGGTGCAGGCGCCCGAAGCCCTCGCTCCCGCGCAGCAGCACGCTCGCCGCGAGGCGGTGCTCGCCGTAGATGGCCAGCAGCTCGTCCGCGAGCAGCCCGTCAGGTGTGTGGTCGCGCTCGCCGAAGTAGGTGGTGAGCGTGAGGCAGTCCTCGTTCACAGGTGCACCCCGATCGCGTGTCCGAGCGCGGCCGCGCCGACGCCGGCGGCGAGGCTGAGCGCGATGTTGAGCAGCGCGCCGGTGGCCTCGGCGTCCTCGGCGAGGCGCTGGGACTCGAGCATCCACGTGGAGAACGTGGTGTAGGAGCCGAGCGTCGCGGTGCCCGCCAGCACCAGCGCGTCGCCGGTGAGCGCCGCTCCGCTGAGCACGCCTAGTAGCAGCGCGCCGCTTGCGTTGACGGCGAGGGTGCCGAGCGGAAAGCCGCCCCTTGCCAGGCGCGAGCTGACCGTGCCGTCGAGCGTGAAGCGTGCGAGCGCCCCGCCGCCGCCGAGCAGCGCCACGGCGACCCACACCCATGCGCTCATGCGATCACCCGCACGCGCCGCACGCTCGTCGTCGCCACCCACACCGCCAGGTACCCGGCCGCGATGCTTGCCCCGGCGTAGCCCGCGGCGAGCCCGTAGCGGTGGTGTTCGACCATCGCGAGGATCTCCACCTGCATCGTCGAGAACGTGGTGTACGCGCCGCAGAAGCCCGTGCCGAGCAGCGGGCGCCGGTAGGTCGAGAGTGGCAGGCGCTCCTGCAGGCGGGTGGCGAGGTAGCCGAGCAGGAACGAGCCGCTGACGTTGATCGCGAAGATCGCCCACGGCCACTGCGTCGCGGTGCTCGTGAACGTCTCGCCGAGCCACACCCGCAGCAGGCCCCCGGCGGCGCCTCCGAGGAAGATCGCCGCGAGCTCGCGTCTGTCGGGATTGGGCACCCGGGCATTCTCACAGGAGCACCAGATACCGGCAGCCGTTCAGAGCCCGTCACATGCACACCACATACCGCCCGCCGTCCCCACGCGCAACGGCCCCGCCCAGCTCGAGCTCGGCGAGCGCCACGAGCACGTCGTGCGCGGGAGCTCCTGCGAGCGTGTCCGGGGCGGTGAGCTTGGCCACCGTGTCGTTGCCCGAGCCCACCTGATCCAGCACGGCCTGCAGGCGGCTCCCCTGCCGTGGGCGCGACACGGCGGCCCGGTGCGTGCCTACCCCGTGCAGCGCATCCAACACATCCTGGGTGTCGCGCACCAGCAGCGCGCCGTCGCGCAGCAGTTCGTGGGGGCCGCGCGCAGCGGGAGCGCTCACGCGCCCGGGCACCGCCGCGATGACTGACCCGCGGGCGTGCGCGAGCCGCGCGTGCAGCAGTTCGGCCGGGTGCTCGCGTGCCTCCACCACGATCACGATGCGCGCTAGGGCCGCCACGATCCGCGCGCGGGCGATGTGGCACCAGCCGCGTGCGACGGCGCCGCATGGCAGCTCTGCGAGCGCGCAGCCCTCGGCCGTGATGCGCCGGTGCAGGCTGCGCCAGCTCGCGGGGTTGGCGACGTCCACGCCGCCCGCCATCACCGTCACCGTACGGGCACCTGCGTCCAGCGCGCCCTGGTGGGCCGCCGCGGCGATACCCTCGGCGAGGCCGCTCACCACTGTGACCCCACTTGCGGCCATACCGCGGGCGAGGCCGTAGGCGACCTCCATGCCGTAGTCGCTCGCGCGGCGCGTCCCGACGATCGCCACCGTTGGCTGTGCGACCAGCGCGTGCATACGTTCGATGCCTCCGGCGACGTGCAGCATCTGCGGCGCGTCACGCGTGCCGCGCAGCGGGGCCGGATAAAGCGGGTCGTGCCGGCAGATCCGCTGTACGCCCCGGGGCACCTGGAGCTGGGAGCGCTCGAACCGCTCGTGGCGCTCGCGCAGCTCCTGCTTGTGCCGGCCGGCGAGTGCCTGGATGAGCTCATCGTCGGTGAGCGCAAGCGCCTGCAGCAGACGCTCGGGTTCGCGCGCCCAATAACCCAGCCGTGCGCTCAGGGTCTCAAGCAGCCAGGCGCGGCGCAAGCAGGTCAGGCAGGCATCGGTTGTCGATGGTGGGCTCATGCGGCCCGCCTTCCCCTGCCGGCCTCCTGTGCCCGCAGCGAGAGCACGCGCGCCACGTCCTGCTCGCGGGTGCGGGCGCTGCCGTCGAGGTCGGCGGCGGTGCGGGCCACCCGCAACACGCGGGCGATCCCGCGGGCGCTCATCGTGCCCCGCTCCTGCGCGCCGTGCAGCAACCGTTCGGCGCCCTCACTCAGAGCCACATGGCGGCGCAGCATCGGAGCGTCCATGTGGGCGTTGGCGCTCACCCCCTCCTCGCGCAGGCGCGAGATCTGACGCTCGCGGGCGCCCACCACACGCTCGCGGGCCTTCGCGGAGCAGAGCGCCGGTGCGTCCGCCTGGCCGAGTCCGCTTACTCGCGTCGAACGCCGTGCGGCGGGCCGCTGCAGGTGGGCGATCAGGTCGATGCGATCCAGTAGCGGCCCGCTGAGGCGCCGGCGGTGGCGGGCGATGTCGGCTTCGCCGCACTTGCATTGATCGCCTTCCCCGAGGTAGCCGCAGGGGCAGGGGTTGGTCGCGGCGATCAGCGCAAACCGTGCGGGGTACACCGCCGAGTGACGGGCCCGCACGATCGCCACGCGCCCATCCTCCAGCGGCTGGCGCAGCGCCTCGAGCGTGGGGCGCGCGAACTCCGAGAGCTCGTCGAGAAAAAGTACTCCGCGGTGAGCGAGCACCACCTCGCCGACCCATCCGCGCCGGGCGCCGCCGACCAGGCCGGCGGTGGTGATCGAATGGTGAGGGGCGCGGAAGGGACGGCGGCTGATCAGCTCCCCGTCTTCCAAACGGCCGGTGATGCTTTGGATGCGCGTCACCTCGATCGCCTCCGTGCGGGTGAGCGGGGGCAGGATGCTCGGTAGCCGTTGCGCCAGCATCGTCTTGCCGGTGCCCGGGGGCCCGCTCAGCAGCAGGTTGTGCTCGCCGGCGGCGGCCAATATCAGGGCCTCGACCGCCTCTGGCTGGCCGCGCACGTCGCGCAGGTCCAGATGCCCTGGCCCACCGTTCCAGCCCGCCGCCTCGCGATCGCGCTCGGACTCCTCATCCCGCGGGCGAGGCACCGGCAGCGGGTCGCCCGGCCCGCCGCTCAAAACGCGCGCGGCGCTCGACAGGCGCTCGGCGACCGCCACGTCAAGGCCCTCCACCAGCGCCGCCTCGCGGGCCCGCGCCCCCGCCAGCATGAGCGCCTGTAGACCTTCCTCTTGCGCGGCCTGCGCGATCGCTAGCGTGCCGTGACAGGGACGCACCTCGCCATCGAGCGAGAGCTCGCCGAACAACGCATGGCTCGCCAGGCGCTTGGGCGGGAGCTGGTCGGAGGCGGCCAGCACCGCGCAGGCGAGCGCGAGATCGAGGCCGGGGCCGACCTTGGGGATGTCGCCGGGGGCGAGGTTGGCGGTGATCCGCCGCTCGGGGAACTCATAGCCGGAGTTGAGGATCGCCGCGCGCACGCGGTCGCGCGCCTCGCGCACGGCGGCGTCGGCGAGGCCGACAATCGTGAACGACGGCAGCCCGGCGCGGATGTCCACCTCCACCGTTACCGCACGGGTCTCCAGCCCCTCGATCGTGAACGTGCGCGCTCGCGCCAGCATGCTGCCTCCTTTGTCGGACGTGGTTGGGTCGTCTGATAGACGACTGTCCGCAAGTTAGGCCGCGCTTGGGACGGTACGCTCGCCCGGGTCTGGAGATCTGGCTTGGGTATAGCGATGGTAGGTAGGGGAAGGGGTGCTGGGGTTGTTACAAAAAATTCAGAACCCGATAGCAATTGCGCACGGCTTTTGAATTTTTTGTTCAACACCCCGCCCTATTGCAATGGCTATACAGGAAATGCGAAAGCTGACCCCTACAACCCGTCCGGATGGCGCTCCACGAAGCCGCCGCCGTCATCGGAGGGCCCGCCCCAACGGGAGCCGTCTTCGGCCAGCGCGACCGTGTCGTAGCGGCGGCCGTCGATCGTCATCCAGGCGTGTTCGGCGTTGGCGTAGATCGTGATGTAGCGGCCGGGGCCCGCTTCGCCGTAGGACTCAAGACCCGTGGAATCCTCCGGTGCGGCGAGCAGGCCGCCGCCGTGCAGCGCGTAGGAGACCGAGCCCGAGCAGTCGTAGCCCTCGGAGATGAACGAGCCGTGGCCGCCGCCGTAGACGTAGGGGCGGGTGGCGATTTCGTCCGCGGCGGCGATCACGCGTGCCACGATCGCTTCGGCGCTCGACGAACTGGTACCCGGGGCGCCGGCGCCGCCGGCGCTGGAGGTGGCGCCCCCGCCCCCGGCGGGGCTCGCGTGGGGGAAGTAGGCGGAGTCGGCGTGCAGATTTGGAGCGCCCGAGACGCCGAGCGCGCTCCACGTGGCGGGGCCGACGACGCCGTCGACTTCGAGGCCGTGGGCGGCCTGGAAGTGGCGCACCGCCGCCTCGGTGGCGGGGCCGAATTCACCGTCCGCAGAGACGTGCAGCGCTTCCTGCAAGCGCCGCGTGGCCGCGCCGGGGGAGAGGTGGAGGGGGGCATCCGCACCGGCGCCCCCGACTTGGGTACCCGTCTGCCCCTGCGCGCCGGTGGTGTCACCCGCGGGCGCGGCGGCGCCGTGTGGTGTGGCTTTGGCGGCCGGCAGCGCGGAGGGGGGAGGGGTCAGCTCGGGCTGGCCGTGCGCGCCGAGCGCCTGCCAGGTGGCGGGTCCGGCGACGCCGTCTACGGTGAGCCGGTGCGCGGCCTGGAAGCTGCGGATCGCGCGCTCGGTGGCGGGGCCGAATTCGCCGTCCACGGCGACGTGCAGCGATGCCTGCAGGCGCTCCACCTCGGCGGTTGTGGCGTGCACAGAGGCTTCGGCGGCGGCGTGTTCGGAGCTCGTACCCGCGCCGGCCGTGCCGGTCGCCGTGGCTTCTTCGCCGGCACCGGCGGCTTCCCCGGGCGAAGCGCCGCCCGAGCTTTCGAGGATCGCGGGCGCCGTGTAGTTGCCGGTGGTGGGACCGGCGCCGGCGGGGATTGCGGCACCGCCGGTTTCACCAGCGCCCGTGCCGACCCCCGCGACGGTGCCTTCAGCGGGAGCGGGCGCTTCTGTGGCGATCGCGGTGGCCGTGCCGGACGCGCCCGAGCCTTCGAGCGCGACGGTGCCGCCGTTGCCGGAACTGGAGGTTTCTGCGACCGCTGTGACCCCGCCGTCGGCGGCTTGCGCGCCGGCAGCGGCGGAGCCCACGGCCGAGCCCGCACCTTCGAGCGAGCCGGGGACCGCAAGCGTGCCGGTGGCGCCGGATGAGGAGACCGCTTCGCGCACTTCCCCGGGCGCCGGTTCGGAGGTTTCCCCGGCGAGGTCGCGCAGCACAGCGGCGCCGGAGAGTACCGGCGGTGCGTGCACGGCGAGCGCGTGGGAGGTGCGGGCGCCGACGATGCCATCGACGGTGAGCCCGCGCGTGGACTGGAAGCGGCGCACCGCGGCTTCGGTTTCGGGCCCGTAAACGCCGTCGGTGGCGATCCCGAGCGCGCGCTGCAGCAGGCGCACCTGGCGGCCTTCGCTGCCGGCGCTCAGCGTGATGTGGTGGGTGGTCGTCGTGATCGGGTCGAGCTCGGCGGGTGCCGCCCCCGCGACGGCAACGCTGCCACCGGAGTCGAGCAGCGCCGCGGCGGGCGCGGCCGTAAGCGCCACCAGAGCGCCCAGCGAGAGTCGCCGGGCGCGCGAGGAGGCGGGCACGAAGCGCAGCTTCGCGGCGCGCCGGCGGGCGCGAGAGCGCCCGAGCGAGAGATCCCACGGCTCGTGTGCGGCGAGGTCGCGCGCCGCTTCGCGGCGGGCGTCGATCAACGCGGCAAGGGAAATCGGATCCCACCCACCCCGCACGAGGGCAAGCTTCGAGCCACCACCACGGCGGGTGGTGCGGGCGGCGTCACGGCGGCGGCGTGCACGCGAGCGAGCGAGCGAGGCCTCCCAGGGCTCGAGGGTGGCGAGGTCACGACGGGCGGATCCCGGCATAGGGCGCAGCACATCCTTTCGACGTTGCGGTGGCGCCTACGGGGTTAGCTGTCGGGCTCGCGCAGTACGCTACGCCGCAAACGCGGCGATTCGCCCCCGCGGTCCTCGCGGACCGCACTGGTTCCCCCGCTCACCCTTCCCGTGGGAAGGAGGATTCGGCACGAACGGGGGGCACCGTATCACGTTCCCTCGCAATTTGCGTCGCATTGGAAGGAATGCAAATGTTGTTGCCGACGGGGCCGGCATCGAGGGCTTGAAACCGAGCGCCCTTCGCCGGGAGCCGTGGTGGGGGTGCGCGTGGGATGTTCGGGGATCATCCGCGCGGCGCCGTGTGGGCTACATGCGTGTGGGGTCGCGGGCCTCCCTGCCCGCGATCGGAGCGTTACGGCAGCAGCTGGGGATTGGGCTCAGTGCCCCCGCGCGGCGCGCCCGAGGCGCCGGCGCGGCGCGAGCGTGACCACGGCGGCGCTGGAGGGTTCGATCTGCAGCGATAGCGAGCCAGAGCGGCCGTGGACAGCGGGCAGCGCACTCGGGGTAGCCCACGCGCCGTCGGCCGCCACCGCGTGGCTGCCGAGGCGGGTACCGGTGGTCGCGGCGGGGGAGGGGGCCGTCAGGCGCAGGATGCTGCCGCCGGCCAGCGCGCGGGGGACGCGTAGGCGCACCGCGAGCGGGGCGGAGCCGGGCGGGTCATAGTCCACGAGGACGATGCTCACCTTGCCGTCGGGGGCGGCCAGTGCGCTGGCGCTCAGCTCGCCCGGGGCGGTGCCCGCTGTGCCGGTGGGCAGGGGGCGGCTGCCGACCAACGTGTGTGCCGCCAGCAGCGCATACCACTGCGGCGCCGGCTGCAACTCGCCCGCGTTCAACGCTCCTTCGCTGTGGGCGGCGAGCGCACTGTAGGTGCGGGGCTGGTCGATCAGGTCGTGGAAATTCATGCCCGCGACGCCCGCGGTCATCGCGCGGGTGGTGTAGTCGAGCGCCCACAGTGCGGATGCGAACGCGTTGCTGACGCCGGGCTGGCCTTCGCAGGAGATGTCGTTGGTCTCGTCCATCCGCAGCGGCGTGGTGTAGGTGTGGGCGAGAGCGAGCATTTTGGCGAGCATTTCGCTCTCTTTGCGGCGCACGCCCGGGCTCAGCAGTTCGGAGATCGTGGGGTGCCCGCCGCAACTGCTCAGCGGGTAGTAGTGGTCGGTCAGCAGCTGCGGGCGGATGGTGGTGGCCTCGTCGCGCACCCACGTGAGACCCTGCGCCCCGGTCGAGGGGTCGGGGCCGGCGATCGGCACGCCTGGCACGGCCGCCTCGATCGCCGCTCGGTAGATCGCCGCTTGGGGGAGGTACGCCCTCACGCCCGTGCCCGGGGGGCGTAAGTGCTTGCGCGGGAACAGGTCCGGCTCGTTGCCGATCTCGATCCCGGCGAGGTCGGAGCCCAGCTGCGCGTGTGCCACGGCGGCCTCCTGCGCGGCTGCCTGCGGTTCGTAGTGGCCGAGGTTGACGGTCAACAGCACCTTCCAGCGGGTTTCCTTCGCGAGTGCCGCGATCCCGGCAAGGTCCTGTTCGTCGACCGCCGTGTTCGCCCACGCCGGTTTGCGCGCGCCCGCCGGCACCCATGCGGCCTGTTCGTCGGCGGAGATCCCGCCGAAGCGCATCACGCCCGGCCCCAGCGAGCGCAGCAGCGTCGCGAAGTCGCCTTTGCCTGCGTAGGTGGCAATCGTCGGCAGGCTGCGCACCTCGAAGGAGAGGCCCATGAAGTCGGCGGGCACCGCGGGACCCGTGGGGCGGCCCCCGACGCTCACGCTCACCGGCCTGCCGCGAGGCGGGGGCGTTGCCAGCAGCCTTGGTTCTGGCGCGGGGCTCTGACTTGGGGGATCGGCCGCGCTCGTGCTACCTCGGTTGACCGGTGGATCGTTCGCGCTGTCGCGGGCGTCTACTGGCGCATTTGCAGCGTCGCGGGCGTGGTTGGCCGGAGTGGAGGAGTTGGCCATGGCGACCACGACCACCGCGAGCACGACTATGACCGCCACCGCGATCGGCAGCCTGGATCTCAGGGTGGTGGGCGAGTGCATTGGAGCATTCCTCCAGCGGCCGTGGCGCGTGGGTCCGCGCGATCCACGACCATAAGGACTGTGCCACACCCCCCCGAGCGCCTTCAACCGATCCCCCCTCGCGCCCGGTCGCGCACGCCGGCACCGCCGGTCTCCCAGCCACCGACCCCTTGCATTGGTGAGCATCGCGCATGGTCGCGCACGCCGGCGACCTTGGCCTCGCAGCCGCCCACCCCTTGCCTCGGTGAGCATCGCGTACGGTCGCGCACGCCGGCGACCTTGGCCTCGCAGCCACCGACCCCTTACCTCGGTGAGCATCGCGCACGGTCGCGCACGCCAGCCACCCCGGCCTCGCGGTGCGTAACCCCTATCCAACCCCTCCTCATCCCTGTCGTACTACTACTGGCCGTGATCTTCGCGTTCGCGGGGTGTGGCGGCTCTACCCAGCCGCTTGGCGCGGCCCCGCGCAGTGTGCGAGTGCCCGGCTGTCCCGGTGGATGGGAGCCCGCCCACCCCGCGGTTTGCCCGTACACGCGGGTGGCCTCGATCGGCCGGCGTGGGGCGGGGGTGCTGCGCTGCCCCGAGGCGCTGGCGTTCGCGCCCGACGGTGATCTCTACGTCGCCGACCAGTTCTCCCACGTCGTGCAGCGCTTCTCGGCTGCCGGGAGGTTTCTCGGGCAATGGGGCTCCTACGGCTCCGGGCCCGGGCAGTTCGGCGCCGTCGATGGGCTCGCGGTCGCGGGGGGGGACGTGTACGTGCTCGACTCCGCGCACGCGCGGGTCGAGCGCTTCACCGCCTCCGGACGACTACTGGGCGAATGGGGGCGGCCCGGCTCGGCCCTCGGCGAGTTCGACTTCGGCCCCGGTTACGGCCCCGACAAGCCGCCCGGCGGGGGGATCGCCGTGGGCGGGGGCTACGTGTACGTCTCCGACTCCGCCGCCAACCGGATCGTCCGCTTCGACCTCGACGGCTCCCGCCCGGTGCTGTGGGGGCGGCCCGGCAGCGGGCCGGGCGAGTTCTCCTCGCCGCGCGGGCTCGCCGTGGCGGGCGGCGTCGTGTACGTCGCCGACGAGGGCAACCACCGCATCCAGGCGCTCTCACTGTCGGGGCGCCCGCTGTACGCGGAGGGGACGTTCGGCAAAGAACCGGGCCAGTTCGTCAACCCGTTCGGCGTCGCCGTCCACGGCGCGCGGGTGTACGCCGTCGATGACAACAACAACCGCATCGTCGTGCTCTCGCGCACGCTGCGCTACCTCGAAGAGTGGAGCGGCGAAGGCTCCTTCGAGCTCTCCTACATCCGCGCCGCTGCCATCTCCCCGGCGGGGCACGTGTACGTCGCCGACACCGGGCACGAACGGGTCGTCGCGTTCACACCCACGGGGCAGGGGCTGCTCGCGTTCGGCACGCCCGGCACCTCGCCCGGGCAGCTGATCGCGCCGCTGGGGGTCGCCGCCGACGGCGCCGGCGCGTTCGTGGTCGAGACCTACGGCTCGCGCAGTCCGATCTACCAGTTCGGCACCTCTCTGCGCTACCGCGGGGAGTGGCAGCGGGGCGGCGGGGCGATCGTCGGCAGCCACTGGTTTGGCCCGACGGCGGCCGTCGTTGCACCCGACGGGTCGCTGTGGGTGACCGATCCCCGCAACGGGCTCATCCGCCACCTCAGTTCCAGCGGGGCGTATCTCAGTGCGCTGACCGGTCTGTCCAATCCCGACGGAGTCGCTCTCTCTCCCTCGGGCAACGTGATCTATGTCGCCGACACCGGCGCCGCCAGCATCATGCGCTTCAGCTCCTCCGGCCAGCCGCTGGGGCGACTTGGCTCGATTGCGCTCCACACACCTGTTGCGGTCGCCGTCGCGCCAGATGGATCGATCTATGTCGCCGACGCCGGACTCGATCGTGTGCTCGAGCTCAGCCCCTCCGGGGCGCAGCTGACCTCGTGGGGAGGCTACCGTCGTTTCCGGGAACCCTCAGGGATCGCAGTCGATTCCGCCGGCCAAGTCTTTGTCTCGGATCGGCGCCTCGATCGAGTGCAGAAGTTCTCGCCCCGCGGCCGTCTGCTCGCCGCCTGGGGCGCCCCCGGCGGCAGCCTCGGCCAGCTCGCGAACCCCGGCGGTCTCGCTGTGAACTGCCGTGGCGCGGTGCTGGTGGCGGATACGGCCAACAACCGCGTCCAGGTATTCGTCGGCGCCGCCTCGCTGGGGTCGTGTACGCCTGTTGTGTCTGGCTCGTAGCCCGTCAAGCGTCACCAGCAAAATGCCGATGGTTGGGTTGTGTCCTCCTCACAGCCCACTCCGCTCGACGGCCCCGCCGGCGGCGATGTCGCGCTCTCGGCGCTGCGCCAAGCACAGGAGCGCTTCGAGCTAGTCTTCGAGCAGGCGCCGATCGGGATGGCCCTGCTCACCCCCGAGGGCCGCCTCGTGCGCGTCAACCAGTCGCTGCTGGCGATCACCGGCTACTCCAACGATGAGCTACTCGCCAAAAGCCTCGATGACATCACCTACCCCGACGACATCTCTAGCGACCTGGAGCACGTCCGTCGCCTGCTCGCCGGGGAGATCCGCAACTACGAGATCGAGCGCCGCTACTTCCATGCCCGCGGCCACGTGATCTCGACGATGCTGTCGGTCTCGCTGATGGCCGACCGCGAAGGTCGCCCGCAGCACTTCATCGCACAGATCCAGGACATCACCGAGCGCAAGCTGATCGAGGAGCGCCTGCGCCACCTCGCCGAACACGACTCACTCACCGGCCTCTTCAACCGCCGTCTGCTCGAGCGCCAGCTGGCGATGCAGGTCGCCCGCTGCCGGCGCTACGGCGAGGTTGGGGCGCTGCTCGTGATCGACCTCGACTCCTTCAAGCAGGTCAACGACACCTACGGCCACAAGGTCGGTGACGAACTGCTCACCGTGATCGCCACGGAGCTGCAGCACCGCCTGCGCGGCACCGACGTCGTCGCGCGCCTGGGTGGTGACGAGTTCGCCGTGCTGCTTCCCGGCACCACCGCCGAGGACGCGCGCAAAGTTGTCGCCACGCTGCGCGAGGCGATTGCCTCCTGCGGGGTCACCGCCGAAGGTGGCGTGTGGATCTCGGTCGCCGCGTCTGTCGGCATCGCCCCGCTCGATGCTGCCACCCAGGGCGGGGAAGCAGCCCTGATGGAGGCCGACCGCGCGATGTACGCGGCCAAGGGGCCGCGCGTGCGCATGGTGGAGTAGGCGTTCGCCCGGGGGCTGGTCTGCGGTGTGGATCGGCCCCGCCGGCCGCATGATCGCTGGTACCGTCTGCCCCACCGCGCGGGCGCCCGCGCGGGGCGGGCCCGTAGCTCAGCTGGTTAGAGCTGGCGACTCATAATCGCTAGGTCGCAGGTTCGAGTCCTGCCGGGCCCATGCCGCGATCTCCTGCAACACCAACAAAAACAACCATACCAGGGGCGGAGGACGCGGCCCTTGATTTCCCTACAGATTTCCCTAGCGGGCGCGGCGGGGGCGCGTGCCGAGAGCGTGCCAGGCCACATTGGCGGCCACGATGGCGAAGACGGCAAGTACCGCGGTAGCGCCAGCCGTGACCCATGCAACGGCGTCGGCCACGATCATGCACACCAGGATGCCGCAGACGGCGGATGCCACGCGAGTGCGCGCGGTCGGGCTCGTGCACTGCGTCGGGCTGCGCATGGCGCCGGGCAGGATCGCGGACTTCAAGATCGAGGCGCTGCTTGACAGCGCCTCGGGAGGTCTGGACTGACGCTCACCCGACCTCGCTTCAGCGCGGCTCGGCGGGAGGGTCCTGCTCGACACCGAGCGCGTGCTGTACCCACGCCACGTCGTGCCACGCGCCGAGCTTCCAGCCGATCCGCTGGTAGACGCCGACCGGCTTGAAGCCCAGTGCTTGGTGCAGTCCCACGCTCGCCTCGTTGGGCAGCGTCATGCCCGCGAGCGTCATCCGGTAGCCGCGCGCGGCGAGTCGCTCGAACAGCGCCTCGTACAGCGCGCGGCCCGAGCCGGTGCGCCGCCGGTCCTGCTCGACGTAGACGCTGACCTCGCACGCGAAGCGGTAGGCCGCTCGCTTCCGATGCGGCCCGCCGTATGCGTAGCCGACGACGCGGCCCTTGTCTTCAAGCACGACCCATGCGTGCGTGCGCGTCGCTGCCGCAATACACTCGGCCATCTGCACGGGCGTCGGCGGATCGGCCTCGAAGCTGACGGCAGTCTCGCGCACATGCGGCGCGTAGATCGCCGCGCACGCCGGCGCATCGTCCTCGCTCGCATCTCTCACGGTCGCACCAGACACCCGGCCAGCATACGCGCGAGCGCTCGACGCGACCCGCTGACGCGTGCTTGCCCGCGATCGTGACGCTGGCCCTCGCATGGGCTCGCGCCCGGCTCCCCGCGGGCGAGGGAAGGTACGTGCGCGGGCTTCGCCCGCTGTGAGCGCGCCAGCCTGACGGCTGGCGCTCGGATCGACCCCTGGTGCTGTCGCGCCCTTGTTCGGCCTGCGGTCTGCTCGCGGCTGCTTCGCAGACCGCGCGGCCCGGCCGCTACGGCGACCGGCCCGACGCATCCCTCCGGCCTCACGCGCTACGCCGCGCCAGCCGCCTGACGGCGGCCTGCGGCTCCGCGCACGGCGCACAGCACCAAAGAACAGACTAGATGCACAGCCGTGCCGGCGCTGTGTCCGCGCCGTGCAATTCGTTGGCCGGTTTGAGGTGCTCGGGGTCAGTACCACTTGTGATGACCGCAGCCAGCATCGCCGCCGGCAAGGGCGGCGGCTACGCCCGCTATCTGGAGTCAAAGACGATCGAGCCCGAGCGCGGCGACTACTACCTCTCGCCGACCGGGGAGCCCACCCAGGCCCCAGGCCAATGGCTCGCCACGGCGGACACGCTCGCCCGTCTCGGGATCGAGGGCTCCACCGTCGAGGGCCGGGACTTCATCGCGCTGATGGAAGGCAAGCATCCGCGGTCGGGAAGGTTCCTTCGCCGCGCGGGCTCCACCGGCGGCCGGGCCGCCGGCATCGACCTGACCTTCAGCGCCCCCAAGTCGGTGTCGGCCGTGTGGGCGCTCGCCGACGAATCGCAGCGGCGCGCGATCGAATCCGCGCACGCCGCCGCCGTCAGCGAGACGATCGCGCACCTGACCGAGACCGTGCCGACCGTGCGCCGCCGCCAGCGCGGGCAGGTCATCGAGGAGCACGCCCGCGACGTGGTGGCCGCCGAGTACCGGCACACCACCGCACGCGGCGTCCTCGAGGGCGACGTGCCCGACCCGCAGCTCCACAGCCATGTGGTCATCACGAGCGCGATCCGCGAGGACGGGCGGATCGTCGCCGTTGCCTCCCGTCCGATCTTCCGATCCGCCCGCGAGCTTGGCGCCTACTACCGCTCCTCGCTCGCGCACCAACTCCAGCAGCGGGGTTATGCGATCGAGCGGGGCACCGACAAACATGGCCGCTACTTCGAGATAGCCGGTGTGCCGCGCGGTCTGCTGGACGCCTTCTCCGCCCGTAGCCGCGAGGTCGCCAGTGCCGCCGAGCGCTTCCGTGCAAAGTGGGGTCGGGCGCCCGAGCGCGGCGAGCTACGAGCGCTCAAGCTGGAGAACCGCAAGGCCAAGGTGCTCGTCACGCGCACCGACCTGCAGAGCGCATGGAACGACACCGCCGCGCGCTTTGACTTCACCCGCGATGAGCCCGGCCGGCTGCTCGGCGCCGTCGCAGAGCGCGCGCCGGAGGGTGCGCTTGAGGATCGTGTCGAGCAGCGCCTAACCGAGCGCGCCGCGACGTTCGAGCCCGGCGAGTTCCGGGCGGTCCTGCTGGAGCAGTCCGTCGGCGAACTCTCACCCCGCGAGGCCCTCGACCTCTCGCGAGCCATGATCGCCGAGCGCCGCATCCTGCCGTTGGAGGGCGGCCTGATGACAACGCTCACGGTGCGCGCCCGCGAGCAGGCGATCGAGCGCAGGTTCACCACGCTCGCCAGCAGGGGCGGCCGAGACGTTGGGAACGAGGCCCGCGCGCTCGCAAGCGATCAGATCGCCGAGCGGATCGGCGGACACCTCAGCGCCGAGCAGGCGCACGCGCTGGAGGTCATCACCGGCCCCGAGCGCGCCGCGATCCTCGTCGGGCCCGCCGGCACCGGCAAGGGCGTCGTAATCGACGCCGCCGCCCGCGCCGAGCAGTACGGCGGCCATCAGACCTTGGGGATCGCGGTGTCCGGGTCAACCGCCCAGCGCCTCGGCCAAGACAGTCCCGCGCTCGCCGGCCGGACCCTGACCCTCGACGCGCTCGTCTCGCGTGTCGAACGCGACCAGCTCCACGTCGGCGAGCACACCACGATCTACTTCGACGAGGCCGGCATGGCCGATACCGACCGGCTCGGCCGGCTCACCGAAGCCGTGGAGCACAGCGAGTCAAAGCTCGTGGCGATCGGCGCCGCCGCGCAGCTGCCCTCGATCGGCGCCGGCGGCATGTTCGCCCGCCTCGGCGACATCGCCCCGAGCGCCGAACTCTCGAACATCCGCCGCACCCTGGACCCCGACGAACAGCGCGCCTGGGCAGACCTGCGCGCCGGCCGCTCAGACCGCGCGATGGCCCACTACCACGCCCGCGGGCAACTGCACATGCAGGACACCCGCGACGAGGCCGTCGAGCAGGCCGCACAGAACTGGGCCGCGCTCACCGAAACGCACGACCCGAGCGAGGTCGCCCTCATCAGCGACGCTTCCAACCAAGAGATCAATCGTCTCAACGCCCGCGCCCAGCACTTCCGCTCAGAGCGCGGTGAACTCGGCGACCTCGAAGTCCCGGTGCCCGGCGTCCACTACGGCATCCGTCAAGGCGACCGTGTAGCGCTCATCGACCAGCACCGCCAACCCGGTATCGAGCGGATCGAGAACGGCAGCCGTGGCGAGATCCTCGACATCTCACCAGCCGGCGAGGTACTGATCGAGTTCGACGTGACCGGCCGCCAGCAAACACTCTCCGGCGAGGATCTGGCCAAGCTCAGGCTCGGCTACGCCCAGCACATCCACCGCGCCCAAGGCGCCACCGTCACCCGCACGCTCGTCGTCACCGGCGGCTGGCAGACCAGCAAGGAGCCGGCCTACGTCGAGGCGTCCCGCGCCCGCCAGGGCACCGACTGGTACGTCTCCCGCCAAGACCTCGGCACCGAAGGCCACGACACCGATCGCATCCACAGGCTCGCGCAGAACATGCGCCGCAGCCACGCGCAGACGCCATCACTCGCGCACCCCGAGTTGCCCGACCGCGACTACGGCACGCACTTTCACCGCTCGATCGCGCCCAGCCGCACCAGCCGCATACCGGGCATCATCCGCGCCGCGATCAGCCGGGCCATCAACCCACCAGCACAGGAGCGAACACGATGAGCCAACGACGACAGATCGTCCTCCCCGACCCCGTAGACCAGCAGCTCCGCGAGCTGGCCGAGGGTGCCGACTCGCCGCCGTCCACCCTCGCAGCGCACATGGTGGAGGCCGGCGTCGCGCAGGCGGCCAAGGACGGCAAGGTCCGGCCGCTGCGCTCAACACCGGCGCTCGTCGGCACCCGCGGCGACGAGCGCGCGCCCTGGCTTGAGCCCTACGGCGGCGACACCGAGTGGCGCCGGCAGATGTGGGGCGCGATCGTCGCGCTGCACGGCCGCTACCCGACCCAGCTCGCCACCCTCAACGACAAATGGTGGACCGACGAATCAACCACCGAGACCCTCTGTGCCCTCGCAATATGGCGAGCCGAACTCGACGACACCGGGCAAGACCCCCGCGACGAGTTGGCCTTCCAGAACCAGCTCGCCGACTACTCCCACCTTCTGCGCCAGCAGGGCGGCGGCGTCACGAAGGCATGGAAACCCGGCGCCCCGCCCCCCGAGTGGGCACCAGAGTAATCCACACCCGATCAAGAGATCGCGCGTTGGGCGGTTGCAGGCCCAGGCACATGCCGACCCGACACCCTCCGCTCATGCCGGGTTCATCACCGCCTCACCTCCCTCTGTGGGCGGTTGGCAGCCGTTGATCGGCGGTCAGCGGTCACCTCGCACTCCCGGCGCGAGGGCATGGCACGATCGTGCGCGCGCTGGCGTAGGTGCCGTTCGCAAAAAGTGGGGAGTGTCCGAGGATCTGTGTAGGCATGAGCGAAAGAGATCGCTATGCCTACTACTACGCAGGATCACATGGAGTCGCAGGAGCTGGTGTTCCCCTCGGTCGGTACCGGGGAGTGGAGGGAGCCCGGAGGGCGCCCGCAACGGACCGGTACCGACCGCGGGGCGCCTGCCGCGGGGGCCCTGGCCGCGGGCCGGGGGCGGGAACTCTCTCTGGAGTTGGTCGATGAGGCCGTCGAGCGTGCCGGTGGCCGCCGCCGTCTGCGGCAAGCTCTGGGGATGCCGTCGGAGCGGATCAGCGATGAGCTGGTCGATGAGTTGCTCGCTGGCGCGAGTTCCGAGGAGGAGATCGCCGGGCCCGGCGGGCTGCTGGCGCAGCTGACCAAGCGGCTGGTGGAGCGGGCGATGGAGGTCGAGCTGACCGAGCATGTGGGCTACGAGGCACACTGCGAGCCGCCCGGCGGCGCGGAGAACCAGCGCAACGGCACGACCCCGAAGACGCTGATCACCGAGCACGGGAAGGTCGAGATCGACGCTCCCCGCGATCGGGACGGGAGCTTTGAGCCGAAGATCGTGCGCAAGCGTCAGCGCCGGTTCGTCGGGTTCGACGAGAAGATCCTCGCTCTCTACAGCCGCGGGATGTCGGTGCGCGACATTGAGGCGCACCTGGCCGAGATCTACGGCGTGAGGGTCGGCCGTGACCTGATCAGCCGCGTGACCGACGCAGTTATGGACGACGTGCGTGACTGGGCCAAGCGGCCACTGGAGGACATCTACCCGATCGTGTTCCTCGACTGCATGGTGCTGAAGATCCGCGAGGGCGGCACGGTGCAGCGCCGCGCGCTCTACCTCGCCTTGGGCGTCACACTCGACGGGGACCGTGACGTGCTGGGCATGTGGTTTCAGGAGACCGAGGGCGCGAAGTTCTGGATGCAGGTCCTCACCGACCTGAAGACCCGCGGCGTGCAGGACATCCTGATCGCGTGTGTCGACGGGCTCAAGGGCTTCCCCGAGGCGATCGAGGCGATCTTCCCCAAGACGACCGTCCAAACATGCATCGTTCACCTCATCAGGGCGAGCCTGCGCTACGTGCCACGCCGTGATCGCGAGCAGGTCGCCCGGGACCTGAAGCCGATCTACACCGCCAAGGACGCCGACCAGGCCCAAGCAGAGCTCGAGGCCTTCGACGAGAAGTGGGGCAAACGGTTCCCGGTGATCACCCAAACCTGGCTGAACGCCTGGCAGCACGTGACCCCGTTCCTCGCATTCCCCGCCGAGGTGCGCCGCGTGATCTACACGACGAACGCGATCGAGGCGCTCAACCGCCAGCTACGCAAGGCGATCAAGACCAAGGGCAGCTTCCCGACCGAGGACGCCGCCCGCAAGCTCGTCTACCTCGCCCTACAAAACGCCGTCCCACAATGAACAAAAACCCGCAACTGGACAGCCGCGCTACTCGCGTTCAAGATCCACTTCGGCGACCGCGTCCCCGACACCGCAAACTGACTGTCACTGATTGACACCCACGGAGTCACTGCTACAATTAACCAAGAACCCAGCCTACACAGTTAATCTGACGCCCTCCAAAAGTGAAGCTCGCGGCGAATGGGAACCCGTTGGGAGGGCATTGCTTTGGTAGCTCGATGCCTCGGGGGTGGTATGGGATGTAGTGGTGGCGGCTGTATTCCCAGTAGGTGATGCGTTCGGGGCCGATGGTGGTCGAGAACTGCGACAGGATGGCGTCGGATGCTCGGGGGAGGGTTGGGACGATTGGCACCACGGTGGCGAGGTCGCCGCCGAAGGGCGCGTTGGCGGGCAGGACGGTGCCGTGGAAGACCAGTTCGGCGGCGATCGGGCGTTCGGCGTCGACGTAGAAGAGCAGCGCGAGGTGTCCTTCGTGGAGTGGTGCCATGAAGGTGGTGAGGCGCACGGCCTCGGATACGTTGCCCTCTTCGAAGGGCACTTCGACCCGGCCGGTGCCGTAGCCCATCACCGAGGTCGAGGGGCAGCCTGTTGGGCCGTAGCCGATGAGCATTCTGGCGCGGCAGGTTGAGAGCCCGAGGCCGCTGGTCCCGATCCCGAGGTTCCGAGGATAGTGTAGTTCCATCAGTGTGACCGGGCTTGGTGTTTCTTGGTCGTAGGTGATCGAGAAGGCGAACTTGATCGTGGTTCCCTTCCCCAGCTGCTCTGGTCGGAGTGCTGCCTTGAGGGTGGCGGTCGGTGCGGCGCTGGCCGGGGCCGGCAGGCAGAGGGTCCAGAGTACGAGCGCTGTAGCGAGGGCGCGGGCTCGGGACATGCGACGCCCTAGTACGAGAGCTTCCCGGTGGTTTGGACGGTTGCGGCGTAGGTCTTGCGGTTGATGACGCCGGAGAATCCGCCGCTGCCGTGGGCGTGCTTGTAGCGGCCGGTGCCGCCGGTGATCTTCAGCGCGCCGTCGAAGCTGGAGTTGGGGCCGGTGGAGTGCAGGGCGCCTTTGCTCCGGCCGCTGAGCGATCCCCCGTGGGCGTAGATCGTGAAGTTGGCGGTGACGGCGGATTCGATTTCGAAGCTGGCCTTGACCTTGCCGGGGATCTGCCCGGTGGCCTGTCCTTCCTCGATCAGGAGCGCGCCGTTGGTGCCGGTGAGGTGCAGGTGGGCTTCGTCTTTGACGTTTTTGGTGGCCGCCGCGCGCGCTGTGGGGCGGATGCCAGCGGCGGTGGCCGAAAGCGCGGTTGCCGCGAGTGCGAGGCCGGTTGCGGCGACGGCGATCCGGCGCCAGGGTGCCGACTTGCTCGTCATTGGCGCTCGGATCGTTTATCGCTTCTGGTGGGGCTCATCGGACTTGTGGAACAAACCTATAGCATCAAGCTCCGGCGGGCACGCCCGTCTCCCACTGGCCGAGGTTGCCGAATGGCAGGCACGCCGGGGCGGCTGGTATTCGGTCTCGCCGGATCGGTTTGGCTGCGAGAACGTTGGCGGCGGCTGCCGTCGTGATGTTGTAGGCTTCGCCCGTCTGATCGGTTCAAGCAAGCTGACTATACGATGCCTCAGAACAAGCCGATTGAGGAGCCCAAGCCGCGCGAACGCACCCCGCTGCGGACGGCGGTGCTGGCGGCGCTGCTCCAACACGACGAGGCGTACGGCTACGACGTCACCGGCCGCCTCAACCGTATGGGGCCGATGTGGGGAGAGCTCACGCGCAGTCGTGTCTATAAAACGCTGGAGGAGTTCGAAGCAGATGGCTTGGCGTGGTCGGATTACAAGCAAGGGCCGGGCAAGCGTGGGCGCCAGCGGCGGGTCTTCTACCCGACCCCGCGTGCTGAGCAGTTGCGCAGTGCATGGATCGGGGAGCGTCCGCCGCTTGAGCAGATGCGCTCGGATATCCGTACCTGGGTGGCGTTCGCGCGTCCGCGGGACGCGCCCGAGGTGCTGCGCAAGCTACACGAGTACGAACTCGACTGCCTGGAGGTGCTCCAGAGCACTGCCGAGTTGGAGGACGAGCCGCTCGGCTGGGATGACCGGGCGATCAACGTGCTGCGGTATGGGACAGCTGAGGAGCTGAACGGGGAGCTGCGCTGGATCATTCGCGCGCGCCGGGAAGTCAAGGAGTATCTCGCTCAGTGACGCTACTGGAGTTGAAGACGGTCAGCAAGGGCCTCTGGGACGGGGCGAAGGAGATCGTCGTGCTCGATGGCGTTTCGGTGGAGGTATGGCAGGGCGATGTTGTGGGCATCCTCGGCGGGCGGCGAGCTGGCAAGAGCACGCTCTTGCGGATCATGGCCGGGATCGAGACGCCGGACTCCGGGAGCGTCTGCTTCGAGGGCCAGGACATTGAGCGGCTGTCGGTTGGTGCGCGGGCGCGGATGTGGCGCCATCAGGGGATTGCACTGGTGCGTGGCAACTGGCGGCCGACGAGCAGCGATCAGGCGGTGCGCGAGTATGTGGCGTTGCCGCTGACGGCTGGGGGGATGACGCTGGCTGAGGCGGAAGTGATGGCCCGTCCGGTTCTCGAGCGGGTCGGTGCGCTGGCGTGGGAGCATCTGGCGACCGACCGGCTGTCGATGAACGAACGTGTCCGGGTGGAGCTGGCGCAGGCGTTGGTTCGTGAGCCACGGCTGTTGCTCGTGGATGAGCCGGCGGTGCTGGTCAAGCCGCAAGCCAGCCGCGAGTTGTACGCGCTGCTGCGCGAGGTGGCGAAGGAATCGAAGCTGGCGCTGGTGATCGCCTCCGAAGAAGTCACGCCGCTGATGGGCGTCGATCGGGCGATGTCGCTCAGCGACGGCCAGCTGCATACGACCGATTCCCGCAAACGGGTCGTGCCGTTCCCGGAGCGACGCAGTCGCGGCAGCGCTCGTGCGTCATGAGCGCACTGGAGCTGCGCGAGGTCGTCAAGCACTACCCGTGCGGCGACGGAGAGATCGTGCGCGCGGTCGATGGTGTCTCGCTGACGATCTGCCCTGGGGAGTTCGTGGCGTTGTACGGGCCGAGCGGGTCGGGCAAGACGACACTGTTGTTGATGGCGGCCGGGCTGCTGGTGCCCGACGCCGGGAGCATCCAGTTCGACGGGCAGGACATCGCCGGTCGTACCCCGCAGGAGAGCGCGCGCTACCGCCGACGCGAGGTCGGCTTCGTGTTCCAGTCCTTTCATTTGATGCCGGGTGCGAGTGCGCTGGAGAACGCGGCGCTGAAGCTGCTCGCCGACGGCTACACGCTGGAGGAGGCGTGTGAACTGGCGCGGCCGTGGCTGCAGCGGGTCGGGTTGGGCGAGCGCGTCGCGCATACCTCTGATCAGCTCTCGATGGGTGAGCGCCAGCGGGTAGCGATCGCCCGGTCGCTGGTCAACGAGCCGCGGCTGCTTTTGACCGACGAGCCGACCGGCAACCTGGACTCCAAGCGCAGTCGGGAAGTCCTCGGGCTGCTCAGGGATTTGTCTCACGAACGCGAGCTGCCGGCGCTGTTGGTGACGCATGATCCGCAGGCGACGGCGTTTGTCGATCGTGTGCATACGCTTCGTGACGGGCAACTCAGCGACGGGTTGGACGTCGAGCTGGCGGCCGTCATCGGGGTTTGAGCGGTGAGCGAGGCTCGCGCCCGTAAGCTGCCTCGTCATCCGTTGAACCCGCGGATCATGGGCGTGCGGGTGAGCGTGCTGCGCGACCTCTACCGGGCGCGTCTGCGCCGGCAGCTGGTCGCCGAGCTGCTGGCCGGCGCCGGCATCGCCATCGGCGTGGCGCTCGTCTTCGGCGTGCTGGTCGCCAACATGAGCCTGACCGGCTCGACCGCCAGCCTGATCCGTGCAGTCAACGGCCGTGCCCGCCTACAGCTTCAGGCTCGCTCACAGGAAGGCTTCAGCGAACAGCTCGCCCGCAACGCCGGTGCGCTGCCCGGTGTGCAGAACGCCGCCTACCTGCTGCGCGAGCCGGCTGTGATCGTCGGTCCGCACGGCCGCCAAGCGATCCAGTTCGTCGGTGTGACCGGCGGCATCGTCGCGTTGCGCGGCGCAGCCACACGCGACCTCGGCGCGGGCGCTCTGCTGCTGACCGGCGGTGTTGGCCTGCCGTCCGGGGTAGCTGAAGCGATCGGCGCCCAGCAGGGCGAACAGGTGACGCTGCTCAGCAAAGGCGAGGCTCACTCGATCGCTGTGCGCGCGGTGCTCAACAGTGGTGCGATCGGCTCGGTCGCCGAAAGCCCGGTGGCGGTATCGCTGCTGCCGGTCGCGCAGCGGCTGACTGAAGAGCCGGGGCGCGTCACGCAGGTCTTGATCGAGTCCTACCCCGGCCACGAACAGCAGGTCGCCGGTGAGCTGCGCACGCTCGTCGCCGGCCGGGTGAGCGTCGAGCCCGCCGACAACGAACTGCGGGTGTTGGAAGCGACCGCCAAGCCGCTGAGCCAATCCACCGCGCTGTTCGCGGCGATCAGCGTTATGGTCGGCGTGCTGCTGGCGATCAACGCCATGCTCCTGACCGTGCCCGAGCGGCGGCGGTTTCTCGCGGAGATGTGCATCCTCGGCTACGACTCCAAGCAGATCGTCGCGGTGCTTGCCTTTCAGGCGCTCGTGCTCGGCGTGCTCGCCTCGTTGGCGGGACTCGCCCTGGGAGACATGCTGGCACACACGCTGTTCCATCAAACCCCTGTCTACCTGGCCGTCGCCTTCCCGATCACCATCCACGAGACGATCCAGCCACTGACCGCGGTCCTGGCGTTCTGCGGTGGGGTGCTGGCAGCACTTGCGGCCTCGCTGCCGCCACTGCTCGACCTGCGGCGGGGACGACCGATCGATGCGGCGCTGAGCGCGCCGAGCGACGCCGGCCAGCGCATGGGAGCGCGCCTGGTACGACGGCTGGGGTTCGCGGGCCTCGTGATCGTGCTCGGCGTGACCGGGCTCGTCCTGGCAGTGCCCAGCCTCACAGTCGTCGGCGGGATCATGTTGGCGCTGGCGGCGGTGCTGCTGATCCCGGTGGTGTTCGTCACGGTGACGCGCTATCTCAAGCGGGTCGGCCGGCACACGCGCGGCAGTATGCTCCCGCTCGCCGTTCTGGAACTGAACTCGATGGCCGCGCGCCAGGTCGCGTTGATCGGTGTGACGGCGCTGGCGGTGTATGGGAGCGTCGCCATCCAGGGCGCCCGGCATGATCTCGCCACTGGCCTCAACGATGCCGTGGTCGAATACCTCGATACCGCGCAGGTGTGGGTGTCCAGCGGCGACAACTTCCTGACGACCGAAAGCTTCAAGGACGCAGGCGCCAGCGCCGCGATTGCCCGAGCACCAGGAGTCGCATCGGTTCGCACCTACCAAGGCGGGGTATTGGACATCGGAGTGCGCCGGGTCTGGATTCGCGCCCGACCGCCAAACGACCCCAAGATGATCCAGGCCAGCCAGCTCCTGCACGGCAACCTCGCGCTCGCCACCACACAGGTCCACCACGGCGGCTGGGCCGCGATCTCAAGCGACCTCGCCGAAGAACACCACGTCCACGTCGGCGGGTCGTTCACGCTGCCCACGCCGTCTGGTATGGCGCGCTGGCGGGTGGCGGCGATCACCACGAACACGGGATGGTCGCCAGGCGCGGTCACGATCAACGCCAGCGACTACCGCCGCTACTGGCAAACGAGCAACCCCACGGCGCTGGAGGTGAGCTTGAAGCCCGGTGTCACGCCGGCACAGGGCAAGCGCTCGGTGGAACAGGCTCTCGGCATCCGGCCCGGTCTGCACGTCGAGACCCTCAGCGAACGAGAGGCGAGCTTCGAGGCCAGCGCCAACGAAGGATTGCGACCCCTCGGGGAGATATCCACGCTGCTGCTGGTCACGGCCGCGCTGGCGGTCGCCGCGGTGCTCAGCGCCACTATCTGGCAGCGACGCGCCCGCCTGGCAGCGCAGAAGATCATCGGCTTTGAAGACAAACAGCTCTGGCGGGCGCTCCAGCTGGAGAGCGCGATCTCGGTCGCTATCGGCTGCGTCGACGGCGTGCTGCTCGGCCTCTACGGTCACGCGCTCGCCAGCCGCTGGCTGAAGCTGACCACCGGCTTCCCGGCGCCCTTTTCGCTCGGCGCCCTCCAGATCCTGCTCGCCCTCGCCGTGGTCAGCGCGATCACCCTGCTGGTTATCGCTCTGCCCGGCCTGTCGGCCGCGCGCGTGCATCCACGAGTCGGCTTCCAGGAATGAGAATAATAGCCACTGGCCACGCGCGAAGCTATGCGTGTGAGTCAAGAAACCAGGAGCCGGCTAGCGACCGGGATCGCATTCACGACGGCCGCGTGGCGCTACTGGCTCGGAGTGTTCCCGTGCGTCCTGGATGAGCTGCATCACTGGCGGCGCCGCGCGCGTGTGATCCCTGACTGCCCGCTGCGCCAGATCGCGCTCGCCGTGCAGCACACCAAGCGCGGCAACATCGACGGGTCGGCCGCGTTCGCCGTGTTCGCGCCGCAGCCCCACCGCCGGGCGGTCGTCCGAGCACAGCTCGGCTTCCAGGCAATCTACGACTACGTCGATACGCTCGCCGAGCAGCCGCATCCCAACCCCATCGATAACGCGCGCCAACTCCACCGCGCACTACCGGACGCACTCGACCTCGCCCACTCCCCGACCGACTACTACAAGCACCACACCCACCGCGAGGACGGCGGCTATCTACCAGCAATCGTCGGCGCCTGCCGCGCCGCGCTCGCCAGCCTGCCGGCCTACCCGGTCGTGGCACAGTCGGCCTGCCGGCTAGCCGAGCTGATCGTCTGCTTCCAGAGCCTCAACCTCACCGAGTCCCAGGGAAGCTACCACGCGCTCGCCCGCTGGGCTCAGCAGCAGACCCCGCGCGAGAGCGGGCTGCGGTGGTGGGAGACCGCCGCCTCGGCCGGCTCATCCCTGGGCATCTTCGCGCTCATGGCGAGCGCCGCTCACTCCACCACCGATGCCCACGAGGCGACGGCGATCGAGCGCGCCTACTTCCCCTGGATCGGCTCCCTGCACTCCCTGCTCGACAGCCTCATCGACCAGCCAGAAGACGCCGCGACCAAACAGCACAACCTCATCCAACACTACCGCTCGCCCGGCGAAACCGCCGCCCGGCTGCGCCTCCTGGCAGACGCCTCCGTGCGCCACACACGCACCCTGCCACGCGGGCTCCAGCACACCGTGATACTGGCCGGCATGGTCAGCCACTATCTCTGCGCCCGCGAGGCCCGCCTGCCGCACGCCAAGCTCGCCAAGATCGAAGTGCTTGAGGCGATCGGCGATCTCGCCCGACCGACGATGCTGGCCTTCCAGATCCGCCAAGCGGCGCGGGCACCCCAAGCCTCTTCCGCGAGCAAATAGTCCTATATAGGACTAGTCCACTCAGAGACTTTGCGTCTGCGGCCGGACCAGCCAACATCCGAACGCATGGAATACGGGATCGTGAGCCGAGCCGACTGCGGTCGTGCGGATACTCCTATGTCGGACGCGGCCGGTCGGCATGGCGAACGTCCTGGTCCATGTCAGGACAGGTGGGCCGGGCCGTGCTTTCCTTCCTTCGGCCCGGTCCACCATAGAGAGCGGCCTCGGGGGGCCGGGCAGTGACCAAACGCGCCGCCCTGGCGCGCGAAGGGGAGAGAGCGTGGGTGCCCGCTGAAGGAGAGGTCGGCGGCGCACCCACGCCTCCCGCCATGTCATACCAGGACCATAACGGTTGTCGTTGGTCGATCTGCTCGGAAACGTCGACGCCAAAGATAGCGCCACCGACTTTCACCGTCGATGTCGTCATTCAGCCGGCATGAGAAAGCGGAGTCAATGAACACGCAGCTCACCGTACCCGCCAGCTTCGTCTCTTATCTTCGCAGGGGCCTGTTTCAGGAGTGGGGGTTCGCGGCCGAAGACATAGCCAACCTCTCGATTGAGTTCGGTGGCGGGGCGCCCGATGGCGCCTTTAGCGAACCCTTGCAAACGTTCTTGACCATGCTCGTAATTGTTGCTGAAATCGGCTGGAAAGACAGTCATACACAAGGCAATATCGTCATCAACCTCAACATCGGCGGCACGTACATTGCGCGAGCACTCAAGAACCAACACCAAGCGTTAGCAAACGAACTCGGCGAAATGCCGAAGGAGACGCACGAAGAGATACGCGCCGCCGCGTCCGCCAGGGTCGCCGAGTTCGGCGCTTTCGTCCAAGAGGTTGAGGCGCAGGTAAGACGCCTCAACCGCCAGGGCACATCGGCGATAATCCACACGGCCTCCGGGTCGCCGTTTCCGGCCGGAGCAGCGCGACAGCGCCGATTCCAACACTAGCGTGCCGCGTTGAGCACGTACAACGACAAGCTCAACCCGTACACGCAGTGGCACATGCAGCGAGCTTTCCGCCTGGGCTGGGAAGCTGCCGAGGACGGTCTGGATAATCGCGTAGCGCAGAAGCGGGCCGAGCGCTCAATGCTCAACCGGATGACAACGCGCGCTTGGTGGCGAGGCTTCCGTACGCAACGGGGTGAAAACTGAGCACATGGACCAGTTGGAAGCAGTCATGCTCAATCACCGTGGCGAATCGGCCAGGGCGGCGCTCCGCAAGGGGCCGATCTTGGTTGTCGCCATACGCCTCGCCGCTGACGCATGGGAGCCGTTGTACGCCATCGTCGGCCCCTTGCGCGTGGAGCTGTCGCCGGAGTTCTGCTGGCCCCTGGAGGCAATTGCGGTGCTCGAAGCGGCGGCACTGATGCGGTAGCGCAGACACTCGGTCCGGCCGACGACCGGCCATGAGTCGTATTAGAAGGAGGCTCGAATCGTGACAACAGCTTCACACAGTGCCTACGCGACCACAGGAAAGTCAGCGCTGCGAGATAGACGCAGTGGCGAGCTTTCGCTGGAGGAGGTCCGTGCCGGTGTGGTTGCCGGGTTGCGCTTACGGCAGCTGGAGATCGAGGAGGCGATCTTCGCCCATGTACTTGACGGTGTATTCGACTCGGTCGGGGCCGGGGACGCGGAGTACATGGCGGGTTTGCGTGCCACGATCACCGCGGTCGTGGAGTACGGCCTCGCGGGCATCGACATGGGGGAAGAGCGTTCAGAGCCAGTCCCGCTGGCTGCGATCATGCAGGCGCAGCACGCGGTGCGTCTTGGTGTGAGCTTGGAGACGGTGTTGTGCCGGTACATTGCGGGGTACAAGCTGCTGGTGAAGCTCGTCACGCACGAGGCTGAAGACATTTCCAGCGAAAGAGGAGTGCTGGCAGCCGTGCTCGGCCTACAGGCGTCGTTGCTTGAACGCCTAGTGTCGTCGATCACTTGTGTGTATCTGAGTGAGGTGGAGTGCGTCGGGCCGTCACGCGAGCTGCGCCGTGCCGAGCTAGTGCAGAGGCTGCTCGATGGCGTGACCGTGGACGCTTCATATCTCGGCTATGACTTCGACGTATGGCACATAGGCATGATCGCGACCGGCGTGGGTGCCCAGCGGGCTCTGCAGGTTCTAGCGGCGGACTGCGGACAGCGGCTACTGGCGGTGGAGCACGGCGATGATGTCGTGTGGGCATGGCTCGGTGGGCGGCGCAGGCCCGCCGTCTGCGACATCGAGTGTGTCCTGTCCTCGGCCGATTGGCCTGTGGAGGTGTCGTTGGCGGTCGGCGAGCCGGCGAGGGAGATCGATGGGTGGCGCCAGACGCACTGGCAAGCCCAGGAGGCGCTACGGGCGTTACGCAGGCCCCAGAGGCACTCGCGATACGCCAATGTCGCGGTCTTGGCGCTGGTGTTGCAGAACGACTTGGCGGCTCGTTCGCTCAGAGAGATCTATCTTGCGCCCTTGGGTGCGCGCCGTGGCCAAGGCGGGGTGGCACGCCGGACGTTGCGGGCCTACTTCAAGGCGGGAGGCAACGCGGCTACTGCGGCCAAAGAGCTCGGGGTGGCTCCGAAGACTGTCCGACGCCGCGTGCAAGAAATCGAGCAGCGGCTCGGTCGTCTGCTGCCCTCATGCCATGCCGAGGTGGATGTCGCGCTGCGTTTGGAGGATCTGGACGACAACACATGAGGACCGGCGTCCACTGGGGGCTGATCCGGGCACCCCAGGACTATTTCGGCCCCTGAATGTCCCTTTTGGGACATTTCTTTAGGTTCAATGGCCCTAAAGTGCCCTATACAGGGTCTCTGGAAGATGATAGGAATTAGATTCAGACCGCGCTAATAAGACCGACACGTGGACGCGGACGATTCCAAAAGGCTCCAGGGGGCGATGATGAAAGCTGCCATAAAGTCGCTGGCGATCTGCATAGGGCTCTGTCTGATGGGAGTGGCGGTCGCCGCGCCCGCCGCGTTCGCGGAAGGCACAGCGGTGTTGGGCGGTACTGGTGACTCGCCGCTTGAAAGCCCGTTGGTGGTGCCCGAAACGCTGCCGTTGCTCGGTGGTGAAGCGGTGAGCAACGCTGAAGAGGCGCGGCGTGAGAGTCCTGAAGCGGCTGTCGCGCGTCAGAAATCGCAGACGGCGTACCAGGCCCTGAATGCCGAAGAAGGGGCGAAGCTCGCGGCTACGGTGTTCCCGACGGTGGTAGACGATCCTGCCGGTGGTCTGCCGCAGTTGCCTGAAGGGCAGCGTATAACGAACATCATCGGCGCGAATGCGGCTCAGGTGAGTTTGCCCCAGGGCCAGAGCGGTCACGCGGTGCTGGAATCGATGGAACCGATTGCTACGGAGTCATCGCCCGGGAAATGGTCGCCGGTCGATCTGAGCATGAGCGAAGTGGGCGGTGTGTTCCAGGTCGCCAATCCGGCCGTGGGGGTGAGTATCCCGAAGCGGCTGCAGGACGGGGTGAGCCTGGCGGACTCGGGCGTGTCGCTGACGCCGGTGGATGCGTCGGGTACGGCTGTGGGCGGCAGTGAAGGGCGTGTCGACGGATCGGTTGTGTTTTATGGCGGGGTGGGTGTAGGGAGCGATGTGGATGAGGTTGTAAAGCCCGAACCGAGTGGGTTTAGCGAGGACGCGATCCTGCGGTCCGTGGCAAGTCCGGGGCGGCTGGTGTACAGGGTTGGGCTGCCGGAGGGTGCGAGCTTGATGCAAGCGAGCGATGGGTCGGACGCTGTGAATGTCGTGGAGGACGGGGTGGTGATCGCGAGCGTGTCGGTTCCTCGTGCTCAGGATGCGACTGGTGTGGGGGTGCCGGTGTCGATGAGCGTGGAAGGGGATCTGCTGGTTCTAAATGTCGCTAAAGGAACCGGGTATGCGGACCCTATTCTCGTCGATCCCGTGGTAGACGAATTCTTTACCAAAGAAGGTAAAGGAAACGGGAAAACTACAAACTGGCATTTTGTTCACGAAGGGATTCCCAAAGATTTCGAAGGTCTTGAATCACATGGCACATGGCTACTCACTGCTACGTCAAATCATCACGAAAATGAATGGGGTGCGGTGGAGTATACGACGCAGGGAGAATCTAAGATCAAGAAATTTGAATTGAATGAGGAAAGCCACCGCATTAGCAGCGGCAAGGTGGAAGATCTGATGGAAATCTACTCAGCCAAAAAAGAAACAGAAAGCAAAATGACTTTGCCTGAAGGTTCCAGTCCGCGAGAGACAGAGACGGTTAGCGGGTCTGCGGGTAACACAGCCGACGTCCTTATGACGGCCACTCACGCTGGGGAAAAAGAAAATGCTGAACTGGTGCTTTCCAAAGGCGCGGTTACTATCGAACAGAGCAAAGGTCCTGAAGTGAGTATCGACACCACGCATGAATATGTTGATGGTGGCAAGCGAAACGTTTTCTACGGAAGTGGCTGGCTGGGCGCCACCACGGGTGCGTTTGAATTTCACGCCAAAGACCCCGGTGTTGGTGTCTTTACATATGAACCAAAGGTCGAAAAAGGCGGAGTGCTTTGGAGCGAACTTCACAATCGTCCAGAAGAAGGGGAATGCTCAGGTTTCCAGTGCTCTGAGGAATTTAGTAAAGGTTACACGTATAACAGCAAACTGCTTAACGGTGAAGAGACGTTGACGGTTTCTGTTACCGACGCGATGGGCATCGAAGACGCGAAAGTTACTAAGACACTCAAAGTAGATACTGAACCACCTCATGGGATCACATTCAGCGGCCTTCCGAGTAACCACGAAATCAGTGATGGGCAGCACTATCTTTTGAAAGCGAGTGCGACCGATGGCGTCACTGGTACTCCGAGTTCTGGTATCGCGTCAATTATGTTGGAGGTCGATGGACAAGCAGTCAGCGGACCGCAGGGCTACTGTCCGTCGGGGCCGTGCACAGGGAACGCCGAATGGACTCTGAGCGGCGAAAACTATGCCGCTGGCGAACACACCCTTACGGTTGTCGCAACTGATAATGCCGGTAATGTGGCCACCGAAGAATTCCATATGACGATTCATCATGCGGAAGGAGTGGCCGTCGGTCCTGGTTCAGTAAATCCCGTGACCGGTGAGCTCAGCATGGCCGCCACGGATGTGTCGGTTGGTGTCCCCGGTGGCGCGTTGACGGTAAGCCGCAGTTACAGGTCACGCCATTTGGCCCAGGGCACAGAAGGCCCTCTTGGGCCGCAATGGAACCTGACCTTGGGCGCCCAGCAAAGCCTTGTGCGGGTGACTGGCGGGATGATCTTGACCGGCGGCAGCGGCGGACAGGTCGTGTTTGAGAGCAAGGGCAAAGGCGAATTCACTTCGCCGACGGGCGATGCGGGCCTGACGTTGCTCGAAAAGCCGGTGGAAAGTAAAACAGTGTTCACATTGAGCGACAATGGGTCGGTGACGACGTTCGAACTCCCCACGGGCAGTAGCGGCAGTGTGTGGATGCCGTCGAGCACTGAAGGACCGAATGGCACCAGCACGACGCTCTATAAATTCAAGTTGGAAAACGGGGTGATCGAGCCGACCGAGGAGCTGGCGCCCGTTGCAGCAGGTGTTTCGTGCGGAAAGGAAATCAGCGAACTCAAAGAAGGCTGCCGGGCGCTGAAGTTTGAATATGCCACGGAAACCAAAGCCAAAGGCGAAAAGGCCAGCGAATGGAATTCCGTCAAAGGACACCTCTCTGAAGTCAAATATATCGCGTGGAACGCGAGCAAAACGAAAACCGAAACGACTGTCGCCGAATACGCATATGACATTAAAGGCCGGTTGCGCGCAGAGTGGAACCCGCAGATCACGCCCTCGTCACTGAAGACGACCTACGGGTACGACACCGAAGGGCACGTCACGGCGGTCAGTACGGCGGGCCACGAGCCGGCGCTGCTGGAGCAGGGAACCATCCCCAGCGACGCTGGCCCCGGCCGGCTGCTGGCCGTAGCTGTACCGTCAGCAGGGACGGCGCTCGGTAGCGGCGAAGCACCTGTCAATAAAGAAGTGCCCACACTGTCGAGTACCAAACCCGTGGTCGGCACGAAGATCAGCGTCAACCTGACCAGCGAAAAAACACCAGGGACATGGACCGCAAGCCCGCTGGCTTTCATCTACCAGTGGTATGACTGCAACAGCTCGGGCAAAGAATGCTCTCCAACCCCCGGCGCGGTCAACCAAGCGTACTACCCGGTCGCAGGAGACGAAGGCCACACGCTGGTCGCCAAGGCAACCGCGCTGAACGCGACAGGCGCAGTGACCGCCGAAACGCTGGCCACGTCGACCGTTGCGTCGGGCACGCCCAATACGCCGCTGCCGGAACCGCCAACGGTCGGCTCAGATGCCGTTACGACACTTGAGTATCTGGTGCCAGTGTCCGGCAGTGGCGCGCCTTATGAAATGAGCTCCACAGAACTGGCGAAATGGGGCCAGACCGATGATCCCAGTGAAGCGATGGCGATTTTCCCGCCTGACAAGGTGATGGGATGGCCCGCTAAAGAATACAAGCGCGAGACTGTCTACTATCTGGACGGCAAGGATCGCGCCGTGAACACGGCGCTACCCACGGGCGGGATTTCAACGACCGAATACAACCTCTACAACGATGTCATACGTACCCTCACACCCGACAACCGCCTGAAGGCCATAACTGAAGGGTGTAAAGCCAAAGAAGAATGTAAATCCGCGACCGAAAATACCTATGAAGAAAAAGGCTCAGAACCTGGCACTGAGCTATTGAGTACCCTTGGCCCGCAGCACACGGTCAAGCTTGCGTCTGGCAAAGAAGGCAAAGTCAACGAAGAAGCGCAGGCGCGGGAGCGCTCAAACTACTACTACAACGAAGGCGCCCCCACCGAAGGTGGCCCCTACCATCTCGTGACAAAGACGATCGACTCCGCGGAAGCCGCCGGCAAAGAAGAATTCGATAAGCGTAGCATCGAAACGTCCTATAGCGGGCAGAGTGGCCTTGGGTGGAAACTACGCAAGCCGACATCCGTGATAACCGACCCGAGCGGGCTTGATCTGGTACACACAACCGAATACAATTCGAGCACCGGCGATGTGATCGAGACGAAGATGCCAGCGGCTTCCGGGAAGGACGCGAAGGTCCCGCCGACCTACTCGCTCGCGTTTGGCTCCGGAGGGGAAGAAGGTGGAGAGTTCGTGGGTCCCGAGCATGGGGCGTTGGACAGCAACGGCGACATCTGGATCACCGACTACGGCAACGACCGTATCGAGGAGCTCTCATCGAGCGGGAAATTCATGCTCGCCGTCGGATGGGGCGTGAAGGACGGAAAAGCAGAAGCCGAGACGTGCACGAGCGAATGCAAAGAAGGGATCTCGGGGTCCGGCAAAGGTCAATTCGACGGTCCCGTCGGGATCGCGATCAACCAAAGTAACAACGACATCTATGTCGCCGACTACGGCAACAACCGTATCGAGGAGCTTTCCTCGGCCGGCGCGTGGCTCGCGACCATCGGAAGCAAAGGCACCACCGGCGGAGAGTTGAGCTCACCGGAGGGAGTCACGATCGACTCAAGCGGCGATGTTTGGGTCGCCGACTACGCCAACAACCGGGTACAAGAGCTCTCCTCGACAGGAACGTTCATGCTCGCCGTCGGATGGGGCGTGAAAGACGGGAAAGCAGAAGCCGAGACCTGCACCAGCTCCTGCGAGGCAGGGATCTCAGGGTCGGGGAACGGCCAGATGGCAAACCCGGCGTCCCTCGCGGTCTCGGGCAGCGACGTGTATGTCGCCGACTACAGCAACAACCGGGTCGACGAGTTCACGACCGCCGGCGCCTATGTTTCGCAGTTCGGATCGAAAGGCACCACGACGGGAAAGTTCGAAGGTCCGCACGACATCGCCATAGAATCCGCTACCGGCGATCTGTACGTGGTAGACAAGGGCAACAACCGCATCCAGAAGTTCACCCCGGCCGGCGGCTTCCTTACAACGTTCGGGACAAAAGGGACCGGAAACGGGCAGCTCGAACACCCCGACGGCATGACAATCACGCCAGCAGGGACCATGTACGTCCTCGACAGCCTCGCCGACCGGGTCGAGGAGTGGATACCGACCATCACCGGCAACGAAGGCGCCCACGACACCAAGACTATCTACTACACCTCCGCGGCGAACTCAGAATACAAAGAATGTGGAGAACAGCCAGCTATGGCTAATTTCCCCTGCGAAACTAGGCCGGCGGCGCAACCCGGAACCAGCGGGCTGCCAGAACTGGCAGTCACGAAGGACGTGTACAACATTTGGGACGAGCCGGAAACAGTGACGGAAACCGTGGGCTCTACGACCCGCACTAGGACCGATACCTACGACGCTGCGGGACGCCTGAAAACCAGTGCTACGAGTTCTACCGTCGGCACAGCGCTACCCACAGTCACCGTCGAATACAACGGTGCAACAGGCGCACTTGAAAAGCAGAGCACCACCACCGAAGGCAAAACCAAAACCATCACAAGGGTCTCCAACAAGCTCGACCAACTCGAAAACTACACCGACGCAGCCGAAGACAAAACGACATACGAATACGACATCGACGGACGCATCAAAAAAGTCGACGACGAAAAAGGCACCGAAACCTACACATACAGCGAAACAACAGGTCTCCCGACAGAACTCCTCAACGAATACAGCGCCACCAAACTAACGTTCACGGCCACCTACGACGCCGAAGGGAACATGCTCACCGAAAGCTACCCCAACGGCATGACCGCAACCTACACCTACAACCAGGTCGGCAAGCCGACAAACCTCGAATACAAAAAGACGACACACTGCACAGAAGAAAAAGAAAAATGTAAGTGGTTCAAAGACGCAGTCAGTCCGTCGATCCACGGCCAGTGGCTCGAACAAACCAGTAGCCTCTCCCACCAAGCCTACACCTACGACAACGCCGGCCGCTTGACCCAGGTCCAAAACACCCCCGTCGGCAAAGACTGCACGACACGCATCTATGCCTACGACGAAGACACCAACCGCACAAGCCTCACGACCCGCGAATCCAGCACCGAAAAATGCGCGACGGAAGGCGGCAAAATCCAAGAACACACCTACGACACCGCCGACCGCCTCACCGACCCCGGCATCGCCTACAACACCTTCGGCGACATCACCACCCTACCCGCCAACGACGCCGAAGCAAGCGCAGAACACGAACTCACCAACACCTACTACACCGACAACCAAGTAGCCAGCCAGAAACAAAACGAACAGACCGTCGGCTACAACCTCGATCCCGCCGGCCGCACCCTCGAAACCATCTCCACCGGCAAACCAAACAACTCAACCATCATCTCCCACTACGCCGGCCCCGGCAACGCCCCCGCATGGACCCTCAACCCGGTCTCAAGCGAATGGAGGCGCAACATCACCGGCATCAGTGGTAGCCTTGTCGCCATCCAAAACAACGGCGAAACCCCAGAACTCCAGCTCACCAACCTCCACGGCGACATCATCGCCAAAGCCTACCTGTCCGAAACCGCCACCGAACTGGCCGCCAAGGCCGACACGAGCGAGTTCGGCGTACCCACCGTCACCGCCCCAGCCAAATACGCCTGGCTCGGCGCCAGCGAGCTCCCCACCGAACTCCCCTCCGGCGTCATCACGATGGGCGTCCGCTCCTACGTACCCCAGATCGGACGCTTCCTTCAACCCGACCCGGTCCCAGGCGGCTCAGCCGACGCCTACAGCTACACCTTCGGCGACCCTGTCAACAGCACCGACCGCTCCGGCGAATACGTCGAATGCAGCTACTGCGCAGCCTACAACGACAAACAAAACGAGGAAGCCGTCGAACGCGAAGAGGCCCGCGAAGCCGCCGCAAGGGCAGCCGCCGAACAAGCCGCCCGCGAAGCTGCCGAAGCCGCAGCGGGCGCAGCCGGCCCGCAATACGCCGAAGAAGAAGAATGGGAAGAATGGGGGGAAGAAGGAGAAGAAAGCGGATATATCGCATGGCACCACGCAAGTGAATCAGGTAATGAACAAGGTGAGATGGGAGAAGGAGTATTTGTTCAGCCGCTCTCGGAACAGCGCGCAGCCGAAGGTTCTTCCAACCACGACGTTGTGCCACTTTGCCGGCGGGGGCATGAAAGTCGGCCGTGCAGTAGGCCAATGATGTGCTGGCTCAATATGAGCGCACTCGAAGGACCCACGCTCGGTAGATGTAACAATGCTAATAACCCAGAGTGGCACGCAGAGCGAAGCGTCGTGCACTGGCTGAGGCATAACGCCGTCGTTAGGGAAATCTACAATACAGGCAAAACCATCTACTCAGGTCTCAACGAAGCCCTGCACAGTACCGGCAACACTATGAAGGAACTGTACGAAGTAGTACGTTCTATCCCTTGGTAGCGCTTGTGAGCCCGACGTCACATATGCCCTTAGCGCCGGTGGCTGTTTGTGATGGCCACATGGCGAGGACTAGCTGCGCTCGGTGTCGCGGGGTGCCAGGTGAATGGCCTAACACCCCGGTCGGCGCTGAGAAAGAGTGAGGTGTGTGAGGATCATGCGCAGCAAGATGTTGGGGGCGGAATTTCGGATTCTGAGGTGGCTTCGTCCGGTTCTGAGATTGCTTTCGCCAATTGGGAAAGCAGTAGGCTACATCCTACGGCCGATTGGTGCCGTGCTTGACTTTATCTCCCGAGGCTTGCCGTAGTGGATGGGCTATGTATGAACCTGGTAATGGGGGTTGTGGCGCTGTGATTGACGAGTCGAGTTCCAAGGGGATTGGGATTGCATATGCTGCTGACCCGATCGTCCACCGCTGCCGTTGACACGGGTGCGTAAAGTCAACGAGCCGGCTCAGGCGGTAAGATGTCGGCATGATTGGGGCAAGTACCACGCATAAGAGGCATCGTCGACGCGGCGGGCTGTGGATGTGGCTAGCGCTGTTGCCGCTTGGTCTCGGCTCGTGGGTGCCTCTTGCTGCTGGCTTGCGGTGTGGAGTTCGGCGTTGGACAGCGTTTGGTGCCCTATGGTCGGCGCTCGCCATCGCCGGGTGGGTCCTTATCGCAAGTGAACCGTCTGGAAGCAATAAGCAGGATTTTTCGGGATTCTTGATCCTAATCGCGTGGTGTGGCGGTATCGTCACGTCGTTTGCGATTCGTCGCGGCTACCTGATGCTTATTGAGAATGCGACGTCGGAGCGTGTGCCGTGGCCGGTGCCGACTGCTCGCTCGCGACAGTGGTCCGCACGGTACGCACTCCTTGCTTACGTGTGCACATTCGTAGGATCTGGCGTACTGGCGGGCGTCCTCTACTTCGGGCTGGGAGTTAACCTATCCGTGGGGGTCGGGGTGCTGATGGTCGACGCGGTATTGCTCATCTCGTTGGTGCCGCTGAGCCGTCGGTATGGCCTCTCGCTCGACGACCTCGGCATACGAACGGTGCCCGCTGCTCGCTCGATTGGGCTTGTCGTCGTCGCCCTCTTCGTTTATGGGTTGGTTGTTGTAGTGTGGGTGATCCTGGTGCACCCTCGGGGTGGTGCGGACTCGTTCGCTCAGGTTAGACATGGGCAAACGGTGGATGTCGTAATCGCGGTCATCGCTGTCTCGCTTAGCGCGCCGATCGTGGAGGAGATATTCTTCCGTGGCCTTCTATACCGCAGCCTGCGAAACAGACTGCCGATCCTGCCGGCCGCTCTGCTTGCAGGGATGCTGTTCGGGCTTGTACACATCGCCAGCTATCCCCTCGACACGCTGCCGGTTAAGGCCGTATTCGGCGTGATCGCGTGCCTGCTATACGAGCGGACGGGCTCGCTGCTGCCGGGGATTGGTCTGCATTCGTTCCTCGATGCCAGCGCTATCAACATAGCGCTCACTGGCAACAACATGATCGTGCTCGCGAGTTTTTTGGTGCTTGCGATAACGCTGATCGCACGTGCGCCCGTACGGAGAAGCGATCTGGCGCGGCAAATGCGGTGATCCGAGGCCAAGCGTTGAGTACCGGGAATGTACTGTTCGGTCGTCGTAATGAGCTCGTGGTGTCGTCAGCGCCTGGATCGTCCGTCCGCACGTCAACTCTGCCCCGTCCTCAAGATCGCGCGCGGCCTCCAAGTGGAGCCGTCGGTGATCCATCCACACGCGGAGAGGCAGATCAGCCCGTGGGTGTACTGAGCGCCGTCAGATGTCGTCGTGGCTCGTTTGTCTCGTCCTCATCCGCAGGACCGTCGGGGCTCGGCCAGTGACCCTCCGCGAAAATGCGTTCAACCTCACGCAACCACTTGGCCGGTATCTCCTCCTCCAGGCGTGCGAGAACCGACGCTGCCGGACGCGCACGGATCGGGGTCACGTTCTCGGGCAGGCTGTGGGGGTCCAGCGCTCGCGTGATCTGATTCGCAAGCTCGGGTCGGGGTGCGTAGGCCATGTACTGTTCGGTCGTGGTCAGGCGGGCGTGACGCATCAGCGCCTGGATCGTGCGCACGTCGACGCCCTTCGCCGCCAGGCTCGTGCCGAAGGAGTGTCGGAGGTTGTACTGCTTGATCGGCTTCAGGCCGGCGGCCTCGCGGGCGAGCTTGAACGCTTCCCGTAGCGGCTTGTCGCGGACGGGCCGGTCAGGCTGCAGTTCGGTGAGGAACACGAAGTCGCCATCGGCGGTGGCGTAACCGCGCTTCTTCAAGCGAGCCAACGCACGGGCCAGCCGTGGCGTCATGGGGATCGCCTCGGAGTCGGATGTCTTCGTGGTGTCGAGTGCTTCGAGCACCCAGTTGTCGTAGGGCCGCAGGACGAGGGCGTTGAAGTCCACGGCGCCCCACTTCAGGCCCAGCGCCTCGCCGGCGAGTCGAAGCCCAGCGTGCGCGCCGCACAGCCAGAAGGCTTCCTCGAAGATGCCGGGCGCCTGCTTGAGCAGCAGGTCGATCTCGTCGGGATCGTAGAAGTCGTCGCGGCGAAGGACCCGTTCGCGCTCCTCGCGCTTGCTGCGTCGTTTGACCTCCGCGAGCGGGTTGGCCGGTATCCAGCGCTGCCGCACGGCGTAGTTCATGCACGCCGAGAGCACGTCGCGGCACTCGTTGCGCGTCTGCGCCGCGGCCGGCGCCACGAGCATCCACAGCCGCTTCTTGCGACGCTCGACGATCCAGCCCTCGGATTTCAGGGCCACCGCCTTGGCGTATGTGACGGTCTTCGCGCGCTGCGCGTTGAGCGGAACGACGCGATAGGTGCCGCGACGGACGTGCTTCCAGTTGCCGGGCAGCTCATCCGCGACCCGCACGGCCTCAGTCTTCGTCGCAACCTCGACGGGCGCGCTGTCCTTGGGCTGGGCAGTCCATCGTTGGACCTCGATGAGCTGCGCGTCCTTGCCTTCGGCTCGCGCCCTCTTGGCCGTCTTCTCGCTGACGACCCTGTAGGACTTGAAGCCGTCGAAGTAGCTGCGCAGCCGGCCGTCAGCGAAGTCCTGAAGCGGCGTGTCCGCGCCGTGGTCGCGGTAGAGCCGCTCGAACATGATCTCGTAGCCGGCGAGCGTCGTGCGCTTGAGATCTTTGTCGCGCTTACGCTCGGCGACCCAGCCCTGCGTCGCCTCGAACAGGGTGGCGACATGAGTCGCGTCGTCTTCTGGCTCGGCAGCCAGGCGCAGCTCGTCCAGCTTCGCCGCCAGGAGCTGCTCCGCGTCCTTGGGCGTGAGGTGCTCGGGCGTCGGCCGGGGGCCGTGGCCTGCCCGCCAGACGACTGCGCCTCGCGGCGTGCGCCGGCCGGAGTCTCGGACATGCGCGGGGCCGAGTCGCTTGCCGCCCCGCACGCCATAGGCGTCGCGCCAGTACGCGAAGTACGAGCGCACGCCGCTTGCATCGGGCTTGACCTGGAGATGCCCCGTAGGGCTTGCTGTCGTGCTCATGCTGCCTATGACCCCCTCGGGCTCGAACCGGCCAACGAGTTGCTGAAGAGGGCGGCAGATTTCCCCAGGATTTCCCTAGAGGGCCGCAGCGAGGGCCAGAAAAGCCCTGCTAACAAGGGCCAAGACTGGCTAACCTACGCTAAACAGGCCCAAAACCGCCGACTCATAATCGCTAGGTCGCAGGTTCGAGTCCTGCCGGGCCCATCGCCCGGACCGCCCTATTCAAGCCAAAAAAACCTCTGGCTTGGGTGGGGCGGTGGCCGTTATGCAGGCTTCGGGGCAACCCCCGGTGCAACCTTCCCGCGGCAGGCTTGAAGGAGGGCCACCGTTCAAAAGCCGTCTTGGGGCAACGCCTGGGGCAACATTCTCCGATAGGGGCGAGCGTGGGTGGCGGCGCAGTGCTCGCGACCTGCGCACGCGGGTTGCCTGCCTGGACAGCGCAAGTGGGTTGCAGTCACCGCTCGCTCTGCTAGTGGACTAGTACACTATGTCAATGATATTCGCGCGCGGCTCCGCTGCGAGGGAGCAGCCTGAGCCTGAGCCCACCGACTCTGTGGTCGGTGCGGCCCCGACCGGAAGAGGCGGCCCGCCAGGACGGGCGCTTGCCAAACGAGCGGTTGCGCGCCCCGCAAATCTGCTGGAGGAAGTCGGCGAGATGATGCTGCTTACCGGCAGGACCGTCGCCTCGGCGCTGCGTCCTCCCTACCCCTACGGGGGCGAGTTCGTCTCCCAGTTCCTGTTCGTGTTGCGCCTCTGCTGGTTCCCGCTGCTTGTCTCCACTGTCTGCATCAATTACGCCGCGCCCGGCCTGCAGGGCGCCAACTTCCTGACGCTGTTCGGCGCTCTTGACCGGCTCGGCGGATTGTTCGTGCTCGCCTCGATTCGCGAGCTCGGCCCCGACGTGACCGCGATCGTGATCGCCGGCGTCGCCGGTACGGCGATCACGGCCGACCTCGGGGCGCGCAAGATCCGCGAGGAGCTCGACGCACTGCAGGTGCTCGGCGTCGACCCGATCAAGAACCTCGTCGTTCCCCGCTTCCTCGCGCTGATGTTCGCCACTGGCCTGTTCAACGTCTACGCGATCCTGTTCGGCCTGTTTGGCGGGATCCTCGCCGAGCTCGTCAACGGGTATCCGCTGGGCCCGTTCTGGACGACGCTGTTCGCGAACGCCGACACGACCGACATGTGGGGCTCTGTGTTGAAGGCCACGATCTACGGGGCGATGATCTCGATCGTGTGCTGCTACAAGGGTCTCACCGCTTCCGGCGGCGCCGAGGGGGTGGGTCGCGCCGTCAACCAGGCCGTCGTCGTCTCGTTCCTGGCCTTCGGCTCCTTCGACTACGTCTTCACGCAGACGCTGCTCGCCACCCACCCGCAGATCCTCGTGATCAAATGAGACCGCATCGGGTCTCCACGCAGCCGACTTGCGCGCCTGGCTTCGGTGCGGCTGACTGTCAATGAGTTAGTGTGCTGCTAGGTGTCTGTTGCGATAGACCCAGCGACTCGCACGCACGGTTCGTTGCCGCCGGGGCCGCGTTTGCCGCGAGCGGTGCAGGCGGTGCTCTGGACGTGGCGCTACGCGGCCTTCAGCGACCGTTGCCACGAGCGCTATGGAGACACGTTCGCGGTTCGGCTGGGCAGCCTGCCGGTGAGCGTGGTCACGAGGGATCGCGATGCGATCCGGCGTCTGTTCACCGGCGAGCCGCTGCTCAAGCGCCACGCGAACGACATCCTGCGCCCGATCGTCGGCGATGAGTCGGTGATCGTGCTTGAGCCGGCCGAGCATCTCCAGCGCCGCAGGATGCTCTTGCCGTCCTTCCACGGCGAGCGGGTTCGATCCTATGCACGGCTGATGGAGCGTCTGGTCGGCGCTGAGCTTGATCGCGTCGAGCCCGGTGAGGTCATAGCGATTCAGCCGCTCGCGCAGGCGGTCACTCTCGATGTGATCCTGCACGCGGTGCTCGGTGTCTCGAACGCCGGGATGCGTGGTCGGCTGCGTGAGATCTTCGACTCGATGATCACCCCGGTGAGCAACATGGCGCTATTGGTGCCCCAGCTTGCGCGCCGCTCGCGCTGGAACGTGGCGGCGGCGTTCTACTGGCGGCTGAAGGACCAGCTCGACGCGCTGCTGCTCGAGCACATCGCCGCGAGCAGAGCCGATCCGCGACTGGGCGAGCGCGAGGATGTCCTGGCGATGATGGTGATGGCTCGCGACGAGCAGGGGGTGGGTCTGACCGACGAGCAGTTGCGTGATGAGCTGATCACGCTGATCACGGCCGGGCACGAGACGACCGCTACCGCGATCGCGTGGGCTGTCGAGCTCCTGGTGCACAACCCCGCCGTCCTGGCCCGCGCCCGCAACGGCGACGATGCGTATTTGGAGGCGCTCGTGAAGGAGACCCTGCGAATCCGCTCACCGGTGCCGATCGGTGCCGCGCGCGAGGTACTCGAGCCGTTCGCTGTCGGCCGGTGGACGATCCCCGCCGGCGTGGCGATCGCCGTGAATGCCTACGGCGTTCACCACGACCCCGATGTATACCCCGACCCCGACGTATTCCGTCCCGAGCGCTTCCTGGGGGACGCCCCCGATAGCGGCTACTCGTTCCTGCCGTTCGGCGGCGGCGCGCACCGCTGCCTCGGTGCCGGTCTGGCGCAGCTCGAGATCAAGGTCGTGCTTGGGGAGATCCTCAAGCGGTTCGAGCTGGCCGCGACAGCAAGCGCTCCGAGTCGGCCCGCTCGGCGTGGCGTCACGCTCGCTCCACGCGGCGGCGCGCGCGTGCGAATCGTCGCTGAGCGCGCCGGCAGCCGGACCCCGGCCGCAACGGCGGCAGCCGCTTAGGGCCTATCCCTATAGGGCGTTGGCTGTGCGTGCGGTGTGCGCGCGCTTGAGGGCGATCATGCCGCTCGCGAGTTGGAGGAGGGCGAGATGGTTTTCGTCCTTCTTGGACCAGCGGATGAGGATCGCCCGGTTGCGGTTGAGCCATGAGTGACAGGCCTCGACCACCCACCTCCGTGCTCGCCAGTCCGGGTTGTGATGCTTGAGGCTGATCTCCTCGCCGCGAGCGCGAATGTGTGGGGTGAACTCGCGGCCTTCAAGAAGTTCGCGGACGACGGGGAAATCGTAAGCCTTGTCCAAGCAAAGTCCTTGGGGGTCGGCCTCGGTTGGTTCGGGTCGCTCGATCGGGATCGAGTCGAGCGTCGCCTTCAGCAGCTTGTGATCGTTGCGGTTCGCGCCGTCGTGAGCGATCCCGATCGGGACGCCACGTGCCTCGACGAGGAGCGAGCGCTTCGCCCCCCCTTGGCCCGGTCAGTGGGATTAGGACCAGTCCTCGGCCCGCCGAGCGGCGCTTTGCTCATCGCACCGTCGGCCGCCAACCAAGACCAGTCGATACCGACCTGCGCGTCGTAGTCGAGCAGTCCTTGGCGCCAAATCTCATGAAAGACGCCTGCCTGCTCCCACTCCTGAAAGCGCCGATGCGCCGTTGAGGAATTACACACCCCCGTCGCGTTGAGCGCGTTCCACTGCATACCAGTGCGCAGCACGAGCAAGATCGCGTCCATCACCTCACGCTTGGGAAGACCGCGCCGGTGAGTTCCCAACGGATGCTCAGGCGCCTGCGGCAACAAAGGCTCGATTCGCTCCCACAACCAGTCCGGCATACGCCAGCCATCGTCGCGGTCAACCAAACCCATCACGCACCCCCTTATGTCCGATCAACAGATCGAACCCGGAGTTCGCCGCTACACCACCAAAACCCTCCTACAGGGATAGGCCCTTAGTGACGTTGATCCCCGCGATCGTACGCGCCCTGGTGTTGTCCGACACAGACCCAAAGCTTCTTGTTGCGCGGTGATCCCCTGCTGCTCGATCCGGTGTGCCGCCGATACCACAGAGCGATGACCAGGATTCCATCCTTCGATAAATTGATCACCTCGGCTCCGGGGCGGACTGCTATGCAGGCCGGCACGTTCGCGATTGCCGTGGCACTGGAGCGGCGACGCATCGCGCGCGGGACGCCTCGGCGGGCAAGGCACGTGGACGCGCGGACGGGAGCCGACCCCAGCCTGCGACAGACAGCGGTCCTGCTCGGCGCCGAGCGCGCGATCCTTTAGCTGATCGGCACCGCAATCCCCGGGCCGAGCGCGGACCAACGGCAGCAGCAGCTGGAGTTCGAACGCGAGGTCCAACGGGCGCACGCCGAGCACGCCGGCGACCCAGAGGCTCGTCAGGAGGCGATCATGCGCATCTACCAGACGCGCGAGCCAGTGCACAGGGGGTGCCTGGCGGTGCTGCTCCGCGCCCTCGTGCCGGTCGTCGTGAATCACTGCCCTGTGCCGTTCCTCTCACGGCGACGGACACTTGCCGACTTGCTGGCCGGCACGAGGACGGTGCGCGACGGGCCACGGCGCAGGGTGCGTCTGCGTCGGCGCCCGCTCCGCAACAAGGCATGACGCGACCGACGCAGATGCCGCAGCGGTGGACAATCTGCCAGACTTGCGCGGAGGTATGGGATCCCTCCGCTGGCTGTGCGCATTCGTGATCGCCATCGGTTTCACGGCGACCACGGCGCAGGCACTGCCGAGGCCGCGCGACGCCGCCGCAACGCATGCGTACCTGGAGGCGGAGGTCGCCAAGGCGCACGCGCTGACCGCAGCCGCGCCGCTGATGACGAAGGCGGTGGAAGGTCTCGCGGCACGCGTCAAGGCGGAATGCCCGGGTGTTCTGGTGGATGCGCCCTTGCGCCGTAGGCAAGGGAAGACCAATCGATCCACCGCGGAAATCACGGAGGAGTTCGTCCTCGCCATCTTTGGGAGGGCCGAACACGTCGTGTATCCCGCCCTTGCGCGGTTTGCGCGTAGAGCAAGGCGGCTACGGTGGAGCAACGCAAGACTCACGCGGTTGGTGCACTCCTATGCCCTCGAACAGGCCGAGCAATCCGCGATCGCGCCTCCTGACCTGTGCGCCGATCTAAGATCGTGGGTCGCAAGCGATTACACCACCGTCTCGTCGGCCACCAAGCATTTTCTGCGTCGGGTGGAGGCCATCACCTCGATCACCAAGATCGAATCTGGGCCACATGAAGAATTTACGCTCAACGTGAGCAAGATCGTTGCCCGCTGCCTCCGACGATACGAGGATCACGCCGACCGGCTGCTGGCGCGAAGGCTTCGGCGCCACGAAGGCAAGCTCGCGGGCCGTGCCCTGAAGCGGTTCTTGGTGGCGGTGGACAAGGTGTACGCGGCGCTCGAAACACCGGTCGCGGTGGGAGCTGACCGAGCCGTGCCTACCGGCGCGTCGGCCGTGGCCGGCTCGTTGGAGCGGGCGGCCGCGGCTGTGCCGACCGTGTCGGGCGACCAGGCTGCGATCCGGGTGCTGCTCCATGCGGAATATGAGCTTTTGAAGTCGATCCTGGCCCGCCTGCGCCCGGCGGACGCTGCGGTGGCCCGAGCCGCGAAAGCCCTAGGTCGCGAATGCAGGAGGGTGCTTGGTGGGGCGCCGGATGAAGGGGTGATCGAAGAAGAAGCGCCGCCCAGGTCGAGGCCCAGGCTATCGGGACGTGTCCAGGGCGAACGGGCACGTAGCGAACAGGAGAAGCGCACTATCGAAGCGGAGGTCGACGAAACGATCTTCGCTGCAGCTGGCCGCTTTCTCCGGGGCCCCTATGACGCCTACATCGCTACGGTCACCCGGCTCACCTGGAGCGACGCGACGATCGGCGCGCTCGTTCACCAGAGGGCCGCGCGGCTGCAGGAAGAGGTGACCGGTCCGCCGGTCGCGATCTGCGCTGAAATGAGGGCTTGGGCCGCGAGCGGGTTTCACCGGCTGCCACCCGGAAGCAGGGGCTTGGAAGAAGCTGAGGAAGCCCGCATCAAACAGGCCGTGAAAGGCAACCTCGAAGTGCTGCTGCAACAACACGAGGACCGTACTGGGCGGGCGCTCGCCAGGCGCATCACAGCGCTGAGGGAACGGCTGGCAGGGCGGCAGCGCACCGACGAAGTCAGCTTGGGCGCCTGGTACCACCTGCAGCTGGCGCTGGGCGAGAAGCCGCCCCGCTTTGCCGAGCAACAACTCGCGCCCGTGATCGCCAGGGGACGCACACGTGCGGGCACGACGTTCGTGATCCGTACAGGTGTGCGTTACGGATTGCGAAGCTCATGTGCACACGAGGTGGACGTCGAATTCCGCGAACGCCACGGCGGCAGCAGCAGCGCCGTGTGCCTCAGCGAACGTGCCCGCGTGCACCCGTCCAGCAGCTGCTCGGGGCCTGTGGAGACTGTCCAGTTCGCCGCCCCGCCTCAGGTCCGCCGGGCACGGGTGCTGTTCAGCGACGGCAGAACCGTGACGGTCTCCATTGTGCAGGTCCCAGCAAGAGATGGAGGGCCTGCGGGAGTATTCGTCGACGCCTTCCGCGGCTACAACCCCTATCCCGTATCGGTGCAGGAGCTGAGCCGCGACGGGAGGGTACTGAGGACCGTCGGGCTGAGGGAGGCGCGTTGCAGGAAGGCGTCCGCGCGCGGCGCGCCAGGGCCGCCTCGGTTCGTCGATCTCGCAGCGGTGAAGACCCCCTCCGGTGAACCCCTCACCATCTCAGCCACTTTGCTTCATTTCGGCGGGCATACAGAATTCTCCCTCGGCCCACAAACAGGTATGCGCAACTCAGAACTCAGCGAAGAAGATGAAGACGCAAAGTCGAAGCAGTTCCAGTGGAACCTCTCGACCGAATGCGCGCCGCATCCATACTCTTTACTCGACGGTATCCTCTTGGCGCCCGGAGCATCCGTCCTCGTGCGCACCCCAGCGGGACTGACCCCACTGACGAAGGTCGAATTGGCCGCCTCGGCGCACCCAGGCGGACCGCTCTTCTACGGGGTCTACACGACACCGCCAACCGAAATCGTCGTCGAGAACTCTGAAGGCGCGACCCTCTACACGGAAAGCCTCGCCGCAAAGGTCACCGAAGAAACGGAATTCTGCGAAGGCTATGCCGAACAATGAGGTATCGCCGCAGCATCTCCGACGAGGGCTCGGCGATCGGCCAGCTCCGTGCGGGGATGCGTCGCCGTCGGAGAGTACGGCGGGAACTGCTCACCCTCGGCGAGCGCGTGTTCGCCTGGACGATGACGCTCTTTGGAGTGATCGCTGTTCCGGCCGGAATCATCATCCTGCTCTTGAGCGACTCCGGTTTGCGCGTTGTGGGGATCGTGCTGCTGCTGGTGGCGTTGGTGGTGATGGCAGTTCCTGCCTCGCCGATCCTGCGAGCGCGTGTCCGTCGTCGTCAACGATCGACCGGGACGCGGTAGGGGTGCGCCGATCGCTGCGTGCCCTTGGGCTATCCCTGCGCACGCGCTATGCCGGTGATCGACTTGAACCGCAGTCGCTCAGTGATGGACGCCCGGCCTATCCTCGAACAAGTGTGCGGCCGCTACACGAACACCGCGGGCCTGGAAGAACTCAACGCCCCGCCTGCGCGTCCCGATCCAAACGACGGAGGGCACGCGCCGCTACAACATCGCGCCGGCTGAGCAGGTCCTCGCGATCGTGGCCCCGCACGGCGAACCCGAAGCGCGCCTGTTGCGTTGGGGCGTGATCCCACCGTGGGCGAAGGACCTCAAGGGCGGCGCGAAGCTGATCAACGCACGCGTGGACGGTGGCACAGCGCTCGCCGTTCCGCACATTGATCCCGAAGGCGTCGCGGCGGGCGCTGCAGGTCGCCAATGGCTATTTCGAGGGTTGGCGCCGGAGTACCAGCGTCGTGGCGAGCCGCGCCAGCCTTTCTACTTCCAGGTGGACGGTGGCGAGACGTTCGCGTTCGCGGCGTTGTGGACGCCGGCGAAGGTCGCCGGCGAGTGGATTAACAGCATCACGTTGCTCACCTGCGAGGCGAGCAACCCGGTGGCGGCGGCGATCCACGATCGCATGCCGGTGATCCTCGCCGACGAGGAGGCGCGTCGAGCGTGGCTTGACCCGAGGCTGGACGCGCAGGACGCCCTGTCGCTCTGTCAGCCGCTGCCGGCCGGGCGGCTCACGGCGCGACCTGCGAATCCGGCGCTCAACCGCCCCGACCCCGATACGAGGGACCAGAGCTGCTCGTGGCGCCATAGTCGTGGCGCACGCCGCGCTGATGCGCCCCTCGACTGGATACCTGCCCCGGCATGTCCTCCTCCTCGCTGAACGCCAGAGGATTCCAGAAACGCCTCTCCACAAACCCAGGGGCAGATCAGCCTCTCCACAAAACCAGACCGCGTCGCCCGGTAAAACGTCTTCAGCGCAGCGCCTCGCCAGTCCGAGCGCCGAGCAATGGCCGGCGCGGCCAGTAGGAGCGAGTCAGTCTCGCGTTGCCGGCGCGGGAGGCGGAGATGGTGCGGGGGACGCGGCGCGCGATCCACCGTTGCGGTGGAACCGACGCCACAGCCCGTCGAGCGACGGCCCGGTCGGGATCTTGACCAAGGGAACCCCGGAGGGCGGAGGCAGGGGTGCTGTCGGCTGCTTCTCCATGCGCATCATTCTAGCCGCTGTCAGAACAGCGACACCAAACCGTAGACCACGGCAAAGAGGATCGGCACCCGAACGGCAAACGCGAATGCCCTACCGCGCCGCTCCAGCCCTTCCCGGTTGAGCTTCGCCGCGCCCGTGAGGTCGCCGAGGAGTTGGGTCAGATAGTCGATCTCGGTGCTGGCGCCGTAGTCGGCATAGAACACCTCTGGCCGTGGCCCGACGTTCGGGCTTGAGCCTCCCATGCTCCCCACGAGACAGGCGAGCGCACCGAGTCCGACGCCGACGAGCAGCAGGACGCGGTTGTCGTGCAGACCGTGGGGGAGAGTCAGCAAGAGGCTTCCCGCCACGGCGAAGAAGCCGAGCAGGCCGAGGAGCTTGGAGTCGAGCGTGCTGTCTGCCTGCACCTGCGCCGAGAGCTCCTCGTAGCTCGCGGACACGGCGCTGCGCAAGTTCTCCACGACCACCCGGGACACGGCGTCTCACCCTACCCGGCCGACAGGTCGGCACGGTCCGGTGGGTCGGGTGCTTCGACGCCGTTGTTGCGGGCCATTTCGCCGGCCGGACGGTTGCCGTGCGCGACAGGCGGCGGACACCATACGGCGAGCATTTTGGGTGGCGAATGTCAGCCACCCGCGCGTCAGCGCGGACTCGGAAGCGAAGCCGACGCCTCCGGTGCACGTAGCGGTGGTCACTCGGTCGCGACAACCCCGCCGCTCGGGATGCCCGCGCCACGCTGACGGCCGAGGAGCGCAGCGAGTCCGCTCGACGCGCCGCCAGGGCGCGATGGAACGGCGGCGCGCTGTAAGCGCTGCTGCATCGTCAGCATCCCGGACACCTCCAAGCCGCAGACGAAGTCCACTTCTCCCGTATCAGCCGTAGCTCGCGTTTCAGTGCACCCCTCCGCTCATCCAGGCGTTGGCAGGCGGCGGCGACCGCCTGCGCCTCGTTCCATGTTTGTGTGTCCACGATCAAACGATCGACCCGCACGATCGTGGCGAGGAACCCGAGACATTGGAGGCCAAAGCACCCTTGACGGAACTCCACGCCACGGCCTCGCGCGCGGAACCTCGGCGAGGACAAGCTCGCTGGAGACGGTGCCGGCGCCGTCCCACAGTTGCGCTCATGTACATGTAGGTAGCAGAATGACTATCACTCGCGAAGACGGCGGCGGCTCGTTTGGCGTGGCCCACGAGCGGGTACTAACAACGGCGTGACGAGCACTCTTGCGGGACCCGGGCAGGCGCAGGCGCGGTTGCTCACCGAGGTTGCCCCTCGGCCCCGCAAACCTGGCCGCGTCCCGGCAGACCCGCGACCAACTGAAGGGCGCTCGAATGAGGAGGTCGTCAGAGCCCTGTTCGACGCCTTCAGCCGCCGAGACCTGCAGAGCACGGTGGAGCTGATGCACCCCGACATCGTCTTCGAGCCGATGACCGCCGCGGTGACGCGCGCCGGGGAGCCATATCGTGGCTACGAGGGGATCCGCCGCTACACCGAAGATGTGGAGGCGCACTGGGAGCAGTTGACGATCCGCCTGAAGCAGATCCGCTCTGCCGGGCGGGCAGTGGTGGTTCTGGGGCTGGTGAGCGGGAGTGGCACGGGAGGCTCGTTCGCGGACGCACCGACAACATGGGTGATGAAGTTCAAGGACGGTAGGGTCGCGCACGTGCAGATTTTCTCCGACGAGCGCTACGTGACGAGCGCGCTGGTTGGCGAGCGCGCCTGAGCGACATCGCCGGAGCCCTCCGACGGGGGGAATACGCTCAGGGAATGAAGTCATGCGAGCGCCTCGCCGTGATCGACCTGGGCTCGAACTCCTTCAGGCTGGTGGTGTTCACCGCCACACAGGGATGGTGGCAGCGCAGCGACGAGATCTACCAGGTGGTGCGGATCGGCGAAGGGATGGCGGCCACGGGCCGGTTGGGAGAGGAGCCGATGAGTCGCGCGCTGGCGACGCTCGACGTGTTCGCCCACTTCTGCGAGGCGGCCGGCTTGAGCGGCGGCGCGGTGGGGGCGGCGACCGCGGGGAGGGTCGGCGCCGCCGCGGTGGACGCGGTGGCCACCAGCGCGATCCGCGATGCCGAGAACGCGCCGGCGTTCCTCGCCGAGGCGCGCGAGCGCACGAAGCTGCCGATCCGCGTGTTGAGCGGCGAGCAGGAGGCCCGTTATGGATACCTGGCGGCGGTCAACTCGACGACGTTGAGCGACGGCTGCATGCTGGACTTGGGCGGCGGCTCGATGCAGCTGGTCGAGGTGCAGGACCGCAAGGCGTACGCGTCGGGCTCGTGGCGGGTGGGGGCGGTGAGGATGACCGAGCGCTTCCTGCCCAATGGCGGCCCGGCGAAGCCGCGTCAGATCGAGGCGCTGCGCGAACACGTGGCGCAGGAGCTCCAGAGCGCGACGTGGCTGGGGAGCACGGGCAGGCGCCTGGTGGGGATTGGCGGGACGGTGCGCGGCCTCGCCGCCGTGGCGCAGCGCGCGCAAGGACTGCCGAGCAACGGCGTGCAGGGTATGATCGTGACGCGCGAGGCTCTGGGTGAGATCGTCGAGCGGCTGGCGGCGCTGGCGCCCTCCCAGCGCGCGAGCGTTCCCGGTGTGAAGCCGGCGCGGGCGGACCTGATCTTGGCGGGGGCGGTGGTGGTCGAGGGCGTGCTGCGAGCGGGCGGCTTCGACGCCCTGGAGGCGACCGAGGCGGGGCTGCGCGAGGGGGTGTTCTTCGAGCGTCACCTCTCAGACCCCGCCTACCCAAAGTCGCCTCGGCTGTTCGAGGACGTGCGCCGGGCGTCGGTGGAGAACCTCGCCGCGCGCTACCGCGTGGACCGCGCCCACACGCGACACGTAGCAGCGCTGGCGCTCGGCATGTTCGACCAGCTGGCGCACATGGGGCTGCACGCAGGCGACCCGGAGGAGCGGGAACTGCTGTGGGCGGCGTGCATGCTGCACGACATCGGGATGTCGGTGGACTACGACGACCACCACAAGCACTCGCGCTACCTGATCTTGAGCGCGGGGCTGCCGGGGTACTCCCCGACGGAGGCGGCGATCGTGGCGCAGGCGGCACGCTACCACCGCAAGGGCATGCCCGACCCGGGGCCACTGGCAGCGCTGTTCGGGGAGGGGGACGCAGCGCGGCTGAACCGCTGTGCGGTGCTGCTGCGCCTGGCGGAGGACCTCGAGCGCTCGCGCGACCAACTCGTCAAAGACACGGTGCTCAGCGCCGAGAACGGCTCGGTGCAGCTGCGGCTGCTGGCGGTGGGCGGCGCGGCGGTGCCGCGGTGGGCGGCGGGCCGGGAGAGCGAGCTGTTTGCGCGCGCGTTCGACAAGAAGCTGTCGGTCGTCGCATAGCTCAAGCTTGGATCAAGTCGAGGCCAGCCGGCCCACGTCCCCGGCGCAGTCGTACAGCGCGAGGCTGTAGATCGAGTAGCGGGGTGCGCCCAGCCAGAACTGCGAGGGGATGTAGTGGCAGGCGCGGATCACCGCTTTGGTGGCCTTGTTGCCGCCCCGCGATGAGTAGGCCCCGCCGAGCACGACGTAGCGCGCTTCGTGGTGGGCCACGAGGCGGGCCAGGCCGGGACCGGTGAGCGCTGGGTCGGTGCCGCTGTAGCCGCCGACGGCGCCGGCGCGCCAGCCGAGCAGGATGATCGAGGCGGCGGTGTTGGAGGATACGGTCAGCACTTCCCACTTGTGCGTGGGGTGGCGGGCGTCGACGTAGCGCATCAAGTCGCGGTAGACATGCACGTCATGGCTGGTGATCCCGTAGGGCCCGAGGCTCCCGGCCACGCGCGGCCCGGCGGCGGGGAAGGTGCCCTCGACGGGAACCGACCAGGTGGTGGTGGAGAAGGCGGTGGGCGCGATCAGCAGTACGCCCACCACGAGCGCCATCGCGGCGGCGGCGAGGCGGCGTACCGCGAGCAGTGCCAGCACCCCCACGGCGGTGCCGGCGATCAGCAGCGGCGGCAGCCAGTGGGCGTAGTGTTCGCGGTGCAGCAGCACGAGCTGGACGGCGATCGTGGCGGCGACCGCGAGCGGGAGCAGCAGCACGCGCGGGTCGCGGGCGCGGCCGAAGCGGGCAAACGCGAGCGCGCCGCCGGCGATCATCGCGGCTGAGCCGGGGCCCAGGGCGGAGATGTAGTACGGGTGGATGATGCCCTTGGAGAAGTCCATGATCAGGGCCTCGACGAGGAACCAGCCGCCGAACACGAACAGCACCCCGGCGAGCGGATCGCGCCGGACGCCCTCCCACCAGTAGCTGGCCTGCGCGCGTCTTCGCACCTCGCCGCTGGGCGGCGAATCGGAGGCGGGGGCAGCGCTCTGCGCAGGCGCTTGGCGACCGGCTGCGCCCGCGGCGTGACCCGCCCCGGGCGCTCCACGATCCGCGCCGCTGGAAACCGCTTCCCGGGCCGTTCCCCGCGGCGGCCAGAGCACGCAGAGAGCGAGCGCAATCAACCCGAACAGCGCAAACGGCAGCATCCAACCGGCCTGGCCGCCCAGGCCCGTATGGAAGACGCGCAGCGGCCCTTCGGGGCCGCCGAAGGGGGTGGGGTTGGTGTAGTGGCCGTCGGGGAGGATCGGGTTGGGGACGTGCTTGGGCGCTGCGGTGCGTTTGGCGCTCAAAATGGTGTGCGTGCTCTGCGGAAACGGTGCCACCGCGCCGAGGTGTACGAAGATCTGGTTGGGTCCCCCGACCTGTCCTTCGACGCGGCCGAGGCCGTTGTAGCCGAGGGTGAGGTTGAGCTCGGTGTTGTTGGTCGAGCCGCCCACGTAGGGGCGCTGGGAGGCGGGGGTGAGTTCCACGAGCGCGATCCACGAGAGCGACACCACGGCCAGCACCACCCCGGCGGCGATCAGCTTGAGTAGGCGGCGGGGTAGCGGCGCAGGGGCGCACAGCAGGTAGCCCAGTGCGATTCCGGGGACGACGAGGTAGGCGGCGAGCGTCTTGGCGTTGAACGCGAGCCCGACGAAGGCGGCAGATGCAAGTAGGGAGAGCCAGCCACCGGTGCGGATCGCGCGCAGGGCGCAGCCGCAGGCGAGAATCAACAGCAGGATCAGGAACGGGTCGACGCCGTTGTCGCGCGAGACCGCGACGTAGGAGGGGAACACGGCCAGCGCCAGTGCACCGCCGAGCGCGGCCGCCAGCCCGAGCGGGCGACGCAGGGCGCCATATAGCGCGGCCACGCCGAGCACCCCGATGATGGCCTCGGGGAGCAACAGGCTCAGGTGGGAGAACCCGAACAGCTTGGCGCTGATCACCTGTACCCACAGCGAGAGCGGGGGCTTGTCGACGGTGATCAAGCCGCCGGGGTCGAAGGAGGCGTACAGAAAATCGTGGAAGGAGCCGAGCATCGACTTCACGCCGGCGGCGTAGAAGACGTTGGCGTAGCCGTTGTGGGAGAGCCGCTCGGTGCCAAGCACGGCGGAGAGCGCCAGCACCGGTGCCAGCGCCACCCAGCCGAGCACGGCCCGTAGGCTGCGTGCGCGGAGGGTCGGCCACGTGCGCGCCTTGGTCGCGGTCGGCCCCGGCACGGGCGCCGCTTCCGGGATCGGGGTTTGTGGGTTGGCGGTTTCGGGGGAGGCGCTCATGGCGGCGGGATGGTAAGCGGGCACAACGAGAGGTGCGCCGCCCAAGGGAAGCAAAGCGGAAACGATGCTAAGAGACCATTAAGACCTAAGAACGCCCTAAGAGGCTTTCTGCCCACCCGGCCCACGGATCCACTTCGTCTGACCCCTACGGGGCCGTTCGGGATCCATGCGAAGGGGCAGGGTCATTGCGCCAGCCCATCCAGCAGCCGCTCGAGATCCCCTTCATCGTTCCAGGCGCCGACGGAGGCTCGCAGCCAGGGGCGGCCGGAGATGTCGCGCAGGAGCACTCCGCGCGCCGCGAGGCGCTCGCGCTCGGCGAGCGGGTCGGAGCTGGAGAAGGAGACGAGCGTACTGTGCGCCACCCCGCCCACTACCTCCCGGCCACATGCCACGAGTTGCTCGGCGAACTGCGTGGCAAGTAGACGGGCCCGCTCGTGCAACGCGGGCCACTGGAAGCGCTCCAATGCCTGAAAGGCTGCCACCGCACAGGCGACGGTCTCGGCGTTCAGTGAGAGTGTGTCCAGGCGCCGGGCGTCGTCGTGCAGGCAGGCGTCGAGGCCGGCGCTCGGATCGGCGAGGTTGGCGTAGCCACGGCGCGTCACGGCGAGCCGCTCGCGCAGCTCGGGCGTGGTGTAGAGCATGCCGGTGCCGTCCGGCCCGCACAGCCACTTCTGCCCGGGGCCGGCGTAGGCGGCGCAGCGCAGCGCGCGCACGTCGGTGGGGATCGCGCCGACCCCCTGGGCGCCGTCGAGCAGCACGGGCACGTCCGCCTCGGCGAGCGCCGCCGGCGCGAGCGACCCGGTCATCCAGCTCACGTGTGAGCACGCGATCAGCCGCGTGCGGGGGCCGGCAGCTCCGGGCACCTCCGACCAAGGCGCGGCACGGATCGCCACCCCGCGCAGCTCACGGGCGGCGATCAGCGCGCCGAGCAGTCCGGGGTGCTCCTCCTCGCTGGTGAGGATCTCATCGCCGGGGCCCAGCCGCAGACCCTCGATTACCAGCGAAAGCCCCTCGCTGGTGCAGGTCGTAAGCGCAAGGTCCTCGGCGGCGCAGCCGAGCAGCCCGGCGTAGGCGCCGCGCAGGGCTTGGCCCAGCTCGCCGCGGCGTTCGAAATGGGAGAGCGTGCGTCCCTGCGCGGCCTCGCGCGCCAGCTCCTGCGCGCCGGCCTGAGCGGCGGTGGCGGGCAGTGGGCCGTCGGTGCCGGCGTTGAGGTAGGCGGCGTGCCGCAGCACCGGAAACTGCGCGCGCAGAGCGGAAGCGTCCACGGCCGGCAGGATAACGACGCGGTTCGGTCCGGCCTGACATACTGGGGTTTCGGGTTATCCGAATCGTTTGTTGTAAGTTGAAATAGTCGTGGCGTGGAGGCGTGATTCCGCGCTGATGGGTGGGAGCTGCGGGGAACGCGGAGGGCAAGTCGATGAGGATGCGCTGGGTGGAGGTGGGACGCTTGATGGGGTGGACCGAGAGCGGATCGAGAGGGGACGCGCGATGACCGATCATCGGACGACCGAAGCCGGGGGAGACACGCCTGCGGCGCGAATTCCCGTTTCGACCGAAGCCGGGGGACACGCCCCTACGGGGCGAATCCCCGTTTCGACCGAAGCCGGGGGACACGCCCCTACGGGGCGAATCCCCGTTTCGGCCAGCGAGGACGGGCAGGTATGTCTGTGGACGCCCACGTCGGCGGAGCGGGAACGAGCGTGGCTGACGGGCTTCATGCGCTGGGTGGGCGATCGCGAGGGTAGGACGTTCGCCGAGTATGAGCAGTTGCGGGAGTGGTCGGTGGCCGAGGTGGAGCGTTTTTGGGAGAGCATCTGGGAGTACTTCGGGGTGCGCTGCTCGCGCCCCTACGAGCGGGTGCTGGATGCACGTACGATGCCGGGCGCGCGGTGGTTCGAGGGCGCGGAGCTCAACTACGCCGAGAACATGTTGCGTGACCGCCAAACGGGCGATGAGCGTGGTCTGGACACGACCGCAGTGCTGCACGCCTCCGAGCTGCGTGACCTGCAGGAGCTGACGTGGGGCGAGCTCTCCGCGCAGGTGGCGGCCGTGGCGGGCGGGCTGCGCGCGCTGGGCGTGCAGTGCGGGGATCGCGTGGTTGCCTACACGCCGAACATCCCCGAGACGCTGATCGCGTTCCTGGCGAGCGCGAGCGTGGGGGCGATCTTCTCAAGCGCCGCGCCGGAGTTCGGCGCGCGTAGCGTGATCGACCGTTTCGCGCAGATCACGCCGAAGGTGATGTTCGCGGTGGACGGGTATCGCCACGGCGGCAAGGACTTCGACCGCAGGGAGGTGGTGGGGGAGATCCTCACAGAGCTGCCGAGCGTGCGCCACACGGTGCTGGTGCCCTACCTGTTCGAGAGCGCAGCCGCCGCGCCGGCCATCCCGGCAGGCTGGCCGGGGCCGCTGACGTGGGGGGAGCTGTGCGAGCGTGGGGAGGCCGATCGAAGCTCGGGCGCCGGGCCGGCGTTCGAGCAGGTGCCCTTCGACCACCCGCTGTGGGTGCTCTACTCCTCGGGTACGACCGGCCTGCCGAAGGCGATCGTGCACAGCCACGGCGGGATCCTGCTGGAGCAGCTGAAGAAGAGCCATCTGCACCTCGATCTGCACGCCGGCGACCGCATGTTCTGGTTCACCACGACCGGCTGGATGATGTGGAACTTCCTGATCGGCTGCCTGTTCACGGAGGCGGCGATCGTCCTGTACGACGGCAGCCCGGGGCACCCCGATCTGGGCGCGATGTGGGCGCTGGCGGAACGCACGAAGATGACCTGCATGGGCGTGAGCGCCGGCCTGCTCTCAGCGTGCGAGAAGGGCGGCGTCAGGCCGAGTCGAGACTTCGATCTGAGCGCGCTGCGCAGCATCGGGTCGACCGGCTCGCCGCTGGCTCCGGAGAGCTTCGCGTGGGTGTACAGGGAGGTCAAGGAGGACGTGTGGTTGTTCTCGACGAGCGGGGGCACCGACGTGTGCACCGCGTTCGTTGGCGGCTGCCCGCTGTTGCCGGTGTATGAAGGGGAGCTGCAGTGCCGCGTGCTGGGATGTGCGGTGGAGGCGTGGGATGAGCAGGGGCGCAGCGTGACCGACGAGGTGGGGGAGCTGGTGCTGACCGAGCCGTTGCCCTCGATGCCACTGTTTTTTTGGGGAGACCCACCCACCCACGACCCCGACCTTTCGCCGCGGGACCCGGAGAGTCGGGTGGGGCCGCGCTACCGCGAGAGCTACTTCTCGATGTTCCCCGGCGTGTGGCGCCACGGGGATTGGATCAGAATCACCCCGCGGGGAGGCGCCGTGATCTACGGCCGTTCGGACGCGACGATCAACCGCCAAGGGGTGAGGATGGGCACCAGCGAGATCTACCGCGCGGCGAGCGCAGTGGAGGAGGTGGTCGACGCGTTGGTGGTGGACATCCCGCGGGGATCCGGTGCCCGCCCACTCGGTGCCCGCACGCCGGAGCTCGAGATGTGGCTGTTCGTGGTGCTGCGCCCTGGCCTCACGCTCGACGAGGAGCTGAAGGGGAGGATCAGGCGACGGATCCGCGAGGACTGCTCGCCGCGGCATGTCCCCGACGAGGTGATGCAGATCGCCGAGGTGCCGCGCACGCTCTCCGGTAAGACGCTGGAGGTCCCGGTGAAGCGGATCCTAATGGGAGCTGCGCCCACGGAGGCGGCGAGCGTGGACTCGCTGGCCAACCCGCGGGCGCTCGACTATTTCGTGGAGCTCGCACGGACGCTCGGCTGAGCCGCTCAAATCCGAGGCGCAACCGGTGAGGCCCGTGTGGTCGAGCTCGGCCGCGGCTGGCGCAGACGCGCTGAGAAACACGAGCCGTCCGGGAGGAGTCCGAGCAGGGCGCGTCGAACAACGGGGCCGATGAGACGAACAACATCGACCCCAACGGTGCAAGAGCCCCCGGTCGGCTTAACGGGCGAGCACCAGAGCCTCTCGAAGTACATCCAAACACGCTTCGATGAGTGCTCGCGCTCGCAGAAGGACGTGGCGCAGTACATCGTCGATCACCTCGACGAGGCAGCCTTCCAGACCGCCGAGGAGCTGGCCCGTCGCGCCAACACCTCGAGCTCGACGGTGGTGCGCTTCTCCCAAGCGCTGGGGTTCGAGGGCTTCCCCGAGTTGCAGGCCGCGGCGCGCGACGAGTACCGGCGCGTGCACGCCAACGGTGGCGGCCCGAACCAGAGCCATCACTCCGCGAACGGCAGCTCGGCGCCGCTGTTCTCGCTCGACCAGAACGAGTTCGAGGCGGCACTGGCGGCGGACCACCTGAATGTGGAGGAGACCGCGCGCAAGGTATCGCGCGGGGACGTGGATGAGCTGATCGACGCGATCGTCAGCGCCGAGAAGGTGCTGGTGGCGGGCACGGACCAGATGGCGTTCTTCGCCAGCTACCTGCGCCACCTGCTGATGCTGCTGGACCTGCGTGTCGAGGTCGTGGCAAGCCCCTCCCAGGAGGCGCTCAGCCGCCTCGGGCGCATCGACCAGGGCACGCTCGTGATCGGGCTCTCGGCAGGACGCCCACACCCGCTGGTGCTGCGCGCGATGAAGCTCGCGCGCCACCGCAAGGCGCGCACCGCGGCGATCACCGACGCGACTCTCTCGGAGGTCGCCAAGCTCGGGCAGATCAAGCTCTACTACTCCTCCAACAGCCCCGCCTACGTGCGCTCGCACGCGGCGCTGCTCAGCCTGATCCAGGCGCTCGCCTACGGCGTGTACGCGCGCGACTCGGCGCAGTACGAAGACCGCATCAAGGCCTTCCGGCTGAAGTAGGTCCTCTTTTTGGGACCACGCCGCATGCGGCGTGGTCGGGAGGGCCGCATGCGGCCCTCCCTGGGACGGGTGCATGCACCCGTCCCCGCAGCCGCGCATGCGCGGCTGCGCCGGTCGGCGCATGCGCCGACCGGAACAAAGAGAACGACCCGGATAGACTGCAACCCATGCGCGACGAGGCGACATTTGCCGTCAAGGCCGGCCTGGCGGAGATGCTGAAGGGTGGCGTGATCATGGACGTGGTCACCCCCGACCAGGCGAAGGTCGCCGAGGACGCGGGCGCCGCGGCGGTGATGGCGCTCGAGCGGGTGCCCGCCGACATCCGCCGTGACGGCGGCGTGGCACGGATGTCCGACCCGGAGATGATCGCGGGCATCCAGGAGGCGGTGAGCATCCCGGTGATGGCGAAGGCGCGCATCGGCCACTTCGTCGAGGCGCAGGTGCTGCAGGCGCTGGAGGTGGATTACGTCGATGAGTCGGAGGTGCTGACCCCCGCCGACGAGGCTCACCACATCGACAAGTGGGCTTTCAACGTACCGTTCGTATGCGGGGCGACCAACCTCGGCGAGGCGCTGCGGCGGATCGGCGAGGGCGCGGCGATGATCCGCTCCAAGGGCGAGGCCGGCACCGGGGACATCGTCGAGGCGGTGCGCCACATGCGCATGATCGGCGGCGAGATCCGTCGCCTTGCGACGCTCGAAGAGAGCGAACTGGCGAGCGCCGCCAAACAGCACGGGGCGCCGCTGGATCTCGTGCGACGTGTAGCCGCCGACGGTCGCCTGCCGGTGGTGCTGTTCTGCGCGGGCGGGATCGCCACGCCGGCCGACGCGGCGCTGATGATGGCGCTCGGCGCCGAGGGTGTGTTCGTGGGCTCGGGGATCTTCAAGTCCGAGGACCCCCCGGCGCGCGCGCGCGCGATCGTCGAGGCGACCACGCACTGGCAGGACCACGCGCGTGTGGCGGGTGCCTCGCGCGGTCTGGGGCCGGCGATGGTCAGCTTGGAGAGCTCCAAGCTCGAGCAGGAGCAACTCCTCGCGCAGCGTGGTTGGTGAGGACCGGCCTACGGCGGCTGTCGAAGACGCCGCCCCGGAGCTGAAGGCTACGCCCGACGCGGGCGCGCACGCGCCGCTGGTGGGGGTGCTCGCGCTGCAGGGCGGCTTCGAGGCGCATGCGCGGATGCTGCAGAGATTGGGGCCCACCCCCCCGCGGGTGCGCGAGGTGCGCACGGCCGCCGACCTCGACGGCATCGAGGGACTGGTGATCCCCGGGGGGGAGTCGACGACGATCACGCTGGGAATCGAGCGGGAGGGCCTGGCGGGGCCGCTGCGCGAGCTGTGCGGCCCGCCGCCGGAGGGCGGATCTGGACCCGCCCACCCGGGCGGGATTCCCGTTCTTGGCTCTTGTGCGGGGCTGATCATGCTCGACCGCGACCACCTTGGGCTGATCGACATGCGCGCGCGGCGCAACGCGTTCGGGCGTCAGATCAAGAGCTTCGAGGCGGACGTGTCGATGCGCGGGATCGATGGTCCGCCGCTGCGCGGAGTCTTCATCCGTGCCCCGTGGATCGCCGAGCACGGCCCCGGCGTGGAGATTCTCGCGGAGGTTGACGGCCACGCGGTGGCGGCCCGCGAAGGCAACCGGCTGGCCGTCGCCTTCCACGCCGAGCTCACGCCCGACGAGCGGCTGCACCGGCTATTTCTTGAGGAGGTGCGTGCTGCTCGGCTTCGGTGGGCAGCAGGATGAGCGGCTCGGCGCGCAGGTCAGGCCGTCCGCAGTCGATCGGACGCTACGGACTGAGACCCCCATTCCGATGATTAGTTCAGCGCCAGAAATTTGCTCGCAATTTGCGTGATGATCTCATGGAGTGCTTGACCAATGGCCATACGATCGAGATGATGACGATCGGAACGATCTCTGTCATGTCAACTCCTTGGCCGACCGGCCTTGAGGCAACTCCGAATTGAGGTTGGGACGTGGTGCACAGGCTTATACGGCTCTCGTTGGTGTGTCTTGTGGTTTCCGTCGCGGGGTTGGATGCGAGTGTGGCCGACTCCGCAGCCTCTTCGGGGCAGTGGTCATTCTCAGGGAGCGGGATTGCGGGGCCGGCGCCCGCTGAGCTGACAGCCTCGGGGGAATACCCAAAAGGAGCCGGCGGCACGTGGGAATGGAAACCTGGTGTGAACGGGCCCATCAAAGTCAAGGGTCTTGACTTCTATGGCATAAGTTGGTCCGGCTTCGGCACCAGGATAAACGCCGAGTTCGGTTGGGGTGCCGTGGATGGGTACCTCGAAACGATGACCGATGGAGATGGGCACAAGACGACTTATACCTACGATGCTGACAATGAGCCTATCAAGGTGGAAGCGCCGAACGGCACCGTCACCGAAACAGGCTATGACGCGCTTGGGCAGGTCACTAGCCAGACCGATGGCAGAAAACATACGACCAAATACGTGCGCAACGCGCTTGAGGAGGTCACTGAAGTCATCGATCCGCTTGGGCGTAAGACGAGTGAGGAATACGACAAGGCTGGAAACTCGATTAAGGTCACCGATGCCGAAAAACGTACTACCTCCTACACATACGATGCGGCCAATCGGCTCAAGGAAGTGAGCTACTCCGATGGAAAAACCCCTGCCGTCAAATATGAATACAACGAAAACGGCGATCGCATAAAGATGATCGACGGCACGGGCACGACAACATATGCCTATGATCAGTTGGGCAGGCTTACGGAAACCAAAAACGGCAATAAAGAAGCAGTCAAATACGAATACGATCTCGCCAACGAGCAGACAAAGATCACCTACCCCAACGGCAAATCGGTGACCCGCGCTTTCGACAAAGCGGGGCGCTTGCAGAAGGTCACAGACTGGCTGGAAAACACCACCCAGTTCGCTTACAACGGGATTCCGAGCTGGGTCGTACGACATTCCCCACAGCGACGAGCGACGTGGACAAGTACGAATACAACCAGGACGACCAGATGAGCTCGCAGACGATGACCCGCGGTTCGGAAACGTTTGCGTCGTACGGCTATGGTCACGACAACGACGGCCAGGTCAACACGATCACCAACAACGATGGTCTGGCCGGCGAAGAAAGAGTTGGTTACGAATATGACACCGACAACCGCCTGACAAAAATCGCCGGAGCGACCGCATACGAATACGACGCGGCCAACGACCCCACCAAGATCGGAAGTAGTACATACGCCTACGATGCCGCCGGTGAGCTGGAAAAAGGAACAGGCGTCACTTACTCTTACAACGAAATGGGCGAGCGGACGAAACGATCCCCCACGAGCGGGCCGGCAACGACCTACGGCTACGACCAGGCCGGCAACCTGACCACGGTCACGCGCCCCAAAGAAGGCGAAACCTCGGCGATCGAAGACACCTACGCCTACAATGGCGACGGCCTGCGCGCCTCGCAGACGATCTCGGGCACAACGGGGTACATGGCCTGGGACCTGAGCGAATCCCTTCCCCGGCTTCTCGGCGACGGGACCAACAGCTACATCTATGGGCCGGGAGGTCTACCCGTCGAGCAAATCAACACCAGCGGCACCGTCACCTACCTCCACCACGACCAGCAGGGCTCCACACGCGTCCTCACGGGCTCCACCGGCACCGTCACCGGCAAATGCACCTACGGCGCATACGGAACCCCGACTTGCGAAGGGGCCACGACCACCCCACTCGGCTACGACGGGCAATACACCAGCCCCGACACAGGGCTCATCTACCTACGCAACCGCGTCTACGATCCAGCGACCGCGCAATTGCTCTCGGTAGACCCGCTGGAGGCTATCTCGGGCGAGCCGTACAGCTACGCGGGGGATAACCCGCTCAATGATGTTGACCCGACTGGGCTGCTGTTCGACATTGAACTTCCATCGCCGGCAGAAGCGGCGGAAGCGGTCGCCGGCTGGGGCGACAAAGTCACCCTTGGCGCCACCAAATGGGCGCGCGAACAGCTGGGTGACGAAAACCTCAACACATGCTCAGCCGCCTACCAAACCGGCGGATACGCCGGGCTCGCCACAGCCGCGCTCATACCAGGAGACGACGAGGCGGAGATAGGTGTGGAGGGCGTAGACGAGGCCGCAGAGGAGGTCAACAGCGTCGAGTATGAACCTAGGCGTTCGCTCGGGGGAGACGGCGCTGAAGCGGGGTACATCAAGGAGCGCGCTCCGAATGGTGAAACGGTCTTGGTTGAGCAACAGGTGGGTCGCCCGCTGCCCGGTGGTGGCACCATGATCATTCACCAACACGCGCTGTTCGGTCCACGTCCTGGCTCCGAACTCTTCTTTCCTGATGTCAACCCATAGCACGTCAGATGAGATCAGGCAAGTCGAGGAGACGCTACACGGCATCCTTAGACATGAGCTAGCTTCTCGGTGCGCTGAGTTTTGCGATGCCGGCCTGCGGGTAGTGCTGGACCCGATCTCGCGCTCGGGCAAAGGTTCAAACTACGTATCGTTTATTGAGGCAACTGTGCGATATCCAGACAATGATGTCCACGATGTCATTTTCTTCTACGTCGCCCGCGAGGGTCACTTGGTTGTGGACGCCGCGGTGATGCCCCGCGAAATCGGTGAAGTGGTCGATGAATCTCTCGGGAAGGCGTCGAAGGACAGGCTTGCTTGACGGAGCACGGGTCTTTAGGCATGAGCGGGCACAGGCCCGACTCGACTGCGACTACCTTCACGCATGGCTGGATGAGCGGGTCGCGCGAGCTACCTCCCGCAACCGCGTCTACGACCCTCCGAGCTCACGCCCGACGAGCAGCTGCACCGGCTATTTCTGGCGGAGGTGCGTGCTGCTCGGCTTCGGTGGGCAGCAGGATGAGCGGCTCTTCGAGCAGGTCGAGCACGCGGTTGATCGCGTCGTGGATCTCACCCGCCAGCAGGCCCTCGTCATCGAGCGCTACTGCATGCTCGAACGGCCACGAGCGCGACACGTGGATTGAGGGTCGCAGGTGGGCGGCGCGGCGCCCGAGCGTGCGCAGGAACGGTTCCAGGCGCGCTTTGTCGCGCGCGGAGGCGTAGCGGCGGCGCAGCAGCCACGGCCATAGCTCGGGAAGGATCGTGTCGGGGTTGTGGGCTCCCACCTGCTTGAAGTCCTCGGTCTGCCAGCGACGGATGTAAGTGGCGGCGTCCAGGCGCGAGGTGAGGTACACGCGGGTGCGCGCTGGGGCGTTGCGGAAGCCGAGCTGCGGTTGGGGCTCCACGCGCCAGCCGCCACCATCGCTGCTCGCGCCCTGTTGGAGCTCCACGAGGCGCTCGGCGTGGCCGGCGCCGTAGAGGTGCTCGGCCTGGCGCTTGAGCTCGCCCGGCCAGAAGTGCAGGATCAGCTCCTGCCCGTCGAGGTCGAGCGCCGCACGCTGCATCGAAATCACCCCGAGCGCGGAGTCCAGGCGCACGTGCGCCAGACCGATCCGCTCGGGCTGCAGGCCCGTCGCTTCGCGCAGCAGCGAGCGCAGCCGCCACTTGCGTCGCACGGGGTCGGCGCCGACGCGCCGCAGCGAGCCGAACGGCAGCAGGTGGCCGAAGTCCTGATGGGCGTAGGTGAGCAGGTCCTGCACCAGCGCGCGCTCGGCGGGGGAGAGCACCGCCAGCTCGACCAGGCGCCACCACGACTCCAGCAGGTCGTGCCAGCGCAGCACGCAGGTGCGCCGCTGCGCGAAGCGCGCGCTGCCGAGGTTGAGCTCGCCGACGCGGTGCCCGTTGCGCCGCGCCCAGCGGGTGCACACCTTGCTCTCCAGCAGGACGACCAGCTCGGGGTCGAAGCGCAGCACGCCGTCGAAGCGCTGCCCGCGGCTGGTGTCTTTGACCTCGCCGTCGCCCTCCGCCGGTTCGGTGTCGGGCGTGAGGAACACGCTCACCAGGCGCCCGCGTTTGACCTCCCCGCCGGCGGCCGACTCCTCGGAGGCGTCGACGATGTGCGTCGCCTGCATGTCCACCGTGCAGTCGGGCAGCTCGCTCTGCGAGGGCTCGCCGATCGAGCGCAGCAGCGTCTCGCGGGCGAGGGGTACCAGCCGCAGCACGATCATCGCCGCGCGCGTGAGCTGGTCCTCGTGGGTGCGCCCGAGGTCGCGGTAGGGGTCGAAGACGTTCAGGTGCGGGTTGGCGGTGGCGCTGTCCACGACCACCTCCCCGTTCGGTGCGACCACATCGATCCCCTCACTCTGTGCCTGCCTGCCCGGCTATACGACGGTCCTGTACGTCCAATCAGCGAACTATCAAAGACTTTAGCGCACGTTGTCGTTTCTGGGGAGCGGCGCTCATGTCGGTGGGAGTGGCTGGGGGTGGTGGCCGCAGGCGCCTGGCGCGCTACGCTGCCTCAAACCGGGCGATCCCGTCCGTGATCTGTTCCACCACGCGCTGATCGCGCAGCAGCAGATCGACGTGGCCGAGCACCTCGGAGATCGTCAGGTAGGCCTGCGTGACGGCGACGTTGCCCCACATCTCATAGGCCAGCTCGTAGGCGGTGCGGGGGCGCTCGGCGAGTAGCCCGTGGATCCTCGCGGCGCGCCGTTCGTGCATGTGCAAACGCTCGTCGATCAGCGCGGCGTGGTCGGTGATCGGGGCGCCGTGGCCGCCTAGCACCAGCTCGAGGTCCATTGCGCGCGTCTGCTGCAGGGAGTCGAGATAGGTGACTAGCGCCTGTGGGCGATCTCCGGCGTAGTCGCCCTCTGCCTCTAGCGGCCGCGCGATCAGCGGGTTGGAGGAGATATGCGCGAGCAGGTGGTCGCCGGCGATCAGCGACGCGCGGCGCTCGTCGTGGAAGACCGTGTCCGAGGGGCTGTGGCCGGGGCGGTGCAGCACGCGCAGCGTGCGGTCGCGCAGCTTCAACTCCTCTCCGGCGGCCAGCGGGCGATCGACCTCGACAGTGCAGCCCCACGCGCGGAAGCTGGCGGAGACCGCACGCAGCGCGGTGACGACGTCGGTGGGGACCCCGTGGCGCAGCATGATGCGCGCCGCGAAGCGGTCATCGAGCTCGGACTCGCTGCGGAAGTCGCGTAGCCGGCGGTCGAGACCCTCAAGGGCCGCCACCTGCGCGCCCGAGCGCCGCGCAATGATCGCGGCGAGGCCGATGTGGTCGATGTGCTGGTGGGTCAGTACCAACAGCTGCAAGTCCTCGATCGCGTGCCCGTGCGCGGCGAGCGCCTGTTCGAGCTCGTCGAGCGCCTTGGCGGAGTTGGGTCCGGAGTCGACCAGCGTGAGTGGATCGTCCTCGATCAGGTAAGCGTTGACGCGGCCGACCGCGAAGGGTGTGGGGATCGCGAGGCGATGGATGCCCGCGGCCGCGGCGCGCTCTAGGGCGGCTGCCTCCTGCTCCTCGAGCTCGCCGGAACGGGGACCGATCGGGGCGACACTCGCATCGCTCGCATCTCCAGATCGGCCAGCCCCGGAGGGGCGTGTCTGCCGGCTGCGGTCGGCGGGGGAGGGGTTCACGCGCGGATTAACGCCAGCACGTCGTCGCGGCGGCGCTCCATATCGTCGTGGGAGCGCAGCGACTCCAGGCAGAGACGCAACAGCGGCTCGGTATTGGAGGGGCGCACATTGAAGTGCCAATCCTCGTAGTCGATCGAGATTCCATCGAGGTGGCTCTGCTCGGCGTCGGCGTAGCGCGCGGCGATCTCCTCCATCTTGCCCTGCTGGTCGGCCACCTCGGAGTTGATCTCCCCGGAAATGAAGTAGCGCTCGCGGTAGGGCGCCAGCAGCTCGGACATGCGCCGGCCGGTGCGCGAGAGCTGCTCGAGGATCAACAGCGCCGGCAGCGTGCCGGAGTCCGCACAGTAGAAATCGCGGAAGTAGTAGTGCCCGGACACCTCGCCACCGAAGAGCGAACCCTCCGCGCGCATGCGCGTCTTGAAGAAGGCGTGCCCCACGCGGTTAACGTATGGCATCCCGCCGGCGCGCCTGACGGTGTCGGGCACCGCGCGCGAGGCGCGCACGTCGTAGAGGATCGCTTGTTGGGGGGCCCCACCCACCCGCTTTGCGAGCAGCGACTCCGCCAGCAGCGCGGTGAGGAAGTCGCCGTCCACGAACTCGCCGGTGTCGTCGATGAAGAAGCAGCGGTCGGCATCCCCGTCCCACGCGATCCCGAGGTCGGCGCCGGTCGCGAGCACCTTGTCGATCGCGAACTGCCGGTTCTCGGGCAGCAGCGGGTTGGGCTCATGGTCGGGGAAGTTGCCGTCGGGGGCCCAGTAGGTCTCGATCAGCTCCAGTCCCAACCCCTCCACCAGCGGGCCGACCATTGGGCCGGCCATCCCGTTGCCGCCGTCGACCACCACCTTCAGCGGTTTAGCCATCGAGCGGATCGTCTCGGGGTCGATGAAACCCAGCGCCGCCTCCTGGAACTCGGCGTAGACGTCCACCTCCTCTACCGTTCCGCGGGCGGGGGGCTAGCGCTACCGCTGCCGTCCCCGTCGAGGCCCGCGTCGATCAGCCGTCGGATGTCCTGGATGCCGCTGTCGCCCGACAACGCCAGCGCTCCCTCGCGCACCAGCTTGCAGCCGGTGTAGGCCTTTGGGTTGTGCGAGGCGGTGCACATCAGCCCGCCGTCGAGCGCGCGTGAACCGACGAGGTAGTAGAGCATCTCGGTGCCGACCTGGCCGGCGTCAAGCACGTGCACACCCTCGGCCAGCAGCCCCTCCCTGTAGCGCGCCGCGAGCTCCGGCGCGGTGAGGCGCATGTCGCGCCCCAGCCCCACGCGCAGCTCGCCCACGGGCTTGTTCTCGAGCTGCCCGAGCACCCGTGCGAAGGCGCGGCCGATCAACTCGGCGATCTCGCCGTCGATCTGCTCGCCGTAGAGGCCGCGGATGTCGTAGGCCTTGAAGATCTCGGGGGGCGGGGCCGGCATCGCTCGTCATCCTATGCGCTCGCACACCATGCGGAGGCAGGCGGTGGCGGTGTGAGGTGTGGGCTGGTGTGCGTCGAGCGGCCTGACGCGGAGGCCCCAAGTATCCTCACTGCCATGTCAGGACACTCCAAGTGGTCGAGCATCAAGCACAAGAAGGCGATCGTCGACTCCCGCCGGGGGGCGGCGTTCACGAAGCTGGCGCGCGCCGTCACGGTCGCAGCGCGTGAGGGTGGCGGGGACCCGGACTCCAACGCGGCGCTGGAGAACGCGATCCGCAAGGCCAAAGCGGCGTCGATGCCGAAGGACAACATCGAACGCGCGATCGCCAAGGGCACCGGCGAGGGCGGCGACGGGGAGGCGCTGGAGACGGTGATCTACGAGGGGTACGGCCCGGCTGGCGTGGCGCTGCTCGTGGAGACCGTCACCGACAACCGCAACCGCACCGGGCCGGACGTACGCAACCTCTTCACCAAATACGGCGGCTCGCTAGGCGAGCCCGGCTCGGTGGCCTACCTGTTCGAGAAGAAGGGCGTAGTCGTGGTGGACGCCTCGCGCTACACCGAGGACGATCTGCTGGGCGCCGTGGAGGCTGGCGCGGAGGACATCTCCGAGGACGAGGACGTCTTCGAGGTAATCACCCCGCTGGCGGACTTCACCGCGGTGCGCCGGGCGCTCGAGGAGGCGGGCGTGGAGCTGGAGAGCGCCGAGCTCACCTACCGGCCCTCCAGCCTCGTACCGATCGAACACGAGGGCCAGGTCGTGAAGCTGATGAAGCTGATCGACGGCCTGGAAGAGAACGACGACGTCTCCGCGGTGCACGCCAACTTCGACGTTCCCGCGGAGATGCTCGCGCGCGCCGCCGCCGGGTAGGACGCCCGGCGTCAACCCGCCGGTTTCGCCATCGACCGAAGCCGGGAGACGCTCGCTATGCTCGCGTCCCCGTTTCGGCCAGCGCGGACGATCCCATGCCCACCCCTGCTCTGCCACCCGTTGCGATCCTCTGCGGAGGGCGCGGCACCCGCCTGCGCGAGCGCACCCGCGAGATTCCCAAGCCGCTGATCGAGATCGGGGGGCGCCCGATCGTGCAGCATGTGATCGACCTGTACGCCGCCCAAGGCTTCCGTCGCTTCGTGCTTGCCACGGGCTATCGCGGCGAGTTGATCGAGCGCTTCGTCGCTGCGTGGGGGTGGCCGGAGGGGGTGGAGGTGCAGTGTGTGGACACCGGCCTGGACACCCCCACGGGCGGGCGGATCAAGCGTCTGGAGGAGTTGCTCGCGGGCGAGCCCACGTTCTGCGCCACCTACGCCGACGGCCTCGCCGACATCGACCTCGGGCGGCTGCTGGCCTTCCACGAGACTCACGGGGCGCTCGCCACGATCACCGTCGTGCGTCCCGAGCTGCAGTTCGGTGTGGCCGAGCTCGACGGCGATGACGGGCGCGTGCTCGGCTTCCGTGAGAAGCCCCGCTCCGAGCACTGGATCAACGGTGGGTTCCTCTGCCTGCAGCCCGGTGCGCTCGACTACCTCGCGCACGATTCCGTGCTCGAGCGTGAGCCCTTACAGCGGTTGGCCGCCGCCGATCAGCTGCGCGCCTACCGTCACGAGGGCTTCTGGGAGTGCATGGACACCTACAAGGACGCCGTTGCGCTCAACGACCTGTGGGCCTCGGGCGCGGCGCCGTGGCGGATGCAGGCCGTCACGCGTTAGGCACCGGGTGGGTTGGGGTGGGGTCGCATCCGCGCAGGTGATCTGTCTGCCGAGGTGCTGGGCGCGGGGCATCCGGCCCCGCGTCCGGGGCAGGCGTCCGATCACACGCGCAGAATCACTCCTCATGATCGTCCTCGGGATCGACCCCGGCCTCGCCAACGCCGGCTACGGCGTCGTTGTCCGCCGTGGGCGGCGGATGGTCGCGCTCGATGGGGGCGTGATCGACACGCCTGCGGGGGTCGCCTTGGAGTCGCGCCTGGCGAGCGTGCACGGGCGCGTGCTGGAGCTGCTCGACGAGCACCGTCCGGCCGCGATGGCCCTGGAGCAGCTGTACTTCGGCCAGAACGTGCAAACCGCGTTCGCGGTCGGGCATGCGCGCGGGGTGACGATGCTCGCCGCCGGCGAGCGCGGGGTGCCGTGCTTCTCCTACACCCCCCAGCGCGTGAAGTCCTCGGTGTGCGGCAACGGCCGCGCCGACAAGGCGCAGGTCGCGCGGATGGTGCAGACACTGCTCTCGCTCCCCGAGCCGCCCACGCCCGATCACGCCTCCGACGCACTCGCGGTGGCGCTCTGCCACCTGAACGCCGCTCCGCTTGCGCACGCGGTGGCCGAGGCGATCTCGGCATGATCGCGCTGTTGCGAGGAGAGGTCGCGGTGCGCCGCGCCGACCACGTCGTGATCCTCTGCGGGGGCGTCGGCCACCGGGCCGCGGTGTCGGGCGAGACGCTGCGCCACATCCCGGCCGTCGGTGGCGAGACGACGCTGCACACCCACCTGATCGTGCGCGACGACGCGCTCGCGCTGTACGGCTTTCACTCCGAGTCCGAGCGCGACCTGTTCCTGATGCTGCTCTCTGTGCAGGCCGTCGGCCCCAAGGTCGCGCTCGCGGTGCTCTCCGCCGGGCCGCCGCGCGAGCTAATGGCCGCGCTCGCCGCCGGCGATGCGGCGCGCCTGCAGGCGGTGCCGGGGATCGGCAAGCGCACGGCGGAGCGGATCATCGTCGAGCTGCGCGAGAAGGTGGGGGTGAGCGTGGACATCGAGGTGGGGGCCGGTGCCGGCGGCGCGGCGATCAAGGCCCGCCGCGGGGAGAGCCCGCGGACGCTCGCCCGCGACGGGCTGCTCGAGCTCGGCTACTCCCACGGCGAGGCCGAGGAGCTGCTGCGCGAGGCGGCTGGCGACAGCGCCGAGGAGCTGATCGCGCAGGCGCTGCGCACGGCACGCACGGGGTGAGCCGCCGATGACCCGCATCCAAACCCCCGAGCTTGACGAGCACGACGAGCTCGAGGATGAGCTCGAGCGCTCGCTGCGCCCCCGCCGACTGCACGAGTTCGTGGGCCAGCGCGCGCTGTGCGAGCAGCTCGCCGTGGCGATCGAGGCCGCCGCCGCGCGCGGGGAGGCGCTCGATCACCTGCTGCTCGCCGGCCCGCCCGGCCTCGGCAAGACCTCGCTCGCGCAGATCGTCGCGAGCGAGCTCGGGGCGCCGTTTGTGCAGACCGCCGGCCCCGCGCTTGAGCGAAAGGGAGACATCGCGGCGTTTCTCACCGCGCTTGAGCCGCGCTCGGTGTTCTTCGTCGATGAGATCCACCGCCTGCCGCGTACCTTGGAGGAGACCTTCTACCCGGCGATGGAGGACCGCCGCCTGCCGATCACCGTCGGACAGGGCGCCGGCGCGCGCGTGGTGACGCTCGATCTGCCGCCGTTCACGCTGGTTGGGGCAACCACCCGCACGGGCCTGCTCACCACGCCGCTGCGCGACCGCTTCGGCATCCAGGCGCGCCTGGAGCCCTACACCACCGAGGAGCTCACGACGATCGTCAAGCGCTCCGCGGGGATTCTCGAGATCCCGTTGGAGGACGGTGGCGCCGAGGCGATCGCGGCCCGCAGCCGTGGCACCCCGCGGGTCGCCAACCGTCTGCTGCGCCGCGTGCGCGACTACGCCGAGGTACGGATGGCCGGCGTCCTTTCCGCCGAGGCCGCGCGCGCGGCGCTGGAGCTGCTGGAGGTCGACGCTCGCGGTCTTGACCGCCTCGACCGGGAGATCCTGCGCGCGATCTGCGAGAAGTTCGCGGGCGGCCCCGTCGGGCTCTCCACGCTGGCGGTCGCCGTGGGCGAGGAGCGCGACACGATCGAGGACGTCTACGAGCCCCACCTGCTGCGCGAGGGCCTGCTTCTGCGCACCCCCCGCGGGCGCGCCGCGACGCCCGCGGCCTTCGCCCACCTCGGGCTGGAGCCACCCGTGGGGTGGGCCGGGGCGCTGCGCGCCGGCCCGGAGTCCGAGACAGCCGGCGAGCGGGCGCTCTTCTAACGGCGACCCTGGTCCCCCCCACCCGGTGTTCCATTGGGCGGAGCCTCGGCGCGGCTCCTTCCCTACTCTGTGTGGCAGGAGGGTGGCGCAGCCGGCCGAAGGTCGGCGAGCCGGGCCCCTCCTCAATCAAACCATGTCTCACCCCTTCATCTGCCCCAACTGCGGCCACCGCTCCAGCGAGCTCGACCGCAACCTTGGCTTCACCCGCCAGCCGAAGGGCTGCGTGAAGTGCGGGTTTGCCTTCCTCTTCGAACTGCTCGACGACTACTACCCCGCCCCGGACGCCGCGTTCTTCGTGTGCGATCGCGAGGGGCGGGTGATCGGCTGCGGCAAGAACTCCTTCGCGCTCACCGGCCTGGAGGAGGAAGCGGTGATCGGCCGTCCGGTCGCGCAGGCGCTCGGCCTGGAGTTCTCAAACGGGGACGATCCCGTCGGCACGGTGCTGGAGTGGGGGGTGCGCGCGCTCGGCAAGCCGGTGCGGGTCAGCGGCGATCGCGACCTGCCGGCCACCGCACGCGCCGACATGTTCCCCGCCTACGACGACGAGGGCGGTCTTTTGCTCGTCCTTACCCCGGACAAGTAGTCTTTTCCCGTGAGCGATCGCCGGCGCAATTCTTTGGTCCTGCTGCTCGTCGCCCTGCTGCTGGCGGTGTCGGCGGTCATCATCGCGACCAAGCCGACGCGCCTCGGGCTCGACCTCAAGGGCGGGGTGTCGTTCATCTACAAGGGGATTCCCACCGCCCACGCGAAGGTCAACAACGAATCGCTCAACCGCGCGATCAACATCATGCGCAAGCGTGTGGACCAAATCGGCGTAGGCGGGGCGGAAATCCAGCTGTACGGTGGCAGCGAAATCAACGTCTCGCTGCCCGACGTCACCAACGTCAAGCGCGCCGAAGAGCAGGTCGGCAAGACCGCCCAGCTGCTCTTCTACGACTGGGAGCCCAACGTGATCGGGCCCTCCGGCAACCCCGAACCGACCAACCGTGCGGTGACTTGCGGGCCCGAACCGGCGGGGGTGCGCTGCGGCCTGCCCGAGTACAAAGCGGTGCAGCTGGCCGCCAAACGCAAGCCCTACCTCTACCCCAACGCGACCACGCTGGACAAAGGCTGCACCGCTGCGCAGATCCACGGCTGCATCTATGGCGCGTGGTACCTGATCGACACCAAGCACGAAAAGATGCTGTGCAATGGCGGCAAACCGATCTGCGGCCCCGCCGATACGCAGGCCGAGCTCTACGCCGACGGCTATAAACCGCCCGCCGGCGCCAAGCCGAAGGCCGTGCACGTCAACCCCGGCACCGTGCTCGTGCAGGCGCGCCCCGAAGAATTCCAGAACAAAGTCACAAAGGCCGAACCGAACAGCTTCTACGTGCTCAACGACAACCCGGTGTTGAGCGGCGAAAACATCAACAACCCGCAGCAGGGCTACCAGAGCGAAGGCACCGGTTCGGGGCTGCCGGATGTCACCTTCGGCTTCGACGAACACGGCAAGACGGTCTTCGAACGGGTCACCAAGGAAATCGCCAAGCGCGGCGAAAATGCCCAGTTGCCCGGCGTCACCAAGCCCGAAGCGCTGCAGCACTTCGCGATCGTGCTCGACGAACAGGTGATCACCGCACCCTCGATCGACTACACGCAGTACCCCAACGGGATCGACGCCTCCAGCGGCTCGGAGATCACCGGCGGCTTCACGCTCACCTCCGCGCAGAACCTCGCCGACGAGCTGCAGTCGGGCGCGCTGCCGATCAAGCTGGAACAGATCTCCCACTCGCAGGTCTCCGCGACGCTCGGCAAAACGGCGCTCGACCAGGGCCTGCTCGCGATGGCGGTGGGGCTGCTGGTCGTGTGCATCTTCCTGCTGACCTTCTACCGCGTGCTGGGGATCATCGCGATCGCGGGCCTCGCGATCTACAGCATCTACTACTTCGCGCTGATCAAGGCGATCCCGATCGTCCTGACGCTGCCCGGGATCGCCGGCCTGATCCTCACGATCGGCATCGCCGCTGACGCCAACATCGTGATCTTCGAGCGCATCAAGGAGGAGATCCGCGCCGGGCGCTCGATCCCCGCCGGCATCGCCGCCGGCTACAAACGCGGCTTCGCGGCGATCGTCGACGCCAACGTGGTGACGTTCATGACCGCCTTCATCCTGTTCGCGCTGGCGACCGCCGAAGTGCAGGGCTTCGCCTTCACGCTCGGCATCGGCACGCTGCTGTCGCTGTTCACCGCGGTGCTCGCCACACAGGCGGCGCTCGGCTCGATGGGCCGCTCGCGGGTGATCGGCCACCCGGCGCTGTTGGGCGCCGCTCACGCCAAGCGCGCGCTGCGCTTCGACTTCATGGGTGCCTCGAAGTGGTTCTTCTCGCTGTCGGGCACGATCCTTTTGATCGGCGCGCTGGCGATCGGCGGCAAAGGGATCAACTTCGGCATCGACTTCACCTCCGGCACGCGCATCCAGACCGGCTTCACCCAGCCGATCTCCCAGGAACAGATCCGCACGGTGCTGCGCGAACACAACCTTCCCAACGCCCAAATCCAGAAGCTCACCGGCGACAAGAACGTCGGCGGCAGCGGCTATCAGATCTCGCTCAAGCAGCTCAAGCCGACTCAGGTGGCCGCCGTCGAGGAATCGCTGGGCAAGATCAGCCCGCTGCGCGACACCTCCGATAATTCGATCGGGCCGACCTTCGGGGCGACCGTGGCCAAGTCGGCGGTGATCGCGATCATCGCCTCGCTGATTGTGATCTCCGTGTACATCGCGCTGCGCTTCGAGTGGAAGTACGCGGTGCCCGTGCTGATCGCGTTGATGCACGACCTGTTGATCACTGCGGGGGTGTACGCCCTCACCGGGCGCGAAGTGAGCAGTGCGACGGTCGCCGCGCTGTTGACGATCCTCGGCTATTCGCTGTACGACACGATCATCGTGTTCGACCGCGTGCGCGAGAACGTGCCACGAATGCCGCGCGCCGCGTTCTCGCAGATCGTCAACCGCTCGATGTCGGAGGTGCTGACGCGTTCGCTGGCGACCAGCTTCTGCACGCTGCTGCCGGTGCTGGCGCTGCTGCTGTTCGGCGGCGAAACGCTGAAGAACTTCGCGTTTGCGCTGATGGTGGGGATCGCCTCCGGCGCCTACTCCTCGATCTTCATCGCCTCGCCGGTACTCACCCACTGGAAGGAACGGGAGGGCTCCTACCGCAACCGCCGCGCGCGGCTGGTGCGCGACTTTGGAGCGGTGCCCCCCTACGCGACCGCGCTCGACGGCTCGCCGATCGACGTGGAGCCCGCCAAACAGCGCCGCCGCCAGCGCAAGGGCGGCCTGCTGGTCGCAGCGGAGGAGCCGGGCGAGCAGGTCTCACAGGAGGAGTTCGAGGAGATGGTGCGCGACCTCGACATCGAGCGCGATGACGTCAACGGTCGCCCCAGCCCTACCGGCAAAGGCCCCTCGACGGCCACCAGCACGATGCCCGCTAGGAGACGTGCCCCGAAGGCCCCGTCGGCCAAACCGCCTGTGGTGGGGCGGGCGGAGGCCCCATCCCCCCCGCAGGAGCCGGCGGCCGATCTGACCCCCGAGGACCTCGTGCTCAAGGAACAGCCCAAGCGCCCGAAACGCCCGCGCAACAAACGTCATGGGAGGAGCCGCTGATGGGAATGCTCGGGTGGGTGATGATGGGCCTCGCGATCTGGCACTTCACGATCTGGCTGCCCGACCGCTTCTGGGGTGGGATCGTCGGTGCGCTGATCGGCTCGCTGATCGGCGCCGTTGTGATCAGCACGTTGATCTACAGCATCAAAGTCTCCGGTCTCGCGATCCCGGGGAAAAAGCAAACCGACATCGCGGTGGTGCTGTTTGCGGTGCCGGGCTCGCTGATCGGCATGGCTGCGGTCTACCTGGAGGGCATCCGCCGCGAAGGGCTGCGGGCAGCCGCCACAGCCCCCACTCGGTAAGGCTGCATACCGTCGCGGTAGTTCCGTCCAGACCCACCCGTAGGGTGGATGGATGGTTAGGGCGCCGAGCAGCCGCTTCGAGATTCCGCCGTGCCCGCAACCCCAGGTGCAGGAACTCGAACGCCAGCTGGGGGTGAGCGGGGCACTCGCGCAGGTGCTGGTGCGCCGCGGGCTGGCCGACCCCGAGCGGGCGCGGGCGTTCCTGGCGGCCGATGAGGAGCATTCACCCGCCGCGTTTGCGGGAATCGACGAGGCGCTCGCCACGATCCTGGCGCAGGTGCGCGCCGAGGCGCGGATCACGGTGCACGGCGACTACGACGTCGACGGGATCTGCTCCACCGCGGTGCTGGTGCGCGTCCTGCGCGCGCTGGGGGCCGACGTGGACTGGTATCTGCCTGACCGTGCCAGCGACGGGTATGGGCTGAACGCGCGTACGATCAGGCGCCTGGCGGTGCGCGGTACGCGCCTGCTGATCACCGCCGATTGTGGCATCACGGCGGTCGAGGAGGTGGACCTTGCGCGGGCGCTGGGGATCGAGGTGGTGGTGAGCGACCACCACTCACCGCGGGCGGATGGCACACTGCCGCGGGCCCCGATCGTGCATCCCACGGTGTGCAACTACCCCTGCCCCGACCTGTGCGCGAGCGCCGTCGCGTACAAGCTGGCACTCGGCCTGTGGGAGGCCAGCGGCCGCTCGATGTCAACGGGCGGAGCGGGCGGGCGGGCGATTTATCACCCGCAGGACGACCTCGACCTCGTGGCGCTCGCGACGATCGCCGACGTGGTGGCGTTGCTGGGTGAGAACCGAGCGCTGGTGCGCAACGGTCTACGCGCGCTGGCGGCGAGCACCAAGCCGGGGCTGCGGGCGCTGCTCGCCGTGGCGCGTGTGAGCGGTGGGCAACTCGACGAGCGCACCGTGGCGTTCGCACTGGCACCACGCCTGAACGCGGTGGGACGGATGCACCGCGCCGATGCCGGCCTGGAGTTGGTGCTCACCGAGGATCCCGTGCGCGCGCAGGAGATCGCGGCCGAGCTCGACCGCGCCAACCACGAGCGCAAGCACACTGAGACGCGCATCCTGTTCGACGCCGAGCGTCAGGTGGCGACGTTGGGCGAGCGCGCCGCGTACGTGCTCGCCGGCGAGGACTGGCATCCCGGCGTGATCGGGATCGTCGCCTCGCGACTGGCCGAGCGCCACCACCGGCCGTTCGTGCTGGTGGCGCTCGAGGGCGCCGCTGGCCGAAGCGGGGATGCTTCAGCGTCTCCCGTCTTCGGCCGAAGCGGGGATGCGCAAGCGTCTGCCGCGCTCGGTCGAGGGTCGGGGCGCAGCATCGCGGGCTTCGACCTGCTGGCGGGCCTTGACGCGTGCGCAGGGCACCTGCTGCGCCACGGCGGCCACCGCGCTGCGGCAGGCCTGGAGATCGAGCGCGAGCGCCTGGAGGAGTTCGCCGCGGCGTTCGCCAGCCACGCCGAGGGTGTCCTGAGCGCGGAGCAACTCGTGCGCAGCGAGCGCGTGGATGCGCTCGTTCACGGCGGGGAGTTGGGGATCGCACTCGCCGAAGAGCTGCGGGTGCTGGCCCCGTTCGGCTGCGCCAACCCGTCGGTGTCGCTGCTCGTGCAGGGCGCGCGCTTTGCCGAGCGCCGGCCGATGGGGGAGGGCAGGCACGTGCGCTTCACGGTGCTCGCCGATGGCGCCCGCGCCCGCGCGGTCGCATTCGGCGCTGGCACTAGCCTGCCTGTGCGCGACGGTGTCCCCGCCGATGCGACGTTCACCCTGGAGGTCAACGAGTGGCGCGGCGTGAGCGAGCCACGTCTGGTGCTGCGCCACGCGCGGGCGAGCGAGCTGCCGGACCTCGCCCACAACGCTCCCGAGGAGCAGGGGGAGTTGGTGCTCTTCGCGTGAGCGTCCCACTGCGGGGTTGGATTGCTCGCACCACCGTTCTCAGCCCGAAAGGCCCTACCCTTAAGGAATGGCGACAGAGCAGACACACCAGGCTCAGGAGAGCCTGACAAAGGAGCCGGAGCGATCGCCTGCGATCGCTGGGCAGCTCAACGAGTTCGAGCGCCGCCTGCTTGGTGACCTGTTCGCGATCGTCTCCGAGCACGCCGCCGACACGACGATTCAGATCGACCGCGCGCGCGTGGAAGCGGCGTTCGTGTTCGCCTGCGAGCACCACGCCGACCAGCGGCGCAAGTCCGGTGAGGACTTCATCGTGCACCCGGTGGGCGTCGCCCGTATCTGCGCGGGGATGCGCCTGGACACCGAGACGCTGTGCGCGGCGCTGCTGCACGACACCGTGGAGGACACCTCTGCCTCGATCGAGGAGGTGCGCGAGCGCTTCGGCGCCGAGGTCTCCGGCATCGTGGATGGTGTTACGAAGCTGACCGGCATCACGTTCCACTCGCGCGATGAGGCGCAGGCGGAGAACTACCGCAAGATGATGGTGGCGATGGCCACCGACGCGCGGGTGATCCTGATCAAGCTCGCCGACCGGCTGCACAACATGCGCACGATCGATGCGATGCCCAAGCAGAAGCAGATCGACAAGGCGAAGGAGACGCTTGAGATCTACGCCCCGATCGCCCATCGCCTCGGCATCCACGCGATCAAGTGGGAGCTCGAGGACCTCGCGTTCGCGACTCTGCACCCCCGCAAGTACCAGGAGATCAAGGGTTTGGTCGCCCAGCAGCGCGAGGAGCGCGAGAGCTATGTGAGCGAGGCCGGCGAGTACCTGACGAGCGAGCTGCGCAAGCTCGGCGTCGAGGCGCAGATCGCCGGTCGCGCCAAGCACTTCTACTCGATCTACGCGAAGATGACCAAGAAGGGACGCGAGTTCAACGAGATCTACGACCTCACCGCGATGCGCGTGATCGTGGACTCCGTGAAGGACTGCTACGGCGCGGTGGGCGTGATCCACTCGCTATGGAAGCCGCTGCCGGGCCGCTTCAAGGACTTCATCGCGATGCCCAAGTTCAACATGTACCAGTCGCTGCACACCACGGTGATCGGACCCGAGGGACGGCCGCTGGAGATCCAGATCCGCACCGCGGACATGCACGAGATGGCCGAGTTCGGGGTGGCGGCGCACTGGATGTACAAGCAGCGCGGCGAGAAGCTCGAGCGCGAGCGCTCGGGCGGACTCGAGGACGACTCCAAGGTCAAGTGGCTGCGCTCGATGCTGGACTGGCAGCAGGACATGTCCGACCCCAGGGAGTTCATGGAGAGCCTGAAGAACGACCTGTTCGAAGACGAGGTGTACGTGTTCACGCCCAAGGGCGAGGTCAAGTCACTCGCGGCGGGGGCCACGCCGCTGGACTTCGCCTACGAGGTGCACACCGAGATCGGCCACCGCTGCGTGGGGGCAAAGGTGAACGGCAAGATCGTGCCGCTGCACTACGAGCTGCGCAGCGGGGACATCGTCGAGATCCTCACGACCAAGCGCGAGCGCGGCCCCTCGCGCGACTGGCTGGCGATGGTGAAGACCACACGCGCGCGCAACAAGATCCGCGCGTGGTTCAAAGCGGAGTCCCGCCAGGACACCGAGCACACCGGGCGCGAGCTGTTGCAGGAGCACCTCAAGCGCCAGGGGCTGCCGGCGCAGCGGATCACCGGCTCGGCGCTGCTGGCGGACGTGATCCGCGAGATGGGCTACCGCAAGGCCGATGACTTCTACATGGCGCTCGGCGGCGCGAAGGTGTCGCCGAAGATCGTGGTCAACAAGGTGATGCAGCGCCTCAAGCGCGGCGAGGCGGCCGACGGCGGCGCGACCGCCGCTAGCGACCTGCTCAAGGTCGGGCGCTCCGCGCGGCGCCCGACGCGCTCCTCCGGCCAGTACGGGATCAGAGTGGAGGGCGTGGATGATGTGATGCTGCGCCTGGCCAAGTGCTGCCGCCCGGTGCCGGGCGATGAGATCGTCGGCTACATCTCGCTCGGCCGCGGCATCACGATCCACCGCGAGGACTGCCCCAACGCCACGGTGCTGCGTAAGAACCCCGAACGTTTCACCGAGGTGTACTGGGAGGGGGATCAGTCGAGCGGGTTCGTCGTCGAAATCCAGATCGACGCGTGGGATCGTCACCGGCTGCTGGAGGACCTCTCGCGGGTCTTCTCCGAGTCGGGTGCCAACATCGTCGAAGCGCGCTGCCTCTCCAACCCGCCGATGGTCAAGAACCGCTTCGTGGTCGAGGTCGCCGACACACACTCGCTGAAGGGCGCGGTCAACCGCCTGCGCAACACCGAGTCGGTGTTCGACGCCTACCGTGTGACGCCCGGGCCGGCTGGGTAGGGGGAGGGGATCCTCCCCTCCCGACCACCTCCTGGGTGTGGTGGGATAGGGGCAGGGCGGGCAGCTGGCCCCTTGGCCGGGGATGTGGCCTTGGTCAGGCGATGACGTTGAGCGCCCGCGGCATGATCGAGTACCGTGCCTCTGCCACCTCGCCGAGGTAGTCGCCATCGACCTGCAGCGGCAGCGGTTCGCCGTTGGCGGTGCGGACGGTCAGCTCGGTGGCGGGCGCGAGTGCGGTGATCTGGCGGTGGCGCGTGAGCCGCGCGCGCCGCGAGAAGGCGCGCCAGGCGATGAACGGCATGTCGAGCGGCCGCGCGCGGTGCAACACACAGGTGGAGAGCGTGCCGGAGTCGAGCTCGGCGTCCTCGGCGATCTCGATCGGACGATTGCGGAAGTAGGTGAACGGGGTGCCGTTCTGGATTACGGCCGTGACGCCCGAGTGCTCCTGCCCGGCGAGCAGGGTGGTGAGACGCGGGGGGCGCAGCAGGTAGCGCCGGGCGAACGTGGTGATGGCGACCCAGGTGAAGAACCACGGCCCCCAGCGGGCCTTGCGCCGCGGGTTGGCGTCCACACGCTGCACGACGGAGGCGTCGAGACCCAAGCCGGAGGCGAACGTGAAGCAGCGCCCGTTGACCACGCCGAGGTCCACCTTGTGGATCCGCCAGTCGTCGGCCATCGCCAGCAGATGCTCGGTGGCCTCGACCAACGACCCGGGGATGCCGAGCATCTTGGCGAACACATTGGCCGAGCCGCCTGGCAGGCAGGTGAGCGGGGTCGGGGAACCTAGCAGGCCGTTGGCGGCCTCGTTGACGGTGCCGTCTCCGCCGAAGGCGACCACCACGTCATAGCCCTCGTGGGCGGCCTCGCGGCAGAGCTCGGTTGCATGGCCGCGGGACTCGGTGTCGCGGGCGTCGACCTCGAAGCGGCTGCGTAGGGCGTCGACGACGAGGTGGCGCAGGCTGTCGGAGACCGTCGAGGCGTAGGGGTTGACGACGATCAGCATGCGCTTCTTGGGCAGGGATGCGCCGAGGTCGAAGGCGCCCTCGCCCTGTTCGGGATCGTGGTGCTCGGGGCTGCCGGGCCCGAGCTCGGCTCGAGCCGGCTGCCGCCGCGCAGCGGGGGGAATCGTGGGCATCGACCTGCGTACACCGTCGGCGCGGGAGCGTTACCGTGTTAGGCCGTCACGGCAGACCCGCGGCTCGCATCTTTGCGAGGAGCAATTGGCGACCGCGCACGCACGGCGGGCGCGGTCTAATGCTTTCTCGCCGCGCGTTCGATATACTGCCCACAGCAGTACACATCAAGAGGGGTGGAGGGACTGGCCCGACGAAGCCCCGGCAACCACCGCGTCCCAACGCGGAAGGTGCCAATTCCAGACAGATGTGTGGCGGGCTTCCACGTTTTTCGCCACACGGGACAACGGCGAAGACGATGAAGGAGGCCAGATGGCTGCCAGCAACCTGAAGTGTCGAGAGTGCAAGGCGGAGTACCCGCTGGAGGCGGTGTACGTGTGCGAGCGGTGCTTCGGCCCGCTGGAGGTCACCTATGACCACAGCCGCCTAACCGACGGCGGCGTGGGCGAGCTGCGCCGGCGCATCCAGGGGGGCCCGCAGAATATCTGGCGCTACGCCGACTTCCTGCCCCTAGCGGGTGGGCCGCCGGGGCCCTCGGGACGGCTGGCCTCACGGGTGGGGCTGCCGGCGGGCTGCACGCCGCTGATCCGCGCCGACCGTCTCGCCCAGCGGCTGGGGTTGAGAGAGGTGTGGGTCAAGAACGACGCCGCCAACCCCACGCACTCCTTCAAGGACCGCGTGGTGTCGGTCGCGGCGGCGCGCGCACGCGAGCTCGGCTACCAGACGATCGCCTGTGCCTCCACCGGCAACCTCGCCAACTCCGTGGCCGCCCACGGCGCGGCGCTAGGCCTCGAGTCCTACGTCTTCATCCCGGCCGACCTGGAGGAGCAGAAGGTGCTCGCCACCGGCGTCTACGGAACCCGATTGGTGGCGGTGAAGGGCAACTACGACGACGTCAACCGCCTCTGCACCGAGCTCTCCGCTGAGCGCGAGTGGGCGTTCGTGAACATCAACCTGCGCCCGTACTACGCCGAGGGCTCAAAGACGCTGGCGTTCGAGATCGCCGAGCAGCTCGGCTGGGAGCTGCCCGACCGCTGCGTAGTGCCGATCGCCTCAGGTTCGCTGTTCACGAAGGTCGCCAAGGGCTTCGCCGAGTGGCGCGAACTCGGTCTCGTGAGCGGCGAGCTGCCGCGGATGAGCGGCGCCCAGGCCGAGGGCTGCAACCCGGTGGCAAGCGCCTACGCGGCCGGCCACGACGTGTGCCGACCGGTGAAGCCCAACACGATCGCCAAGTCGCTGGCGATCGGCAATCCCGCGGACGGCCCCTACGCGCTGGAGGAGGCCCGCCGCAGCGGCGGCTCGATCGACGCGGTCAGCGACGAGGAAATCAGGCAGGGCATCGCCCTGCTGGCGCAAACCACCGGCATCTTCACCGAGACCGCGGGCGGCGTCACCACGGCGGTGCTGGCGAAGCTAGCCGAGCGCGGCGAGATCGACCCGGCCGAGCGCGTGGTGTTGGTAATCACCGGCGAGGGTCTAAAGACCCTGGACGCGGTGCGAGGCACCTTCGAGACCCACACGATCGAGCCAAGCGTCGAGCAGTTCGAGACCCAGGTCGAGCGCGTGGTGCAAACTGCCTCTGAGGCCAATACGTCCCTGGCAGGCAATGCCACATCGGCCGGCAACGGCGCGCTCGTGAGCAACGGCGCAAGGAGCTGAGCCGATGGCGGTAACCGTGAAGATCCCCACCCAGCTACGCACCGCCGCCGAAGGAGCAAGCGAGGCCCAGCTGGAAGGCGCAACGGTGCAGGAGGTGCTCGACAGTCTGTTCGAGCGCTTCAGCGAGCTACGCACCCGCATCTCCGACGAGGACGGCGGCCTGCGGCGCTTCGTGAACGTCTACCTGAGCGGCGAGGACATCCGCTTCCTAGACGGCCTCCAAACCCCAGTATCAGACGGCGCCGAGCTAACGATCCTGCCAGCAGTAGCCGGCGGCTCGGAGAAGGGGGGACACGCGCTTCACCGCTTGAAGCGCCGAGTGTCGGCCCCAATCGGTCTTCGCCCGGCGGCCAGCGCGCAGGGGCGTATCGCGCTAGCGACGTGATGAGCCGCCGGCACGGCCGTCGGCAACGAGGACCCGCTGACACCAACCGTCGAGACCAACCCCGCGGCGCACATAGCCCCAACGGTAAGCGCCCGCATCCGACGGGGCGTAAGCCACCCCATGTGGTGCGTCTGCAGCCAGGTCCGAAACCCACTAGCAGCCGAAGCAGCAGCCATAGCACAACCAACACACATAGAACGATCATAACGACCCCCGTCCTGACCAGCGCCAGGTGCGAAACCCAAAAGGGAGGGGGTGGGGGCGACGGGGGAGGGGGAGGGCCAGCCCTCCCCCTCCCCCGTCAAAAAGGATCACGAGCCGCGGCTCGTAAAAGCGCACCATCGCCAGACTCCACTCGGCTTTCAAGCCGAGCCCGAAGCTCCCCACCGCGCCCAGCAGAAACAGCCCGAGCAGCCCGCTGATCGCTAAGCGAGAGCCCATGTAGCCGGGCAAAATCAAGCAGCTCCTGCCGCTCCACCGCCTCGCGAGCAGAACGCCGAAACAACCACCAGAACAACCCAACCGTAAAGAGGCTGACGAGCACCATCATCACAGCCCCAGCAAGGTTCTGGTCAGCCAGAGGCGACAGATGGTGCCGAGAGTCACCCCCCAAATAAAAGGGATAGAAAACAGCATCAGACCAAAGAAAGATGTTGCCAAGTGCAGCAGCCGCGAGGCTCACGGCGAGGATGTAGAGCAGCTTCCCAAGGCTGCCAAACCAGCCGGGCACCGGCAGCGGCCCGAACAGGCACATCCAAAGGTTGATCCCAAAGCCAAGGAACATCAAATGCTGCAAGACGTTCAGCCCAACGTGTTCCAGGGCGCCCTGGTAGGGCCCGGGCAGATGCCAAAGGTAGAGGTCAAGCGCCCACAAGGGAAACGCGATCAGCGGGTTGGCAAGCACCCGCAGCCGAGCAAAGAGACCGATCTCGAGGATCGGCGCAAGCAGCGGCGCGGTGAGGCCGAGCACAATCAAAAGCGCTGCGACCTCCGCGATCAAGAGGCTCTCGATCATGTGCACGAACAGCAGTTCCTCGCCGGCTTTCCCACCCCCGATCAGGGCAAGGGCGAACGCGAGGGCCCCCGCATAGAAGCACCCCTGACGCCAACCGGGGACGGGTGTGCCGTGCGACGCCAGCGCGCGCACACGCGAGGCATAGAGCAGGCAGAGCAGCGCCGCCGGCACCAGTTGGACGGCGTCCTCCAGCTGGAGGGAGACGGCAATCGGAATCGTCGGGGCCATGAGCCCTCAGCCTACGCCCGGCGGCTGACGAGCACCGTCGATGACCACCTCCGGCGGACGCCTCAATCAGCCCGGACGGGCTGCCTCCCCACCGGCGAGCCGCCAGCTGTAGAGCACGGCGGCCACCGAGGTGGCGAGGTTGAGACTGGAGACGCCCGCGCGCATCGGCAGGCGCACACGGGCGTCGGCGCGGTCGAGCAGATCCTGCGAGAGCCCCTGGCGCTCGGCGCCGAACGCAAGGATCGCCCGGGCGGGGAGCGCCCCGGGGCGCAGCTGCTCGCCCTCGGGGTCAAGCGCGAGCAGCGGGCGACGCTCGCTCGGGCCGGCGGCGGCGATGGTGTAGGGGGGAGGCTGATTGCGAGCGACGAGCTCAAGCGCGTCCGCACCGAGCCGCGTGACCGGCAGCGCGAAGTTCAGGCCGGCGCTGCCTCGCAGGGCCGCTGGGTCCCACGGGTCGTGGATGCCGGTCGTGAGCACCCCCGCGGCATCGGCAGCGGCCGCCACGCGCACGCAGGCGCCAATGTTGCCAAGGTCGCTGGGTGCCTCCAGCAACACGACGGGCGCGGCCCGCGTCTCGGCGAGGAGCGCGTGGGCATCGGTGGGGGGGCGCCGGGCGATCGCGATCACCCCGGTCGACGGTGCCAGCGGTGCGAGTGTCGCGAACACCTCGGCGGGCACCGTCTCTGCGTCGGCAAGGATCCGCTCGCGTACGTCGGGCGCCAGCGCGTCGGCCAACTCACCCACGCGCGCAGGGGACACGACCGCGGTGTGCAGCACCTGCGCGCCAAAGCGCAGTGCGTGCTTGAGCGCGTGCAGACCCTCCAGCACCGCGAGCTCGGGGTCGCGGCGAGCGTCGCGGAAGAGTCTTTTCAGGTCGGCCACGGGGCCTCAGGCGAGCGTCCCATCGGGTAGCAGCCAGTGGTGATCGAGGCTGCTGACACCGGCGATGCGCTCATAGTCGCGGTCGTAGTGAATGAGCGGAACTCCGGCCGCCTCTGCGGCGGAGCCAATCAACAGGTCAATGGGAGGTACGCGGCGATGCTCGTTCTTGGCGGCGAGCAACATCTGCAACTGGCGAGCACGGCTCCACAACGCTATAGACATCGGCACCGCCTCAAATGCGCCGAGCCGCTCTACTACCTCGCGGGCGCGGGCCTCGTTCGGGGCCAATCGGGTGAGCTCCAGTATTACGACGTCGCACACGAGCACCCGACCGGCCGCCACCTGGGAGTTGAACCACGACGCGAGTTGCGGAAAGCGCCGGTCTCGCGCCCACGTCCACACGCCGGTATCCAACAGCGCTGGAGCCTGGAGCGAAACGGGCTCGACCGTCAAGCTCCGGCCTCAGAGTGCCTCTCCTGGCGGTTTGCCTCGACCTCTGCCGGAGTGCCATCGATGTCGCGGACGACGTCGAAGCCGGCGAGCACGCGACGCCTCGCGATTTCGCGCAGCGCAGCGTTCACCGTTGCGCTCAGACCCCGCGTGCCCAACTCGCTTTGCGCCGCATCAAGCGCTTGCTGATCGATGTCAACCGTGGTGCGTGCCATCGGCATCATCCTATCGCATCAGCGTAGATGGCGGGGGGTACATCGCCGTGGAACGGTTGGATGGGGCGTCACGCCACTGTCGATACACGCCTCGCCATAGACTAAGGCTAGCTAAGCTGTGTTATGATCCTGAAATGGCCCGCGTGGGAATGCACGACGCCAAGACCCACCTCTCGCGCCTGGTGGAGCGTGCGGAAGCCGGTGAGGATGTGGTCATCCAGCGCAACGGCAAGCCGGCCGTGCGTTTGGTGCCTGTCGTGGAGGAGCCGCGCTCGCTCGCATCGGTGCGTGGTGCATGGCATGGCCGTGTGCACATGGCCGACGACTTCGACGAGCTTCCCGAGGACATCGCTGAGGCCTTCGGCGCTCGGTGAGGCTGCTGGTTGACACCCATGCGGCGCTCTGGCTGCTCAGCGACGACAGACGCCTCAGCTCGCGTGCCGACGAGTTGCTCACCGACTCCCGCAACGAGGTCTTGCTGAGCGCCGCGGTGGTGTGGGAGGTGGCGATCAAGCGATCGCTCGGAAAGCTGGACGCGCCCGACGGGTTCGCGCGGAAACTGCTGGATGGTGGAGCAGTGCCCCTGCCCATCGGCATCGATCACGCACGGGCAGTACGTTCGCTGCCATGGCATCATCGCGACCCGTTCGACCGCCTGCTCGTCTCCCAGGCAACTCTCGAGTACGCGGTCCTCGTCTCCAATGACGAGAAACTGCATCCGTACGGCGTGCGGGTCGCGTGGTAGCAGGAAACACAAGATCCACGACGCGCCGTCTACTACCGTTCCCTCACGCAACCCTGAGCGACGGGCGCGGTACGGGCGCCCCGGTCTAGCCAGCCGCCCTGGGTTTGTCAGCGCACACCGCCGGGTGCGTGTACCACGACCGCTGGGGCGCTGTCCGCCTGCGCTGTCGGGATCAGGTGGTACTGCAAGACGTAGCCGAGGCTCTCCGCGTAGCGATCGACGGTCGATATCTTCGCGTCGGCCGCGGTGGTCTCCAAGCGCGCGACGAAGGACTGCGAGGTTTCCATCGCCGCGGCGACGATGGTCTGCGAGCGTCGCTGCTCCTCGCGCTGGGCGGCCAGGGCACGCAGCAGCTCGCGGCGGCGGCGAGTCGCGTCCAGCAAGCGCGGGAACTCGGGGTTGCGCGCCATGCGCTTGTCGATCATCTTGTCCAGGAAATCGCGCTCGGGCATGACCTTGCCTGCTTTCTGCGTGGCACCTATACCTACTACGATATCTCTTTTTGGATATGGTATGAGATCGCGTGAGCGCCGGCGACTGTCGGGGTTTTCTCGACGGAGTCGCGTCTGCGAGCCCAAGTCGCTCGACGAGCTGCTGCCCGCATAAGGCCGGGCATTCATCCAGCGCGCCCGGCAAGATTCGAACTTGCGACCTCTCGCTCCGGAGGCGTCGGGGGTCGAGGGGCGATACCGGGCGTTTCACCGCTTGAATGCTGGGGATTTGTCTCGTTGGCGCTTCGCGCGAGCGGGCGAATAGCGCCGGTTTACGGGCGATTTTCGGGGCTTTGGGCGTATGCGCCTATTCTGATTGGGCGACTTCCGCTCATCGTCGTGAGGCAATGGGTCGCACGCGGCGTCGTTTGCTGCCAGTCATTGGCCGTGCCGTCGGGACGGATGTACGTGTCGGGTCGGGCCGCGCGTATGCACGCGAAGCGTTGAGGCGGCACCACATCGGCGCCGATAAGACGCCTACCATGAAGCGTGTGAGCAGCCCAATCGACATCAGTTCCGACGAACGTGAGCAGATCCGTCTGGACTTCTACCGCGCGCATCGTGCGCAGGCCGGGTTTTCTTCGGTTGCCGTACGGCGCGACCCCGAGCCGCGAGCTGCCTGGTTCCTCGATGTCGGAGCGACCGGGCCGGTCGATGTTCCGTCCAGCCGATCATCTTTTCCAGGAAATCGCGCTGGAGCATGACCTTGCCTGCTTCTGAGAGGCAGCGATACCTACGACGAAATCTCCTTCTGGAGATAGGCGAGCACGTCTTGACCGTGCAGCGGGAGGTGCCGCGCGTAATACGCTGCGGGTCACCCCGCCGTCGCCAAGGCCCAGGCGCCGCTCGCCGAGTCAATAGTTGACCGGGATGTCTTCTGCCGTGAATCGGTCCAACGCCAGCAGGATCTGCCCGTGCGCTGACTGGTCTCGTCGCCCGAGGTCCGATACAACCCTGCGGTGGCCGCGCATCGCCCAGCCTCTTCCCCGACAGCTGCGCCATTCACGAAGGGTGAGGTCAACCGGGCGGCGGCGTTGCTGCTCGACCTCCGCGAACGAATGGAGCGGGATAGTGCCGAGCGCGCCGTCGCGGACTCCGAGGAACAGAAGCTCGACAGGGCGTGGGAGGCCCTAACGTGGTGGCGCAGCCTGCACGCGCGTCCGCTGTCAGCTGTGGCTGCAAACCTCCGCTACCACGTTGACCGTGGCGATGCGCGCGTGCGCGAGCGGATCGAGGTCACGCAGCGCTTGAAGCGCCTCGACACACTGATCGGGAAGCTCGGGCGCGAGCGGGGCAACGCTACACAGATGCAGGACATCGGTGGCGTCCGCGCGGTTGTCCCAAGCCTGCGGCATGTGTATGTAGTGAGGCGCCGGCTGCTGAAGTCTTGGACGATCATCAGGGAGCGGGATTACATCGCCGAGCCAAAGAGCAGTGGCTACCGGGCGCTTCATCTGATCGTCAGGCGCATGAAGTATCCGGTCGAGGTTCAGCTCCGAACGATTGGGCAGGATGTATGGGCCAACCAGGTGGAGGAGGTCGGCAGGCAGATCGGCCTAGAGCTCAAGTTTGGCGCGGGGGACGAGCGATTGGACAGCATCTTCCTGGAGATGGCCGAGCTGATTGCGCGCTTTGACCGAGCCGAACTTTCGCCTCAGGATCTACGCGAGGGATTGAAGCGCGTGCCATCATTGCCGATAGGAGAAGCACGCGAGGACGATCCAAATGAGCCCGGCTGACAACATCAAGCACTTCCTTGTGACGCGTGACGTGACGCGTCACAAGACGACCGTCGTCGAGTTCGGTACCGATTACGAGGTTGCGCAGCACGCCTACCAGGAAGCCGAGCAGCACGCGCGTGGGCGTCAGGACCTCGACGTGGTCCTCCTCAGCGCCGACTCGCTGGAGACGATCAAGCTCACGCACTCCAGCTACTTCGAGCCCAAGTCACTCGACGAACTGTTGCCCGCGTAAGGCCGGCATTTCTTCACGCGCCCGGCAAGATTCGAACTTGCGACCTCTCGCTCCGGAGGCGAGCGCTCTATCCACTGAGCTACGGGCGCTAGACGCCTCAATCAATAGCAGAGGGGCCCCGCGTGCGCGGGGCCCCTCTGAGGCGCTTGGACGGGGTGGCTTACGGCAGGGGCCGCGGTGCTGGCTGCAGCAGGACCTTGCCGATCCATGCGAGCGTTGCCGGGTCGAGGATCGTGATCACCGGTTTTCTGGTGATCGAGGGCAGCCAGATCATTGCGGTTATGCAAATCGCCAGGATCAGGCTGGAAAGTTCCGGCTGGGCCGGGACGAAGAAGTTGATGGATATCACCATCTAGCCTCCATAGTGCTTTGTTAGGTTCGCTCATCTTGTCGGGGTGGGTTGTTGAGGGTGAGCCGGTCGAGTTCGACGGGCTGGGAGCAGGTTTGGCAGCGACCGGTCCAGCACTTGAACAGCGGCTGGAGCAGGAGGATTGCCTGAGGGAGGGTCAGGCCGGCCGCGGGTGATTTGGGTACTGCCGCTCCAGGGTCAGGAATCCGTGAGCGGCGGTCACCAGCGCGGTGTGGTGATACCACCCGAGCCATGAGCGGCCCTCGTAGTGGTCGAGGCCGAGCTCGCCCTTGAGTTGTTTGTAGTCGAGCTCGATCTTCCAGCGCATCCGCGCGAGCCGCGCGAGCCGCTCGAGCGGGGTGTCGGCGGGGAGGTTTGAGATCCAGTAGTCGGTCGGTCCGTCCTCGCCCTCGGGCCATTCGGCGATCAGCCACTCTTCGCGCGGGGGACCCTCGGCGCCCTCGCGCCATCCGCTGCGGTGCTGATCGTCGCGCCAGCCATGAGCGGCGTGAACGCGCGCGAAGATGAACCTGGAGGAGACCGGTTCGCCGTCGGGTCCGTCGCGGAAGGCGACCGTCTGGGCGGTGTCTGCTCCGAGCCCGCCGATCAGATCGCCGATTGGTTCGGGCTTGCGGTCCGGCCGCGGCCTGAATGGCACCCGACCGTCGTTGCCCTTTGGGGTTGGCACTGCGAAGGCGGTGCCGTGCTCGAACACCTTCGTGGTCGGTCCAACCGACAGCACGTACTCGCACCCGGCCTGATCGAGACGGTCTCGCAGCCTGGTGTTCTCACCGTACGCGTGATCCCCGAGCACCGGCGCCTTCGGCACATCCCAGCTGGCGGCGCGCTGGACCAGCTCGACCCCGAGCTCCGGCTTGGTCTTGAACATAACCTCATCCGGGATCTTTGCCTTGCGCCGCCGCTCCGCGTTCTCGCACCAGTCCTCCGGTAGATACAGCGCCCACCCCAAAGGAACCGTCCCCCGTCTTCCGACCGCGTGGACCGACACGCCGATCTGACAGTTCCCCGTCTTCCCCAACGTCCCCGAGTACTGATGCTTGACCCCCGGCGAGTCCTTCCCGTCCTTCGGAAACCCAGTGTCGTCCAACACCCACGCCTCAACACCAATCCGGGGCGCGACCCGCTCAGCGACCGCACGCACAACCAGCCCAGGATCCCATGGACTGTCCGCCAGAAACTGCTGCAAGCTCTGATAGTCAGCGTCCCCGCCGAGGCGATGAACCATCGGCTCAAGCGACTTGCGGGCCCCCTGCTCGATCAACCCACGCAGATACACCCCGCCGTTGAGCACCTGCACCGACCGGTTCATCGCCGGCGCCAGCACCTCAACCCCGAACGCCTCCAGCCGATCCACCACGACCGACGGCGCATCGACCCTTCCGCTCAGACCCGAACTCGCTTCGCTCACCGCGACCATCATCGCTCCTCACGTCGACAACCAAACGCGAGAAGGATTCGCCGCAACCCAAGCAAACTCCTACAACAAAACTAACAAAGCACTACTCCAATCTTGTGGTGGGATGCGCCGGGGGCGCCTAATCGCGGAGACGGACGCGCTTGCGTGCCTCGTCTGATGCCGGAGGGGACGGGTATTCGCCGCCCCGCGTCGTCGTCGCGGTGCATGTCTCGCCGGGGGGCGCAGAACATGCGTCTCGGATGGCGGCAAGGGCGGTTTTGTGCCGCCGCCCTGTCGTTGCCGCCGAGCGTGCTTCGCCGGATGGCGAATGGGGTGGCTCGATGCCGCCGCGGCTCGCGGAGTGTCCGCGAGCGTCTTGTGCCGGGCAGGCCGCGGATCTCCAGGGAGTGTTCCCCGATCGCGAGAACCGGCGGTCCACTACCTGCCGGGCGGGGCCCGGCAGCGCAGATAGTCGAGGCGAATAGCCGCGTCTCCTTTCGGTTGTGGCTCTCTCAGCCGAAGCCGCCGGCGTGAGCGTGGCGCCCATCGACTGTGCGGGATGCGAAAGCCCTTTCATCCTGCAAAACGATACATACGGAGGCGGCTGATACCGGTGGGCGATACGCGGGCAACACGCTATTTGCGGAGATTGGTCGGCCCTCCCCGACTCTCGGGATGCACGGTCGGCGGGCCGTGGCGCCATCCGGTCGGCCCCCGCGACCGCTCGTCCCGCCCCGCGCCACCCTCCCATCGCCACCCCCCGCTACCGTTGCGAACATGGATCTTTCGCTGTTCTTCGCGGGAACAGGGGGCTCGGTGCCGAGCCCCCGCCGGGGGCTGCCTGCGGTGCTGGTGCGCCGCGGGGGCGAGCGGCTGCTGTTCGACTGCGGCGAGGGCACGCAGCGCCAGCTGCTGCGCTCGGTGGGGTTGGCGGACATGGAGTGCGTGTTCATCACTCACTTCCACGCCGATCATTGGCTGGGGCTGCCGGGGATGCTGAAGTCCTTTGCGCTGCGCGACCGCGAGCAGCCGCTGATGGTGTACGGGCCGGTAGGACTCAAGCAGCTGATGGCGGACACCCGCTTCATCTACGGGCGGCGGCTGCCGTATGAGCTGAGCGTGGTGGAGCTGGCGCCGGCGGAGGCGGTCGAGCGCGACGGCTACCGGGTCGCGGCGGTGCCGGTCAACCACACCCGCGCCGGGGCGGTCGGGTACGCGATCGTCGAGGATGGCCGTCCGGGGGAACTTGATCCGGCGCTGGCCGAGCGGCTGGGCGTGAAGCCCGGGCCGGACTTCGGGCGGCTGGTGCGAGGGGAGAGCGTAAACGGGGTGGCGCCCGAGCAGGTGGTGGGTCCCGCGCGCGAGGGTCGCAAGGTGGTGCTCTCCGGCGACACCGCCCCGTGTGAGGCGCTGGCGATCGCGGCGCACCAGGCGGATGTGCTGGTGCACGAGGCGACGTTCGCCGAGGAGGAGGCCGAGCGCGCGCGCGAAACCGGCCACAGCACGGCGCGCCAGGCGGCCGAACTGGCGCGCGGCGCGGAGGCGAGGATGCTGCTGCTGACCCACCTTTCCACGCGCTACGCCGGCCGCGAGGTGCGCGATGAGGCGCGCGCGGCGTTCCCCGCGGCCGAGGTGGCGCGCGACTTCGACACGGTCGAGATCCCGTTCCCCGAGCGCGGCCCCGCACGGCTTGAGCGTTGGTCGAACCGCCCCGCGCCGGCCGATCTTCGATCGGTCGCGAGTGAGAGCGTCGAGCCGGCGGAAGGCACGCCGGCCGTGGCGTCCTCGATAATGCAATGAGCTTGCCAACTCGCACAGAACCGATGCCTCACCGGGCGCGTACCCAATGAGCGCGCTCCCGTTGGTTCGTTCCTCCGCTCCCGCAGCGGACTTGCTGCTGCGGGATGTGCACGTATTGGACCCGGCGAGCGGCGTGGATGGCCGCTTCGACCTGCTGATGCGTGGCGGGGTGATCGCGCAGCTGAGCGCGCCCGGAACGCTCTCCGCGGGGACGCTCCCCGCCGGCCCGGCAGCGGGGGAGCTGGAGATCGTCGAAGGCGAGGGCCGCCTGTACGCGCTGCCGGCTTTCTTCGATCCGCACGTGCACCTGCGCAGCCCCGGGCAGGAGCACAAGGAGGACATCGAGAGCGGCACCCGAGCCGCGGCCGCGGGCGGGTTCGGAGCGGTGATCGCGATGCCCAACACCGATCCGCCGATCGACTCCGCCGAGCTGCTGCGCTCGGTGCGCGAGACGGCCGCCGCGCGGGCGCACGTGCCGGTGGGCAACCTCGCGGCGCTCACGCGGGGCCTCGACGGCGAGCGGCTGACGGCGATGGACGCGCTGCGCGAGCAGGGCGCGGCGGGCTTTACCGACGACGGGCACCCGGTCGCGAACGCCGGGGTGCTGCGCGAAGCGCTCCAGCGCCAGCGCGAGTGCGGGGGGACGATCGCGCTGCACGAGGAGGACCGCTCACTCTCGCGCGGGGGGGCGATGCACGAGGGGGCGCTCAGCGCGGAGCTCGGCATCCCCGGCATCCCCTGGGCCAGCGAGGCGAGCATGGTCGCGCGTGACGCGGTGCTTGCCCGCAGCGAGGGCGCACGTGTGCACTTCCAGCACCTCAGCTGCGCCGCCTCGGTGGAGGCGGTGGCGGCGGCGAAGGCCCGCGGCGCGGCGGTGAGCGCGGAGGCGACCCCGCATCACCTGCTGCTGACCGAGGAGGCGGTGGGTGGTCTGAACACCAGCATGAAGATGAACCCCCCGCTGGCGACCGAGGCCGACCGCAAGGCGCTGGTCGAGGCGCTGCGAGCGGGCATAATCGACTGCGTCGCCACCGACCACGCACCGCACGCGCAGACGGAGAAGGCGCTGCCATTCACGGAAGCCCCAATGGGTACAACGGGCCTCGAGACGGCGTTCGCGGCGCTATACACGGAGCTGGTGCTGCCGGGGGTGCTGAAGCTGGGGGTGCTGCTCGAACGGATGACCGCCGGCGCCGCGCTGTTCGGCCTCCCCGTCCCGACGATCACGCCGGGCGCGGAGGCAAACGTCGCGCTGATTGATCTCGACGCCGAGTGGATGGCGGGCGAGCACGGCTGGCAGAGCCGCTCGGCGAACTGCTGCTTCGCCAGGAAGCGCCTGCGTGGGAAGGTGCTGCTGACCGTGGCCGCGGGCGCGGTGGCATACCGAGCACCGGTGGACGGCGCAGATGCGCGAGCAACGGGCGCGGGCCGGGCGGTGGCCGTATGACGCGTGCACGGACGGGAGCCGCGGATGCGCACGCACCGGGCGCAGGCCGGGCGGTGGCGGTATGAGCCTGCTCTCGCGCGAGCACGCGGCGCTGGTGGTGGTGGACGTCCAGGAGGCGTTTCGCGGCTACGCGTCATTCGACGGCGTGGCAAGCTCGTGCGCCAAGCTGGTGCGGGGCGCGAGGATCCTCGGGCTGCCCGCAGTGGTGAGTGAGCAATACCCAAAGGGCCTCGGCCACACCGCGCCGGAGCTAGGCCTTGAGGACGAGCCACTGATCGAGAAGAGCGTCTTCTCCGCCGCTCGCGCGGAGGGCTTCGACCGCTCGGAGATCGGCCAGCACGGGCGGACGCAGGCGGTTGTATGCGGGATCGAGACCCACGTGTGCGTCTCCCAAACTGTCCACGACCTGCTGGGGCGTGGCATCGAGGTGCACGTGCCGGCGGACGCGGTGGGCTCGCGCCACACGCTCGACTACGAGCGGGGACTGGAGCGCATGGAGCGCGCCGGCGCGGTGATCACCACGGTGGAGGCGGCGCTGTTCGAGCTGCTGGAGCGCGCGGGCACGCCGGAGTTCAAGGAAGTGCAGAGGCTGATCCTATGACCGACCCGACGGCATACGTGCTGCTGGAGGACGGAGCCCGCTTCGACGGCGAGGCATGCGCGGCGGACGGCCACACGGTGGGCGAGGTCGTGTTCACGACCGGCATGTCCGGCTACCAAGAGTCGATGAGCGACCCCTCGTTCGCGGGCCAGCTGATCGCGTTCACCTACCCGCACATCGGCAACTACGGGGTGAGCGGCGCGGCGATGGAGTCCGAGCGCGCGTGGGCGCGCGGGGCGATCATGCGCGCGGCGTGCGACCGCGAGGACGCGCCCAGCGCCGAGCAGGGCTGGTTGCAGTGGCTTCAGGACTGCGGCGTGCAGGGGATCACCGGTGTGGACACGCGCGCGCTGGTGCGCCACATCCGCGAGCAGGGCTCGATGCGCGGCGGGATCTTCTCCGCGAGCATCGATCCCGCCGAGGCCCGCGGGCTGATCGAGGCGGAGCCGCCGATGGATGGGCAGGACCTGGCCGCGGTGGTGAGCCCCACCGAAGTCAGCCACCACGGCGACGGCCATGGGCCGAAGATCGCGGTGATCGACACCGGGATCAAGGGCTCGATCGTGCGCAATCTCGTGGCGCGCGGCACGCGCGTGACGCTGTACCCGTGCGCGACGCCGCCGTCCGAGCTGCTGGGCAGCGACGCCGACGCGATCCTGCTGGCCAACGGCCCGGGCGACCCGGCCGCCCTGGGCTACATAACGGACACGGTGCGCGAGCTGATCGGACGCAAGCCGGTGTGGGGGATCTGCCTCGGCCACCAGTTGCTGTGCCGGGCGCTGGGCCTACAAACCTTCAAGCTTCCGTTCGGCCACCGCGGCGCCAACCACCCGGTGAAGGACCTGCACACCGGGCGCGTGGAGATCACCTCGCAGAACCACGGCTTCGCGGTGCTCGGCCCGAGCGGGAAGGGGACGATCGACGCCGACAAGCCGGTGCGCTGGCAGACCGACTTCGGCGCGGCGCAGCTCTCGCACGTCAACCTCTACGACCGCACCGTGGAGGGTCTGGAGCTGCTCGACGTGCCGGGCGGCGCGGTGCAGTACCACCCCGAGGCGGGGCCCGGCCCGCACGACAGCGTGTACCTGTTCGACCGCTTCCTGGAGCGGATCGCCGAGGCGACCACATGACGCGCGCGTGGTGCAAGGGATTGGATGAGGACCCCGCCCGCCGAGCGGGCGGGTCCGGGATGGGTCAGTTTGCCTGGATTCGCGGGTGGTGTTGATGCCGCGGCGCGATGACATCCACCGCATCCTGATCCTTGGCTCCGGCCCAATCGTGATCGGACAGGCCGCCGAGTTCGACTACTCCGGGGTGCAGGCGTGCAAGGTGCTGCGCGAGGAGGGGTACGAGGTCGTGCTGATGAACTCCAACCCGGCGACGATCATGACCGACCCGGAGCTGGCGGACGCGACGTACATCGAGCCGCTGCTGCCGGGGCCGGCGGCGCAGGTGATCGAACGCGAGCGCCCGGACGCGCTGCTGCCGACGCTAGGCGGGCAGACTGCCCTGAACCTCGCCAAGGCGCTGCACGACGACGGCACGCTGGAGCGTTACGGGGTGGAGTTGATCGGCGCCAACTACGAGGCGATCGCCTGCGCGGAGGACCGCGAGCTGTTCGGGGCGGCGATGGCCGAGGCGGGCCTGCGGATGCCTGCCAGCGCAATCGCCTCAGGTTGGGATGAGCAACTCCGCAGGGCTGACGTCAAGCGCGGACTCGCCCAAGCGCTCGACGCGCTGCCCGACATCGGCCTGCCGTGCATCGTGCGCCCCGCCTACACGCTGGGCGGGCGCGGCGGCGGGATCGCGCGCACGCCGGAGGAGTTTCGCGCGATCGTCGCGCGGGGTCTTGAAGCCTCGCCGATCGGGCAGGTGCTGATCGACCAGTCGGTGCTGGGGTGGGGCGAGTTCGAGCTGGAGGTGATGCGCGACCGCGCGGACAACGTGGTGATCGTGTGTTCGATCGAGAACGTCGACCCGATGGGCGTGCACACGGGGGATTCGGTCACCGTCGCCCCGCAGCAGACGCTGCCGGACAGCCTCTACCAGCGCCTGCGCGACCAGGCACTCACGGTGATCCGCGCGGTCGGTGTAGAGACGGGGGGCTCGAACGTGCAGTTCGCGGTCAACCCCGAGACCGAGGAGGTGCTGGTGATCGAGATGAACCCGCGCGTCTCGCGCTCCTCGGCGCTAGCCTCGAAGGCGACCGGCTTCCCGATCGCGAAGATCGCCGCGCGCCTGGCGGTGGGGTACCTGCTGGAGGAGATCCCCAACGACATCACCCGTCTAACCCCGGCGTGCTTTGAGCCGACGATCGACTACGTGGTGGTGAAGTGGCCGCGCTTCGCGTTCGAGAAGTTCCCGGGCGCGGAGTCCACGCTCTCCACGCACATGAAGTCCGTCGGCGAGGCGATGGCGATCGGGCGCACGTTCGGGCAGGCGTTCGCGAAGGCGCTGCGCTCGCGCGAGCTCGACAAGCCGCCGCGGTTCGGTGCCGTCCCCGACGCGCAGCTGCTGGCGAGCCTGGGCGACCCCGCCCCCGAGCGCTTCGAGGCGATCCTCGAGCTCTTCCGCCGTGGCGTGGCGCTCGAGGAGGTACACGAGCGCACCGCGATCGACATGTGGTTTCTGCGCGAGCTGCACGCGTTGGCGCAGGACCCCGAGGCGCCGTTCGCGGGCGAGCGCACGTTCAAGGCGGTGGACACCTGTGCGGCGGAGTTCCCGGCGCAGACCCCCTACTACTACTCGGCGTGGGAGCGCCCCGCGGCCGGCCGCGCGCCCGCCCACGAGGTGCGCCGCGGCGAGCGCCCCTCGGTGGTGATCCTCGGCGCCGGCCCCAACCGCATCGGCCAGGGGATCGAGTTCGACTACTGCTGTGTGCACGCCGCGATGACCGTGCGCGAGTCCGGGCGTGACGCGGTGATGATCAACTGCAACCCCGAGACGGTCTCCACCGACTACGACACCTCCGACCGCCTCTACTTCGAGCCGCTCACGCTGGAGGACGTGCTCGGGGTCGTCGAGGTCGAGCAGCCGGAGGGGGTGATCGTGCAGTTCGGCGGGCAAACGCCGCTGAAGCTCGCCGCGGGCCTTGCAGCCGCCGGCGTGCCGCTGCTCGGCACGAGCGTCGAGGCGATCGACCTCGCCGAGGATCGCAGCCGTTTCGGCGAGCTGCTCGGGCGCTTGGGCTACCAGGCGCCGCCGTACGCGACCGCGTGCTCGGTGCAGGAGGCGCTGCAGCGTGGGGAGGAGGTCGGCTATCCGCTGCTGGTGCGCCCCTCCTACGTACTCGGGGGCCGCGCGATGGAGATCGTTTATTCGCCGGCCGGCCTGGCGGACTATCTACGTCGCGAGTTGCCACCCGTGGATCTACCGAGCGCTATCGCCCGGGCGCCCGGTGCATCGTCCACCACTGCCGGCTCGCCCGCCCCGGCGACGAAGGACGTGGCCCATCCCAATCAAAAAATCTTTCTCGACCGCTTCCTGGAGAACGCGATCGAGCTGGACGTCGATGCGCTGTGCGACGGGCGGGAGGTGTGGATCGGGGGGATCATGCAGCACGTCGAGGAGGCCGGCGTGCACTCCGGGGACTCCGCCTGCGTGCTGCCGCCGCACTCGCTCGGGGGCGAGATGCTCGATCAGGTCCGCGCTGCCACGCGCGAGCTGGCGCTTGCGATCGGCGTGGTCGGGCTGCTGAACGTGCAGTACGCCGTTGTCGACGGCCAGCTGTATGTGATCGAGGCCAACCCCCGCGCCTCGCGTACGGTGCCGTTCGTCTCCAAGGCCGTCGGCCTGCCGCTGGCGAAGCTCGCCTGCCGCGTGATGCTGGGCGAGTCGATCGCCGCGCTGAACCTGCCGCGCGAGCGCGAAGGGCTCGGCTTCGGCGACCACGTCTCAGTCAAGGAGGCGGTGCTGCCGTTCGATCGCTTCGAGGGCTCCGACGCGGTGCTCGGCCCGGAGATGCGCTCCACCGGGGAGGTGATGGGGATCGCGCGCGACTTCCCGACCGCGTTCGCCAAGGCGCAGGCCGCCGCCGGCTGCCCGCTGCCGCTGCACGGCACCGTCTTCATCTCGGTCACCGACGCCGACAAGGCCGGCGCCTTCGCGATCGCCGAGCGCCTGCACGAGAACGGCTTTCGGATCCTCGCCACGCGCGGCACCGCCGAGGCGATCGCGCGCATGGGGATTCCCGCACAGGCGCTGAACAAGGTCTCGGAGGGCTCGCCGCACGTGCTCGACTGGATCGAGCGCGGCGACGTCGACCTGGTCGTCAACACGCCCACCGGCTCGGGCGCACGCACCGACGGCTGGCAGATCCGCCGCGCCGCCGTGACCCGCGGCGTCCCCTGCCTGACCACGCTCGCCGCCGGCGTCTCCGCCGCGCGCGCGATCTCCTCCGCGCGCCAGTCCGGCGCCCCGCCGGTGCTGTGCTTGCAGGAGCTCCACCGCGGGCGGGACACGGTGGTCGCGGGCGCGGATGGCGCTCGCGGGGGCGGGGAGGTGGCGGAGGGTGCCGCGCCCCCCGACCCCGCCGTTGCGGCGCAGTGACCCGGGGCCGGGGTGGCGTGAGGCTGTACGCCGCGCTGTTCGAGCTCGCGCTGCGGCGTTTGGCGCCCGAGCGGGCGCATCGGCTGGCGCTCGCCACGCTGCGCGCGGTGTGCTGGGTCCCCGGTTGCGCCGCGCTGTTGCGGCGGCGGCTCGCCGCCCACGACCCGGTGCTCCGCGTGCAGGCGCTGGGCCTCAGCTTCCCCAGCCCGCTCGGGGTCGCGGCCGGGCTGGACAAGGACGCCGGCTGCTTTGAGGGCCTCGGTCTGCTCGGCTTCGGCTTCGTCGAGGTCGGCACCGTCACCGCCCACCCGCAGCCGGGCAACCCGCCGCCGCGTGTCTTCCGGGTGCTCGGCGACCGCGCGCTGCTCAACCGGATGGGCTTTCCCAACGCGGGCGCCGCCGCGGTCGCCGCGCGCCTGCGGCGCCGCTCCGGCCGCGTGCTCGTGGGGGCCAACGTCGGCAAGAGCATGGCCGTGGCGCTCGAGCACGCCGCGGGGGACTACTGCGCCGGCGTGCGCGCGCTCGCCCCCGTGTGCGACTACCTGGTGCTCAACGTCAGCTCACCCAACACGCCGGGGCTCACACAGATGCAGACGGTCGAGCTGCTGCGGCCGCTGCTCGGCGCAGTCCAGCGGGAGCTCCGGGAAATGGCGGTTGAGGTGCCGCTACTCGTCAAGGTCGGCCCGGACCTCACCGACTCGCAGCTGCTCGCGATCGCCGACCTCGCCCTGGAGCTGGCGCTCGATGGGATCGTCGCGGTCAACACCAGCGAAGAGCGCACGCTCCTCTCCGACCCCTCCGCGCTCGCCGGCGTCGAGGGCGGAGGGGTCTCCGGGCCACCGCTGCGTGCGCGTGCCCTCGAGGTCCTGCGCCTGCTGCACGGGCGGGTCGGCGATCGCCTGGTGCTGATCTCCGTCGGCGGCATCTCCACGCCCGATGACGCATGGGAGCGGATCCTCGCCGGGGCCACGCTGCTACAGGCCTACACCGGCTTCGTCTACGCTGGCCCGGCGTGGCCCTCGCACGTCAACCGCGCGCTCGCCGGGCGGGTGCGCGCCGTCGGCGCCGGCTCGCTTCAGCAGCTTGTCGGCAGTCGCGGGGAGGCCCTCTGAGTGGTCATCCCGGCGCCCCGCTCGCCCACTGGCGCACGCGCGCTCAAGTGTGCTGTAGGAGGCGCGTGGGCCTCTCGGACACGCACGCAAAACCCCTGCAAACACGGCCTCCCACCGTCCACTACCCTCCACATACCTCAACCTCGAGTTGAGGTCGAGGTGAATTGGGGTGTCGCGCGATCATCGCCGCGCGGTGGCGTGTAGACTCGCCGCCCATGATGACGGCGACGGGCACGACGCCCACCAAGCACTCGGCGGCCCCCGAACGCTCCATCGATCAGCGTATGGACGCGCTCGCCAAAGCCAACCGGATTCGCTCCGAGCGCGCGCGCTTGAAGCGCGAGCTGAAGGCCGGGCGGTTATCGATCCACATGCTTCTATTGGAACCGCCCGAGTACATCGAAACCGCGAAGGTGTTCGATGTCATGCTGGCAGTGCCGAAGTATGGACGCGTCAAGGTGAACAAGATCCTCGCCCTCTGCCGCATCGCCCCCAGCAAGACGATCGGCGGGCTCTCCGACCGCCAACGCTCCGAGCTGGTCTCACTCCTGCGTGGCCGCTAGCTAGGCCCGTACGTGGCACGCGTGTTCGTCATCACCGGCCCCTCGGGCGTCGGCAAGGGAACGCTGATCCGCGGCCTGCTGGAGCGCCTGCCGCAGCTCGAGCTGTCGGTCTCGGCCACCACGCGCCCCGCGCGCCCCGGCGAGCGCGGCGGCATCGACTACCACTTCCTCACACCGGAGGAGTTCGAGCGGCGGGTGCAGGCCGGGGGATTTGTCGAGCACGCCGACTACGCCGGGCGGCGCTACGGCACACTGCGCGATGAGCTCGACGGGCGCGTGCGCGCGGGCGTGCCGTTGGTACTCGAGATCGAGGTGCAGGGTGCCCGCCAGGTGCGCGCCGCGCTACCCGACGCGCTGCAGGTGTTCATCGCCCCGCCCTCGCTCGACGCGCTGCGCACTCGGCTGATCGGCCGCGGCGCGGACGGCCCCGAGGAGGTCGAGCGGCGCCTGCGGGTCGCCGAGCGGGAGCTGGCCGCGCAATCGGAGTTCGCCCACGTGGTCGTCAACGACCGTCTTGAAGAGGCGCTGGAGCAGCTGGTCGCGATCGTCGCCGGGGCGCTGAATGACTGATCTTCTACAATCGATGCCCCACCACGAAAGGGCCCCACTACCTTGATCTCCCCCCGCATCGATCATCTGCTGGAGAACGTCGACTCCAACTACGCCTCCGTCCTGGTGGCCGCCAAGCGCGCGCGCCAGATCAACAGCTACTACCACAACCTTGGCGAGGGCACCTTCGACGAGTTCCCGCCGCCGATGATCGAAACCACCTCGAAGAACTACCTCACGATCGCCCTCGAGGAGATCGCGCGGGGGAAGATCAAGTACCACTACCGGTAGGCCAGGACGCCCGACCACCGGCTTCGCCGGCGGTGCCCGCGGCGCGATGCTGCGTCCTCGGTCGCTCGCGTGCTGAGCACGCCACGCTCCCTGCGTCCTTGCCTCGCTTGCCCAGCGAACGCCCTGGCACTCTCTTCCGGCCGGTGTGCAAAACGTCGCTCATGGTTGCCGGGTTCACGCCAACCCTCTAAAACCCCGGTATGTCACGAATCCTGCTCGGGGTGAGCGGTGGGGTCGCCGCCTACAAGGCGCTTGAGTTTGTGCGCCTGGCGACGGGCGCCGGTCATGCGGTGCGGGTCGTGCAAACGCCGGCATCCTGCCGCTTCGTGGGGCGCGCCTCGTTCGCGGCGTTGAGCGGCGCGCCGGTGCTCGTCGGCGAGTTCGAGCGCGACCCGGCGCGGGGGCGTTCCCCGACCAAGAGCCTCCCACGCACGACCCGATCGGGCACCTCGAGCTCGTGCGCAACGCCGAGCTCTACCTGATCGCTCCTGCCTCCGCTAACACGATTGCCAAGCTCGCCGGCGGCCTCGCCGACAACCTGCTGAGCAGCGCTGCGCTCGCCGCCACCTGCCCGCTCGTGGTCGCGCCGGCGATGAACAACCGTATGTACGAACACCCCGCGGTGCGCGCCAACCTAGACACGCTGCGCGCTCGCGGCGTGCACGTCATCGAGCCCGACGCCGGTCGTCTGGCCTCGCAGGGCGAGGAGGGAGTCGGTCGTCTGCCCGATCCCGCGCGGTTGCTGGAGCTCTGCGAGGGCTTGCTCGCCGCTCCCGCCCGTCGCGCCGATCCAACGGCTGAGTCCGCGGGCGCCGCTCCCGCGCCTGACGGCGCGTGGCGGGGACTGCGCGTGCTGGTCACCGCCGGCGGCACCCGCGAGCCGATCGACAGCGTGCGCTTCATCGGCAACGGCTCCTCCGGGCGCATGGGAGTCGCGCTGGCCGAAGCGGCCCGTGCGCGCGGGGCTGACGTGACGATGGTCGCCGCCAACGTGTCGCTGCCCCGTCCGGCGGGCGTCACCTGGCATGAGGTGGCTACGGCCGCCCAGCTCGCCAATGCATGCGCGCGGGAGTTCCCCACCTGCGACGTACTGCTGATGGCGGCCGCCGTCGCCGACTTCCGTCCCACCGAGCCTGCCAACGGCAAGCTCAAGAAGGCCGGCCGCGAGCGGCTGCGCCTCGAGCTCGAAGCAGACTCCCGACGTGCTGAAGTCGTTGGCTGGCGCACGGCGCCCCGGGCAGACGCTCGTGGGGTTCGCCGCCGAGCACGGCAGCGGCGCGATCGAGTACGGGCGAGCCAAGCTGCGGGAGAAGGCGCTCGACGCGGTCGTCGTCAACGACATCTCCCGCTCGGACATCGGCATCGGCGCTGAGCGCAACGAGGTCGCGATCCTCACCGCCGCGGGGGAGCAGCACGTTCCGCGCGCCGCCAAGGCCGAGGTTGCCGAGGCGATCCTCGACGCCGTCGAGCGCCTGCGCGCGAGGCCGCCCGGCGCACTCGGATAGGCCTCCTGCATGGGGTTCGCCTCGTCGCGATGCTCTCTAAAGTGGGAGGGCGTATGGACAGCGTCTACGACCTCTACCGCAGCGGCTGCGAGCTGCTTGACCACGGCGACCACCAGGCCGCGATCGTGCCGCTCACCCGCGCGCGCAAGCTGGAGCCCGACAAGGCCTCGATCCGCGAGGCGCTCGGCCGCGCGCTGTTTCACGCCCAGCGCTACGAGGACGCCGCGGCTGAGTTTCGAGCGGTCGCCGCGCAGGCTCCCACCAACGACTACGCGCTCTTCTGCCTCGGTCGCGCGATGCAACAGCTGGGCCGCCACGATGAGGCGCGCCACCCGCTGGCGCTCGCCTGCTCGCTGCGTCCGGAGCGCCATGACTACCGTATCTACCGAGAGCGTTCGCGCCGCGCCGTTCACGGCCAATAGAACGCCGATGCTATTCTCGACCCACAGCTTTCGTGCCGGCGTTCGGACGCCGGCAGTCGGACCGAGAGTGGGCGGATGCCCGCTCTTTTTATTGTGAGGAGGGCCCCATGGCAACGTTGCAAACAGAGATCGAAGAGCGGCTCGCCGAGTGCGAGCCCGATGTCGAGGTGCTGCTCGCCGAGGTCCTCGGCGGCGGGACCCTGCGCATCTTCATCGACCACCCCGAGGGGGTGACGCTCGCGCTCTGCGAGCGCGTGACGGTGGCGCTGACGGCGCTGCGCGAGCGCTACACGCTGGAGGTCTCCTCGCCCGGGATCGAGCGCCCGCTGACCAAGCCCGAGCACTTCCGCCGCTTCGTCGGTCGCCGCGCCCGCGTACGCACGCGTGGCGACCGGCCCACGCCTTCCAGCCAGCCCTCTTCTCAGAGCCGCCGCAGCTACACCGGGGAGCTCGTGGGGGCCTCCGACACGGAGATAACGCTCGCCGCCGACGGGACGCTGGTGAGCATCCCCTACGCGCAGATCCGCCGTTCCAACCTGGTGGAGGAGTAGAGCCATGTCACGCGAAATCCTCGAAGCAATGCACGCGCTCGCCCGCGAGAAGGGCATCGAGCCGGAGAAGCTGATGATCGCGCTGGAGGACGCGCTGCTTCCGCCTATAAGAAGCAGCCCGGCTCGGCCAAGTACGCGCGCGTGGAAATGGATCGCGAAACGGCCGACTTCCGCGTGATCGAACTGATCATCCCCGAGCGCCTGGAGGCCCACCTGATCGTGGAGACGATCGACGAGGGCACCACGGTCGATCCCGAGACGGGCGAGCTGCGCGAACCGGAGGAGCCGGAAATCGACCCGGCAAAGTTCGAGGAGTACCGCGATCAGATCGGCGAACAGGACGTCACCCCCGATGACTTCGGGCGGATCGCGGCGCAGACCGCCAAGCAGGTGATCCTGCAGCGCATCCGCGAGGCCGAGCGCGACATGATGTTCGAGGAGTACCGCGACCGCGTGGGGGAGCTGATCACGGGCATCGTGCAGCAGTCGGATTCCCGCTACACGCTCGTGCAGCTGCGCGAGCGCGTCGAGGCGCTGCTGCCGAAGTCCGAGCAGGTCGACGGGGAGCGCTACGACCACTCGCAGCGGATCAAGGCCGTGATCAAGGAGGTCTCGGCCTCGACCAAGGGTCCCTCGATCATCGTCTCGCGGCGCGACCCCGAGCTGATCAAGAAGCTGTTCGAGCTGGAGGTCCCCGAGATCGCCGACGGCCTCGTGGAAATCGCCAACGTTGCGCGCGAGCCCGGCTATCGCTCGAAGATCGCCGTGATCTCCCACGCCGACGGCGTCGACCCGGTTGGCGCCTGCGTCGGCCCGCGCGGCTCGCGCGTGCGGATGGTCGTCTCCGAGCTGCGCGGCGAGAAGATCGACATCATCCCGTTCAACGAAGAGCCGGCCCGCTTCGTCGCCAAGGCACTCTCACCCGCGCGCGTGCGCGAGGTGCTGGTGGACGACGAGGCCAAGCAGGCGACGGTGATCGTCCCCGACGACCAGCTCTCGCTGGCGATCGGTCGCGAAGGCCAAAACGCGCGGCTCGCGGCTCGCCTGACCGGCTGGCGTGTGGACATCCGCTCGGAGACCGAGTTCGCCGCCGAGGAGGCCGAGCACGGCTACGAGGAGGAGGAAGTCTCCGGGCGCTGCTCCGCAATCCTCTCGAACGGCAAACGCTGCCCCAACGCCTCGCTGCCCGGCTCGCGCTACTGCGGCCTGGACGCCCACCAAGCGCTGGCCGCCGTCGCCGGCGACAGCGTCGCCGAGCTCAGCGCAGCGCCAGCTGGACGGCGGGGCCGCCGTGGTCGCCGGTCGCCGCAAGAGCGCCGCCGGCCGACGGCCGAGAGCCCGGCGAGGAGCAGGCGTCATAGGTCACGTACCTCGGCGCCGCTGCGTCGGCTGCGGACGGATCGCGCCAAAGTCGGAGCTGTTGCGGTCGCCGTCGCCCAGGATCAAAGCCCGCCCGCCCGCGCAGTGATCGACCTCACCGGCACGCTCCCTGGGCGCGGCGCCTATCTCTGTAAAGCAGGCGCTGCGACGACGCCCACACCAGAGTGCCTGCGGCTCGCCGAACGTCGCCGCGGCGTCGCGCGTGCGCTGCGCTCTGCTGTGGCACTCGATCCCAAGCTCGTAGAATCGATTCAATGAGCAAGAAGCGCGTACACGAGATCGCCAAGGAGCGGGGAGTCGAGAGCAAGGCGCTGCTTGAGCAGTTGAAGGCCGCCGGCGTTGACGTCAAGACAGTCTCATCCTCGATCGACGAGTCGCTCGTGCTGCGTACGTTGGGCACTGACGGCGCCTCCGCAGCCAACGGCTCGGCATCGGCCCCCTCGCCGCCGGGCTCATCTGCCTCGGCGCCTGCCTCCGCCACCGCATCTGCCCCCACGCCCGCGCGAGACCACCACGACACAGGCGCCGCAAGCTGCCGCTCCGACCGCGACGCCTTCGCCACAGCCTGCGGCCGACGCACCCCCCGCACCAGCCGCGGACGGGGCGAGTGGCGTAGCTGCCACGACCGGCGGTACTCCGGCCGAGCGGGTGCGCCCCACGCGCGACTCGCGCACGGGCGAGCGCGCCCCCGCGGGCGCGAGCCAGCCGGGGCGCCGCCGCGTGGTGATCGACTCGCAAGCCTCACGCCGCCAGCAGGCTGGTCCCGCCAACCAGCCTCAGCGGCGTCCCCGCCGCGGCCGTCGGCGTCGCGGCACCTACGACGAGACGATCGCCCCGATCGACAACACCGCCGCGATCCGCGACGCCAACCTCGTGCGCATCAACTCCGGCGCCACCGTCAAGGACGTCGCCGAGTACCTCGGCGTGCCCGTGCCGGAAGTGATCAAGAAGCTGATGAGCCTGGGGGAGATGGCGACGCTCACGCAGACACTCTCCGACGATGCGATCCAGGTCGTCGCCGAGGAGCTCGGCAAGGAGATCGAGATCGTCCACGCCGCCGACGACGTGGAGGTCGAGCCGGCGTTCGAGGACGCCGAGGAGGACCTCGTCGAGCGCCCGCCGGTGGTGACCGTGATGGGCCACGTCGACCACGGCAAGACCTCGCTGCTGGACGCGATCCGCAAGACCGAGGTCGCAGCCGGGGAGGCCGGCGGCATCACCCAGCACATCGGCGCCTACCAGGTGCACCACGCCGACAAGCAGATCACCTTCCTGGACACCCCCGGCCATGAGGCCTTCACGGCGATGCGCGCGCGCGGCGCCCGCGTCACCGATTTGGCGGTGATCGTGGTCGCCGCCGACGACGGCGTCAAGCCGCAGACCGAGGAGGCGATCGACCACGCCCGTGCAGCCGACGTGCCGATCGTGGTCGCCGTCAACAAGGTCGACAAGGAGGGCGCCCAGCCCGATCGCGTCCGCACCGAAATGGCCCAGCACGGCCTGCAGCCCTCCGATTGGGGCGGGGAGACCGAGTTCGTCGACGTCAGCGCCAAGACCCGGCAGGGCCTCGACGAGTTGCTCGACACGATTCAGGTCGTCACCGACCTGGAGGAGCTGCGTGCCAACCGCGGCGCGGAGGCATCGGGCACCGTGATCGAGTCCAAGCTCGACCCCGGCCGCGGCCCGGTCGTGAGCATCCTGATCCAGCGCGGCACGCTGCACGTCGGCGACGCGCTGGTCGCGGGCGCCCACTTCGGGCGGGTGCGCGCGATGCACGACTTCACCGGGGCGCGCACCAAACGCGCCGAGCCGGGCGAGCCGGTCGAGGTGCTCGGCTTCGACGGCGTCCCCGAGGCCGGCGAGCCGGTCAGGGTGGTCGAGAACGAGCGGCGCGCGCGTCAGCTCGCGGGCGTGCGCGCAAACCGTCTGAAGACCGAGGCGCTGGCGCGGCGCTCGGGGCGCAAAGTCTCGCTGGAGGACGTCTTCAAGCTCGCCCGCGAGGGCGCGGTGAAGGAGCTCGGCCTCGTGATCAAGGCCGACGTCGCCGGGTCGCTGGAGGCGATCGAGGACGAGATCGCCAAGCTCCCCCAGGAGGAGGTGAAGGTCAACATCATCCACCGCGGCGTCGGTGGCATCAACGAGTCCGACGTGATGCTCGCCGCCGCCTCCGAAGGATTGGTCCTGGCCTTCAACGTGCGGCCCGTCGGCGACGCCCGCCAGATCGCCGAGCGCGAGGGCGTCGAGATCCGCTCCTATGCCGTCATCTACCGCGCGATCGAGGAGCTGCGCGCGGCGATGCAGGGACTATTGGAGCCCGAGGAGGTCGAGACCGTGCTCGGCCAGGCCGAGGTGCGCCAACTGTTCCGCGCCTCGCGGATCGGCACGATCGCCGGCTCGCACGTCACCGAGGGCAAGGTCACGCGCGGGGCGCGGGTGCGCGTGGTGCGCGAGGGCACGGTGATCCAGGACACCACGATCGCCAGCCTGCGGCGCTTCAACGAGGACACCCGCGAGGTCGCCGCCGGCTTCGAGTGCGGAATCGTGCTCGCCAACTTCCAGGACCTGCGCGAGGGCGATGTGCTCGAGACCTACGAGACACGTCAGGTCGAGCGCGAACTGTCCTAGGGTTCTCGGGAGGTGGATCCCTAACACAGCGCTTGCAAACCCGACGGGCTCGGAGAGTAGGATGACCAGTGGCCGCATGCGCCGCGTCGATGAGGCGATCAGGCAGGTGATCGGAGAGGTGGTGGCAGGCGAGTTGAAGGACCCACGAGTGGGATTCGTGACCGTGACCGATGTGAGGACCAGCGCAGATCTCAGCCATGCCCGCGTGTACGTGAGCGTGCTTGGAGACGAGCCCGACCGTGAGGCCACACTCACCGGGCTGCGCAGCGCACACGGCTACATGCAGCGGCGCGTCGCCTCCGAGCTGCGACTGAAGCGTACGCCGACGCTCGACTTCATCTACGACGACACGACCGATCGTGCGATGCGCCTGGAGGCGCTGTTGGACGAGCCCGGGGCAGACGGCGATGAGTGAGAACGGCGCCGTGATCGTGCCCGCCCCAGCCGAGACCCGCGCGCTGGTGCTAGAGCGGATCCGCGAGGACTCGAGCTTCGTGCTCGCCACGCACGAAAACATGGACGGCGACGCGATCGGCTCGCTGCTGGGGATGCAGGGACTGCTCACCGCGCTCGGCAAGGACTCGTTGATGTTTGTTCCCCCGGGGGAGCTGCCGCTGCCCCTGGAATACCGCTTCTTCGACCTCGCCGACGCGATCCAGTCCCCGCCCGCGGACATCGCGCAGCGCACCGTGGTGCTGCTCGACTGCGGCAACATCGACCGCAACTCGGCCGATGCGTTGCGCGAAGGGGCGCATCTGCTGAACATCGACCACCACCACGACAACACCCGCTTCGGCACGGTCGACCACGTGGTGGCGGATGCCTCGTGCACCGCTGAGATCATCTGGGACCTGATGCACGGGCTCGACGTTAGCCCCGCGCCGGCGGTGGCGCAGGCGCTGTACGTCGGACTGGTAACCGACACCGGGCGCTTCATGTACGAGAGCACGGGTCCGCGCGCGCACCTGATGGCGGCCGAGCTGATCGAAGCGGGCGTCGACGTGCAGGCGATCTACCGCCGGCTGTACGAGGAGATGCCCTACCCGAAGCTGGCGCTGCTCGCGCTCGGTCTCGGGCAGGCGCGGCGCTTCGATTCCGGGGAGCTGGCGATCGCCGTGCTAAGCGCCAAGGACTTCCGTCGTGTGGAGGCCGAGGAGAGCTACTCGGAGGGGATCGTCGACCATTTGCGCGCGGTGCAGGGCACGAAGGTGGCCGCGCTAGTGCGCGAGCTGACCGCGCCCGAGCGCCGCGGCGAGCGCAAGGTGTCGCTGCGCGCCGTTGACGACGACGTGGACGTCTCGGCGATTGCCCGTGCACAGGGGGGTGGGGGGCACCGGCGTGCCGCCGGCTTCTCCACGACACTTGAGCCGGAAGAGCTGATCGAGTTCCTGCGCCGCGAGATCGCCGCCCAGCTGCTGGCCGATCCCGGACGATCGGTCGCGCCGGCGCCGGCGTGAACGGCGTTCTGCTGATCGACAAGCCGGCGGGAATCACCTCGCACGACGTGGTCGCTGCCGTGCGCCGCGCGCTGGGGGGAGTGAAGACCGGCCACGCCGGCACGCTCGACCCGTTCGCCACCGGCCTGCTGTTGGTGCTGGTCGGTCGCGCCACGCGCATCCAGCAGCAGTTGATGGGGCTCCCCAAGCGCTATGAGACGGTGGCCCAGCTCGGAGCGGTGTCGAGCACCGGCGATCCGGAGGGGGAGATCACGCACACCGGGTTATTGCCGGCTGACCCGCCGCCGTTGCCGACGGGCGAGATCCGCCAGCGACCGCCGATGCATTCGGCGGTGAAGATCAAAGGCGAACGTGCCTACAAGCGCGCGCGACGCGGAGAGCAGTTCGAGATGCCGGAGCGGCTCGTCACCGTCCACCGCTTCGAGCAGCTGTGGCGCGAGCACGACCGCGCGGCCTTCGCGATCGAGTGCTCCTCGGGAACGTATGTGCGCTCGCTGATCGCTGATCTACACGATGCCTACTGTGTGGAGCTGCGGCGCACCGCGATCGGCCCGTTCGAAGTGGCGGATGCCGTGCCGCCACCGAGGCGGGGCGAGCCCTGGGAGGCGCCCGAGCCGCTCACGGTCGAGCGTGCGCTCGCCCTGCTCTGACCGGCGGAGGAGGACCAGATCAGGCCTACTCGCTGCCTGGGCCGCCCTCCAATAGGCTTCCGGACGGTGAAGATCATCCGCCTGCCAGATATCGAGACCGATCGGAGATCGGCCAGCGAGCGCCAGGTGGCGGTCGGCACCTTCGATGGCGTGCACCTCGGCCACCGCGAGGTGATCCGCGGCTCCGACAGCGTGCTCACCTTCGAGCCCCATCCGGTCTCGGTGGTGGCGCCCCAGCACGCGCCGAAGCTGCTTACCCCACTTGCGGTGAAGGCCGAGCTGATCGCTGCGCTCGGCGTGCAGGAGCTGATCGTGATCCCCTTCGATGCCCCCTTTGCCGCACGCAGCGCGCAGGAGTTCATCGACAAGGTGCTGGTCGAGGCGCTCGGGGCGGTGCGGGTCTCGGTCGGCGAGAACTTCCGCTTCGGCCACCGCGCGCAGGGCGATACGCAGCTGCTGGCGGCCGACGGGCGCTTTCAGACGACGGTGCACCCCCTGCTGGAGGTGGATGGGGAGATCGTCTCCTCCAGCCACATCCGCGGCCTCGTACTGGCCGGCGAGGTCGATCAGGCGACGCGCTTCCTCGGCTCCCCCTTCCAGCTGCGGGGCGAAGTCGTGCGTGGCGACGAACGGGGGCGCACGCTCGACTTCCCGACAGCCAACCTGATCCCCGATGAGGCGCTCGTGTGTCCGGGCCACGGCATCTATGCCTGCCTCGCCAATGGACACCGAGCAGCCGTCAACATCGGGGTGCGCCCGACCTTCACCACCGGCCGCGGCGAGCTGATCGAGGCGTACCTGCTCGACTTCGAAGGCGACCTCTACGGCAGCGAGCTGCGCCTGGACTTCATCCGCCGCCTGCGTGGCGAGCGGCGCTTCGCGACGGTGCAGGAGTTGGTCGAGCAGATGCACCGCGACGTTGACGACACACGCAAGATCCTTGTCGACGTCTGAGTCTTTGCTACCGTGTGCCCCCGCCGATGACGTTGACGACTGAGAGAAAGCGCGAGATCGCCGCCAAGTTTGGCGCTGGCGAGCGCGACACCGGAAACACCAGGGTGCAGGTGGCGCTCCTGACCGAGCGCATCAACCACCTCACCGAGCACCTGCGCGCGCAGAAGAAAGACCACCACTCACGCCGTGGCCTGCTGATGCTGGTAGGGCGCCGCCGGCGCTTCCTCGACTACCTGCAGCGCACCGACCTCGAGGGCTACCGCGCGCTGATCAAAGAGCTGGGTCTACGTAAGTAGGGCAGCGGCAGTGAGCGTCCTCGACCCCGGCAGCGAGGTTCCGAGCTTCAGCCTCGCGACCGAAGGCGGCGAGCCCTTCACCGAGAAGAGCCTGCGCGGCAAAACGACCGTGCTCGTGTTCTACCCGTTTGCGTTCAGTCCCGTGTGCACCGACCAGCTGCAGCTGTATGAGAAGGAGCTCGGCGAGATCACGGCGGACGGCGCGGCGATCTACGGCGTCTCCTGCGATTCCACGTGGGTGCAGAAAGCGTTCCGTGAAAAGCTCGGCGTCCACATCCCGCAGCTCTCGGACTTCGAGCCCAAGGGAGCGGCCTGCGCTGCCTTTGGCGTGCTGCACGAGGGTGGCTTCCCGCAGCGCGCGCTCGTGATCGTCGGGCCCGACGGGGTCGTGCGCTGGAGCTACCAGGCGCCGTCGCCCGCCGACCTCCCAGGTGTCCATATGATCGTCGGCGGCCTCAAGAATATTTAGTCGCTAAGCTGCCTCTGTTCGGAACAGAGAATAAAAAGACAGAGCCGCCGACCGAAGGGCGGACGAGGAAGGCAGAGAATATGAGCAGTGATGCAGCCGTTACACGGGTCTCCGTGGAGATCGCTGGTAGCGAAATCTCGTTTGAGACCGGCCGGATGGCCAAGCAGGCCTCCGGCGCAGTGGTCGTCCGTCAGGGCGACACGATGGTCCTCGCGACAGCCGTCGCCGGCTCGCTGCGCGACGTCGACTTCCTCCCGCTGACGGTGGACGTCGAGGAGCGCATGTACGCCGCCGGGAAAATCCCCGGCTCGTTCTTCAAGCGCGAGGGTCGCCCCGGCGAGAAGGGCACGCTGACCGCGCGCATGATCGACCGCCCGATCCGCCCGCTGTTCCCCAAGGACTGGCGCTATGACACGCAGCTGGTCGCGATCCCGCTGTCGATCGACCACGTGCACCCCTATGACATCCTGGCGATGAACGGCGCCTCCGCGGCACTGATGATCTCCGACATCCCGCTGCCGACCCCCGTCGGTGCGGTGCGCATCGGCAAGATCGACGGCAACTTCGTCGTCAACCCCTCCGAGGAGGACCTCCAGGCGGATGCCGAGAACAGCTCGGACCTCGACCTGATCGTCGCGGGCACCGAGGAGGCGATCCTGATGGTCGAGGCGGGCGCCAACGAGATCCCCGAGGCTGAGATCCTCGACGCGCTCGACATCGCCCACGCGGAGATCAAGAAGCTGTGCGGACTCCAGCGCGACCTCGCCGCGAAAGTCGGCAAGCAGAAGAAAGTCTTCGAGACGCTCGGCGTCGATGAGTCGCTGCTGGCGCAGATCCGCGGCTCCCACGGTGGTGCCCTGGATGCGGCCACGCAGGTCGAGGACAAGCTCGAGCGCCAGGACGCGACCAAGGCCGTCGAGGGTGCGATCCTCGCGCAGTACGCCCCGGCCGCGCCCGAGGGTGCCTCTGAGGAGGAGCTCACGAGCGCCAGGGAGCGCCGCGCGGCTGCTCAGCTCGCGTTCGACAAGCTCGAGAAGGCGATCATCCGCGAGCGCATCGCCGTGCACAAGAAGCGCCCCGATGGGCGCTCGGAGAACGAGATTCGCGACATCTCGATCGAAGTCGGCGTGACGCCGCGCACGCACGGTTCGGCGCTGTTCACGCGCGGGCAGACGCAGGCGCTGAGCGTCGTGGCGATGGGCACGCTCAAGGAGGAGATGCGCATCGACACGCTCGGCCTCGAATCCAAAAAGTACTACTGGCACCACTACAACTTCCCGCCCTTCTCGGTCGGGGAAGCGGGCCGCATGGGCGGCGTCAAGCGCCGCGACATCGGCCACGGCGCGCTCGCCGAGCGGGCGCTCGCACCGATGGTGCCCTCGATCGAGCAGTTCCCCTACTCGATCCGCGTCGTCTCGGACATCCTCGAGTCAAACGGCTCCTCCTCAATGGCCTCGGTGTGCGGCTCCTCGCTGTCGCTGATGGACGCCGGGGTGCCGATCAAGCGCCCCGTCGCGGGAATCGCGATGGGCCTGATCAAAGAGGGCGATGACTACATCGTGCTGACCGACATCGCCGGCGTCGAGGACCACCTCGGCGACATGGACTTCAAGGTCGCCGGCACCGAGCGCGGCATCACCGCGCTGCAGATGGACATCAAGATCACGGGCGTCACGTTCGAGATCCTGCGCGACGCGCTCGCGCAGGCCAAAGAGGCGCGCACGTTCATCCTCGGCAAGATGGCCGACGTGATCGGGACCCCGCGCGAGCAGCTCTCGCAGTTCGCTCCGCGGATCCAGACGATCCAGATCGACCCCTCGCAGATCGGCCTGCTGATCGGCAAGGGCGGAGAAACGATTCGCGGCCTCTCGGATGAGTACGAATCGCAGATCGACGTCAACGACGAGGGCCAGGTGCTGATCTACTCGGCCAACGGCGAGCTCGCCGACCAACTGCTGGAGCGGATCCGCACGATGATGAAGGAGGTCGAGGTCGGCGACGAGTTCCTCGGCAAGGTCGTCAAGACGACCACCTTCGGCGCGTTCGTGGAGCTGGCGAAGGGCACGGACGGCCTGCTGCACATCTCCAACGTCTCCCCGGGGGAGCGCATCTCGACCGTCGAGGACGTGCTCAACAAAGGCGATGAGATCAACGTGCGCGTGGTCGAGGTCGACCGCGAGCGCGGGCGCATCGGCCTGCGCCTCGCCGACGACCCGGAGATCGCTGGCAAGACGGTAGAGGAGTTGGCGGCCGTGGGCGCTGGAGGAGGATCTGGATCCCGCCCACCCGGTCGTTCGTCCTCGGGCCCCTCGCGCAATAACGGGCGTGAGGGAAGTGGTCGTGGCGGTGAGCGCGACCGTGGCCGCAGCGATTCGGCCCCGCGCGGCTCCGGCCGTCCCCGTCACGGCTCCGGGCGCGATCGCGATCGCTATTAGCGCCCCTCGCCGGAAAGACGGCCATGCCGGACGCCGTCTCAGCTGAAATCATGAACGACGCCGGCCATCGCATCACCACCCTGGACTCGGGAGTCCGGGTGGTGAGCGAGTGGCTGCCGGCGGTGCGTTCGGTTGCGCTCGGCTTCTGGATCGGAGCGGGGTCGGCGCATGAGGGCGACGCGGAAGCAGGCATCTCGCATCTGCTCGAGCACATGCTGTTCCGCGGCTCGGAGCGTTACGGCTCGGAGGAGATCGACCAGATCTTCGACGCGATGGGCGCCGAGCTCAACGCGGGCACCGACAAGGAGGCGACCTCGGTGTACTCACGCGTGCTCGACCGCCACCTGGAGCGCGCCTTCGATGTGATCGCCGACATGGTGTGGCGCCCGCTGATGGGCGAGCTCGAGGCCGAGCGCGAGGTCGTGCTCGAAGAGATCGCGATGTACGAGGACGATCCCCAGGACCGTGTCTTCGACGTGCTCGGCGAGGCGGTCTTCGGCGCGCATCCGCTCGGGCGCGCGGTGATCGGTCGCGCCGAGGTGATCGGGTCTGTGACTCGTGAGCAGCTGGCAGCTTTTCACGCCGAGCGCTACAGCCCCGCGGATGTGGTGATCGCCGCTGCCGGCTCGGTGGATCACGATGCGCTCGTGGAGATGGCCAGAGCAGCCGATGGAGCGCATGCAGGTATACCCGCTGCGCACCCGCCCGCAAGTGAGCCTTCGTTTCAGCGCCGCGTGCGCTTCCTGCGCAAGGATACCGAGCAGTACCACCTCTGCCTCGGCGGTCGTGGGATGGCCCGCGAGGACGAGCGACGCTTCGCGCTGCGCGTGCTCGACAACATCCTCGGCGGCGGCGCCTCCTCGCGCCTCTTCCAGGAGGTGCGCGAGCGCCGGGGCCTGGCCTACTCGGTCTTTTCCTTCTCCAACCTCTACGCGCACACGGGGGAGGTGGGGCTGTACGTGGGCACGCGCCCGGAGAATCTTGCGGAGGCGGTGGCGGTGCTCGCGGCCGAGCTCGAGCGCTTCATGCGCGAACCGGCCGACGCGCAAGAGCTCGAGCGCTCGCGCGAGAATGCCAAGGGCCGCATGGTGCTGGCAATGGAGTCCACCGCGGCACGCATGAACCGCCTCGGCAGCTCGGTGCTGTGCGACCTGCCGATCCTCTCGGTGGAGGAGGTAATCGCGCGGATCGACGCCGTCACGATCGACGATCTGCGCGAGCTCGCCGCCGCGCTGTTCCGCGGCTCGGACCTCTCGGTCGCGGCGATCGGCCCGGACGAGCAGGTGCTGCGCGCGGCCTTGGCGCCGCTGGAGGCGGTCGCGGCGTGAGCGGGAGCGTTGCCTGGCCCGATCTCATTGATGGGCCTGCGGAGCACTCAGGCGAGGTGGAGGCGTGATCCGCGTGGCGGTCGCCGGCGCGGCCGGTCGCATGGGTCTTGCGGTGTGCGCGGCGGTGGAGGGCGCCGAGGACATGCAGCTGAGCGGTCGTGTCGATCCGCTGCTCGGCACGACGCTCGCCGAGGTGCTGCCGAGCGCCGACGTGGTTGTCGACTTCACGCGCCCCGAGACGGCGTTGGAAAACGCGGTGGCGTGCGTGCGCGCAGGCGTACACGCGGTGGTCGGGACCACCGGCTTCGACCTGGGCGAGCTGGAGCGGGCGTGTGCCGCAGAGCGGGAGCGGGCAGGCTCGACGCCGGCCAACGTGCTGGTCGCCCCGAACTTCGCGATCGGCGCGGTGTTGATGATGCGCTTCGCCGCTGAGGCGGCTCGTCACATGGCGAGGGCCGAGATCGTCGAGCTCCACCACGACCGCAAGCTCGACGCGCCCAGCGGCACGGCGGCGCTCACCGCGCGGCTGATGGCCGCCGCGAGCGGCCGAGGATCGGGACCCGCCCCCCCGGGCGGAGGATCGGAACCCGCCTCCCGGGCGGGATTCCCATCCATTCCGTGCGCCTGCCCGGGTTGGTCGCCCACCAGGAGGTGATCCTCGGCGATCTCGGTCAGACCTTGACGATCCGCCATGACTCGATCGATCGTGAGTCGTTTATGCCCGGGGTGCTGCTGGCGGTCCGCCGGATCGCGGGGCTCGCGCAGCCGCTCACCGTGGGCATCGAGAGCCTCCTGTTCGACGACGCGGGCGACGTGGGATAATGGCCACGATGGCGAACCTGGGAACGATCCTGACCGCGATCGTGACGCCGTTCGACGCGGGGCTGCGCGTCGACGAGGAGGCGTTCGTGGCGCTGATGCACCACCTCGCCGCGCACGGCTCGGATGGCTTCGTGGTGGCCGCGACGACCGGCGAGGCGGCGACGCTCAGCGATGAGGAGCAGCTCGCGTTGATCGAGCTGGCGGTCGCCGAGCGCCCGCCCGGCAAGACGATCGTCGCCGGCGCCGGCACCAACGACACCCGCCACGCGGTCTCCCTCACCGAACGCGCGAGCGCGCTCGGGCCCGACGCGATCATCTCCGTGACGCCCTACTACAACCGCCCCAGCCCGCTCGGACTCAAGCGCCATTACGAGGCCGTTGCCGCGGCGACCGACCTGCCGATCATGCTCTACAACATCCCTGCCCGCACCGGCACCAACATCGGCCCCGAGCTGCTCGCCGAGCTGGCGCAGATCGAGCACGTCGAGGCCGTCAAGCAGGCCAATGCGGACGAGCTGGCGCAGGTCGAGGGTTTGCAGCTGTACGCCGGCGACGACAGCACGCTCGCGCGCACGCTCGACATCGGCGGCGCGGGCGGCGTCTGCGTCGCCAGCCACGTCGTCGGCGATCAGATGCGCCGGATGGTCGACGAGCCGGAGCAGCGTGCTGCGATCGACTCCTCGCTGCAGGACGTCTACCGCACCCTCTTCCTCACCTCCAGCCCCACCTGCACGAAGGCGGCGCTGAATCTGCTCGGCCACCACGTCGGCGGCGTGCGGCTGCCGATCGTGGAGGCCACTCCCGATGAGCTCGAGGCGGTGCGGGCGATGCTCGTGCGCCACGGCCTTCTGGCCGCGTCGGCGGCAGCCGCGTGAGCGCTTCGCTGCGCGTCCTGCCGCTCGGCGGCTTGGGCGAGATCGGTAAGAACATGACGGTCGTCGAACACGACGGGCGGATCGTCGTGATCGACGTCGGCCTGCGGTTCCCGACCCCGGAGATGGTGGGGATCGACCTGGTGCTGCCCGACTTCTCCTACCTGCGCGAGCGAGCGAGCGAGATCGAGGCGATCGTCGTGACGCACGGCCACGAGGACCACCTCGGCGCGCTGCCGTGGGTGCTGCGCGAGCTGGGCCACCAGAACGGCGAGCTGCCGCCCGTGTACGGGGGGCCGCTGACGATGGCGATGGCGCGCTCGAAGCTCGAAGAGCACAAGCTGCGCGACGTCGAGCTCAACGACGTGGCGGCGGGGGAGGTGCTCGAGCTCGGGCCCTTCTCGATGGAGATGGTGCACATGACCCACTCGATCCCCGACTCCAGCGCCGTGGCGCTCGGCACGGAGCTGGGGACGGTGCTGATCACCGGCGACTACAAGTTCGACCAGACCCCCGTCGACGGCCCGCCCGCGGACGTCTCGCGCCTGGCGGAGCTGGGGCGCGAGGGGGTGCTGCTGCTGTGCGGGGACTCCACCAACGTGGACCGCGAGGGCTTCTCGCCCTCGGAGTCCGGGGTGGGGCCCCACCTGGAGGAGGCGTTCGCGCGCTGCGAGGGGCGGATCGTGGTCACCAGCTTCGCCTCCAACATCCACCGCGTGCAGCAGGTCGTGGACGCGGCCGAGGCGCTGGGGCGCAAGGTTGCGCTGGTGGGGCGCTCGATGCGCAAGAACGTCGGCATCGGGCGCACGCTAGGGCACATCGAGGTGCCAGAGGGAATGCTGGTGGGAGTGCGCGAGATCGAAGACTTCCCCGACGAGCGGATCGTGATCATCTCGACCGGCTCCCAGGGCGAGCCGCTCTCGGCGCTGCGGCGGATGGCCTATCGCGACCACCCGCAGGTGCAGCTGCGAGGCGGCGACACGGTGATCTTCTCAGCCACCCCGGTGCCCGGCAACGAGCGCGCGGTGAACGAGACGATCGACCGCCTTTACCACATCGGCTGCCAGGTGGTGACCCCTGCCGACGCACCGGTGCACGCCTCCGGGCACGGCTACGCCGAGGAGGTGAAGCTGATGCTCAACCTCGTGCAGCCGCGCTACGTGATGCCCTTCCACGGCGACTTCAAGCGGTTGCGCCTGCACGCCCAGCTGGCCGAGGCCGTGGGGGTCGCGCCCGAGGACATCTTCCAGGGTGAGAACGGGCGGCCGCTGGACATCGACGAGCGCGGCGCGCGCTTCGGCGAGCACGAGCAGTCGGGGATGATCTTCGTCGACGGCGTCGAGATCGGCGACATGGCCGACGTGGCGCTGCGCGACCGGCGGATGCTCTCGGCCGACGGGATCTTCATCGTCGTGGCGACGATCGCCGAGCAGGACGGCCACTCGGTCGCCGAGCCCGAGGTGATCTTCCGCGGCGTTCCCTTCCTCGACGAGGCCGGGCGCCTCGTCGAGGAGATCCGCCTCACCGTCGAGGAGTCGCTGCACCGCGCCGCCGCGGAGGAGATCCGCGAGGTGGACCTGATCCAGCAGACGCTGCACGACGACCTTGCGCAGCTGGTCTACGACCGCCTGAAGCGCCGCCCGATGGTGTTGCCGGTCGTCGTCGAGGTGTAGAGGCCACGCCGCTTACGCCGCGCGGTTGGTCAGCGCGGGCTCGGCCGACGGCGATGGAGGCGTTGCGCGTGCCGGGGCGAGCGGCAGGCGTACGACGAAGCGCGCGCCGTGTGGCGTGACGCTTTCTAGCGTGACCGTACCGCCGTGCGACTGGGCGACGGCGCGGACGATCGCGAGGCCGAGGCCGAACGAGCCGCCGACCGCGCCGTCCCGGCTCGGTGCCCCTCCGGCGCCGCGCACGAAACGCTCGAACAGGGCGGGGGCCAGTTCGGGCGGCACGCCGGGTCCGTTGTCTTCGATGGTGAGCACGGCATCTTGTGCGGCGACCCCGGTCGAGGCGCGGATCGCGGTGCCGGGGGGAGTGTGGCGCAGGGCGTTCTCGATCAGGTTGAGCGCCACCCGGAAGAGCTCGTCGTGGTCGCCTTCGACGACCGCCGGGTGGGCGTCGATCGAGAGCTCGTGTTCGCCGCTGAGAGGCCCGAGCTCGGCGGCGGCATCGAGCACCACCTGCCCAAGATCGACCGGTTGGCGGGGCACGGCGCGGCCAACGTCGCTGCGCGCCAACAGCAGCAGGTCGGCGACCAGCCGGCGCATGCGCCGCGAGGAGCGCAGCGCCGAGCGCGCGGCGTCGCCCTCATCGCCGTGCAGGGATTCTGCCAGCAGCTCGAGGTTGGCGAGCACCGAGGTGAGCGGTGTGCGCAGCTCGTGTGAGGCGTCGGCGACGAAGCGGCGCTGGCGGTCGAGCATCGCCTCGGTCTCGGCGTGGGCGTCGTCGAGTGAGTGGAGCATCCCCTGCAGCGTGCGTGCGAGCTCCGCGACCTCGTCGTCGGCCTCGGGCTGGGGGATCGCGGCGCTGGAGTCCTGTGTGCGCGCGATCTCCGCCGCGGTCGAGGTGAGGGTCGCGATCGGCTGCATTGCGCGGCGGGCGATCGTCGCGCCGGCCAGCAGCGCGAGGCCGCTACCGGCGATCGTGCCGAGCAGGAGCAGCAGCTCCACGCGGGCGATCGTCGGCTGGATGTCGGAGAGCGGGCGGGCGTACTGGATCACGACGTAGCCACCGGTCGACAGCGGCTTCGCGCGCGATTCGACGCGGTAGCCGTCGACGTTCACGCCTCCTTCGAGGCCGGCGATCCGCCCGTCCGGCGGGTCGAGTTCGGGGGCATGAGGGGTGTGTTCGATTACGCTCGCGGAGGTGGAGAGGATCACCCGGATGGCGGCGCGCTCCGGGGCGGCGTATTCGTCGATGTTCGGCGTGACGACCAGATGGTTGTTGGGCAGTTGCGAGATCTGCAGCAGGCTCGAGAGGTCGTCGGCGGACGCCTTCACTTCGTTGTTGAAGTCGCCGCGAATGCGGTGCACGGTCAGCGAGCCGACCACCAGCGCGAAGCCGCAGAGGATCACGAACGTCAGTAGCGCCGAGGCGAGTGCCAGGCGCGTGCGGATCGGCAGACGGTCGAACGCCGCCGAGACCCGCGCGAGCAGGTTGGCCGCGACGCGCCTCATCGCCGGGGCGGGACCGGCGGCGGGTGCTCAGGCCCTGAGAACGTAGCCTGCTCCTCGAATCGTGTGCAACAGCCGCGGCTCACCTTCGGCCTCGAGCTTGCGGCGCACGTTGGAGACGAACACCTCGATCGTGTTGGTCTGTGAGAAGGGGTCATAACCCCACACCTCGTCGAGCAGCCGCTGACGGGAGATCACGATCCGCTCGTTGCGCATCAGGTACTCGAGCAGTTCGAACTCGCGCTGGGTGAGCTCGATCCCGCGCTCGCCGCGCACGACCTCGTGGGTGTCGGCGTTGAGCGAGAGGTCGCCGACCCTGAGCGGCGCCGAGCCGCGCGGGGGGCGGCGGCGCAGCAGCGCGCGCATCCGTGCCAACAGCTCCTGGCGCTCGAACGGCTTGACGAGGTAGTCGTCCGCGCCGGCATCGAGTCCCTCGACGCGCGACTCCAGCGCGTCGCGCGCGGTCAGGATCAGGATCGGCACGTCGTCCTGCTCACGCAGGCCGCGGGCGACGTCGATACCGTCGACCTTCGGCAGGCCGAGGTCGAGGATCACGAGGTCGGGCACAAAGGTGTGAGACTGTTCCAGGCCGGAGGCCCCATCGAGCGCGATCCGCACCTCGTAGCCCTCCATCCGCAGCGAGCGTTGCAGTGCCTGGGCGATGTCCTCGTCGTCCTCGACCACGAGGACCCTGGGTGCGCGGGAGAAATCGTTCATATGGCTTACCTGTGTATCGATTTGTTTAGTCTGGCAGACGAGGGGCCCGGCTTGCCTGCCTTCGGCCGGCTGCGCCACCCTCGAAGGCGATGGTAAGGCCTTTTCACAAGAGTGCGTTCTCCGGCTGGTCATCGCTGGACGTAGCAAGGCAGGGTCTAGGGCTCCGGCGTCGAAGTTGCAGGGTGGATGGCAGGCACACGCACGCGCAGTACCCGCCGAGCGCCGGCCGCTCGCGGCTCCACCAAGCGTAGATCGGCCGGCAAAGCTCGCAGCCGCCAGCGGCGGCGCGGTTCGGGCTGGCCGCCGCCATGGTGGCCGCCACGGCTGCCGCACTTGGACGAGCGCCAGCGTGACGTGCTGGCGCTCGCGCTGATCGCGGCCGGTGTGTTTATGGGCGTGGTGCTGTACGGCAATGGCGACGGTGGGGGCCTCGGGCACGCGCTCGCGGTCGCACTGGGTTGGAGCGTGGGCCGCGCAAAGGTGCTGGCGCCGCTCGCGCTGGTCGGCGCCGGCGCGGCGATGCTGATGCGCCCGGTGCTGCCGGCGATGCGCCCGCTGCGCACGGGCAGCCTCTGCCTCTTCTGCGCGGTCGTGCTGGCGCTCGCGGCTGGGACGCTGGGCGTGAGCTCGGGACAGGGCACAACAGCCTCGCACTGGTCCTCCGACTACCTGCAGGCGCATGGCGGCGCCGGCGGGCAGGCGCTCTACGAAGCGGCGCACCGGCTGGTGCAGCAGGTCGGCGTGGACATCCTCGTTGTGTTTCTGCTGGCCGTGGGTGTGATCCTGCTGACGGGCGCCTCGCTGGCGGCGGTACTGCGCGCGACCGGCAGCGGCATGGTCGACAGCACGCGGATGCTGAAAGCCCGTGTGGGAGTCGAGCGCAGCTCGGTCGTGGACTCGCAGCCGGCGCCGAATGAGCCCCCGATCGAAGATCGTCTACCACTGGAGTCATTGCTGCCCCCCGAGCCAGAACCACAGGAGCTGGTCGTAAGGGCGACGCACGTGGAGGCGCCATCGCTCGACGAGGATGAGTTCGACGCGATCGAGGAGCCCGAGGACGAGGACGAGCCGGAAGAGCAGGTCACAGGTGTTGCCGTGGCCAATCCAGAGGACCTAACCCCCCAAGGGCGCCTGCGAGAGCACATCACCGACGACCCCGACTTCGAGTGGCGACTGCCGGAGGCGAGCAAAGTGCTGTCGCGCTCCAGCGCCGAGCAGTCGCGCCCGGACACCGCAGGGCAGGAGCGCACCGCCGCCAACCTGGTTGAGGCGCTCGGCCACTTCGGCGTGCAGGCGAAGGTGATCGGCACAGTGGCGGGCCCGCACATCACCCGCTACGAGCTGCGCCTCGCCCCGGGGACGAAGGTCGCGAAGGTGGCGCAGCTGAAGGACGACCTCGCGTACGCGCTCGCCGCGACCGACATCCGTATCCTCGCGCCGATCCCGGGCAAGCAGGCGGTGGGGGTCGAGGTCCCGAACGCCCGTCGCAAGATCGTGCGCCTCGGCGACGTGTACCAGGAGCCACCCAAGGATTGGTCGCCGCTCACGGTGTGGCTCGGCAAGGACGTGGCGGGCAAGGCGATCGGCGCGGACCTCGCGAAGATGCCTCACCTGCTGGTCGCCGGCACGACCGGCGCCGGTAAGTCGGGCGCGATCAACGCGATGCTCGCGAGCGTGCTGCTGCGCGCCAGTCCACACGAGCTGCGACTCGTGCTGGTCGATCCCAAGCAGGTCGAGCTCAACCACTACGAGTCGATCCCGCACCTCCTCACCCCTGTGATCACCAGCCCGCGGATGGCCGCCAACGCGCTTCAGAACCTCGTGCGGGAGATGGAGCAGCGCTACGGCACGATGTCGCTGGCACGCACGCGCAGCCTGCCCGAGCTCAACAAAGCGCGCGAAGCGCGGGGCGAGCCGCCGCTGCCCTACATCCTCTGCGTGATCGACGAGCTCGCCGACCTGATGATGGTCGCCCCAGCGGACGTCGAGGACTCGATCATCCGCCTCGCGCAGAAGGCGCGCGCCGTGGGCATCCACCTCGTGCTGGCGACGCAGAGCCCGCGCGTGGACGTGATCACGGGCATGATCAAGGCCAACGTGCCGTCGCGGATCGCGTTCGCGGTGAGCTCGCAGACCGATTCGCGCGTGATCCTCGACCAGAACGGCGCCGAGTCGCTGTTGGGGCAGGGCGACATGCTCTTCAGCCCGGTCGGCTCCTCACGCCTGCAGCGCATCCAGGGCGCCTACATCGACGAGCCACAGATCGCGAAGCTCACCGACTTCTGGCGCAAGCAGGGTGAACCGGAACTGCGCGAGGAGCTGCTGGAGGAGGTCGAGCCAACGGAGAAGGAGGGGGAGGGTTCGGGGCCGGATGACTTCGATCCCGACGAGGATCCGCTGCTGAAGGATGCGATCGCGCTGGTCGCGGAAATGCAGACGGCCTCGACCTCGATGTTGCAGCGGCGCCTGCGCCTCGGCTACACGCGCGCGGGCCGGATGATCGACATGCTGGAGCGCCGCGGCGTGATCTCCGGCTACGAGGGCTCCAAGCCCCGTCAGGTGCTGATCGCCGAGGCCGACGTGCCCCGCGTGCTGGCTGCCCTGGAGGAGCGGGCAGTCAACTAGCCTTCACGCCAAGATGCCCGAGATCGGAGCAACGCTGCGCGAGGCGCGGATGCGCGAGCGGATCGACGTGTCCGAGATCGAGGCGCAGACGAAGATCCGCGCCAAGTACCTGCGCGCGCTGGAGAACGAGGAGTGGGACCTGTTGCCGGGGCCGACGTTCGTCAAGAGCTTCCTGCGCACCTACGGCAACGCCTTGGGCCTCGACGGGCGCGCCCTAGTCGAGGAGTACAAGCTCCATTACGAGCACCCCGGCGACGGAATCGAGCCGATCCAACAGGCGGCGGTGTCGGCCCCCCGCCGCGCCCGCGGGCGCCCCGGCGGAGGAGTGCGCCGTGGGCCGGGCGCCCCGCCGCCGCCGCGCACCGGCCCTTCGCGCGCCTACATGGCAGCGCTCGGCGCCGTGGGCCTCCTGATCGTGCTGCTGGTGTTCGCGCTGCTATCGGGCGGCAGCTCCCCGTCGAGCAAAACACCCCCGAGCACCCCGGCGCTGGGTGCGCACATCACCCACCCCAAAAGTGCCCACCGAGCGCATGTCGCCAGCCCGGCGAGCGCGACGGCGACGCTGGCGTCGCTGAAGCTGCAACCGAGCGCGGAAGTCTACGTATGCCTGATCGGCGACGGTGGCCGCAAGCGGATCCCGGGCGTGATCCTGACCCCGGAAAGCCCCGAGCCGGTCTACCACGCCCACCGCTTCGAACTGACGCTCGGCAACAACGCCGTGACGCTGGTCGTCAACGGCAAGCCCGTGACCGTGCCAGCCTCCTCCGGCGCGATCGGCTACGCGATCACCCGCACGGGGATGCGCACGCTGGTGGAAAGCGAAGCGCCGACGTGCAAGTAAACCTCGGCAGGGATTGAGCGGTGGGCGTCCGCGCGGGGATCGTCGTCACCGGCACCGAGGTGCTGACTGGCCGCGTGGCCGACCGCAACGGCCCCTGGCTGGCCGACCGCCTGGAGGAGCTCGGCGTCGATCTAGCGCAGATCGCGATCGTCGGCGACCGCCGCGAGGACCTGCTGGCCGCGCTGCGCTTCATGGCGGCGCAGAGCTATGACGTGGTGCTAACGAGCGGCGGCCTCGGCCCGACCGCCGATGACCTCACGGCCGAGGTCGTGGCCGAGTTCCAGGGCCGCGAGCTGGTGTGGGACGGCCCGTTGCAGGAGCGGATCGAAGCGATCGTCGCGCGCCTGGGCGCGCGCTGGCGCAACGTCAGCGTCGAGGCGATGCGCGAGGGCGCGCGCAAGCAGGCCACGATCCCGCGGGGCGCGACGGTGCTCGACCCCGTGGGCACCGCCCCGGGTTTGGTGGTCGCCCCGGCCGAGGGGATTGGACGCCCGCCCACCCCCACGGTCGTGGTGCTCCCCGGCCCGCCGCGCGAGCTACAGCCGATGTGGGAGGCGGCCGTGCGCGATGACTTCCGCGCGGCGGGCTCGTTGCGCGAGGCGCTGGCGAGCGCCACCGTGTACCGCCGCCGCACGCTGCGCCTGTTTGGGATCCCCGAGTCGGAGATCGCCGAGACGCTCAGGGCCGCCGAGCGCGAAGGCGTGCCGCTCGACCGCCTTGAGGTCACCACCTGCCTGAAACGGGGCGAGGTCGAGGTCGTCACGCGCTACGAGCCCGACGCACAGGTCGCCTACGAGGCGTTCGTGGCCGCGGTGCGAGCACGCCACGCCGAGCAGCTCTTCTCCGAGGACGGCAGCACGATCGATGAGCAGGTGGCAGCGCTGCTCCGTGGCGAGCAGGGTGTCCCTGCGCGCACGGTCGCAACCGCGGAGTCGTGCACGGGAGGCCTGCTCGCATCCCGCCTGACCGACCCTCCGGGCGCCTCGCGGTACGTGCGCGGGGGCCTAGTCGTGTACTCCAACGAGGCGAAGGTGGCGCTGGCGGGTGTCCCCGCCGAGCTGATCGAGCGCCACGGCGCCGTCTCCGCCGAGGTCGCCGAGGCCCTGGCGGAGGGTGCGCGCGAGCGCCTCGGAGCGGACGTGGGTGTGGGCGTAACGGGCATCGCCGGCCCCGGCGGGGGCACTCCGGAGAAGCCTGTGGGCACGGTTTACCTGTGCGTAATAACCACCGACGGCTCCCTCGCGCGAGCGGTGACCCTCCCGGGTGGGAGGCCCGATGTGCGCGAGCGCGCTACCACCGTGGCGCTCCACATGGTGCGCCGGCTGCTTGCCCCAAAAGCTACTAACTGAGCCATTTTCACGGGCTGGAAGACCCCCGACAAGAGCCGTAGAAAGCCGCATAAACATATTCCCCCACCCGTCCTGACATATGGTACAGTGCTTGCGCGGTTTCGAGATCGACACTCTGTCAAGGAGACTTGATTGGTTTGGAGACTAGTCACCGAGTAGGCAGTGAAGGAGACGCATCGCAGTACAGGGAAGTCGATAGAGCCGGGCGCTGGGCACTTGCCACATGAAGGCGAATGCTGGGCCACGGTATCTGACTTCAAGGGAATCAACAAAGGAGCAGGGAAGTCGATAAAGCCAGACGCCGTGGCGTTCCGTTGTGAAAAGTGGGCGCCCCTGGTGTTGAATACCGTCAAGGTATTGATGGCGTAACCCAACAACGGAGTACGGAAGGTCGATAACGCCGGGACTCAAGCGTCTCGTTGGTTTAGACGAGTCGTCGGGCCACCGGTTTCCGATACCCAAAACGCAGTATCTGCAGCACACGAAGTGAACAGTGCCGGACCGCAGTGGCGTCCCGCTGTGAAAAAGCGAGCGCCAAGGCGACGGTTATCTATACCCAAAATGGGAGTATTGCCAATGCAGTCCACAACGAAGTTGATCACGATGGGTTCATTCAAAGTCAAATCAAAGGAGCACTTAAAATGAGGAGTATCAAGATCATGGGGCTCTGCCTCGTGGCCGTGTTCGTTATGAGCGCGGTGGCGGTGGCTACGGCCTCGGCGCTTACGCCGACGTTCTTATTCCCTGGAGGAGGCTCTAAACCACAGTTCTCATCAACAAGCGGCGAAGGAAAGCTTGTAACAAAGATCGGCGAAAAAGAAGAAACTGTGGAATGCGCAAGCGACACTGATACGGGTGAAATCATAAAGGGAACGGATAAGGTGCAGAATGTCTTAGTCGTTTTCGCGGGTTGCAAAGGATCGATCGACGGCGATCCAGTGAAATGCACTTCGGCCAGTTTGGCTGAAGGACAGATCAAAACAAATCAACTTGAAGGTGACCTTGGCTATATTAAAAACACGGAACCAAGAGAAGTAGGTTTGGTACTCAAGCCCGAAGCTAGCGCACCTGAAGGGCTATTCGCCGAATTTACATGTGCTGACGGTAGCATATTGAAAGCTAAAATCAAAGTTAAGGGAGAGGTTATCGGTAAGATCGAACCCATCAACAAACTAGTAACCACAAAAGAAAACTTCACATTGAAATATGAACATGGTACGAGCGCTTCAGTACAGCAGTACACGTCGCTCGAAGTTTTAGGTGTAAAACAAACGGGCTTATTACTATTAACTAAAATTGGTACCGCTGAAAATTTTGAATTCTCGGGAATCAAAACGGAAGACAAGATTTTTGCCTTAGAAAGTGCCGAAATTAGCGCGTAAGCGTAAGTTGTCCACCTAAGTCTATTTGGTGCGTGGGGCCCACCTCGGCTCCGCGCACCAAGATTTGCCTTAGTGAGCGCACATGGATTTATGCGGAGGAGGCATGTATGATGGAAAGCGGAAAGGGTATGGTTAGTAGCGGTTCGCAAGGCGTTGGCTATGGACACGCGCGCAGAAGTTGGTCGGTGCGGTCGTCATTTGTGTTTGCGCTATGTCTGCTTGCGGGTTTGATGTCACTGAGTCTTCCGGCGCTTTCGTGGGCTTTGCCGGATGGTCGGATGTGGGAACTTGTATCTCCACCAACGAAGGACGGCGCTCTGATTTTGCCGATTGAGGATGGCGGTGGACTGGTGCAGGCCTCCGAAGAAGGCGGGGCAATCACCTATTTGTCGGTGGGTCCAACCAAAAGTGCGCAAGAACAGGAAGAACCACCGGCAGGTAACGCCGACGAGTCTCAGGTACTTTCTCTCAGGAATGCGATGGGCGGCTGGTACTCGCGAGACATAGCTACACCACATCAGGCTTCGACTGGCGCCCCGGCCGGAGCTGGCCAAGAGTACAAGTGGTTCTCTCCGGATTTGTCGGTAAGTCTCGCGCAGCCGTTTGGGCCTAATGTACCATTGTCATTTGGAGTGTCGGAAAAGACGCTATATGTGCGAGACAATAAGCCATTGCTGCCAGAGGCCGCCGAGCGAACGGTCTACGATGAAGCAGAACACGAAGCGGCTGACCCCGAACACGAAGCGGGCTACTTGCCGCTTGTGACGGGTTGCCCACTGGAAGTTGCATGCGACTCAAATGTGGAACGACATGCGGACGTTCCATCAGGGACCAAATTTGCGAACGACATAGGCTTTGTGGGTGCGACTAACGACTTGAGTAATGTGATTCTACATTCCATCAACGTTCCTCTGACCGCAGATACCCCTAATGGGAACCCGACAAAGGAAGGGGGTCTCTACGAGTGGACAGCAGGCGAGCCATCTGCGGAGCGACTGCAGCTCGTCAGTGTACTGCCCGAAGGAGATCCCGCAGGAGAACAGGCGTCGGGCGCAGCGCGTCTTGGGAATTCGTCGGGCGAAGACGCCAGAGATGCAATTTCTACGGATGGCTCCCGCATTATCTGGTCGTACACGGAGTCCTACAACCACGAAACCGAACGTCCTCACCTCTTTATGCGAGACGTCACTAGCGAGCAGACTGTGCGACTTGATGCGGTCGATGGTGGTAAAACGGGTGAAAGCTTGAAGGGAGCGCAGTTTCAGTTTGCTACCAGCGATGGGTCTAAGGTGTTCTTCACCGATGAAGAACCATTGACTTCCGACTCAACGGCGAAAGTCGAACGACCCGACCTATACGAGTGTGAAATGATAGAAGAAGCGGCCAGGCTAGGATGTAACTTGAGCGATTTGACTGTCTCGACGATACCGACGCACGAAACGGAAAGTGCTGATGTGTTGGGCGTTGTTCTTGCTGGCAGCAGTGAGAGTGCATACGTATACTTTGCTGCCAATGGGGTCTTGACTACTGTCGCAAATAGCGAAGGAGAAGAAGCTGCTCCTGGAGACTGCGGCGGCAACAAGCCGCCGCCAGGGGCGACCTGCAATCTTTACATGAGACACTACAATGAAGGAAGCGGAACTTGGGAAGCGCCGGTGTTCGTCGCAACTCTCTCTGGCGAAGATTATCCCGACTGGGAAGGTACAGCAGGGAATCTTGAAAAAGTGACCTCGAGGGTCTCGCCAGACGGGAAGTATCTTGTTTTTATGTCCGAGCAAAGTCTGACGGGCTACAACAATACTGACGTTGCCAGCGGTGAACCAGACGAGGAGGTCTATCTCTACCAAGCATCTGCCGATCGGAGTGTGTGTGTGTCGTGCAACCCAACAGGTGAACGGCCGACCGGAGTGTTGGATTTTGAAGGAGCTAGGGGGGGTGCTGGGTTGCTGGCCGATCAGCAGGGTATATGGGATAGTGGTCGGTGGTTGGCCGGCAGTGTTCCTGGGTGGACGGCGATGTCACTTTCTGTCGCGGACTATCAGTCGCGGTATCTGTCAGATAGCGGACGGGTGTTTTTTGATAGTTCAGATGCCCTCGTGCCACTAGCGACGAATGGGCTAATGGACGTGTACGAGTATGAACCGGCGGAAAGCTCTTCTAAGTGTACAAAGCTCAGTCCGACGTTTAGCGGCAACGCAAATGGGTGTATAGGGTTGATCTCGTCGGGATCGTCCGGTGAAGAATCTGCGTTCTTGGACGCTAGCGGGAAGGGTCCAGACGGCGAAGAAGCCGAAGATGTTTTCTTCTTGACGGCGGCACGGCTTGTGCCGGCTGATAAGGATTCAGCATTTGACGTGTATGATGCGCATGTGTGCGGCGCCACGGCGCCATGTTCAAAAGAAACGGTGCCCCCGCCGGCATGCGCGACGACGGACTCGTGTAGAGGTACGTCCACGCCCCAGGCGTCCATCTTTGGAGCTAACGGGAGTGCGACATTCTCCGGCTCAGGTAATCTCGTACAGTCGCAGCCCGCGAAAATGAAATGTTCCAAGGACGAGACCGTGACGAAAGGCAAATGCGTGAAGAAAAAGGGCAAGCAAAAGAAGACAAAGACCAAGAAAGTCGGCCACAACCATGGAAATAAGCGATGAGGCTCTCAATGCTGAACCCTCTCCGACCGACGACTATCGTTATGACGCTTGGTTTCACGGCCGTGCTCGCTCTAGGAATATGGGCTGCTCCGGGATTCGCTGAAGCTACATCTGCATGGTGGCATGTTAATGTGGGCTCAAGGCCCTCGGACTTGGTTCCTGGTGGGAAGGGTACTGTTGTGGTCTCGATGACCAATGTGGGAGATCAAGCGATTAATGGTGAAAACGCTCCGGTTATGGTAACGGATACGTTGCCGGCAGGAGTCGTGGCGAAAGATGCATGGGATGTCGCTGGTCCCGAAGGTACTCATAATCCTGCCGAAGAATCAGAAAAATGCTCGGTGACGACAGTGGTGGTATCCACAGTGGTGTGCGCGTTCCGTGGAGTTTTGCCGCCGTATACCCGACTTGAAGTCAGCATCTACGTTAATGAGGAAGAAGATTTGTCGGCGGGATATCCAATTGATCAAGTGAAGATTTCAGGCGGCGATGCTCCCGAAACGTCGGCCAGTGATCCGCTGGCTACTGGAAGGGTATCCCCCCGTTTGGCGTCGAAACATTTGAATCGTTGCCTGAAAACGTGGGCGGATCATTGGATAGACAGGCGGGGTCGCATCCGTTTCAATGGACCACTACGGTAGTATTGAATGCCGACGCCGAAGAAAAAGGCCATGAAGGGTATATCGGAGAAGTGGCTCAGCCTGCGCTACCGAAAGATCTGCGGTTTAATTTGCCGCCGGGTCTGGTTGGCGACCCGTCTCCATTTCCGCAGTGCACCGAAGTGCAGTTCAAACTGGAACAATGCCCGGTCGGTTCGCAGCTCGGGGTCGCGGTGGTAACGCTGGCTAATCCTCTACACCAAACCGTGTCGTTTCCCGTATTTAACATGGTACCAGCGACTGGTGAGCCGGCGAGGCTCGGGTTCAGTGCTGGTGGCAATGCCGTATTCCTCGATACCTCGGTTCGTACCGGTGGCGACTACGGAGTGACGGTTAGCGCGAACGACATCACGCAGACGGCGACGTTCTTGTCATCGCAGGTTACAATCTGGGGTTGGCCCGGCGATCCGCGTCATGATGGGTCGCGCGGGTATGCGTGTGCGGCGGGCTTTTCGCCGGGTAGCTGCCCTGAAGACACGGTGACCGCGCCATTCATGTCGCTGCCAACCTCGTGTGGCAACTCGTCGAACGAACCGTTTGAAATTTCACTGGAAGGCGATTCGTGGCCAGCACCGGGCAAGCCCTTGGAGTCGACCGAGCCGAAAACGCTCGAATATAAGCTGCACGAAGCGGGCGGCCCTCCGATCGCTTTGGGCGGTTGTGACAAGCTCAGTTTTGAACCGTCGATCAGCGTTGCCCCAGATGTACCGGATGCGAGTAGCGCGACGGGGTTGAGCGTCGATGTGCACGTACCCCAAGAAGAGGTCCTGATCCCCAACGGCGACGCCGAGTCCGACGTCAAGGAGATCAGCGTGAAGCTGCCTGAAGGCGTGGCGTTGAACGCGTCGGGAGCTGACGGCCTCGAATCCTGCTCCGAGGGCCTGATCGGCTTTGAAGGATTCAAGGAATTGCAGCCCGGCTCGACCGCCGAGACCGCGACCTTTACCGAACGCCTACCTTCTCCGCTGATGCCTGGCGCGAACTTCTGCCCCAATGCGTCCAAGATAGGCACCGTCAAGATCAAGACACCGCTGCTGCCAAACGAACTGGAAGGCGCTGTCTACCTGGCCACGCAGGAAGAAAACCCGTTCGGGAGCCTGATCGCCATGTACATCGTGGCGGAAGACCCGGTCGCGGGCACGCTCGTCAAGCTGCCTGGCGAAGTGAGCCTGTCTCCGAAGGGGCAGATCGAAGCCACGTTCAAGAACACCCCGCAGTTGCCGTTCGAAGACGCCAAGCTGGAATTCTTCGGCGGCGAACGCGCACCGCTCTCGACGCCGACCCAGTGCGGGACGTACGCGACCGAAGCGTCCTTCACGCCGTGGTCCGGCAACGAAGCGATCCCCTCCCAGAGCCACTTCGAAATCACGAGCGGACCTCACGGGAGTCCGTGCCCGAACCCGCTCCCCTTCGCCCCCACGCTGACGGCGCAGACGACGAGCATCCAAGCGGGCGGATATAGCCCGTTCACGATGACGATGAGCCGCGAAGACGGGAATCAGCAGCTCCAGGGGCTTCAGCTCCACATGCCCCCGGGGCTGCTGGGGATGCTCTCCAGCGTCAAGTTGTGCGAAGAACCGCAGGCTAATGAAGGGACCTGCGGCGCAGAAAGCAGGATCGGCGAAACGACGGTTAGCGTCGGCCTGGGCGGCGACCCGTACAGCGTCACCGGCGGCGAAGTGTTCATCACCGGCCCGTATGACGGGGCGCCGTACGGCCTGTCAATCAAGGAGCCGGCGAAGGCCGGGCCGTTCAACCTAGAGCGCACGAAGCTAAATAGCCCGGCCTGCGACTGCCTGGTGGTGCGCGCGAGGATCGAAGTCAACCCCGTCACGACGGCGCTGACGGTCACGACGAACACCCCGGCCGAAGGGCACGCGATCCCGACGATCCTCGAAGGGATCCCGCTGCAGATCAAGCACGTCTATGTGGCGATCGATCGATCGAACTTCACGTTCAACCCGACCGACTGCAACCCGCTGAAGATCACCGGGGGCTTGACGAGCGCAGAAGGGGCCACCGCCTCGCTCGAAGTTCCCTTCCAGATCACAGACTGCGCGGCGCTGGCGTTCAAACCGAAGTTCGGGGTCTCGACGTCGGCGCACAGCTCGCGTGTGGATGGCGCGAGCCTCGACACCACGGTGACCTACCCGAGCACCCCGCAGGGGACCGAGGCGGACATCGCCAAGGTCGAGGTGAGCCTGCCGGCGAAGCTGCCGGCACGACTGACCACGCTGCAGAAGGCGTGCCCGGAACAGACGTTCGCGGACAATCCCGCGAGCTGCCCCGCCGCTTCCAGGGTCGGCGTGGCGATGGCGAAGACGCCGGTGCTGCCCGCTCCCTTGGGCGGGCCGGCGTACTTCGTCTCCCACGGCGGGGCGAAGTACCCCGAACTGGTGATCGAACTCAAGGGGGACAACGTCACGATCGACCTGCACGGCGAAACGGCGATCTCCAAGAAGGGCGTCCTGACGTCGACCTTCAACGCGGTGCCGGACGCGCCCTTCTCGAGCTTCGAACTGCAGCTCCCCGAGGGCCCGTACTCGGCGCTGACGGCGAACGGGGCGAACCTCTGTAAGGCTGGGACGCTGACGATGCCGACCGAACTGGTGGCCCAGGACGGCGCGGTGATCAAGCAGAGCACCAGGCTGGCCATCACCGGGTGCCCGAAGAAGGCCAAGCACAGGGCCAAGCACGGGCGCAAGACGGGAAAGCGCAGGAAGTGAGCAGCGGCCATCTTGCAAGAGCTCGCGGGCGCCCTTCCCTCTCTGTGGGCGCCGCGCGGATCCGGATCGTGACCTCCTCTCCACGCATTCGGACGAACCGCCCGGGGGCGCCGGTCTGACATTGCCGGCGCCCCCGGCGGCTCCTATCGAGCGGGGAGACGTTGCGAACAGGGCCTTGGCTCTCCTCTCGCCCGCATTCGGACGAACCGCCCGGGGGCGCCGGTCCGCACATCTCCGGCGCCCCCTGCCGGCTGCGTATCGCGAGCTCATTGACGAAAAGACACGGCAGCATCTACAAATCCGTCCTGACATGTGGTATCGTAGTCTTTGCGGTACGGAGATCACCTCATTGGAACGATCGACGGTGCCGCAAAGCATCGGCAGTGCCGAGCGCCAAGGCGTGACCGAGAGCGGCGACGCCAGGGAACTCAGGTCTACCAACCTTCAACCGCAGCACAATTGAAGTCGATCGAGCCGAGCACTGGACTCTCGTCACACGAAGGCGGGCGCCGGGCCACGGTACCTATAAGAAAAGGGAGCACAGGAAAATCGATAGTGCCGGGCACTGGGCGCCCGCCGCATGAAGGCGAGCGTCGGGAGACGGCACCTTCATAAAGGGAGCAAAGCAAATTAGGGAGTGCCGGGCGCCATGGTGTTTCGCCGGGGAGGCGAGCGCCACGGCACTGGCTTTGCCATGTCCTGACGGGCATTCTGCAGCGAGTCCACAGCAATGGAAACAGTGAAGATCAACTCAAACGAGCTTCTCCGGCAGGCCCACCCTAGCAGCACCTGGGCGGGCCCCCACGACCCCAGCGGTCTGGCCGCCGCGGTAACGCGTCGTCTTGGCCTTGGGGCCGAAAGCATGACTCTGCGTGCCGGAGTTCGGGAGCAGAGTCAGAGACAAACCGGCCCCGGAGCGCCACACATCATCTCAATCGGCGCCCCAGGGCCTAGAACGACAAGAAGGAGCATATCAAATGCAGTTCAACAGGCTAGGAATCATGCTGGCCGCGAGCATGGCGATGGTCATGTTTAGCGCGCTGGCGGCGACGGTTGCGCAGGCTGAAGGTGGGCCATTATGGATTGTTGGAGCGAGCGGCTCTCCGCTACTCTCTGGCGAAACCCGAGCAATAACGACGACAAGCGAGACTGTGTATAAGCTGGAAGGAGCTGGCCTGGTTGTCGAATGCCTTAAATTGACCAGCACTGGGTTTATCTTAGGCGGTAACCCGGGTACGGACTCTGGTCAGCTCAAGTTTACTGAATGCGCCGTTGAAGGCAAAAGAGGCTGTACTGCTAAAGGCCTTAAACCGTTAGCGGCAGTCAATGCAGGCGAAGTTCTGGTAGACGTATTAACTGCGCTCGTTTATCCCGAAGGGGAGAGAACGTCAGCGTTGGAGGCATTTGCTCCGGAGGGAGAATCAGGCAACGAAAATCTCTTCGTGGCGTTTAAGTTGGAAGGCGGCACTACTAACTGTGGCGCGATTCTCAATAACAAAGAAGTTCGAGTCTTTGCCACAGGCACCGAATTTAAAATAAAAGGTGTCAATAGAAAATGCGGCCAGTTGGCGCAGATCGGTAAGGCAAATGGCAACGGAGAATTCGTCTTAACGGCAGCCGGGGAAAAGGCTACAAAAGGATTACTCAGACTGCCGGCTACGGCTATTGAAAAAGGCGAAATATGGGAACCGACTCCAAAAGCCTTTAAAGCCATAACATGTAAACTGGAAGTACTTGGTGCTGCTGCAAAAGAGGTCGGTACATCCGAGGTCGAAACAAGTCCAGCGGAAGAATTTGGCTGGGACGAATAGAGGTGTTCTCACGCATAGGAGTTCTTATTAGGTAACGGACATACAAAGTTGTGAGGTCGCGTCGTGTGGCGCGACCTCACCAATATGTCTGTTGTTTTGATTTGTGGTCCGAAACCCCAGCGAGAGAACGGGGCAGTGGCAATGAGAGGAGCGTTGATGTTTAGGTTTAGGTTGGGTGTCGTTGTTCTAGCCGTTATCGTTGCCAGCGGCGAGGTGCCGGGGAGGTCCCGTGAGGCTTGGGCGGCCGGTGATGCCACGCAAGCTCGGTGCGGGGCGCAGACCGAAGTCTCGCTGGGCTTTCGCCCGTATTTGCCGGATTGCCGTGCGCTTGAGTTGGTCACGCCGCCATACAAGGAGGGAGGGGTGATATTGGATGAAGCAGGAGCCGTTGGAGTTGTTTCTGCGGATGGCTCCCACGTGATTGCGGGATCTAGTGGCGCGTTTGCGGGTGCCAGTAACTACTGGTGGGATGGCAACAGGAATCCCGGTGCAGTCGCATATGATTTCACGCGCAGCCCAACGGGCTGGCAGTCAGCGGTGCTGACGCCCCCCGCAAACGAATATCCGCACAGCACTATGCTGGCCGCGACCGGGGAAGACTTGGAAACTACTCTTTGGGGTGCTGCGCCGACAGACCTTCTCTACCACGAAGACATCTATCTTCGTACTAGGCCAGATGGGGCAGGTTTGCATCTGGTTGGCGTTGGGACGGGGCCCGAAGTCGCAGAAGAAGAACTTACTCTCTCAGGGGAAGAGCTCACGTTTGTGGGCGCGTCAGAAAATCTTACACATTCAGTGTTTCAAATCGAAGCATCTAACATAGCCGCCCGGGAATCCCATAAGGACCACAGCAATCTGTGGCCAGGCGACAAAACCAGTCCGGGGGGGCACTCTCTTTACGAGTATTTGTACGCCGGTATGGCCAATCCTGAACCAACTTTGGTAGGTGTCAACAACCAGGGGCTGCTTCACGGTGGCCGTATCAACGAAAACGCTGAACTGATCAGTGAGTGTGGTACGGAACTAGGGTCGGGTGCGAGGGGATCGGCATACAATGCGGTTTCCAAAAATGGGGAAGTTGTTTTTTTTACAGCGCTTGCTGCTGAACACGAAGTCTCACCGGACGTGTTTCGCTGCAACGCGACTGGTGAAGGCATAGGACCGAGCGTCAACGAACTGTACGCGCGGGTTGGCGATACCAGGACAGTTGATGTCTCCGAGCCATCCTCGGAACAATGTGAAGCGTGTAATACGACTACCGGGCTCCAAGGCGCGACCTACCAAGGCGCATCGCAAAACGGTGAAAAGGTCTTCTTTACGACGGAACAGGAACTGCTGCCCGGCCAAACGGGAATGAACCTCTACGAGTACGACTTCGCTAGCCCGATTGCAACTCCCGGACACGCGGACGGGAAGCTCTCACTTGTCTCTGCGTGTTCCGTAGAGCCAGTTGAATGTTCCGCAAAGACGGAGGTGCAGGGTGTTGTTCGCGTGTCTGAGAATGGAGAACGGGTCTACTTCGTCGCCAAGGGCAAGCTTACAGGCAAGGACCTTGTCGCAGGTCGGAGTGAAGAAGAAACAGGACCCCAAGAAGGAGCCGATAACCTCTATGTGTACGAGCCAGATCCGGCTCATGCCGGGACTTATCACACGGTATTTATCGCGACGCTGCTGACACCTAGTGAAGAAGGTGCATTGATGCTAGAGGAAGCGGAAGAAGAGGGCAAGATTCACGAAATCGCGGAAAAATTTGCGCTCAGTGCATACGAAGAAGCGGTAAGCCAAGGAGCAAGCGAAGGCGAAGCGATTGAAATCTTTGAAGAAAGGGATACCAGTCGGGAAAATGTTCTGCGCGGCACACTCGGTTCGTCGGGTACCCTTGCCGATGATCAGAGTGTCTGGCAGACTGCGGACCTCCGGCCTGCGCAGGCGACACCTGACGGCGGATTCATGGTGTTCGTGACGTCCGACCATCTGACTGCTGAAGATAAAAGTAGGGTTCCGCAGCTATTTGAGTATGACGCCAACGATGGATCCTTGAGGCGGATCTCGATTGGAGAGAATGGGCCTTCAGGTGGAAACGTCGCGATGTTTGATGAGGCGCCGCGGATTCCCATACAGTCGTTCAACGGTGTGGACGTTCCGACCGCTGCTGAGACCGGACTGGCGGTCTCTGAAGACGGCTCCCGGGTATTCTTTACCAGCACAGCAGGGCTTACCCCCCAGGCGGAAATGGGCGCTACCAACGTATATGAGTACAGCGCAGGAAATGTGTATCTGATTTCTGGCGGCCATGACATGTCGTTGGATGCTGGCGAACCGACCGTAGTGCTCTTTGGCATCGATCCTTCAGCACAAAGTGTGTTCTTTCTAACGGCTGACCAGCTCGTGCCGCAAGACCGGGAAACGCAGGTGGCGCTTTACGACGCGCGCGAAGAAGGAGGCTTCCCGGAACCTGTGCTAGAGCCTGGCTGTATCGGCGAAACGTGTCGTGGATCTTTGAGCGCTACGCCCCAGATGCAGCTGCCCGGGAGCACAAGCCAGGCGAGTGTTGGCAACCTTGGTTCGTCCACGGTGAAGCCTCAAATGAAGAGTGCAAAATCGTTGACGAGGGTACAGAAGCTCGCTAGAGCTTTGCGGGCGTGTAGCGCTAGGCGTGGGAGGCGGCGGCGGGCCGGTTGCAAAAGGCGGGCGAGGAGTAGATATGGTGAAAAAATGAACAGCAATGGACGAGCCATAAACACTCGAAAATCGGCTCCGGATAATAGGGGCGCAGCGCGATGATTCGGTCGAAAGCAGTCCCTGCATGTGTGGTGATCTTGTTCATTTGTTTCGTGACGTGTGACGTGATGGCTGCGCCGGTGGAGGCCGCTACGCCAAGCGCGGGCTGGTTGCTCCGCTCGCTTGCAGAGCCTACGGACTTCAGCGCCACCGATACCCAGAACGAGGTTGTCACGCTCACCGTCAATGCGACAGACGGCGAATATGAGTTGCGTACCAGTCGGATTGCCGCAACCACCTCGCTGATAGCGTGGGATGCTTCCGCCAGCATGATGCAAGAAGCGCTCGAAGCGCTTCCTGGCGTAGGCGTTGGAAACGTCTCTGTTACCGGTGGCCCTGGCGGGAGCGACCCATACACCGTCACATGGACTGGCGCACTGAGTGGCAGCAATCCGGGCCCGTTGGAAGTGAGAGAAAATAAACTCAAAGATGGTATCGTAGAAGGGAAAATTATCGCCGAAACAGTCCAGCAGCCAAAGGCGCACGACCGTATTGTGCTTACCGCTACTAATGTCGGCAGTCGCTCATCAGAAGGTATCATCACAATCAGGGATAGATTGCCTGCTGGGCTTGTGCCGGTCGAAGTGGAAGCTAGGGAACCGCTATCACATCAGCCCATGGAATGCTCATCCTCCGAACTGAAGTGCACGTACGGTCAGGCGGTGCGAGTCGGCCATGAGCTACTTGTCGAAATCACCGTGGCTGTTACGTCGGCTTCACTGAGGGGTTCGTTGATCAACAGAGCGACTGCGTCCGGCGGTGGCGGCCTTGAAGTGTCAACGAGTGCGTTTAACCTCGTTGACATGGGACTAGCCTCATTCGGCATCGCTGGGTTCGCCTATGAGGCGGATGGTATTGATGGTGCGTCAGATGCCCAGGCTGGCGACCACCCGTACAGCGTGACGACGACAATCGACTTGGATACCGTACGTAGCGCGGGAGCGACCCAGTATGATGTGCCGCAGGAAGCTGAGGACATCGCGGTCGATCTGCCGTTGGGCCTAGCCGGTGACCCGTTGACCGCAGAACGGTGCCCCGAGATCGATCTTACCGATGCGGAAGGCGCTCTGGGAAGTGGTCGCTATCGCACTACATGTCCCGCCAGTAGCTGGGTGGGGACGGTCAGGATCGTGTACAGCGGCGGCGGACATCCGGAACCGTTCCCAGTTTACAATGTGACGCCCGAGTACGGCTATCCCGCAGAGTTTGGCTTCAACGCGGGGTTGGGCCAGCCGATCTTTTTGTATGCGAGCGTGGTGCACGGCACATCGGGGTACCGCCTGCGAGTTGCCACACCAGGGGCTCTACGGACATCGCACCTTGACGTCGAAAGTGTGCAGCTCACGGTCTTTGGCGACCCGGGCGAAGTAAATGGCACCAGCAGCACGGCCGCGTTTGTTACGAACCCCACGCGCTGCTCAACCGAACCCGCGAATGTGAGCGCGTTTGTGACCTCATGGGAAGGAGGGTCGGCGAATGCCGAAGCGACAGCGTATCCCGAACTGACGGGTTGTAACCTGCTCCAGGGCGCGACGGCATTCGACCCTAACCTCGCTGTTGAACCGGAAACGATGCAGGCCGACGCCCCGTCGGGCTATACGGTCGATCTGAAGCTGCCGCAGGCGCCTGGCACGTTTGGCGCTTTGGCGACGCCGGAGTTGAAGAATACGACGGTCACGCTGCCAGCGGGTGTCTCGATCTCGCCCTCGGCTGCGAGTGGCCCTAGCGCGCTCGGAGGCTGCGCGGCCACAGGCAAGGAAGGGATCAACATCGGCGGCGGGGAAGTCGCGCCCGATGGCCAGGATCTCGGTGATCCCGAAGCTACCGAACTAGGCGAAGGTCACCCTGGTGGCAACAGCAGCCCCTACGACGACGGCATGTGGCACACCGAGCCCGGCCACTGCCCGGAAAACTCGCGGCTCGGCGAAGTGGAAGTCAAGACCCCTGTCCTCGCCGAACCGCTGCATGGCCACGTCTACCTAGCCGCGCCGCACTGCGCGCAGGCGGCGTGCACGGAAGCCGAAGCCGAAGAAGGGAAGGTTTTCGGGCTCTATCTGGAAGTGGCGGGATCCGGGGTGATCATTAAGCTCGCGGGCTCAGTCGAAGCAGGTGGTTACGGCGCGCACAGCCGAGAAGCGGGTCTCGCGCCGGGGCAGCTGCGGGCTCGCTTCGACGAAAACCCGCAGTTCCCGTTCGAAGAACTGAAGCTGACGTTCCCCGGTGGACAGCGCGCTGCGCTGGCGAACCCGCAGACGTGTGGGAGTGCGACCACGACAAGCGAACTGGAACCGTGGTCGCACAAGGCCGCGCCGGGTGAAGCGGAAGGTACCCCGAACGCCACGCCCGCGTCGTCGTTCGGGGTAACCGGCTGCGGGAGCTCGATGCCGTTCAAGCCGGGCTTCGACGCGGGCACGGTGACGCCGATCGCGGGCGGCTACAGCCCGTTCGTGTTGCAGCTCTCGCGCCAGGACGGCGAACAGGACCTGTCGGGCCTCGAAGCGACGCTGCCCGAGGGCCTGCTCGCGAAGCTCGCGGGCGTCCCGGAGTGTGGCGAAGCGGAAGCCACCAAGGGGACGTGCCCTGAAGCGTCTCAGATCGGCACCGTGTCGGTTACGGCCGGCGCCGGTTCCGAGCCGCTCCTGCAGACCGGAAAGATCTACCTCACCAGCCCCTACAACCACGGTCCGTATGGGGATGTCGTCGTGGTCCCGGCTATCGCGGGCCCGTTCAACCTCGGGGACGTGATCGTTCGTGGGTCGCTGCGCATCAACCCGAACACTGTGCAAGCAACGATCGTCTCGGACCCCTTCCCGACGGTCGTGGACGGGGTGCCGGTGCGGGTGCGCTCGATCGATGTCGAAGTCAACCGGCCCGCGTTCACGTTCAACCCGACCAACTGCGACTCCCAGGCGGTGACCGCGACGCTCACCGGCACTCAGGGCGCCAGCGCGACGCTCACCAGCGGCCCGGGCGCTAGCGCGGCGCTCCCCGCCGTTCAAGGCACCAGCGTCACGGTCTCCAGCCCGTTTGCCGTCACCGGCTGCGCCGACCTGCCGTTCAAACCGTCGTTCACGGCATCCACGCGGGGCAAGACGAGCCGTGTTGATGGGGCCAGCCTGGTCGTGAAGGTCGCCCAGAAGGCCGGCGAAGCGAACATTCACCGCGTCCACCTGGCGTTCCCGAAGGCGCTGCCGGCGCGGCTAGCGACGCTACGAGGCGCATGCACCGAAGCCCAGTTCGCGGCCAACCCCTCGGGCTGCCCGGCGGGGTCGGTGATCGGGACGGGCACGGCGGTCACGCCGGTGCTGAGCGCGCCGTTGAGCGGCCCCGCCTACCTGGTCTCTCACGGGGGCGCGGCTTACCCCGACGTGGTGTTCGTGCTCCAGGGCGATGGGCTCACGATCGACCTCGCCGGGGCGACCGACATCAAGAAGGGGATCGCGTACTCGACGTTCGAAACGGTCCCCGATGCCCCCGTCTCCTCGTTCGAAACCGTCCTGCCCGAGGGCCCTCACGCGATCTTCGGGGCCAACCTGCCGGCCAAGGCGAAGGGCAGCTTCTGCAGACGCACCCCCACGATCGCCACCACGCTCGAAGGCCAGAACGGGGGCAAGCTAACCCAGAGCACCAAACTCAAGATCACCGGCTGCCCAAAGAAGCCCAAACACGCCCCCAAGCGCAAGCAGAAAGGGGGTCGGCACAAGCGGTAGCGACGCGACTTTCAAGACTTCTCGGGGCGCCGCACCGACTTTCCCGGCGTCCGAGGAGAATCCGGAGCGTCGGTCCTCTCTACGTATTCGGATCGGCCGTCCGGGGGTGCTGGCATCGAGCTCGCCGGCGCCCTCGGCGGCCCCGTCGCTGTGCAGCCGGTTAGGAATGTCCACAAGGTCAGAAACACTCCCTTGTATCGTCGTTGCGCGCGTGGTACATCTATGCGTATGTTTTTCAGGCGATTCAAGGGCGTGGCCGACCGGCTCGGACAACACGCACATCCGTGGTCACCGGCCGCGGTACGCTTGCAAAAGCCTACGGGAGCCCCTACCGACTTTCCAGGCGCCCGTAGAGACTCCGGATCGTGACCTCCTCTCCACGCATTCGGATCCCGCCGGGCGGGGGCGCCGGTCTGACATAGCCGGCGCCCCCGCCGGCCCTTTCGAGAACGAATCGCGACGCACCGTCGGCGGGGGCCATCCGCGGTGCCGCGGTTTGCGCGCGCGGTTGCGATCATCACCGCTATGACCCGCGGTGCCGAAGCCCGCCTGTTCGTCGCACTCGACCTGCCCGCCGAGCTGCGCGGGCGGCTGCTGGGGTGGGCGCGCACCGCCGCCGCGAGCGTGAGGGATGGAAATCCCGCCCACCCCGCCGGCGCCGCCACGCGCGCGCCCTCCGCGATGGTCTTCCGGGGCGCCGTACGCTCCGCCGGCCGGCGCCGGGAAACGCGGCCCCTGCCGACCCGCCAGCTGCGGTTGCTCGATCCCGACTCGCTGCACGTCACGCTCTGCTTCCTCGGCAACCGGCCGGTGGGGGAGATCGAGGCGCTCGACCAGGCCCTCGCCGCCGCTTGTACCGAGGCGCCGCCGGTCGGCGAGCTCTCCTTCGGGGCGCCGCTGTGGCTGCCTCCGCGCCACCCGCGCGCACTGGCCATCGAGCTGCACGACACTCCCGATCGCGCGCTGGAGGCGCTGCACGGGGCGCTCGCCGCGGTCTGTGACCTGGAGCCCGCCGCCGCTCCCGGCCCCGGCCCCAGCCGCGCCATGGAAGGCCGACGCCAGCGCTTTCGCCCGCACGTGACGGTCGCCCGTATGCGCCCCTCCGAGGCTCCGCGCGAGCGCGTCCTACCGCCCACGCCGGCGCTCTCGTTCACCCCGCGCTCGGTCACGCTGCAGCGCTCCTGGCTCACGCCCGCCGAGGCCGTGTACGAAGGGCTCTTCACGTACGCCCTCGCGGTCCCCTGATCGAACAAGTGTTCCGTCCGGAGCGGCCTCTACCGTTTGCGCTCGATCCGTTTCCCGACCCGGAGGAGCTTCCGATGCCGACCGACAACGAGAAGGCCGCCAAGGCCCGCGACGCTGCGCTGAAGGGCGCGCTCACGCAGATCGAGCGCGAGTTCGGCAAAGGCACCGTCATGCGCATGGGCGACGAGGGCGCGCAGGTGCGCGTCGCCGCAATTCCCACCGGCGCGCTGTCGCTCGATCTCGCGCTCGGGATCGGCGGCGTTCCGCGCGGGCGCATCGTTGAGGTCTTCGGCCCCGAGTCCTCAGGCAAGACCACGCTGATCTATCACGTCCTCGCCGAGGCCCAGCGGCTCGGTGGGGTGTGCGCCTTCATCGACGCCGAGCACGCGATGGACCCGCTCTACGCCAAGGAGATCGGCGTCGACATCGACGAGCTGCTCGTCTCCCAGCCAGACTACGGCGAGCAGGCCCTGGAGGTTGCCGACATGCTCGTGCGTTCCGGGGCGATCGACGTGGTTGCGATCGACTCCGTCGCCGCGCTCACCCCGCGCGTGGAGCTCAAGGGGCAGATGGGCGACCAGACGGTCGGTGCGCAGGCGCGGATGATGTCCCAGGCGATGCGCAAGATCGCCGGCAACCTCAACCGCACCTCCACGCTCTGCATCCTGACCAACCAGATCCGCGAAAAGGTCGGCGTCATGTTCGGCTCGCCCGAGACCCAGCCCGGCGGGCGCGCGCTGAAGTTCTATGCCTCCCAGCGTCTGGACATCCGTCGCATCGAGACGCTCAAGGACGGCACCGAGGCGGTCGGCAACCGCGTGCGCGTGAAGGTCGTCAAGAACAAGCTCGCCGCCCCCTTCCGCCAGGCCGAGTTCGACATCGAGTTCGGCAAGGGCATCTCCTCCACCGGCTGCTTGATCGACCTCGGCATCGAGGACTCTGTCGTGACTAAGTCGGGCTCCTTCTTCTCCTACGGCAACGATCGTCTGGGTCAGGGCCGCGGCGCCGCGAAGGCCTATCTAGACGAGCACCCGGCGATGGCCGCGGAGATCCGCGCGAAGATCTTCGCCGCGCGCGACATCTCGCCCGAGGGCCCCGCCATCCCGCTGGAGCCTGTCGCCGAGGCCCCCGTCACGGCAGTTGGCCCGGAGACGCCACCCGAGGTCGCGCCGGCACCGGTCCCGGCGTCGCGGCGCCAGCCCGTCGCGGCGTAGGGGCGTTTGATCGTCTTTGCCGGTCGGCCGCTGCTCTACGCGCGCGGGCACGTTCGTGTGGGGCTGCAAGCTTGCTGTGAACCAACATGGTGTCTCCACCCGGCGATAGGCACCAGACCCGATGTCGAGGCGGGTACCCTGTCTCCATGCCGCTCTACCACGTAACGACGTTCGGCTGCCAAATGAACGAGCACGACTCCGAGCGGATGAAGGGGATGCTCGAGTCGCTCGGCTACCGCGAGGCCGCCGCGCGTGCCGAGGCCGACCTGATCCTCTTCAACACCTGCTCGATCCGCGAGTCCGCCGACTCCCGCTTCGTCGCCCACCTCGGTGAGGCCAAGCGGCTGAAGCGCGAACGGCCCGAGCGGATCGTCGGCGTGGGGGGGTGCTGGGCGCAGTCGGTCAAGGAGGAGGTCTTCGAGCGCTTCCCGTTCGTCGACGTCGCCTTCGGGCCCGGCCAGGTCAACCGCCTCGCGGAGTTCCTCACCTCGGAGTCGCTGACGGCGCAGGGCTTCTTCGAGTTCGAGGGCTTCACCGGGCGCCTGCCCGCCCACCGCGAGCGGCCCTTCCAGGGGTGGGTGCAGATCAGCGTCGGCTGCAACTGCCGCTGCTCCTACTGCATCGTCCCATCCACCCGCGGGCGCGAGGTCTCCCGGCCCTTCGACGAGCTCGTCGCCGAGGTTCGCGCGATGGCCGTCGAAGGGGTGCGCGAGGTCACGCTGCTCGGCCAGAACGTCAACTCCTACGGGCGCGACCTGCGCGAGCCGACCGCAGCGACTGCGCTTGGCGGCGCCGCGACCGCGTCGGGACAGGAGCACGAGCGGGCTGGGACACCCGGACAGGCGCGCGCGGATGGAGGGGCCGGACGGCGGCGCTCGCGCACCTTCGCCGAATTGCTGCACGCGCTCGACGCCGTCGAGGGCATCGAGCGGATCCGCTACACCTCACCCCATCCGAAGGATATGCGCGAAGATGTGATCCAATCGCCATGCCTCGCTACGAACAGTATGTGAGCACATTCATTTGCCGCTGCAATCCGGCTCCACCCGGATCCTCAAGGCGATGCGCCGCACCTACGACCGCGAGCGCTACCTCGACCGCGTCGCCCTAATCCGCGAGCACGTCCCCGACGTCTCGCTCACCACCGACATAATCGTCGGCTTCCCCGGTGAGACCGAGGAGGACTTCGAGCAGACGCTCTCGCTCGTCGAGCAGGTCCGCTACGACGCCGCCTTCACCTTCCTCTTCTCGCCCCGCCGCGGCACCGAGGCCGCCGCGATCACCGCGGGCCTCGTGCCCCATCCGGTCAAGGTGCAGCGCATGGAGCGGCTCGTCGAGGCCGTGCAGCGCCACGCCCGCGAGCGCGCCGCACGCTTCATCGGGCGCGATCTGGAGGTGCTCGTCGAAGGGCCTTCGCGCACCGACCCCTCGCGGCTGCGAGGGCGCACCCGCCACAACAAGGTCGTCAACTTCGCCGGCCTCTCCGCTCCCGGAGACCTTACGCTGGTGCGGATCGACTCCGCCACCTCGCAGACACTCGCGGGGGAGGAGCTGTTGCTGGCACGCGCCGCGGGGTAAGTCACGGCGGGCCGCCCTGCCTGCGACGGCCCGCCGCTACTCGATCTGCCGACGCTGCTAGTCAGCGGTCGGGGCAGGCCCCGGGGGAGGGCCGGTGTAGCTCGAACCCGATTCGCTGCCCGAGCCGGATTTCGAGCTCGATCCGCCGCTCGACCCCTTGCCCATGTTCGGGCACGGGTGGCCCGAGGGGCTCGTCGAGTTCGGCGCCGGGGCTGTTTTGGACGGCGTCGAGGGGGTGGTTATCGTGGACGGAGTGGTCGTCGTGCTCGGCGTGGACTGGGTCGTTGTACCCGTCGTGCCGATGGTGCCGCTCGGAGCCGCGGCTGCGCCGGCGATCCCGGCCACCGCGCCTCCCGTTGCCAGCGCGCCCACCACGATGACCGCCCTGATCATATTCGCCCTGTTCATGGGGACCTCCTGTTGGTCGGTTGGGGGCTCTTCCTACGCCACCCATCCTGCGCCCCGTCCTTAAGCGGCCCGCAACGCGTGTGTAAGGCGTATCGAAGGAGTTCGTGGGAGCCCCCTACGGGCGGCGGATCGGGCGTCGAGGCCGCGGGGCGGTGCGGGATCAGCCCTTCGCGTGGTGGCTTGCCGCGATCTCCGCCGCGAGCTTGTCGCTGCCCGTCCGGCGGGTGAAGCTCGCCGCGAGGCCCGGGGCGACGCCCGCGAATACCGTGCCGACGCGCAGCGTCAGCGGCGCGACATCCACCTCGGTACGGTTGCGCGCGATCGCCTCCGCCACCGCGCGGCCCACGTCGTGCGGGCTGCGGGTGCCGATCCCGGGGGGAGCTTCGTGCCGGAGGCCGCGAACATCCCCGCTTCGCGGATGAAACCCGGGCAGACGACCGATACGCCGACGTTCCGCTCGCGCATCTCCGGGCGCAAGCCCAGCGCGAAGCCGCGTAGCCCGAACTTGGTCGCGTTGTACAGCGAGGTCATCGCGGTCGGCGCCTTGCCCGACAGCGAGGAGACGAACAGCAGGTGGCCCGCGCCGCGCGCCGCCATCGCCGGTGCGAGTGCGTGCGCCATCGCGATCGGGGCACGCAGGTTCACCTCCAGCGTACGGTCGATCTCCTCCAGCGCGAACTCCTCCAGACGCCCTGCGCCCGGGAGCGCCGCGTTGGCGACCAGGATGTCCACGTCGCCGGCATCGCTCAGCAGGCGATCGACGGCCGCGCGGTCTGCCAGGTCGGCCGCTAGCGCCCGCGCGCCGAGCTCGCTCGCCAGCCCCTCCAGCACATCCGTGCGCCTGCCGGTCAGGATCAGTTTCGCGCCGCGCCCCCCCAGCTCTCGGGCGATTGCTTCGCCGAGGCCGCCGGTGGCGCCGGTGAGCAGCACTGTCGATCCCGAGATGCGCACGTCTGTCAGCCTACGCGAATGCGAGTGATTGCGCTATTCGGCCCCACCGGCGTCGGCAAGACCGCGCTGGCGGTCGCGCTGGCCGCACGGCTGCGGGCCGCCGGCGAGGACCCCGTGGCCGTCTCCGCCGATGCGCTGCAGGTGTACATCGGCCTAGAGACGCTCACCGGCGTCGCCTCGCCGGCCGAGCGGGCCGCGCTGGAGCACCGGCTCGTCTCCTTCGTGCCGCTCGACGCCTCCTTCAGCGCCGGTGAGTACGCCCAACTGGCGCACGCCGAGATCGACGCGCTGCTCGCTCAGGGTCGGCGCCCAATCATCGTCGGCGGCACCGGTCTCTACCTGCGCGCGGCGCTCGCCGACCTGGACTTCAGACCCTCCCCGCCTGAGGGTCCGTCGCAGCTGTGGAGCGAGGACATGCGCCGTCCCACGCTGCTCGTCGGGCTGATGCTGGAGCGGGACGAGCTGTACTCACGCATCGATGCTCGGGTCGAGCAGATGCTCACGGCAGGGGTACGCGAGGAGGTACTGCGCGCCCACGCCGCCGGCGCCTCGATCACGGCGCGCAAGGCGCTCGGCTTTGAGGAGCTGCTCGCGGGCGACGTTGAGGCGATGCAGCGGCGCACCCGCAACTATGCGCGCCGCCAGCTCTCATGGATGCGCAAGATGGCCGGCGTCCAGCTGATCGACGTGACCGGTCGCTCGCCGGAGGAGGTCGCCGCGGAGATCGTAGACTCCAGCGGCGAATGACAGTTCCCGCGGAGATAGGCCCACTGCAGTTCGAGAAGTGGCAGGCGCTCGGCAACGACTACCTGATCGTCGAGCGCGAGCGGTTGCCGTTCGAGCTCACCCCCGCGCGCATCCGCAAGCTCTGCGCGCCGCACTTCGGGGTGGGGTCCGACGGGGTGCTGCTGCTCGCCCCCAGCGACGACCCCCAGTTCGTCGCCCACCTTGCGATCTACAACCCCGACGGCTCGGAGGCCGAGCTGTCGGGCAACGGTGCGCGCGAGGCCGTGCTGTATCTGCGCCGCCACGGCTGGACCGGAGAGGACGTGTTTTCGATTCAGACGGTCGCGGGGGCGATCACGCCGACGATCCTCAGCTCCCACAGCTGCCGCGTCGACATGGGCGCGGCGTCGCTGGTCTCGCCGAGCTTCCCCACGGGTCCCCTCGACGGCCACGGCGAACTGAGCGCCGGCGGGCGGCGCTGGCGCTTTCAGCACGTCTCGATCGGCAACCCCCAGTGCGCGATCCACGTCGAGGACCTGGAGGCGCTGCTGGCGCTCGACCTGCCCGCGATCGGCCCCGCGATCGTGGGCCATGAGCTCTTCCCGCAACGCACCAACGTCTCCTGGTACACCGAAACCGAACCCCTCCGCATCCGCGCGCGAATCTTTGAGCGCGGGGTGGGGGAGTCGCTCGCATCGGGGACAGGCGCCACCGGCGCCGCGATCGCCCATGTTCTGGGCCACCGCAGGTCCCTGCCGGCATTGGACGGCGATGCGCTACACCCACCGGTGAGCTCCGCCCTCGCCGGGCGCAAATCCGCCGATGCGATGAACGCGCCGAGCACCGTCACCGTCGCCCTCGACGGCGGCGAGCTGCAGGTCGAGGTGGGGGAGCAACTGCACGTGCATCTGACAGGCTGGGCGCGGCCCGTGTATGAGGGCCGCCTCAGCGAGGACTTCCTAAAGGAGCTGCATGAGACCGAGTAGCCGCCTGGACCGAATCCCGCCGTACCTGTTTGCCGAACTGGAGCGCAAGATCGCCGCCAAGCAGGCCGCGGGGGTGGACGTGATCAGTCTTGGCATCGGCGACCCCGACCGCCCGACGCCGGCGCTGATCGTCGAGGCGATGCAGGAGGCCGTCAGCGAGCCCGAGACCCACCGCTACCCCTCCAACCGCGGCCGCGGCGACTTCCGCGAGGCCGTCAGCGACTTTTACGCGCGTCGCTTCGACGTGGAGCTCGACCCGGCGAGCGAGATCATCCCCGCGATCGGCGCCAAGGAGGCGATCTTCAACCTCAACCTCGCCTTCCTCGACCCCGGCGACGCGGCGCTCGCCTCCGATCCCGGCTACCCGGTGTACAGCGCCGGGCCGCTGCTCGCCGGCGCTGACCCCGTGCCGCTGGCGCTGGTGCCCGAGCTCGGCTTCGTCCCCGACCTGGACGCGATCGCCCCCGCGGACCTCGCGCGCGCGAAGCTGATGTACCTCAACTACCCCAACAACCCCACCGGCGCGCTCGCGCCCGAGGGCTTCTTCGAGCGCGTCGTGGCGTTCGCCCGCGAGCACGGCATCCTCGTCGTGCACGACCTCTCTTATTCGGAGATCGCCTACGACGGTCACCGTCCCGGCTCGTTCCTCGCGACTCCCGGCGCGAAGCAGGTCGGGATCGAGGTGTTCTCACTCTCCAAGGGCTACAACATGACCGGTTGGCGCTGCGCGGCGGTAGTCGGAAACAGCGAGGCGGTCGAGACCTACTGGCGGCTGAAGACCAACATCGATTCCGGCCTGTTCGAGGCAGTGCAGCTCGCGGGGATCGCCGCGCTCTCGCCGCAGGCCGACGCCGAGGTCGCCTCGATGAACGAGCTGTACCGCATCCGCCGCGACCTCGTCTGCGACGCGCTCGCCCGAGCCGGCGTGCACGTCACCCCGCCGAAGGGCACGATCTACGTGTGGGCGCCGGTTCCCGCGGGCTTCGCGAGCTCGGTTGCCTACTGCGAGCACGTGCTCGAGCGCACCGCGGTGGTGATCTCGCCCGGCAGCGCCTACGGCCCCAGCGGCGAGGGTTGGTTTCGGATCTCCCTGACGACGCCCGACGAGCGTCTCGCGGAGGCTGTCGAGCGGTTGGCCTCACTCGCCTGAAGTCTCGCCGGCCGTCTCTAGACTTGGGGTGAATGGATGTGACAGCGCCCCGCGCGCGCCAGCGCGCTCTCTGCATCGCCGCGCTACCCGATGCTGACGACAGCAGCGTGCGCGAGCTGGGCGAGCTGCTGGGCGCCGCCGGGGTGGCGGTGGTGGGGGAGCTGGTGCAGCGACGCGAGCAGCCCCACCCGAACACCTACCTGGGGCCGGGCAAGGTGGCCGAGGCCAAGCAGGCAGCGCAGGAGTGCGACGCCAACGTGATCGCCTGCGACGACGAGCTCACGCCGCGCCAGGAGCGCAACCTCGAGGCCGAGCTGGGCCTACCGGTGGTCGATCGCACGACGGTGATCCTCGACATCTTCGCCGCCCACGCCGCCTCCGCCGAGGGCAAGCTGCAGGTCGAGCTAGCCCAACTGGAGTACAACCTCGCGCGGATGCGCGGCCTGTGGAGCCACCTCGAGCGCCTCGGCGGCGGGATCGGCACGAGGGGCCCCGGCGAGAGCCAGATCGAGACCGACCGCCGCCTCGCGCGTGACCGCATCTCCGCGCTGCGCCGGCGCCTGGATCAGGTGCGCGGCACCCGCGCGGTGATGCGCGCCGAGCGCGAGCGCGCCGCGCTGCCGACGATCGCGCTCGCGGGGTACACCAACGCCGGCAAGTCGACGCTGCTGAACGCCCTCACCTCTGCCTTCGGCCGCGGTGCGCCTCCAGATCAGGCTGAGCAGGATCGCCGCGTGCGCGACCGCCTCTTCCACACGCTCGACCCGACCACGCGCACGGTGCACATCGGCGGCCGCCCCCACCTGGTGACCGACACCGTCGGCTTCATCCGCAAGCTGCCCCACCAACTGGTGGACGCCTTCGGCGCCACCCTGGAGGAGACGATCCGCGCCGACCTGCTGCTGCACGTGCTCGACGCCTCGGCGGCCGAGGGCGAGATGGAGGCGATGCGCCGCGCGGTCGAGGAGGTGCTGGAGGAGATCGGCGCCGATGCCTCGCCGCGTGTGCTCGTCCTCAACAAGGCCGACCTGCTCGACGAGGTCGCGCGGCAGGAGCTGCGCCTGCGTCATCCCGAGGCGGTGCTGCTCAGCGGCGTCACCGGCGAGGGTCTTGATGAGCTCGCCGCCCGCATCGAGTCCGAGCTGCGCCACACGCTCTGCCCGCTCGACCTGCTCGTCCCCTACGCCAGCGGCTCCTGCCTCGCCGAGCTGCACGAGGTCGCCGGCGAGCTGGCGCGTCGCGACACGCCCGAGGGAGTTCGCGTCCGCGCGCTCGTCCCCGCTCGGCTGGCCGCGCGTTTCGCTCGCTTCGCGGTGGCTTAAAGACCTCGACCCGCCGAAGGCGGGTCGGGTTGGGTGCAGGAGGAGCTACCTCCGAACGACTGACAATCGTGTTCATAAATCGTAGCAGGGTCGCCGCAGAACGGGATGCCCCCTGGCTCGGCCCCAAGATCAAGGTGGGCGCTACCCACGAGTGCATGACATTGGCACTTCTTCGGGCCGAGCTCAGCGGGCTGTTGGCGGCGGGCGGGAGACTCGAACTCCATCCGAGGAGCTACCTCGAATTCACGATTGTCAATCGCTTGCGCCGACCTCGACGCTACACCCACCGTCGCAGACCATTGTACTCGCCGCCGGGGACGGTTCTCTCACGCGCGAGCTGCAATCCGAGCGCCGCTGTGGGCCTCGCGCTCCAAGGCATCGTCGAGCGGCGCGAGCTCAGCAACATCGAGCCCCAGCGCTGTTGCAATTAGCCAGTCGGCGAACCAAGCGTTCTTGGGCAGTAGTGGCCCGTGCAGGTAGGTGCCGATCACGTTGCCAAAACGCGCGCCCTCGAAGCCGCTGCGACTGTCGTTGCCATAACCCTTCAATACACGACCAAGGGGGGCCTGGCCCACACCCAAATGGGTGCGTCCGCCGTGGTTCTCAAAACCTGCGAGTACGCACTCGCCGTCACCCAGCGAAACCTCGATCGCCACGTTGCCGATCAGACGGGGGCCATCCTCGCGCACAGTGCGCACGTCGAGCAGCTCGACTCCCGGCAACTGCTCGCCGGGGCCAAGCTCATACGATCGCCCCAGCAGCTGGAAGCCGCCGCAGACGCCAAGCACGACCGCGTCGCGCGAGGCGGCGGCGTGCAGCGCCTCACGCTTGGTCGCGATCAGGTCCTCGGCGCAGAGGCGCTGGTCGCGGTCCTGGCCGCCGCCGAGGTAAAAGAGGTCATGGGCGCCATCTTCCAGCGCGTCGCCCAGCCCGCAGGGGGTCAACTGAAAGCCGATCCCGCGCCACGCGCAGCGCCTTTCAAGCACGAGCAGGTTGCCGCGATCCGCATAGATGTTCATCAGGTCGGGGTAGAGCGCGCAGACGCGCAGGGTGCTCATGTGAGCGCGCTCCGCGTCTGGCCGCCTGAGCTCAACAATTCACGCAGCGAGAGCATTGCCGTGTAGGTGGGTAGCGCGTACAACGCCCCGCTCGACGGGGTATCGGCCAGGGCGGCGGAGAGGGCGGCCGGCAGGTCGTGCAGCACTCGGATTCGATCGGGCTCGACGCCCGCGTACTTGAGCCTCAGCGCCAGCTCCGCGGCACGGCTGCCGCTGCACGTCGCCACCCGTACCCGTCTCGCGAGTAGCTCGAAGTCGGCGTCCCAGATCCAGGAGACGTCGCGACCGTCCGCGATGTTGTCGTTGAGCACGCCGAGCAGGTCGTGTTCTCCCGGCTCCAGCGCAAGCGTGCGGAGCACCTCGTTGGCGCCGGCCGGGTTCTTGATGAGCAGGATGCGCAGCTCGCGCCCATCGATTGTGATGCTCTCCGCGCGCCCGAACGCGGCGCGAGTTTCCTGCAATCCAGCGACGATGTCCTCCAGCGGCACCGCCAGCGCATGGGCAAGCGCCGCGGCGGCGAGCGCGTTGTAGACGTTGTAAAGGCCGGGGAGGGGCAAGGCGATCTCAGCCTCGCCCTCAGGGGTGTGCAGCGTGAAGCGTGCGGAGCGCACCCCTTCCAACCGCACGTCCGTGGCTTGTACCGTCGATGTAGGCCGCGCCTGGCCGCAGGAGGGGCAGCTGTAGTGGCCGAGGTGGCCGAGGTAGACAGCCTCGAAGAGATAGGGCGCGCCACAATTGCGGCAGTGCTTGGCATCGGCCGCGTGGGCCATGTCGGGGAGAGCGAGCGAGTCGTCGTCCACACCGAAGTACACGACTCCCACACACCCACGCCCGAGGTCGGCGACCACGGGGTCGTCGGCGTTGAGCACGAGCTGCGCGTCGGGGCCGAGCACATCGCGCACGGTGTGTACCCAGCTGTCGGCGATCGTCTCGAGCTCGCCGTAGCGGTCGAGCTGGTCGCGGAACAGGTTGCCGAGCAGCAGCACGCGAGGGCGCAGCTGCGCGGCAAGCTGCGCCAGCCACAGCTCATCGACCTCGAACAGCCCAAGCTCGCCGTCGATCGCTTCGCGGCCGTGTGCGGACGCGAGCAGCGTCGAGGCGATCCCGCCCGCCATGTTGGCACCAGAGCGGTTGTGCACAAGCCGCAGGCCCGCGCGCTCGAGGATCGCCGCGGCCATCGCGGCCGTCGTCGTCTTGCCGTTGGTGGCCGAGATCAGCACGCTGCCGCGTGTCAAGCGGGAGCCGAGCACGTCGATCGCGTTCGGCTCAAGGCGCAGCAGCACCTTCCCGGGCACGCTTGTGGCACCTCCGCCGCGCAACTGCGAGAGCGCGCCTGCCGCGCGGGCAACTGCCAGCTTCGGTGCAAGCGGGACGCTCAGGGCCTGCTCCCCAGCGGGCTGTCGGCCGGGACGAGCACCCGCACGGCGGCGGGCAGCACGCTTACGCGCAGCGGCAGCTCGCCGATCGGGTCGCCGTCGGCGTACAGCGTGAAGGGGCGGTCGGCGGAGATGTGGAGCTCGCGACCGCGGAGCACGTGCACCGAGGGCTCGCGCACGTGCGTGCCTTTGAACACCTTCGGCAGAATCCGCGTGAGGAAGCGCAGCTTGGAGATCTGCTCGACGTAGGGGACATCGAGCAGGCCGTCGTCGAGCAGCGCGTCCGGCGCCGCGTACATGCCGCCGCCGTAGGCCTTTGAGTTGGCGGCGCCGACGCTGTAGCCGGTGAACGTGCGCTGCTGGCCGTCGAGTACGAGCTCGAAACGCGCCGGGCGCCATGCGGCCAGCGCGCGCAGCGCGCCGTAGGCGTACACGAGGTTGCCCAACCACGCCGGCGCTTCATTGGCGATCCGGTTGGCGTCGGAGTCAAAACCGCAGCTCGCGATCCCCACGAAGGTGTGCTCGCCGACGAGGCCGAGGTCGAGCTCGCGCGTGACGCCGCCGGCGATCACCGCGCACGCCGCGACCGGGTTCTGCCCGATGCCGAGCACCCGCGCCAGGTCGTTGCCGCGCCCACCCGGCAGCACGCCGAGGATCGCACCGGGCACGGCGCGCAGCGCGTCGGCCGCTGCCCCGGCGAGCCCGTCGCCGCCGAGCGTCACCGCGAGCTCCCCACCGCGCGCCGCGCCCAGCGCGAGCTCGCGCGCGTGGTCGAGGTCGCGGGTGTCCTCGCGGCGCACGAGCAGGCCGTGTCCGCGCAGGGCCGCCACCACCTCCGGCGCGGCGCGACCGGCGCGACCACCGCCGGCGGCCGGGTTGACGATCAGGCATATAGAGGGTGGCGCAGGCGACCGCAAGCCGCTGGGCCGGGCCTCTCTTTCTGAATCAGAAGTGGGCACCGCGATAGGGTAGAGCCATGCGCATGGTTGGCCACCTTGCGGTGGTCCCGTTGACGGTGCTGGGGCTCGCCGCATGCGGCACGAGTACGAACCGTGCGCGAGCTTCGGCCAACTCAAGCGCAGACAACGTCTCGGCCGTCGCGAGCAGCTCGCACGAAACCTGCCGACCCGCCAAGCAGCCCGTGCCGCGGGGCCCGCAGCACGTGCCGCGGCCAAGCACAAGGCTGGATCCGGCAAAGCGCTACGTGGTGACGCTTGCGACCAACTGCGGGACGATCGCGATCCAGCTGGACGTGCAGCGCGCGCCGAGGACGACGGCCTCGTTCGCGTACCTCGTCAAGCGCGGCTTCTACAACGACCTCACCTTCCACCGCGTGGCGGCGAACTTCGTGATCCAAGGGGGTGACCCCAACGGCGACGGCTCGGGCGGGCCCGGCTATACGATCGTGGAACCCCCACCGACAAGCCTCCAATACACACGGGGTACGGTCGCGATGGCCAAGACGGCGACCGACCCGGCGGGCGCGTCGGGCAGCCAGTTCTTCATCGTCACGGCCGGCAACACCGAACTGCCGCCGCAGTACGCGTTGGTGGGGAGGGTGGTCGGGAGCATGGCGGGGGTGAACGCGATCTCCAAGCTGGCAACGATCCCGCCGCAGGATGGCCAGCCGATCCACCCCGTGGTGATCAGGCAGGCCACGCTGGCGGAGAGCTGAGGGCGCGTGCCGCCCACCCCACCAGGACACGCCACCCGCCACGCCGGGCACCGCCGTTGCGCAGCGAGGCTCAGCTCTTGGGGGCGCGAGCGCTCGCGAGCGCTTTCGCGCGCCGGCGCCGGCCGATCAGCGCGGCGATCGTAACCCCGGCGATCGCGACGAACAGCCCGAGCAGGACGCCGGGCGCCAGGCCGAGTCCGCCGAACGGCAGCGCCACCAGCTCGACGATTCCGAGCCCGACGGCGAGCAGCGCGATCACCAGCAGCAGAATCAAGAGGATGCCGCGTACGCGCGCGAGGATTCCGGCGGAGGCGGGGGGAGTAGCAGGCCCATCGCGCGCAGCGCGAACATCTGCCGGCCGCTCGGGGGCTCCTGCCCGAGACGCTGCACGGCGTCGCGCAGATCGCTGGGGCGGCGCTCGGCGAGCGCCAGCGAGGCGTCGGCCATCCGTCGCAGCTGCATCCGCTCCTGGGGGCGGGCGGCGGCGATCGCGCGCTGGAAGTAGGAGCGTGCCTGGGCGGCGTCGAAGCGCTCGGCGGCGCGCGCACCGAGAATCGCCAGCGCCGCCGACTTGAACTTCGTCTCGGCCTCGAGCTCCTCGTCGGTGCGCTGCTCGAGCGCCTGGATCGCGTCGGCGGCACCGCGCTGCTCGATCCGGATCTGTCGCTGTTTGGGAGCCATCGGTGGGGCATTGTACGGGCTCCAAGCCGCTATGCTCGGCGCTCGGAGGAACTTCCTATGCGTCCAGCCCTTTGGTTCAGCTCAGCGCGGCTCACGGCGTGCCTATGCGCGGTGGCGGCACTGGCCCTGCTCGCGCCCGTGAGCGCTGGCGCTGCGCCCAGCCTGTTCGGCGGCGCGACGACGACGACCACCGGGGCCGCGAAACCGGCGAGCGGCGTGAAAGTCGCCCCCACGGCCGCGAAAGTCACAACCACGCCGGCGGTAAAAGTGAAAACGACCGCTGCGCCAGCAGCCGCCACGCCGACCAAAACCGCGACCACGGCGACGACGGCGACCACGGAAACGAGCTCGAAGACGAGCACCCCGATGATCATGGCGGTCGTCGCCCTGTTCGTGGTCTTGGGTGGGATCGCTTTCTACATCCTGCGCGATGCCCGCTCGGTGGCACCGGTGGTCGAGGGCGCCGCGAGCGGCGGCACGCGCAACCCCGAGGGGCGGCTGCGCAGGCGCAGAGCGCAGGCGAAGGCGGCTAAGCAGCAGCGCAAGCGCCACCGCAGGCGGTAGAGGGAAACAGATTTTTGATGGGACGGCCCAGGAGGGGCCGTCCGGGTGGGCGGCCCTGGTTACTGGCGGGCGCGGACGCGCGTGGCGCCACCGCGCGGGGCTCGCACCCGCGCAGGAGACGGGGGCGCGCTGCCACCGTGCGGCCCGCGCCGGGGACCACGACCGTGCACCGGCCCACGGGGGCGCCAGTGGCGGCGGAAGTCGCCGGGGAGCGTCTTGCTGCCGCCCTCGTCTTCCCCGGGGGAGTCAGGCTCGCCCGCGGGGGCCTGTGACTCCAGCGCTGCGTCGGAGCGGAAGGGGATCCACAGCATCACCGCGGCAATGGGAAGCTTGATCAGCACCATCGCCAAGAACACGAACCAGATCCACGTGTGCACCTGCTCGATGCTACTACGGTGCGGGCACGGCAAACGGCTACTCTCCCCTAAACCTTGCAACCTAGACGGGGAGTCGCGAAGCGATGAGCAATAGGACGTTCGTGATCGGCGTGGGGATGACGAAGTTCGACAAGCCGGGCACCAAGGAGGGCGACTACCCCGAGTGGGCGCTGGAGGCCGGCTCGAAGGCCCTGGCCGACGCCGGGATCGCCTACGACCTGGTGGAGCAGGCCTTTGCTGGCTACTGCTATGGCGACTCGACCTATGGGCAGCGCGCGGTTTACGGGCTGGGGTTGACTGGCATCCCTGTCGTCAACGTCAACAACAACTGCTCGACTGGCTCCTCGGCGCTGTGGCTGGCGCGCCAGGCGGTCAAGGGTGGGCTGATCGACTGCGGCCTGGCGATCGGCTTCGAGAAGATGGAGAAGGGCTCGCTGGGGATGAAGTACACCGACCGCACGCCGGCGCTGGACAAGCACATGGGGCGCATGATCGAGCTGCGCCCGCTGGAGGAATCGCCGTTCGCGCCGCAGATGTTCGGCAACGCCGGGCGCGACCACATGCAGAAATACGGCTCCGAGCCCGACCACTACGCGTGGATCGGCTGGAAGAACCACAAACATTCCGTCAACAATCCTTACGCGCAGTTCCAGGACGAGTACACGCTGCAGGAGATCAAGGATGCGCGCATGATCCACGAGCCCCTGACCAAGCTGCAGTGCTCGCCGACCTCCGACGGGGCCGCCGCGGCGCTGGTGGCGAGCGAGCGCTTCGTCGATGCGCACGGGCTGTGGGAGCAGGCGATCGAGATCGCCGGGCAGTCGATGGTCACCGATCTGTCATCGACCTTCGACGACACCACCGACTGCATCAAGATCGTGGGCGCCGACATGACGCGCAAGGCCGCTGCGCAGGCCTACGAGGAGGCGCAGCTCGGGCCCGAAGACATCCAGGTGATCGAGCTGCACGACTGCTTCTCCGCCAACGAGCTGATCACCTACGAGGCGCTCGGCCTGTGCGGCGAGGGCGAAGGCCACAAGCTGGTCGAGGCGCAGGCGACGACCTACGGCGGGCGCTGGGTGGTCAACCCCTCAGGCGGGCTGATCTCCAAGGGCCACCCGCTCGGGGCGACGGGCCTCGCGCAGTGCTCGGAGCTGACCTGGCAGCTGCGCGGCCTCTCCGAGGGCCGTCAGGTCGATGGTGCCAAAGCGGCGCTGCAGCACAACATCGGCCTCGGCGGCGCCGCGGTAGTGACGGTGTATCGCCCGCCGGCGTCCTGACGCGAGCGCCCGTCTGCACGGCCTTGCCTGTACGCCCGCGTGGGGGCGCCAGGTGCGTGTGCTTGTATCCACCACGTCGCCCACCCGAGGCCGGCCTCCGGGCCGGGCCTCCCATCCCAATCCCGGCCAAACTGATCCTTACGTGATCGTAAGGTTGCTAGGTTGGAGTGGTGGCCGTCGCCTCCGCTCCACGCCTACCCGCCGATACGCACGATCGCTACAAGTGGATCGCTCTCTCGAACGTGACGCTGGGGGTTTTGCTGGCGACGCTCGATGGGTCGATCACGCTGATCGCGATGCCCGCGATCTTCCGCGGCATCCACCTCGATCCGCTGGTGCCCGCCAACAGCTTCTACCTGCTGTGGATGATCCTCGGCTTTCTGGTCGTGACGAGCGTGTTGATCGTGAGCTTCGGGCGGCTGGGGGACATGTATGGGCGGGTGCGGATGTACAACCTCGGCTTCGTCATCTACACCGCCGCCTCGCTGGTGCTGACCGTCGACTGGCTCACGGGTCAAGCGGGGGCGATGTACCTGATCGTGTTCCGCATCGTGCAGGGCGTCGGCGCCGCGTTCCTGCTGGCCAACTCCGCCGCGATCATCACCGACGCCTTCCCCGCCAATCAGCGGGGGATGGCGCTGGGCATCAACAACATCGTCGCCGTCTCGGGAATGTTCGTGGGGCTGGTGCTCGGCGGCCTGCTGGCGCCGATCGACTGGCGCCTGGTCTTCCTGATCTCGGTGCCCGTCGGGCTGTTCGGCACCGTGTGGGCGTATCTGAAGCTGCAGGAGCGCTCCACGCCTCGACGCGCGCGCGTGGACTGGGGGGGCAACATCACGTTCGCGCTCGGGCTTGTGCTGATCATGGTCGCTGTCACCTACGGCATCCGCCCCTACGGCGGCCACGCGACCGGCTGGACCAGCCCCAAGGTGCTCGGCCTGATGGGCGCCGGCCTCGCCTCGCTGCTGGTGTTCGCGGTGATCGAGCAGCGGGTCGCCGAGCCGATGTTCCGCCTGCCGCTATTTCGCATCCGCGCCTTCTCGTTCGGGACGCTCTCGACGTTCCTCTCGGCCGTCTCGCGTGGGGGGCTGATGTTCATGCTGATCATCTGGCTGCAGGGCATCTGGCTGCCGCTGCACGGCGTCGACTACTCCGACACGCCGCTGCGCGCCGGCATCTACATGCTGCCGCTGACCGTCGGCATGCTGATCTCCGGGCCTACCTCGGGGTACCTATCCGACCGCTTCGGGGCGCGCTGGTTTGCCACGGGGGGGATGCTGGCCGCCGCCTTCAGCTTCGTGCTGCTGAGCCTGCTGCCGATCGACTTCGCCTTTCCCGAGTTCGCGGCGGTGTTGCTGTTGATGGGGATCTCGATGGGGATGTTCGCCTCGCCCAACCGCGCGGCGGTGATGAACTCCCTGCCGCCCTCGCACCGGGGGGCGGGCGGGGGCATGAACCAGACCTTCCAGAACTCCGCTCAAGTGCTCTCGATCGGGATCTTCTTCACGCTGATGATCCTCGGCCTCGCATCCAGCCTGCCGCACACGCTGACCGCCGGGCTGAAGGCCCACGGCATCTCCGCGGCGACCGCCGCTGGCGTCGCGCACGTGCCGCCCGTCTCGGTGCTGTTCGCCGCCTTCCTCGGCTACAACCCGGTCGAAAACCTCGTCGGCGCACACGCGCTCGCGGCGCTCTCGCCTGCCAACCACGCAGCGCTGACCGGCCGCACCTTCTTTCCACAGCTGATCTCGACGCCCTTCAGCTCGGGGCTGCACGAGGCGTTCGCGTTCGCCGTCGTCGCCTGCCTGATCGCCGCGGGCGCGTCGCTGCTGCGGGGCGGGCAGTATCACTATGAGCCCGCTGCCGCGCCCGGCGGCGCCGAGGGCAACGAGGGCCTAGAGAGCAACGGCGCTCGCAACGGAGCGGCGCCGAGTCTGCCGGACATCACCATCACGCACACACCGACCAAGGAGGAGCAGCATGCAGGTTGAGTGGTATGGCCAGTCGGCGTTTCGTCTCAGCTCGGCCGACACGACGGTGGTGATCGACCCGTTCGGGGACATGTCGGCGCTCGCGGGCGCCCGCGGGATGCAGTTCGACTACCCGCCGATCGAGGGGGTGGAGGCGCAGCTGCTGCTCGTCACCCACGAGCACATCGACCACAACGGCGTGGAGGCGATCGGCGGCGATCCGGTGATCCTGCGCTCCACGGCGGGCCGGCTGGAGTCGCCGATCGGCGAGGTTGTGGCGATCGCCTCCGAGCACGACGAGTCGGCCGGCACCGAACGGGGGCCCAACACGATCTTCGTGTTCGCGCTCGACGGTGTGCGTGTCTGTCACTTCGGTGACTTCGGCCAGGCCCAGCTGCGCCCCGAGCAGGCGGCGGCGCTCGGCGACGTGGACTTGCTGATCCTGCCGGTCGGCGGCGGCCCCACGATCGGCGCCGAGGGTGCCACGGCGATCGTCGAGCGCCTGGCGCCGCGGTGGGTCCTACCGATGCACTACCGCACGCCACGGATCGGCTTCCTCGAAACCGCGGACGCCTTCCTGGAGCGCCACCCCCATGTGCACCGCCTCGACGGCGCGACCTTCGACACGTGGGAGCTGCCCGAGGCTGAGGGCCCGCTGGTGGTCGTGCCCGCAGCGCCGTGAGTGCCGCTACGCTGTAGGCGGCAGGGCACCTCGGCAAGGAGACGCATGAGACTCCCGATCGCAGTGGCAGGCATCGTCGCAACCGGTCTCGTGGCCGGCGGGGTGCTGGTGCTGACGGCGGAGGCCGAAACCACGTCGAGCTCCACGCCATCGACCAGCGCGCCCCTGCGCACGGTGAGCGTCGAAGGCGTCGCCACCGCCCCCGTGGACTCTGCCGCAAGCAGCGAAGCGGCGATCGCCGCCTACCGCCAGGCGATGGCCGCCGCGATCACCGACGGCCAGGCCAAGGCGCAGTTTCTAGCCGAAAAGACCGGGGCCACGCTTGGGCAGGTGCAGAGCATCGCCGAAGGCGGCGGCTACATCGGCTGCCCGACGGGAGTCGAATACGAAGGCGCCCAGCCGGACTTCGGCTCCGCGAGGGCGGTGTTCCAGGCTGAGGCCGCACCCGCGGCGAGGGCTCCCGGGACTGTAAACGTCCACAAAGCGAGCGCCAAAAGCAAGCACCACAAGCGGCGCTCAGCCAAGAAGTCGGCTGCCGAATCGTGCACCCTCTCCACGCAGGTCACGCTGGTCTACCAGCTGGGTTGAGCCTTACGGCCCGAAAGTGGGCAGCCCCCGCTGCGTAGCAATGCCTATCCCGCGCGCTCGGCCGCCCGCAGCCCGCGCAGCGTCCACAGCGTGAACACGCCGATCAGCGCCACGGCGCACACGTACGCCAGCGCAGTGTGGTTATGCACGCCGGAGATCAGCCCGCGGCCGGCGTCGAGGAAGGCGGTCGCGGGGTTGACCGAGGCGACGGCGTGGATCCAACCGCGCAGCAGCGGCAGTGGCACGAACACCGGCGCGAGGAACAGGATCAGGAACACCGGGGTCTGCATCAGCGGGCCGGCCTGGATCGTGCGGAAGCGAAACGCCACGCCGGCGGCCCAGCCGAAGCCGACGAGCACCAGCAGCGCCGCCAAACCGTAGAGCCCGAACATGTCGACGCCGTCGCCGGTGATCTGCATGCCCGCGAGCAGCGCCACACCGGTCACCACGGTGAGCGTGATCGTCGCACGCGTGAGCGCCACGAGCGCATAGCCGAGCGCGACGCCGCGGCGGTTGCCGGCCGCGAGCATCAGTCGCCGCGCGAAGCCGCTCTCGAAGTCGAAGGCGATCGTGAAGCCGGTGAACAGCCCGCTGAACATCGAAGCCTGCAACAGCACGAACACGAACTGAAACGCCGTGTATCCGGGGGGGAAGTCAAAGCCGGGCACTTTGCCCAGAGCGGAGAGGCCGCCGGCGAAGCTGGCGAGGAAGATCAGCGGGAACACGAGCGAAGGGATCGCGAGCTCCGGCCGGCGCACGTAGGTGTGTATGCCGCGCCACGCGATCGCCCCGGCGACGCCCCACATGGTGCTGCGCGACGGCTGTTCGTGAGCGGTCGCCGACGCGGGGAGGGGGGACCCGCCCGCGCTCGAAGTTGTGTGTGTGGTGGCGTTCACGTTCGCTGGAGCCTCGTTTTCATGGCTCCCTGCACCGCGAGCAGTCCGAACACGAGCAGCCCGATCGCCACGCCGAAGCCCCGCAACAGCGCGGTCTCATCCCAGCCGAAGATGTACAAGCTGCGAAAGCCCTCGATCAGGTAGGAGATCGGGTTCCAGGTGGCCACCGTGTGAAACCACGGAGTCTTCAACAGCGAGCGGGGGAGGTTTGAGGAGGAGAGGAAGATGAACACGAAGAACAGCGGGAACAACCCCTGCACCGCTTCGCTTGAACCGGTGCGCAGCGCCGCGACGCAGCCGAACGTGGAGAACGCCAGCGCGGTAAGCGAGCCGAGCACGATCACCACCAGCGCGCCGCCGAAGCCGGCGTCGAGGTGGGCGCCGACAACGACGCCGAGCAGGATGTACACAGCCGACTGCATCGCCCCCAGCGCAGCGACGCCGACGAGCAGCCCCGCGATCAGTGAAACACGCCGCAGGGGCGTGAGCGCCAGGCGGTTGAAGAAGCCGGTCTCGATGTCCTCGGCGAGGTTGGTGCCGGTGTTGATCAGCGAGAACATCGCCCCTTGGATGAACGCCACCGCGATCGCGAACGACACGTAGGAGTTCGTTGGGAAGCCGGGCAGCAGCGTGGCGGCGTGCAGCCCACTGGCGTTGATGATCAGCAGGATCGCGGGGAAGAAGACGATCGGGAACATCTGGAAAGGCTGGCGCAGCGTCTTCAGCACCGAGCGCTGGGCGAGCGCGCCCACCTGGGTGATCAGCGAGGCGCTCACGCTGGGATCGGCTCGGGGGCCGGTTGTCCGGTGTCATCGTCATCGGCGGCGCCCTCCAGCGAACGGCCGGTCTTGGCGAGGAACACGTCATCCAGGGTGGGGGAGTGCAGGCGCAAATCAGCCACCTGCAGGTTCTCGGCGTCGATCGCGCGGACGATCTCGGCGAGGTCGCCGGCGCCCCTGGGCAGCCGCACGGCGACGCCGTTGCTCGCCGCCGCGGCCTCCTCGCCGAAGCGCGCGAGCACGGCCGCCAGTCGCTCCCGTTCGCCCGGGTCGTGCGGGACCGCTTCGACCGACGGCCGCCCGATCGCGGCCTTCAGCTCGGCGGGCGTGCCCTCGGCGACGATCCGCCCGTGGTCGATGATCCCGACGCGGCCGGCCAGCGCGTCGGCCTCCTCGAGGTACTGCGTGGTGAGGAACACGGTCACGCCATCGGTTGCCAGCCGCCGCACCTCATCCCACAGCGCGGCGCGGCTCTGCGGATCGAGACCGGTGGTGGGCTCGTCCAGGAACAGCAGCCGCGGCCGATGCACCAACGCCAGCGCGAGGTCGAGCCGGCGCTTCATGCCGCCCGAGTAGCCGCCGACCTTGCGCTCGGCCGCCTCGGTGAGCCCCACCTGCGCCAGCAGCTCGCGCCCGCGCGCTTCGCGCCGAGGCTTGGGCAGGCCGTGCAGGGAGCTCTGCAGGCGCATGTGCTCGCTGCCGGTGAGGAACGGATCGAGCGCCGAGTCCTGCAGCGAAGCGCCGATCACGCGCCGTACCTCGGGGCCGTGTTGCACGACGTCGAGCCCCGCCACACGCGCGCAGCCGGCCGTGGGCGGCAGCAGCGTCGTGAGGATCAGCGAGGTGGTCGACTTGCCGGCGCCATTTGGGCCGAGGAACCCGTAGATCTCGCCGGGCGCCACGCGCAGGTCGATCCCATCGACGGCGCGCACGCCGCCCTTGAAGTCGCGTACGAGGCCTTCGACCTCGATGCCGTTATCGGCGTTCTTTTTGGTCATGGAGGCTTCTGACCTTATCGAGCGCGCCCCGGCCTCTGTATGCGCCCGATTATGGCGCCCGCCGAACAGGTGTTCCCGTCCGGTGCCGGAGGTAGTGTGGTGCTCGTGCAGAACCGCACTCTGGACTCTTCCGATCTGCGCAAAGCCCGCGGCGCCTTTTTCACGCCTCCCGCGATCGCTGACTTTTTGGCGCGCTGGGCCATTCGATGCCCGGACGATCGAGTCATGGACCCGACATGCGGCGAGGCGGTCTTTCTGCTCTCCGCGGCCGCTCGACTAAAAGCGCTCAACGCAGAGCCGACGGCGGTCTCGCGGCAACTTACGGGAGTCGACCTGCACCGGCCCTCGCTCAAGGCTTCGGCGGCGCTACTCGCTGCGGAAGGAACTGGGGCAAACCTGGTTCGCTCAGACTTCTTCGATCTCCAGACGCCAGCCCAGATGGGAGATCGGGTTGGTTGGCAGGATGCGGTGATCGGGAACCCGCCGTTCGTGCGCTATCAGGAGCACCGTGGAACGGTCCGCAGACGTTCAGCCGCCGCCGCACTGGCCCAGGGCGTACGTCTCTCCGGTCTCGCGTCATCCTGGGCAGCAACCCTTGTACACGCATCGGCGTTTCTCAAGCCGAGCGGACGCCTTGCGATGGTGCTCCCGGCCGAGTTGTTGACCGTTGGCTATGCCGAGCCGATCCGGCGCTGGCTTCGCGCCCGGTTCAGGGTCGTCAACCTGGTTATGTTCGAGCGCCTGCAGTTTCGCGACGCCGACGAGCAGGTGGTGCTGCTTGTGGCGCACGGCACCGGTCCCTGCGCCCCGTTCTGCATCTACCACGTCGAGGGTGCCGACGATCTCGCGGATCTTCATCCCCTCGACCCTGTCGGCGCCACCCCAGCGGCCGAGGGCAAGTGGAGCGACCTCGTGCTTTCGCTCGATGTGCGGCAGCTTTTCGAGTCGGTTGCGCTCGAGCGCATGGTGCGCCTCGACGGCTACGGCACGCCCGAACTGGGAACCGTCACCGGCGCCAACAACTACTTCGCGATCTCTGACGTCACGCGCAAGACATACGCCATCCACGAGCGACACCTCAAGCGCATCTCCCCGCCCGGCACCCGTCACCTGAAGGGCTTGGCCTTCTCCCACGCCCAGTGGGAGGAGCTGAAGCTCGCGGGAGAGCGAGTGTGGCTTTTGCATCCACGGGCCAAGTCGCGAAGCAAGGGCTTGAGCGAGTACATCGCTCATGGTGAAGCGGCAGGGGTCCCCGATGCCTACAAGTGCACGGTGCGTGACCCCTGGTGGCGTCCACCGGCGGTGTCGGCTCCCGATCTCTTCTTTACGTATATGTCCCACCGCTACCCGCGCCTGATCGAGAACGCCGCTGGGACGACCTTCTTGAACTCGATGCACGGAGTACGCCTGAAAGCAGACGCGCCGCGCTTGGCGCGCGAGGCACTGCCGCTCCTCGCACTTAACTCGGCGTCGATGCTCGGTGCCGAGGTGATGGGTCGCTCGTACGGAGGAGGCATCCTCAAGATGGAGCCACGCGAGGCCGCTGGGCTCCCGGTTCCACCGCCACACGCGCTGCACGAGGCGTGGAGCACGCTCGCAAAACAACGCTCAAGCCTTGATGCCGCTCTCAGGTGCGGTGAGTGGTGGAGTGTGGTGGCTGAGGTCGATCGCCGACTGCTCAAGGGAGCGATGGGTCTCAGCAATGACCAGGTGCTCGCGATTCGTGACGCCGCCACCCTGCTACGCGCCCGCCGAACTCGGCAGAGTGATCCGAATGGCGAGAGCACCAAAGCCTGACGTACTTGCCGAGCTTGACCACCTCCTTGCCGCCGGTGGCACCGACGTGCCGCCTTGGCGTAAACCGGACGCTGCGAGGGATGAGCACGAGCGGGAGTACGTCCCCGACTATGCCATGCTCCGCGATCTGCTGGCAGTGCCGATCGAGCAGGGACACGCACGCTCGCAGCAGTCCGGACGCGTGGCGAAGTCGCTCGACGCCTACATTGCGTATGAGCTGCGCCGCGCCGGCTTTGACGTTGCATCGGTATTTCCCCGCGCGCAACAACCACGCGTACTCTCGCCGGAGCTCGCGGAGGTGGAGCAGGCCATCGAGAGGCTCCTCCAATTGCTGGCGGACTATGAGGCGCTCGGAGGACGGCTGCAGCCTCCTGATCTACGGAGCTATGTCAACCGGGTTGCCGAGGCCATGCCCGGCATCTCCGAGACCAAGGTGTTGGGGCGTTTCTACACTAAGCAGGTCGACGCGGTGGTGCTCTCCGACTGGTTGCGCGGGCCCGATGTCCTTATATCAGGCAAGACGCAGTTCAGCTCTTATCTCAACAACAAGAACAATCGCTACGAGGAGGCGATCGGAGAGGCCCACAATTTGCGCGACCGCTACCCGTTGACCGCGATGGGCTTTGCGTTCCTGGTACGCAGCAATGTGTTCGAAGGCAACGCATACGAGCTGCTCCGCGACCTTCTCGTGCGACTCCGCCGGCCAGACGGTCCCTTTGATGGCACGGTGCTGCTCGTTGCCGACTGGAACGGGGACACCGTGAACCCCAAGCTCAATTGGGTCGAAGATCCTGCGCCAACTCTGGCGCTTCCTCGCTTTTTCGAAGACTTGCTCAACGCCGCGATGTCCTACACGCCGGTTGATATCCATGAGCGGGTGCGAGCACTCAAGCACGCATAGCCCGCTCTTGAGAGTGCCGGGGTGGGGCAGTTCGTCAGGACGACGTGTCGAAGTACGCCTGACACGAACCGAGGCCTCTGACCTTATCGAGCGGTCTTGACGGGGCTGTTGTTGTGTCGTTCCGATCGCGCCGACCGCCTGCTAAGCTGGACTAAGTCATGGCGGAGACCTACAATATGCACGAGGCCAAGACTCAACTGTCGCGGCTCGCCGAGCGGGCCTCGCACGGCGAGGAGATTGTGATCGCGCGCAACGGCCGTGCGCTCGCGAAGCTCGTGCCTCCTGACAGGCGCAAAGCGCTGAAGTTCGGGCTTGCCAAGGGCGAGATCTGGATGAGCGACGATTTCGACGATCCGCTGCCGTGGGAGATACAGAAGTATTTCGAGGGTGAGGGCGGCTGAGACTGCTGCTGGATACCCACACGTTCATCTGGGCAATCGATGACCGTCTAGGCGCAGAGACCCGAGCGGCAGTCGAAGCGGCCGACGCCGCTCTCGTGAGCGCCGCCACGATCTGGGAGATCGAGATCAAGCGGGCGCTGGGCAAAATGCAGGCCCCCGAGCGCCTGGCTGAGCTCGCCGACGAATCAGGGTTCGAGCGAATCGCCATCGACTTTGACCACGCGCGCGAGGCGGGCCGACTGCCGCCGCTGCACGGCGACCCGTTCGACCGGATACTGGTCGCGCAGGCGCGCGTGGAGGGACTAACGCTGGCCAGCGCCGACGCCGCGATCAGGCAGTACGACGTGTCTGTGCTTGCTGTCGCTCGCACCTAGTCTCGGTGTTCTTCAGCTCGTTCTAGGTTTACATAACATTCATTATCGAGCGCAACGCTCGTGGGGCTCGCATGCGGGCATCATCCCCGATAGAAGCGCACGCGAGCGGGATCGAGCGCTCAAATCAAACTGACCCACTACCCGTGGGCGGGACGCGCAAGCCGCACCAACTTGGCGAGGAGCGCCTGGAGAGCATCGCGGATGTTGGCGAGTAGAGTTGGGCAGCAGCTGGGCGAGCGCTCTCGGTGATGCTCCCTACACTTCAAAGAGCCGTGTCGACACATCCTGTGAGCCAGAGCGAACCCGAGCACTTCGAGCTCCCGGTCGAGGAGCTGTTCCGCCGGGCACGTCCGCTGCCTGACCACGATGAGATGGTGATCGAGGGTCTTAGCGAAGAGGAGGGCGAGGCCTTCCTCGCAGCCATCCAGTCGTGACCGCATCGGGACCGCACGGCGCGATCGTAATTGACACCGATGTCTTCAGCACCGACCTGGTCCCGAACTCACGGCTGGCTGAGCGCTACGCGCCGATCATCACGGGCCGGCCGGCGTTCATTTCCTTCCAGACGGCCGCAGAGCTACGCTACGGGGCGATCCGCCGCGGCTGGGGCGAGGCGCGGATGCTGAAGCTCGACAGCACGGGTTGTCGACGGCGCGCCTCGCGGCGCTCGGAGTCGCGCCTGGTGCGCGCTGCCTAGAGATCGGCGGAGGAGGCGGTTCGATCGCACGTTGGCTGTGTCAGGAGGTTGGTGAGGCCGGTCACGTGACGGCCGTGGACCTGGACACGCGCTGGCTTGATCAACTCGCGGAGCCGAACCTGACCGTCGTGCAGCACGATCTCACCGAAACCGAGGCCCCATTTGAGGCCGCTTCGTTCGATTTCATCCACGCACGGGCAGTGTTCGAGCACATTGCCGCACGCGATGCTGTGCTCGAAGGCGTGTGCCGCTGGCTGGCTCCTGGGGGATGGCTAAGCGTCAGCGACTGCGTGTCGTTCAGTGTCGAGTCCACGCCCAATCCGGTCTATGGGACGGCGATGCGGGCATGGGTCGAGTGCCTTCGCAAGACCGGCACCGACTATGAGTGGGGCCGTTGCTTGCCTGCGCATCTGCAGCGCCAGGCTCGAGGCGATCGGCGGCGAGGCACACGTGGCGGTGCTTCGCGGGGCTCGCCGGTCGCTGAGTTCTGGAGCCTGGGCCTGGAGCTCCTACGCCCGAGGATCACTGAAATGCAGCTTGCCACCGGCGAGGAGATCGATGCAGCCCGTACACTGCTGGCCGACCCAGAGTTCTGGGATCTCTCTCCGGCGTTCGTGGCAGCTTGGGGCCGAAGGGCAGCCTCGTAAAGGCGCCCACGCAACGGCGGTTGCAGGCCGGATTCTTGCCGTGCCATTGACGGATGAGACTCGGTTGTCTCAGATCGGCGGGATACCGCAGGGCCGCGGCACCATGACTCGCGCTGTTAGGTGACTAGCAGGCGCACGATCGCGGTGACGCCGACTGCCACGATCAACCCCCGCAGCACCGTGGGTGGCAGCCGCCGCCCGTAGCGCGCCCCCGAGCGAGCGCCGAGGACCGAGCCGCAGGCGATGATCGCGGCCGTCCCCACTCGACGTGCGCGACCACGATGAAGACCACGCCAGCCACGCCGTTGACCAGGCCAGCGAGGACGTTCTTCAGCGCGTTGGTGCGGTGCAGGTCCTGCGCAAGTGCCAGTCCGAGGATCGCCAGCAGCAGAATCCCCTGGGCGGCGCCGAAATAACCACCGTAGACACCGGTCGCGTAGAGCGCGAGCGTGGTGAGGATGCCGGCCTCGGCGGCGCTTTGGGTCAGCGGCGTGCCTGGCGAGCAGCCGGCTCAGGTGCGGCTGCAGGACGACGAGAACCAAAGCGAGCGCGATGAAGAGGGGCACGATCGTCTCGAATGCCGAGGCTGGCAGCACCAGCAGCAGCACGGCCCCGGTGATGCCGCCCAGCAAGAGGCCGCGCCCAACCGCACCGCGCGCACGCGCTGGCCGGCCAGCTCGCGCCGGTAGCCGATCGCCCCCGAGAGCGACCCCGGGACGAGGCCGATCGTGTTCGAGACGTTGGCCGTCACCGGGGCATAGCCGAAGGCCAGCATCGCCGGAAAGGTGATCAGCGTTCCGCTGCCCACCACCGTGTTGATTGTGCCCGCCGCAAGCCCCGCCAGGGCAATGGCGAGGACCTCGCCGAAGCTCACGATCTGACCCTCAGGCGAGGAACTCGACGATCGCCTGTATGAAGCGGGGATCCGCGATCGCCCCGATGTGATCTCCCGAGAGGATCCGCAGCGTTGCGCCCGGGATCGCCTCGCTGAGAACCGCGGGCCTGATCGCGAGCGGGTCGGCATCGCCGGCGAGGATGAGTGTCGGCGCAGAGATACGATCCAGCGCGATCTCGCCCCTGTAGATCGACGTGGCCTGCGCAACCAGCGCTTTGCGGTCAGCCCCCAGAGTGTCCGCCAGCGTGCGGAAGGCCACCGCCTGCGGCATCTGGATCGTTGCGGGATCCTCGACGCTCAGCGCGTGGATGATCGCGTCATTGGGAACCGCGCGCCGATCGACGCCTCCACACTCGATCACGCCCGAGCCAACACCGCCCACGACCAGCCGTCGCACCCGCTGATCCTCGCTCGCAAAGATCAGCGAGACAACCGCCCCCATCGAGTAGCCGACGAGGTCTATCTGCGACTCGCCGCAGGTCAACAAGCAGGGTCGTGAGGTCGCGCGCCATGCGCTGCTCGCCGTAGCGGGCAGGGTCGTGGGGCTTCTCCGATGAGCCGTGACCTCTGACGTCAGGGGCGATCACTCTGCGCCCGGCCGCCAGCAGCGCGTCGAGCACACCGGTGGCAACCCAGTTGGCGTTGGCGTCGGCGACGAAGCCATGGTGGAGCACGACCGGGGGCAGGCGTGTCCCCTCCCCCCACTCTTGGTAGGCGATCTCGATGTCGTCCCAGCTCTTGAAGCTCTTCATGGCGAGCGCAAGATCATGCCATGGCGGCGGGCCGAAGCCGCAAGCGAGGACGCTCAAGGTAATGGAGTGGACCCCTTTGACGGACTACGAGCCGGATGCCGGTGGGGTCGTGATGGTGCACCGCAGCCCCGGGCGCACCGCCGATGCGCTCGTCAAGCGTCACGAGCATCGCATCGATCAGCTCGGCCAGCGCTACATAGCTCGCGTCGT
>CAVYWG010000009.1:0-47788 GCA_963772075.1 uncultured Solirubrobacterales bacterium | reverse complement strand
TTTCGTCTCAGCTCGGCCGACACGACGGTGGTGATCGACCCGTTCGGGGACATGTCGGCGCTCGCGGGCGCCCGCGGGATGCAGTTCGACTACCCGCCGATCGAGGGGGTGGAGGCGCAGCTGCTGCTCGTCACCCACGAGCACATCGACCACAACGGCGTGGAGGCGATCGGCGGCGATCCGGTGATCCTGCGCTCCACGGCGGGCCGGCTGGAGTCGCCGATCGGCGAGGTTGTGGCGATCGCCTCCGAGCACGACGAGTCGGCCGGCACCGAACGGGGGCCCAACACGATCTTCGTGTTCGCGCTCGACGGTGTGCGTGTCTGTCACTTCGGTGACTTCGGCCAGGCCCAGCTGCGCCCCGAGCAGGCGGCGGCGCTCGGCGACGTGGACTTGCTGATCCTGCCGGTCGGCGGCGGCCCCACGATCGGCGCCGAGGGTGCCACGGCGATCGTCGAGCGCCTGGCGCCGCGGTGGGTCCTACCGATGCACTACCGCACGCCACGGATCGGCTTCCTCGAAACCGCGGACGCCTTCCTGGAGCGCCACCCCCATGTGCACCGCCTCGACGGCGCGACCTTCGACACGTGGGAGCTGCCCGAGGCTGAGGGCCCGCTGGTGGTCGTGCCCGCAGCGCCGTGAGTGCCGCTACGCTGTAGGCGGCAGGGCACCTCGGCAAGGAGACGCATGAGACTCCCGATCGCAGTGGCAGGCATCGTCGCAACCGGTCTCGTGGCCGGCGGGGTGCTGGTGCTGACGGCGGAGGCCGAAACCACGTCGAGCTCCACGCCATCGACCAGCGCGCCCCTGCGCACGGTGAGCGTCGAAGGCGTCGCCACCGCCCCCGTGGACTCTGCCGCAAGCAGCGAAGCGGCGATCGCCGCCTACCGCCAGGCGATGGCCGCCGCGATCACCGACGGCCAGGCCAAGGCGCAGTTTCTAGCCGAAAAGACCGGGGCCACGCTTGGGCAGGTGCAGAGCATCGCCGAAGGCGGCGGCTACATCGGCTGCCCGACGGGAGTCGAATACGAAGGCGCCCAGCCGGACTTCGGCTCCGCGAGGGCGGTGTTCCAGGCTGAGGCCGCACCCGCGGCGAGGGCTCCCGGGACTGTAAACGTCCACAAAGCGAGCGCCAAAAGCAAGCACCACAAGCGGCGCTCAGCCAAGAAGTCGGCTGCCGAATCGTGCACCCTCTCCACGCAGGTCACGCTGGTCTACCAGCTGGGTTGAGCCTTACGGCCCGAAAGTGGGCAGCCCCCGCTGCGTAGCAATGCCTATCCCGCGCGCTCGGCCGCCCGCAGCCCGCGCAGCGTCCACAGCGTGAACACGCCGATCAGCGCCACGGCGCACACGTACGCCAGCGCAGTGTGGTTATGCACGCCGGAGATCAGCCCGCGGCCGGCGTCGAGGAAGGCGGTCGCGGGGTTGACCGAGGCGACGGCGTGGATCCAACCGCGCAGCAGCGGCAGTGGCACGAACACCGGCGCGAGGAACAGGATCAGGAACACCGGGGTCTGCATCAGCGGGCCGGCCTGGATCGTGCGGAAGCGAAACGCCACGCCGGCGGCCCAGCCGAAGCCGACGAGCACCAGCAGCGCCGCCAAACCGTAGAGCCCGAACATGTCGACGCCGTCGCCGGTGATCTGCATGCCCGCGAGCAGCGCCACACCGGTCACCACGGTGAGCGTGATCGTCGCACGCGTGAGCGCCACGAGCGCATAGCCGAGCGCGACGCCGCGGCGGTTGCCGGCCGCGAGCATCAGTCGCCGCGCGAAGCCGCTCTCGAAGTCGAAGGCGATCGTGAAGCCGGTGAACAGCCCGCTGAACATCGAAGCCTGCAACAGCACGAACACGAACTGAAACGCCGTGTATCCGGGGGGGAAGTCAAAGCCGGGCACTTTGCCCAGAGCGGAGAGGCCGCCGGCGAAGCTGGCGAGGAAGATCAGCGGGAACACGAGCGAAGGGATCGCGAGCTCCGGCCGGCGCACGTAGGTGTGTATGCCGCGCCACGCGATCGCCCCGGCGACGCCCCACATGGTGCTGCGCGACGGCTGTTCGTGAGCGGTCGCCGACGCGGGGAGGGGGGACCCGCCCGCGCTCGAAGTTGTGTGTGTGGTGGCGTTCACGTTCGCTGGAGCCTCGTTTTCATGGCTCCCTGCACCGCGAGCAGTCCGAACACGAGCAGCCCGATCGCCACGCCGAAGCCCCGCAACAGCGCGGTCTCATCCCAGCCGAAGATGTACAAGCTGCGAAAGCCCTCGATCAGGTAGGAGATCGGGTTCCAGGTGGCCACCGTGTGAAACCACGGAGTCTTCAACAGCGATGCGGGGGAGGTTTGAGGAGGAGAGGAAGATGAACACGAAGAACAGCGGGAACAACCCCTGCACCGCTTCGCTTGAACCGGTGCGCAGCGCCGCGACGCAGCCGAACGTGGAGAACGCCAGCGCGGTAAGCGAGCCGAGCACGATCACCACCAGCGCGCCGCCGAAGCCGGCGTCGAGGTGGGCGCCGACAACGACGCCGAGCAGGATGTACACAGCCGACTGCATCGCCCCCAGCGCAGCGACGCCGACGAGCAGCCCCGCGATCAGTGAAACACGCCGCAGGGGCGTGAGCGCCAGGCGGTTGAAGAAGCCGGTCTCGATGTCCTCGGCGAGGTTGGTGCCGGTGTTGATCAGCGAGAACATCGCCCCTTGGATGAACGCCACCGCGATCGCGAACGACACGTAGGAGTTCGTTGGGAAGCCGGGCAGCAGCGTGGCGGCGTGCAGCCCACTGGCGTTGATGATCAGCAGGATCGCGGGGAAGAAGACGATCGGGAACATCTGGAAAGGCTGGCGCAGCGTCTTGAGCACCGAGCGCTGGGCGAGCGCGCCCACCTGGGTGATCAGCGAGGCGCTCACGCTGGGATCGGCTCGGGGGCCGGTTGTCCGGTGTCATCGTCATCGGCGGCGCCCTCCAGCGAACGGCCGGTCTTGGCGAGGAACACGTCATCCAGGGTGGGGGAGTGCAGGCGCAAATCAGCCACCTGCAGGTTCTCGGCGTCGATCGCGCGGACGATCTCGGCGAGGTCGCCGGCGCCCCTGGGCAGCCGCACGGCGACGCCGTTGCTCGCCGCCGCGGCCTCCTCGCCGAAGCGCGCGAGCACGGCCGCCAGTCGCTCCCGTTCGCCCGGGTCGTGCGGGACCGCTTCGACCGACGGCCGCCCGATCGCGGCCTTCAGCTCGGCGGGCGTGCCCTCGGCGACGATCCGCCCGTGGTCGATGATCCCGACGCGGCCGGCCAGCGCGTCGGCCTCCTCGAGGTACTGCGTGGTGAGGAACACGGTCACGCCATCGGTTGCCAGCCGCCGCACCTCATCCCACAGCGCGGCGCGGCTCTGCGGATCGAGACCGGTGGTGGGCTCGTCCAGGAACAGCAGCCGCGGCCCATGCACCAACGCCAGCGCGAGGTCGAGCCGGCGCTTCATGCCGCCCGAGTAGCCGCCGACCTTGCGCTCGGCCGCCTCGGTGAGCCCCACCTGCGCCAGCAGCTCGCGCCCGCGCGCTTCGCGCCGAGGCTTGGGCAGGCCGTGCAGGGAGCTCTGGCAGGCGCATGTGCTCGCTGCCGGTGAGGAACGGATCGAGCGCCGAGTCCTGCAGCGAAGCGCCGATCACGCGCCGTACCTCGGGGCCGTGTTGCACGACGTCGAGCCCCGCCACACGCGCGCGCAGCCGGCCGTGGGCGGCAGCAGCGTCGTGAGGATCAGCGAGGTGGTCGAACTGCCGGCGCCATTTGGGCCGAGGAACCCGTAGATCTCGCCGGGCGCCACGCGCAGGTCGATCCCATCGACGGCGCGCACGCCGCCCTTGAAGTCGCGTACGAGGCCTTCGACCTCGATGCCGTTATCGGCGTTCTTTTTGGTCATGGAGGCTTCTGACCTTATCGAGCGCGCCCCGGCCTCTGTATGCGCCCGATTATGGCGCCCGCCGAACAGGTGTTCCCGTCCGGTGCCGGAGGTAGTGTGGTGCTCGTGCAGAACCGCACTCTGGACTCTTCCGATCTGCGCAAAGCCCGCGGCGCCTTTTTCACGCCTCCCGCGATCGCTGACTTTTTGGCGCGCTGGGCCATTCGATGCCGGACGATCGAGTCATGGACCCGACATGCGGCGAGGCGGTCTTTCTGCTCTCCGCGGCCGCTCGACTAAAAGCGCTCAACGCAGAGCCGACGGCGGTCTCGCGGCAACTTACGGGAGTCGACCTGCACCGGCCCTCGCTCAAGGCTTCGGCGGCGCTACTCGCTGCGGAAGGAACTGGGGCAAACCTGGTTCGCTCAGACTTCTTCGATCTCCAGACGCCAGCCCAGATGGAGATCGGGTTGGTTGGCAGGATGCGGTGATCGGGAACCCGCCGTTCGTGCGCTATCAGGAGCACCGTGGAACGGTCCGCAGACGTTCAGCCGCCGCCGCACTGGCCCAGGGCGTACGTCTCTCCGGTCTCGCGTCATCCTGGGCAGCAACCCTTGTACACGCATCGGCGTTTCTCAAGCCGAGCGGACGCCTTGCGATGGTGCTCCCGGCCGAGTTGTTGACCGTTGGCTATGCCGAGCCGATCCGGCGCTGGCTTCGCGCCCGGTTCAGGGTCGTCAACCTGGTTATGTTCGAGCGCCTGCAGTTTCGCGACGCCGACGAGCAGGTGGTGCTGCTTGTGGCGCACGGCACCGGTCCCTGCGCCCCGTTCTGCATCTACCACGTCGAGGGTGCCGACGATCTCGCGGATCTTCATCCCCTCGACCCTGTCGGCGCCACCCCAGCGGCCGAGGGCAAGTGGAGCGACCTCGTGCTTTCGCTCGATGTGCGGCAGCTTTTCGAGTCGGTTGCGCTCGAGCGCATGGTGCGCCTCGACGGCTACGGCACGCCCGAACTGGGAACCGTCACCGGCGCCAACAACTACTTCGCGATCTCTGACGTCACGCGCAAGACATACGCCATCCACGAGCGACACCTCAAGCGCATCTCCCCGCCCGGCACCCGTCACCTGAAGGGCTTGGCCTTCTCCCACGCCCAGTGGGAGGAGCTGAAGCTCGCGGGAGAGCGAGTGTGGCTTTTGCATCCACGGGCCAAGTCGCGAAGCAAGGGCTTGAGCGAGTACATCGCTCATGGTGAAGCGGCAGGGGTCCCCGATGCCTACAAGTGCACGGTGCGTGACCCCTGGTGGCGTCCACCGGCGGTGTCGGCTCCCGATCTCTTCTTTACGTATATGTCCCACCGCTACCCGCGCCTGATCGAGAACGCCGCTGGGACGACCTTCTTGAACTCGATGCACGGAGTACGCCTGAAAGCAGACGCGCCGCGCTTGGCGCGCGAGGCACTGCCGCTCCTCGCACTTAACTCGGCGTCGATGCTCGGTGCCGAGGTGATGGGTCGCTCGTACGGAGGAGGCATCCTCAAGATGGAGCCACGCGAGGCCGCTGGGCTCCCGGTTCCACCGCCACACGCGCTGCACGAGGCGTGGAGCACGCTCGCAAAACAACGCTCAAGCCTTGATGCCGCTCTCAGGTGCGGTGAGTGGTGGAGTGTGGTGGCTGAGGTCGATCGCCGACTGCTCAAGGGAGCGATGGGTCTCAGCAATGACCAGGTGCTCGCGATTCGTGACGCCGCCACCCTGCTACGCGCCCGCCGAACTCGGCAGAGTGATCCGAATGGCGAGAGCACCAAAGCCTGACGTACTTGCCGAGCTTGACCACCTCCTTGCCGCCGGTGGCACCGACGTGCCGCCTTGGCGTAAACCGGACGCTGCGAGGGATGAGCACGAGCGGGAGTACGTCCCCGACTATGCCATGCTCCGCGATCTGCTGGCAGTGCCGATCGAGCAGGGACACGCACGCTCGCAGCAGTCCGGACGCGTGGCGAAGTCGCTCGACGCCTACATTGCGTATGAGCTGCGCCGCGCCGGCTTTGACGTTGCATCGGTATTTCCCCGCGCGCAACAACCACGCGTACTCTCGCCGGAGCTCGCGGAGGTGGAGCAGGCCATCGAGAGGCTCCTCCAATTGCTGGCGGACTATGAGGCGCTCGGAGGACGGCTGCAGCCTCCTGATCTACGGAGCTATGTCAACCGGGTTGCCGAGGCCATGCCCGGCATCTCCGAGACCAAGGTGTTGGGGCGTTTCTACACTAAGCAGGTCGACGCGGTGGTGCTCTCCGACTGGTTGCGCGGGCCCGATGTCCTTATATCAGGCAAGACGCAGTTCAGCTCTTATCTCAACAACAAGAACAATCGCTACGAGGAGGCGATCGGAGAGGCCCACAATTTGCGCGACCGCTACCCGTTGACCGCGATGGGCTTTGCGTTCCTGGTACGCAGCAATGTGTTCGAAGGCAACGCATACGAGCTGCTCCGCGACCTTCTCGTGCGACTCCGCCGGCCAGACGGTCCCTTTGATGGCACGGTGCTGCTCGTTGCCGACTGGAACGGGGACACCGTGAACCCCAAGCTCAATTGGGTCGAAGATCCTGCGCCAACTCTGGCGCTTCCTCGCTTTTTCGAAGACTTGCTCAACGCCGCGATGTCCTACACGCCGGTTGATATCCATGAGCGGGTGCGAGCACTCAAGCACGCATAGCCCGCTCTCGAGAGTGCCGGGGTGGGGCAGTTCGTCAGGACGACGTGTCGAAGTACGCCTGACACGAACCGAGGCCTCTGACCTTATCGAGCGGTCTTGACGGGGCTGTTGTTGTGTCGTTCCGATCGCGCCGACCGCCTGCTAAGCTGGACTAAGTCATGGCGGAGACCTACAATATGCACGAGGCCAAGACTCAACTGTCGCGGCTCGCCGAGCGGGCCTCGCACGGCGAGGAGATTGTGATCGCGCGCAACGGCCGTGCGCTCGCGAAGCTCGTGCCTCCTGACAGGCGCAAAGCGCTGAAGTTCGGGCTTGCCAAGGGCGAGATCTGGATGAGCGACGATTTCGACGATCCGCTGCCGTGGGAGATACAGAAGTATTTCGAGGGTGAGGGCGGCTGAGACTGCTGCTGGATACCCACACGTTCATCTGGGCAATCGATGACCGTCTAGGCGCAGAGACCCGAGCGGCAGTCGAAGCGGCCGACGCCGCTCTCGTGAGCGCCGCCACGATCTGGGAGATCGAGATCAAGCGGGCGCTGGGCAAAATGCAGGCCCCCGAGCGCCTGGCTGAGCTCGCCGACGAATCAGGGTTCGAGCGAATCGCCATCGACTTTGACCACGCGCGCGAGGCGGGCCGACTGCCGCCGCTGCACGGCGACCCGTTCGACCGGATACTGGTCGCGCAGGCGCGCGTGGAGGGACTAACGCTGGCCAGCGCCGACGCCGCGATCAGGCAGTACGACGTGTCTGTGCTTGCTGTCGCTCGCACCTAGTCTCGGTGTTCTTCAGCTCGTTCTAGGTTTACATAACATTCATTATCGAGCGCAACGCTCGTGGGGCTCGCATGCGGGCATCATCCCCGATAGAAGCGCACGCGAGCGGGATCGAGCGCTCAAATCAAACTGACCCACTACCCGTGGGCGGGACGCGCAAGCCGCACCAACTTGGCGAGGAGCGCCTGGAGAGCATCGCGGATGTTGGCGAGTAGAGTTGGGCAGCAGCTGGGCGAGCGCTCTCGGTGATGCTCCCTACACTTCAAAGAGCCGTGTCGACACATCCTGTGAGCCAGAGCGAACCCGAGCACTTCGAGCTCCCGGTCGAGGAGCTGTTCCGCCGGGCACGTCCGCTGCCTGACCACGATGAGATGGTGATCGAGGGTCTTAGCGAAGAGGAGGGCGAGGCCTTCCTCGCAGCCATCCAGTCGTGACCGCATCGGGACCGCACGGCGCGATCGTAATTGACACCGATGTCTTCAGCACCGACCTGGTCCCGAACTCACGGCTGGCTGAGCGCTACGCGCCGATCATCACGGGCCGGCCGGCGTTCATTTCCTTCCAGACGGCCGCAGAGCTACGCTACGGGGCGATCCGCCGCGGCTGGGGCGAGGCGCGGATGCTGAAGCTCGACAGCACGGGTTGTCGACGGCGCGCCTCGCGGCGCTCGGAGTCGCGCCTGGTGCGCGCTGCCTAGAGATCGGCGGAGGAGGCGGTTCGATCGCACGTTGGCTGTGTCAGGAGGTTGGTGAGGCCGGTCACGTGACGGCCGTGGACCTGGACACGCGCTGGCTTGATCAACTCGCGGAGCCGAACCTGACCGTCGTGCAGCACGATCTCACCGAAACCGAGGCCCCATTTGAGGCCGCTTCGTTCGATTTCATCCACGCACGGGCAGTGTTCGAGCACATTGCCGCACGCGATGCTGTGCTCGAAGGCGTGTGCCGCTGGCTGGCTCCTGGGGGATGGCTAAGCGTCAGCGACTGCGTGTCGTTCAGTGTCGAGTCCACGCCCAATCCGGTCTATGGGACGGCGATGCGGGCATGGGTCGAGTGCCTTCGCAAGACCGGCACCGACTATGAGTGGGGCCGTTGCTTGCCTGCGCATCTGCAGCGCCAGGGGCTCGAGGCGATCGGCGGCGAGGCACACGTGGCGGTGCTTCGCGGCGGCTCGCCGGTCGCTGAGTTCTGGAGCCTGGGCCTGGAGCTCCTACGCCCGAGGATCACTGAAATGCAGCTTGCCACCGGCGAGGAGATCGATGCAGCCCGTACACTGCTGGCCGACCCAGAGTTCTGGGATCTCTCTCCGGCGTTCGTGGCAGCTTGGGGCCGAAGGGCAGCCTCGTAAAGGCGCCCACGCAACGGCGGTTGCAGGCCGGATTCTTGCCCGTGCCATCTGACGGATGAGACTCGGTTGTCTCAGATCGGCGGGATACCGCAGGGCCGCGGCACCATGACTCGCGCTGTTAGGTGACTAGCAGGCGCACGATCGCGGTGACGCCGACTGCCACGATCAACCCCCGCAGCACCGTGGGTGGCAGCCGCCGCCCGTAGCGCGCCCCCAGCTGAGCGCCGAGGACCGAGCCGCAGGCGATGATCGCGGCCGGTCCCCACTCGACGTGCGCGACCACGATGAAGACCACGCCAGCCACGCCGTTGACCAGGCCAGCGAGGACGTTCTTCAGCGCGTTGGTGCGGTGCAGGTCCTGCGCAAGTGCCAGTCCGAGGATCGCCAGCAGCAGAATCCCCTGGGCGGCGCCGAAATAACCACCGTAGACACCGGTCGCGTAGAGCGCGAGCGTGGTGAGGATGCCGCCTCGGCGGCGCTCTGGGTCAGCGGCGTGCCTGGCGAGCAGCCGGCTCAGGTGCGGCTGCAGGACGACGAGAACCAAAGCGAGCGCGATGAAGAGGGGCACGATCGTCTCGAATGCCGAGGCTGGCAGCACCAGCAGCAGCACGGCCCCGGTGATGCCGCCCAGCACAGAGGCCGCGCCCAACCGCACCGCGCGCACGCGCTGGCCGGCCAGCTCGCGCCGGTAGCCGATCGCCCCCGAGAGCGACCCCGGGACGAGGCCGATCGTGTTCGAGACGTTGGCCGTCACCGGGGCATAGCCGAAGGCCAGCAGCACCGGAAAGGTGATCAGCGTTCCGCTGCCCACCACCGTGTTGATTGTGCCCGCCGCAAGCCCCGCCAGGGCAATGGCGAGGACCTCGCCGAAGCTCACGATCTGACCCTCAGGCGAGGAACTCGACGATCGCCTGTATGAAGCGGGGATCCGCGATCGCCCCGATGTGATCTCCCGAGAGGATCCGCAGCGTTGCGCCCGGGATCGCCTCGCTGAGAACCGCGGGCCTGATCGCGAGCGGGTCGGCATCGCCGGCGAGGATGAGTGTCGGCGCAGAGATACGATCCAGCGCGATCTCGCCCCTGTAGATCGACGTGGCCTGCGCAACCAGCGCTTTGCGGTCAGCCCCCAGAGTGTCCGCCAGCGTGCGGAAGGCCACCGCCTGCGGCATCTGGATCGTTGCGGGATCCTCGACGCTCAGCGCGTGGATGATCGCGTCATTGGGAACCGCGCGCCGATCGACGCCTCCACACTCGATCACGCCCGAGCCGACACCGCCCACGACCAGCCGTCGCACCCGCTGATCCTCGCTCGCAAAGATCAGCGAGACAACCGCCCCCATCGAGTAGCCGACGAGGTCGATCTGCGACTCGCCGCAGGTCTCGAGCAGGGTCGTGAGGTCGCGCGCCATGCGCTGCTCGCCGTAGCGGGCAGGGTCGTGGGGCTTCTCCGATGAGCCGTGACCTCTGGCGTCAGGGGCGATCACTCTGCGCCCGGCCGCCAGCAGCGCGTCGAGCACACCGGTGGCAACCCAGTTGGCGTTGGCGTCGGCGACGAAGCCATGGTGGAGCACGACCGGGGGCAGGCGTGTCCCCTCCCCCCACTCTTGGTAGGCGATCTCGATGTCGTCCCAGCTCTTGAAGCTCTTCATGGCGAGCGCAAGATCATGCCATGGCGGCGGGCCGAAGCCGCAAGCGAGGACGCTCAAGGTAATGGAGTGGACCCCTTTGACGGACTACGAGCCGGATGCCGGTGGGGTCGTGATGGTGCACCGCAGCCCGGGCGCACCGCCGATGCGCTCGTCAAGCGTCACGAGCATCGCATCGATCAGCTCGGCCAGCGCTACATAGCTCGCGTCGTAGCTGGATAGGTTGTGGCGCAGCTCCCATGCTCTGGCAGCCAGGAGCTCATACGGCCATGGTTCGATCGCGAGATCGAGCAGGTCGGCGTGAGCCTGCGATGCCTGGTCGGCGCTGACGATCCCTGCGAGCTCGTGGCGACGGATGATGTTCGCCGACTCGAACTCGACGAGACTCGGAGCGGCGAGGTCGAACCCGGCGATCGTTTCAGTAACCCACTGGCCGTCCGAGCCATTGTCCAGGAGCAGCGCAACGAGCGCCGAGGCATCGCAAACGATGCGTGCGCTCACCGCCGATCAGCTTCGCGCGCGGCAAGGATCGTCTCGGCGTCGATGCTCACCTCGGTCGCATCCACGCGAGCACGGGCGCGAGCGATGACATCCCCCACTGACGGACGTGCGGCAGCCTCGAGCAGCATTCCGCGGAGGTATTCCTGCAACGACTTTCCGGCCCTAGCGGCGCGTGCCGCAAGCTCGTCTCGTACCTCGTCGGGCACGCCGCGGACAGTGATCGCAACACTCATTGCAGACATTTTAGCAGCAATGCAGTCGAAATACAGGCATCGCTGTCGACTCGGAGGCGGACGAGGACGGCGTCGGTCGTAGCGTCGGTCTCACATGAATGAGACGGCCACGGTCTCAGATGGATGAGACTCGGCTGTCTCAGATCGGTGAGACGCCGCAGATCCCGATCGCGCGACCCCTTGGGCCGACCCGCCTGGCGCTGATCAGGACGTCGGCACCGGCGCCCGAGCCGAGATCGAGCACGATCTCCCCCTCATGCAGATCGGCGACGGCGGTCGGAACGCCACATCCAAGCGAAGCGACAACGGCCGCGTCGGGGACCCCAGCGTCAGCCTCGTCCCCATACAAGGAGGCGCCGAAAGTCCCCACCTCATCGGCGGGGCTGCGGCATCCCGCGTTCCCGGCGGCGGCCGCACGAGCGGCGGCAGCGTATTTCTCGCGGACCCTCTCCCGCAGCGCGTCTTGGCTCACGGGCGGATCGGCGCCGGCGGCGCACCCGCACCCGGCGCCGTGGTGGTGGCCGCAGCACTCGGCCTGCTGCTCAGGCTCTCAGCAGCTCGCCTGCGCGGCGGGGGCGCAGCAATCGGTCTCTAGCTCAGCCATGCGGACAGCTCCTTGAGTGCCTCTGGGATGACGTAGTAGTAGGCCCAGAGTCCCTTGCGCTCGGAGTCGACGATCCCGGCGGCGCGGAGCTTCTTCAGGTGGTGGGAGAGCGTGGGCTGTGAGATATCGAACAGAGGCACCAGCTCGCAGACGCAAACCTTGCCGGCGTGCTTGCGCAGCACGTCTACGAGCTGCAGCCGGATGGGGTCGCCGAGGGCCTTGGCGACCTCGCCCATGCGTAGGGCTTCTTCGCGCTGGATGTCGGGGTAGACGACGGGCTCACAACACGGGGCACCGTTCGCGCGCTTCTGCTTGGGGGACAACTCCAGATCGACGGGCATCAATCTACTTATATCAATAACACTCACATCAGTCGATGTAATACGATCCGCGCCGTGACCATAAGCGACGTTCCCACCGAAGAGCGCGGAGGCGACCAGGCGGTTCGCTACGTGCTGTTCGTCTGCAACCACAATGCGGGGCGCTCACAGATGCCCAAGCGTTCTTTGAGCGCTACGGCCCCGATGACGTGCGCAGATGCCGTCCTCGCCACCTTCGACGGGGCGCGTGTGCGCTCGCAGATTATGACCCTCGCGCACCGCCAGACCCGCGAGTGCCTACGACGGGGCACCTGCGACCTGATCGCTACGTCACAGAGCTCGTGAGCGATCAACCCGACACCGCAGCCGTCATCACCGACATACACGGCAACCTGCCGGCGCTGCAAGCTGCTCTCGCGCGGATCGAGGAGCTCGGCATCGAGAGCGTGTTCTGCGGTGGCGATCTCGTCGGCTATGGCCCGCACCCCAACGCGGTGTGCGCGCTGATCGCCGAACGCGAGATCCCAACGATCTACGGTAACTACGACTACGCGATCGCCCGCGACCTCGAGGACTGCGGCTGCGCGTACGTCACCGCCCACGATCGCGAGCTCGGCCAGCTATCGGTCGACTGGACTCTGGCGCACACGAGTCAGAGCTCCAAGGGCTTCATGCGCGGCCTGCCTTTCGATCTGCACTTCCCCGTCGGCAACGTCGACGTGCACCTGGTCCACGGCTCCCCTCGGAAGGTGAACGAGTACCTGTTCGAGGACAAGCCCGCCAGGCTGTACGAACGGCTCGCGGCCGCCGAGAGCGATCCGGTGCTGGTGTTCGGTCACACCCACAAGCCGTGGGTGCACGAGTACGGCGGCGTGCTGTTCGTCAACTGCGGCTCGATCGGCAAGCCCAAGGACGGCGATCCGCGCGGCGCCTTCGCCATCCTCCGGGCCGCCGAGAGCGGAGTCGAGGTGACGATCGAGCGCGTGGAGTACGACGCCGACGCGGTCGCCGCCGAGGTCCGCGAGGTCGGGCTACCCGGCGAGTTCGCCGACAAGCTCCTGGTCGCGGGATGACCGCGACGCCGCCGCTCTCCCTCCGCCTGCTCGCCGAGCTGCTCGGCTCGGCGTTCCTCGCCGCGCTGGTGATCGGCTCAGGGATCGCGGCACAGACCCTCTCGCCGAACGACGTGGGCCTACAGCTGTTCGAGAATGCCGCCGCCACAGCAGCGGGGCTATTCACGATCATCCTCATGTTCGGCCCGGTCTCCGGCGGGCACTTCAACCCGGTCGTCTCGCTCGCTGACGCGAGCTTCGGCGGCATCAGCTGGCGCGACGCGCTCGCCTACATCCCAGCGCAGATAGCCGGCTGCGCGCTCGGCGCCGTCACCGCAAACGGCATGTTCGCCCTAGCCGCCATCAGCATCTCCACACACCACCGCGCCTCCCCCGCACACCTCTTCAGTGAGGTGATCGCGACCGCCGGCCTGCTTCTCGTGATCTTCTCGCTTGCACGCAGCAAACGCGCGAGCACCATCCCCGCCGCCGTCGGCGCCTACATCGGCGCCGCCTACTTCTTCACCAGCTCCGCCAGCTTCGCCAACCCCGCGATCAGCATCGGGCGCATGTTCTCCAACACCTTCGCCGGCATCGCGCCCGCGTCTGTGCCCGGTTACATCGTGGCGCAGCTCGTCGGCTGCGTTTGCGCGATCCTTCTCGTGAGGGCGCTCTACCCCGGCGTGACGCCAGCCGAGGCATCCGAGATCCTGATGCCTCACGACGACGGGCGACCAAGCGCCGACGGCTCGATCAGTCAGCCGATCCGGCACTAGCTCGGCCGGACTTCCCGCCAGCCGCTGAGACAGTCGTCTGGCGCGCCGGGTGTGAGACCGCTCCTTCAAGGCCGTACCCGGCCTCGCGCTCGAATCGCTCGCGTAAGACGGCCGCCGCCGAGCGCAAACGCAGCGAGCATCCTCACGGGCCCTCTCGCGGTCCGTGCCGTTGAGGTCGTCGCGTCGGTCTCATATAGATGGGACGTCGCGGTCTCACATGAATGGGACTGGGCAGTCTCAGATCGGCGGGACGCCGCAACACGCCGCCGGCTAGGCCCGAGCATGCGCCAGCGCGAGGGAGCATTTCAGAGCTCGGGTGGGTCCGCGAGTAGCGGCCCCACGCGTGCCACAAATCGTTCCGGGTCGACGAGGTGAAGCATGTGGCCGATCCCGTCCCAGATCTCGACGCGCGCGCCGCGCACGAGGGCGGTAAGCCAGGCCGCGTAGTCCGGTGGTATTGGCGAGCCGTGCAGCGCTAGGACTGGTGCTGCAATTCGGGGCAGGATCGCCTCGGCCGTCGCGGTCAGTTGCTCTGGCGCGGTGCTCAGCAGCTCCTCCCAGATACCGAGGACGACCTCGCGCGGAAACCCAAGCACCCTGCGCTCGATGCTCTCGACCCCCGTGTAGGGCTCGAGCTCGAGGGCGCGGTCGATCGACAGCACGGCCTCCATCGTGCGCTGGCTGCGCAAGTCCTCGGCATGCGCCTGCACGAGCCCGGCGAAGTCGCCAAACCGCAGCGACTGGTCGACGCAGACGACGGCCCGCGCGCCGTGCGCCGCGGCGTATATGGCGGCGATGGTCGCACCCAGGGAGTGACCGACGATCGCGGGCTTCCCGAGTGCCACCTCCTCGACGAGGGCCCGTACGTCACCGACCAGCGACACCATCGAATAATCCGCGGCGTGCGAGGAAGCCCCGTGACCGCGTAGATCCAACCGCACGCACGTGAACGCCTCAGCAAGCAGCGTGGTGACTGGATCCCAGGTCTGCCGGTAGGAAGTGAGGCCATGCACGAACACGACCAGAGGGCCGTGGCCCGCGACGTCATAGGCAATCGTGGGCTCGTCGTCCCGCTGCAGGGCCCCTGGGCGCGTCAGTACCGTCATGCCCGATGCACCGCCGTGTAACGGTGCGCTGGAACATCGCGAACTAGCGCGCAGCGAAACGCGAACATGATCGGTGGCAGCCGCATCGTTCCGCTGGAGACTAACCACCGCAACCCGGGCCAACCCCAAGGGCCGGGGTGATCTTCGCGTGGATGGGCTAGCGCGCACGCACCAGCATTTGAGTGTTACGTGAGGGCGCGAACTACATTGCTGTCGTGTCGGCAGATCTGGTTGAGCGCTCCGAAGCCATTTCCCAGCTCGATGAGGCACTGACGGCTGCACAGACCGGGTCCGGCAACCTCGTGGTTGTCGCCGGCCCCGCCGGCATCGGCAAGACCGCGCTGTGGCATACGGCCGAGCGGCTTGCTGCGGCGCGCGGGTTCGCTACTCGGGGCGCCTCGGCGACAGAACTCGAGGTCGGCTTTCCCTACGGGATCGTACGCCAGATCTACCGAGGGGCAGCGAGCGATGAAGCCCACCCCAGCGAGATGATCGCCCCCATTCTTGGGCGCGCCACTGGGCTCAACAACGTCACCGACGTGTCCTACCAGGTGCTGGACGGTCTCTACTGGCTGGTGGACGACATGACCACGCAACAACCGCTGCTGCTGGCCGTTGACGATGCGCAGTGGGCCGACGAGCCGTCGCTACGCCACCTTTGTCACCTGTGTCGACGGCTGGATGGTTTGCGCGTCGTTGTCTTGCTCACGATCCGCACCGGCGAGCCGCCGCGAGCCGCAACCGATGACCTCAGCGAGCTAGCCTCGCAGCGAATCGAGCCGCTACCGCTCAGTGTGGGCGGCGTCCGGGAGATGGTGCGCCGGATCCTCGGCGAGCCGCCTTCGGCACAGTTCGCACAGGCCTGCAGGAAGCAGACCGGCGGCTACCCGCTGTATCTCGCCGAGCTGCTGCGCGAGACGCGCGAGCGCGGCGTCCGCCCCGACGACGCAGCGATCGAGGAACTCGATTACGTCGACGCGCGCGGCTTGGCGGCACACGTGTGGCGGCGCATCGAAGCGCTCGGTGCCGGCGCGGATTCCGTCGTCGGTCTGATTTCGATCCTCGCGAGCCGAGCCGAACCTGGGCCTATCAGCCGACTCTCGGACCTGGCCACGGCCCGGGTCGTGGAGATCATCGATGCACTCACCACGAAAGGCGTGCTGCAAACCGGCCTGCCACTGCGATTCGCGCACCCGATCATCAGCGCAGCAGTCCACGCACGACTCCCATCCCCCAGGCTCGACACCTGGCATCGCGAAGCAGCGATGCTGTTCGATCGCGAAGGCGCAGACGCCCGCGACGTCGCCGCACACCTGATGAGATGCCAACCCGCCGGGGAACTGTGGGCCGTCGTAGCGCTCAGAGATTCCGCTCACGCCGTGCTCGGACGCGGCGCACCGGACGCAGCCGCCGAGCAGCTGCGCCGGGCTCTCGCCGAGGGTCCCCCACCAGAGGAACGGGTCGCGCTGTTGCGCGCCCTGGCTCGCGCCGAGGACGCGGCCGGAGAACCAGACGTGGCACTGGACCATTACGACCAGGCGCTCAGAAACGCACGTAGTCCAACAGACACAGCGGAAATCGCGATCGCCAAGGCCCAGACGCTCTCGCTCCTGCAGCGCTCCGGGGAGGCGCTGAGCGCCCTCGAGGCCGGCCTTCAGGCATTGGACGGCGCTGACGTCGAGCTCGAGCAGCGGATCGACGCGGAGCTGATCGTGCACGCCTTCCTCACGCCAGGCGCGCGCGAGCGCGGGTTGCAGCGGCTTGCGCACTACGAGGGGCGTGTGCCGGACGGCCCGGCCGCGCAAGCGGTTCTCAGCGTGATGGCCGTCGGTGCTTTGCTCGGCGGCGGATCGGCCCCGCAGGCGGCGTCGCTCGCCGAGCGGGCGCTGCGGGCGGGAGGCTTTCGCAGCGACGGGTTCAGCGCCGAGGTATGGACGATGGCGACGTGGGTGCTGATCGCCGCCGACAGACCCGACCTTGCTCAGGCTGTCACCGAAAGCGAGCTGCCTGCAGCTCGCCGCGAAGGGCACCGGCGCGAGATCATGGTGATGGAGGCCACGCTCGCGTTTGCCGCGTGGTGCCGCGGCGACTTGGCGAGCGCTGTCTCACGCGCGCAGGCCGGCTTGGCCGTCAGCGATTCCGGCGCTCACGAGGCATGGTGCCACGGGTTCAAGGCATTGGCACTCGTGGACACCGGCGACATCGGTGCCATTGAGGAGGCGCTGGCTGCGACGGCGCCCGTTCATTGGGCCGAGGACGCGCGCGGTAGCGTCAGCCTCTATCACGCGCGAGCAAAGCTCCACATCGAGCAAGGCCGACTCGATGAGGCGAGCAGCGACCTCGACCAGCTGCGCCGCCGAGCGAAACACGCGCCGATTCTTGGCATTGGAGACTTCTGGCGGCCCGTCGCCGTGACGGTCGCCCATCGCCGGGGAGACACGGACGGCGCCCGTGCGATCGCCTCCGAACTACTCGAGGACGCCAGGCGCTTCAACTCCGCCGGGATCCTCGGCCCGGCGCTGCGCACCGCGGCGCTCGTCGGCGAGCCATCGTCACAGATTGCGCAGCTGCGCGAATCGGTAGATCTGCTGGCGCCGTCGTCCTACCGGCTGGAGCACGCGCGATCGCTGATCGCACTGGGGGCAGCATTGCGGCGCCGAGGTGAGCGAATCGCCGCCCGCGAGCCGCTCACCGACGGCATCGAGATCGCCCACCGATGCGGCGCGGCTCCTGCCGCCGCGCTGGGACTCGTAGAGCTACGCGCGACGGGAGCGCGGCCACGTCGGCCAGTGCGCACCGGCGCCGATGCGCTGACAGCGGCCGAGACACGTGTCGCCTCGCTCGCGGCCAGCGGGCGCAGCAACCGCGAGATCGCCCAAGAGCTCTACGTGACGCTCAAGACGGTCGAGGGCACACTCGGCAAGGTATACGCAAAGCTCGGCATCTCCGGCCGCGGCGCCAGGGAGGCGCTACCGCAGGCCATCGGCGGGCTGGGCCCAGAGTCCTGATCCGCAAAGACAGGGGTCGACCCCCGTTGCGAACCGCGACGGTAACTGCGAAACATGCTGGATGAACGCCATGCGCAGTTTCTCCTACCAGGGCCACGAGGTCTTCTATCGGCGCGAAGGCAGCGGCTCACCGATCGTCTTTCTTCACAACGGCGGCACCTCACACCGCATCTGGGAGCCCCTGCTGGAGCGCTACGCCCGCGACCACGACGTCGTCGCGATGGACATGCTGGGCTTCGGACGCTCCGCCCGCCCACACGTCAACTACACCCTCGACCTCTACGTCGCCCAACTCGCCGCACTTCTCGACGAGCTCGAGCTCGATCAGGTTACCCTCGTCGGAAACTGTATGGGCGCGGCCACTGCCCTGACGTACGCCGCCCAGTGCCCCGAGCGCGCGCAGACGGTGATCGCTGTCAACGTCCTCACCGATCGCACCGCCGCGCGTGGCTATCTGCGGCCACTGCTCTGGATTGCCCGCCGCAGCCGCCGTACAGCAGTGGTGCTCGGCTGGCTAAGCGCTCGCCTTCCGACTCCCAAGCTCATCGCCGCCGCCGGCGTTCGCAAGATGCTGCTCGTCGAGCCCGAGCGGGTCTCCCCCGAGCTGCGCGACCATCTCCGTGACGCAAGCCGCGATCCTGATCAGCTGCGCGTGCTGCTCAGCATCAGCGAGCACATCGGCAGCTTCGCCGGCGTAGAACACAACCGCGTCCCGGTCCCCGTCTGCGTGATCTGGGGCGCGGACAACGGCTTCTTGCCCGCGCGCGACGGGGCACAACTCTGCGCCGCGCTGCAGCCGGACCGCGAAGTCGTGGTGCCGCAGGCAGGCCACCTTGCGATGCTTGAGCGACCCGACGAGGTAGCAAGCGCGATCGACGGTTTCCTCGCAGAGCAGAACCTGCTCGGCGCCGGGCCCACGTCGCCTCACGCACCGAGGTTGGGAGACAATGCGCTTGGGTTGCCGGGTGGTACGCGCTCTTGAGGGTTGTGCCGGTCAGGTGGGGGTCGCATGCACCCGACGGCGACGACGTGGTCCACTCGCCTCATTCTGCGCGGGGTGGCTGGCTGCTGACACTCGACCGGTGGTAATTTTGGAGATTGTGGAGGCACACACAGCGGCCCTTGCACCGCTTATCTGCAGTGCCGCTGTGCCAGGAAGCCGCTCGTGAGCGACGGATCGGTGTGGCGCCGCGTTGGGGATCTAGCCGGGGCGAGGCGTCACCTCCGGCGGCTCACGGCGATCGGCACGCCGCGGAAGGACCTGCTGGCGCTTCAGCGACGCTGCTTGGTTCAGACGGCGCGCCACGCGGCGGCGACCTCTCCGTTCTACCGCGAGCTGTATGCCGGCATCGAGCTCGCCGACGACCTCGATGTGCGCGCTTTGCCGGTCGTGACCAAGACGATGCTGATGGAGCGATTCGACGAGTGGGTGAGCGACCCGCGGCTGCGGCTCTCAGGGGTCGAGAGTCATCTCGAGCGGATCCGCGGCGACGAGCTCTATCTCGGCGCGTATCGCTGCATGCCAACCGGTGGCACGACTGGACGCAAGGGCGTCTTCGTCTATAACCGCGATGAATGGCGCCAGTGCCTTGCCGCGTCACTGCGCTGGAGTGAGCTCACCGGCGTGCGCCCGCGACTTGGCCCCCGGCTGCGTGTCGCCATTGTTGGTGCCAGCAGCCCACTGCACATGTCGACGCGCTTTGGCGTGAGCATCGACCTGGGCCTGTACGCCCTGCTACGGCTCGACGCGCGCACATCACTCGGCGAGCTCGTCGCAACGCTCAACAAGCACCGCCCCGAGAATCTCGTCGCCTACCCGTCGATCGCGTCGCTACTGGCAGTCGAGCAACTCGAGGGCCGGCTGCACATCGCTCCCCGGATCGTCTGCACCAATGCCGAGCTTCGTACCGAGGAGATGACCGCCAACATCCGTGCGGCGTGGGGCGTCGAGCCGTTCAACGTTTACGGTGCTACCGAGGGCTTCTACGCCGGCGACTGCAAGCGTCACCTGGGGATGCACGTTTTCGAGGATCTCTGTCTGATGGAGGTCGTCGACGAACGCGACGACCCCGTCCCCGACGGCGTCGTCGGTGCGAAGCTGCTCATCTCGAGCTTCATCAAGCGCACCCAGCCGCTGATCCGCTACGAGGTCTCTGACATGGCCGCGCTCACGAGCGCGCCCTGCCCGTGTGGGCGCCCCCTCGCACGCATGGTGTCGCTGGACGGGCGCAGCGACGACATCCTGCACATGACGGGAACCGACGGAAGGACCGTAGCCGTGCACCCGCATACGTTGAAGAGCCCTATGGTCGCACTCCCAGAGCTACGCCAGTACAAGATCATCCACGACGACGGCGGCCTGCACGTGCTCGTCGTGCTTCGCGACGCCGCGCCTCCGGATCAGGCCTGCCGGCGCATCGAGACGACACTGCGTTCAGAGCTCCTCGCCGCCGGCGTCGCCGACCCCGGACTCGACGTCACGATCGTCGCCGAGCTGCCGCGCGAGCAGAACCCCAGCGCGAAGTTCAAGCTGATCGAGTCGCGCACCACCTCCAGCGCGCCGCCAGTCTGACCGGCGGGTCACTCTTTCAGAACGCCAGCGAGCCGGCGCAGGCGCTGCTCGGTGGTCGTGCCCTACCGAATCAGCAGCACGCACTTCGTCGCTTTCCTCTCGCTCGGGGTCCCGTGACCGGGCAAAACTCAGTGGACGGCATCGGCCCAGTCGCGCAGACGGTCCGAGAACTGCGGTGTGGCTGCGCTTACCTCGACCACGACGTCGGCCGGGACGTTCGCCTTACGGGCGGCCGCGAGGATCGCGTCGGGCGAGGGCGCCTCGTAGAGGCAATAGGTGCGTCGCCGGTCGGCGCTCAGAAACGAGAACAGCCAGCGGACTCCCTCGTCGCTGTTGACCTCCTCGATCAGCTCGACGTCATCATCGGTGAGGTCGAGCTGATCAGCGAAGCTGCGCTCGATCACGTACAGGGCCATCGGCTAATCGTAGCTGGGATTTCCGCTCATCCTGGGGCGAGCCCGTGCCGGTGGGCGTAGGACGCGGCCTCGGTGCGGTTCGCGCAGTCGGTCTTGCGCAGGATGCTCCGGATGTGGTTGGCCGCGGTGTGCTCGCTGATCGTCAGCTCTTCGCCGATCTTGCGGTTACTGAGCCCGGTGGCGACCAGCTTCAGGATTTGCGCCTCGCGCGGGGACAGCCCGCCCGGGAGACCGACGTCTGGTGCTGGCACGCCGAGCAAGCGGATCTTTCCGAGCAGTCCTTCCATGCCGATCTGCTTGGCGAGGCCGGCGGCCTCACCGAGCAGGGCCTCGGCGCGGTCGCGCACCCCTGGCCCCCGTCGGAGCAGGAAGCGCCCGTACTCGTAACCCGTGTGAGCCAACCAAGTCGACGCTCCCATTCGCCTGTTCTGGTCCATTGCTCGCTCGAAGTGCTCCTCGGCTCGCTCCGCCTCCCCCAGCGTCGCGGCGAGCATGCCCAGATAGCGGTCGGCGGCTCCGTAGCACGCAACCAGGTGACCGATCATCACTGTGGTCCCCGCGAGCGGCTCCAGCTCGGGGTAGATGATGGCCGCCATCGCCTCGTCGCCCAGCGCGGCGCAGGCGTCGGTCAGGTAGGTGAGCGTGCCCAGCCACAACGATGTTTGGAAGCCGTCAATACCCTCGGCGGCAAGCCTCGAGAGTTCTCGCCTCGCTTCGCGCTCCATGCCGAGCTCGACGAGCACGGCGACGAGCCCGGGACGCCATGGCCCGTCCCGGTCGGCCTCGCCCGCCAGGATCCTGACCACCGACGCGAGCTCTGCCAGGCGCCCCTGCTCGCGGCGAACACCGAACATCTGGATGCCGTGGGTGCCCGATGCGTCGCGACCGGTCAGGAGCCGCCCCCAATCGTGCGAGCGCCCCGCCATCGCCTCTGCGTCCGCGAGGTTCCCGTCACAGAGAGCGATCGCTGACCCGTAGTGCTCGGCAATGTGGTTCATGACTGGCTGCGCGGTACGCTCGGCCATCTCGCGCAGGACAACGATCTCTGCCCTGGCGGACTCGAGGTCGCCTAGCGCGACGAAGGTCGGTACGCGCCAGGCCATCGCCTCCGCGTTGGTCTCGGCGTCCGCCAATTCCTGTGCCAGGTCCCTCGCCTCGGTTAGCATCGAGAGGATCTCCTCCAGCGGGGTCGTGCCGCGCGCCCAATAGGAGCGAACCAGCACCTTCGCGAGCCCCGCGCGGTCGTCGTGTCGTCTGGCCAGCGCGACGGCGTTTTCGCGCACGAGCGCTCCACGCTCGCGTTCCCCCTCGTAGTCGAGCGCTCGCGCGAGTCCCGCCAGTAGGCCGATTCGCAGCTCCTCGCTGTTGTCATCGACGGCCGTGAGCGCCTCTTCGAGCAGCTCGACCGCATCCCGTATCGCTACCACGGGCCGCCAGCTGGCGTCCTCGTAGCCGATCGCCGCTCGGGCGAGCAGCTCGGGGCTGTCCAGCGAACGGGCGATCGCGGCCGCTGATGCGAAGGACTCCAGCGCATCGGTCGCCTTGCCCGCCCGATGGCTGACCGAGCCGAGCTCGAGCAGGGCGTTGGCGCGCTCGGACTCGTCCTGGATCCCGATCTGGATCGCGGTGCGCAACCGCATTGCGGCATCGTCAAAGGCCAGGGCCACCCTCGCCGCACGCGCCGCACGCAGGTTGTAGTCGATCGCCCGCTCGGCCCCGCCGAACGGGGCGGCCGCGCCGAAGTGATGCGCGAGGTCCGCGAGTGCGCGGTCCGAGCCCGTGCCGGCGCTCTCGAGGGCTTCCCCGACGCGCAGATGCAGCTCGGCCCGGCGCAACCGCGAGAGCCGGTCATAAAGCGCCCGTCGCACGATCTCGTGGGTGAAGCGACAGGCCAGTCGCTGCGAGGAGAGCTCCTCGATCATTCCGCTGCCCATCGCCTCTTCGAGAACGGCGAGCAGCTCCGACTCGGCAAGACCAGCGGCGCAGCGAACCGGCTCCAACTCGAACTCTGGCCCGGCCACGGCAGCGAGCTCGAGCAGGTCTGTGGTCCTCGGGGCCAGGCGCGATAGCCGCTGGCTGACCACCTCGCGGACGCTTTCGGGCGTGCCGAGCTCGGTCAGTGGGCGGGTCACCCTGACCTGTCCGGAGGTGACCTCGACGATCCCCGTCTCAACCAGGGCGCGCCAGAGCTCGCAGACGAGAAAGGCGTTACCCCCGGTGAGATCGTGGATCGTGGTCGCAAGGTCGCGTAGCTCGGGGTCGGGGTCGCTTCCGGCGGCACGACTGACCAGATCAGCGACCTCCGCCCCGGAGAGCCCTTCCAGACGCATTCGCACGACGTCGTCGGCGCGGCGCAGGTCGGCAAGCGTCTCTGAGAGCTCTACCGGCACGTCAGCCTCGCTGTCGCGGAAGGTTGCGAGGATCAGCAGGCGGGCGCTCCACGCGGAGCGCGCCAGGTGGCGCAGGAGCAGAAGCGTCGTTGCGTCTGCCCAATGCCCGTCCTCCAGTACAAGCAGGATCGGTCTTCGGCGGCTGATGTTCGCGAGCAGGTCGGCAACCGACGTGTGGAGGCGATGGCGCTCGGTATCGGGATCGGCCTCAACCGGCCTCGGCAGCTCACCGACCTGGGCGGGCAGATCGGGCAGCAGCCGGGTCAGCTCGCCGCCGCCGACGCCGAGCGCGGCGCGCAGCTCCGCCACCTCGGTTACGCACACTAGGCGTTCGAGTGCCTCGACGAAAGGCCCGTAGGGCGTGCGCACCACCGCGTCGCAGGCACCGTAGAGAACAAGCGCCCCTTCGATTGCGGCCTGGCTGGCGAACTCGCGCGCTAGGCGGCTCTTCCCGGCGCCGGGCTCGCCCGCGAGCAGTGCGACGCGGCGCCTCTCGCCTTCCGCTCGCGGCATCAGGGTGCGAAGCTTCTCCAGCTCGCTCGCGCGCCCGACGAACGGGGACGTCGAGGTCGGGCGAAGCGGGCCCGGAAGGTCCAGGATCTCGGCGTCCATGCAAAGACCCTAGTCAGTCTTGACCATGCCGCCTGGGATCGATGGAGGTCGGCGGCACCCGAATTGGGTCAGATCAGGTCATCACAGAGAGAGACGACTGCCCTATGTTCGACCGAGATGAGTTGAGACGCCAGCCAGGGAGGAACGCATGAGCACCACCAACGCTTTGATAAAGACGGCCCGCAGCGGGATGCCTGGATTCCAGGGACGGCTTACAGCCCCCGAGGACCCCGGCTACGACGAAGCTCGCAAGGTCTACAACGCGATGATCGACCGGCGGCCTGCCCTGATCGCAGCTTGCGCTGACTCCGGCGACGTCGCGAAGCTCGTCTCGTTCGCTGGCAACCACGAGCTTTTGCTGGCCGTGCGCGGCGGCGGCCATAACGGCGCCGGGCTGGGAACGTGCGACGACGGCGTTGTGCTTGACCTCTCAGGTCTGAAGGGAGTCACAGTGGATCCCGGCGCTCGCACGGCAAGGGTCGGCGGTGGTTGCACCTGGGGCGAAGTGGATGTTGCGACGAACAAGCATGGCCTGGCGACACCGAGCGGGATCATCTCGACAACCGGCGTCGGAGGTCTCACGCTGGGTGGCGGTCTCGGGCACCTGACTCGCAAGTGCGGCCTCACGATCGACAACCTGCTCGAGGCAGAGGTCGTGCTCGCCAGCGGCGAGACGGTTCGTGCCGCCGCGGATGAGAACCCCGATCTTTACTGGGCGATCCGGGGCGGCGGCGGCAACTTCGGCGTCATCACCTCCTTTCTGTTCAGGCTGCATGAGGTGGGAACCGTCGTCGCCGGCCCGACCTTCTGGCCGGTCGAGCTGAGTGCCGATGTACTGGCGGCCTACCGAGACTTCCTACCGAACGCCCCGCGCGAGCTGAATGGTTTCTTCGCCTTCCTATCGGTCCCGCCGGCGCCCCCCTTCCCCGACGAGCTCCATCTCCGCAAGGTCTGCGCAGTCGTCTGGTGCTACGTCGGCGGCCCCGAGGACGCCGCCGCGGCCATGGCCCCGTTGCTGGACGCACTGCCGGAGCCTTTGTTGCATGGAGCTCAGCCGATGCCCCACCCCGCGTTCCAGAGCGCCTTTGACCCTGTTTACCCCGCTGGGGATCAGTGGTACTGGCGTGCCGATTTCGTCAAGGAGATTCCCGACGCCGCCGTCGAGGCGCACGCCAAGTTCGGTGCTGAGATGCCGACGTGGCAGTCAACCATGCACTTGTACCCGATCGACGGAGCCGCCCACGATGTCGGCCCCTCCGACACCCCGTGGAGCTACCGTGACGCGGTCTGGGGCTCGGTCTTTGCCGGCGTCGATCACGACCCCGCCAACGCGGAGATCATCCGCCGCTGGTGCGTGGATTACTTCGAGGCGCTGCACCCCTACTCCGCCGGCGGCGCCTATGTGAACATGATGATGGACGAGGGCCAGGAGCGGGTACGGGCGAGCTACCGCGAGAACTACGATCGCCTGGCGCAGATCAAGAGCACCTACGACCCGGGAAACCTCTTCCGGGTGAACCAGAACATTCAGCCACAGGCGTAGGGATCAGCGCGGCCAATGGAACAATTGGATGTACAAGACAGCGCGATGCGCTGACACCGGCCAGGCCCGATCACGATGCCCCTCTACATCGACCGCCACGATCTCGCGGACGCGACCGCTGCCGATCTCGCCGCCGCCCACATGCGCGACCTCGAGGTTCAGGACGGATTCGGCGTGCGCTTCGTCACCTACTGGTTCGAAGAGGGGGCGGGGAGTGGCTTTTGCCTGGTCGAGGGTCCGGACGAGGAGGCCGTTGAGGCAGCCCATCGGGCAGCCCATGGGCTGCTTCCGTCGAACGTCATTCAGGTTGATCAGGACGCCGTGCGTGGCTTCTTCGGCCGGCTCACTACGCATCCGCCTGGCGAGCCATACACGGAAAGCGCGTTCCGGGCCATCCTCTTTACCGACATGGTCGACTCCACTCGTCTCACCCAACAATTGGGAGACCGTGCTGCGATGCAGCTTCTCCGGGTACACGATTCAGTCGTACGCGCTGTCCTGGCACGCTTCGGCGGCAGCGAGGTCAAACACACCGGCGATGGGATCATGGCCGCGTTCACCTTGGCTTCCCAGGCGGTCGCCGCGGCGATGCAAATCCAGCGGACCCTGCAGGAGCGCGACGAACCGGCGCAGGGGCACCTGCACGTGCGCGTCGGGGTGGCGGCCGGGGAGCCTGTCACCGAGCAAAACGATCTCTTTGGTGCGGCGGTGCAGCAGGCCGCGCGATTGTGCGCTTGGGCTCAGCCGGATTGCATCGTCGTTTCGTCCGCGGTGCATGATCTCTGTCGCGGCAAGGGCATCCGGTTTTCCGATGGCGGGCCCATCGCCGTAAAGGGCTTCGACGAACCGATCGGTCACTTCGAGGTCGAGTGGCGCGATTGAGCCTCAGGACTTCGTGGCCGGCGAAGTGCCCAACTTCGGCGTCAGGCGACGCTGCTTCAGGCGTTCGCTTGGATCTCTCCGGCCAGCTTCGCGTGATGCGTTTCGACGCGCGCGCGATCGCCCGCGCCACAGCAGGACGCCGCGGAAATGACGTCGCCGAGAGCTCCTGTACCGAAACAGCATCCATACACGAGGGGGACACACCATGAAGGCAATCACGCTCGAGGATCTGCCGATCGTCATCGACGACGGCGTGCAGCTCCGTCTCCGCGACGAGAACGGCATGTCCGTCGGCTTCGCCCGTTTGCCTGCCGGCGCGGACCTGCGTCCGGCCACAACGGGCCTCCCCGATGATCTCTGCCCCTGTCCGCATTGGGGCTACATGATCAAGGGCCGCGTGCGCATGCACACGGCCGACGGGCATCAGGACTTCGCCGCCGGCGAGGCCTTCTACTGGGCGCCCGGCCATGCCCCGGAGGCGCTCGAGGACTCCGAGTACGTCGACTTCTCCCCCACCGAGGAGTTCCACCGAGTGATCAACCACATCACCGCCGCCGCGGTGCATCAGCAGTAGAGGTCTCCTCCGAGGATGACCGCTCGGCGGTGGCCGATGACGACAACTGAAGGTCTCTCGCCTACCGACCTGCATCCGACTGACGCCCATCGCCGACCTCGTCCCATCGTAACCCTCATTTTATGAGGGCCTTGGGCCGGGTTACCGGCGGCGAAAGCCGCGGCCCGGCGTGGGATCGAGCGGGCTCGGCGGCAGACCGGGCGGTGGATCCTCGAGGTTGTAGCCCGACGGCGCAATGTCGTTGGGCGCCCCGGGATGGTAGAGCGACGCGAGCAGCTGGGCCTGCCCGCGGCCGACGCCGAGCTCCCCCATGCCGCCGTTGTACATCTGGATGGCGGCGGACTCGCAGTGCGCGTACAAGCGGCTGAGCTCCTGCAGATGGCCGACGCGGCAGGGCTTGACGTTGACGATTCCCACCTTGATAGGGGTCGCACCGATCGACGCGACGCTCGTGATCGGCGCGTCGTAGGAGACGCGATCCGCGATCGGCGTGAGCAGCTCGAGCACCGCAGGGTGGTCGTGCGGGTCCTCGAAGACGACCTCGGTGAACGTGGCCAGCGTGCGTTCGTACATCGCCAGCAGCGCCGCCTCGTCCTCGACCTCGAGGCCGTACTGGCCCTTGAAGTCGATCGTCGCAACGCCCTCGACGGCTGCGATGCGGTCCATGATCTCCTGCGTCCACGACGGTGCCACGTCCAGCTTGAAGCCAACCGTCGGATGTATCGCCCGCCGGTTGGCGACCTTGTCGATGTCTGGTGGATCGCCGAGCCCGAACGAGTTGACGAACGTCACCGGCTGGGGCGTACGGCCGAGGACCTCGGGCAGGCTCGTGGCCGCCTGGCGCAGCGCGAGATCGAGCGCCGCGGACTCGAACGTCCAGCGCCGCCAGTTGCGCTGCAGCTCGTACTCGGGCGGCTCGGGCCACATGTCGATCTCCTCGACGTGGGCGAGGAAGCCGGCGAGCGTCGCCCACTCGCCGGTCAGCGGGAAGTCGCTCGCGCGCAGGCTCTCCTGGGCATCCCCCATGCCGACCTGCTCGCCGACGCCCTCCTCGCCACGGCCCTGTAGTCGCAGCTGCGTCGTGGAGAAGTCCTCGGGCCCCGTCGGGCCGCTCGGCACAAGCGCCTCGAACGAGGACGACTCAATCGCGATCGGCAGGTCCTTGACGGCGCTCCAGAGGTCGATCATGAGCAGGTCCCGTAGCTCTTGGTGGTCGGGTGCATGGGTGACACCCTATGTGGTGCGGTGAGCGCGTGGACGTACGCCCTGCGGATGCTGGTGAGCCGAGGCCGAAAGGCCAGAGGGTCGTGAGGGGAACAGACGCCGAAGCTCTCGACAGAGAGGGCCACTTGCTTTGATCAGTGCCATAGGGGAGTGGCATAGCAAAGAGAAGATCAGGAATCGAGAAGCGCCGGTCACGAGCCGCAGCTAGGGTGAGCGCGATGACCCAAACCGGGTCGATGTGATCCACGACTTCAGGAGCGACCATGGCCGACTCTTCCACGCAGGGAATCAAGATCGTGCTGCATCCCGTAGCCGACCTGGCGAGCGCCAAGGCGGTGTACACAGCTCTGCTCGGCATCCCGCCGCAGGCTGACTCCTCCTACTACGTAGGCTACGAGGCCGAGGGCCAGCATATCGGCCTGGTCCCGGGCGGTGGACCGCAGGGCATGAGCTCGCCCGTGGCCTACTGGCAGGTGCCGGACATCGAGGCGAAGCTGGCCGAGGTGGTCGCCGCCGGTGCCACCGTGAAGGAGCCCGCGCACGAGGTCGGCCCCGGCCGCACCGTGGCCACCTTCACCGACGCTGACGGCAACGTTCTCGGGCTGCTTCAGGACAGCTGAGCGGCTGCGGCTGGCAAGTGGAGGTGCGATAGGCATGGCCACCAGGGCGAAGACGCGCTCACCTGCGCCGCGCGATGCGGACAGCCACGATCTGATCCGCGTGCACGGTGCGCGCGTGAACAACCTCAAGGACATCAGCGTGGAGATCCCGAAGCGCCGGCTGACGGCGTTCACCGGCGTCTCCGGCTCTGGCAAGAGCTCGCTGGTGTTCGGCACGATCGCCGCGGAGTCGCAGCGGCTGATCAACGAGACCTACAGCGCATTTGTGCAGGGCTTCATGCCGACGTTGGCGCGGCCCGAGGTCGATGTGCTGGATGGGTTGACGACCGCGATCATCGTCGACCAGGAGCGGATGGGTGCCGATGCTCGTTCCACCGTCGGCACCGCCACCGACTCGGGCGCGATGCTGCGCATCCTCTTCAGCCGGCTTGGGAAACCGCATATCGGCTCCCCCCAGGCATTCTCCTTCAACGTCGCCTCGATCTCGGGCGCCGGGGCGGTCACCTTCGAGCGCGCCGGCCGCACGACGAAAGAGAAACGAAGCTTCAGCATTCTCGGCGGCATGTGCCCCCGCTGCGAGGGCCGGGGCACCGTGTCCGACATCGACCTCACTCAGCTCTACGACGAGGGCAGGTCGTTGCGTGAGGGTGCGCTCACGATCCCCGGCTACAGCATGGACGGCTGGTACGGGCGGATCTTCCTGGGCTGCGGCTTCTTTGACCCGGACAAGCCGATCGAGAAGTTCACCAACAAGGAACTGGGCGACCTGCTCTACAAGGAGCCAACCAAGATCAAGGTCGCGGGTGTCAACCTGACCTACGAGGGTCTGATCCCACGTATCCAGAAGTCGATGCTCTCCAAGGACGTTGACTCGCTGCAACCGCACATACGCGCGTTCGTGGAGCGGGCGGTCACCTTCGCCACCTGTCCTGAGTGCGAGGGCACCCGGCTGAGCGCAGAGCCGCGCTCGTCGAAGATCAAGGGGCTCAACATCGCGGACGCTTGCGCGTTGCAGATCAGCGACCTCGCCGAATGGGTCGGTGAGCTCCGGGAGCGCTCGGTCGCGCCGCTGCTCACAGCGCTCCGGGCGACGCTCGACTCGTTCGTGGACATCGGGTTGGGCTACCTCTCGCTCGACCGCGCGTCGGGCACGCTGTCGGGAGGTGAGGCCCAACGCATCAAGATGGTTCGCCAGCTCGGCTCCTCGCTTACCGACGTCACCTACGTCTTCGACGAGCCGACGATCGGGCTGCACCCGCACGACATCGAGCGAATGAACGAGCTGTTGTTGCAGTTGCGCGACAAGGGCAACACCGTGCTTGTCGTGGAGCACAAGCCGGAGACGATCGGGATCGCCGATCACGTCGTCGACCTCGGCCCGAAGGCCGGGACCGATGGCGGCGAGGTGATGTTCGAGGGGACCGTTGAGGGGCTGAGGGCAAGCGACACGACCACCGGCCGCCACCTCGACGACCGCGCCACCCTCAAGGAGGCGGTACGCACGCCCGAGGGTGCGCTCGAGGTCCGCGGCGCCGCCACCCACAACCTGCGAGACGTCGATGTCGACATCCCGCTCGGCGTGCTGGTACTGATCACAGGCGTGGCCGGCTCGGGCAAGAGCTCGCTGATCGGCGGCTCGATCTCGCCCCGCCCCGGGGTCGTCACGATCGACCAGGCGGCGATCAAGGGCTCGCGGCGCAGCAATCCGGCGACGTACACCGGACTACTCGACCCGATCCGCAAGGCGTTCGCGAAGGAGAACGGCGTGAAGCCGGCGCTGTTCAGTGCCAACTCCGAGGGTGCCTGCCCCAACTGCAACGGCGCCGGTGTGATCTACACCGACCTGGCGATCATGGCCGGTGTCGCCGCCCCCTGCGAGGTGTGCGAGGGAAAGCGCTTCCAGGCGGAGGTGCTCGAGTACAAGTTCGCCGGCAAGGACATCAGCGAGGTGCTCGCGATGGCGGTGGCCGAGGCCGAAGGGTTCTTCGGCGCCGGCAAGGCTCACACGCCGGCGGCGCACAAGATCCTCGAGCGGCTCGCCGATGTCGGGCTCGGTTACCTGAGTCTTGGCCAGCCCCTCCCCACCCTCTCCGGCGGCGAGCGCCAACGACTCAAGCTGGCTACGCAGATGGCCGAGAAAGGCGACGTCTACATCCTCGACGAGCCGACCACCGGCCTGCACCTAGCCGACGTGCAGCAGCTGCTCGGCCTGCTCGACCGACTCGTCGACTCCGGCAAGTCGGTAATCGTGATCGAGCACCACCAGGCGGTGATGGCACACGCCGACTGGCTAATCGACCTCGGCCCCGGCGCCGGCCACGACGGTGGGCGGATCGTCTTCGAGGGCACACCCGCCGAGCTCGTCGCCGCACGCTCCACCCTCACCGGCGAGCACCTCGCGGCCTACGTCGGGGCCTGACTGAGGCCCTCGCGACACCGTGAGACGGTCTCGCCTGCATCTGGATTGACCCACGTTCTGACCGCCACCAGCGGGTCGCAGCCGAGATACCTACGGGTCGGTGATTCCAGGCGGCACGACTTCGCCGTGGTCGATCTTCTGAGCGAGGCGCTCTTTGGCGATCAGAGCGCCCTCGTCGAGCGCGCCGGAGCCCGCCGCATAGGAGATCGCGTCGCCGCCGGCGCCCCGCAGAACGTAGGCGCAGCCGACGGCGATCAGCGCGCCGGCGAGCGGCCCGAGCACGTACACCCAGTAGCTTGAGAAGTCGCCGCTCACCAAGGCCGGGCCGAACGAGCGCGCCGGGTTCATCGAGGTGCCGCTGACCGGCGCCGACCAGAGCCCCGCGAGTGCGATGTACCCGCCGACGCCCAGCGCGGCGATTGCGCCCACGTTTTGGGCCGCCGAGGCCGTCCCGAGGATGACGCTGACGAGCGTCGCCGTGAGCACGACCTCCATCAGCAGCGCCTGCCAGTTGGCGTAGCCCGGGCCGGGCAGGGTCGCGCCGAGGTGCTGGATGTTGCCGAACACCGCGTACAGGAACAGGCACGCGAGCGTGGCGCCGAGGAGCTGGACGATGATGTAGCCGGGGACGCGTTTCCACGGGAAGTCCCCGCGCAGCGCGAACGCGAGCGAAACAGCCGGGTTCAGGTGGGCGCCCGAGACCGCGCCCATGAACAGGATGATCGCCATCACCATCAGCCCCGGTGCAACCACGGCCGCGGCGAGACTGATCTGACCCTCGCCGTGGAGGATCCCTCCGCCCGCGGCGACGAGCACCAGCATGAACGTGCCAAGCAGCTCGGAGAACAGCCGTCGCCACTCGCGGCGCGGATCGTCGAACTGCGCCCTGTTGCCGAACTCGAGCTCGATCAGATGCCGGCTCCGTGGACCAAGCAGCCCAAAGCCGGGACCTTGGCCGGCGGGCAGCATCTCATCATCAAGTCGTGCGGACGTGCCTATGCATAATAGGACGCCACCCCAACGAACCAGGAGCGCTCGTCATGACCCAAGAGCTATGGACCGCGATGGATCGCTACATCTGCGATCGCCTGCTCCCCGAAGACGCGGCGCTCGATGCGGCTCTGGCGGACTGCCGCGCCGCTGGCCTGCCCCCGATCGCGGTTACCCCGGCACAGGGAAAGCTGCTCGAACTACTCGTACGCATCCAGGGCGCCCGTCGCATCCTCGAGCTGGGCACCCTGGGCGCCTACAGCACAATCTGGCTGGCGCGCGGGCTACCGCCGGACGGGAGCATCGTGACGCTGGAGCTCGACCCCCACCACGCTGAAGTCGCGGAGGCGAACTTGGAACGGGCGGGCGTGAGGGAGATGGTGCAGCTGCGCGTGGGCGCGGCGCTACAGACCCTGCCCGAGCTCCATGCCGAGGGTGCCGGGCCGTTCGACATGATCTTCATCGACGCGGACAAGGTGAACTACCCGGGGTATCTGGAGTGGTCGTTGAAGCTCGCGCGTCCCGGCAGCGTGATCATCGGCGACAACGTCGTACGCGCCGGCGTGATCCTCGACCCCGACGGCTACGACCCGAAACTCGGCAAGGGGGGCGTGCAGGAGGTGCGCCGCTTCTACGATCTGCTCGCCGCCGAGCCCCGGGTGAGTGCGACGGTGCTCCAGACGGTCGGCGAGAAGGGCCACGACGGCTTCGCCGTCGCACTGGTCGAAGGCGAGCGTCTCCCCGCTGCGGCCGGCGATGGCGTCGACCGCAACACACCTTGATCGACGGCAGGCGACCGTGCGCATCCCGTGGCGGCTGGCCGACACCCAACGGGGACCGTTGCGGCTGCTGCTTGCCCCCGCCGGGCCGCTGGTGGCGTGGGTGGAACGCCTCGCGGCAATCCAGGCGGTCGATCGCGGTGTCGCGCTCGGGGCGCTGGCGTTCAGCTCTCTGTTTCCGCTGCTGATCGTCTACAGCGCGGTCGTGCCGCTGACCAACGCGCACGACTTCGCCAACGGGATCGTCAAGCAGCTGGCGCTCTCGGGCGCGGCCGCGGAGAGCGTGCACGAAGTGTTCGCCCCCTCCGCGACCGTCGCCCACAGCGTGACCGTGATCGGCATCCTGCTCGTGCTGTTCTCGGCGCTGTCGCTCGCGCGCGCCCTGCAGCGGCTGTACGAGCTCGCCTACGAACTGCCTGCCGTCGGCATTCGCGGCACCCCGTGGCATCTGCTGTGGATCGCGCTGATCCCCGTCTACATCAGCGTGCGGCCGCTGGTGGCGGAGCTCGCCGGCGGCTGGTGGCACATCGCGGGCTCGCTACTACTGGGGCTCGTCGCGTGGCTGGCGACGCCGTATGTGCTGCTGGGGCGGCGCCTACCGTGGCAGCAGCTACTCCCGGGCGCGGCGCTGGCGGCAGTCGGGATGACGGCACTGATGGGCTTCTCGGTGGTGTATCTCCCCCACTCCCTCGGCGCCTCGGCAAAACAGTTCGGCACGATCGGTATCGCCTTTGCGCTGCTCAGCTGGCTGGTGTTGGCCGGTTTCGTGCTGGTCGGCAGTGTCGCCGCCGGGGCGGTCGCGCGGCGCCTGCTCGAAGAGCCTCGGGACGGCGCCGTCAAAGCTTCATAGAGCTCGGTCGCAGCGGCCGCACCGGCTCCCGTCACGTCGAGCATTCGGTCAATCCCTCTGTTGTGGTGCAAGCGAAGCGGAGCGGCGGTAGCGATGCGTGCGGGGATCCCGTTCGAGTAGCCCGAGCGCTCGCAGCGTATGTGCGTAGCGGTGGGTGGTCGAGGTCGGCAGATCGAGCTCCACGGCGACCTCCTTGATGCCCCGGTCGGTTCCGTCGGCGGGAAACGAGATCAGGACGACCAGGCCGAGTAGCAGCGACCGCGACACGGTGCGGTCCTCCAGCAGCGGCGATGTGGTCAGCTGCCCCGGCGCCGCCAAGCCGGCGAGCAGCGTGGCGCTGTCGTTGCCGGCGGCGCTCGCCGCGGCGATCACGCCTGCCACCTGCTCGGCGGTCAGCCCGAGCGAGACGCCCCGCTCGCTCAAGCCGACCGCTCCCGGATAGCCGACCCCCGTGGCCTCATCGCCATGATCTTTACGCAAGCGGTGCGCGCCGATAACGCCGCTTGTTTTCATAAAACAAGAAGTGCGCAGACAAAACACGACATGCAAGCGCGCTACTCGTCGCGCTGTGCATACAGCACCCGCCAGGTGCGCAGCACCGGCAGCAGCAGCTGCGACAGCGAGCCGCCGGCCGCCGCGAGGTTGCGCGTGCTCGCGCGCATCTGCGGCGTGCGCGAGCTGTCCTTGGAGAGGTACATCGCGACCATGCACGCGATAATCACAGTGTGCCTGGCGCCGTCGGGCAGCGCGCGCGCCCGCCGCGCGGCCTCGCGCACGATCTCGCCGACACGCTCCACGGCCACCTCGGCGCACGGGTAGTGGGCGATGTAGCTGTGCTGCGCCTCGGCGGCGTCCTGGGCCTGGTCGGCGTAGCTGTCGAGCATCGTGGCCACCAGCGAGATCCACGGCAGGTAGGCGGCACAGGTGGCGCGCACGCGACCCTCCTCCGGTTCCCCTCGCTCGGCGGCGAGTGCCAGTAGCGCGAGCACCGTCAGCCAGCCGCTGGCGGCCGCGGTGGACTCAAACCAGGCCAACTCCCCCCAGCTGCGTGCCTCGCGCTGCGCCCACTCCTGCAGCGCCGAGTCGCGCAGCTGCGGATCGGGCTCGTGGTTGAGGCCCAACATCCGGGCGAGGGTGGCCGCGTGGATCGCCCGCGAGCGCACGTTCCCATAGTGGGGAAGCCGGGCGCAGCGCTCGCGGCAAGCCGCCACCAGCGCGCGCAGGTAGCCGCCATCCTCACGCCAGGGGTGGTGGCGGTAGTAGGCGGACACGGGGGCACCCGGATCGAGCGCCTCGCTGAGCGCGACGTGCAGCTGGATGCCGTTCGCCGGGCCCGCCTGCACGCCCCGCTCGCTCGCGTTGTCCAGGAAGTCGGCCATCACCTCGAAGGCGACCAACAGGCGCAGCAGGTTGGGGCAGCGCCCGTCGGGAAGCGTCCAGAAGAGGGCCGCGCCGTCGGTGCTGGCGCGCTTGCTCTGCAGCGAGCGCAGCGCATCGGCGCGCAGTGCCTCGTCGGGGATGCTCCAGGCCCGCATGTGCCAGCCGTGCACCTCGTGCGAGACCGCGCGCAGGCCCCACACCAGCTCACGCGCGGTGGCGCCCGCCAGCGAGCCGAGCTGCCCTGGCGAGAGGGCGATCGTGTGGGGATACGAGCGGGTCGTTGGATCGGATCCCTCAACGGCGCTGCACTGGGTGGCCCCGCATCGAACGGCAGCGGCTAGGCGGTGCTGACAGTTGTCGGACGCACACGTACCGCAAGATAACCCGGAAGCGCGAGAATTGCCACCGCCGCGGCGCTGACGAGCGCAAAGCTCCAGAACGCGGCGAGGCCGCCGATCGAGAAGACGATCGGAAAGCCGGTGACGCTCGCCAACGCGTGGCTGAGCAGCAGCTGGCCGTAGATCCCGAAAGCTGCCCCCAGCGAGCAGCCGGCCCCTAGCAGCAGCGCACTCTCGCACAGCAGGGCTCGCCATAGCACACCCCGTTTGTAGCCCTGGCGCTTGATGTAGGCCAGCTGCGGCCGCCGCTGCCAGATCATCGAGCCCATCGCGCCCGCCATCGCGAGCACCGCGGCGATCAGCACCAGCGTGCCGATCTGCGCCAGGCGCGAGAGCGACTGGCGCGTGGTGGCGTAGTTGGCCCGCATCCGCTGAGCGGCTGTTTCTGCGACCAGCGCGGTGTGAGGCCCCAGCAGATGCTGAATCTCCGCGCGCACCGCTGCCGGCGAGACGCCCGGCTGGACCTGGACCTGGTAGGCGCTCGCAGCGGGACTATCCCACGCGCGAGCGTAGTCCTGTGCATTGAGGATGACTGCTCCGGATGGCCAGGCGAGGTTGGTGCTGAGGGCCGCAACGCGAAGTACCACGGGGTGTGGCGAGGGCAGCGTGAAGCGCTCGCCGATCCGCAGATGGTGCGCGGTCGCGAGCGCCTGCGAGATCACCGCCCAGCCGCCGCGGCGGATCGCGTCGCCGGCGGAGCCCAGCTCTCCCTTCACGAGCTGGCCGACAGGGATCGGGTGCGCTGCGGTGCGCGGCGGTGCGAGCACCCACACCCGGCGATCGCCCCAGTCGAGGAAGCCGCCGCGGTAGATCCCGACGGCGCGCACGCCCGGCAGGCGGGAGAGCGTCCCGACCGCGGTACCTGCGAAGGGAATCGTGGTGAACGAGTTGGCCGCACCCTGCGGGCTGACCCATACGGCCGCGTTGGCGTCGATCTCTCCCGCGGAGGCGTCCAAGCCGCGCAGCAGGTTGCTCCTCGCTCCCTCGATCGCGACGCTGCCGAACACCGCGATCGCTCCGGTCGCGGCGATCGCCAGTGAGCGCATGCGGTTGTGAGACGCCCGCAGTTCAACCAGCGCGATGCGAGTCGCGGCCGCGTAGAGCGGGCGCTGGAGCACCGCGAAGCAGGCGAGGATCGCATCGAAGGCGATTGGCAACAGCAACAGCAACGCCGCTACGAGCGTGACGCAGCCGAGGATCGCCGACTGGGGGCGTGCGAGCAGGATCGCCGTGGTGATCGCCAGGCAGCCGCTGCCCAACGTTGCGCGCAGCACCTCGGGGCGCCGATCTCGACCACCCCACCGCCGATCGGCGGGCGGGGCTCGATTCGCCGGGGTGGATGTGGCCCGTAGAGGCTGCGTGAGGACGTCGCGCAGGGGTGCCAGCACGCCGATGCCGGCAGCCAGCAGACCAGCCGCGACCGCCAGCGCGACGCTCTGCCAGGCGACGATCCGCTGTTCGCCGACGGCGAATGCGAACGCGAGGTAGCCGGGATCGGCACGGAACACGAGGATTGAGAGCGCCTCGCCGAGCGCCAGGCCGAGCAGCGTGCCGAGGACGCCGAGAACGAGCGCATCGAACAGCAGCACCTGCACGGTCATCGTGCGGGTCGCCCCACGGCGGCGTAGGCTTTCGACCAGCCCGCGGCGCAGGTGCGCGGTGACCAGCATCGCGTTGAACGCGAACATGAAGCCGACCAGCGCGCTGATCGCCGAGAACAGCTCCTCGCTCTGGTTGGCGGGCGCGGCGGCGGCTGCGAACAGCCGCGCGTCGATATCGGCCGGCTCCACGTTGAGCGGCTGGCCCGCCGTGAGCGCGGTGAGCTCGGCGCGCACCTCGTGCGTGCGTCCGGGCTCGGCGCGCACGAGGATGCGGGTGATCCTTCCCCGCAGGCCGGTCGCTTCCTGCGCGTAGGCCAGCGGCGCGATCGCGACCGGGCTGCGCACGAGCGCGCCGATGTCCCCCGCGTCGAGCTTTGCCCCCATCAGCGTGGTGAGCCGCCGCGCGCCGAGCTGCAGTTCGACCGGCTGCAGCGAGTCGACCCCGATCGCCTGTGCGACCGGAGCGGGCAGGGCGATCACCCGCAGCGTCCCCAACTGCGCGGCGGTGAAGTGTTGCAGCAGCGAGCCACCGAGGTTGGCGTAGCGGGGATCGCTGGCGATCAGTTCGACTGTGCGACGTCCACCGGGGCCGATCACGGTGGCGCGCGCCTCGAGTACCGGCTCGGTGCCGCTGACGCCGGGGAGCTTTTGCACCCGGCCGAGCAGCGCCTCTTCAAAGCCGTGCGGATCGCGCGCGAGCAACTGCACGCTGGCGCGACCGACGATCCCTCCCGAGAGCTGGCGGATCGAGCCGTCGAGGCTGGTACTGGCCACCTGTGAGGCGAACAGCAGCGCCACACCAACCGCGATCCCGAGGATCGCCAGCAGCTCCTGTACGAGCACCAGTCGCGCGCGTAGTCGGGCCCGGTAGATGTAGAGGATCTCCCACGTCGCCACCGCTCAGAGCTCCGTGGAGCGCGACACGAGTGGGCTGGGTGGGTGGTGTGGTGCCGGTGGAGAGTTCGTTGCCCGGTCGGGCTCTGCTCGGTAATCGCGCGCGGGGAGGGCTCGGGCCAGTACTCCCGCAGGCGTCCGTCGCGCAGCTCGTGTACGCGGTCGGCAAACGCCGCCGCCTGGGGATCGTGGGTGGCGAGCAGCACTGCGGTACCGCGCTCGCGGCAGAGCTCGGAGAGCAGTTCGAGCACCTCGCGGCTGCGTTGCGTGTCGAGGTTGCCCGTCGGCTCGTCGGCCAGCACCAGCTTCGGCTCGGTCGAGAGCGCCTGGGCGAGCAGCACCCGCTGGCGCTCGCCCATTGAGAGCTGCTCGGTGTGATGGCGCATGCGGGCGCCGAGACCGAGGCGTTCGAGCAGCGGTTCGACCCGCCGCTCGGCGTCACGCGCGTCGGTCAGCCACAGCTTCAGGGCGGCGTTCTCGATCGCGCGTGCCCCTGCCAGCAGGTCGGAGGGCGCGCCGACGATCCCCACCTCGCGCAGCCGATAGCGGGCACCGTCGTTCTCGCTGAGCGCGGAGACCTCGCGACCATCGAGCAGCACCGCCCCGCTGTCGGGGCGCAGCAGGGCAGCAACCAGCAGCAGCAACGTCGTCTTGCCCGAGCCGCTAGGCCCGTACAGCGCCACCAGCTCCCCGGCGGCGAGCGTGCTGGAGACGCCGTCCACTGCGCGCACCGGCTCGCCGTCGCCGACCTGGTAGTGCTTGACGAGCTCGCGCAGCTCCAGTACGCCGCTCATTGGCGGTGCGCGTCGCGCAGGCTCGGTTCGGGGCTGCGCGGAAAGTCGATCACGTTCTCGAAGCTCGGCACGGTGAGGTCCGCCGGTAGGGGCGGCAGGGGCGACATCGAAGTGAGACGTCCGTCGGCGAGCGAGAGCACGCGGTGCGAGCAGAGCGCCGCCTCGGCGTCGGAAACCGCCATCAGCACGCCGATCCCGCGGTCTTCGGCGAGCGCCCGCACGAGCTGCGCCAGCTCGTCGGTCTCGCGCATCCCGAGTCCGTCGAGCACGTCGTCGATCAGCAGCAGTCGTGGCCTGCCGGCGATCGCTTGGGCCAGCTCCACCAGCGCGCGCTCCCGATCGGAGAGCTCCTCCCAGTGGCGCTCGGCCAGTGCTCGGCGCCAACCTGCTCGAGCACCGCCAATGCGTGCGAGCGCACCTCGCGCCGGCGGTGCGTCCACCGATCGCCAGGCGCATTGCCATGTAGTCGAGCATCTGCACGCCGAACCCCGGGCCGAGCCGTCCGGCCAACCCGACCTGCTCGCGTAGCAGGCGCGCGTGCGCCCGATCGGAGAGACCGTCCAGGTCGCATCCGTCCAGCAGCACCCGGCCCTCATCCGGTGCCACCATGCCGCGGCGATACGCAGCAGCGTGGTCTTGCCCTGGCTGCGCATGGCCACCACCGCGACGACCTCTCCGGCGGGATCTGAGCGTCGCACGGCGCAACAGCCAGTGCGAGCGCTCGCCGCGGCGGTAGCGCTTGCCGATGCCCTCCAGTGAGAGCAGTACGCTCATGCCCGCGCCGCTCGCGCCGGAGTCTGGCTTTCGCCAGGGCGACCCCGTTGGCAGGGCTGCCCGCGATGAGATGGTGGGGTCCCCCACCTCGGCGCCCATCTCTTCCAGGCGCGCGCGCAGTCGCTCGAGGCGCTTGAAGCGCATCCCCCACATCGCCGCTTCGTCGCGCAGCACCGCTCGGTGGACCAGCAGCGAAAACCGCTCGGCGTCGGTGGGGCTCCGCGGCGCGACCAGCTCGGCGGCGCTGAGACGTCCTTGCGCCGCGGCGAACATACTCGCGCACGCGTGTTCCTCCGCAGAGATCGCATCGATCAACCGTGGCAGGTCCGCGGCGCGCAGAATGCGACCTTCGCGTGCAGCTCCTCGCGCAGCGCCGGCGCCGCGGTCGAGCGGCTGAGCCATGCGCGAAGTGCTCCAGCCCCCGAGGTGTGGCCTGATCGCGCTCCTCATCGCCGCGAAACGCTCGTCGGTGACCACTGCACGAGCCCCTGGCGGGCTAGCCGGGCGAGCGCGTTCGGCCGGTGGAGCGGGTGGATTGAGCGGAGCGGAAGCGCTCGCCAGCCGCGGCCGAAGCCGCAGGCGCTGTCGGGCCGCTCGATCACCAGGCCCAGCACGGCCTCGCCGGCCGATGTCCAACTGTCGCCTGCGTGGCATGTGCTGCTGACGGTACAGAAAACCGGGACGCGGCGCCACGTCTATGGAATCATTCGATCCGTTGGGTATTGATCAGACACCGAGCGGGCAAATCTCAATTCGCTGGAGCGCGCCTCGCAGCACAGGCGCCAGAGGAATCGCCACCCGGTCTGGCATTCTTCCTGCCGACGCGCAACCGCGAGCCAGAACCGGTGTTAAGGGTGGACGTGCACTCGACCGTTCCCGTCGTCCGTCGCCGGAGAGTTATTGACGGCCTTCCGCTCCGTGAGCGTGGCTGCGGCTGTTCGCGCGTGGCGGCGGCGTCGCTGGCGCCATGGCCTTCGCTGTGTGGCGAGCGCCGGCGGGCGCGGCGCCTGAACTGATGAGTTGGCGCATGGCCGAAATCGACGGCACGGCTCTGACCGGCGTTTCGTGCGCCTCCTCATCCCGGTGCGTGGCCGTGGATGGGTCGGGCCGTGCGCTGGTCGCCACCGACCCAGCCGCGCAGCGCATCGACGTGGCACACCGCAGCAATTCCGGGCGCGGGGCGCTGACGGGGGTCTCCTGCCCCTCCAGCTCGCTCTGCGTGGCGGTCGATTGGGGAGGTAGCGTGGCGATCAGCACAAACCCCGTCGGCGGCGCCCGACGCATACCGCGAAAATCTCCGGTGCCGCGCGCACTGGAGTCTCCTGCGCCTCGGACTCCCTCTGCGTGGGCGTCGACGCGAGCGGCGACGCGTTCATCCAGCTCCAACCCGGCGAAGGCGCCGGCGGCGGCGCGACTTGAGGGAAACCCGGACACACACTTGACGCGGGTGTCGTGAGTCGCAGGTCCCCGTGCGTGGCGGTGGACGAAGCGGCGACGAGCTGGAGAGCAGCGAACTGAGCGCTTCGTGGTCGCACGTCAGATCGACGCTCCCCCTGGTCGCAGCTCCTGCGCCTCCGAGCGAGCGGGCGTGTGCGTGGCCGTGGACGGGACCGGCGCGGCGCTGCAAGCGGGCCCGGTGCCGGCCTGCCCGGGGGTCCACGCGACCTGGAGCGCGACCCCGCTCGGCCTGACGGTGGCGCGCCGACGGGCGCCTCGTGCGCCGCGGCAGGGCTCTGCGTGATGAGCGCCAGCAACTGCGGCGCCTACTCAGCAAACGGTCCCACCGCCGCAGCCCATCGTGGAGGATTGAATGGATCGACTCGCCGAGCTCGCTCTCGGGGTCTCTGCGTCCGAGAAGGGCTGTGTGCGGCCGTTGGACGAGGCCGTCGGGTGTTCGTCAACCGCGTCCTCGCGCAATCGTCACTGCCCAAGCCCCTCCATCGGCGAGCGTCGCCGGACTCCGCGTCGCTCACGGGCACGGTGGACACCAACGACGCGCTGCTCAGCAGCGGCCGCCTGAAATAGGACAGCGAAGCGTACGGCAAGAGCGCGCCCTGCCCGGCGCTCGCCCCGGCAGCGCGGCGCAGCCGCATGGCTTCTTCTTCACGGGCCTGGCGCCGAACGTGACCTACGACTACGCCTGGCGGCGGTGAGCGCCAGCGGCGAAGCACGCGCCGCGAACAGCACCTCGAACGCTCGCCCCACCCGCTGGCAGCCCCGACCCCTCGATCGGCGGAATCCCCGCCCTCGGGAAGCGCTGACGTGTAGATTGGGCGTCAGCGGCAGCGGTGCGGGCAGCGCGACGCTGGCGACGCGTGGCTGCGCGAGCACCAGGCGATCCCCGCGCCAGGCCCACCTACGTTGTGGCCAGCGCCGATGTCAGCCACGATCTGCAGTGCCGCGTGACCGCAACCCACGCGGTGGCAGCGTGGCGCCACGAGCGCGTCCGGAGCGAACCTGCGGGCGGCGGCGCGATCTTGAGACTAGGGTCGGGACCCCGCGCGTAACGGGCGGCACCGTGAGCGTGTCGCTGACGTGCTCGGCGCAGGCGGCGGAGCTCCAGATCGCCCTCGCTTGACCGTCCTTGAGACACTGCCGCAGGCGCGTCGTCGCGGTCGCCGCGCGACCGGCGCTCGCCTCGCCAGGACGACGGCGGCGCGGCGGACCTCGCACAAAAGACGGTGACTGTAGGCGCGGTCACCGTGCACGTACCGCCGGTCAGCGGCGCACGTTCACAGTCGCCCTGAACACGACGGGCAGGCGTCTGCTCGCAAGCCAACACAAACTCCCGCGAAGCTCGGTGAGCGGCACCGTGGTGGGCGCGATCAGCGCTCAGCTGGCAGCGCCACGGTAACGCTCGGCGGTGGTGCGGGCAAGGCATTCTCGCGCAAGGCATCGACCCGGCATCGACGATGAGCACGCTCGCCAAGATCTGCGGCGTCGGTGCGGCGATCCTGGCGGTGGCAGCGGCGCCCATCGCCCAGCGTGCCGGCGCCGGACCGCGCACCACTCGCGGCCGCCCGCCACACCACCGCCAGACGAGCCAGCGGCGCGGCGACGCGGGTGGGCGTGCTGGCGCCCACGCCGTACATGGGCTGGGACATGTACTTCGCGTTCGGCTCGCACTACAACGAGGCGACGGTCCTCGAGCAGGCCAGCCAGATGCGCACGAGAGGGCTGATCAAGGCCGGGTATGACTACCTGTGGTTGGACGTGGGCTGGCGGCAGGGACCCGCAGCGCGGCGGGGGAAATCACCGTGAGCTCGACCCAGTGGCCGGCACGGGATGGGCGTGGCTGACGCGCACGCTGCACGAAGCGGGGCTGAAAGTCGGCTTGTACACCGATGCCGGCATCAACGGCTGCGGCGGCAAGGGGCAGGGCAGCTACGGCGATCACCAGCAGGACGTGAACACATCGCGAAGTGGGCTTCGACGCGGTGAAGGTCGACCTCTGCGGGGGCATCCAGCAGGGCCTGAACCTGGCCAGCGCGGACGCGGAACTCCACGAAGCGATCGTACACAACTCCATCAACCGCCCGATGCTGCTGTCGGTGTGCGACTACCTGCAGCCCGGCCAGTACGAAAGCGAAGTGCCGACGCTCGAAGACTTGGCCTTCAACTCATACACGTTCGGCCGAGTGTCGGCAACAGCGGCGCACCGACACCGACGTGGGCGTGCCGGGCGACGTGGATTCAGCTCGGTGCTGGCAACCTCGACGCCGACGCCGCCGAGCGGAAGCGGCCGGGCCGGGTCACTGGAACGACCCCGACTACCTCGGTCCGACCAGGGGATGACGGCGGCGCAGTTCCGTACGCAGTTCAGCATGTGGGCGATGCTGGCGGCGCCGCTGATGGTCAGCGAGGACCTGATCTCGATGTCGAGCGCGACCCACACGACCGTCACCAACAGGGAAGCGATCGCGATCGACCAGGATCCCGCCCGACAGGAGGCACGCCTACTTCCTCCAGCGGCTCGGCGAGGTGTGGTCAAGCCGCTGCCAACGGCACGCACGCCGTGGCGCTGACTGAATCCGCTCCTCGACACGCTCGAGATGACGACCCAGCGCCGCCGCGGTGGGAATCCCGGCGCGCCCGCCGATCAGCTGGCAACGAGGGAGCGGCGCGGTCACGAGGACCACGGCGGCATCGGCGCGAGCGTGCCGGGCGAATCGACTGTGCTGTCCGAGTTCTCGACCGCGGCGCAGGCGATCGAAGCGGTGCGTAAGCGCTAGGGCTAAGCCGAGCCGTATAACCCAGGAGCCGGTATAACCATAGCGCACGCCTTCGCAAAGAGAGCAACAAACCCTGCCCTCCCCGCAACAACCCGGCCGTCCCGCAACAACCCCGCCACTCCGACCCGGTCAGCGGCTCCGACGCGGCGAGCTCCTATCCGGCGGAGCCGAGGCGCGAGAGATGCGATCCGCGGTGGCGACGAGGTGCGGGCCGAGGTCGACGATCGGTCCTGGAGCGAGAACTCGAGGAGTGCGCGGCCATGTCGGCGGCGGCGGCGACCTCGCGCGAGTCCGAGCGGATCGGGCGGCGATCGAGTCGAGCCTGGGGGTCAGCTCTCGTCGTCGACGCAATGTCGTCCTCGCGGTCCCGCTCGCTGGATCCGCCAGCAGACGCCTGCCGCTGATCGTCGAAGGCGTGCGGCGCTCGAGTTCGACTTCGCCGAGCAATTGGCGCCGCTCGCCGTCGGGGAGGTGGGCGAGCGGCAGCTTGCCCATCGCGGTGCAGTGGGCGGTAGCGCGAGCCGAGCGCGAGGCCGAGGTCGATCCGCTGCTGGCCGCGGCGGGGAGAGGGGGCACGCGCGACGTAGACGATCAGGGCCATCGAGCACGGCGACGTTATCGTGTAACCGTGTTCGCGGCGAGTTCGTCGAGATAGGGCTGGGCGTGCTCGTACAGCGAGGAAGCGTCCAGCGCCGACATGCCGAGGTCGGTGACGCGGGGACCGAGGCGTGAACTTGCGGGAGGGGCCCTGTTCGAGGTAGCCAGTGCGACGAGCGTGATCACATAGCGGTGGGGGGTGGGGACGGCTCATGCCGAGCGAGTCGGGCGATCTGGCGATCCAGGAGCACGGGCCGTCGGCGTGAAGAGGCGAGAATCGCGAGGGCGCGCTCCAGCGACTGCGAGTAGCGCGGTCCACGCAGGCTGGGGACCGTCCACTCATTCTAGGACTTGCTGCACGCGGGCGCCGGGACCTCCCCTATGTGAAACCCGTTCAGTCCATGTCGTCAACCCAACTGTTAGCCGAGGCCGCGTTTGGAGCATGGGTGTGGTGATGCGTCTTTTCGAACCGCTTTTCGTCCGCATTGAACCTGTAGGCTGATAATTCCAGGCGTGGGCGATGGTTCGGAGGCGGTCGCGCAGACTGGCGGCGTAGGCCTGGTAGCCCCCGGCCTCTCTTCGTCATCTACTGTAGTCGGTGGAAGCCGTGCGACGCCGGCCGGCGTGCAAGCGCGGCGGGGGAGCGGGCGCACGCAGCTCGCTAGGGAGCGCCTGTCCTCTCAGTGTGACCGACAGCTCCTCTTCCAGGTGCCCGTGGCGCTGTGCTGTCGTAGTAGCTCGAGCCGTCCTTCCGGGCGAGGCGTAGTCGTAGAGCTTGAGTCTCCTGGCGGCTCGCTTCGGCCGTGGAAGCGTGCCTCCGCGCCGCAGCTCTGGGCGTAGGCTCGCGGTCCCGCCGCGCCGCTGGGGTAAGAACGGAGCGTGAATGACACGGCGGGCGCGGAGGGGCGGCAGGATGGGTCCGGCGGCGGGGCCCCGGGGCCGCGCTGCTTGGTGGGCGTGCAGGAGCATCCGAGGGGGCTCGCCCGGGCGCGGTGGGCAGCGCGCAGACGCGGAGGTCGCGCCGGGCGGCGAGGCGGCGGAAGCGCTCGCGAACGGCGCCATGCGCAGGGTAGCCGTGGCGAAGCGTCAGCAGTAGCGGCGCGCGACGTCGACTTAGGGAGGCGAGCCGCGCGCGCCCGATGCTGGCCGCGCAGGCCCCCTGGCGGAAAAGTCGCGCACGCGAACAGCGGCAGCCTGATCTTCGCCTCCTGAGGCGGAGCGTGCCTCGGCCGCGCACCCCGTGGGAGCTGTGGAACCGGCCGTGGCGCTCGGAGGCTGGGTAGCACGGATGGTGTTGGCCTGTTGGATGAGGGGCTGGCGGCGAGCGTCTGAGAGCACCGTGCCGATCTGCGCGTCGAGGAAGCCCTGCAACATCAGGTAGGTGTTCATCAGCCCCGTCCACCAGCCGAGCGCTTCGGGGCCGGTGAAGGGGACGGCGCCGAACGAGCGCGCGGCGGTGTCCTGCAGCGAGCGCTGCAACAGGGGCTTGCGCTGCGCTTCGAGCGCTTCGGGAGTCTCGAAGTTGCCGGGCAGCGCCGTCGCGAGCGCCGGCGGGGCGCTCTCGGCGGGGATCTGTTCGGTGAAGCGGTGCCACCACGCGATGTCGTGGGGGTTGACGAACGACACCGTCGCGCACCACGGTTCACCGCCCCCTTCGAGGCGCAGCCATTCGGCGAACTGGGCGGCGATCGACGGATCGACCGCGGTGCCCTGCCCCGGGGAGCCGTTGGGCGAGGGGTAGGTGCCGCCGGAGAAGCCGTAGGGCTCGAGCGTCGCGTCCGGGTTGGGGTTGAGATGCCACTTGCCCCACCACCAGGTCGAGTAGCCGAGCTCGCGCAGCAGCGTCCCCCACGTCGGAAAGCCGGGGTCAAGCCGGCTGTTGCCGGTGATCAGGCAGCCCGTCTGGTGGGAGTAGAGCCCGGTCAGGAGCGCCCCGCGCGAGGGGGTGCAGTCGTTGGAGGCGGTGTAGTGGCGTTCGAAGCTGACGGCGCCCGGCGCGCAGCGCGGCGAGGTTGGGCATCACCGCCGCGGGCGACGCGGCGGCGCGGCATCCACACGGGCGTGCGCAGCTGATCGACGACGATCACCAGGATGTTCGGTGCCCGCTCCGGGCGCGTGCGCCCGCGCCACGGAGCGCCCCGAGCCGAGCGCGAGCCCGCCGGCGGCGATCAGCCCCTGCTTGAGGAAGGTGCGCCGATCGCTGGCGCCGGAGAGCTGGGTCGGGTCGAGGGGCACCTCTTGCTGTTCCGAACAACGCGCACCGACGAATGGTGCGGTGGGTAAAAGATTTTTAAGGATTTGGATGGGGGGCCAACATGCACGCCGGAGCCGAAGCGCTTCAGGCCCGCCCCGCGCCATGCGCAGACGGCGGTGCGGGTGGCGCCTTAAGGTACGAGGTTGGATGGCGGCGTGCCGCGGGATCAACAGTTGCCGAGGCGACGTCGACGGACTCGGCCGATAATGAATGAGGCTGTGCTGAGCGAGCAGCCCGACCGGCGGCGAGCAGCGCCACGACCGCAAGCCCCGGCGCGAGCACGATTGCCGCCAGCGCCAGCACGATGCCGAGCGCCAGGTCGAACAGCCGCAGGCGCCGGCGGCGAGCTCCGCGCGCGGCGACGGTGGGCAGCGCAGCGACGACGCGGTGGCGTGGGGTGTGCTCGACAGCGCTCCAGCCCTCGACCGTCCGCTGCCCGGACGCCCACTCGCCCGTGCCGCGGGCGCAGCAGGGGCTCACAGCGGAGCCTCCGAGCAGCGGGCATGGCAGCAGCCAGACGCCATCACCCAGCGCAGGCGGAGGCGCCCACACGGTGTGCGCGCCGCGGCGCAGGCCGCGCACGGTGGCGCGGGCGACGCTCGCGGGGTCGGTTGAAAGGGGTGGGACCGGCAGGCCGCGTGTCATTCGCGTGGTGACGAACCCGGGCCGCACGACCAGCACCCGCACTCCGCGTGCGGCGCGAGCGCGTCCGCGAGCCCCTGCGCGAGCGCGTCGAGCCCGGCCTTGGAGGCGCAGTAGACGGCGTTGGCCGCGCGCGGGCGCTCGGCGGCGACCGAGGAGAGCACGACGATCGTCCCGCCGCCCCTGCGCACGCAGCGCGCGGGCGCTCTCCAGCAGCAGCGAGCCGGCAACCGAGCACGTTCACCTCGAGCACCTCGACCGCGCCGCGCGAGATCCGTCGGGCAGGCCGCCGCGCTCGCCGAGCATGCCCGACCGCGAGCAGCACCAGGTCGCATGCTCCCCCCAGCAGCTCAATCCCGCGAGCGAGCGCTGCACGGTGG
>CAVYWG010000008.1:0-170349 GCA_963772075.1 uncultured Solirubrobacterales bacterium | reverse complement strand
GCGGCGATCGCCAGTGAGCGCATGCGGTTGTGAGACGCCCGCAGTTCAACCAGCGCGATGCGAGTCGCGGCCGCGTAGAGCGGGCGCTGGAGCACCGCGAAGCAGGCGAGGATCGCATCGAAGGCGATTGGCAACAGCAACAGCAACGCCGCTACGAGCGTGACGCAGCCGAGGATCGCCGACTGGGGGCGTGCGAGCAGGATCGCCGTGGTGATCGCCAGGCAGCCGCTGCCCAACGTTGCGCGCAGCACCTCGGGGCGCCGATCTCGACCACCCCACCGCCGATCGGCGGGCGGGGCTCGATTCGCCGGGGTGGATGTGGCCCGTAGAGGCTGCGTGAGGACGTCGCGCAGGGGTGCCAGCACGCCGATGCCGGCAGCCAGCAGACCAGCCGCGACCGCCAGCGCGACGCTCTGCCAGGCGACGATCCGCTGTTCGCCGACGGCGAATGCGAACGCGAGGTAGCCGGGATCGGCACGGAACACGAGGATTGAGAGCGCCTCGCCGAGCGCCAGGCCGAGCAGCGTGCCGAGGACGCCGAGAACGAGCGCATCGAACAGCAGCACCTGCACGGTCATCGTGCGGGTCGCCCCACGGCGGCGTAGGCTTTCGACCAGCCCGCGGCGCAGGTGCGCGGTGACCAGCATCGCGTTGAACGCGAACATGAAGCCGACCAGCGCGCTGATCGCCGAGAACAGCTCCTCGCTCTGGTTGGCGGGCGCGGCGGCGGCTGCGAACAGCCGCGCGTCGATATCGGCCGGCTCCACGTTGAGCGGCTGGCCCGCCGTGAGCGCGGTGAGCTCGGCGCGCACCTCGTGCGTGCGTCCGGGCTCGGCGCGCACGAGGATGCGGGTGATCCTTCCCCGCAGGCCGGTCGCTTCCTGCGCGTAGGCCAGCGGCGCGATCGCGACCGGGCTGCGCACGAGCGCGCCGATGTCCCCCGCGTCGAGCTTTGCCCCCATCAGCGTGGTGAGCCGCCGCGCGCCGAGCTGCAGTTCGACCGGCTGCAGCGAGTCGACCCCGATCGCCTGTGCGACCGGAGCGGGCAGGGCGATCACCCGCAGCGTCCCCAACTGCGCGGCGGTGAAGTGTTGCAGCAGCGAGCCACCGAGGTTGGCGTAGCGGGGATCGCTGGCGATCAGTTCGACTGTGCGACGTCCACCGGGGCCGATCACGGTGGCGCGCGCCTCGATTACCGGCTCGGTGCCGCTGACGCCGGGGAGCTTTTGCACCCGGCCGAGCAGCGCCTCTTCAAAGCCGTGCGGATCGCGCGCGAGCAACTGCACGCTGGCGCGACCGACGATCCCTCCCGAGAGCTGGCGGATCGAGCCGTCGAGGCTGGTACTGGCCACCTGTGAGGCGAACAGCAGCGCCACACCAACCGCGATCCCGAGGATCGCCAGCAGCTCCTGTACGAGCACCAGTCGCGCGCGTAGTCGGGCCCGGTAGATGTAGAGGATCTCCCACGTCGCCACCGCTCAGAGCTCCGTGGAGCGCGACACGAGTGGGCTGGGTGGGTGGTGTGGTGCCGGTGGAGAGTTCGTTGCCCGGTCGGGCTCTGCTCGGTAATCGCGCGCGGGGAGGGGCTCGGGCCAGTACTCCCGCAGGCGTCCGTCGCGCAGCTCGTGTACGCGGTCGGCAAACGCCGCCGCCTGGGGATCGTGGGTGGCGAGCAGCACTGCGGTACCGCGCTCGCGGCAGAGCTCGGAGAGCAGTTCGAGCACCTCGCGGCTGCGTTGCGTGTCGAGGTTGCCCGTCGGCTCGTCGGCCAGCACCAGCTTCGGCTCGGTCGAGAGCGCCTGGGCGAGCAGCACCCGCTGGCGCTCGCCCATTGAGAGCTGCTCGGTGTGATGGCGCATGCGGGCGCCGAGACCGAGGCGTTCGAGCAGCGGTTCGACCCGCCGCTCGGCGTCACGCGCGTGGGTCAGCCACAGCTTCAGGGCGGCGTTCTCAATCGCGCGTGCCCCTGCCAGCAGGTCGGAGGGCGCGCCGACGATCCCCACCTCGCGCAGCCGATAGCGGGCACCGTCGTTCTCGCTGAGCGCGGAGACCTCGCGACCATCGAGCAGCACCGCCCCGCTGTCGGGGCGCAGCAGGGCAGCAACCAGCAGCAGCAACGTCGTCTTGCCCGAGCCGCTAGGCCCGTACAGCGCCACCAGCTCCCCGGCGGCGAGCGTGCTGGAGACGCCGTCCACTGCGCGCACCGGCTCGCCGTCGCCGACCTGGTAGTGCTTGACGAGCTCGCGCAGCTCCAGTACGCCGCTCATTGGCGGTGCGCGTCGCGCAGGCTCGGTTCGGGGCTGCGCGGAAAGTCGATCACGTTCTCGAAGCTCGGCACGGTGAGGTCCGCCGGTAGGGGCGGCAGGGGCGACATCGAAGTGAGACGTCCGTCGGCGAGCGAGAGCACGCGGTGCGAGCAGAGCGCCGCCTCGGCGTCGGAAACCGCCATCAGCACGCCGATCCCGCGGTCTTCGGCGAGCGCCCGCACGAGCTGCGCCAGCTCGTCGGTCTCGCGCATCCCGAGTCCGTCGAGCACGTCGTCGATCAGCAGCAGTCGTGGCCTGCCGGCGATCGCTTGGGCCAGCTCCACCAGCGCGCGCTCCCAATCGGAGAGCTCCTCCCAGTGGCGCTCGGCACAGTGCTCGGCGCCAACCTGCTCGAGCACCGCCAATGCGTGCGAGCGCACCTCGCGCCGGCGGCTGCGTCCACCGATCGCCAGGCGCATTGCCATGTAGTCGAGCATCTGCACGCCGAACCCCGGGCCGAGCCGTCCGGCCAACCCGACCTGCTCGCGTAGCAGGCGCGCGTGCGCCCGATCGGAGAGACCGTCCAGGTCGCATCCGTCCAGCAGCACCCGGCCCTCATCCGGTGCCACCATGCCGGCGGCGATACGCAGCAGCGTGGTCTTGCCCTGGCTGCGCATGGCCACCACCGCGACGACCTCTCCGGCGGGGATCTGGAGCGTCGCACGGCGCAACAGCCAGTGCGAGCGCTCGCCGCGGCGGTAGCGCTTGCCGATGCCCTCCAGTGAGAGCAGTACGCTCATGCCCGCGCCGCTCGCGCCGGAGCTTGGCTTTCGCCAGGGGCGACCCCGTTGGCAGGGCTGCCCGCGATCGAGATGGTGGGGTCCCCCACCTCGGCGCCCATCTCTTCCAGGCGCGCGCGCAGTCGCTCGAGGCGCTTGAAGCGCATCCCCCACATCGCCGCTTCGTCGCGCAGCACCGCTCGGTGGACCAGCAGCGAAAACCGCTCGGCGTCGGTGGGGCTCCGCGGCGCGACGAGCTCGGCGGCGCTGAGACGTCCTTGCGCCGCGGCGAACATACTCGCGCACGCGTGTTCCTCCGCGCAGATCGCATCGATCAACCGTGGCAGGTCTCGCGGCGCGCAGAATGCGACCTTCGCGTGCAGCTCCTCGCGCAGCGCCGGCGCCGCGGTCGAGCGGGAGTGAAGCCATGCGCGAAAGTGCTCCAGCCCCCGAGGTGTGGCCTCATAGCGCTCCTCATCGCCGTGAGAACGCTCGTCGGTGACCACTTGCACGAGCCCCTGGCGGGCTAGCCGGGCGAGCGCGTTGTGGCCGGTGGAGCGGGTGAATTGAGCGGAGCGGAAGCGCTCGGCCAGCCGCCGGCCAAGCCGCGAGGCGCTGTCGGGCTGCTCGATCACCAGGCCCAGCACGGCCTCGCCGGCCGATAGTCCAACTGTTCGCCTGCGTGGCATGTGCTGCTGACGGTACAACAAACCGGGACGCGGCGCCACGTTTATGGAATCATTTCGATCCGTTGGGTATTGATCAGACACCGAGTGCGGCAAATCTCAACTCGGTGGAGCGCGCCTTCGCAGACAAGCAGCTGCGCCAGAGGAGTCGCCACCCGGTCTGGCAATCTTCCTGGCCGATGCGCAACCGCGAGCCAGAACCGGTGTTAGGGGTGGACGTGCACTTAGACCGTCCCCGTCGGTCCGTCGCCGGAGAGTTATCGGCGGCCTTCCGCTCCGTGAGCGTGGCTGCGGCTGTTCGCGCCGTGGCGGCGGCGTCGCTGTGCGCCATGGCGCTTGGCTGTGTGGCGAGCGCCCCGGCGGGCGCGGCGCCTGAACTGATGAGTTGGCGCACGGCCGAAATCGACGGCACGGCTCTGACCGGCGTTTCGTGCGCCTCCTCATCACTGTGTGTGGCCGTGGATGGGTCGGGCCGTGCGCTGGTCGCCACCGACCCAGCCGCCGGCAGCGCATCGACGTGGCACACCGCAGCAATTCCGGGCGCGGGGGCGCTCACGGGGGTCTCCTGCCCCTCCAGCTCGCTCTGCGTGGCGGTCGATGGGGGAGGTAGCGTGGCGATCAGCACAAACCCCGTCGGCGGCGGCCCGACGTGGCATACCGCGAAAATCTCCGGTGCCGCGCTCACTGGAGTCTCCTGCGCCTCCAACTCCCTCTGCGTGGCAGTCGACGCGAGCGGCAACGCGTTCGTCAGCTCCAACCCGGGCGAAGGCGCCGGCGGCGGCGCGAGCTGGAGGGAAAACCCGATCGGGCACACGTTGACGGCGGTGTCGTGCGTCGCAGGTCCCCTGTGCGTGGCGGTGGACGAAGCGGGCGACGTGCTGGAGAGCAGCGAACCGGCCGGTTCGTGGGTCGCACGTCAGATCGACAGCTCGCCCCTGGTCGCAGTTTCCTGCGCCTCCGCACCAGCCGGTGTGTGCGTGGCCGTGGACGGGACCGGCGCGGCGCTGGCAAGCGGGAACCCCGGTGCGGGCCTGCCCCGTGAATCCACCGCCACCTGGAGCGCGACCCCGCTCGGGCTGACGGGTGGCGCGCCGACGGGCGCCTCGTGCGCCGCGGCGGGGCTCTGCGTGATGAGCGCCAGCAACGGCGGCGCCTACGTAGGCGACAATCCCACCGCCGCAGCCCCATCGTGGAGGTTTGAATCGATCGACTCGCCGGCCTCGCTCTCGGGGGTCTCGTGCGTCTCAGAAGGGCTGTGTGCGGCCGTCGACGAGGCCGGTCGGGTGCTCGTCACCCGCGTCCTCGCGCCAATCGTCACTACCCAAGCCCCTTCATCGGCGAGCGTCGCCGAAACTGCCGCGTCGCTCACGGGCACGGTGGACACCAACGACGCGCTGCTCAGCAGCTGCCGCCTGGAATACGGGACGAGCGAAGCGTACGGCCAGAGCGCGCCCTGCCCGGCGCTCGGCCCCGGCAGCGCGGCGCAGCCGGTTGGCTTCTTCTTGACGGGCCTGGCGCCGAACGTCACCTACGACTACCGCCTGGCGGCGGTGAGCGCCAGCGGCGAAGCACGCACCGCGAACACCACCTTCAAAACGCCCGCCCCACCACTGGTGCAGCCGCACCCCTCGATCGGCGGAATCCCCGCCCTCGGGCAGCGCTTGACGTGTAAATCGGGCGTCAGCGGCAGCGGTGCGAGCAGCGCGACGCTGAGCTACGCGTGGCTGCGCGACACCAAGGCGATCCCCGGCGCGAGCGGCTCGACCTACGTGGTGGCGAGCGCCGATGTCAGCCACCATCTGCAGTGCCGCGTGACCGCCACCAACGCGGGTGGCAGCGTGAGCGCCACGAGCGCGTTCGTGAGCGTACCGGCGGGCGGGCTGGGCGCGATCTCCGAGACTCAGGTTGGGACCCCGCGCGTAGCGGGCCGCACCGTGAGCGTGTCGCTGACGTGCTCGGCGCAGGCGGCGGGGAGCTGCACAATCGTGCTGCGCTTGACGGTCCTCGAGACACTGCGCGGCAGGCGCGTGGTCGCGGTCGCCGCGCGACGCGGCGCTCGCCTCGCCAGGACGACGGCGGCGCGGCGGACCTCGCACAAGACGGTGACGGTAGGCGCGGTCACCGTGCACGTACCGGCCGGTCAGCGGCGCACGGTCACAGTCGCCCTGAACACGACGGGCAGGCGTCTGCTCGCAAGCCAACACAAACTCCCCGCGAAGCTCTCGGTGAGCGGCACCGTGGTGGGCGCGATCAGCGCTCAGCTGCGCAGCGCCACGGTAACGCTCGGCGGTGGTGCGGGCAAGGCATCCTCGCGCAAGGCATCGACCCGGCATCGACGATGAGCACGCTCGCCAAGATCTGCGGCGTCGGTGCGGCGATCCTGGCGGTGGCAGCGGCGCCCATCGCCCAGCGTGCCGGCGCCCGGACCGCGCACCACTCGCGGGCCGCCCGCCACACCACCGCCAGACAAGCCAGCGGCGCGGCGACGCCGGTGGGCGTGCTGGCGCCCACGCCGTACATGGGCTGGGACACGTACTTCGCGTTCGGCTCGCACTACAACGAGGCGACGGTCCTCGAGCAGGCCAGCCAGATGCGCACGAGAGGGCTGATCAAGGCCGGGTATGACTACCTGTGGTTGGACGTGGGCTGGTGGCAGGGGACCCGCAGCGCGGCGGGGGAAATCACCGTGAGCTCGACCCAGTGGCCGCACGGGATGGCGTGGCTGACGCGCACGCTGCACGAAGCGGGGCTGAAAGTCGGCTTGTACACCGATGCGGGCATCAACGGCTGCGGCGGCAAGGGGCAGGGCAGCTACGGCCATTACCAGCAGGACGTGAACACATTCGCGAAGTGGGGCTTCGACGCGGTGAAGGTCGACTTCTGCGGGGGCATCCAGCAGGGCCTGAACCCGGCGAGCGCGTACGCGGAACTCCACGAAGCGATCGTGCACAACTCCAGCAACCGCCCGATGCTGCTGTCGGTGTGCGACTACCTGCAGCCCGGCCAGTACGAAAGCGAAGTGCCGACGCTCGAAAACTCGGCCTTCAACTCATACACGTTCGGGCCGAGCGTCGGCAACAGCTGGCGCACCGACACCGACGTGGGCGTGCCGGGCGACGTGGAATTCAGCTCGGTGCTGCGCAACCTCGACGCCGACGCCGCCGAGCCGGAAGCGGCCGGGCCGGGTCACTGGAACGACCCCGACTACCTCGGTCCCGACCAGGGGATGACGGCGGCGCAGTTCCGTACGCAGTTCAGCATGTGGGCGATGCTGGCGGCGCCGCTGATGGTCAGCGAGGACCTGATCTCGATGTCGAGCGCGACCCACACGACCGTCACCAACAGGGAAGCGATCGCGATCGACCAGGATCCCGCCGGCCAGCAGGCACGCCTACTCTCCTCCAGCGGCTCGGGCGAGGTGTGGGTCAAGCCGCTTGCCAACGGCACGCACGCCGTGGCGCTACTGAACCGCTCCTCGAAAACGCTCGAGATTACGACCAGCGCCGCCGCGGTGGGAATGCCGACCGCGAGCGCCTATCAGCTGCGCAACGTGTGGAGCGGCGCGGTCACCAGCACCACGGGCGGGATCGGCGCGAGCGTGCCGGGCGAATCGACTGTGCTGTTAGGAGTCTCGACCGCGGCGCAGGCGATCGAAGCGGTGCCTAAGCGCTAGGGGTAAGCCCGGAGCCGGTATAACCCCAGGAGCCGGTATAACCATAGCGCACGCCTTTCGCAAAGAGAGCAACAACCCCGGCCCTCCCCGCAACAACCCCGGCCCTCCCCGCAACAACCCCGCCCACTCGACCCCGGTCAGGCGGCTCCGACCGCGGCGAGCTCGTCATCCCGGCGGTAGCCGAGGCGCGCAGAGATGCGATCGGCGGTGGCGACGAGGTGCGGGCCGAGGTGGTCGATCAGGTCCTGCAGCGAGATCATCGAGGAGTGCGCGGCCATGTTGGCGGCGGCGACGACCTCGCGCGAGTCCGAGCGGATCGGGGCGGCGATCGAGTTCAGCCCGGGGGTCAGCTCCTGGTCGTTGACGGCGATGCCGTCCTCGCGGATCCGCTCGAACTCGATCGCCAGCAGACGCCTGCTGGTGATCGTCGAAGGCGTGCGGCGCTCCAGTTTGATTTCGCCGAGCAACTCGCGCCGCTCGCCGTCGGGGAGGTGGGCGAGCAGCAGCTTGCCCATCGCGGTGCAGTGGGCGGGTAGACGCGAGCCGAGCGCGAGGCCGAGGTCGATCCGCTGCTGGCCGCGGCGGTGAGAGCGGGCACGCGCGACGTAGACGATCTCGGGGCCATCGAGCACGGCGACGTTGATCGTGTAGCCGGTGCGCCGGCGCAGTTCGTCGAGATAGGGCTGGGCGTGCTCGCACAGCGAGGTCGAGTTGAGCGCCGACATGCCCAGGTCGGTGACGTGCAGACCGAGGCGGTACTTGCGGGAGGCGCCCTGCTCGAGGTAGCCGAGTGCGACGAGCGTGATCACATAGCGGTGGGTGGTGGAGCGGCTCATGCCGAGCGAGTCGGCGATGTCGGCGATCCCGAGCACGGGCCGGTCGGGCGTGAAGCAGGCGAGAATCGCGAGGCCGCGCTCCAGCGACTGCGAGTAGCGCGGTTCACGCAGGCTGGGGACCGTCCACTCATTCTGAGGTATTGCTGTACGCGGCATACTGGACCCTCCCCTATGTCAAAACCCGTTCATCGATGTCGTCAACCCAAATGTTACCCCAGACCGGGCGTTTGGAAACATGGGGTGTAAATGATGCGTATTTTGAACCGCTTTTCGTCTGCATTGAACCCGGGGCAGGTCAATCAGGCGTGGGCGACGGTTCGGAGGCGTCGCGCAGATGGGCGGCGTAGGCCTTGTAGCTCTCGGCTTCTTCCACCGACCCGTAGTCGGCCAAGCCGCGACGCTGGGCGGCGTGCAGCGCTGCGGGCAGCGGCGCACGCAGCTCGCCAGGGAGCGCCTGTTCTTCGAGTGTCACCCACAGTTCCTCTTCCAGGGCGCCCGTGGCGCCGGCGCTGTTGAGTAGCTCCAGCCGCCCTCCGGGTGAGGCGTAGTCGTAGAGCTCGAATTCCTGGCCGGCCGCTTCGGCTGTGAGCGTGCCTTCGCGCCAGTTGGCGTAGGTCGCGAGCTTGCCGCGCTGGGTACGCAGTGCGACCACATGGCGGGGCGCGGAGGCGGCATACGGTTCGGTGGCGAACTCGGTGACGTCCTCGTCGGTGGCGTGCAGGATCCAGGGCCGCCCGGGCGCGGCGGGGTGCGCGCAGATCGCGGTGAGGTTGTGCCGGGCGGCGAGGTGGCGGTAGCGCTCGCGACGGCGCCACGCGGAGGAGCCCGTGGCGAGCGTCAGCAGTAGCGGCGCGACGTCCACCGAGGAGGTGAGCTGCGTGCGCCCCACGCCGGGCGCCGCGCAGGTAAGCCCGCGGAAGTCGCGCACGTACAGCGGCACCCTGATCGCCTCCTCGTAGGCGGAGGCGCCCTTGCCGCGCATCCCGTGGGAGCCGCCGTACTCGCCGTGGTCGGAGGTGAACAGCACCACGGTGTTGGCCTGCACGGAGGGCTGGGCGGCGAGCGCTGAGAGTACCGTGCCGATCTGCGCGTCGAGGAAGCCCTGCAACATCAGGTAGGTGTTCATCAGCCCCGTCCACCAGCCGAGCGCTTCGGGGCCGGTGAAGGGGACGGCGCCGAACGAGCGCGCGGCGGTGTCCTGCAGCGAGCGCTGCAACAGGGGCTTGCGCTGCGCTTCGAGCGCTTCGGGAGTCTCGAAGTTGCCGGGCAGCGCCGTCGCGAGCGCCGGCGGGGCGCTCTCGGCGGGGATCTGTTCGGTGAAGCGGTGCCACCACGCGATGTCGTGGGGGTTGACGAACGACACCGTCGCGCACCACGGTTCACCGCCCCCTTCGAGGCGCAGCCATTCGGCGAACTGGGCGGCGATCGACGGATCGACCGCGGTGCCCTGCCCCGGGGAGCCGTTGGGCGAGGGGTAGGTGCCGCCGGCGAAGCCGTAGGGCTCGAGCGTCGCGTCCGGGTTGGGGTTGAGATGCCACTTGCCCCACCACCAGGTCGAGTAGCCGAGCTCGCGCAGCAGCGTCCCCCACGTCGGGAAGCCGGGGTCAAGCCGGCTGTTGCCGGTGATCAGGCAGCCCGTCTGGTGGGAGTAGAGCCCGGTCAGAAGCGCCCCGCGCGAGGGGGTGCAGTCGTTGGAGGCGGTGTAGTGGCGTTCGAAGCTGACGGCCCCGGCGCGCAGCGCGGCGAGGTTGGGCATCACCGCCGCGGGCGACGCGGCGGGCGGCATCCACACGGGCGTGCGCAGCTGATCGACGACGATCACCAGGATGTTCGGTGCCCGCTCCGGGCGCGTGCGCCCGCGCCCGGAGCGCCCCGAGCCGAGTGCGAGCCCGCCGGCGGCTATCAGCCCCTGCTTGAGGAAGGTGCGCCGATCGCTGGCGCCGGAGAGCTGGGTCGGGTCGAGGGGCACCTCTTGCTGTTCCGAACAACGCGCACCGACGAATGGTGCGGTGGGTAAAAGATTTTTAAGGATTTGGATGGGGGGCCAACATGCACGCCGGAGCCGAAGCGTTTCAGGCCCGCCCCGCGCCATGCGCAGACGGCGGTGGGGTGGCGCCTTAAGGTACGAGGTTGGATGGCGGCGTGCCGCGGGATCAACAGTTGCCGAGGCGACGTCGACGGACTCGGCCGATAATGAATGAGGCTGTGCTGAGGAGCAGCCCGCCGGCGGCGAGCAGCGCCACGACCGCAAGCCCCGGCGCGAGCACGATTGCCGCCAGCGCCAGCACGATGCCGAGCGCCAGGTCGAACAGCCGCAGGCGCCGGCGGCGAGCGCGCGCGGCGGCAGCACGACGACGTGGCTGTGTGCTCACAGCGGAAGCCTCCGGAACAGCGGGCGGGGCAGCAGCCGCAGGAGCACCATCACCCAGCGCAACCCGGCGGGGACCCACACGGTGTGCGCGCCGCGGCGCAGGCCCCGCACGGTGGCGCGGGCGACGCTCGCGGGGTCGGTTGAAAGGGGTGGGACCGGCAGGCCGCGTGTCATTCGCGTGGTGACGAACCCGGGCCGCACGACCAGCACCCGCACTCCCGTGCCCGCGAGCGCGTCCGCGAGCCCCTGCGCGAGCGCGTCGAGCCCGGCCTTGGAGGCGCAGTAGCACGGCGTTGGCCGCGCGCGGGCGCTCGGCGGCGACCGAGGAGAGCACGACGATCGTCCCCCGGCCCTGCGCACGCAGCGCGCGGGCGCTCTCCAGCAGCAGCGAGCCGCAACCGAGCATGTTCACTTCGAGCACCTCGACCGCGCCGTGGAGATCGTCGGGCAGGCCGCCGCGCTCGCCGAGCTGCCCGACCGCGAGCAGCACCAGGTCGCATGCTCCCCCCAGTAGCTCAATCCCGCGAGCGAGCGCTGCACGGTGGCTGTCCGGCGTGGTTGCCTCCAACGCGAGCGTCTGCACCCGGGCGCAGCCGGCGCCACGCAGCTCCTGGGCGACCTCCCCCAGGCGCTGCGCGTCGCGACCGGCCAGAGCGACCTCGCAGGGGTCGCGGGCGGCAAGCTCGCGCACGATCGCGCCGGCGATCTCGGAGGTGCCGCCGAGCACCAGCACGCGCTTCATCCGCACAGCCCCAACCGCCGTCCCATGTCCGAGCGCAGCACCCCGTCGGGATCGATGCGCCCGCGCAGCTCCCGGAAACGCTCCAGCCGCGGGTACATCGCGCCCAACATCGCGGGACGCAGGCGGGAGTCCTTGGCGAGGTACACCCTCCCCCCCGCACCGGCCACCAACTCGTCGGCGTCGTCGAGCGCGCGATGGAGCCCGGGCGCGCCGGCCGGGAGATCGATCGCGAGCGTGAGGCCGTCGATCGGGAACGAGAGCGGGCCGCCTTGTGCGGATGCCCGCCCGCCCGGGCCGAAGCGCTTGAGCACCGCCAGGTACATCGGTGCACGGCGCGCGCGCAGCAGGTGCACGACCCGCAGCAGGGCCTCCTCCTCCCCGCGGGGCAGCGCGAACTGGTACTGCACCATCCCCCCCGGCCCGTACAGCCGGCTCCACTCGCCGAGCGCATCGAGCGGGAACAGCTGCGCGCTCATGCTGAGCGTCCGCCCCCGCGCGCGGCGGGGAGCGGTGTGCCAGTGCAGCGCGTTGAAGGCACGCACCGTCGCGGGACGCAGCACCCCACCCGGGAAGCCGCGTGGCACGGTGAGTGCCGGTCGCGTCGAGAACGGTGCACGGGCATCGAACGCGGCCGCCGGCCCTTCGTCGGAGCGCGTCAGCACCGCGTGCCCGAACGCGGCACCTTCGCTGAGCAGATCGACCCACGCGATCGTGTGGCGGTGGCGGTGCTCGCCGGCTACCGCTGCGACCGCCAGCTCGAGCGTGTCGAGGCGGTCGATGTCCGCCACGGCGCGGGGGTTGCGCAGCGGCGCGAGGCGCAGCGTCGCCTCGACCACAACCCCTGTCAGACCCATGCCGCCGAGCGTGGCGTGAAACAGCTCGGGGTGGCGCTCGGGGGAGACGAGCAGCGGTCCCTCGGCGGGGGTGCAAAGCGTGAACGACTGTACGTGTCGCGCGAAGCTGCCATCACGCGGGTGGCTCTTGCCGTGCACGTCGCTGGCGATTGCCCCCCCGACCGTCAGGTGGCGCGTGCCGGGCACGACGGGAAGCGTGAGCCGCTGCGCGGCAAGCCACACGAGCAGCTGGGCAAACGTCACCCCGGCACCGACCCGCACGGAGGAGCCCTGTGGGTCCACCGCGATCCGCCCGTGCAGCGCGGTTGCATCGATCACCGTGCCGCCGCAGTTCTGGGCGGCGTCACCGTAGCTGCGGGCGGCCCCCCGCGCGATCGCCCCGTTGAGGCTTCCGGGGGATGCGGCCAGCACGTGCGCAACCTCCTCCGCGGTGCGAGGGCGCAACATCAGCGCGCGTGTGGGCGCTGTGCGACCCCAGCCGCACAGTAGCTGCTCTCCGCCCTCCTCGACACGCGGGGAGCCGGTGGCGCGAGGCGGCGCGCGGATGAGTTCAGCCCGCGACATACACACCGGTGAGGAACACCGCCAGCCAGACGGCGCTCATGCTCAGCAGAAAACGGTCGTGCAGCATGAGCTCCTCCGGCGTGCGGCCCGCGCCGCCGTCGAGCAGCAGCGCGTAGCGCAGCAGCCACAGCACGAACGGGATCACCGTCAGCTCATACCAGGAGAGCTTCGCGCTGTGAGCGCGCTGAAAGGCCCACAGGCAGTACCCGGTGGTGGTGACGGTGGCGGCGAGCCCCAGCACGAAGCGCAGATAGCGCTCCGAGTAAGCGCGGAGCGACGCGCGCACGGCCGGTACAGAACTGCCATTTGACACGGGCACCGCCGGCGCCCGGCCGCCGGCGGTCGGTGCCCACGCGTCGCTCTTTACGCCGGCGCTCTCCATTGGGACGAGAGCCCTCAGCTCCGCGTACCGCTTGCCGGTGACCACGAACAGCGCGCCGAAGGAGGTGACAAGCATGAACCAGCGCGACAGCGGCACCGAGGTGGCGGCGCCGCCGGCGAGCGCGCGCAGCACGAACCCGCCCGCGACGGCTGCGATGTCGGCCACCGCGACGCTGCGCAGCCATAGCGTATAGCTGGCGGTGAGCACGAGGTAGCTTGCGCCGACGCCCGCCAGCGCTGGGTGTACGGCGGCGGCGAGCGCGAGGCCGCCGAGTGCCAGCACGAGCGCTGCCGCGACCGCGACGCGCACGGAGAGCTCGCCAGCGGCGACCGGCCGGTTGCGCCGTGTCGGATCGTGGCGGTCCTCCTCGCGGTCGTGCACGTCGTTGAGCAGGTAGGTGGCGCTGGAGAACATGCAGAAGCAGACGAACGCCACCACCACCTTGCCGGCGACGTCGGGGTGAGTGAGGATCCCGGCAGCGGCAGGGGCCGCGATGACGAGCACGTTCTTGAGCCACTGCCGAGGCCGGCACGCGCGCACGAGCGTGCCGAGTGTCGTGCGGCCCACCGCGCGCTCCCCGACGTCTGGGTCGACGCTGCCGGGATCGGCACGGCGGGTTATCCGCCGGCCAGGCCCATGCGCGAGGCCCACCTCGATCTCCGCGGCGACCTCCTCGCTGCCTGCTGGTGCTGTAGGACCGATGCCCGCTATGGCAGTACATCTAACTTCGGCGCAGCTCAGCAGCGGGTGAAAATGCTCTTAGGTTGCAGTGCTTTTTAGGGGCGCGAGAGGTGCGGCGGCATACGATCGCGGCGATGCAGTCGCACCTCTCGGCGCCTGGCCGCACGACCGTCGGCCAATCGGCGGGGCTCCCCTCCGGGCCCTTGCGGCCCCCCTCTCGATCGCGACGCCCAGCCACCGAGGGCCCGGCGGCGCGTGCGCGGCGGGTGCTGCTCGCCGCCTGTCTGGTCGCGCTCGTGCCGGTGCTCGCCTCCTACCTGAGCGCGATGCTCGAACCCTCCAACTCGAGCCTCGGGATCCGCTCGGTCGAGTGGCTGCGCGACCACGGGGCCGCCGGCCTGGTCACGAAAGTCGAGTCGGTGTACTACTCGCTCGAGGCTCCCGAAAAGGGCGGCCCGGCGCTGCACGCGCTGCCCAAAGTCGGCGTCGCCGCGGCGGGCACGGGCGCCGGCAGCCTCAAGCTCATCGACCGTCCACCGCGCGTACGCCCGCTGGCCTACCCGCCGCTGCCCGGCGAGGGGGTGTGGCGCCCGACGCAGGCGACGGAGAGCCGCAGCGACCCGCCGCTGCTGGTCACGAGCTTCCGCAGCGACCCCTCCGAATATCCGCGCCTGGTCGCGGGCGTCGCCTGGATCAACACCTCCCGCACCACGATCTCGCTGTACGCGGGACGGTTGGAGCCCTCGGTGGAACTGCCCTCGCGCGGCCCGATGGAGGTGCCCCCCAGCGCGCGCGGCCGGCTGCTGGCGACCTTCAACAGCGGCTTCAAGCTGGTGGACGCGAACGGCGGGTGGGCACTGAACGGGCACGCCTACGCGCCGATGCGCGACGGCCAGGCGACGTTCGTGCGCTACGCCGACGGGCGCTACGACGTGATCTCCTGGCGCGGCGGCGCCAGCGTGCCAGCCGACGTGGTCTTCGCGCGCCAGAACCTGCCGCTGATCGTCTCCGGCGGGCGGCCCAGCCCGCTCCTCAACGGCAGCGCGGAATGGGGCGCCACGCTCGGCAACGCCGTGCAGGTATGGCGCTCGGGGATCGGCGTCGACCGCCACGGCAATCTGCTCTACGCCGCCGCCAACTACCAAACGGTGGGCAGCCTCGCCGACGTCCTGATCCACGCCGGCGCGGTGCGGGCGATGGAGCTCGATATCAACTCCTACTGGACCTCGTTCAACGCCTACGCCCATCCCGGCGCCCGCCAACCGTTCAAGCTGCTGGAAGAAATGGAACGCCCGCCCGAACGGTACCTGACCCCGGACGATCGCGATTTCTTCGCGGTCTATCTGCGCTGAGCGGGTGCACCGACCGGCTCTGCCCGTACTGGCTGACGGGTCCTTGCCGGCGTGAAGCGCGGCAGCTCCAGCTCGATACGAGCACCGTCGGAGGCCCTCGCCGAGGCGCTCACCCACCCGCCGTGGGCCTCGGCGATCGCACGCACGATCGCCAGCCCGAGGCCGGTGCCCCCCGAGGCGCGGTCGCGGGCGGCATCGGTGCGGTGGAAGCGGTCGAACACCCGCTCGCGCTGCTCAGGCGGGATCCCGGGTCCGTCGTCCTCGACGACGAACCGCAGTGATTCGCCCGCCTGCGCTGCTCGGCGCTCGTTTGCCGGAGGCGCTCCCGCGCCGCCGGCGTGCCCGCGTCCGGCGACGCGCTCGACGCTCAAGTGCACAAGCCCATTCCCGGCGCGCGTGTGCTCGATCGCGTTGCCGATCAGGTTGCGCAGCGCCTGCGCGAGCCGGTCGGGGTCCGCGAGCAGTGTGCCGGGCGACACCTCGCCCAGCTCAAAGCTTCGCGGCGCAAGCAGCGTGGCTCCGTCCCACAGCTCCTCGACGAAGGACTCCACGTCGATCGGCTCGACGCGTAGGAACTGCGTCTGCTCGGCCTTGGCGAGCAGCAACAGGTCGTCCACGAGCCGCGTGATGCGCGCGATCTCCGCCTGCGCGAGACGCTCCACGCGGCGCACCTCCTCACCTGATGGGTCGGGCTGGGCGGCCAGCACCTCCAGCTGCCCGCGGATCACCGTCAGCGGGGTGCGCAGCTCGTGCGAGGCGTCGGCGACGAACTCGCGCTGGCCGGCGAACGCGTCGGTGAGACGATCGAGCATGTGGTTGAAGGCGTCCGCCAGCACCTGCACCTCGCGGCCGTCGCGCTCGACGTCGTGGATGCGGGGGTGCAGGTCGCCGGCATCCACCTGCGCGGCGACGGCCGCCATCCGCCGCAGCGGGCGCGAGAAGCGGCTGCCGATCAACAGCGAGGCGAGCAGCGCTCCGGCGAGCGCCAGGAAGCCGGCGAGGATGAAGGCGCGCGCGACGCCGTGCTGGGCGCGTGCGACGCTCGCCAGCGGCTCCCCCACGCCGACGGTCACACGCTGGGTGACATGCGCGCCACTGCCGGGGATCCTCACCTGGCGATTGAGCAGGCGCAGGTAGCCGACGTCGGGAAGGACCAGCGTCGAGAACCCGCTGCGCGCGGCGAGCAGCAGGCCCGCTGCCCGATTCTCCTGTTCCTGCACGGCCGCGCTCTCGCCATCGTCGGGCGCGTGGCTGCCGAGCAGCTCGGGCGTGTTGGTGGCGGTGCCGGCGCCGGGGACGAGCGTATAGAGAACGGTGGAATTGGCGTTGAACGGCTGGCCGGCGACGTACGCGCGTGCCGCGGCCAGCACAGCGCGGGGCGTGTGCGCCCCCGAGGCGCGCAGGGCGTGGGCGAGCTCACTGGAGTCCCCCGCGATCTCGCTGTCGATCTGGCGGCGCAGCTGGGTGCCGGTACCCCGGTACACCGCGAAGAACGTGATCCCGGAGGAGACGACCACCACGAGCGCCACCCACACCGCCAGGCGCCAGCGCAGGCTCCTCGGCATCAAACTCAGCCGGCGCCGCTCGTCAGCCGGCATGGCCGAAGCGGTAACCGACCGCGCGCACGGTGTGGATCGGTGCGGGGGCCTGGTCCCCGCCCACCCCGCGCAGCTTGCGGCGCAGGTAGCCGATATACACATCCACGATGTTGGTGGCGGGGTCGTGCTGGTAGCCCCACACCGCGCTCAGGATCTGCTCGCGCGTGAGCACCCTGCCGCGGTGGCGCAGCAGGTACACGAGCAACTCGAACTCGGTCGTGGACAGCAGCACCGGCTCCCCCGCGCGCTTGACCCTGCGGCTGAGCATGTCCACCTCGATGTCCGCCACCCGTAGGATCGTGGTCGAGCCCTGCGCGGCGCTGCGCAGCTGGGCGCGCACCCGCGCGAGCAGCTCCGCCAGCGAGAACGGCTTGACGAGGTAGTCCACCGCGCCGGCGTCCAGCCCGGCGACGCGATCCTCGATCTGGCCGCGTGCGGTCAGCACGATCACCGGCAGGGCGGGCTTGGCGGCACGCAGCGCGCCCAGCACCTCCATGCCGCCCTTGCCCGGGAGCATCAAGTCGAGCACGACCGCGTCGAAGACCTCGCGCAACGCCCGCGCCTCACCGGCCAGCCCGTCGTGCTCGGCCTGCACCCTAAAGCCCTCGGCCTCCATACCCCGGCGCACGAAGTCGACGATCCCCGGCTCGTCCTCGATCAGCAGGATCGACGACGCCGTGGTGCTCGCCTGCTCTGAGGGTTGCGCCGGCCGCGCCATCACCGCCAGGATAGGGCGCCACGAGGGCCGCAACCGGCGCGCGGCTGACGTGGCGAGCTTCGTATGAGCTCTCTCATCCAGCGAGCTCCCTGTTAGGGCCGGCATGCGGCCGCTGCCGCCTTGCAGGCGTTGCGCGGAGGAGGTCAAAGTCTTATGGAACCTCTCACGCCCTCTTTAGCCACCGCTTGCGTTCCCACAGCACACTGAGCCTCAGCTTCCACCCGTGCACCCGGTTCCCCGGCTCGATATGTCAATCAACCCCAACCACACCTCCCGTTCCCGCGATGCCGCTCTGCGCCGCCTGGGCCGCGCCAACCGTTGGCTGATCGCCGGCAGCGCGACGCTCACCGGCGTGCTGACCGCCGTGGCGGCCAGCGCCTTCCCCGGCAAAACGCTCAAGGCAACGCGGGCCACAGCCTCGCGTGAGGCCCACCGTGCCACGGGGGCGACCGGCACACACACCGGTACCGGCACCTCGACCGGCACCTCCACACTCAAAGCGCCCGCGCAGGCGCCGCAGGCGAGCCCCAGCGAAGGCTCGTCCTCCGCCGCGGAAGGCTCTTCCGCGCAGGAATCCTCGCCATCCACCGGCGAACAGGGATCCAGCGGCTCCGACGCGGGATCGGGCTCCTCTGAAGCGTCTGGCTCCTCCGCCACGGAATCGGGCTCCGCTGGCAGCGGCACCGGCTCGTCCTCGCAATCGGGCTCATCTGGCAGCGAATCCGGCTCCTCCTCCTCGGAATCCGGCTCGTCCGCGGAATCGAGTGTGCCACAGGCGTCCAGCTCGGCTCCGGCCGAAACCACCGAACCCCCGGTCACCTCCGGTGGATCGTGAGACGCGCGCGCTCGACCTGCACGACCGCCCAACGCGCTGCGACGGCGACGGCGCGCTGGGAGGCGCTCGGCAGCACCGTCGTGCTGCGCGTCACCGAGCCCCGGTGGCTGCCCCGCGCCGCCGCGATCCTCGCGCGCGAGCTCGAAGCGATCGACCGCGCCTGCAGCCGCTTCCGCGATGACTCCGACCTGACCCGTGTCAACGCGCACGCCGGGGGCCGGCCGGTGCCGGTAGCGCCGCTGCTGGTGGATGCGCTACAGGTTGCGCTGCGCGCGGCCGAGTTGACCGACGGAGATGTCGATCCGACGGTGGGTGCGGCGTTGGTGCTCTCCGGCTACGACCGTGACTTCTCGCTGCTGGAGCAACGGCCGGAGCCGCGCGAGGTGTGGGCCGCTGGGACGTCGCCCGTCGAGGCCCGGCGCGAGCGCGCCGAGACGCCTGCCGCTGGCGGGCACCTGTGCGACGATGCCCGCGGCGCTCACCCTTCCCCTCCCACCCTGATCGCCCGGCGGCTCTCCGGCTACCGTACCGTTCAGCTTGACGCGGGGCGATCCACTGTGCGGATTCCCAGCGGCATCGTGCTCGACCTCGGGGCCACCGGCAAAGCTTGGGCTGCCGACCGCGGCGCCCGGGCGGTGTGGGCCGCCGCGCGCTGTGGCGTGCTGATCAGCCTCGGCGGCGACATCGCCACCGCCGGGCCTGCCCCGGCTGGCGGCTGGCGGATCCACGTCACCGACGACCACCGCTCCGGCCCCGACGCGCCGGGGCAGACGGTCGCGATCACCGACGGCGGCCTTGCCACCTCCAGCGTCGCCGTGCGCCGCTGGCGCCGTGGCGGGCAGGCGATGCACCACATCATCGTCCCCTCCTCGGGCGCTCCCGCGCGTGGCCCCTGGCGCACGGTCAGCGTCGCCGCCGCCGACTGCACCGACGCCAACATCGCCGCCACCGCCGCGCTCGTGCGCGGCGAGCGCGCGCCGGCGTGGCTTGATGAGCTCGGTCTGCCCGCACGCCTGGTCGCGCACGACGGCGCGGTGCTGCGGCTCGGCGACTGGCCGCTCGACGGGTTGGGGTCGACGGCGAGGTCCGATCGCGGACCAACCGCCGTGTCGCCTGGCCGCACGCCCGCCTCCGTGGTGGGGCATGGAGGCCCCACCCCCGGGCGCGAGGTTGTGTCAATGCGCCGCGCGGATGATCTCCCATGACCACCCTGCTGCCCCCACTCGCCACGTCCGGTCCCAGCCTCGACTGGTACCTCACCCGCTCGACCGGCGCCGTTGCGCTGCTGCTGTTGAGCGTCGCGGTCGCGCTCGGGGTCGCGGACGTGCGGCGCTTCTCCACGCCCTCCTGGCCGCGGTTCGTCGTCGATGCGCTGCACCGCAACGTCTCGCTGCTGGCGCTTCTGTTCCTCGTGCTGCACATCCTCACCGCGGTGCTCGACTCGTTCACCTCGATCTCGCTCGTCGCGGCGTTCGTTCCGTTCGTCGGCTCCTACCGGCCCTTCTGGCTGGGGCTCGGCGCAGTCGCGTTCGACCTGCTGCTCGCGGTGATCCTCACCTCCCTGCTGCGCGGGCGCGTCGGCCCGCGGGCCTGGCGCGCGACGCACTGGCTCGTCTACGCCTGCTGGCCGATCGCGCTGCTGCACACGCTCGGCACCGGCTCCGACGTCAAAACCACGTGGCTGCTCGCGCTCTCGCTTTGCTGCCTGGCGCTCGTGCTCGGCGCGGTGCTCGCGCGGGTGCTCCCGGGTTGGTCGCGCGAGAGCGCGCGCGGGCGCGGCTTTGCCGTCGGCGGCGCCTTCGCGTTCGCGTTGGGCCTCGTGCTGTGGCTGCCCTCCGGGCCGCTCGGTTCGGAATGGGCACGGCGCTCCGGCACCCCCTCCGCGCTGCTGGGCCACCCCTCCGCTTCGCGCTCGCGGATCGTGGTCAACCCGTGAGTGCCCACCTGAGCCCCCACCTGGCGCTTGCTGACACTGCGCCTGAGGCGCCCGGCCTGCCGCGGCTACTGGCCGGTATTCCCCCGCGTGGCGCCCTTCCTCTGCACGAGCATCTTGCGCTCCACGGCGAGCTTCCCGCCGTCGAGGGCCGCGGGCGCTCCCGCCGCGGCGCCGCCGCCGGCCTGATCGACGAGGTCGAGCGTGCCGGGCTGCTGGGGCGGGGCGGGGCGGGGTTCCCCACCGCCGCGAAGCTGCGCGCCGTCGCTGGGGCCTCGTCGCGTGCGCCGCTGGGCCGGGGGCGGCCGATCGTGGTCGTCAACGGTGCCGAGGGCGAGCCCGCGTCCGTCAAGGACCGCACCCTGCTGCGCTCCCTCCCGCATCTCGTGATCGACGGCGCCGTGCTGGCCGCGGGCGCGGTCGGCGCGCAAGAGGCCCTGCTGGGTGTCTGTGAATCCTCGCCCGCCGCGCTCGACGCGGTCGCCCGTGCGCTCGCCGAACGCGGCTCTGGCCGCGACGCGCGGGTGGACGGAGTCGAGATCCAGCTTCATCCCGTCCCTGCCCGCTATGTCGCCGGCCACGAGTCGGCGCTCGTCAACCACCTCTCCGGCGGCCCCGCGCTGCCCACCTTCACCCCCCCGCGCCCCTTCGAACGGGGCGTGCGCGGGCGCCCCACGCTTGTTTGCAACGTCGAGACCCTTGCCCACCTCGCGCTGATCGCGCGTTACGGCTGCTCGTGGTTTCGCGAGCTCGGCACCCCCGAGCAGCCGGGCTCGGCGCTGGTCACGCTCGCCGGATCCGTCGCCGCGCCGGGGGTCTATGAGATCGAGCACGGCTCGCCGCTCACGGCGCTGCTCGACGCCGCCGACGGCCTCACCGCGCAGCCGCGCGCGGTGCTCGTGGGCGGCTACTCGGGGACGTGGATCGACGGCTCGTCGCTGCGCGAGGTGGCACTCTCCGATCGCCACCTCTCCCCCTTCGGCGCCTCGCTTGGCGCCGGCGTGGTGGTCGTGCTCTCCACCGACGCCTGTCCCGTCGCCGAACTCGCGCGGCTCACCCGCTGGCTGGCCTCACAGAGCGCCCGTCAGTGCGGGCCGTGCGTATTCGGGCTCGACGCCATCGCCTGTGCCTTCGAGCAGCTTGCGGGCACCGGCTCTGGCGAGCGGTCGGGCGGGGGCGACGGGCGTGTCGAGGGGGGCCGCCGCGGCGAACGGCTCGCGCCGGCTCACGGCGAGCGGGACGCCGTCGGGCGGCGCCTGCACTCGCTCGCCGGGCTGGTCCGCGGCCGTGGCGCCTGCTCGCACCCCGATGGCGTCGCGCGCCTCGTTTCGAGCGCGCTCGACGTGTTCGCCCCCGAGCTCTCCGACCACGCCCACCACGGCCCCTGCGAGGCGTGTGCTCGGCCTTCGGAGCTGCCGCGGCCGCGCGTTTCCCGCCCATCGACACCCGTCCCGGCATGAGCCCCACCTCGCACCGTCTGCGTGTCAACCCGATCGCCTGCGAGGCCCACGGCATGTGCCATGAGCTGCTGCCAGAGCGGATCTCCCTGGACGAGTGGGGCTACCCGATCCTCGACGGCGCGCCGCTTGACCCGACGTTGCTCGCCCACGCGCGCCGCGCCGCCGCGGCCTGTCCCACGCTCGCGCTGTTGGTGGAGCGCCCCCGGCCTACGAGCCGGTGATCTCGCTGCCACTCGGCGCCAGCACCCACCACGCGGCGCCGAAGCTCTGCACGCCCTGTCCGGTGGTTTCGCCCGCCTTGGAGTCGCTCACGTACCAATACAGCGGGTGTCCCTTGTAGGTGACCTGTTTGGTCCCTTCCGAGCGGGCGCTCGTGCCGAGGTCCGCCGCCACCGCTTCGCCTTCGGCCTTCGGGGTGCCGCTCGTCGTCACCGGCGGCCACACCTGCGCGCACGCGCCCGAGCAGGTCGAGGTCGAGCCGGTGTCGGCGGCGAACAGGTACACCGTCAGGTGCTTGGGCCCCGCCGCGAGGACCGTGCCGAGCGGCGTGTGCTCGGTCGTGATCGCGGTCCCTGTGCCCGTCGCCCCGGGGGCCGCTGCGCTTTTGGACGTTGTGGAAGCGCTCGTCGCGGGATAGCCGCTCGATTCGGTTTTGCCCGAACTGGAGCCGCCGCTTGATCCGCAGCCGGCGATCGCCAGCCCGGCGATCGCGAGGGTGCTCGCGGCAAAAATTGATAGGTGTCGCACGCTTATCTCCTGAGTTTGTTGTCGGGCGTGTCTGCGGCGCACGTTCGGCGCTCTCACTGCACGAGACTCCGCGGCAACGATAAACCTTTCAGCTACAGTCGAGCGCGATGCCCGCGCTCGATCCGGAGTCGCTGCCGCGCCATCTCGATCGGCTCTACCGCGCCGCGTGGGCCCTGTGCGGCTCGCCCCACGAGGCGGAAGACCTCGTTCAAGAGACGTTTGCGCGGGTGCTCGCCCGTCCGCGGCTGTTGCGCGGCCAGGACGAGCTCGCCTATCTGATGACCGTGCTGCGCAACACCTTTCTCACCGACCGGCGCACCGCCACGCGGCGTCCCCGCGTCAGCGCGACCACGATCGATGAGATCGAGCCGGTCGATCCCCGTGGTGGCGAGCGGCCCGAGGAGGCGCTGCAGGCGCAGGAGGTGTTCGCGGCGATCGCCGGGCTTCCCGAGCGCTACCGCCTCGCGCTGATCGCGTGCGACATCGCCGGGCTCTCCCACCGCGAGGCGGCGCGCGTCCTCGACACCAAGGAGGCGACCGTCGCCACGCGGCTGTTCCGCGCCCGCGCCTTTGTGGTGCATGCGCTGGAGTCCTCCTCGCCACCCAAGGACGGCAATGTGCGCGAAGAGGTGCCGGTGGGCACCGATCATGTTGCCCCGCGGGAAGATGAGCCCCCCGCGCGGCGTCTTAGAAGTGAGAGCACCCCATGAGCCGCGAGCCCGAAGACATCCACGCAGCGCTGGCAGCGCTCGCCGACGGCACGCTGCCCGAGCCGGCGCGCGAGTCCGTGCTGGCGCGCGTGGCCGAATCTGCCGAGCTGTCCGGCGAACTGGAGGACCAGCGTCGCGCCGTAGCGCTCGTGCGCTCCTTGGAGCGCGTCGAGGCCCCCACCCTGCTGCGGCGCTCCGTCGAGCTGGCCGCCAAGGGAGAGGCAGCCTTCGGGGATGCGGGCGAGGGGCACGCGAGCGCCGGCTTCGGCCGGGGCGCTGGGCGTAAGCGCGCCTCGCTGCGCTCCTCGTCGTCCCTGCGCCTGCCGTCGCGGCTGGTGGCGGGCGTCGCGTTCGCCGCCGCCGCCGTGGTGGTTGTGCTCGTGCTGGTGTTGACGGGAGGCGGCAGCGCGCCGAGCGCGCCGACCGTGCTGCAGGCATCCGGCGCGGGGCTGCGCACCGCCACCGGGGCCGCACCCGCCGAGAACCCGCGCACTCCCCACCTGCTGGCGGCCTCCGCCGCGGGGATCGCCTACCCCTACTGGGGCGGACGGCTGGGCTGGCAGGCGGTGGGGACGCGCACCGACACGGTCGGCGGGCGCACCGTCACCACCGTCTTCTACACCAACTCCCGCGCGGGGCGGATCGGCTACTCGATCGTCTCCGGCGCCGCGCTGAGGTCCCGGCCGCCAGCACTTCGGTGCAGCGCCACGGCGTGAGCTTCCACGTCCTCAGCCACGCCAACCCGACGATCGTCACCTGGCGCGAAGCCGGCCACACCTGCATCCTCACCGCCCGCGGCGTCGGTGCCGGCACGCTGATGCATTTGGCCACCTGGCAGCGGGCGTAGGGAGCGTACGCGGCGTCGCGGGGTTGGCCCCGCCGCCCAGCCCGTAGACAACAGTCAGAAACACGTGTGGTTCGTCGACCATCTCGGGCTGTATGGTTCGCCCTGCGTGCAGGGAACGATCTTCAGAGTCCGAATCTCCTCTGCCGCCAGCGTGGTCCTCGCGCTGTTGGCCGTGCTCGGGTGCGCGCGGGGTGCCGGCGCGGCTCCGGCGTCCACTGCCGCCGACGAACCGCGGGCGAAGTTGAGCGCGGGCCTCTCCCCCGAGCACCTCGGGCAGGGGACCACGATCATCTTCGGCTTCACGCTTGCCACCACCAGCGGGCAGGTTCCCTCGCCGCTGACCTCGCTCGACCTCTACTACCCGGACAACCTCGGGATCGGCACCAGCGGCCTCGGCCTCGAAACCTGCAGCCCCGCGATCCTCGAACGCTACGGCCCCGAAGCCTGTCCTTCACAGTCGCAGATGGGCTATGGCAAAGCGGTCGTCGAGATTCCCTTCGGCCCGGAAATCCTCACCGAGACCGCCCAAACCACGATCTTCATGGCGCGCGTCCACGACGGGAACCTCGGCCTGCTCTTCTACGCCAACGGCCACTCCCCGGTCTCCGCCCAAATCGTCTTCCACGGCGTCGTGCTCCCCGCCAGCAGTCCCTTCGGCGGTGACCTCGCCACCACGATCCCGCTCGTCCCCACCCTGCCGGAAGCACCCAACGCCTCTGTCGTGCAGCTGCACTCCACGATCGGCCCGCTGCACCTCACCTACTACGAACGCACCCGCGGCCGCTACCGCTCCTACCACCCCCGCGGCATCGTCCTGCCTCGCACCTGTCCGCCTGGTGGCTTTCACTTCGCCGCCTCCTTTGGCTTCGAAAACGGCTCCCACACCAGCGCGCGCACGGCCGTGCCGTGTCCGCGGTAGGGTGCCGTGCGTTGAAGGCAGTCCAAGTCGTAGACCTCACGGGCCCCACCAGCGCGCTGCGCCTGGTCGATCTACCCGCGCCCGACTCACCTCCGTCGCACCTGTTCACGCCGGGCGAGGGCGTGATAATCGACGTGCACGCCGCCGGGGTCTCCTTCCCCGAGGTGCTGCAAACGCGCGGGGAGTACCAGTACAAGCCGCCGCTGCCGTTCGTCCCTGGCGGCGAGGTCGCCGGCGTCGTGCGCGAGGTGAGCAGCGATGCCGCGGAGCTTGGGATACGCCCCGGTGAGCGCGTGGCCGCCTTCTGCATGGGCGGCGGCTTCGCCGACGCGGCGGTGGCGCCCCCGTTCCTCACCTTTCCCCTGCCCGACGCGCTCGACTTCGCGCAGGGCGCCGGCCTGATCCTCAACTACCACACCGCCTACTTCGCGCTCGCCCTGCGCGGGCGGCTGCGCGAGGGAGAGTCTGTGCTCGTGCACGGGGCCGCCGGGGGCGTGGGGACGGCCGTGCTGCAGGTCGCCCGGGGTCTCGGCGCTCGCACGATCGCGGTCGTCTCCAGCGAGGCTAAGGCGCTCGTCGCGCGTGAGGCCGGCGCCGATGAGGTGCTGCGCTCGGATGGTCCGTGGCGGGAGGAGGCCAAAGAGCTCTCTGGCGGCGGTGTGGACGTGGTGCTCGACCCCGTCGGCGGCGATCGCTTCACCGACAGCCTGCGCTCGCTGCGTCCCGACGGGCGCCTGGTGGTGGTCGGGTTCACCGGCGGGTCGATCCCCGAGGTGCGGGTCAACCGACTGCTGCTCGGCAACGTCGAGGTGGTCGGTGCCGGCTGGGGCGCCTACGCGCTCACCCGCCCCGAGCTCTGCCGCGAGATCGGGGCTCGGATCGAGCAGCTGATCGAGCAGGGGTTCGTGCGTCCGCTTGTCGGCGCGCGCTTTGCGCTGGAGCGGGCTGCCGACGCGCTGCAGGAGATCGATGAGCGGCGCGCCACCGGTAAGGTCGTGCTCGACATCCAGGGTGGAGACTGAGAATGAGATTCCGGGCGAGGACGACTGTGCGCCCCACACTCGTAGTGGGCGAGCGCTAGAGACGCGATGGACTTCGAGCACTCCCCTCGGACGCGTGAGCTGCTGGAGCGTCTGGACGCCTTTATCGAACGCGAGGTCGCTTCTCGCGAGGAGCCCTACCACCGCGAGATCCTCGCGAGTTCCAACCCCTGGATCGTCCACCCCGCGATCGAGGAGCTAAAGGGGAAAGCAAGGGAGGCCGGGCTGTGGAACCTCTTCCTGCCTGGCAGCCCCGCGGTCGGAGGGCAGGCACAGGGCGCGGGGCTCTCCAACGTCGAGTACGCGCCGTTGGCGGAGCGGATGGGCCGCTCGCTGATCGCGAGCGAAGTGTGCAACTGCAACGCCCCCGACACCGGCAACATGGAGGTGCTGCTGCACTTCGGCTCCCCCGCCCAGCACGAGCGCTGGCTTTCGCCGCTGCTCGCCGGGGAGATCCGCTCGGCCTTCTGCATGACCGAGCCCGACGTGGCCTCCGCCGATGCAACCAACATGCAGGCCACGGCCGCGCTCGACGGCGAGGAGGTGGTGCTGAACGGGCGCAAGTGGTGGAGCACCGGCGTCGGGCACCCCAACTGCAAGGTGGCGATCTTCATGGGGCTCACCGACTCCACGGCTGACCGCTACCACCAGCACTCGATGGTGCTCGTCCCACTCGACACGCCCGGGGTCAAGGTCGAGCGGATGCTCTCCACGATGGGCTTCCACGACGCCCCCGGCGGCCACGGCGAGGTCTCCTTCACCGACGTGCGCCTGCCCGCGAGCGCGATCGTCGGCGGCCCTGGCCAAGGCTTTGCGATTGCCCAGGCGCGTCTCGGTCCCGGGCGCGTGCACCACTGCATGCGGCTAATCGGCCTGGCCGAGCTGGCGCTGGAACTCGCCTGCCGCCGCGCCACCGAGCGCGTCGCGTTCGGCAAGCCGCTGGCCAACCTCGGCGGCAACCGCGAGCGGATCGCCGACGCGCGGATCGCGATCGACCAAGCGCGCCTGCATGTGCTGCACGCCGCGTGGCTGATCGACACCTCCTCGGGGGTGGGCGGGCAATCATTCTTGGGAGCGGTGTCGCAGATCAAGGTCGCGGTGCCCAACATGGCCCAGCGCGTGGTGGACATGGCGATGCAGCTGCACGGCGGCGCCGGCCTTAGCGATGACTTCCCGCTCGGTGGCGCCTGGACCGTGGCGCGTGCGCTGCGCCTCGCCGACGGCCCCGACGAGGTCCACCGCGGCGTGATCGCGCGGTTGGAGCTGGCCCGCTACGGTCAGGGCAAGTGGGGCTCGGGTAGGTAGCCGCATCGGGCATATCCGATCCGCCGCCGCCCGCGCAATCCTTCTGCGGTGCCGCCTGACGACGAAGACGCCAGCCTCAGCACCGGCGGCGGGGCACCTCTGGGCTCGCACTGGGCGCAGCATCGCTATGGAATCGTGCTCGCGCTCACGATCCTGGCGGTGCTCTTCTCGATCCTCGCGCCCGACACGCCAATCGGCCGCGCCGTCGCGGTGGTGCTGCAGGGGACGATGCTGTTCGCGGTGATCGTCACCTCGCGCGAGCGTGGCCCGAGCGAGCGCGACCGAGAGCTGCACCCCCAGGGCACCCTCGCGACGCTGACCGTGGTGGTGCTGTTTGGCCTGGCCGCGCTGGTGGGCCTGAACGTGGTGCCGCGCTGGGTGGGCTCCGCTGCCACGGCCACCGCGTTGGCGGTCGTGCTCGGGGTGCTCACCCGTGGGATCGTGCGGCTGGTCCGCGCCCGCGGCGTGACTCTGCAGGCGGTCGCCGGCGCGCTCACCACCTACCTGCTGATCGGCCTGGAGTTCGCGCTGATTGTCCGTGTGATCGTCGGCCTCAGCCCGCACCCCTATTTTGAGCAGGTCACCAACGCCGCGGTCACGCAGAGCCAGGAGATCTACTTCAGCTTCACCACGCTGACCACCACTGGTTATGGAGACCTCTCGCCGGTGCTGAGCGTCGGCCGGGCGCTCTCGGTGCTGGAGATGCTCATCGGCCAGATCTACCTCGTGACCGTGATCGGGCTGCTCGTCGGCAACCTCCGCCGTAGCGCCGAGCGCGCGCCTGAGACGTGAGCGGCGGCCTGCGCTACTCCTCCGCGTCGTCCTCCCCATCCGGGCTTTTGCGCAGCCAATCCGCGAGCTGCTGGCCGACGGAGTTGATCGACTCCCCCGCGTCGCGAAACGCGTCGCGGAAGCGCTCGGAGTAGTGCGACACGGCCTCGCTGCCTTCGGCGCGGGCATCGATCGGTTCATCGCGGGTGGGGTACTCGCCGCCGACGATCCGGTCGAACTCGCCCGAGCGCACCCACGCCATCAGCTCGTGCGTGCGCTTGACCGGCATCGGATGGCTGACGCCCAGGTCGATCAACAGGCGCGTCAAGCGCTCCAGGCCACTGCCCTTCTCGGTGTAGTCGAGACCCTGGCGCATGAACACGTCGAGGTCGAGCTCGTCCACCATCGCCCCGGCGGAGAGGCACATCAGCGTCCGGCACACGGTCAACGGATCGCGCGTGACGAGCGCCGCGGCACGATCGGCGCTCAGCTCCGTGGCACGCTCCCACTCCATCAGCGCCGTGCGGATCGGCGCCAGCGGCAGTAGCAGCCGCGATGTCCGCCCCAACAACATCAAGATGTACAGCGCCGTGCGGTACAGCTGGTGGTCGGCGAGGATGTGCGCGGCCTCGTGCGCGAACACCGCGCGGCGCTGCCCGGCGTCCAGCAGCCCCACGAGCTCGGATTGCACCACGACGATCGGACGCTTGGCCCCGATCGCCATCGCGTTGGGCGAGGGGTACTGCGTGAGATAGAGGTCGGGGACGTCGTGCATGTCAAGGGTGGTGTAAGCGATCGCGTGCTCACGCCACACATCGCCGAGCTGCTCTTCGGAGAGCCTCACGGCCGAGCCCAGGTAGCTCTGGCGCAGCGCGCGCTCGTACCCCAGCTCGATCAGCTTGCGCACCACGGTGTCGAGATACGGGATCGATTTCAACGCCGCCGTCGCGGCGCGATCGGCGGGGTGCTGGAAGGCGCGCGGGGAGATGTCCTTCAGATGGTGGCCTTCGACCGGCAGCAGCTGACCTGAGGAGGATTCCATAATCACAGGCTAGCTGGCCCCCGGCGGGTGTGGGTTGGCCCTTGAGGCGTACGCTCGGCCAGCCGCGGCGCCGGTCGCTCGCACAAACGGGCTTGGTGTCCGATGAGCCGAACATCGCGGCGCAGGTTTCTCGGCCCGGCGCGCGAATAAGAAGCGCATCAGGACTAGATAACCACTGAATAACGATTTGCCCGAGTGGGTAGTGGATGTTCTCGGGTAGAGCAACTTATGGGCTGCCGATGGGCTCCAACAGGGGCGAGCCCCAGTGTACGGGGTGGACGAACGCGCCCGCCGACCCACTACGCCAGGAATAATTGACAACGCAACTATTGTGCCCTATAATTCCGACTTCGAGCATCGGAGATGGGCGACCGCAGCCGCGGCCCCGCTCTCCCCTAAAGGGTCCCAAGCTCGTAGACCCCTCTTTTCAATTCGAAGGACCGACTCATGACAGACGATAGCCGACAGATCACCACACTAGACACTTTGGAGTCCGCAGACGCCCCGGCCAGCGCTGCGCAGGCGCCCGCTGCCCTGGATTCGCCCTTTGCGGAGAGCCGCGCCGAGCCGGCGGCCGGCGCCCGTCGCCGGCGCCCCGTGGCTGCCCCCGAACCGGAAAGCTTCATCCCCGAGTCCGTCGACCAGCTGCTCGCGCACTCGCGGCGCTACCCGCTGCTCACGCCCGAACAGGAGATCGAACTGGCGCAGCGGATCGAGCGCGGGGACCTGCGCGCGAAGGAACTGATGATCAACTCCAACCTGCGCCTGGTCGCCTCCAACGCGCGTCGCTACCAGAACCAGGGCCTGCCGCTCGCCGACCTCGTGCAGGAGGGGATGCTCGGCCTGATCCGCGCCAGCGAGAAGTTCGACTGGCGCAAGGGCTTTCGCTTCTCCACTTACGCGACGCTGTGGATCCGCCAGGCGATCCAGCGGGGCCTCGAGAACTCGGGTCGCACGATCCGCCTGCCTGTGCACGTCGCCCAGCGCACCCGCAAGGTGGGCCGCGTCGAGCGCGAGCTCTCGGTGCGCCTCGGGCGCGAGCCGACCTCCGAGGAGATCGCGCTCGAGACCGGCCTCGAGCTAGAGCAGGTCGAGGAAGTCCGCCACCAGCGCGCGGCGCTCGTCAGCCTCGACCAGCAGGTCGGGGAGGACGGCGACACCGCGCTCGGCGACCTGCTGCCCTCCGACCAGGAGCCGCCCGAGGAGACCGCCTACGAGAACGAGCGCGAGCGCCTCGTGCAACTCGCGATCTCGCAGCTGCCCGAAACCGAGCGCACGGTACTGACGCTGCGCTTCGGCACCGGGCACGAGGCGCCGCAGACGCTCACCGCGATCGGCAAGCGCCTCGGCTTCTCGGCGGAGCGGGCTTCGCAGCTTGAGCAGCGCGCGCTGAAGAAGCTCGCGGAGTCGCCCGAGTTGGCAGCTTTGCGCGAGGCAGCGTAAGATCTAAGCCGTATGTCGGGATCGTGTCGTCCAATGGACGATCGCTGCAGCTGCAGATCGTGAATGGATTCTCGCCCCCATCGAGCGCTTCATCGGGCGGCGCTCGCTGGTGGGCGACGCGACGTTCTTCCCGTTGGAGCGCTTCCCCTGGGTGGAGCACATCGAGCGCAACTGGGAGGCGATCCGCGACGAGGCCGCCGCGCTGCTCGACGACCACGCCGCGCTGGCCAACTTCCAGGACATCTCCAAGGACCAGATCGAGATCACCGACGACGACCGCTGGAAGACCTTCTTCCTGTACGGGTACGGCTTCGAGGCGAAGCTCGGGGTGGAGATGTGCCCGCGAACGGCGGCGCTGATGCGCGAAATCCCGGGGATGAAGACGGCGATGATCTCGATCCTCTCCCCGCGCAAGCACATCCTCGACCACCGCGGCCCCTATAAGGGCGTGCTGCGCTATCACCTCGGGCTGATCGTCCCCCGGGACGCCGAGTCCTGCCGGATCCGCGTCGGCGATAACATCCGCCACTGGGAGGCTGGCAAGAGCATGGTCTTCGACGACACCTTCAACCACGAGGTATGGAACGACACCGACGAGACGCGGGTCGTGCTGTTCGTGGACGTGATGCGCCCCCTCCCCTTCCCCGAGTCTGCGGTCAACGAGGGGATCGTCAAAGCGATCGGCTACTCGCCGTTCGTGCTGGACGCCAAGCGCAACCAGGAAGCGTGGGAACAGCGCTACCGCGCGCGCAAGGCTGCGTCGACAGACACGACCACCCGCCAAGCGTCTCATCGCTGACGCGCTACGCTTGGCCCATGCGCACAGTCGTGTTGGATCCTCCCACGGCAGGGCTTGAGGAGCTGTTTGAGCGCAGGCGCCGCTCCGGTCTTGACCGGCTCGACGAGATCTGGGACGGTGTCCTGCACATGGTTCCCGCCCCTTCCGGCCCACACAGCACGGTTGAATGGCAGCTCGCTCATCTGCTTAAGCCGCTCGCGGAGCGGGCCGGCCTGCACGCCTGTGGACAGTTCAACCTTGGCGAGAGCGAACACGACTTCCGCGTGCCAGACGGCGGATTGCATCGTGTCCCTCCGCTCGTCACGTGGTATTCGACGGCCGCACTCGTACTCGAGATTATCTCCCCCAACGATGAGACCTGGGAGAAGCTGCCCTTCTACGCCGCCCACGACGTGGACGAGGTGCTGATCGTCGACCCACAAGAGCACGCTGTGCATTGGCTCGGGCTCACCGACGGCAATGAGTACCACCCGATCGAGCAAAGCAACCTCATCGACCTCGGCGTCGGCGAGCTGGCCAACCGGATCGCCTGGCCACGCTGAGACGTGGCGCTGCTTTGCGCCCGTACGGTCTTAAACACTCGACACGTCAAGCCCTGTGCCCTGAAGCCAGCTATTGGCCTGGGCGTTGAGCACCGTGAACTCGCCGGTGACGATCAGCAGGCCCAGCACGATCATCACCAGTCCGCCGACGCCCACGATCACCGAGAAGTGGCGCTTGACGATCGCCAGCGCATCAGTGGCGCGCTCGAACGCGAGCGCGATCGCCAGGAAAGGGATCGCGAGACCCAGCGAGTAAAAGGCGAGCAGCAGTGCGCCGTGGGCGGCGGAGCTCGACACCGCCGCCTGCGTGAGGATCGCGCCGAGCGTGATGCTTGTGCAGGGCGTCCACGCGATCGCGAACGCCGCCCCCGCCACGAGTGGCCCGCCGCGGCCGGCGAGGCGTTGCAAGGACTCCGAGTGCCACTGGAAGTTGAGCGCGTCCACGAACGGCGTGGCGAGGAACATCAGGCCCATCGCGATGATCAGCACGCCCCCGATTGTGCGCAGCGTGACGATGTGATCGGTGAGCACCGAGCCGATCTGCGTGGCCGTCAGGCCGAGCAGGATGAAGATCAGCGAGAAGCTCGCGATGAACAGCAGGCTCGGGCCGAGCACGCGGCGCGCGCCGGCGTGCTTGATGTCCGCCGGGGCGACCCCGATCACGGTCGAGAGGTAGCCCGGTACGAGCGGCAGCACGCAGGGCGAGAGGAACGACACCAATCCGGCCGCGAGCGCCAGGGGGATGCCGACCCCGGTGGCGGTGTCCCCGGTCGAGCTGGTCGTTGCGGCAAGGATCGCGGTGGTCATGTCGCCGCTCGCAGGTCTGCTTGCAGGTCGGCTACTTCGCGCTCCAGCCGCGCCACGCGCTCCTCCAGGCCGTCGACCGCGCGAGGGGCTGGAGTGGGCGTCGACATGGGCACCGGCGCCGCCTCGGCTGCCTCGGCCTCCTCCCCCAGCAGCTGGACGTAGCGCTCCTCCTTCTGGCCGGGCCGGCGCTCCAGCACGGCGACCAGCGCGCGGCCGATCAGCCGCTCGATCGTCTCGTGCACGCCGTCGAGGTCGGCGAAGGCGTGCATTCGCTCGGTGCGCTGCTTGAGCTCCCCGGGGGTCTGCGGTCCGCGCAGCATCAATACGCACATCACCGCCTGCTCGTCCTCGCCCATCGGCAGCGCCTCCGCCAGCAGGTGGCGGAACTTCGGCGCGCGGGCGCCGCTGGCCAGGCGCGTGTATCCGCGGCGCTGAAGGCGATGCAGGGCGTCGCGCAGCACCTCCTCGTCGTACATCACCACCGGGTCGCGGTTGGTGGACTGGTTGCACGCCAGGCGCAGCGAGTTGAGGCTCAGCGGGTACACGTCCGGGGTGGTGCGCTGCTTTTCCATCAGGCAGCCCAGCACGCGGATCTCCGATGGGGAGAGGTTCATGGCCTTAACCCTAGCTGCGCCCAAATGGGCAAGCTGGTCACGCAACGTTGGAGGTGAGGTGGGGGCATCTACGCTGCCGTACGTAACGAGCGAGGGCCTTATTGATCCGGGGCGTCAAGCTCGGCGGGGGGCGCCACGGCGACGATGTCGAGCAGGTCCTCGAGTCCGACGAAGTCGTCGGGGTTACGGGTGTAGAGCGCAAGCTTGTGCGCAAGCGAGGTGGCGGCGATCAGCATGTCGAGCGTGCGCCGACCGCGGGCGTTGCGTCCGGCAGCTGTCACAGCTGCATAGATGCGCCCGTACGCGCGGGCCGCGGCGAGATCGAAGGGGATCTGCTCGAAGGTCGACTCGGCGCCTTGCAGACGCTCCATGCGAAGCGCCCGCTTCTGCGGGTCGGTGGTGGCATGCGGCCCAGCGGCAAGCTCGGCCATCGTGATCGCCGACACGCACAGCTCGTCGGGCAGATCGCCTGTGCCGAGTCGCTCGAGGTCGATCACCACGGAGGTGTCCAGCAAGCCCCGGGGCGATCTCTCGGGGCCCACCGGCTCCTCAGACACGCGGCGTTGGGTCCTGATCCACGAAACGATCGATGTCGGCTCGAAACTCGCCGTAGTCGATGTGACCCATGCCGGCAAACGCCGCGATGGCCACCTCGGCCGGTACGAACTGGCGGCGGCGGATTGGCCGCAGCTCGCCCACGGGAGTGCCGTTGCGAGTCACGATGAAGGATTGGCCTCGATCGAGCTCCCGCATGATCTCTCCGCTCTCGTTGCGAAGCTGCCGCTGGGTGATCTCACGCGCCATGGGCTAAATGTAGCACAGGTGCGACGGGGAGGCCCACCACCACCGCGTGCGTCAAGATGCGGGGGTATGGCAACACGTGAGCAGGTCCACAAACTGGTCGATGAGCTGCCTGAGTCCCGGCTGCTTTGATCATCAGCCGGCGACGAGGACATCGAGCGGCTCACTCCTTCACGCGGCGACACTCACTCTCGATCACTTTCTGCGCTTCTTGCCCCCTTCGTTCTTGTGCTTGGCGCTCTTCGCGTGCACGGCCTTCTTGGGGCAGCCGGTGACGGTGATCGGGGTGTTCTGGTGGATTTCGGCGCCGTTCTGGGCGATGAATTCGGTCGGCATCGTGAGCGTCGCGGGCTGGGTCTGCTTGACCTTGCGCGTCTCGGTCTTCTCACGGCCTTTGATCCTGACGCGGACCTTCTTCGTGACCGTGACCGTGTTCGTGGTCGAGCAGAGGTTCCCGAGGGCTGTCAGAGCGCTGTAGGGGCCCTCTGGGAGCGTCAGTTCGAAGCTTGTGACGGGCTCGTCGGGGACTGTCTTGAAGGTGGTTGATGTGACGCCGGCTTTGCTGATGAAGGTGGTGCCGGTGAGGTCGATCGTGAAGCCGTAGCCCTGGAGTACGACGACGAGACTTGGCCACCCTTCGCCGCCGTGGGATACGAAGTACGCGGGTCCTTCCAACGGGACTGGGAGGATCGGCGTGATCGCCTTGGCGTGCCCGATGATCGACGCGGGCGGGCACCCCGCGGGGTTGGTTTCGAACTGCGCGGCGAGGCACGCTTTCTGGAGTGTGGGCAGGCGAGAGGGGAGCTGCTCGGGGAGTTCGACTTTGACCTTGCTGATGTTCGCCTGGGTGCCGAGCGCGCCGGGGACCGTGAGCTTCACGGCCAGGCTGGCACCGTCCGCTCGGCTGGTCTTGGCGGAGGTGGAGACGGAGAACGCGGGTTTGAAGGCGAGGCTCGAGCAGTCCGCGGCCTCGAACGGCGTGGAGACGTTGACGGTGTCCTCGTTTGCGGGGTTGGCGTAGTTCGAGCCCGACCCGACGATCGCGTCGGTGATGTTCTGCGGGGCGCAGTTGGTGGGGTTGAGCGTGAAGTCGGGGCGGTCCATGTACACGCGGATGTCGCGGACGTGGATCACGATCCCGTCGATGATGTGCGGGATCGGGTCTGATTGGGCGCCCGAGACTTCGACCTGCGCGGTCGTGTGGTTGATGTCAAGCGCGAAGCGGATCACGACGGTGCCGAGGTCGAACGGGCCGACCTTCGCGCTCGTGATCGAGACGATTGACAGGGGGGCGCCGTTGTAGGGGCCGGCGAGGTAGATCTTGCCGGGGTTTTGCGCGAGCACGCTGCCGACGCCCGCTTCGACGAGTGTGTGTCCGATTTCTGAGGCCTGCGGGCAGGAGGGGTGTTCCTCCTCTTCGCCGCCGGTGAGCGCCTTGGCCGCTTCGATGGCCGCGTTCGAGCAGAACGGTATTCCAGTGAGGTTGCCGCTCAAACCGGGCGGCAGGGTCGTCGAGAATTTGACCAGTTCCTGTTCGCCGTCTTCGCGTAGGAGCCGCAGGTAGAACGGGCTGTAGGTGCCGCCGGCGTTGTTCTGCGTGCCGGAGATCACCTGTGGTTTGAACGGCGGTACGCCTCCTGCGGGGCAGGGTCCTTCGTGGGCGCCCTGCGTGATCTGGAACGGTTGACTGGAAGTAAAGCGCGGTTCTTCGGGCGCAGACCACGGCGTCAGTTCGCCCTGGGCGGTGTAAGCGCCGCAGGTGGGTGGGCTGATCAACGGCGCTGTCGCGCCGGGGCGGAACTTCAGGATGAACTTGCTGAATGGCTGCTGGGGCGTGTTATCGAATGTCGTCACGAGCTGCCCGGTGACGGGATTCGGGGTGATCTTGCCTGCGACTTTGATCAACAGCCCACGCTGGGGATCCTTCGCCACCACATACAGTGCCAGCAGCGAGCCGCCGGGGTGTTCGGGATCGCCGAATTCGGGGACGTTGTCGTACGGCGTGGCGATATAGATCGAACCGGGGATCGTTTCGGCCAAGAGCGGTGTTTCGATCAAGATCGAGCCGATCTTCGATTCCGGCGGACACCCTTCTCCGGGCAACGAGGAGCTCGTTTCCGCGGCGTACTGTTGGGGGGTGCACGCCCCCAACCCCTCGGCCAGACCGGGGTTCGCCGTCATCCCTTCCGGTAGCGTGACGGTCGTGCCCTTCAGATACGACGTCGCTATCGTGAACGGATTTTCCCACGTCTGCGGCACGTCCAGCGACACTTCGAGGCCAGACGGAGATTCCGCGGACACGGTGGAGGGATGCGCTTCGATCGTCGGTTCGAACTGCACCCGATTGCATTCGACGATCGGTCCGCCCGTATAGGTCGCCCTCGTCCAGTTGAAGGGTTCCTCCCACGAGTCCGCTTCCATGCTCGCATGATAATCCCCGCACGTCGTTGGATTCGACAGGAGCGGCTTTTCGGGGATATTCGCCGTCTGTGGAGAACCGTATTCGTTGCGACACACAGGTGGGAATTCGCCCCTTCCGCCGCATACTGCGCCGCGCATCGCGTCGTGTTCGTGCGAAGCCGGCACGCCCCAAACCGTCACCGATACGCTATGAACTTCTCCAACCTGCGGGATGTTCGTCGTGCTCGAGGTTAGCCCGAGATCGCTGGAGCGCACACCGATCTGCAACAGGCCCGTGAACACTTCTGTCTTATAGCCAAGCTCCGCCGTCGTGCCGAAGCTCGTGACTTCCATGTTGTACAAGGGCGTTGTGAGCAGCAGCGGAGTCTCACCCTCTATTTCAAGCGTTATCGTCCCGACCTGGCTTCCTATCGGACACCTCGAAACCAGGCCGGCGCCGGGACCGATGCCCACGAGCTGGGACTGTGTGCATGTCGGCGCGGCCGTGTCGCTCGCGTCAAACCCGGTCGGCAGTTCTACGGTGACGTTGCGCGCGTCGCCGAAGGGCGCGCCGGGCGTTTCTTCTGGCTCGAACGCAAACGACGTCGTCCAGTTCGCATGTGCACCGGCCTGGTAGGAGGAAGGCACGAATTGAAACGAACCGGGAACCAGTTCAAACGGATGTTCGCTCGGCTCGGCCTGCGCCACCGCGGGCAACAAGCCTGCCAGCAGCAGACACCCAGTGAGAGCCAGCTTCAAAGCGGTCGAAATCCTCATGACCTAACCCCCCGAGTCGACTTCCTGACCCTCCCCTTTGATCCCGCCTTGCCCTTCTTCTTAGACTTCTTCTTGGGCGTCCTCTTCTTCGTCTTCTTCTTCGGTTGTTTGGCCTTCACCGCCGCTTTTGTGGACGGCGCCGGCGCCACATTGCCGCTGCCGGAGAACGTCAGGCTGGACGGAGTCGCGTCGTTCGGCGCCGGCGGCGGCGTCGAGCACGCGTCGCCTTCGCATTCGGTCGGACGTGTCGGCGGCGGCGCGAAGCCGCCGTCGACACGCACCGCATAGATGTCCCCGGCGGTATCCAGATCCTGCGGCAGCAGTTTCGAATTGGTGTAGATGAACGCCTCACGTCCTTCTTCGGCGACGCCGAGCAACGTATTCAAAAGGCCACCGTGACCGTCGGTGATCAACGCCAGACAGCCCTGCACCGCATCGCAGCCATCCACGCCGGCCGCACGCCACTCATACACGTCGGTCGACAGCGAGGTCGTGCCATGCACATCCCCATCTCCATTGGGTTCTTCGCCGTTCCCTTCAATCGGGATTTCGCCATCGACGTCCTGCGGCACCAGCGCCGAGGCCGTCACGAAGAACGCGAATTCGCCGTTCCCCGAGGTCGAACGCAACAGCGGGAACGGGCTGAGCGGTGCGCTCCCGCTGCGTCCGCTGTTCAGGAACGCCGGCTGCTTGGGGTTCGCATCGTAGGATGAAGCGCAGGAGACGCACTCCACCACATGTTCCACGTCGTCATAACGATAGACCTGACCGTCTAGGACGCTTTCCCCCTGCCCATTCGAGATCCCAGTTTCCCGAACGTTTTTGGTGCTGGGCGACCAGTACGTATAGCGTGGGTGGTAGAACGCATCGCTGCCCGAGGGTTCCGGTTCTGCCTGATCGGGTATCCCAAGCGCCGCCAGTTCGGCGGCCGTCGCTTTTTCGCCGGCCGACTGCGGTTCCAGCTTCCCCGTTTCGCTGTCATACCGAAAGAGTTCCCCGCTGCCGTTTTCGAGCAACAGGACCGTTCCCTGTTCGTTGGCGCCGATGAACGTGTAAGCGCCGATATCGAACGTTTCGCTGCCGTTCACCCGCACATACAGGTTCCCTCCGCTCGGAAGGCTCGGCGACGAGTTCACAAACGTTCTGTTGCTCACGCATTCGTGTGGCGCGCTCGCGTAGAAGAACACGCGCGAACCGTCGGCCGAGACCGTGTTCGCCGTGCTGACCTCTGAGCCAGTGGGCGAGCTGGCGAACCCGCCGGGACCGACTTCGCGCCCATCCACGACCGTCGCGCCGCACGAGCCGATCGTGGCCCCTTCGCTGTTCACGTTCAACTGGCGCAAGCCGCCCTGCGCCGTGTATTCATATAGATCGTAGCCGCTCGTGGTGCCGGTCGGCTCCCCCTGCAAACTGTGATCGAGGGTCGTGAGGATCAGCTTCGAGAGCGAGGCGTTGCTGGCAACCCACGCGCCGGGTTCCTTGTGCGACATCGACGCCACCGTCGTATACGGGCCACCCGCCGGACCAACCTCGTATTCGCTCCGTTCAGACTGCGCCCTGCCCGTCACCCATGCCGATTCGAACGCAAACTGCGACGCGTCGGCATTGTAAAGTTGAGGGACCAGCCTGGAGACCCCGGTTGCCGGCTGAGGCGAACCGGCGGTCATCGTCCAACCTTTGCCCGCTTCACGCGAGAAGAAATAGGGACTGCCACCAGCGCCGGGCCCCGAGCCCCAGCTGACACCGGTCGCTTCCAACACGGCATGGTCGCCGTCTTCACCGACATGTACCCCCGACCCAATTTCGACCCCGTATGTGAATGGTTCCTGGGAGCCGCCCTTGTCGATCGGCGTCAAAAGCTCGTATGCGCGACAGTCGGGCAGATGCGAGGACAGCCCCGTGCGGAGGGCTTCGTTCGGACACGGCGACGGGTTTGGGTGCACCGTAAACGCCGGGTCAACCAGCGTCTGTTCGCCCGCTTCCAGCAACCCGACGCCGGGAATGCTGCTCGTCGCCAACAACCGGTAGTGATAGGTTTCACCCGCCTGCAGCACGGGCAGCAGGGCGTGCACGACTTGCAGTCGACTGCCGGGCGCGACCGCTTCTTCCGAGGTTTCCGCGGCGCCCGCCCACCCATGTTCGGCAAAGCTCGCCTGGCTCGCATACTGAAAGCGATAGTGCGTTTCCGCGGATTCACCGCCTTTGAGGATCGTCGTAACCGTACACGTACCCGACGGCGTCAACGCGGAATGACATTCGATCGGCGGCTCACTTTCGCTTTTGCTGAAGACGACCGTGTACGGGCCGCCCGCGGCACCTTCCACACTCGCTTCCAAATCCAGTTCACGACGCAACGCCGCTTCCACACTACCTGAGCCTGAGCCTTCGCCGGCGGGGGCGTTATAGGCGATCGGACCCGTCGTCTGCCCGTTGAACGTGAGCGTGAACGTGCCACCCGTCGGCGAACCTTCGATCTCGATCTCCTGTTCGGAGGCTGTAGCGACGCTCTTCGGGTTCACTCCCCCATCCAACTGCAGCTGATCGCCGCTGAGATCATGCACCGCGAACGTCGTGAGCGATGGTGTTCCTCCGGTTTCAAAGCTCCCCGGGAAGCCATTGGAGAAGTGATCGGCAATCGACAACTGTTCGCAATGGCTTCGCTGCTCTCGTTCTTCTCCATCGCCGTAGCAGAACTCGCCTTCCCCGGCGGCATTTTCTGCAAACAGCCGCACATAATACGTGCTGGCAGAGCTCAAGCCGCTCAACCGTGCGGCCACCTGAACCTGGTCATAATATGGCGTTGCCGCGGCCAGCGTTTGAGGGATCACGCCGTCTCCACCAGGCACCACGCTCCATGGTCCCAGCGCCGCCTGTGCGTATTCAAAACGCCAATGCGTTTCTGAACCGGCTACTTCAATACCATCCGTCGTAACAGCGGACGTCGGCGTCACGTTGCGGAAACTAACACTGCTGACGACCGGCCTGGCCGACGTCGTATCGAAGGATTCGGGTTCCTTATCGGGATTACCGTTAAATTGAGTCTGGTTGTACGTCCTCTGCACGACTTCACCCGCGCTGTTGCGCATTTTCAACCGCACGTAGTAGGTCGTTTCAGGAACGAGACCCGCCAACTTGGCTTCGGTATCGGCGACACTTTGCCCGACGGTGATCGCGCCCGTGGCTCCCGACGTGAACGTTTTCCACGATCCACTCGTTTCAGCCGGACGCCCACCACCAGGTTCCGCGACCGCATATTCGAAGCTGTACGTCGTTTCCGCACCATTGCCATCAATCTCGGCCCCGCACCCGACGGTCGTGTCGGACGATATTACGCATGTGTACTGGAGGTGTCCATGGTTGACGTATTCCCCGGCTTCCTCTCTGTCCACTTCCGGCTTGGCGACGGGAAGCGTCTTGAAGGGCACAACTTCGGGCGTAGCTTCACCATCGGCGTTCTTAGCCGTGAAACGGGCACAATAGGAAGCGTTTGGCGTCAAATGACGCAAGTAGAAAGGAGCGAGGTCAGAAGGGCCAGTAGAAGGAGGAGTGCTGATGCTGAACGGATCTCGTTCACCAATTCTAGCGCTAGATTCAAGAAGTGGTACTCCTCCTAATTCTTCTGACTCGCCTTTATTGACTTCGGTCCACGGACCATTGCAGCTCGTGCCGTATTCGGCTTGCCATTCCGTAGAGAGCCCACCATTTTCCAGATATCCTTCGATCTGCACACGCGTGGAAAACGCGTCGTGCCCAAAACTGTTTTTCACAAACTTCGGCACTCTCGTTTCCGCGAACGCGACAGGAGCGCACAGCGCCAGTCCTAGGACCATCACGGCTAGGACCACCACGGTGACAGGGAGGTGGCGCCGGCCGGCTGGCACAGATGGGTAGAGTGTGTTCATGGTGTGGAAAGCCTTTCGTTCACTGTGTACAGTCGACCGGCGCCTGGGGAAGCGCGTCTTATTCGCCCGTTACCGCCCATGTGCCCTCCAGCACGATTTTGCCCGCCGCATCGCCGATCCCATTGAGCAGGAAACCGATAGTCGAGACGTCGCTACCGCTCTGTTCGTCTATTTGCTCAGATGCGAGGACGCCACGCACGTTTTCTTCAGTGCTGGCGAAGAAGCACAGGTTGCCCACTTCAGCACCGGGGTCGCCACCACCACCCGTGCACCCTTCAGGTAGCGATTCTCCTACCTCGATGTAGTGCTGCTTGAGATTCTTGCCGGGGATCGGCAGGGCGAAGCTGACAGCAGCCACGGCGTCGCCAACTCCCGGCGTTCCCGGGCCTTCCGTGGCGAACCCGCTCCCGCCGTAGGAGCCGCGCAGGGTTTGGCCCGCAGGGAGAGTTTCGCCGCCGAAGGTGCCGGCCTTGCCGGCCTTACCTTCTTTACCTTCATGACCAGCAGGACCTTCACTACCCGCCGGACCCTGCGGACCAACGCCACCGGCCGGGCCCTGGGGGCCACCGGGGCCTGTGGGGCCCGCCGGCCCCGTAGCACCCGCCGGACCGGTGGCTCCCGCTGCGCCCGTCGCGCCCTTGGGGCCGGCCGGACCCCGTGGGCCGGTCTTGGCCTTCGGCTTCGCCTTGGATGTCGTGGCGGTCGCGAGGGTTCTGGAGACCGTCGCTTTGCCAGGCGAACCACCGTGGCTGCTCGCGGCGAACGCACCACCTGTAATCGCGAAGACCAGCGCCACGAAGGCGATCAACGTGCTCGGGGTCAGATGCTTACGTAGTGCTTGGAACATCGCTATCTCCTCCTAAAAGGAAGTCGGAGGGACGGACGCCCCTCGGTTAGTGGTCCGGTCGCCGGTGAGGACGCTGAGGCGCTGGGCCACCTGTCCACCGAGCAGTGTGAGCTTCCATTGGTTCGGCTCGCCCTGGGCGTGACCGAGGCCGTGGTTCTCGAGCAGGCCCAGGCCCTCCAGGCGCCGCAGCAGCTTCGAGACCTGGCCCGGGTCACTGATCCCGGCGCCGTCGGCAATCTCGCGGTTGCTCGCCCCGGGGTGCTCCTGCACGCCTTGCAGAACTCGCGCGGTGCGGTAGGTGAGGCGCATATTCACGTCGTCCAGCGGGTCGTGCTCTGCGTGCGTGCTCACCTCCCACTCGGCTTTCGGCGCCTTGCGCAACACCGGTGCCGGTGCCGGGCGCCGCTGTTCGCGACGCGCCGCTCGCGACCCGAGGTACTGCAGCGCGATCATCCCCATCAGCTCGTCCAAGAGGTCCGTCAGCGGGCGGCGGTCGCCGTTGCGCAGCCGCGCATAGAGGACGCCGAGCGCGCCGCCCACGAGGCCTTCCGCGGTCACCAGCGTGCACTCCGCCCCGCGCGGGCCCTCATGGCGTCCCTCGTCGAGGATCGCCGCCAGCCGCGCGAGCACCTGCTCGCGATGCTCCAGCGTCTGCGGCCCACCGTGCAACGCGTGCACCACCCAGATCCGCGCCAGCAGCGGCTCACGCTCCAGGAACGAGAGAATCGCCCACAGCCCGCCGCGAACCCGCTCACGCCACTCCAGGCCCTCCAGGCCGGCCGCCGCGAGATCCCGCTCCACGCGCTCCACGACCGCGTCGATCAACGCGACCAGGCACGTTTCGCGATTGTCGAAGAGCTCGTAGAAGGTCCGCCGCGAGACCTTCGCCCGCGCCGCGATCCGCGTCACCGTGCTCTGCTCGAAGCCAAACTCGTCGATCGTCGCCGCGACCGCGACCAGCAGACGCGAGTGCTGGATCTCCTCGACCTGGACCCGCGGCGCGCCCCGCGAGAGCACCCGCTGCTCGCGCCGGCGCGCCAGACGCCCCTCGGCCGGGAGTGCTCGCTTGACCGCGCTCCGTCGCGCGGCAGTCGCCCCACCGCTGCTGGCCGATCTCCGATCGGTAGATGCGGCCATCAGCAGCCACCCCCCGTGCGCGGGTGCGACTCAATGGTGGCTGCCTGCCGGGCCGACGGGGGCCCACCCCCCGCGGGGACGAAGCAAAGGCGGCGCGAATGCGCCTGACGAGGAGGCCTCTCGGCTAGCGACCTAGCCGAAGAGAGAGAGAGAGAGAGAGAGATGCGACAGCGCCAAGCTGGCGCATCTAGCATCAGCCCCACGGGCCGACGCGCACATCCCCATCATGAATCTCCCTCTAGAAACCACGCTGAAACAACTCCCTCATCGCTCTGATCCAGACCCTCTCCCATAACTGCGAACACCCTGCGAGCGCTTTGCTTGACGTCAACCACAAGGCGGTATGACCCCAACCGGACCCTATGTTTGCCAGCCTCCCCAAACAGCGGGAAAACCAGCCCTGCTGTGCAACGTAGCCGACCCACGTATAAATGTCAAGCCCCAACCCGCCCGGCGGAGGCTCTTTAGAGCCGGAGCCCCATCCCAACCCTCCCAACGGTGGCTGGATACAGTCATCTGGATGCGCGCGCGGCGATTTGAGACGGTGCGATGAGCAGCTTCCACGGCGAGGGCCGCGGTGGCGGCGGCGGCGGCGAAGGTCGCGGCGGCTCGCGTGGCAAAGAGCTCCGTCCCGAGGACATCCCGGACAAACCGGTTTCCCTGCGGCGGATCGGGCAGCTGTTCGTGCCCTACCGCGTGCGACTCGGGCTGCTGCTGGGACTGATCGTGTTCGGCTCGATCCTCAGCGTCGCCTCGCCCTTCCTGCTGCGCGAAGCGGTCGATAAGGGGATCGTCGGGCATGACCTGGAACTGCTGACGTGGATGGTGGTGGGGATGATCGCGCTGGCGATCGTCAACGGGGTGATCGGCGTTGCGCAGACGTGGATCTCAAACCAGGTGGGCCAGCGCGTGATGCACGACCTGCGCGCCGCCGTGTACGCGCACCTGCAGCGGATGTCGCTGGCGTTCTTCACGCGCACGCGCTCGGGCGAGGTGCAGGCGCGGATCGCGTATGACATCGGCGGGATCGACGACGTCGTGACGAGCACCGCGACCTCCACGGTCTCCACGGTTGCCACCGTCCTCGCGACGGTCGTCGCGATGTTCGCGCTCTCCTGGCAGCTGACGCTGTTCTCGCTGATCCTGCTGCCGTTCTTCGTGTGGCTGACGCGGCGCGTGGGCAACGAGCGCCGGCGGATCCAGTCGGTGCGCCAGGGCCGCCTCGCGGATATGTCCACGCTGGTCGAGGAGTCGCTGTCGGTGTCGGGCATCCTGCTCGGGAAAACGATGGGTCGCTCGGGCGAGCTGGTCGATCGCTTCTCCTCGGAGTCCTCCGAGCTCGCCGACCTGGAGGTGCGCGCACGGATGGCGGGGCGCTGGCGGATGGCCTCCGTGCAGATGTCCTTCGCGATCATGCCCGCCGCCGTGTACTGGTTCGCCGGCTACACCTCCGTCCACGGCAGTGCCCTGATCTCGATCGGGACCGTGGTCGCCTTCACCACGCTGCAAACGCGCCTGCTGTTCCCGATGCAGCAGCTGCTGTCGGTCGGCCTCGAAGTGCAGACCTCGCTGGCGCTGTTCGGGCGCATCTTCGAGTACCTCGACCTGCCGATCGACATCGTCGAGCGCCCCGGCGCCTCGCCGCTCGGGGCTGCGGGCCGGGGGGGCGTCGCCTGCGAGGTGCGCCTGGAGGACGTGTGGTTTCGCTACCGGCCCGACGGCCCGTGGACGCTGCAGGAGATCGCCGCCGAGATCCCCGCGGGGACGCGCACCGCGCTGGTCGGCGAGACCGGCTCGGGCAAGACCACGCTCGCCTACCTGGTGGCGCGCCTGTACGAGCCCGAGCGCGGGCGCATCGCGATCGACGGCACCGACATCCGCGACGTGACGCTGGAGTCGCTCGCCGCCACGGTGGGGCTGGTGTCGCAGGAGACCTACCTGTTCCACGCCTCGATCGGCGACAACCTCCGCTTCGCCTGCCCGCAGGCCTCCGACGAGCAGATCGAAGACGCCGCCCGCGCCGCGCAGATCCACGAGCTGATCGTCTCGCTGCCCGACGGCTACGACACCCCCGTGGGCGAGCGCGGCTACCGCTTCTCCGGCGGCGAGAAGCAGCGCATCGCGATCGCGCGCACCGTCCTGCGCAACCCACCGGTGCTGATCCTCGACGAGGCGACCTCCGCGCTTGACACCGAGACCGAGCGCGCGGTGCAGCTCGCGCTCGACGAGCTCTCGCGCGGGCGCACCACGATCGCGATCGCCCACCGTCTCTCCACCGTGCGCGACGCCGACCAGATCCTCGTGCTCGACGGCGGTCGGATAGTAGAGCGGGGCACGCACGACGAGCTGCTGGAGCTGGGCGGACGCTACGCCGCGCTGACGGCCGACCGCGGATCGGCGACCGACTCGGCGGCGTTGGCGTGAGCTACGCCGAGGCGTCGATGTTGAGGCGGATGTAGTCCACCACCACCGGCTCGCCCAGCTCGGCGAGCACGGTGTCCATGAACTGGTCGCGCAACTCCGCGGGCAGCTGCTGGTAGTGCGGGCCGAGCACGATCTCCGAAAGGAACGCGCGCGGGTGCTCGGGCTGCTGCGGGGCCGGCTGCAACCAGCACTCGGCGCTCGCGAAGCCCGCGCCCCGCAGGCGCTCTTCGGTGACCTCAGGCGCGGCATAGTTCCACGGCGGCTGCCAGTCGCGGAAGTGCGCGGCGTACGGTTCGCGCGCCAGGACCTTGTTGGCGACTCCGCGCAGCACATTGATGTTGCCCCTCCCCCCGCACTGCGCGACCAGCCGCCCGCCCGGGCGCAGCACCGTGTGCAGGCGCGCGAACAGCCGCTCGTGGTCGAGGACCCAGTGGAACGTGGCGGTCGAGAGGATCGCGTCCACCGGCTCCGCCACCTCCAGCTCGAGCAGGTCTTCCTCGCGCACCTCCACGCGCTCCGGGCCGTACCCCGAGCGCTGCAGCCGCTCGCGCGCGGCGGCCGCCATCGAGGGCGAGGCGTCCACGGCGATCACCCGCCCCTGCGGCAGTCGCTCGATCAGCGCCTCGGTCACGCGGCCCGACCCGCAGCCGGCGTCGATCACGGTCTCGTCGCCGTCGAGGGCCAGCCGGTCGAGCACGGCGCGGCCGAGCGCCTCCATCGGCGCGGAGATACGGTCGTAGACGCCGCCGTCCCACTCGCGTACGGTCACGCTTTATGTATAACGCACGCGTCCCAGGAGCTCCACGAGCACTTTCGAGAGCTGCCCCCCCTGCCATGCGATTGGCGAACGCAGGGGCGGGCCGCCGTCCTCGACGGTGAGCGTGGCGCCCGGGATCACCTCTGCGTAGCGCTCGGCCAATGCGAGCGGATGCCCGGGATCGACCTCATCGCGGGAGGCGACGACGACCGTGGGCACCGCGATCGCGGCCAGTTCGGCGAAGTCCTCGAACGGCCGTGAGCGCGACACGACTTCCATCGCGTCGGCGACGGCGGCGGGGTGCTCGTGGGCGGAGAGCCGCTGGCGCACGACCGTCTCGACGGTTTCCCGCCAGGCGGGCAGCACAGTGGAGAAGTCGTAGGCGCCCACGAATCCCTCCGCCCCACCTTCGCGCAGCGCGCGCGCCAGCACGTCGCGGTCGCCGTCGGGTGTGACCACTGCCCCAGCGGGCCTGCCTGCCCCACCGAGGGCGGCGCCCGTGTCGGGGCCACCCGCGTTCGCCGCGGGGTCGAAGGCCGGTGTCACGAGCCCCATCGCCGCCACCCGCTCGGGGTGCTCGAGCGCGAAACGGAGGATGGTATGCGCCCCCATCGAGGCGCCCGCGAGCGCGGCGCGAGGAAGCTCAAGCGCGTCGAGCACCGCCTCCAGATCGCGCGCCAGCCGCGCATAGCCGTAGGCGGCCTCACCCGCCGGCTGCCCGCCGGGCACGACCGCCGGGGTGGAGCGCCCGTGGCCACGGGCGTCGTAGGCGATCACGCGGTACCCAGAGCGTTCCAGCAGACGGGAGCCCATCACGACGTAGCGCCGGGTGGCGGTGAGCCCGTGCAGCAGCACGATCGCGGGCGCTGGCGCCTCCCCGGCATCCTCGCCCGCGAGCACGACGCCGTCGTCGGTGGGGATGCTCAGCTCGCGTGTGGCCATGCGGGCATTATCCGTCTGAAGCCGCCCCTACAATTCGCCAATGACAATACTTCTGCGAGCCGCAGCTCTCGCGCTCACTCTGTCGATCGTCGCGGCCCTCTCCCCTGCCGCCGGCGCGGCGCCAAGCGAAGCGCCTAAGCCGCCGGCGAACGATGAAGTCGCCAACGCACAGGCCATCCACGCGCTGCCGGCGAGCATCGAAGGCACGACTGTGGGAGCGACGACGGTGCCGGGGGAAGTGCAGTCGAGCTGTGTCCCCGGGACGGTCAGCTCGGTGTGGTACAGCCTGCACACCGGCCCGGCGGCGCAGCGGGTCGCGGTCGAACTGGCCGCCGGGGGCAAGCTCGACGGCACGATCGACGTGTACAAGGCGGTGCGCTCGCAGCTGCAGCCGGTCGCCTGCCAGGGCACCGAAGAAGAAGGCAAGGCGTCGCTGACGTTCAAGGCCAAGAAGAACACCGAATACGAGATCCGCGTGGCGGCGCTCCCCACCTCCCAGCTGGCCGCCTTCACGCTCAACGTCTTCCAGCCCACCCCGGCGATCGCGCCCCCCGGGCCGCGGCTGCCGAGCGGCGGCGCGAGCGGCCAGGTCGATCGCATCCAGAACAGCAACGCGGCCTACTCGATCGTCATGCACGCCGGCGTCAGCTACCTGATCAACCTTGTCAACGAGACCAAGGGCGGCTGCGTGAACGGCGCGTTGTTCGGGCCGGGGACGACCTCCTTCGAAGGGGCCTCCGCGCGCTTTCGCGTCAACTGCGGCGGCTATCGGCTGTTCACCCCCGGGCAGGGCAAGGGCGGGATCTACAGCTTCGAGGTAACGCCGGACCCCGAACGCAAGGGCGAGCAGCACTTCCACCTGCAGGTGAGCGCAGCCAGCGGCGCGCAGACGACCCCGGGGCAGGAACTCGTCAACTACGGGCGCTCCAGCGGGCGCCTGGAAGGGCGCGGCACCCAGGTGCTGCGCCTCTACCGGATCGACGTCACCAGCCACTCCAACCTGACGCTGCGGCTGAGCGCGCCGGCGAGGGCCGAATTCAACCTGCAGCTGCGCGACCAGAACGGCGGTCTGATCGCCTGCTCGTGCAGTGGCAGCGGCTCGCAGAAGCTCCAACAGCAGCTGCGCAAGGGCCACTACTACGCCGTCGTCTCAGCGCGCAACCACACCTCCGGCAACTACACGCTCACACGCGAGTCGCGCACGATCACCCATACGAAGGTGGCCTTCGGCGCCGCGCACGGCCACGCCGGCCAGGCGGTGGAAATCAAGGTCCGCGTCACCCCGGGCGCGGTCGGCCCGGTGAAGGTCGAAGTACAGCGCTTCGACCCCGTCTTCGGCTGGCAGTTCTACCGCACGCTCGAAGCGGTCGTGAACGAAGGCACGGCGTCGATCCCATTCACGCCACCATCGCCGGGCAACTGGCGCGCGAACGCCACCTACGCCGGCTCACGGGTGTTCAGCCCTAGCGGGGTGGGGTTCACCTACCTGTTCGTCGAGTAAGGGCCCACGACAAAGTCTCTGGTGGGCCGGTGCGTGCGGCCGGCCGCATAGGGTCTCAGCCGCTTGGTTTGTCGGTCTCCGCAGATAGGTAGCGAGGTCCCCGGACAGACCGAGGCGGCGCCCGTTGGCTCGGGGCCAGACTTCGACGGACGCTGCACATTCAGGTATGCTGGCTATTGGCCGATAACGTCTGGGAAGGAAGGTATGGCAGAAACGAACAATCAAGAGCCGGCGGATCGCCAGGCGGCGCTGGTCCTCCGCTTGGAGGAAGCGTTGCCCGCAGACGCGCTAGGGCGACTTTCGAGCGCCGAAGCTCGCTACGCGGCCGTAGTTAGGGCGACCACTGCGCCGGTGACGGTCACGACCACTACCGCCACCTAGATTGCCCACCTTCGGCGAGCTCAAGGAAGAGCTATCTCAGGTCGAACAGGAAGCGGCGTTAAACCCAGCGCTCGGCGGTGGGAAGCTCGCACCGCCCGGGATTCTGCGCAAGCGGTATGTGGAGGCGCTCTCGGAACGCACAGGACGGACGACGTTCCTCTACTACTCGGGCTTCATGCAGACGCCCCAAGGGCCACCGAACCAACTAAGCGTGACGACGGCGGACATGACGGGCTTCATGGAGGTCTGCTCCAACGTCACTGACAGCAGGCAGCTCGACCTCTTTCTACATAGCCCAGGCGGAGACGGAGAGGCCGCAGACCAGATATGTGCCTACCTCCGCTCGCAGTTTGACCACATCCGGGCGATCGTGCCTCTCTACGCGATGTCAGCGGCAACGATGATGGCGCTGGCAGCGGACGAAGTCCTGATGGGCGCGCACTCGCAGCTCGGCCCTATCGACCCCCAGCTTACGATCGAGACGAGCGAAGGGTCGCGGAGCGCGTCCGCTCAGGCGATACAGGACCAGTTCGAGCGCGCGCAGCGCGAGTGCGAGGATCCGAAGAAGCTCGCTGCTTGGTTGCCGATTCTCCGCTGGTACGCACCAGGCCTACTTGCAAGCTGCGACCATGCGGCGGAGCGAAGCAAGCAGATCGTGAGAGCAGCCCTTGAGCGCTACATGTTCGCCAAGGATGATGATGCGGCAGAGAAGGCCGCGGCCGCGGCCGAGTGGTTCGGTAATGCGGCAGAGTTCCTCTCGCACGGGCGCCCTGTGCGACGTGAGGAGGCCCGCGAGCACGGCATCGAAGTAAAGGATCTTGAGGACGACGGCGAGCTCCAAGACGCCGTGCTGAGCGTCCACCACGCGGCGCTCATCTCGATGGAGGAGGTCCCGATCGTGAAGCTCATCGAAAACAACCGCAACCGACGACGCTTGCAGGTCATACGGCAGCTCACGCTCGCCCCAGGCCCAATCCTGCTGCCTCCGGGGATCGCGCCAGGAGGCCCACCTCTAGGTTTCCCTCCGGGCTGGCCGCCGCAGGTCCCAGCCAATCCGGGCGGCGGTGACGGGGACGCCTAGACGACACTGCTACGAGCTGTTGCGGTGTTGACCGCGGGTGGCAAAGCGGCAGCGATCAGCAGCCCAGGCGGTTGGTCCGCCTAACACGCCGCGGCGTTCAGGCGACGCCACCTCGCGGGCGCTGCGATCAGCGCAGGGTTTGCGAGCCTTTGTCGCAAACCCTGATCACACCGGCAGCGCGAGCTGGTCCTCCGCCGGAGTCTGCGGCCCGCCCTCTCCCCCATTGCGCGCGTCGGCGTGAGAGCTCGGCTTGCCCAGGCCGGCGACGCGCACGCCCAACAGCCGCACAGGTCGCGGCGGGGCGTATTCGCGCAGCAGCCGTTGCGCGACCGAGTTGACCAGCTGCAAATCGCACGTCGGCTCGGAGAGCGTGTGTGCCCGCGTGACCGTGGTGAAGTTGTCGAGGCGCACCTTGATCCCGATCGTGCGCCCGCTGCGCCCATGCGCGGCGAGACTGGCGCACAGCTCGGTGGACATGCGCTCCAGCAGCGCGCTCAGCTGCGCGGGGTCGTGGAGGTCGTGGTCGAATGTGCGCTCGCGCGACTCCGAGACGACCTTGCGCGCGGCGCCCACGACACCGTCGTGTTCGAAGCGCGCGCGACGGCGCAGTTCGCGGCCGAGGTTGGGGCCGAAACGCTCGACCAGCGCGGCCTCGGGGGCGGCGGCGAGCGCCGCAAGCGTGGTGAGGCCGAGCTGCGCCAGCCGCGCCGCGGTCTTGGGGCCGATTCCGGGTACGAGGCCCGGCGGCGAGCCGCCGAAGCGCGCGCACGCCTGCTCGCGGCTCAGCACCACGAAGCCCGCGGGCTTCTCGGCGTCAGAGGCGACCTTCGCCACGAGCTTGTTGGGGCCGATCCCCACCGAGCAAACGATCCCCGTCGCCTCGCGGATCTCCCGCACCAGCCGGCGCATCGCCGCGCGCGGGGAGTAGAGCCCGCTGACGTCGAGGTAGGCCTCATCGAGCCCCACCACCTCGACCCGCTCGACTTGCGCGCGCACGATCGCCATCACCCGTCCCGACACCTCGCGGTAAGTGGAGAAGTCGGGCGGCAGGAACACCGCTTGCGGGCACAGCTGTCGCGCCCGCGCGGCGGGGATCGCCGAGCCGACGCCGAAGCGCCGCGCCTCATAGCTCGCGGTCGTGACGACCGCGCGCGGCCCGCTGCCCGCGACAACCACCGGCAGCCCGCGTAGCTCTGGCCGGCGCTCCAGCTCGATCGAGACGTAGAAAGCGTCGCAGTCGATGTGGGCCGTGCTCAGCCCTGAGGGCTCGGGGGACTCGGCAGACACTCTCGGGCGAATCTAGCGCCCCTTCCGGCGGGCTCGTCAGCGACTGCATACCTCAAACCGGCGCGGAGGCATCGCATCCTGTGTGACCAGCTGCCCGCAAACTGATCACGACAGGGCGGGCGCGCTCGCAACGCTCAGATGCATCGAGACGTTGCGGGCAAGGATGAAGCCGAGTGGTTTCAAGCGTTTCTACCCGGTAAGCGCCGAGGCGACGTCCGTGTGCTGGAAGTCCTCGCCCTTGAACAGCAACGTCTCTCCCATCACCTTTGCCAGCGCATAAGAGAAGCAGTCGCCGAAGTTCAGGCCGGCTGGGTGGCCGCTGCCCTTCCCGAAATCGCGGTAGGCCTCGCGCGCGATCCGCGCCTGGCCCGCCGTCACCGGTTCGATCGCGATGCCAGCGGTGGCGAGCAACTCGTCAACGCGCCGGCTGGCGATCGCATCTACAGCGCGATCGATGACGGCCCCCACCTCCACATAGCTGGCCGCGGACAGTCGGCGTACGCCCGCCGACTCGATCGCATCAGCGCATACCGATGCCTCCGGCTCGGCGCGAAGGATCGCGATGATGGCCGAGGTGTCGAGGATCACGCCGGCAGGCCGTTCTCGTCATAGAGCAACTCGCCGTGGTCGATCCTCCGCACATGGTCGGGCAACCGTCCAGCGCAGTCCCTGCCGATCTCAAGAATCTGCTCCGCCAGACTGCCTGAGCGCTCGGCAAGGACCCTGTCGCGTCGCTCCCGCATTGCGATCGTGACGGCCGAGCTCATGCTTTCCCCGGTCAGCTCGGCAAGTTCGCGCGCAAGCTCGTGCGCCTCTGGATTCTTCACGTTCAACGACACTGGTTACAGTCTACCATGCCGGGGTAGCCTTCTACCTTTTTACGTGATCCTCACGAGGCGGGGAGCTACTTACGGTAATGCGTGTGCTTGACATAAGCCGTGTAATGGGTGTTCTACTCCAAGTGCGCGACGTACCCGACGATGTGCATCGCACGCTGAAGGCACGCGCGGCCGTGGCCGGCACCTCACTGTCGGAGTATGTGTGTGGCGTGCTGGCGCGCACTGCCTCGAGACCCACGCCTGCAGAACTGGCAGCGCGTATCGAGGCGCGGAGCAGTGCGGAACTGGATAGGTCGAGCGAGGCCGCCGTCCGCTCGATTCGAGACCACGGCGAGTGACGGTCATCGACTACCTCCACTGTGGCGACTTCCTGCTCGGCGTTCTTTGCGTTGGCTTGGATCACAGTGATCGTCAGCCCGGCCCACCAAGCGCAGCGGCAGGGATGACGTTCGTCGAGTGACTGTGCGTTGCGCGGGAGCGCGGTTACCTGCCCTGCTCGACCAGCGTGTCAGGCCCAACCTCGTCGATCGCGGCATACCCGCTGAGCGCCATCGCGAGGTCGAGGTCGGCGAGGAAGGAGCGCAGCACCTCGACCACGCCCGCGGCGCCGCCCAGCGCCATCCCCCAGATGTAGGGGCGTCCGAGCAGCACCGCGCTGGCGCCGAGCGCGAGTGCCTTCAGTGCGTCCGAGCCGCTGCGGATGCCGCTGTCGAAGAGCACCTTGCAGCGGCCTTCGACCGCCGCGACCACCCCCGGCAGGGCGTCCAGCGCGCCGACGGCGCCGTCCACCTGGCGCCCGCCGTGGTTTGAGACGAGCACGCCCTGCACCCCGTGCTCGACCGCGAGGTGGGCGTCGTCGGGGTGCAGGATGCCCTTCAGCACGATCGGCAGCTCGGTGCACTCGCGCAGGAACGCGAGGTCCTTCCAGGTGACGGCCGGGTTGGCGAACTGCCACGCCCAGTGGCCGATCGCGGCCTGCATGTTCTCCTCGGGCGGGGCCGGCAGCGCGGCGCGGAAGACCGGGTCCTCCAAGTAGTTGCGGTTGCCCTCGCCCCACAGGAACGGCAGGAAGCCGTTGGTGAGGTCGGCCGGGCGCCAGCCCAGCATCCAGGTGTCGAGCGTCACCACGATCGCGCTGTAGCCGGCGCGCTCGGCGCGCTCCACGAAGCTGCGGGCGAGCTCGCGGTCGCGCGGCCAGTAGAGCTGATACCAACGTGACAGCTCCCCGGCGGCCTGCGCGATCTGCTCGATCGTGTGCGAGGCGGCGGTGCTCGCCACGAACGGCACTCCCACCTCCGCCGCGGCGCGCGCCATCGCGAGCTCCCCTTCGGCGTGGGCGAGCGTCTGCACACCGATCGGCGCGAGCAGCACCGGGGCTGGCAGCTCCGTCCCCAGCACTGTGCGCGCGAGCGTGCGCTGCGAGACGTCGCGCAGCATCCGCGGCGCGATCCGCCAGTGATCGAACGCCTCGCGGTTGGCGCGCATCGTCTTACCACGCCCCGCGCCGCCGGCGATGTAACCGCGCGGGCCATCGGCGAGCAGCCGGTAGGCATCGCGCTCCAGCCGGCGCCAGTCCAGCGGCCGCGCGGGGCGTTGCCCGCCCAGCCCGCGCAGGTAGATCTCGTACTGGTAGTTGGCGTAGGGAACCTGCTCGCTCATCCTCGGCCTCCGGGTCGAAGCCGGGAACTCTACCGGCGCCGCCGGGGCGAGCCGCTCACGCTCGCCCACATCGCTCCGACGCCTTCGAACCGCAGCGCGCGCGCCGTTGCTTCGGTGAGGTCGTATTCGCGGCCGGCCACGTAGGGGCCGCGGTCGATCACCCGCACCCGGAGGGTACGCCCGCGGTAGCGCAGCGTTACGCGTGTGCCGCACGGCAGGGTCTTGTTGGCGACTCCGATCGTGGAGCTCGTCAGCCAGCCGCCGCAGGCGAGGCTGCCGCCGCCTCCGTACCACGAGACCTCGACGAGGCGGTAGACGTGCCGGTGTCGGTGGCCCGCTGGGCGGTGCGCGGCGTGGCGCATGCGCAACGAAGTCGCGGCGGATGCGACGGGCGGGGCTGGCACGCGGGTCTGCTTTACCTCCGCCACTATCCCCACCGGAGCGAGGGGCGACGCGGTCAACGCGGACGCGGGTACGTACATACGGGTCCTCCTTGGTCACCGCCTACGGGGTTAGCTGTCGGGCTCACGCGCCGCCGACCGCACGATCGCGTGCGCCAGCGGGGCGTTACCGCCGCATCAGCGGCCGATTCGCCCCATCCAGACCGTCCTCTGACGATCCGGCAGTGGGTCCCCCGCTCGCCTCCAACGACGGAGGCGACTCGGCTGAGTCAAGCGGGGCACGATAGAGCGACCACCCCCCGTTTTAGTGTGAGTTTGATCACAGAAGGCCGAATTCTCGCCCGCGCGTTGACGGGCGGCCTTCAACCAGCGACAATCACGCCCCGTGGCAAACCCCGACCGACTCACCGGCCTCGACACCGCCTTCCTGCATCTGGAGGATCACTCCACCGCGCACATGCACGTGGCCTCGGTGATGATCTTCGAGGGCCGCGCGCCCACACCAAAGGAGCTCGTCGAGCACGTGGAGAGCCGTCTGCACCTCGTCCCGCGCTACCGCCAGCGCCTGGCGTACGTGCCGCTCGACCAGGGACGCCCGGTGTGGACTGACGATCCCCACTTCAATCCCCACTACCACATCCGCCACACCGCGCTGCCGCGGCCCGGGGATGATGCCGCGCTGAAGCGGCTCGCCGGGCGGCTTTTCTCCCAGCGACTGGACCGCTCCAAGCCGCTGTGGGAGATCTGGTTGGTGGAGCGGATGGCGGGGCGGCGTTTCGCGTTGATCGCCAAGACCCACCACGCGCTGGTCGATGGGATCTCGGGGGTCGACATAACCACCGTTCTGTTCGACGCCACACCCGAGCCCGTGCCTGAGGACTCACACGGTGGGCGGGCCTCCAATCCTCCACCGTGGAGCCCGCGGCCACTGCCCGGCTCGGCCAAGCTGCTCGGCGAGGCGCTGCTGGAGCGCACGACCGTGCCGGGAGAGATGACGCGCGGTGCACGGCGGATCGTGCGCCGCCCGCTGCGCGCGCTGGCGCAGCTGCGCGACGGGCTCGCCAACGTCGGCGCCACCACGCTGGCGGGTATCAATGCGCCCGCGCCCCCCTCGCCGCTGAATGTCGACATCGGCCCCCATCGCCGCTACACCTGGGTCGACGCCGACCTCGCCCGTTTCAAGGCGATCAAGGACTCGCTCGGCGGCACCCTCAACGACGTGGTGCTGGCGGCCGTCAGCCTCGCGCTCGGCCGCTGGCTGCGCGCGCACGACCACCCCACGGAGGGGCTGGTGCTGAAGGCGATGGTGCCCGTCTCGGTGCGCGCCGACGTCGAGCGTGGCGCGCTCGGCAACCGCGTCGCCGCGATGTGGGCGCCGCTGCCGGTCGGCATCGAGGACCCCGCCGAGTGCTACGAGCAGATCCGCGTGGCGATGGAGGACCTCAAGCAATCCGGCCAGGCGGTCGGAGCCCAGGTGCTCACCAACCTCGCCGGATTCGCGCCTCCCACGATCCTCAGTCAGGCCGCACGCCTGCAGGCCCGCCAGCGCTACTTCAACCTCGTTGTGACCAACGTGCCCGGCCCCCAGTTCCCGCTCTACCTGCTCGGGCGTCGCCTGCGCTCGCTCTACCCGGTGGTGCCGCTCGCGCGCCGCCAGGCGCTGGGGATCGCGGTGATGAGCTACAACGGTCATCTCGGCTTCGGCCTGCTCGGAGACTACGACGCGCTGCCTGACCTCGACACGATCGCGCAGGAGCTCGACCGTGCGATTCGCCGGCTCGCACGCGCCGCCAATCCCCCGAAAGCCGGCCGGCGAGGCGCCAAACGGGCCCCGGCAAAGCGCACCTCCGCGCGAGGCGCCCGGGCGCCGAAGGCCGCCGCATCGCCACCTGCGGGCGGCACCGGTGCCAACGGTCGCGCCGGCAAAGCCGCCGGCCGCACCCGCGTGGCCGCCAGCCGGGCCGCGGCCGCCAAGCCATAGTGCGCCTGGCGCTCTGCCAGATGAACGCGACTGTCGGCGACATCGCCGGCAATGCGCGGCGTATCCGCGCCGGCATCGCTGACGCGCGCGCGCAGGGCGCGGAGCTCGTGATGTTCCCCGAGCTCGCGCTGACCGGCTACCCGCCCGAGGATCTGCTGCTGCGCGAGCACTTCCTGCAGGACACCGCGGACGCGCTGCGGGAGCTTGCGGGCGGCGTCGAGGGGATCGTCGCCGTCGTCGGTTTCCCGGAGCATGCGCGTGAGGTCTATAACGCGGCGGCGGTGCTCGGCGGCGGTGCTGTGCTTTCGGTCTACCGCAAGGTGCACCTCCCCAACTACGGCGTCTTTGACGAGCAGCGCTACTTCGCGGCGGGACGCACGGGCGCGGTGATCGATGTCGGCGGCCAACCCGTTGGGCTGACGGTGTGCGAGGACCTATGGCGAGCAGGCGCGCCGGGTGCTGAAGAGGCCGCGGCGGGAGCGCGGTTGATCCTCAACATCTCCGCCTCTCCTTACCACGCCGGCAAGGGCTTGGAGCGCGAGCGCCTGTTTGCGCAGCGCGCCCGTGAGTGTCGCGCCCACATCGCCTTCTGCGGGCTGGTCGGTGGCCAGGACGAACTCGTCTTCGACGGGCACTCCTTCGTGCTCGATCCGACCGGCGCGACGATCGCTCGCGCCGCACAGTTCGAGGAGCAACTGCTGGTGTGCGATCTCGACCTGGCTTCATCCTCTGTTCGAACGGCATCCCGAGCCTTGCCGGCGCCAATTGCCCCACCGGAGGCCGAGGTCTACGCCGCGCTGTGTCTCGGCCTGCGCGACTACGTACAGAAGAACGGCTTCTCCCACGTTGTGCTCGGCCTCTCCGGTGGGATCGACTCCGCCCTGGTCGGCTGTCTCGCCGTCGACGCACTCGGAGCCGAGCGGGTAAGCGTGGCGATCATGCCATCCCCCTATTCGTCCTCGGCGACCCAGGACGACGCGCGCGCGCTGGCTCGCGCACTCGGGGTACGCGTCCACGAGCTGCCGATCGCAGCGCCGATGGACGCCTACACGGCGACTTTGCGCAGCGAGTTCGCCGGCAGGGCGGCGGACCTTACAGAGGAGAACCTGCAAGCCCGGATCCGCGGCAACCTGCTGATGGCGCTCTCCAACAAGTTTGGCTGGCTGGTGCTGACGACGGGCAACAAGTCGGAGATGTCGGTCGGCTACACCACCCTCTATGGCGACCTCGCCGGGGGCTTCGCGGTGATCAAGGATGTTCCCAAGACGCTCGTCTACCGGTTGTGCGAGTGGCGCAACTCATCCGCGGACGCGCCGATCCCCCGGTCGATTATTGACCGCGCCCCCTCGGCGGAGCTGCGCGAGAACCAACGCGACGATGACTCACTGCCCCCGTATGAGCTGCTCGACCGGATTCTCCACGGCTACATCGAGCTCGACCACGGCCGCGAGCAGTTGATCGCCGAGGGGTTGCCCGCCGAGGAGGTGGACCACACGATTCGCCTCGTGGATCTCGCTGAGTACAAGCGCCGCCAGGCGCCCCCGGGATCAAGATCACCACGCGCGCCTTCGGCCGCGACCGGCGCATGCCGATCACCAACTGGTACCGATGACCGCGCGCGCCCTCCCCGTCGCCGCGCTTGCGCTGCTCGTGCTCGGCGCCCTCGGGCTGAGCGCCTGCGCCAACACCATCCAAGACCAGCCGACCCCGCCGAGCGCGCTGGAGTCGTTGGTGATGCAGGAAGACTTCCCGGTGTACTGGCTGGGAGGCGCATTCCAGGGGCTGCCGATCACCGACGTGGGACGCGACCCCAGCGGGGCCTACGAAATCCAGTACGGCAACTGCCTCGTGGGTGGCGAGAGCGTGTGCGTGACGCCGCTGCAGATCGTCACCTCGCCCGATAACAGCTTCGTGCCGGGCGGCGGCGCTACGCAGAACACCGTCCTGATCAGAGGCATCCACGGCCACGCGGCATTTGGCGGTAAGGCGCTGGCCCTGGCGACCGGCAGCGTGGTGGTCGACCTCTACGCAGACAAGCCGGAGCTCGCGCGTGCCGCCGCTGAGGCGATGGTGACAATCAACGCACTCGGAAGCCCCGGCGCACCGCTTGCCCCGCCGTTGCCCGACACCGGCTACGGCGAACGGCCGCTGCCCTCTCAGCAGCCGGCGCTCGCGCCGGCGGGCGTCGGTCCCTCGGGCCAGCTCCTCAAGCAGTAGACGGCGGCGTCTCTGGCAGCGGGCGCACGGCGATCGTCATGCGCGTCACCGCGCACAGCTTGCCCGCGTCATCGCTGAAGCGCACATCCCACACCCACGTGGTGCGACCCCGGTGCAGGCGCGTGCCGTGCGCGTGCACCGTGCCCGCGGTGATCGGGCGCAGGAAGCTCGTGCTGTTTGAGAGACCCATCGCCACGGAGCCCTCCGCGAACACCGCCACCGCGGTCGCCAGCGAGGTAATCGACTCGGCCAGCGAGGCGTACACGCCGCCGTGCACGAGGCCATACGGCTGTCTGATCTCATCGCGCACCTGCACGCGGGCACGCACCTCCTCACCGGACATCTCGAGCAATTCCAGGCCGTAGAGGCGGTCGAATCCCTGCAGCACCTCGTTGATCTGCTCGGCGCCGGTGATCTCCATCGCGGCGCCACGATAGCCTACGGGTGCAGGGAGCGCCGGCGAGCTCTGCCGCATCGTGGCAGGACGCGTCGTACTCGGCTACCACGGAGGGCTCCCGCGACCAACCGATGACACTGCAAGAGCTCCCCCCCGACCTGCGCTCGACGCTCTCCCTGCTGCTGGAGCAGCACAAGAGCTACCGCGAGATCGCCGCCCTGCTCGGGATCGAGGAGCACGCGGTTCACGACCGCGCGCACGCCGCGCTCGCACTGCTCGCCCCGCGCCAGGCACGCGGGCTCAGCACCGCGCAGCGCGAGCAGGTGGGCGAATACCTATTCGGGCAAGCTCCCCCGGCGGAGCAGCCGGCAGCCGTCGCATACCTGCAGAGCTCGGCCGTCGCGCGTGCCTGGGCGCAAGCGCTCGCGGACGAGCTCGCTCCGCTCTCGCACGTTGAGCTGCCCGCCGTCCCGACCGCCGGATCCGCCCCAGCGACACCGATCGTGAATGGGGCGGCCGCGGGGGGTGTTACGCCGGCCTCGGAGGTGACGCGGGCACCCAGCTCGCGCCGCGGCGGAGCAATCCTGTTGGGCGGCCTTGCGCTCGTCGTCGTGGTCGCCGTCGCGCTGATCGTGGGGCTCGGCGGCGGCTCCTCCCCCAGCTCCGCCACATCCTCGACGACGCCGGGCACCTCCGAAGCGGGCGGGTCCACGGCAACCACGACCTCCTCCAACCCGAGCACCACGTCGAGCACGCCCGCCAAATCCACCAAATCCGGCAAATCAGCGAACGAACCTCGGCTCACCGCGACGCTGCCACTCACGCCCCCCGACACGACCAGCAAGGCGCTGGGGCTGGTCGAGGTGATCGCCGAGGGCCACGAACACGCCTTCATCCTCGCCGCCGAACACCTACCGCCGACCAACGGTTTCCACTACGCGGCGTGGCTTTACAACACCCCCACCGACGCCTACTTCCTCGGCGGGGGTACCACGGTGGGCGCCAAGGGGACACTCAAAGCGGCCCAGGCGCTGCCTACCAACGCGGCCCACTACGCCACGATCATCCTCACCGAAGAGCACGAAGAAAAGCCCAAGCAGCCCGGCCCGATCGTGTTGAGCGGGGCGTTCAAGCTGGGGTAGCGCCGACGCTGGAGGCGTGCGGTGTGTATGTAACTTTTCAAAGGCCGTGCGCAATCGCTATCGGGCTTTGATTTTGATTACACGCGCGCGGCACGTGGGGCATGGAGGCCCCACGCCCAGGCGCCCGGGAGCGAGCTCAGCCGCGCGGATGATCCCTAAATTCCACTCACGGCAACAGCTTCCCGGGGTTCATGATCCCCGCCGGGTCCAGCTGGTGCTTGAGCGCTCTCAGAGCCTCGACGCCCTGGGCGCCCAGCTCGCGCTCGATCCACGGGAGGTGGTCGCGCCCGACGCCGTGGTGGTGGGTGATCGTGCCGCCGTGGCGCGCGATCGCGTCGCCCGCCGCGCGCTTCACGGCCTGCCACTGCTCGATCTCCGCGCCCTCGCGCTGGCGCGCCAGCAGCGTGAAGTACAGCGAGGCGCCGGTCTCGTAGAGGTGTGAGACGTGGCACATCACCACGCCCTCGGTTCCCTGCGCGCGCAGCTCCCGTGCGATCGCCGTGCGCGTCTCGCGGTGCAGCCGCTGCACGTTCGACCACCTCGTGGCGGTCTCCAGCGTCTCGACCATCACCCCGTGCGTGAGCAGCTCGTCGCGCAGGTAGGGTGCCGCGAAGCGCTGCCGCCGCCACGCCTCACCGGGCGAGCGTCCCACCGACAGGCCGCCGTGGCTGCGTACCACTGCGTGTGTGTGCGCACGGGCTCGCTCCACCTCCTCGGCGCTCGCGCCCTCGAAGCCGAAGATTGCCATGCACCCCTCGCCGTAGCCGCGCGCACGCAGGTACGCCCTGCCGAAGCGGCTCCTCGCGCGGGCCTGTAGCGCGTCGCGCAGGCTCTGGTGCGCCTCCTCCCCGCCTCGGGCCGCCGCCTGCGCCTGGGCGAGTGACATGCGTGTCTCCGCCTCGTCGGAGAGCCGTGTCACAGGCGGCGCGGCGTGCTCCTGCGCGAGCGCCCGCAGCGCGCTCACACCCGCGGCGAAGTCCGCGAAGAACACACCCTCGTAGCAGCGCTCCCGCGGCGCCGGGCGCACGCGCAGGTCGAGCTCGCTGATTACCCCCACGGTGCCCTCCGAGCCGACCAGCAGCTTGCGCAAATCCGGCCCCGCCGCGCTCGCCGGCCGTGCCGGGAGGGCGATCTCGCCCGCGGGCGCGCTCACGCGGATGCCGAGCACCATCTCCTCGAAGCGCCCGTACCCGGTCGACGCCTGCCCGGCGCCGCTGCTGGCCGCACAGCCGCCCAGCGAGACGTACTCGAAGGATTGCGGGAAGTGACCGAGCGTCAGGCCCCGCGCCGCCAAGCGCCGCTCGAGCGCGGGGGCGCGCATCCCCGCCTGGGCGCTCGCCAGCCGCGACTCGACGTCGATGCCTACGAGTTCGGCGAGGTCGCGCATGTCGAGCGCCACCACCGCCGCGTGCTCGCCGCGCAGCGGCGCCACACCGCCTACCACGCTCGTGCCACCCCCGTACGGCACCACCGCGACCGAGTGCTTTGCGCACACCGCCATCACCATCCCCAACTGCTTGGCGTTGCTCGGGTACAACACCGCGTCGGGCGCCTGCTGCGGCTCGCCGGCCCGCAAGCGCACGAGGTCGGGGTAGCTCCTGCCGGCGGCGTGTTTGACGCGTTCGGCGTGGTCGTCGCGCACTGCGTCTCTTCCGAGCAGCGCTTGCAGCTCCGCGTGGGCGGCGGCGGTGAGCCGCGCGGCGGGTAGTTGTACGCGTGCGAGCGCCACCGGTGGTCGGGGTCGGGGCGAGGTCCCGACCCTCTCCTGCAGCAGTCGCAGCATGCTCGGGCCAACCGCCGGGGCTCGTCTGGGATCGCCCCACCCCCACCACCGCATCGTTGAAACCTCAGCCAACGACCCGCTCCAGCCCGTCGAGCGCCTCGTCGAGCACCTTGCCGGCGGCGCTGCGCACGCGGCTGGCGCCAAGGTTGGCGAAGATCCCCCGCAGCTTCTGGCGCAGCTCGATCGTCACCTGCGTGCCGCTACCGGCGGGCTCCAGCCGCAGCTCGGTGCGGGCCGCGGACAACACGCGTGCGAACGGGGTGTCCTCCACGCGCTGCTCCCACCGCAGTGTCAGTGCCTGCTCGTCGGCCTCCACGTGGAAATCGGCGCGCACCAGCCTGCCGTTGCGACTGGCGTACACCTTCGTAAACGCATCCCGCTCGACGCCCTCCATGCGCGTGACCCGCGGCCACCACCGCGGCAGGTGGTTGGGGTCGGCAATCAGCTCCCACACCTCGCCGGCGGGCGCGGCCACCGTGCGGGTGCGCGTGGTGGTGGGCACTGCAGCCTAGTTAGCGATCTTGCGCAGGTCGCGCACCAGCAACAGGTGACGCAGATGCGAGGTGACCGCGGCGAGGTTCTCGAGCGCCTCCAGCGCCTCCTTGCGCCGCTGGGGGTTGCGCGAGCGCAGGGCGGGCGCAAGGATCTGCTGCAGCAAGCCCGCCTCGCGGTCGGCGGAGGTGCGGAACACACGCAGGTTGCGCCCCCCCACGCCGTAGCGCGCCAGTTCGGACACGGCGCCGACGATCTCGCGCTCGGTTTCGTCGTAGTAGCGCTGCCCCCCGCGCTGCTCGCCTTTGACGACCCCGTACTCCTCCAGCTCACGCACCAGCTTCGCGTCTGCCTGAGTCTCCTCCAGCACTTCCTCGAGCGTATACAACGCGCCGCTCTCCTCGCGTACGCTGATGCTCGCGCGTCGCACACGCGGGGAGAAGGCATTCCCACCCACCCCCCGCCCGCTCGCCCGAGCCGCAAGCGTGGGGTCGCCCTCCAGCTCAGCTGCGGGCGTCTCGCCGCTGCGGCCCGCGGCCAGCTCCTGGCGGATCACCCGCAGTGGCAGGAACTCGTCGCGCTGCATCCGCAGGATCGTGCGCAACCGCGCCACGTCGCCCTGGCTGTAGAGGCGATAGCCACCCGGCGTGCGGCGCGGGTTGAGCAGCTTCTGGTCCTCCAGGTAGCGGATCTTGGAGATCGAGATGTCGGGGAACTCCTGCGCCAGCGCCTTGCACACCGCGCCGATCGTGTACGGCTTCTGGTGGGGCGCCATCTCCCTACCCCCTCCGGGGGCGGCGGGGGCGGGGGCAGTTGTGGCCGGGCTGGGGGTCGTGGTGCTCGCCATCAGTGCCACACCGCGCCGATCGTGTGGGCGTTGGTGGGTGAGGTTCTCAGCGGGATCGCCATCAGCGTGCGTGGTAGCTCAGCTTGTACTTGCCGATCTGCAGCTCATCGCCCTCTTCGAGACGGTGTGACTCGATCCGCTCGCGGTTGACGTAGGTGCCGTTCAGCGAGCCGCAATCATCGAGGTGCCAATCGTCGCCGCGGCTGATCAACAGTGCGTGGTCGCGCGAGACCGTGATGTCGTCGAGGAATACAGCGCTGTCGGGGCGGCGGCCGATGCTCATGCGCTCGCCCTCGATCGGGAAGCTCTCGCCGACGCGACCCCCGCCGGCTCTCACCACCAGCGCCGGCCCGCGCGCGGTGACGTCGTCGAGCTCGACCGGCACCAGCTCGCCGCTCTCGTCGATGCGGTAGGTGGCGGTGACCGAGTCGCCGGTGCCCTCACTTGCTTCCGCCCGCAGCGAGGCACCGCAGCGCTGGCAGAAGTTGGCGCCCTCGCCGTTGGCGGAGCCGCACTCGGGGCAGAGCGTCGCCATCCCGCTGTTCCCTCAGACGTCGGTCTGGGGTTCGGTCGAGCGCCGGGCGAGGATCTCGGTGAGCTGCTCGACGTCCGCGCCGGTGATCAGCTGCTCGCCGTTGTCATGCTTGCGCTGCAGACGGTTGACCAGCTCCGCGCGCAGGATGTCGATCTTGCCGTGCAAGATGCGTCTCCGGTAGGAGATGTCGGTCTCCTCGTCGGTCAGCTCGCGGATCAAGGCCTTCAGCTCGGCGTCCGAGAGGGCACCTAGGTCGGGAAACGTGTCCATTGCGGTTCTGTGCTCCTCTCGCGCGGCTGGCGGCTGCTTTTCGACGAGTCTATCGACCACTATAGCCGAAGCGTCAAGCTGAGGTTGAGGCCTTGCATATAGGGCCTTGGTGTAGGCCCTATAGCTCCCTATAACTCCCTATAGCTGCCTCGCGCCGTCGCGCACGTACAACGCGGTGGCGGCCAGCGACAGCGCAAGGCCGATGTACAGCAGGATCGCACCGAGCCCTTCGAGGCCGGCCATCGCGAAGAAGAACCCGCCCATCAACGGCGCCACCGAGAGGCGTCCGGGCCAGTTGATGCGCAGCTCCAGGCCGCGCGAGAGCCCGTAGCGGCCGAGCACGAGCATCGCCAACTCGCGCGCGACCAGCACCGCCAGCGCCCAGCGGGGCAGCAGCGCGAAGTGCCAGCACACGATCACCCCGGCAATCGCCAACAGGCGGTCGGTGACGGGATCCATCAGCGCTCCCAAGCGGCTGTACTGGCCGGTCACGCGCGCCGCGACCCCATCGGCGTAGTCACCCCATCCGATCACCGCGAACAGCGTGGCGGGTAGCGCACCGGTGCCATCCTCTGTCGAGAGCGCCACTACTAGGAACACCGGGATCAGCGCCAGTCGCACGAAGCCGATCGCGTTGGGCACAGTCCACGGCCGCAGCGGCTGACCGGCGGCGGTCTGGGGCGGCGGCGGGCCGGAGCGGTCGAGGCCGACCAGGCGACGGGCCGTCAGGGAAGGCTCTGCCACAGCTCGTCCACCGCCCGCAGCAGTGCCTCCGGCTCGGCGCCCAGGGGTAGGCCGGGCGCGCTCTGGCGGCCACGGCGCAGCTGTACCTCGATCTCGCCGGACTCGAGCGTTCGCCGTCCGATCGTGAGCCGCAGCGGGCAGCCGAGCAGCTCGGCGTCGGCGAACTTCTCCCCGGCGCCGAGCTCGCGGTCGTCGTAGAGCACCTCCACGCCGCCGCCGCGTAGCGTCTCGTACACCCTGTCGGCGGCGTCCCGCTCGGGCGTTCCGGGCTTGCCGAGGGTCACGAGGTGCACCGCGAACGGCGCGAGCGCGCGGGGCCAAGAGATGCCGTGATCGTCGGCGTACTGCTCGACCGCGGCGGCGACGATCCGCGCCGGGCCGATCCCGTAGCAGCCCATCCAGATTGCGTGCTCCTGCCCGTGCTCGTCGAGGTAGCGCGCCCCGAGCGGCTCGGAGTAGCGGGTGCCGAGCTTGAAGATGTTGGCGATCTCGATCGCGGGCTCGATCGTCAGCGGTTTGTCGCCGAGGGCGTATGCCGGTTGATCGGCGGCACTCGGGTGGGTGAGGAGAGTCAGATGGGCTGCCCAGTCAGCGTGGCCGCCACCTGACTGCCCGCCGGCCGCAACCTCTCGGAAGTCTGGGTGCCGCCGGGCAACCTCGAGGTTGGCTGCGTACCCCTCTCCGAGCGCCACCTCGTCCTCCCCCGCCGCACACGGCGCCATGTACTCGTGCGCGCCGCTGCCGCCCATCATCCCGACCTCACCCTCGACGCGGTAAAAGCGCAAGCCAGTGCGCTCCATGATGCGGTCGTAGGCACCCACCTGGCGGTCGTAGCTCACATCCATCCCAGCGGCGTCACGGTCGAAGGTGTAGGCGTCCTTCATCACGAACTCGCGCGTGCGCAGCACCCCGGCGCGGGGACGGGGCTCGTCGCGCTCCTTGACCTGGAAGTGGTAGACGGCGAGCGGCAGGTCGCGGTAGGAGCGTACGACCTGGGCGATGTGGAAGGTGACGGCCTCCTCGTGGGTCATCGCGAGCACGAGCTCCGAGCCCTTGCGGTCGGTGAGCTTGAACAGCTCCTCGATCTCGATGCGCCCGGTCTTGCGCCACGGCTCGGCCGGCTGCAGTACCGGCATCAGCATCTCCTGCGTGCCGATCGCATCCATCTCCTCGCGGATGATTCCCACCACCCGCTGGTGCACCCGCCAGCCGGCCGGCAGCCACGTCCACATGCCGGCGCCCATCTGGCGCACCAACCCGGCGCGCACCATCAGCTTGTGCGAGATCGCCTCGGCGTCGGCCGGGGCCTGCTTCTCGGTGGGCAGCAGGTACTCGGAGAGGCGGGTCATGGGGCCACATCCTAGGGGCCACACCAATTTCACGATTCGCGCCGTCGGCGAGCGGGCAGCCTCTGATAGAACAGCGGGCGACCGACAATCTTCAATCGAGCCAACCACGAGAACTACAAGGAGTCTCCCCGATGGCCTACACAGTTCCGCCGCTCCCCTACGCGTACGACGCGCTGGAGCCGCACATCGACAAGCTGACGATGGAAATCCATCACGACAAGCACCACCAGGCGTACGTGGACAAGGCCAACGCCGCGCTCGAGGGCACAGAGTGGGCCGATAAGCCGGTTGAGGAGGTCCTGCAGAACCTCGACAGCCTCGGCGAGAAGAAAGGCCCCGTCAAAAACAACGGCGGCGGCCACTACAACCACACGCTCTTCTGGGAGAGCATGGGTCCGGGTGGTGGCGGCGCGCCCGATGGTGCGCTGGCGCAGGCGATCGACGCGGCCTTCGGCTCGTTCGCGGAGTTCCAGGCGAAGCTGAAGGAAACGGGTATCAACCAGTTCGGCTCGGGCTGGTCGTGGCTGGTGCACGACGGCTCGGGACTCGCGGTCGTCGGCTCGGCCAACCAGGACAACCCGATCTCAGACGGCAAGACGCCGCTGCTCGGCGTGGACGTCTGGGAGCACGCCTACTACCTGAAGTACCAGAACCGCCGCCCCGACTACCTCGATGCGTGGTGGAACGTCGTGAACTGGGCGAAGGTGGCAGAGCGGTTCGCGGCGGCTGGTTGAGCTGGGATTGGGATGGGCTCCGCGGGCAAAGCCCGCTGCGCCGGGATGGATTGGGTGCCGGCGTTTCTCAGCCTCGTGAGAAGCGCCGGCCGGCGACTGGCGATACGGCCTCGTCAAGGATGGGAGCCCGCCCACCCGGCACAGCGGGGCCGCCGTTCCCCACAGCGGACGTGAGCATCGACTCGAGCACCTCGTCGGCCTCCTCGTCGTTGGCGGCCGCGGCCGCCTCCAGGGCGGCCAGTTTCTCGGGTGTCATCGCGGTCGCGTCCTCGTTGGCCGCGAGCCATGCGCGCGCCGCTGCCGCCTCGTGCTCGTCGCGCTGGACGTGCTTGCCGGCGGCGTAGTAGCGGTCGATCTCCTTGAACAGCTCGTCCACGAGTTGCTCGGTGGGCACCTTCTTCAGCGGCTCGCCCTTGGAGTAGATCATCCCCATGTCTTTGGCCCCGGTGATCCCAAAGTCGGCGTGGCGGGCCTCGCCGATGCCGTTGACCGCACAGCCGAGCACCGAGACCTCGATCGGGTCCTCGTAGGCTTCCAGGCGCCGCTCGACCTCGGCGACGACGGAGTCCATGTCGAACTGCAGCCGCCCGCAGGTGGGACAGGCGATCAGGTCCGGGCCGCGCTCGCGCAGCTTCAGCGCCTTGAGGATCTCCCAGGCGACCTTCACCTCCTCCTCGGCGTGGAAGGTCGAGAGCGAGATGCGGATCGTGTCGCCCACCCCGTCGGCGAGCAGCGTGCCGAGCCCGACGGCGGACTTCAGCGAGCCCGACCACTTGGTGCCGGCCTCGGTCACGCCGAGGTGCAGCGGGTAGGGGATTTTCTCCGCCAGCAGGCGGTTGGAGGCGATCGTGTTGGGCACCGATGTCGACTTCATCGAGACCTTGAAGTTCTCGAAGTCGAGGCTCTCCATCAACCGCACGGTCTCCAGCGCCGCCGTGACGAGCGCCTCGACGGGGTTGTCGTACTCGAGCTGGCGCAGGTGGCGGGGCAGCGAGCCGGAGTTGACGCCGACGCGTAGCGGCACGCCCCGCTTGCGGGCGAGTGCCACGACCTCACCCACCTTCTCGGGCCCACCGATGTTGCCGGGGTTGAGCCTGACGCAGTGGGCGCCGGCCTCGATCGCCTTCAGCGCGAGCGTGTGGTTGAAGTGGATGTCGGCGATTACCGGGATCGGCGAGCGCTCGACGATGCTCTTCAGCGCCTCCACGTCCTGCTCGCGGGGCACGGCGACGCGCACGATGTCGGCGCCGGCCTCGGCGACCTTCACGATCTGATCCATCGTCGCCGCGAGGTTGGCGGTCTCGGTCTTGGTCATCGTCTGCACCGCGACCGGGGCGCCGCCGCCGATCGGGACGCCTCCTACGGTGATCTGCCGCTCCGAAGCCATGTGTACTTTGATTCTACGATGACGAGCACCTACCTCCGACGCCGATGACACAGGTGCCCTCCGAGGTGTACCCCACGGCGCGAGGGCCGTTGGCTCGGATCGCCTCTCCCTACGCCGCGCGCGCGCGCGCGGCGGCGCCACGAGCGCTTCTTCAAGCTGACCGGCCTGCCGTCCGGTGGCCGGGTGCTGGACGTGGGCTGCGGACGGCTTGGGCTCAGGGCGTTGGAGCCCGAGCTGGACATCACCGGCGCTGACATCGCGCCCAGCCAGGGCTACCCCGGCCCGTTCGTGCAGGCCGATGCGGCGGAGGGCCTGCCGTTCGACGACGGGGAGTTCGACCTCGTGTACTGCAACAGCGTGATCGAGCACGTGCCGCCGGCGCGGCGCGCGGCGTTCGCCGCTGAGGTCCGGCGCGTCGGGCGCGGCTGGTACGTGCAGACGCCGGCGTGGTCGTTCCCGATCGAGCCGCACGCGCTGCTGCCGTTCGCGCACTGGCTGCCGGTGGCGCCGCGCCGCCGCTACTGGCGGCTGGGCGCAGCCGGCGCGTGGGAGGAGATCGAGCTGCTGCGCCGCCCCGAGTTGGAGGCGCTGTTCGGGCAGGCGCTGCCAGAGCGCTTCGGAGCGTTCGCCAAGAGCTGGGTGTGCGTGCGGGCGTGCGCTGCCCGGCCGGTTGATCATCCCTATCCATCTTTGGGAGGGGTCTGAAGGGCCCGTCCTCCCCGGGGCCTGCCTCTCCCGGCACAGAGGGATGTGCGTCAAACGGCTCTGACATTGGGCGCCGCCGCCGCGCTCGCGGCTCGGCGGCGCCTCCAGTCAGAGACACCCACAGACGACGGATGCCCGTGTCCGCTGGGACTCCTGGCGCCAGCTTGACATGTCTTGTAGCGGGAGCGTATGCCATCGGCGTAAACAACGCCCCGATATACGGGAGGAATGGAGGTTTGAGCCCATGTCGAAGATAAAGCTGTTGCTGGCGAGCATGTTGTTGGTGTTCGCCGTCAGCGGAGTCGCTGCCGCGGCCGCCTCGGCGGAAGAAACAGCAGAATTCCGGATAGAAGGACTGGCAAAAGGAGAAACCGTAGAACTCGCAGAAACGGTGGAAGTCAACAGTGGTCTCCTTCTAGCAGCTGAAGGAGAAAATGCAAAAAAAGAAAAAGAAAAGGAGCCTACGATTGAATGCAGCAAAATGAAAATCGAGCACGGCGTGATTACGAACGAAACTCCAGAAATCACGCTCAAGTTTGACTACGAAGGATGCCTAGATAAGTCGGAAAGTGAAACGGGGCCATGCACGGTGGCACCGATCTTAACCAGAGAACTAAAGGACACGCTCGAACCAGATGGCGTAAATGGAAAAGGCGAAAAAGAAACGGACGAAAAGTTCAAACCGAAAAGCGGAGAAGTGATCGCCGAATTCAAACTCGAAGGCAAACTATGTAAACCGGAACTGGAAAAAAAGACATTAAGAATAGAAGGCGGTTTCGTCTCAAAGAAAGAAGACAACATAAAATCCGAAGACTCACACAACCTGGGAATCGAAGTTAAACCCGAAAACGACGAGCTGAAGTACGGAGACCAGGACTACTTCGGATTATACAGAGACGACTACCATTGGCGTCCGAGGTTATCGTCATTAAACTGGGGTTTATTCTGAGCTCGGACGTAGGAAACTATGCGCCGGGGGTCCGATGCGGCCCCCGGCGTGCGACGGGATCACGGTAGGCGGTGGGCCGTCTCATCGATGACGGCCCACCTCTGCATACATGACGCACCGCTAAATAACAGGGAAACGGAGGTTTCACCCATGTCGATGCTAAAGTTGCTGCTGACGAGCATGCTGTTGGTGTTCGCCGTCAGCGGAGTCGCTGCCGCGTCCGCCGCGGCCGAAGAAAAACTAGATTTCGCGTTCGAAGGAGCGAAAGAAGGAGAAACCGAGGCAATTTCGAATGAATCGACGAAAGACGAAAAACCCCTCGTACTGGAAGCTGAAGGAGTAAACGAAAAAAAAGAAAAAGAAAAAGAGCCCACGATCGAATGCAGCAAGGACAAAATTGAAGGCGGCGTGATCAAAGACGATAGCCCGGACGATACGATAAAAGCGCTTGACTTTGAAAGCTGCGTGGACAAGTCAGAAGCAACGTGCGAAGTGCCGAGCATCGACACCACAGAACTGGAGCTCGAACTCGAAAAAGGCGCGAACCCAGAAGACACGGTGGAAAAAATCAAACCCAAAAGCGGTACCGTGATCGCGGAATTCAAATTCAAAAACAAAGAAGGCAAAGAATGTAAAGAAAAAGCAAAGACATTAAGAATCGAAGGTGATTTCATCACCAAGGAAGAAGACCACGAAAAATTTGAAAAAGAACTTCCCGTCGCCGTCGAAGTCTCGTCCAAATCCGAAGAGATCAAGTACGGAGACCAGCCATACTACGCCAATTTCCACTTAGTATTAACAGATCATGTTCCGCGGCCCATGGTCTTATGCCGGTACTTCCCGGGATGCTGACTGCGATCCCACCGGAGCGGTGATGGTCGGGGCCGCCAGCGCTCGCACCGGTGAGCCGGGTCGCAGATAAAAATCGATACGACGGGGGCCGCACCGCGGCTCCCGTCGTTTTTTTTGACACTCAACAGCTCGACGTATGAAGCGCCGCGGCGCCTCAAGAGGCGTACATCGCCTCGATCTCCGCCTCGTACTTGGCGGCGATCGGCTTGCGCTTGAGCTTCATCGTCGGCGTCAGCTCGTCCTCGCCGGGGAGCCAGTCGCCGGGGACAATCGTGAACTTCTTGATCTGCTCGACGCGGGCTAGGCGGGAGTTGGCGGCGTCGATCGCCTCCTGTACGGCGGCGCATACGGCGGGCTCGTCGGCGAGCTGCTCCAGGGTGCCACCCTCGATGCCATGCTGGGCGGCCCACATCGGCGCGAAGTCGGCGTCGAGCACGATCAGCGCGGTGTTGTAGGAGCGGCGGTCGCCGATCGCGCAGGCCTGGCCGATCAGCGGCGAGACGCTCTTGATCGCGGCCTCGATGTTGGCGGGCGACATGTTCTTGCCGGCGGCGTTGATGATCAGCTCCTTCTTGCGGTCGACGATCCGCAGGTAGCCGTCGGCGTCGAGTTCGCCGATGTCGCCGGTGTGCAGCCAGCCGTCGGGGTCGATCGTCTCGGCCGTCTTCTGCGGGTCGCCGCGGTAGCCGAGCATCACCATCTCCCCGCGCACCAACACCTCGCCGTCCTGCGCGAGCGAGATCTCGACGCCCGGGGCCGGCGGGCCGACGGTGCCGAGCTTGATCCGCTCCGGCGGGTTCACGCAGCCGGCTCCGCATGTCTCCGACATCCCCCACAGCTCCGACACCGGGATGCCGATTGCGTGGAAGAACTCGAGCACCTCGATCGGCGTGGGAGCGGCGCCGACGTTGACGGCGCGCACCTCGTCGAAGCCGAGCATCTTGCGCAGGCCGGCGAAAATCTGCTCGTCGGCGGCGGCGACCTCGGCGGCGAGCTCCGCCGGTACGTGCTCGCCGCGCTGTTCCAGGCGCACCTTTTCGACCGCGGCGGCGAGCGCGTGCTCGGTCTGTGCGCGCTGCTCATCGGGCTGGCCGGCGATCATCGTCTCCAGGCCTGCCTTCAGCTTCTCCCAGATGCGGGGCACGGCGAAGAACCAGTGCGGGCGGACCTCGGGCAGGTAGGAGAGCACCTGGCGGGGGTCGGGGCAGCTGGTGATCTGCAGCCCGTAGACGATCGGCAGGTAGTGGTGGGCGCCGCGCTCGGCGATATGCGCGGCGGGCAGCCAGGAGATCACCCGGGACTCCTCGGGGAACTGCACCATCGTCTCGATCCCGCGCACGGCGGAGAGCAGGTTGCGGTGGCAGAGCTGCACGCCCTTCGGCGGCCCAGTGGTGCCGGAGGTGTAGATCAGCGTCAGCACGTCCTCGGGTTCAACCTGTGCTGCGGCCTGCTCCACAGCAGCCTGGGTCTGCGGATCGCGCCCGAACGCCTCGACCTCGTCGAGCGTGAGCACGCCTTCGGAGAGCGACTCTTCGTCGGGGTGATCGAGGACGATCACACGCTCCAGGTGGGGCAGGTTGTCGCGAGCCTCCAGGAACCGCTCGAGGTACTGACGCTCGACTACGGCGATGTGGGCGTCGGCGTCGGCGACCACGTACTCGATCTGGTTGGCGGCGTAGGTCTGGTAGATCGAGAAGGGTGTCGCGCCGAGCGTGACCGCGGCGAGGTCGACGACGTGAAACTCGGGCCGGTTGGAGAGCATGATCGCGAGCGTCTGCCCGCGTCGCAGCCCCAGCCGGTGAAGCCCCCCGGCGAGGTCGCGCACGCGCCGGCGCCACTGCGCCCAGGTGAGCGTCTGCTCATCGCCCTTGGTGCGGATCGCGACGCGATCGGCCAGGCGGGAGCTGGTGAGCTCGAACGCCTCGACGATCGTCGTGGCATGCGCCGCCGAGGGGCCCTGGTTATTGGGCGTAGGCCCGGCCGTGCGCGTCGCGGGGCCGCTCATCCGCCCAGCCGTGTGATGTCATTGCTGAGACCGTTGATAACCAGAAAAGCTAGCAGCACAATCCCGACCGAGCTGAAGCGCCACATCGCGGCGAGCGAGACGCGCCGCCCGCGGACCTTCTCGGCGAGCGACCACAGCACGTGGCCGCCGTCGAGCGGCAGGAACGGGAAGAGGTTGACGATCGCGAGCGCCAGCGAGACGAAGCCGATAATCACCAGCGCGTAGCCGGCGCCCAGGGTGATCGCCTGCTGGGTGTCCACGGTGATCCCCACGATGCTGCTGAATTCATGGCGTACCTTCGGGCTGGTGAAGGCGTGGCCGATGTTGGTGAGCGTGTGGGCGGTGATCCCCCACATCTCGCCGAGCGCGGTGGCGGCGGCGGCGAACGGGCCGTAGCGCTTCGGGGTGGCGCCGAAGTCGAAGCCGATCAGCATGCGTTTCAGCTGCGCGCTGTAGCGGGGGTAGGCCGAGAGCGTGACGGTGTGACCGGCGCGCCTGACGGTCAGCTGCACCGGCGCCGCCGCACGGCACCCTTCGTGCGGGGTTCCGGCACAGCGGTGGGCGCCGATCGCCTTGATCGCAGATGCCTCGTTCACGTGCCGCCCGTCGATCGCGACGATCCGATCGCCGAGCCTGAGCGTCCCATACGCGGGCTCTTTCTTCTCGATCACCACCACGGTCGTGTTGGGAACCCGCGTGTGGATCGACGGGTTGAGGTTTTCAAGCGTGGCGATGCCGGCGAGACTGCCGGAGAACAGGATCGCCCAGAACAGCAGGAAGGCGATCAGCAGGTTGACGCCGGGCCCGGCAAGGATCACGGCGATGCGCTTCCACGGCGGCTGGTTGTAGTAGGCGTGTGCCGCGACCTCCGGATCGAGCCCCTCCAGTTCCTGCGGGCTCATCCCGGTGATCTTCACGAAGCCCCCCGCGGGGATCGCGCCGATCATGTATTCCGTTTCCCCCTTGCGGAACCCCACGATCTTCGGCGGGAAGAACAGCGAGAAGCGCTCGACGCGCATCCCCGTCGCCTTGGCGACGGCGAAGTGGCCAGCCTCATGCAGGATGACGAGCGCGGAGATGCCGAGGATCGTGAGTACCCAGCTCATTACGCCTCAGTGTGGCAGGACACAGGTCCAGCCCCCGCAGTTGCCTCGACCCTTGACGCCTGATAATAGCTTACAAGTTATAATAGTGGGCAATGGATCACGCTTCGCTGCTCAAGGACGCACGCCGCCAAGCAGGCATCACCCAGGCCCAGCTCGCCCGACGCCTGGGCGTCAGCCAGGCGTCTGTGGCAAAGCTAGAGCGCCCGTGCGCCAATCCCACAATCAAGACGCTCAGTCAAGCGCTGCGGATGACGGGACGACAGCTCGTATTGACCACCGAGCCGGTGAAGGAGGGCATCGATAAGACGCTGGTGTTCGAGCAGCTCCGGCTGACCCCCGATCAGCGGCTTGCGCAGCTGGAAAGCATGTATGAGTGGGGACGCGAGCTGGCGCTCGCCGGAGCCAGAGCCCGTGGCGAACTGGCCTGAGTATCGTCCGGCGGCCCTGGTGCGGGCGCTCGTCGAAGGCGGCGTGGACTTCGTGATCGTCGGCGGCGTCGGCGTCGTGCTACAGGCAATGCCGCGCTTTACCAAGGATCTCGACATCTGCTACTCGACGGCAAACGACAATCTCGAGGCGCTCGGCAGCGTGCTGGTTGGACTGAAGGCGCGTCTGCGCGGGATTCCAGAGGAGGTGCCGTTCGTACCCGATGGGCGCTCCCTGCGGCATACGCAGATCCTGTGCCTGACGACGCCTGTGGGCGACATCGACCTGCTGGTGAACCCCGATGGCGCTCCCCCATACGAGGTTCTCCGCGAGCGAGCCAACATCTTCGAGTTGGGTGGTCAACAGGTCCCGACCGCCTCGATCGAGGATCTGCTCGCGATGAAGCGGGCTGCAGGCCGTCCGCAGGACTTGACGGATATCGAATCGCTGGAAGCCGCCCGCGAAGGGCAGCGCTGACCAGCGTCGGTTCAGGCCGCCGCCACCGCCTCACCCGCCACCTCGCGCGCCCGGCGGTCGGCTTCGTAGAGGGACTCGAACGCGCGCACTGGCTCGGTGGGGAGGCGCTCCAGGGCCGCTTCGATCACTGCCGGGATGCCGGTGAAGGGCAGCCCTCCCTCAATGAAGGCGTGGACGGCAACCTCGTTGGCGGCGTTCAGCACACACGGTGCGGTGCCACCCGCGATAGCCGCCTCGCGAGCGATGCGCAGGCAGGGGAAGGCGTCGAGATCGACCGCCTCGAAGGTCAGCTCGCCGACGCTTACGAGATCGAGCGCCGCGATCGGGAGGTCCACGCTTTCGCCGCCGTGCAGCGCGTAGGAGATCGCCACGCGCATGTCGCGCGGTCCGATGTGGGCGAGCATCGCGCCGTCGGCGAGCTGGATCAACCCGTGAACGAGCGACTGCGGGTGGACGACCACATCGATGTGCTCGTAGGAGGTGCCGAACAGGTGGTGGGCCTCCATCAGCTCCAGGCCCTTATTCATCAGTGTGGCCGAGCCGATCGTGTTCATGTTCCCCATCGCCCACGTCGGGTGGGTGAGCGCCTGGGCGACCGTCACCTCCTGCAGGCGCGCGCGCGTGTAGCCGCGGAACGGTCCACCGGAGGCGGTGATCGTCAGCCGTTCGACCGCTCCGGGGGGCTGACCCGCGAGCAGCTGGTGCAGGGCGGTGTGCTCGGAGTCCACGGGCACGATCTGGGCACCGGTCGCTTCCGCCAGCGCGGTGACCAACTCACCGCCGACCACAAGCGACTCCTTGTTGGCCAGCGCGAGGTCGATGCCCTCGCCGAGCGTCGCCACCGTGGGCCCCAGGCCGGCGGAGCCGACGAGCGCGTTGAGCACCAGATCGGCGCCCGAATCGACCACCAGCCGCACGAGCCCCTCGGCGCCGTGCAGCACCTCTCCCCCGGTCCACGCCTCGGCGGCACGCGCCGCGGCGTCGGGCTCGACCAGCGCGATCCGCCCCACGCCGTGGATCTGGGCCTGCTTGACCAACGCCTCCCACGAGCGCTCGGCGGAGAGGCCGACCAGCTCGAACGCCTCGCTGCGGCTCACGATGTCGAGCGCCTGCGTGCCGATCGAGCCGGTGGAGCCGAGGATCAGGAGTCGCTTGGTAGCGGAGTCAGACATACGCCAGCCAGATGTAATAGCCGACCACAGCCGTGAACAGCACCGCGTCGAGGCGGTCGAGCGCGCCGCCGTGCGCGCCGAATAGCTTGCCCGCGTCCTTGACGCCGGCCTCGCGCTTGATGAACGACTCGAACAGGTCGCCAACGGGGCCGGCGACCGCGACGCCGAGGCCGAGCACGAGCGCGTGCGTGCCCGGCAGCCATTCCTGGTAGCGCCCGGCCAGCCACACCGCGACGACGGCGCACGCCATGCCGGCCACCAGCCCCTCGACGGTCTTGCCAGGCGAGATGGCCGGCGCGAGCAGGCGGCGGCCGAAGAGGCGCCCGCCGAGGTAGGCGCCGGTGTCGCCGAGGAAGGTGCCGACCAGCACGTCGATCACGATCCCCTCGCCGTGAGGCAGCTGGCGCAACATCACGGCGTGAGCAAGCGCGAGGCCGATCCAGAAGATCCCGAGCAGCGTGATCACAAGACCGGCTACAGAGGGTCGGGGCTGGCGGATTGTCAGCAGGAACAGCAGCGGCAGCGAGGCGACCGCGGCGAGCAGCACTTTTTCAGCAGGTGAGGGGCTTCCATACAGCGCCGCGGCGAGCAGCCCCGCGAGCGCGATGAAGCCGGCGAGCCGCACCGGGTGGGTGCGCTCGTACATCGCGAACAGCTCGTGCATGCAGATCCAGCCGAGCGCCAACACGCCGAGCGCGAACACGGGGCCGCCCTCGATCACGATGAACAGCGCGAAGGCGATCGCCGGCAGCGCGGCGAGGACCCGCGCGGCGAGGTCAGAGCGCCCGGCGCTCATCGCCCACCGAAGCGCCGCCGCCGGGCGCTGAACTCGGCGAGCGACTGCTCCAGCGCCGCGCGCGTGAAGTCGGGCCACAGCTCCTCGCGGAAGACCAGCTCGGAGTAGGCCGACTGCCACAGCAGGTAGTTGGAGAGCCGCCGCTCGCCGCTGGTGCGGATGATCAGATCGGGGTCGTGCATCTCCGGCGCATACAGGCAGCCGCGGAACTCATCCTCGTCGGATTTGGAGCCCTGCGGATGCACCCCGGCCTCGACTTCGCCCCGCCGTGCCGCCATCCCTGCAGCGAAGCGCCGCGCGGCGTCGACGATCTCCGCGCGCCCGCCGTAGTTGAAGGCGACGAACAGCGTGATCGTGCCGTTCGCGTCGGTGAGCTCTTCCGCCCAGCGCATCAGCTCCTGCAGATCCTCCGGGATGCCTTTGCGGCGGCCGATGAAGCGCATCCGCACCCCCTCGGCGTGCAGCTCCGGTGTCTCGCCGGCGATGCGGCGCGAGAACATCTCGAACAGACCCTGCACCTCGGTGGGCGAGCGCGACCAGTTCTCGGTTGAGAAGGAGTACACCGTCAGCTCCTCGATCCCCAGCTCGACGGCGTCGCGTAGGCGCGCCTTGACGGTGTCGGCGCCCGCCTCGTGCCCTGCCCCCACGGGCAGCCCCCGTGCGTGCGCCCAGCGGCCGTTGCCGTCGGTGATGATCGCCACGTACCGTGCGCTCGTCCGCCCAGCACGCTCGGACGGCCCCGCCAACTCGGACGGCGCGGAGGGCTCGGGCGCCGCGGGAGGCTCGGCACCCGCCATCAGACTTCGAGGATCTCCTCTTCCTTTGCCTTCAGCACCCCGTCGAGGTCGGCGACGCGGGCGTCGGTGAGCTTCTGCAGCTCGACCTCGGCGCGGTGCTCGTCGTCGGAGCCGGCCTCGCCGGCCTCCTTGAGTTCGCGCAGGTCATGCATCACGTCACGGCGCACGTTGCGGATCTTCACGCGCCCCTCCTCGATCAGGTGGCGCACGACCTTGACCAGCTCGCGGCGGCGTTCCTCGGTCAGCTCGGGCACGACCAGGCGCACGACGTTGCCGTCGTTGGACGGATTGAGGCCCACGTCGGACTCGTTGATCGCCTTCTCGATGAACTTGATCGAGGACTTGTCGTAAGGCTGCACGGTTAGCAGCCGCGCCTCGGGCGCGGAGATCGTGGCGAGCTGATTCAGGGGCGTGGGTGCGCCGTAGTAGTCGACCACGATCCGCTCCAACAGCGCCGGGGAGGCGCGGCCGGTGCGCACGGTGGCGAGCTCGTGCTGGGTCGCCTCCACGGACTTGGCCATCCGCCCGCGTGCGTCCTCGATCAGCTCGTCGATCATCTCAGCGGCCATCGCGACGACCTCCCTCGTCGGCTGACGCCGGTGTGGCAGTCTCGTAATGCTCACCCATGACCACTGCCCTCCTCATCGGAACGTGTTGATACCAGCGTGCCCACCCGCTCGCCGGAGATTATCCGCGAGATCGAGCGCTCGTCGTCCATGTTGAAGACGTTGAGCGGCATCCCGTTCTCCATGCACAAGGCCAGCGCCGTGGAGTCCATCACGCGCAGCCGGCGCTCGAGCGCCTCCATGTGGGTGATCTCGGGGATGAACTGCGCCGTGGGGTCGAGCGCGGGGTCGGCGCTGTAGACGCCCTCGACGCCGTTCTTGGCCATCAGGATGATCTCGGCGTGCACCTCGGCGGCGCGCAGTGCGGCGGCGGTGTCCGTGGTGAAGAACGGGTTGCCGGTGCCGGCGGCGAAGATCACCACGCGCCCCTTCTCCAGGTGGCGCATCGCGCGGCGGCGGATGTAGGGCTCGGCGACCTCGGAGATCGCGAGCGCCGACTGCACGCGCGTGTCGGTGCCGCTCTTCTCCAGCGCGTCCTGCAGCGGCAGCGCGTTGAGTACGGTCGCGAGCATCCCCATGTAGTCGGCGGTCGAGCGGTCCATCCCCGCCGCGGCACCCTGCATGCCGCGGTAGATGTTGCCGGCCCCCACTACGATCCCGACCTCGACCCCCCGGTCGCGCACCTCGCTGACCTGGCGCGCGACGGCGGCGACGCGCGCGGGGTCGGTGCCGAACGGCAACTCGCCCATCAGCGCCTCGCCGGAGAGCTTCAGCAGGATGCGTTTGAACGCGGGGGCCATCTGGATGAGGAGCCTATCCACTCTTTAGCTGTCCAACAGTGCTCAGGAAGTCGTGGACCAAGCTGAGCAAGGACGCAGGGAGCGTGGCGTGCATCGCACGCGAGCGACCGAGGACGCCGACCGAAGCCGGGGGACACTCGCCTTCGGCTCGCATCCCCGTTTCGGCCAGCGCCGCGTCCACGGCTTCTGAGCCTACTGGCCGACGGCGAAGCGCATGAAGCGGCGGATCACGACGTTCTCGCCGGTCTTGGCGGTGAGCTCGTCGCGCAGTTGCTGGACGGTCTTGCCCTCGAACTTGGGGTGGTGGAGCTCCTGCTCGAGCAGCACGATCGTGCCATACCAGGCGTCGAGCTTGCCCTCGACGATTTTCCCGCGTATGTTCTCGGGCTTGTCTGCGGCCTCCTGCTCGTAGATGCGAGCCTCCGCGTCGCGTGCCTCGGAGGGAACGTCCTCGCGGCTGACGTAGGCGACCGTCGGGCTGGCGGCGATCTGCATCGCGACGTCGCGGGCGAAGTCGGTGAAGTCCTCGTTGGAGGCGACGAAGTCGGTGTTGCAGTCGACCTCGATCAGCACCCCCACCTTGGCGCCGGGGTGGATGTAGGCCTGCACGGTGCCCTCGGTGGCGACGCGCTCGCCGAGATCCTGGATCTTCTTGCCCTGGCGCAGGCGCAGGAGCTCGATCGCCTTCTCCAGGTCACCCGCCGCCTCGGTGAGGGCCTTCTTGCAGTCCATCATCCCCGCGCCGGTACGGTCGCGCAGGGCCTTCACGTCTTTGGCGCTGATCTCGACAGCGTTCATGCCTGGGCCTCCTCGGGGGCCTCGACGGGGGTGGTTCCATCTGGCTGGGCTTCGACCGGCGGCGCCTTGGCGACGGGGGCTGCCTGTGGTGGCTCGGTGGGGGTCTCGGCCTCGGCGGCGGGCGGCGTCGGCGAGGGAGCGCTCGTGGGAGCCGGTGCAGGGGGTGCAGGGGGTGCAGGAGTCTCCGCCGGCTGCTCCCGGGGAGCGCTCGGCGCCGGCGCGGCCCCAGCGGCAGCTGCTTGCGGGGCGGCCTGGGCCGGCGCGGGCGCCTCCGGCGCCGCGGGCGTGGCCTCGGCGGCAGCCGCAGCCGCGGCGGCAGCGGCCTGCTGCGCGGCGAGGCGTTCCTGGGCCTGCTGGGCCGCCTGTTCCTCGGCCTCGCGACGGGCGGCATCTTCCTCGGCTTCGCGTTTGGCGCGCGCCTCGGCCTCGACCCGTGCGCGCTCTTCGGCTTCCTGGCGGGCGCGTTCCTCCTCGGCGCGGAACACGTTGCGGCCCTCGGCGACGACGTCGCCGATCGCGCGGGTGATCAGCGAGCAGGAGCGGATCGCATCGTCGTTGCCGGGGATCACGAAGTCGATCCCGTCGGGGTCGCAGTTGGTGTCGACCAGCCCGATGATCGGGATCCGCAGCCGCTGCGCCTCGCGCACCGCGATCGCCTCGGTTTTGAGGTCGATCACGAACATCGCGTCGGGGACGCGCTGCATGTCTTTGACTCCGCCGAGGTTGGCGCGCAGCTTGATCAGGTCCGCCTGGCGGGCCATCCGCTCGCGCGTGGGCAGCAGCGCCAACTGGCCATCGGCCTCGTAGCGTTCGAGGTCGTGTAGGCGGCGGATGCGGAGGTTGATCGTCTGGAAGTTGGTGAGCAACCCGCCCAGCCAGCGGTGGTTGACATACGGCATGCCGGCGGCCGTCGCGACGTCGCGGACGATGTCGCTGGCCTGCTTCTTGGTGCCGACGAACAGCACCACCCCGCCGCGGTGGGCGAGCGTGCCGGCGAACTCGCGCGCCTGCTCCAGCAGCACGGCGGTCTTCAGCAGGTCGATGATGTAGATGCCGCCGCTCTCGCCATGGATGAAACGGCGCATCTTGGGGTTCCAGCGGCGCGTCTGGTGGCCGAAGTGAACGCCGGCCTCCAGTAGTTCCGCGATGCCTACTTGTGCCACGGTGTCTCCCTTATATGCCTTTGGGTGGATTGCTGTGAGGGTCCGTACGGCGGGTCGTGGACTCGTGGGACGGTGACCGGCGCAGGCCGGGTACCACGAGCAGGGCCACGATCCGTGCCCCGTACGGGTCGAGGGTCGGAATCAGTCGATCAGGATAGCCGTTCGGCGCGCTCCAGCGCAACGGCGAGGTCGGCAGGGAGCTGCGAATGCACCTCCAACCGCTCCCCCGTCAGCGGATGCTCGAGCGCCAGACGGGTGGCGTGTAGGAATTGGCGCTCCAAGCCGAGCGCCCCCGCGGTGCCGTACTCGGGGTCGCCGGCGACGGGGTTGCCGATCGCCTGCAGGTGCACGCGGATCTGGTGGGTGCGGCCGGTGTCGAGCCGCAGGCGCAGCAGCGAATGCGCGGGTAGAGCGCGATCGAGCGTGAAGTGGGTACGGGCCTCGCGAGGAAAATTGCCGCCGACCGCCATGCGCGTGCGCATCGCGGGGTCGCGCCCGATCGGCGCCTCGATCGTGCCGCTGCGCGCGCGCGGGCGGCCCTCGACCAGCGCGAGATATTCGCGCTCGATCTGTCGCGCGGCGAGCGCCTGTTGCAGCAGCCGGTGGGCCTCCTCGGAGCGGGCGACCACGAGCAGGCCGGAGGTGTCGCGGTCCAGGCGATGGACGATCCCGGCGCGCTCTGGATCGCCCCCCGCCGCGACGCCGGCGAGCAGCTGTGAGAGCGTGCCCTCGCGGTGCCCCCGCGCGGGGTGCACCACCAGCCCGGCGGGCTTATCGACGACAAGCAGGTGGTCGTCTTCGTAGGCGATCGTGAATGTTGGGATCACGTGCCCCGAGGGCGCTCGATGATCAGCAGCAGGATCAACACCCCCAGTGTGATGGAGACGTCGGCGAGGTTAAAGGGCGGCCAGCCGAGTGGCAGCTTGACGAAGTCGGTGACGTACCCGGCGCGCAAACGGTCGATCACGTTGCCGAGCGCGCCCCCAAACAGCATCCCCGTCGGCAGCCAGATCAGCGGGCGGGTGCGGTGCAGCGCGAAGTACACGAGCAGCGCCAACAGTGCGAGCGCGATTACGAGCGTGACCGCGACGGGGTCGCCGGGAAGGAAGCCGAAGGCGACTCCCCGGTTGCGCGTGTTGACCAGGTCGATCCCCGGCAGCACCCCGCGTTCTTCGCCCTGCACAATCGATGCCCGCACAGCATGCTTGGCGAGCTGGTCGAGCGCGACGACGGCGAGCGCGACGAGCACGGCGCGGATCCAGGGGGAGCGTGTCAACCGCCGGAGCGTGTCAACCGCCGATGATGCCGTGCACGACGATGCTGTTGACGAGCTCCAGCACGATGATCGCGACGATCGGGCTGAAGTCGAGGCCGCCGAAGGAGGGCAGAACGCGGCGGAAGAGCCGCAGGAACGGTTCGCACACGTCGCGCACAAAGGCGATCACGGCGCCCACCCCGCGCGAGTAGGGCGGGCGCACGCCGAAAGCGAACAGCCAGCCTACGACGATGTGGGCAAAGATCACCAGGATGTAGACGTAGATCAGCGTCGAGAGGTAGTTGGCGACCTCGGTGCGGGCGCTGGCGATGAGGATCATGGCTGTGGACCTCGACGGCAGGCGCCGGCCACGAGCATCATGCCCGTGACCGCCGACGGCGAATCGGTGCGCGGCATCATCGGCGTGGCCCCCGGCGGCCTCCGCCGGGCCCTCCCCGCCGACGCAGCACGGCGTCGAGCGCGTCGCTGAACGCCGCACGTACCCCGCCCTGCTCCAAGGCCGCGACTCCACGCGCGGTGAGACCGCCGGGCGAGGAGACCTCGCGGCGCAAGGCAAGCGTGTCGTAGTCACGCCGCCGCAGCAGCTCGGCTGTGCCGGCAAGCGTCTGTACGACCAGCTGGGCGCCCTCGGCGGCCGGGATGCCGCGGCGCACGCCAGCGTCAATCTGGGCCTCGGCGATCAACGCCACATAGGCCGGCGCGCACGACATCAAGCCAGTCGCAACGTCGAGCAGGGCATCGTCGAGCACGACCAGCGAGCCGAGCTCGGCGAACAACTCGCGTACCTGCGCGTCGAGGGCAGCGTCCGCGCCAGCAACGCCCTCCCGCTCGGGGTCGGCTGCCTGCACGACGGCCCCCTGGCGCACCTCGACGGGCAGCGAGGGGATGAAGCGGTACACGGGTCGTTCGGGGTACGCCTCCCTCACATCGGCGAGCGGCGTAGCGGCAAGGATCGAGGCAACCGCGCGCGCCTCGGGCGCGACCTCCTCGGCAACGCCGTGCAACTGGGCGGGCTTGTGGCAGAGCACCACCAGCTCGGCGCGGGCAGCCACCTCGGCGTTGCTCGCCAGCGCCTCCCCCCGGTCTCCTGCGCCAGCGCGCGGGCGCGCTCGGCGACGGGATCGAAGCACAGCACCGGGCGCCCCCACCCGCGGGCGAGCGCGCGTGACATGTTGCCGCAGCCAATCAAACCAATCTGCATAGGGCGCCTACCCTATCGACTGCTCAGCTTTGATTAAAAAGCCCTTCTCGATCAGCCGCGCCCGCTCCTCCGCGGAGATCTCGACGTTGCGCGGGGTCAGCATGAACACCTTGTCGGCGATCCGCTGCATGCCGCCGTCGAGCGCGTAGGTGAGGCCCGAGGCGAAGTCGATCAGGCGCTTGGCGAGCTCGGTTTCGGTGTTCTGCAGGTTGAGGATCACGGGGATCGTGTCCTTGAAGCGGTCGGCCACCTGTTGGGCGTCGTTGAAGGACTTGGGGATCACGAGGTGCACGCGCACGTCGCCGTTGGTGCGCGCGCCGACGGAGCGCAGCACCGTGGTCGGACCCCCGGCCGATCGACTCCCGCCCGCGCGGGCGGGCGGGTCCTGTTCATCCTCGGCGAAGATCTCGTCGTAGTCGTCGCGACGGCGACGCAGCCGCCGGACGTTGGGGCGCTCGCGGTAGCGATCCTCGATCGCCGCCTCGGGCGGGGCCTCGTCCTCGTACTCCTCGTGGTACTCCTCGGCGAGGCCGAAGTACACGAGCGCACGGTGCCATGAGTCTCGAAACGCCATTGTAGGGATGGATCTTCGCGGGAGACGCGAATTTCCCTGCTTATCGTAGCGTTTTGCGCGACCTCACCGAAACAGCGCGGAGCCGAGCCGGACGATCGTCGCGCCCTCTTCCACCGCCGTCGCGTAGTCCTGGGAGGTGCCCATCGAGAGCTCGGCCAACCCGTTTTCCCAGGCGAGCTCGCGCAGCGCGGCAAACCAGCGGCGGCTCCGCTCGGGATCGTCAACGAGCGGGGGCATCGTCATCAGCCCGGCGACGCGAAACGGGGAGCGCTCCAGGTAGCGCGGCAGCTCTTCGGGGAGCACCCCGGCCTTACCGTCCTCGCGGGCGATGTTCACCTGCACGAGCACCTCCATCCCCGGCCTGGCCCGCCCGCGGTGGCGCTCCAGTGCGAGCAGCGCCGACTCGCTGGCGAGCGAGTGGATCAGGCGCACGTGGGGCACGATCGCCGGCACGCGGCGACTCTGGAGCTGGCCGATGAAGTGCCAGGCGAAGCGCTCGCCGTGGGCCGCGACCTTCTCCTGCAGATCCTGCGCGCGATTCTCACCCACCAGCCACACGCCGGCCTCGGCGAGCGCGGGGAGATCCGCGAGCGCGACGTACTTGGTGGCGGCGAGCACCTGCACCTCGGAGGGGTCACGCTCGGCCGCCGTGGCAGCCAACACGATTTCCTGACGCACGAGCGCGAGGTTGGCGCGGACTCGCTCAGCGGTTATTCCGGCGATCAGCTCAGCCATGCGCCCGCCCGGCCGACCCACGCAATGCCCGCTTGGCGGCCCGCGCGGAGCCCCTCGCGGCGGTGGGAGAAGAAGCGCTCGTCGCAGATCGTGCACACCTCGGCGTCCTCGACGCGCGCCACCCCGGCAGCCCGCAGGCGATCGCACGCGACTGCGGCGAGATCGAGGTTGCGACCGTGGCGGTGGGCGTTGCCGAACACACGGTGCACCTCCTCGCCGACCTCATAGCAGCAGCCACGCGCGCCCGGCCCCACCACGGCGATGAGCTCCCCCTCGCCGCCGAGCTCGCGCACGGCGCGCACCCCCTCCTTGAGTACGCCGCCGGCGAGCCCGCGCCAGCCGGCGTGCAACGCCGCGACGGCGCCCTCGCAGGCGACGACCACCGGCAGGCAGTCGGCCACCAACACCATCGTGCCGATCCCGCGCAGCGCCGTCGCGTGGCCGTCAGCGTCGAGCTCCACCGCCTGCCCGCCGCTGCCGGCGGCGGACACGACGCGCTGCACCACGGTGCCGTGCACCTGGCGACTGGCACACAGCCAACGCAGGTCGAGCTGCTCGCAGAGCCGGTCGCGTTCGTGGCGGCCGCGCTCATGCCCGGGGCCGCGCATCGTCGAGAGGTTGCCCTCGGCGCGGGTGGTGAACAGCGCGTGGCCGCCGCCGGGGAGCTCGAAGCACAGGCGCGGAGCTCGATCGGTCGCGTCGGTGTCGAGACGGCTCCCCATCGACCTCACCGTAGCCGGAGCGCAGCCGCCAACTCCGCCTCGCGACCGTCGGGCAGCTCGCCGTCCAGCTTCGCGCACAGCGCCGCCTGCAGGCGGCGGCCGACCTCGGGGCCCTGCGGGATCCCGGCGGCGAGCAGGTCGGCGCCGGTGATCTCGAGACGCGCGTTGCGCAGTTCTTCGAGCCAGCGGTAGGCCGCCACGCGGGCGTTGCTCCAGCTCCGGTCATCCCACGCGCCGGCGAGGGCGACGCCCTCCAGCGACTCGAACGACGCGATCTCATAGATCTCCGAGCCCGCTTCCGCGCGGGCGAGTTCTGCGGCGATGGAATCGGCGCAGACCGCGGCACGGGCCACGATGTCTACCTCAGCGGCGCGAAACTCCATGCCCTCGAGCAGCGCGTGCATGTTGCTTTGAACGTCCTCCTCCAGCAGGTCCACCGCCATCGGCGCCAACACCACGGCCAGCAGCAGCAGGTCGGGTCGCGGGTCTGGCCCCGCGCCGCCCTCGGCTCTCGCCAGCAGCTCGAGCGCGTCGCGGGCGAGTCGCGCGTCGAAGCGCAGCCGCCGCCGCAGCGCGGCGAGCACGCCGAGCTCATCCAGTGCGACCAGCGCCGCGACGGCGTCGGCTTCCCCTAGCGCCAGGCGCAGCTCGGCGCCGACACGCGCGAGGGAGACCGTTCCCAGCGCGCCGCCCGCCACCGCGTCCGCTGCCAGTTGCGAGGTGTGCTTCTCCACCGTGAAACCGAGCCGGGCGCGGTAGCGCGCAAGGCGCCACAGGCGCGTGGGATCGTCGAGGAAGCTGCCCTCGTGCAGCACGCGCAGGCGCCCGGCAGCGAGATCTTCGTACGCGTGCTCAACCGCGGTCATCTCGCCCTTGTGAGCGCCGGCCAACGCGACGGCGAGCGCGTTGACGGTGAAGTCCCGGCGCCGCAAGTCCTCCGCGAGCGGCGCGGGCTCCACCTCGGGCAGCGCGCCCGGCCGCGGGTAGCGCTCGCGCCGGGCTCGGGCAACGTCGAACCGCGCGCCGTCCCTCGCGACGGTGGCCGTGCCGAAGCGATCGTGGACGCGAGCCTTGCCGCCGAGCGCCTGCAACAGCGGTTCGATCTCGCCCTCGACCACGACGTCGAACTCGCGCGGCGCCTCGACCGAAGCCGGGAGACGCTGGCCTTCGGCCAGCATCCCCGTTTCGGCCAGCAGCAGGTCGCGGACGGCGCCGCCGACTAGGTGAACGCCGTCGTGGGCCGCTGCTAGCAGGGCTTCGCCGCCTGGCTGTTGGCGCAGCGCGTCAAGCAGCGCGCACCGCAATGCCGGCCTCCGCCAAGCTTGCCTTGGCCTCGCCGATCGTATACCGGCCGTAGTGGAAGATCGAGGCGCACAGCGCCGCGTCGGCGCCCGCGTTCAGCGCGTCGGCGAGGTGCGAGAGCTCGCCCGCGCCGCCGGAGGCGATCACGGGTACGCTCACGGCCTCGCTTACGGCGGCGGTCAGCGGCAGGTCGTAGCCGTCGGCGGTGCCGTCGCGGTCCATGCTCGTGAGCAGGATCTCCCCCGCCCCCCGCTCGGTCGCCTCGCGCGCCCACTCGAGCACGTCGCGGCCGGAGTGGGTGCGCCCGCCCGCGACGTACGCCTGCCACGTCCGTTCACTGCCCGCGTCCTCCGCGCCGCTCGGCGAGACACCGTTGCCCCCCTGACGCGGGTGCGCCTTGGCGTCGATCGCGAGCACCACACACTGCGTGCCGAACACGCGCGCCAGCTCGTCGATCAGCTGCGGGCGCGCGAGCGCGGCCGAGTTGACCGACACCTTGTCGGCGCCGGCGTCCAGCACCGCCTGCGCGTCCGCCACCGAGCGGATGCCGCCGCCGATCGTGAACGGCACGAACACCTCGTCGGCCGTGCGCCGCGCGAGCGCCACGATCGTCTCGCGCCGCTCGTGGGTGGCCGTGATGTCGAGAAACACCAGCTCGTCGGCCCCTTCGCGGTCGTAGTGAGCCGCCAGCTCCACCGGGTCCCCGGCGTCACGGATGTCGAGGAATTCGACGCCCTTGACGACACGGCCGCGGTCCACGTCCAGGCAGGGGATGACGCGCTTGAGGTGCACGCGTCCCACGGTAGCGTCCGCAGCCCACGGCGTGTGTTTCGCTGGGCGGGGCGCTGTTGCAGGTGGCGCATGCGCCACCTGCCGGGCCGCACATGTGCGGCCCGGGAACGGCCGCATGCGGCCGTTCCAAGCTGGGCCGCATGCGGCCCAGCTCAGGATGCCGCATGCGGCATCCTGCACAACCCCTACCCCAACGCCGCGCGCGCCTCGGGCACTGTGAAGCGCTCCTCGTACAGCGCCTTGCCGACGATCACGCCGGTGAGGCTGGGCTCGCCGAGCGCCGCCAGCATGCGCAGATCCTCCAGCCCGCCGATCCCGCCCGAGTAGATCAGGTGGCCGCCGGTGGCCGCCCGCGCCACCCACACCACGTCGTCGCGACTCACCCCGCCGAGCATCCCGTCCCGGTCCACGTTGGTGTAGGCGAGCTCGCGCACTCCGCGAGCGATCAGACCCGCGAAGACCTCGCTCACGCTCACATCGGCTGCCTTCGTCCATCCCTCCGTCGTCACGCGGCCCTCGCGGATGTCCACGGACACCACCACGCGCCCGGGCCCGTGTTGTTCGAGCGCCCGCTCCAGCAGATCGGGGTCGGTGAACGCAGCGGTGCCGAGGATCACGCGCTGGACGCCCGCCGCGAGCGCTTCGGAGATCGCCTCTTGCGTGCGCAGCCCGCCGCCCAGCTGCACCGGCACGTCGAGCTCGCTCGCGACGCGGCGCACGTGCTTGAGGTTCACGGGGTGCCCCGCACGGGCGCCGTCGAGGTCGACCATGTGCAGGTGCTCGGCGCCTTCCTTGACCCAGCGGCGCGCCGCCGCCAGCGGGTCCTGGTCGTACACCTTGCTCGCGTCGAAGTCGCCCTTTACGAGCCGCACCGCGTTGCCGCCGAGGATGTCGATCGCGGGGTAGAGGATCATCGTGGCGTAGTGGCTCAGTTCGAGAGTTGAGGGGGCTGTATAGCCATTGCAATAGGGTGTGGGGTTGAATAAAAATTTTCAGAGCCGTGCGCAATTGCTATCGGCTCTATTTTTTTATAACAACACCTCACCCCGCTCGCATATATACGATCGCATTCTCTAACTTCCGGGCGGATACGCTCGCGGGACCCGCTCACGACGCCAGTGGCATCCGCGCGGCCGCCGCGGCGGCGCAGATGCCGACGAAGTTGCCCAACAGCCGCAACCCGTGCGTCGAGGACTTCTCGGGGTGCGATTGTGCGCCGAAGATGTTTTCGTGTTCCACCACCGCGGGAAACATCTCCCCGTACTCCGCCGTCCCCAGTACTACCTCCGGGTCGGCGGGGTACGCAACGAACGAGTGCACGTGGTACATGAACGCCGGGTCGGGCAGGCCCTCGTTGAGCGCCGTCCGCCGCCGCCAGCGCACCTCGCTCCAGCCGATGTGCGGCAGCTTCAGTCCCGCCGCCGAGCCGCAGTCGGCGCCCAGCGCGCGCACCTCGCCGCGCAGCAGGCCGAGCCCCTCCGCGCCGCCGTGCTCCGCGGAGCGCTCGAACAGCAGTTGCATCCCCATGCACGACCCGAACAGCGGCATCCCCGCCGCGGCCAGCTTGCGCAGCAGCTCGTCGAGGCCGAGCTCGCCGATCACCTTCATCGCCGCCGGGAACGCGCCCACGCCGGGCAGCAGTATGCCGTCCGCCGCCTGCAGCTGCGCGTGGTCGCGGCTGACGAACGCGTGTGCGCCCACGTGCTCCAGCGCCTTCTCCACCGAGCGGCGGTTTCCCATCCCGTAGTCGACCACGGCAATCTGAGGCGTCATCTCGGATAGTCTCGGCTCATGAGGTGAGCGTCCCCTTCGTGCTCGGCACGCCCGTCTCGGTGGGGTCGAGCGCCACGGCAGCCCGTAGGGCGCGCGCGAACGCCTTGAACGCCGCCTCGATCATGTGGTGGGCGTTGCTGCCGGCTTCGACGCGCAGGTGCAGCGTCAGCTTCGCGGCGTTGGCGAGCGCGCGGAAGAACTCCTCGGTCAGCTCGTGCTCGAAGCCGCCGGTGGCCCCCGGCGGCAGGTCGGCCTCGAACAGCGTGTACGGGCGCCCGGAGACGTCGATCGCGCAGCTGGCGCGCGCCTCGTCCATCGGCACCTGCGCCTCGCCGTAGCGGACGATCCCGGTGCGGTCGCCGAGCGCCTCGTCGAGCGCCTGGCCGAGCACGATCGCGGTGTCCTCGGCGGTGTGGTGGGCGCCCGTCTGCAGGTCGCCGCTCACCTGCACGTCGAGGTCCAGGCGCCCGTGGCGGGCCAGCAGGTCGAGCATGTGGTCGAGGAAGCCCACGCCGGTCGCGCGCGCGCCCTTGCCGGTGCCGTCGAGGCCGAGTGTCAGCTTGACGTCGGTCTCGCCTGTGCGGCGCTCGATCGTGGCGGTGCGGGTTGCCGTGCTGTTGGTGGGCGTGCTCACCGGCTCAATTCTCCCCGACCGAGGACTCCGGTGACATTCTGGCGGCCGAGGACTCCTCACCGGTGGCCACCGCACGCGCCTCCATCGACCGCGCGTGCCACTCGAAGCCCTCGGCGCGGGCGATCGGCGCGCCCGCGGCGGCGAGTTTGCCTGCACCAGCGGGGTCGATCCTGACTTCGGACATGCGGCGGCGGAAGTGTCGTGGAGAGAGCCCGGACGCAAAGCGTGCAGCCCCGCTCGTCGGCAGGATGTGGTTGGAGCCCGCCACGTAATCGCTGAAGGCGGTTGCCGACGCCGGGCCCACCAACAGACACCCGGCCGAGCGCACCAGCGGAGCGAGCGACTCGGGCTCGTTGCCGACGAGCTGCAGGTGCTCGGGGGCGAACGCATTGGCGAGTGCAATGGCCGCACGGGCGTCGCGTACTTCAACCAACATGCACCCCGCCATCTCCCCACCGGCGACACGCTCGGCTGCTAGGGCGTCAAGCTGCTCGTGCACAGCATCCAGGGCGGGGCGCGAGGACGACACAGCGCCAACGATGCTGCCGGGGCCGTGCTCGGCTTGGGCGAGCATGTCGAGAGCCAGCGGCTGGGGGTCGGCGTCGCCGCCAAAAACCACCAGGAGGTCACTGGGACCCGCGAACCCGTCAATGCCGACGACGTCGGCGACCTCACGCTTGGCGGTCTGCACGTATGCGTTGCCCGGCCCCACGACGACGTCGACGCGCGCGACGGTCTCGGTGCCGTAGGCCAGGGCGGCGATCGCGTGGGCGCCGCCCATGCGATACACGCGCTCGACCCCGAGCAGTCGACAGGCACCCAGGATCACCCCGTCGATTTGACCGTCACCGCCCGGTGGTGCGCACACGACGACGTCGAGCACACCGGCGGCTCGCGCCGTCACGACGCCCATGACCGCGGTACTCGGGTATGGCGCTCGGCCACCCGGGATATACACGGCGGCGGACTCGACCGGCACCTCGCGCAGGGTCACCTGCTGTCCCTGGGGCAGCGCGACTGTCACCTCCTCCGAGACGCCGGCATCCGCCACCTGGGCGACGTTGGCAATCGCCACCTGTAGACCGGCGACGACCTCCAGCGGCAGGCGCTTGATCGCGTCATCCAGCTCCTCCCGAGGGACGACAAGGGGCCGGGGCTGGGCTCCGCCGGTGTCAAACTCGCGAATGGCGTCGAGCAGCGACCGGTCGCCGCCGGTGCGCACGCGATCGACGATCGCGCGCACACGCTCCACCAGCTCGCGGGGAATGGGGGCGAGCGCGCGCATGCGCCCGACGGCTCGTTCGATCTCGCCCGACTCCTCAGTGACACACAGCCTTTCAACCAGCACGCAACCGCTCCAGCAGGTCGTCGATCGCCGCGGCCTTGAGCTTGTGCGCAACCGGGTTGGCAATCAGGCGGGCGGTGCACTCGAACAGCTCCTCGCGCACCTCCAGGTCGTTCTCGCGCAGCGTGGTGCCGGTCGCGGTGAGGTCCACGATCGCCTCCACCAGCCCGGTGAGCGGCGCCAGCTCGACCGAGCCCTTGACCTCGACGATCTCCGCCTGACGGCCGGTCTCCTCGAAGTGGGCGGCGGCGATCGAGGGGTACTTGGTGGCGACGCGCATCACCCCCAGCCGGCGCAGTGCCTCGGCGGCCGGATCGGGCTCACCGGCGATCGAGGCGAGCACCATCGTACAGCGGCCGTACCCGAGGTCGAGCAGCTCGTACACCTCGCGGCCGGTCACCGAGCGGCCGGCTCCGCCCTCTTCGTCGATCGCGCGCTCGGCCAGCACGTCCTTGCCGGTGATGCCGATGTCGGCAGCGCCGGCCTCCACGTAGGTCGGGACATCGGAGGGGCGCATCGTGATCACACCGATCTCCGCGAACAACAGCTTGCGGTCGTTGGCGCGCAGCTCGTCGGTGTCCACTCCCAGCTGCGTGAGCAGCGCGACGGTGTCCTTGAAGAGGGCGCCGCGCGGCACGGCGATCGTGAGGCCGTTGACGGCGCTCACCGCGTCAGCCCCGCTCCCTTACCGCGCTGGCCGATCGGGGATCTCGTCGATCCCCGATCGGTGCCGGCGAGCGCGATGTGCAAGCGGTCGATGCCGAGCGCGAAGCCGACGGCCGGCAGCGAGCGTCCGAAGCGCCCGAGCAGCTCGTCGTAGCGTCCGCCGCCGCCCAGCGGGGCGCCGAGTGCAGGGTCGTACACCTCGAACACGGCGCCGGTGTAGTAGCCGAGCGAGCGCACCAACCCGAGGTCGAAGATCACCCGCTCGGCGGCCGCGGGCTCGAGCAGCTCGTACACCATGCGCATCCCCGCAACGGCGTCGGCGGCGGGGCGCGGCAGGTCGGCGAGCACCTCGGGGCCGCCGCGGCGCTGAGGGACACTGAGCAGCAGCTCGGCCTCGCGTGCGGGCAGCCCGGTGTCTCCCAAGCGGCGCTCGAGCTCGACAAAGTCTCTACGTGCGAGCGCCTCCAGCAGCCCGGGGCGGACGTGCTCGCGTACCTGCAGCCCTGCCATCAGGGCGGGGAACAGCGAGGCGTCGCCCAACCCGACGCGATAGCCCTCCAGCCCCGTGGCGTCGAGCGCGCGGCAGAGCACGGTCAGCGCCTCGGCGGTGCCCTCGGGAGCGGGCGAGCCGATCAACTCGATGCCGGCCTGCAGCAGCTCGCGCGGCTGGCCGCGCTGGGCGCGCACCGCGCGGTAGCAGTGGGCGAGGTAGCAGAACCGTAGCGGTGACGGGGAGTGTGGGTAGCGGGTGGCGACCACGCGCGCGATCGGGACGGTCATGTCAGAGCGCAGCACCAGCAGGGCGCCGCTCTCGTCGAACAGCCGGTAGGCGGGCGGGGCGGGCGACGATCCCACGCCGTCGGCGCGCGCCAGTACCGCCTCGTACTCGAGGGCGGGGGTGTAAACCTCGCCGTAGCCGGCGCGCTCGAACACGCCGCGCAGCGCCTCGGTGATCGCGCGCATCTCGCGCATCTCGTCGGGCAGCACGTCACGCGTGCCGCTGGGGATCGGGTGGGTCATGGAGTGAACATGTATACGACGCGGCGGGGACGGGACGCTCGGTTGCGACGAAAGCAGACTGCACGAGTGCCACGATGACGGCAAGGCGAGACCGTGGCGGGCGGGCAGGCGACCAGGTTCAGGCCGCCCTACGCGTGGACGGCGGGCGAGGGCTCGACGGCGACGCGCTCGATGTTGGCGCCGAGCTCGCGCAGGCGCTCGTCGATCCGCTCATACCCGCGGTCGATCTGGCGGATATTGCCGATTTCGCTGCGCCCGTCGGCACATAGCGCGGCCAGCAGCATCGCCATGCCGGCACGGATGTCGGGCGACTCGACGCGCTCGCCACGCAGCCGCCGGGGGCCGGTGACGATCGCCCGATGGGGGTCGCACAGCACGATGTCCGCGCCCATCAAGATCAGCTTGTCGGTGAAGATCAAGCGGTTCTCGAACATCCACTCGTGGACGAGGATCGAGCCCTCAGCCTGGGTGGCGAGCGCGAGCGCGATCGAGGTCAAGTCGGCGGGGAAGGCCGGCCAGGGCCCATCCTGGATCTTGCTCTTGTACTCCCCACGTCGGCCTGTACCACCAGCCGCTGTTCACCGGGCACGATGACATCGTCCCCGTGCACCTCGGTGCGCAGGCCCAGCCGTTCGAAGACGAGACGGATCATGCGCAGATCGCCGGGGACGGTGTCGCGCACGCGCAACTCGCCGCCGGTGACGCCGGCGAGCGCGATGAAGCTGCCGATCTCGATGTGGTCAGGAGCGACGCGGTGCTCGCAGCCGCGCAGTTGCGCGCATCCGTTGACCGTCACCAGATTGGAGCCGATGCCCTGGATGTCGGCGCCCATCTTCACCAGCATCCGTGCGAGGTCCTGCACGTGTGGCTCGGACGCGGCATTGCCGATCACGGTCTGCCCGGGCGTGATCGCCGCGGCCATCAGCGCGTTCTCGGTAGCCATCACCGAGGGCTCGTCCATGAACACGTCGGTGGGCCGCAGGCCTCCGGTGGCCGTGAGCACGATGTCGCGCCCACACTCCACGCGCGCGCCCATCGCGCGGAAGGCGTCGAGGTGTGGATCGAGGCGTCGGCGGCCGATCACATCGCCCCCGGGCGGGGGCATCACGGCACGCTGGAAGCGCGCCAGCAGCGGCGCGGCGAGCAGGAACGAAGCGCGGATCTGCTCGGCGAGCTCGGGCTCGACCTCGACGCCGTGCACGCCGGCGGCGCACACCGAGAGCTCGTTGGGCCCCACCCACGCGACGCGTACCCCCAGCTGCTCGAGGATCGCGACCATCGCCTCGACGTCGCGGATGCGGGGCACGTTGCGCACCGACACCTCGTCCTCGGTGAGGACGCAGGCGGCGAGGATCGGCAGCGCCGCGTTCTTGTTCCCGGCCGGGGTGAGCGTGCCGGAGAGCGGGACGCCGCCTTCGATGACGAACTTCTCCATGGGCTTCGAGCGCCCCTTGCGGCCGAGGATCGGGCCGGCGCGGCGTCGTGAGCCAAGGGTAACAGCCATGTGTTGGAGTTCGCGCACGGCGCCGTGGAACCTGCACGCGCAGCGGTCGCGGGCGTCGATGACACGCGGGGGGCGCAACTTTCGTTGCAGCTTCGATGTCTCGATCTGGCTCAACTGTCTTGTTTCCGCGGTTACGCCGACAGGTACGCACGTATGTTCGAGAGCTTCCGTCCGAGGGGGCGCCTACTCTACGAACACATGTTCTGTTCACCTCGGACATCGAAGCTCACGCAGCGCGCCCGGGATGCGCTTGCGCTGACCCGTGCGTTCCTCCTGCTCGAGGACGACAACCTAGTCGACTGGGAGGTCGGCGAGGAGGACTTCGCGGCAGCGTCCAAGGAGGGCCAACACTCTCACGAGCCCGCCTGGGCTCCCGCGCACCGCGCGTCGCTGCGTGTTCTGAGGGCACCGCGGCGGGGAGGCCAGCCGGCAGCCCCGCCGCAGGTGTGTCTCTGTCCCACAGGTCCCGAGAGAAACATTTACCCCGCTTTGCCGACGCCGAGATCTTCTCTGGCAACGTCGCAGAATACGCCGATTTGCAGGGCGTTTGCGAAGCCCGGCGAGCGCGGCGGGGTGTTCTGCGCAGAGCCGCCAGCGCACGTTTGACCGCCCGCTGAGCGCCGACGATCATCCGCGCGGGGCCCGGCTCTTCAAGCCCGCGTCGGCGTCCAACCAACTTTCGAGGGATCGCCAGGGAGAATGTGCGCTCATCCATAGTCCTCGCCGCCGGCCTCCTGCTGATCGCGGCGATCGTCGGCGTGACGTTGGCGCGCTCGCCGCCGACATTGGCCGGCACCAACCGGGTGCCGGCCGAAAGCCTGATCGGGCTCGTCGAACGCCCCGCCGGCGCCTGCCAGAGTGGCGAAACGCTGCCGGCGGGCACCTCGGCGATCCGCCTGTCGCTGGTAGCGATCGTCGGCCCGCGGGTGGCGGTGAGGGCGCTGGCGGCCGGGCGCGTCATAACCCGCGGCAGCACCGGCGCGGGATGGACGGGAAGCGAGGTGACGGTGCCGGTCGCGCCCCTCGCGCACGCCGTCGCTCCCGTCACGATCTGTGTGCGGCTGAGCGATCTCAACGGCGAAGTCGAATTCAAGGGAGCGCGCACCGGCGCCCCCGTCGCGGTGAGCGAACGCGGAGAACAGCTGCACGGGCGGCTGCGGGTCGAATATGTGCGGGCCGGGCACGACTCGTGGCTGTCGCTACTGTCCGCGGTCGCCAGCCACATCAGCCTCGGTAGGGCCGCAAGCGGGATGTGGGTCGTCTTCTTCATCCTCGCGCTCACGCTGGGAGTGGTGGCGCTCACATCGTGGGGGATCATGCGGGAGCTGCGATGACCCTCACCGGAGGTATCCCTACGCGCGGCAAGTGTGGCGCTCGCGCGAGCGCGCCGGGAGCCAGGAGGGATGACCGGTGAGCAGGCGCACGGCCGCGCGGACACCGGTGAAACGCCCCCCAGCCGGAAAGGCCGCGGTCGGAGAGCGATCGCTCACGCGGAGCGGGCAGGTCGCGCGGCGAGAACTGGGAAGGCATCGAGCGGCACCAGGGACCTCCTCGTGCCGGCTGGCGGAGGCTTTCGCGGGCATTCCGCGCACGGCGTGGATCTGTGTGGCGGTGGCGTGCCTGAACGCCGTGTGCTGGTCGCTGATCTCACCCCCCTTCCAGATCACCGATGAACCCAGCCACTTCGCCTACGTGCAGCACCTCGCCACGACGGGGACGCTCCCCAACTCGGCCAAGGAAGCGTTCTCACCCTCCGAGACCGAAGCGCTGCGCGCGCTGAAATACCTGCAGGTACGTGAGCTGCCCCAGAACCGCACGATCACCACCGCGGCTGAACAGGCACAGCTCGAACGGGCGTTGAACGCGCCGGCCTCCAGCGTTAGCGAGGACGCGGGCGTCGCGACCGAGCAGCCGCCGCTGTACTACGCGCTGGAGACGATCCCCTACGACCTCGGCGGCACGGTGCTCGCCCGGCTGGCGCTGATGCGGCTGCTGTCCGCGCTGATGGCGGGCGTAACCGCGCTGTTCGCCTTCCTGTTCCTGCGCGAAGCCCTGCCCGGCGTGCGCTGGGCGTGGACGGTGGGCGGCCTCGGTGTGGCGCTGTTCCCGCTGCTGGGGTTCATGTCGGGCGCGGTGAACCCCGACGCGATGCTGTACGCGGTGTCGGCCGCGCTGTTCTTCGCCTTCGCCCGCGCCTTTCGGCTGGGGCTGACCCCGGGACGCGGAGCCGCGATCGGCGCGGTGATCGCGGTAGGCGTCCTGACCAAGCTGAACTTCATTGGCCTCCTCCCCGGAGCGGCGCTCGCGCTGGCGATCCTCGCGCGTCGCGAGGCACGGGTGGCGCGAGTGGACGCCTACCGCTCGCTGGCGCTCGCGGCAGGGGTGGCGGTGAGCCCGGTGGCGCTGTACCTCGCGATCAGCGCGTTGGCGGGGCATTTCCGGGCGATCGACATCGGCCCCACGGGCCTGGACCTGATCACGGCGAAAGGCTCGCCGCTCGCGAAGCTCAGCTACGTGTGGGAGATGTACCTGCCGGCGCTGCCGGGGATGCCGGTGTACTTCCACGGCCTCTCCACCACCCGCCAGCTGTGGTTTGACGGCCTCGTGGGGCGCTATGGCTGGCTGGACACCTTCTTCCCCGCGTGGGTGTACAACCTCGCGCTGATCCCGGCGGCCGCGATCGCCGGGCTATGCGCGCGCGAGTTGGTGCGCCAGCGCCGGGCGCTGGTCGAGCGCGTGGCTGAGACGGCGGTGTATGGCGTGATGTCGGCGGGGGTGATGGCACTGGTGGGGGCCACTGACTACATCACCGCATACCCCAAAGACATCGGCGCCTACGTCGAGCCCCGCTATCTAATGCCGATGCTCGTGCTGTTCGGAGCCGCTCTGGCGCTCGCGGCGCGCGGTGCGGGCCGGCGCTGGGGCCCGGCGGTTGGGGCGCTGCTGGTGCTGGTGATCCTCGGGCACGACATCTTCAGCCAGCTGCTGGTGATCTCGCGGTATTACGCGTAGATCACCACGGCAGGTCGCCCGATAGCCCCTGAGAGCGGACAGCCACGGCTTCAGCCGACAGCCCCAACCCCACGGCAATCGCCCCCAACCGCCACGAGCCGCCCCGAAGGGCGGCTCGTGGATAGAAAAACCGGCGGCGTCCTACTCTCCCGGGCCCTTGCGAGCCAAGTACCATCGGCGCTGAGAGGCTTAACTGCTCTGTTCGGAATGGGAAGAGGTATTTCCCTCTCGCCAAAGCCACCGGAAAAAGGCGAGAAACCGAGCCTCCCCGGTCCTTCAAAACTGCACAGCGCCACACGGGTACCACCTGAAATCAAAAATCCGTCAAGCCCTCGAACCATTAGTACCGGTCTCCTACGGACGTTACCGCCCTTCCAGATCCGGCCTATCAACCTGGTGGTCTACCAGGGGTCTTACTCCCTCTAGGGGATGGGAGAACTCATCTTGAGGCCGGCTTCCCGCTTAGATGCTTTCAGCGGTTATCCGATCCACACGTAGCTAGCCTGCTATGCCCTTGGCAGGACAACAGATACACCAGAGGTGCGTTCATCCCGGTCCTCTCGTACTAGGGACAAATCCTCTCAATTCTCCAACGCCCACGGCAGATAGGGACCGACAGTGTTGTTACCACCAACCCTCCAACGGGGCTGCGTGGGCCAGGTCATTTCTGCCTGACTCTGCATGTCGCCATGCAGCTCGGACTATATCTTCACGGAGGCATCACTCTCCGTGTTCGGCGTATAGTCTCTGAGGATTCCGGACCGCTACCGACCAACTCTCTCCATCGCACGCTGCGAAAGCGGCCCCCTCCGTTCATCGAGAGAGCTTCCTCTAGCAGCCTGGCGAATCCTCCAGGCGTGCGATGGTGATTTAGAGCCATTGATCGGACGATCGCCGCAAACTTCTTGAAGTCCTCCTGCTTGGAAGACAATAACGGCGTTCGTTCGAAGAAGGGAATCACGTGCTCGACTAGATCCTCCCGTCGTCGTACGACGTAGACCAAAGCACGATCTTTCCTTCCATTGGACTTGATGTAACCGCATTCCTCGAACCGCTTGCGAATCAGTTCAAGCACCTGAGCCCTGTCATCGTTCTGACTGACATGAAACTCAGGGACCAACTGATAACCGCTGCGACATGTTGGATTGCGATTGACGGAGACTGCAAAGCAGCCCTCGCCATCTACATAGCCCGCAATGTAGCTATCCAGCCTTTCCTGCTGATCGTCCGCACCCATCACATTGTCACTGTAGCGCACCGCTCGGACAGAACAGTGCACACGAGTAGTGTGGGATACTCGGGTTTTCCAGCATATAGCCGAATTTATAGACAGCAACGGAATTTACTGTCTCACGACGTTCTGAACCCAGCTCGCGTACCGCTTTAATGGGCGAACAGCCCAACCCTTGGGAGCAACTCCACCCCCAGGATGCGACGAGCCGACATCGAGGTGCCAAACCGGGCCGTCGATGTGGACTCTTGGGCCCGATAAGCCTGTTATCCCCGGAGTACCTTTTATCCGTTGAGCGACGGCACTTCCACTTGCTACCGCCGGATCACTAAGACCTGCTTTCGCACCTGCTCGACCTGTCGGTCTCGCAGTCAAGCTCCCTTGCTACCTTTGCGCTCTACGCACGATTTCCAACCGTGCTGAGGGAACCTTTGTGCGCCTCCGTTACATTTTGGGAGGCGACCGCCCCAGTCAAACTACCCGCCTGGCACTGTCCAGCACCCGGATTCACGGAATGCTGTTAGAAACCCAATACACCAAGGGTGGTATCTAAAGGATGGCTCCACGCCGGCCGCAACCGGCGCTTCAAAGCCTCCCACCTATCCTGAGCGAGATGCACCGAATCCCAATACCAGGTTGTAGTAAAGGTTCACGGGGTCTTTCCGTCTAGCCGCGGGTACTCGGCATCTTCACCGAGACTGCAATTTCACCGAGCCCCTCGTTGAGACAGTGCTGAAGTCGTTACGCCATTCGTGCAGGTCGGAACTTACCCGACAAGGAATTTCGCTACCTTAGGACCGTTCCTACTGTTACTACTCAAGTACTTTACCTGAGCGGTCCGCTCATTTCTGGCGGACTCTCATGGTCGCCCATGAGAGCGGACTATCTCATCCCACGGCCGCTCTAGGCCGGTGGGCTTGGCGTATAGTCTCTGAGGATTCCATCCATCCGATAGCGTCTCTTCCCACCTCGGTTCATCCGTTCCCGGAGAGCAAGAACCTGGTGGTAGTCATGGTCGCTCAAACAGTCAGTCGAGAGAAGCATAACCGCGCTTCTCCACAACTGAAAGTCCTCTGCCTTCTGCCCCACGATCGGAAACCGATCGAAGAAAGGCACGATCCGGCCGGCAAGATCAGGAAGTCGATTGACCTCCCAATACCAACCACCGTTTCCTGCCTTTCGCAACGTGCCGCATCCGAGGGTCTCCCGGAAGAGATCCAACGGCACACGGTCATGCTGCGAAACATTGAAGGCAGCTGAGAGCTTGAAGCTTCTTCGATAGTCGCCGCGTTTGCGACAGACGATCATGAAGCTTCCCTCTCCCAGCGCGAACCCGGACAAGAAGCTACCGAGCGAGGCCGCTATGGCCTCAATGCATGGCCTTTCCTGCTGATTGTCCGCACCCGACACATTTTTACTGTAGCGCACCGCTCAGACAGAACGTTGCGTACGAGTAGCGCGGGATACTCGGATGTTCCAGCATATAGCCAAGTTTTACAACTACCTCGGTCAACTGATAGTTACGGCCGCCGTTTACCGGGGCTTAGCTTCGCTGCTTCGGGTCAAGCCCTAACAACTCCACGTAACCTTCCGGCACCGGGCAGGCGTCAGCCCCTATACGTCGTCTTACGACTTAGCAGAGACCTGTGTTTTTGGTAAACAGTCGCTTCAGCCTATTCACTGCGGCCCCCTCGGGCTCCACTCGCGAAGAGCTTCACCCTACTGGGGCGCCCCTTATCCCGAAGTTACGGGGCAATTTTGCCGAGTTCCTTAACGAGGGTTATCTCGATCACCTTAGTATTCTCTACTTGCCCACCTGTGTCGGTTTTGGTACGGGCACGCGCTTCCTCCCTAGAGGCTTTTCTTGGAGGTATGGCGTCGGGGAGGCGCCGGCTTGTACGCCAGCTCACATCGCACCTCGGGTTGAATGCAGCCCCGCATTTAACTGGGGCCGCCCCTACATGCTTGTCCCAGGACAACCATCGCCTGAGTTCCCTTAGCCTTCCTCGTCCCCCCATCGGTCAAACGGAAGCGACGTGGTACAGGAATATCAACCTGTTGGCCATCGACTACGCCTTTCGGCCTCGCCTTAGGTCCCGACTAACCCTTAGTAGACGAACTTTACTAAGGAATCCTTGGGCAATCGGTGGAGAGGATTCTCACCTCTCTTTCGTTACTTATGCCGGCATTCTCACTTCCCACGCCTCCACGACTGGCTTACGCCGCCGCTTTACTGGCATGGGAACGCTCTCCTACCGCGCGTGATAAATCACGCACCCGCAGCTTCGGTGACTAGCTTGAGCCCCGTTACATTGTCCGCGCTCGAACACTTGACCAGTGAGCTGTTACGCACTCTTTCAAGGGTGGCTGCCTCTAAGCCAACCTCCTGGTTGTCTATGCACTCGAACATCGTTTCCCACTTAGCTAGTACTTAGGGACCTTAGCTGGCGGTCTGGGCTGTTTCCCTTTCGACGCTGAAGTTTATCCCCCAGCAACTGACTCCCGGAGTAAACGTGATGGTCTTCGGAGTTTGCCTGAAGTCGGTAACCTGGTAGGGCCCCTAGTCCAAACAGTGCTCTACGGCCACCACGCAATTTATCCGAGGCTATACCTAAATATATTTCGGAGAGAACCAGATATCACTGAGCTTGATTAGCCTTTCACTCCGACCCACAGGTCATCCGCCCAGTTTTCAACCTAGGTCGGTTCGGCCCTCCACGAGGTCTTACCCCCGCTTCAGCCTGCCCATGGGTAGCTCGCTCAGTTTCGGGTATACCGCCTACGACTATGTCGCCCTATTAGGACTCGCTTTCGCTACGGCTCCGCTCATCGCTTAACCTTGCCGCAGACGAGTAACTCGCCGGCTCGTTATGCAAAAAGCACGCGGTCACAGGACAAGCCTGCTCCCACCGCTTGTAGGCACGCGGTTTCAGGTACTATTTCACTCCCCTTCCGGGGTACTTTTCACCTTTCCCTCACGGTACTTGTCCGCTATCGGTCACCAAGGAGTACTTAGCCTTGGAGGGTGGTCCCCCCAGGTTCAGTCCGCGTTTCACGGGCACGGACTTACTCAGGAACGCTTGACGGAAGATCATGCAGTTTCGTCTACGGGACGGTTGCCCTCTATGGTGCGCGGTTCCACACGCTTCGACTACCACATGATTTTGTAACTTCCGCCGAGCCGGCCACGGCTCGGAACAAGCGCCCTACAACCCCCGCTACGCAACGCGTGGCCGCTTACACGCAGCAGGTTTGGGCTGATCCCTTTTCGCTCGCCACTACTCAGGGAGTCTCGGTTGATTTACTTTCCTCGGGGTACTGAGATGTTTCACTTCCCCCGCTTGTCCTCCACCGGCCTATGTGTTCAGCCGGGGATAACGCCGCATTACCAGCGCTGGGTTTCCCCATTCGGGAATCCACGGGTCAAAGGCTATTCAGCGCCTAACCGTGGCTTATCGCAGCCGTTCACGCCCTTCATCGACTCTTGGTGCCAAGGCATCCACCATGTGCCCTTACTATCTTGACGGTGATCAGACCGATCGTGATCCTCCGTACCCCTGTACAAGCAGGAACGGACGAGAATGATCGCGAGCGGCCCGGTGATACCCGTTTTCAGCCGCCGCTTATCGATGGCGGCTGAATGTGGCTTCTGTGCAGTTTTCAAGGACCGTGGAGAGGCTGTACACCGGCCTGCGCTGGGCATGTGCGGAGGCGATCTCTATATCGCCACTGCGCCTGACGCCGGGCGGGCGCCGGTCTCTCAAAGCTCAACAGCATGCTGGCGGGTTGTATGCCGGCCCTCCCCAGGCCCCGAGTAGGTCGGGGCCTGGCGAAAGACGCGGCGCGCCAGTCAGGTTCGGTCGACATGCTAGGCCCGGTCTGCTCTTGTCACCGCCCGAGCTCACGTTGAGACCCGTAGGTCTCGATGAGATCGAGCGGCCGCTGGGACCGGGGCACTGTTATGTGCTCCCTAGAAAGGAGGTGATCCAGCCGCAGCTTCCGCTACGGCTACCTTGTTCACGTGGTTCCCCATGTCGCCATGAGGCGTGGACTATATCTTCATCCTGGTTGTTGGATTACCCAAAGCGGGCTTCCAACAGACCCGCGGGCTTCCAACAGACCGCGCTTCCTTGGATGCCAAGACCCCACGCGGGACACGAAATCCCGCTGCGAGGCAGCTGCAACATAGAACCGCCAGACCGGATGGTCTGTATTGCGGCTCGGCTGGTGCAACTTCCCACAGGCAATCCCCTCTTCTTCGAGGATCGTCCGCAGGTCGACGATATCTGCTCGGTCCTTCTGCACGAACTGGATGTAAAACCTCGCGGCGACATTCCTGGGAATGCCACCCTCCGCGTCGAAGTAACCTCGTGCATATGCACGACGCCTCTCCGGCGTAGAGAATGAGGGCCGATCCGCCAGCCACTTCGCCGACGTCTCAAGCACCCAAAACTTGCGGGCGCTGCCCTCGCGGTACATCCAGGCTTTCTGTCCTCGCTCCTGCAGAAGCAAGCGAAGAACATTCAGCCATTCCACGTCTGCCTGCCCGAAACGGACAGTGCCATGACGCGAACTGATCGTCGCATCGTGTGCTGCTCCGAACAGATAGCTCCAAGCACCTGAAGCGCCTGTCGCCAGGAGCTCGGCGTGTAGTCTCTGAGGGGTCAATGCCTCCTCCAGGTTAGGGGGAGACACGACTTCCCTGCTGATTGTCCGCACCCCTGCATTTTCACTGTTGCACCGGACGGAAAACTGCTCCGACCAGGACAACGAGTAGCAAAGGGATACTCGGAGTTTCCAGCATACAGCCGAGTTTTTCACGTGTCGTTACCGACACGGGTCGCAACTTGCTTACGACTTCACCCCAGTCACGAGCCCCACCTTCGACGGCTCCCTCCCTTGCGGGTTAGGCCACCGGCTTCGGGTGTTGCTCACTCCCGTGGTGTGACGGGCGGTGTGTACAAGGCCCGGGAACGTATTCACCGCGGCATTGCTGATCCGCGATTACTAGCAACTCCGCCTTCATGCAGGCGAGTTTCAGCCTGCAATCCGAACCGAGACGCACTTTAAGGGATTCGCTCCACCTCGCGGTATCGCAACCCTCTGTATGCGCCAATGTAGCACGTGTGTAGCCCTGAACATAAGGGGCATGATGACTTGACGTCATCCCCACCTTCCTCCGGTTTGTCACCGGCAGTCTCGCATGAGTCCCCAACTTAATGCTGGCAACATGCGACGGGGGTTGCGCTCGTTGCGGGACTTAACCCAACATCTCACGACACGAGCTGACGACAGCCATGCACCACCTGTGAAAGTGCCCCGAAGGGAGGGTGTGTTTCCACACCTGTCACTCACATGTCAAGCCCAGGTAAGGTTCTTCGCGTCGCGTCGAATTAAACCACATGCTCCGCTGCTTGTGCGGGCCCCCGTCAATTCCTTTGAGTTTTAGCCTTGCGGCCGTACTCCCCAGGCGGACAACTTAATGCGTTAGCTTCGACACGGGGGGAGTCGACACCCCCCACATCTAGTTGTCATCGTTTACAGCGTGGACTACCAGGGTATCTAATCCTGTTTGCTCCCCACGCTTTCGCGTCTCAGCGTCAGTCACGTCCCAGCGAGCTGCCTTCGCCATTGGTGTTCCTCCTGATATCTGCGCATTTCACCGCTACACCAGGAATTCCACTCGCCCCTTCCGGACTCTAGCTTGACAGTATCCACCGGCTTTCCAGGGTTGAGCCCTGGACTTTCACAGCAGACTTATCAAGCCGCCTACACGCTCTTTACGCCCAATAATTCCGGACAACGCTTGCACCCTACGTATTACCGCGGCTGCTGGCACGTAGTTAGCCGGTGCTTCTTGTGAAGGTACCGTCACTCCATCCGGCTATTCACCGGAGAAGCTTCGTCCCAACTGAAAGGGGTTTACAACCCGAAAGCCTTCTTCCCCCACGCGGCGTTGCTGCGTCACGCTTTCGCGCATTGCGCAAGATTCCCCACTGCTGCCTCCCGTAGGAGTCTGGGCCGTGTCTCAGTCCCAGTGTGGCTGATCGTCCTCTCAGACCAGCTACCCATCGAAGCCTTGGTGAGCCGTTACCTCACCAACAAGCTAATGGGCCGCGGGCCCATCTCGATGCGGAGGCCGAAGCTTCCTTTCCCCTTGCGGGCACATCCGGTATTAGCCCGAGTTTCCTCGGGTTGTCCCGGTCATCGAGGCAGGTGACCCACGTGTTACTCACCCGTTCGCGGCTCTGCCCCAGGGCAAGCCCTGGTTCGTCGCTCCACTTGCATGTGTTAAGCACGCCGCCAGCGTTCGTCCTGAGCCAGGATCAAACTCTCCGTGAAGAACTTCACGAAAAGCTGTCATGGAGTTGCCGGCACTCGCTTGCGCGGGTGCCGGACGGCCCGGGACCTATACACGTGGCCCCGAGACCATGACGGGGTACTGCTCCTACTTGACTCTTTGTCCGCCCCCGGGCAACCGATCGAGATCGGCCTGCGCGCACATCGCGCCCCGCCCGGCGGCGGGTCGAACCTGGACGCACACCACGATCGATTCTCGATCGTCGGTGCGCATGCTGTTGAGTTTTCAAAGACCGTCGAGCCTCTTTGGGGAGGACTTCCCCGGAGAAGACCAATCCGGGCCAACGCCCGAGGGCGTCTTTTGGACCGGCCGAGCAGTATAGCGCGCGGACCCCGAGTGCTGCGGGCACCTGCCCGCGACGCTCGGCCTCACGGTCCGAACCGCTGCGCAGGCATAGTACTGCGCCCCGCGGATGGCAGCGCGCCTACTCGACCACCAGCCGCCGGAATCGGCGTTTGCCGACCCGCAGGATCTGCCCCGACGCGCGCTCGGCGGCGGCGTCGTACGCCCGGCTCTCGACCACGACGTCCCCGAGCGAAACCGCTCCCTGGTCGATCAGGCGGCGGGCGTGGGCGCGGGAGAAGCCGAACTCCTCGGCGATCACCGCTGGGAGGTGGACGACCCCGTCCTCGGGCGCCACGTGCGCCTCCGGCATCTCACCGGGAGCGCGACGGTGGACGAACACCAGGTCGAACTCGGCCGTTCGGCGGCCTCGGCGGCCTCGGCGTCATACAGCCATGAGACGACCCCGCGGGCGAGCTCGCGCTTGGCGTCGCGCGGCGAGGCGCCCGCGGTCGCCTCGCGAGAGAGCAGCAGGCGAAAGTAGTCGCCGACGACCTCATCCGGGATGCTTAGCGTCTTGCCGTAGATCTCCGCCGGCGGCTCGGTGATGCCGATGTGGTTGCCCAGCGACTTGGACATCTTGCGGCGCCCTTCGACGCCGACGAGCAGCGGCATCGTGAGGATTGCTTGCGAGGGCTGGCCGTAGGCGCGCTGGATGTCGCGCCCCAGCAGCAGGTTGAACTTCTGGTCGGTGCCGCCGAGCTCGAGGTCGGAGCGCACGGCGACGGAGTCGTACCCCTGCAGCAGCGGGTAGAGCAGCTCGAGCATCGAGATCGGGGCGCGGGCCGAGTAGCGCTGGGCGAAATCGTCGCGTTCGAGCAACTGCGCGACGGTTGTCGTGCCGACCAGCCGCAGCAACTCGGCCATCGGCATGTCCAGCCACTCGCTGTTGAACCGCACCTCCAGGCGCGCCGGGTCGGGGTCGAGGATGCGCAGCGCCTGCTCGCGGAACGTCGCGGCGTTAGCGGCGATCTGGAGCTCACTCAACATCGGCCGCAACGCCGAACGCCCGGAGGGGTCGCCCACACGCGCGGTGTAGTCGCCGATGATCAGCACCACCAGCTGGCCGGCGTCCTGTAGCTCGCGTAGCTTGCGCAGCACCACGGCGTGGCCGAGATGGATGTCGGGGGCAGTCGGGTCGATCCCGAGCTTCACGCGCAGCGGCCGGTCGGCACGCCTTGCCTCCGTCAACTTGTCGGCGAGCGCGCCCTCGGGTAGCGAGTCAACGGCATTTTCCTGGAGTTGGGCGGCGAGCCTCCCAACTGGTTCGGCGCGCGCGCCGCGATGACCGGCGCCATCGCCGGCAGGGCGGGCGGGGATCTCATCATCCGGTCGGTCGGGGGCACCACGCGCCGCAGCGGGCGTTGCGGCGGGCTCGTTGCGGGTGCTCGACATGGGCGCGCCCATGCTAATAGACTCTTCCCCCGTTTTGGAGTCCGTCTCGCTGCCCGAACACGCCCCGCGGACGCGACGCCTCGGTGGTTCGCGCACGACGCGGCTAAAGAAGCTGCGTTTTCTGCTGATCGTCCTGGCGCTCGTCCTGCTCGGCGTCGTGTCATTCGCGTTCGGCATATTCATGGCCGTGGCGTCCGACCTGCCACACCTTGAAGCCAAGTACCGCCAGGCCAACGCGCGCAACTCGGTGCTGCTTGACGACCGCGACACCCCGATCGGGGTACTGAGCGAGCGCAACCAGATCCTCCTCACCCAGCAGCAGATCCCGCCGATCGTGCGCGAGGCGGTGACGTCAATCGAGGACAAGCGCTTCATGACCAACAGCGGCATCGACCTGCGCTCGCTGGCGCGGGCGTTTGTAGCCGACGCCCTGCACCAGAGCGCGGTGCAGGGTGCCTCGACAATCGAGCAGCAGTTCGTCAAGAACGCCCTCGGCCAGCAGACCCACCGCACCGTCCTCGAGAAGCTGAAGGAGGCGGCGCTGGCGTTCTGGCTGGCGCACCATTGGTCGAAGCTGAAGATTCTCACCGAGTATCTCAACACGATCTACTTCGGCAACGGCGCTTACGGGATCGAGGCGGCGGCGCAGACCTACTTCGGCCAGGAGCCCGCCCACCGCGACTGCGGCCTGCCGAAATATCCGCTGTGCGTGCAGGAGCTCTCCCCGGCGGAGGCTGCGCTGCTAGCGGGGATCATCCAGTCGCCCACCGACTACAACCCGGTGACCGAGCAGATGGCGGCGCGCGAACGGCGCGACGTGGTGCTCGAACAGATGCACGAACAGGGGTATCTGACGCGCAGCCAGTACGAAGCGGCCACGGTTCAGCCGCTGCCCTCCCCCCAGGCGATCGCGCCGCCTAGCCAGCCGCTGGTCGCGGGCATCGACACCGGCTACTTCGACAGCTGGGTGGGGCCGCAGGTAGTCGCCCACTACGGCGCCGAGCGCGCCTACTACGGCGGCCTGCAGATCCACACGACGCTCGACCTTGGCCTGCAGCGGGTGGCCGAACAGGCGATCACGGGCTACCTGCCTGGCCCGGAAGGCCCCACGGCAGTGCTGGTGGCGATCGAAAACTCAAGCGGCAAGGTGCGCGCGATGGTCGGCGGGCGAAGCTATGACGAAAGCCCGTTCAACCTCGCCACCGAGGGCGAGCGCCAACCGGGCTCCTCGTTCAAGGCGTTCGACCTGGCGGCGGCGCTCGAGGACGGGATCTCCCCCAACTCCGTGTGGACCTCCAAGGAAAAGGAATTCATCGTGCCGGGCACCGGCGGCCACGAAAAATTCGTCGTGCACAACGACGAAGGCGCCTACGTGGGCGAACGCACGCTGACCAACGCCCTCGCCTACTCGGACAACTCCGTCTTCGCGGAAGTCGGCCTGCGCGTTGGCACCCACCGCATCGCCGATCTAGCCCACCGGATGGGAATCACCACCCCGATCTCGACCAATCCCGCGATGACGATCGGCGGATTGCACGTCGGCGTCACGCCGCTGGACATGGCCCACGCCTATGAGACGATCGCGCACAGCGGCCAGCGGGTCAGCGGCACGCTCGCCGAACCGGGCGCGCCGGTGGGCATCGAAAGCGTCGGCAGCGGCCCGCACGCGCAGATCGACCACGCCGAGCTGCACCGGGTGCTGCCACCGGACGTGGCGAGCACCGAGACCGAAATGCTCGAGACGGTGCTCGAGTACGGCACCGCCCGCGGCGCCGCGCTTGGTCAGTTCGCGGCCGGCAAGACCGGCACCACCTCCAACTACGGCGACGCGTGGTTCGTCGGCTGGGACCACCGCTACACGGTCGCCGTGTGGGTCGGCTTCCCCAACGCGCTAGTCCCAATGACTACCGAGTACGACGGTGGCCCTGTGCTCGGCGGCACCTTCCCGGCGCTGATCTGGCACAACTTCATGATTGGCGCTATGCAGGTTGAAAAAGAACGCGCCGAAGAAGAAGACGCCAAGCACACGAGCGCCCTGGCCAAGCGCGCGGGCGGCGCAAGCGGCGCTGGAGCGCCGGGCGAAACCGGTACCGCAACCAGCGCTGTCTCCCCCTCCCCCTCCTCACGGCGCGAAGCGCCCACCGCGCCAGCCGGCGCCAGAGGCCATGCAAACGCGCCTACCAGCACCACCACCGGGCAGAGCGGCAAGCCGACCGGCAGCGAAAGCGGCGAAGGCACTCAGGCGCCCACGGGCAAAAGCCCCGCGACTAGTACACCCGCACCGGCGCCGCAGGCGCCTGCCAGCCCGGCGCCTGCGGCAGGCGGCGGAGCTGCCACTCCCGCGCCGGCGCCCGAAACAGCTACGCCGCCGGCGAGCGGTGGCACGAGCGCGCCCACAGGCGGCGCCAAACCCTGAGAACGTGTTTTGAGGCTGCGCCCAGCGGTCACGACCAACGGGCAGCCAAGCCCTGAGCACTAGGGTCGCGGGCGCGAGACGTGCTGGTTACCCGCCAGGCAGAAGCGCCACGGTAGATCGACCGCCTTGGTGATCCCGATGCGGGTGCCGCTGTGCACCTCGTGCGGCGTCTGCAGCCACGACTCGCGTGGCGGGCGGATCGTGATCGGCCCGCGTGTGAGGTCGCTGTCGTTGTGCAGCAGCCCGACGGCGAGCGCCACGGTGAGCTTGCCCGGGCCCGAGCACAGGTCCTCGCGGCGGTGCAACCCGCGGCGCTCGCGCATGCGCCCCACCCCGCGCAGCGGCTCCAACGCGCGGATCAGCACCGCGGCGCCCACGCCCTGCTCCTCGCACACGGCGTTCAACAACGCATGAATGCCGTACGAGCGGTAGACGTAGGCGCGGCCGGGGCCACCGAACAGCGTGCGGGTGCGCGGGGTGAGCCCGACATACGCGTGGCAAGCCGGCTCGCACTCATGGTAGGCCTCGGTCTCGACGATCATGCCCGCGGCGGCCCGGTATTCGACGACGCAGCCGATCAACTCCCGTGCGACCTCCAGCACCGGCCGGCGGTAGAACTCGACCGGCAGCGCGCCCGGTGCCGGGCGGCGCGGCCCGCGCACGGCGAAGCCGGTGGCGACAGACGCTCCAGGCACGTCAATCCCAGGGGTCGTTTGACGCTTCCGCGGGTGGGTGGGTGAGCACGCCGCGCGCGAGCGCCAGTTGCTCCTGCACGCGCTTTGACGCGGTGCCGCCCTCGGAGACCTTGCTCTCGAGCCACGAGCTCTGCGTCAGCAGCGCCTTGTACTCCTCGCTGTACTCGCCCAATACCGGGCTGTGCGCGGCGAGTTCCGCGGGCGTCAGCTCGGAGAGACTCTTGCCGGCCTCCAGCGTGGAGCGAACGATCCCAGCGAGGACGCCGTGAGCTTGGCGAAAGGGCACCCCGTGGCGCACCAGCATGTCGGCGATGTCGGTCGCGCCCAGCAGCTCATCGGAGGCGGCCTGCGCCATCGACTCGCGCTTGAAGCTCACCCCCTCGATCATCCCGCGCGCCGCGATCAGCGCGAGCTCCAGCGTGTCGGCCGTGTCGAACAGGTGCTCCTTGTCCTCCTGCAGGTCCTTGTTGTAGGTGAGCGGCAGCGCGTGCAGCACCCCCTGCAGCGCGGTCAGGTGGCCGAGGATGCGGGGAGCCTTGGCGCGCAGCAGCTCGGCGGCGTCCGGGTTCTTCTTCTGCGGCATGATCGAGCTGCCTGAGGACCACGCATCGGGGAGCTCACAGAAGCCGACCTCCGAGCTCGACCACGACACGAGCTCGGCGCCCAGGCGCGAGAGATGGGTGGCGCAGGTCGCGGCCGCGTACAGGTAGTCGAGCGCGAAGTCGCGGTTGGACACCGCGTCGATCGAGTTGGGCACGATGTCGTGGAAGCCGAGCTGGCGGGCGACCGAGCGACGGTCGGTGTCGAAATTGACGCCCGCCAGCGCGCCGGCGCCGAGCGGCAAGCGCCCGGCCTGTTCGAGTGCGAAGGCGAAGCGCTGGCGGTCGCGCTCGAGCATCCAGAAGTACGCGAGCAGGTGGTGGCCGAGGTACACCGGCTGTGCGCGCTGAGAGTGTGTGTAGCCCGGCAGCGGCCAGTCGGTGTGCTGCTCGGCGCGGGCGAGAATGGCTTCCATCAGCTCACCCACGGCGTCGTGTGCGACGCGCGCCTGTGCCCGCACGAACATTGCGACGTCGGTGGCGACCTGATCGTTGCGCGAGCGCGCGGTGTGCAGCTTGCCGCCCACCGGCCCGGCGAGCTCGGTCACGCGCCGCTCGATCGCCGTGTGGATGTCTTCGTCAGCGTCCTCGAAGGCGAACATGCCAAGCGCGAGCTCGGCCTCGGTCTCTTCAATCGCTTCGATCAGATTGTTGCGGTCCTCGATCGAGATGATCCCACGCTCGGCGAGCATCCACACGTGGGCACGCGACTGCTCGATGTCCTGCGGCCACAGTCGCCGATCGAAGCTCAGTGAGGCGTTCAGGCGGCGGAAGTCGGGATGCTGTGGCTCGCTGAAGCGGGACATGTTATTTGCAGAAGACCCGGTGGGTGAGGCACGAAACGAGGCCTGCCCGAGGCGGAAGGAGACCCAACCTAGGCGGGGCGCTGCTGCTTGCTGAAGCGGGACATGGAGGCCGTCTGCTGGACAGTAGCGGAGATCGCCTGTATCGGCATCGTGCTTCGAGCTGCCCGAAGCGACCGAAGACGAGGGACACTCGCCGGCGACGGAAGTTTGGAGCATGCGCTTGCAACCGAAGGCAGGCAACACGCCCTCGGCATAAATTCGGGTCTCGCGCCAACCGGGCGGGACACGGATGAATCCGTGGCACGGTACGTTATACGCTCCATGATTTCAGACGATCCCGATACTCTTAACCTAGATTATGGATAGGATCGACGTCACCATGCAGATGGAAACGTTGCCTGCATCGCTCCAGCGGACGCGCGATAATCGCCATATGCCCGACGTACTTGAACCGCAGCGGATCGGCCCCACGCCGGGACTGCCGCGGGGGCCGCACTCACTCACCCGCGAGCAGGTCGCGAGCAATCAGCGCCTGCGTCTGCTGGAGGGGATGATCGACGCAATCGGGGAAAAGGGCTACGCGGCGACGACCGTGTCCGACGTGATTCGCCGCGCAGGGGTCTCGCGCAAGGCCTTCTACGAGCACTTCGCCAACAAGGAGGAGTGCTTCCTGGCGACCTACGACTCGATCGCCGCGGTCGGCCGACGCGGGGTGTCGATGGCATTCCGCCGCGCCGAGGGCCTGCCCGACAGCGTGCAGGCGGCCCTCGGGGAGCTGATCGAGCTGGCGATCGCACGACCTCAGGCGCTACGGGTGCTGATGGTCGAGATCGGCGCGGCCGGCCCCGCGGGGATCGAGCGCCGCGAACAACTGGTCGTGCGCTATGAGGGCTTCCTGCGTGAGAACATCGGCCTGCCGGCTGGACCCGGCGCGATCCCCAACCCGATCCTGCGTGGCGTCGTCGGAGGCATTCTGCACGTGATCTTCACCCACCTGCGCCGCGGCGAGCGCAAACAGCTGCGTCGGCGCCTGCCCGACCTCGTCGCTTGGGCCACCTCCTACTGGCCGGCGCCGGAGTCGATCATGACGCTGGTGGACCCCACGCCGCAGGAACTGCACCTCGACCTGACCGGTGGACAGGCGGGTGGGCGGGCACCTGGATCCCTCTCGCTCGGAGCCGCTACCAGTCGCCGACGGCGGCTGCCGCGCGGGGAGAACGGCATGCCGAGAAGCTTCGTCGTGCACAGCCAGCGCGAGCGGATCCTCGACGCCGTCACCAACCTCACCGCCCGGGGCGGTTATGCGGCGCTCACGGTCGAGGGGATCGCCGCTGAGGCGGCGGTCTCGCTGCAGGCCTTCTACGAACATTTCAGCGACAAGGAGGACGCCTTCCTCGTGGCGTATGAGATTGGCCAGGACAAAGCGCTGGCCCTGGTTGAGCACGCCTACGACGCCCAGTCGGACTGGCGCTACGGCGTGCGTGGTGGCCTGTCGGCGCTGTTCGGCTTCCTTGCCGGCGAGCCGGCGTTCGCGCACATGGCGATGATCGACGTGCTGGCAGCGACCGACCGTACCTCCGCACGGGCACTCAAGGGCGCGGCTCCCTTCGGGCAGATGCTGCGCCCCAACCCCGCGAGTGCTCCCAACGGGCGCTCCGCGGAGGTCACGGTGCACGCGATCGCCGGAGGCCTGTTCGAGCTGATGCTCCACCACGCTCTGCAGCGCCGCGTACACGAGCTCCCGGTGCTGGTCCCGAGGGCCACATACTTCGCGCTGGCGCCGTTCATCGGGGCCGAGGCCGCAGGTGAGGTTGCCACCGCCGCGATGCCTGCTGCGCTCGCGCGGGCGTAGGCCGCGCTGCTTGCCCGCTGAAGCTGCAAAATCAAACCGCTCGACATCTTCCACCAGAATGCGCTATGTTGCCTGCGGCGCATAGCCAGGGATGTGGCGATGCGCCGGGCTTCGTTTTAGCTCGGCGCATCCCACAGTTGTCGAAGCACCGTGGCGAAGTGGGTGTTTCGAGCGGGCGCTGGCTCGCCCGGAGAGGTTCTCAGCCGTAGTACCGCGCGATGACCTGCAGCTGGCTGAACAGGTCATGCGCGAAGCACAGCACCACGATCAGCGCTCCCACGGCCGGTCCCCAACGACGTCCGGCGCCGCGTGCCGCCAGCGCGAGCGTGATGCCGAACAGGGGGATCAGCGGCAGCAGATACCGCGGCTCGGGAAACGCCGCGGCTTCGGAGGGAAACGACAGGTAGGCGCTAGCGCCGATCAGCACCATCAGCCCGACGGCGAGCGCGAGGTAGGTGGCGAGCTCGCCGGCTCGCCGGCTGAGGGTGCGAGCATGCGCGTAAGCCTCGCGGACAGCCAGTGCCGCGATCGCGAGGGTCGGGATCAACGCGAGGTTGTCGACCCACCGGGGAAGAAGGTGTCCTCGTAGCCGTAGTCGCCCACCAGCCCGTCGAACCACAGCTCGCGCGGCGGCGAGATATCGGCGAAGTCGACGTGCATGCCCGGCAAGCGCGGCAGATACAGCTGCCATATGTAGCTCAGCTCGCCCGGGATTGACCGGTTGTTGACCGTGACGGAGAACACGCCTCCAGCGATCCCCAACGCGCGATGGTGGGAGAGCAGGTTGGCCAATACGTATACGCACGCCGGGCACGCGGCGATCACAAGCGCCGGAGCGGCTGCGCGCACGGCGGCGCGCGGACCCTGCGCTTGCGACGTGCGTGTGGCCAGCACCGCCAGCCCCACCGCCACCCCCGGTAGCAACCCGAGGAAGTTCAGCTTGGTGAGCAAGCCGACCGCCGTCAGTACGCCGATCGCGGCCGCCAGCCGTGGCGTGAGCCCACGTCGAAAGCCCCGCGCAAAGCAGTAGAAGATCGCGGCCGACACCGCGCACAGCATCGCTTCGGGGTTTACCGCCCCGGAGATCGATGCGAGTGCCGGCATGAACGCGGTGCCCAGCCCCGCGACGGTCCACGCCCACTTAACCGCTGGGAGCGCCTCGCGCACGAACAGGAACACGAACAGGGCGGCGATACCGCACATCAGCGCACTCATCAGCCTGATCAGCGCGAGCTGGTCTAGCACGCCCCCGCTCGATCCCAGGGCGTACGGAATCATCACCAGCGCGTAGTAGAGCGGAGGCTGTGAGGCGGCGACGCCGGCGGCGCCCCTATCGAGCGGCGTGCTCGCGGCGGTGGCACGCGCTACATCCCGTTCGAGCTTACGCTGCCCGGCCTCCGAGGCGATCGTGTGATTCTGGGGCTGCAGGCTCACGCGGCTCACTTCGAGATCTTCCAGCGCCACCGACTCGTCGGACGCGAATTCCTGGGTACTCGACGTCGGTAGGCGGGCGTTTCTCGCGAGTTGCTCGACATATGCGAAGTGGGCCTGCTCGTCCGGAGCCTGGAACGGCGGGGTGATCAACGACCAGCTGACGGCGTTTGCGCAGGCCACGAGCGCGCACAGCCAGGCGGCGAGGGGAACGCGTGCGAGGCTTCGCTTCACCTCACGCCACCACGGAGTCCGTTGCTTGCGCAGCTGTGCTCGCCGCCGCGCCTGGCGCTGTGCGGGTCTCCCCGCGCGTCGGGTGGGAGCCGGCGCTACCGCGCGCGCCGGCCCGACGTCCGCTGCTCGCCGTGCTGACGTGCGCCTGCTCATCGCGCCTCCCGCAGCGTCAGCCACGACGCGAGCACAATGCCCGTGGCCATCAGGAGGGCCACCATCGCGGCCACCCACGTGCCCGCCCACGCTCGGCCGAGGCCCATGCGCCGGGCAACCGAGGGCGCGAGCGACCACCACGACGACGACCCCGCTCGCACGTATTCGACGGCGATGCGTCCCGGCAGCTCGCGGGCGCCGCTGTGGGGGGCACGCCCCGGCGCGGTGCGCACCCCCAGGAGCGACACGCGTTCCTCAGCGCCCGCGAACGAGAAGCAGACGGTCGCGTGGTGGATCGTGCGTTTGAGCGGCGCGACGGGTACCGTCACGACCCTGCCGAGCCATCCCTTGACACTCGCGCCGCGCGCGAGCGTCCTCCCGTCAGAGAGCACGGCGAGGGACACGCGCGGGCCGGCGGAGGCTTCGAGCGAGAGGCGGATGGCTGAGGTGCCGGCCGGCACGGTTTCTTGCGCCTGGCAGCCTCGTCCCGCGCCGGGCACCGAGGCCAGCGGCGGGTAGGGGGCCGCAACGACTCCGTTGGTGCCGGCCAGCACCGGCGGAGAGCCCGACAGCACGATCGCCGCGGCGATCGCGGTCAGCGCGAGCCCGAGTGCCAGGCCGACGCGCGCGCTCGGCATCAGCCACACCGCGCCTTGGTGCGGGTCGCCGCGGCGACATCAACATGGTGGGGATCCTCGCTTACGGGGGTCTGGCCGGGATGAGTGGGCACGCGAGGCCCAACTGATACCCGTCCGCTGCGGCTCCGGTCAAGGGGGCGTTGGGGGGATCCTCGGAAGGCGCTCGGGGAGAGGGAACTCAGGCGGCCACTGGCACGAGCCTGTTTCCGATTCGGCTCCGTCCCAAACAGACGTGAACATGTAACGAGCGGTTGCACAGCAACCAATACGCGCCGTGCCCAGTGGATCACGCTGCCAGCGGCGGCGCCAAGACCTGCCACAGGCCCGGCGCCGCCGCCTAGCTCGTCCGGAAAGGCGTGGAGAGGAAGTCACGCTTCCGGGGTCTCGGGGGCGCCCGGGAGAGTTGTTGGTGGCGCCCGCGAGTTCGGTAAGCCATGCGCACTTCGAGTTACGTCTCGTTCTTCTTCCTACCCTTCTTCCGCTTTCCCTTTTTGGGCTTGTGCTTGACCACCTTCTTCTTAGGGCAGCCGGTGATCTGGACCTTGGTGTTCTGGTCGATCACGGCGCCATCCTGGGCCACCAATTCGGTGGGCATCGTCAACGATCCAACCTTGCAGAGGTTGACCCCGTTCGCCGTGAGCGCCGAGTAGGGCCCCTCAGGGAGGCTCAGTTCGAACTTCGAGAAGGGAGCGTCGGGCACTACGTTGAACGTCGAGGTCAGCACGCCTTTCTTGGAGATCGCGGTTTCGCCGTGCAGGTCGATAGTGACGTTGTCGCCCGTCAGCACGATCACCAGTTCGGGGTACTTGGCGCCACCATGCGAGACGAAGTACGCCGGGCCGCTCAATGGGTCGGGCAGCACCGGCGTACTCGTCGTTGCCTCGCCAACCCTGGCAGCGGCGGGGCAGTTCGCGGGGTTTGCCGCGAACGTATCTTCCGGGCACGCTTTCTGCAGCGTGCTTAGGCGTGCCGGTAGCTTCGTCGGCAGGCTGACCTTGACCTTGGCGATATTCGCCTCGGTACCCTGAGGCGTGCCCGGGTATGTCAGGGTCGTCGTGAGACTTGCGCCTTCGGTGCGGGTATTGTGGGCCACGGTGATGGCCGCGAACGTGGGCTTGAAGGCGAGCCCCGCACAATCGGCTGTCTGGTAGCGTGAGGAGACCTGCGCGCTCATTCCTTCCGTCGATGAGAGCGTTCCGTTGATGCCGGTTGGTTCGCAACTGGTCGGGCTGAACACAAATTCCGGCCGATTGATGTTCACGTCGACGAGCTTCACCTGGATCGGGACCCCATCGAGAATCGTAGGCAGCGGTTCGCTCACAACCGTCAATGCGGCCGTCAACGGGTTGATCTCGATCGCCGCGCGAACGACCACAGTGCCGAGGTTGAATGGCCCGGTGACCGCCGGTACCACAACCGACAGGCCGAACGAGCCGCTCCCGTATGGTCCCGTCAGATAAACCTTCCCGCCGGTGACGTACAGCGGATCGGGACCCGGGCCGGCCGCGACCGTCGTTTCGCCGATCTGGCTGGCGGCCGGGCAGGTTCCGCGTCCGGCTTCAGGTTCGCCGCACAGCGGCACCTTCGCGAGGTCGCCCAGCAGCCCGGGCGGCATGTGCATCGTGATCCGCCCGAGATCCTGGTCTTGGTCTTCGCGGGAGAACGTGACGCTCAGCGGACTGTAGCCTCCCGCCACGTTGCTGTCGGTGCCAGCCGTGAACGCCGGCGCGAAGCGCGCCCCCTGACAGCCGGTCACCGTGTAGCCGCTGAACGGTTCGGCGGCGATCTCGCTGCTGTAGGGCGTGAACAGCCCTGTCGTGAGCGCTTCGCCGCACGTGCGCGGGTTCGCGAGCGGGGCGCGCGGCCCGCCGAAGAATTCGATCTGCAGGCGGCTGAACGGCAGCTGCGGGTTTTCCGCGAACGTCGTCGTGACCTGTCCCGTCTCGGAGTTGACCGACACGCGGCCCTTCAGCTTGATGATCACCCCCGGCCCTTCCGCTTCGAGGTAGACGCCGAACAGCGTGCCGTCTTCGGCATCGGCCGCGGTGCATTCGGACTGGCCCGGTCCGCCGCAGCCGGGCTGCGCGAGATAGACGTGGCCTTCGAGCGGATTCGCGAACGCGGGCGTGAAGACCTTCACCGCACCCAGCTCCGACGCGTTCGGGCAGTTGCCCTTCCTCGCGCGCAAATGCCCGTAGAAGTCCCGTTCTTCGGATTCCGGACCGGCCATGTTGATCCCTTCCGCGCCCGATTCCTGGCAGGCCTGCAGACCGTTCGCGGCCGACGGCGAGAGCACCATCCCCTTCGGCAGCGTCACCACCGCCGTGCGCATGTTCGCCGTCTCGAGTCCTTCGGAAGCTTCGTTCTGCGGCAACGACAACCCCACGTTCAGGCCCGTGGGCTCACTCGCCTGGGTCAATGTCGGCTGCACCGAGAGCAACGGATCGAAGGCGAGATGTTCGCAGCCGGTGAACGGCCCCACCGTTGTGTCCTGGCTGGTCGCGAACCCATCTTCCGCTTCGAACTTTTCATCGCCCCACGAGTTCACCCCGATCGTCACTCCCAACGGTTCGGCCGTGCACCGCGTCGGGTTGTCCAGGAACGGCACCGGGTTCGAGCCCGCGCCGTGTTCCCCTTCGAAGCAGAAGCTGCCGAAGCAGATCTCGCCGCGCTGCGCGAAATGACTTTCGCTCGCAGGCACGCCCCACAGCGTCAACGACGAAGACACGACTTCCACCAGACCACTAATATCGGTCGCGGTCGCGCGTATCGCGTTTTCACCAGTACGCACAGTGATCGCGATGTTGCCTACGATGAACCCATTGATGTTGAACGCGAAGTCCGCCGCTTCCCTCGGGCCGGCGACCATGTTGAAAACGGGAAAGGTCACTTCGGTCAATTCTTCACCTTTTTCGGGTTCGCCATCGACGTCCAACAACAACGTGATCTGCCCGACCTGCGTATCAAGCGGACAATTCGCATGGTAAAGAGTCGAATTCTGCAACTGGTCCTGCGTACACGTCGGAACCGCCGCCGGATCACCGGCGAAGCCCGCGGGCAAATCCACCATCGCCGTCCGCACGTCGCCGCCCGTGCGGCCCTGCGCGTCGGTGTCGAACGCGAAGCTGGTCGTGATGTCGGCGTGCGCGCCGGCCTGGTCGCTCAAGGTCGCGACCTTGAAGCTGCCCGGCCTGAGCGTCAGTTCGGCGTTTGCGAGCGCTGGCAGCGCGAGCGCCGCCAGCAGCGCGGTCGCGACCGTGAGCGCCGCGCCGCGCGCCGCCCGTGTGAGCGTGGCAATCTCTCTGGCGAACATTACCGGCGCCCCCTTTTCTCGTTCTTGCCGGACGCGTGCCCACGCCGGCCCTTCGCCGCGCTCGCGCCATAGCGCTGGCGCGCCTGCTTTTCGCACCTGGCGCGCCTGCGCTTCCCCTTCTTGCGGCAGGCACGCAGCGCACTGGTCAACTTTCCAACCGAGCTCGGTTTCCCGGCCGGCCCGCCCGGCTGTTGGCCTCCAGCCGGCGGGGGCACGTTCCCCAACCCCACGAACGTCGCGCTCAACGGCGTCGACACCACGGGCGGAGCAGACGGGATCAACTTACACGCTTCACCAGAGCACTGCACCGGCCCCGGCGGCGCGGGGAAACCGCCGTCGACGCGCGCGTCGTAGATGTCGCCGAGATCGTCCTGATCCTGCGGCACGAGCCTGGCGGCGGTCCCAAAAAACACGTTTTCCCCGTTTTCGCTCGCGCCGAGCAGCGTCGTGTAGTTTTCGCTCGTTCCCGAGGAGATCAGATGGGTGCAGCCACCGCTTTCGCCGCAGCCGCCAACCCCATCCTCCTCCCACTCATAGACATCCTGCCCGGGAAGCGGCGCGTCTTCTGCTTCAGCGGTGCTGTTGGTGTCTTCCGGCACCAGACGCACAGCCGTATTGAAAAATACGTAATTCCCGTTGCTCAAGATCGGGGTGAACTGCGGCGTCGCATCTGGCGTCGAGATCAGTACGCCACCGAGTGCAGTGGGCAACGTCGCGTTGCCAGTCACCGCGATCCCGGCCGGTCCGCACGAAACGCACACCGGAGTCCCGCCGGCTTCCGCGTCGTAGCGATAGATCTCGTTGTGACCCTGGCCGCGCGATTCACCCACCACACCGTGGCTGACGAACAGAAGGAAACGTCCATCCGCGGTAGTATGCATAATTTCGCCTACGCCGTTGGGGCGTCCGATACTGGTGGCAACATACTGGATCGTTTCATTGCCCGTGTCGTACCGGTAGATATCGTCTGCGACCCCTGTCGTCACCGGGGCATTCGCGGTCAGACGGCCTTCGGCCTCGAAGTAGACGATGTCTCCTTCTTCCGATGCAGCAATTACGCCGTACCCTCCCAGTTCGACTTCCCCGGCCGTTGAACCCGATTCCCCGCGCGATATGCGAGTTAGCGATTTCGTGATGGTGTCGTACTCATAGAGCTCGTTCTCGTGCGTGGTGTCGTTGGCGGTGAGCTCGATCTTGGTGGTGAAGAAGACCTTGGATCCATCCGCCGATGCCCCCTGGTAGGTCACGGGAAGTTCCTCTTCGGCCGCGGTCGGCGTGACACCGGCTTCGGGTGCCGACACTTCAACCGTTTCCCGCCCATCGACCCGCATGAAGAGACGCAATGGAGATTTACAGCCAGCTTCTGTATTGGTTTCGGGGTTGTCGGCAGTAATAACGTCGGGGACCGTAAAGAATATCTTTGAGCCGTCGCTGGAAATCGCGCCGCCCGTATCAGGGGCCTGTATGTTGCTACCACCGCCCAACGAAGCCCCGCAGGGGCTCATCGTCGACCCGGTGTTCGTAACGTTGATGAGCCTTTTCGCGGCGCCCCGGTCGTAGACGTCATACAGGTCGTCGGCCGACTCGTCGATCGGTTCAGACGCCCCTTCGGTGACTGGCAGATTCGTGTCGGTCGACGCGAGTACGACGTGTTCGAAATTTTCCGATCCACCGGCAAATTCATCGCGACTCCCCGATTCGCGATCGAACGGCACCGTCGCCACACCCTCGTACGGACCGCCCGGCGTCCCGGCTTCGAAGGTCTCATCGGGGGAATCGTTGTTCTCGTGCCTATTTTCGATGAAGCTGGTACCGGCGACCTGCGACAGATCGGGTGAGAAGATGTTCGGTTCGAACGTCGCTTCACCGGAGCCGACCGGCTTGTACGACGTCATTTCCCATCCCGAGGCGCCACGCACGAACACCGCGCGAGTGCCCTCATTGCTAGGCTTCGACCCGAGCGGGGCGGTCGTTTTCAACGCCACGCGTTCGCCCTCGTCGGCCACAAGCGCTTGGTCGGAAACTTCGAAGGAGATGTCCTGAGTGCCGCTCTTTTCGACCGGCGTCACCTGCTCGTACGCACGACAGTCAGGCAGGCGTGTCGAGCCCTGTTCGACGCGCCTGGCTTCGTTGGGACAGACGCCCACAGCCAGGGCCGAGCCCTGGCTCACCCCAAGCGTCAAGAAGATAAAGAGTAGGAACCTGCGCAATATTGGGACAGATACCGTGCGACGCACAGAAGCAATATCTGCGCGGCCATGCCTTACGACGCGTGAACCCCTCATCTCTTCCCTTGCTCCCCTCATCTCGTGTTGCAATTTGTGGGTGGGACCCCTCCGGCTGGTCCCACCCACAGCATTACCTGACTTTTAGACTAAGCAAAGCCGAGTCGTAAGGCATCTTCTGCCTTGATGTTAATGACACCTTCAACTTCACCCGATTCTTTTCCGGTGATCGAGCAGGTAGCTTTACCTGATTCTTCTTTTTGAACACGGCTGACACTTCGCCGTTAGTTAATTCTTCCATGAATGTGGAGCCATTGCTGCTGGTGCATTCATCCGATACTCCCGTGCATGTGACCTTCCACCCAGGATTCCCGCCGCTACCAGCTCTAATGTTGTCCTTTACTCTTCCGCCTTCTTCAACGAGTTGCGTATTCCATTCGAGGTTTCTCGCTTCAGCTTTGACCGTGCCGGGGCAATTTTCTATATTTGTGCAACTGGTTACAGTTATGGTCGATATTTTGTCCTTGCCTTCCGGTTCAACAGTGCCAGTATCGGTACCCGAGCACTCGACTTCTACGTTTTTACCTAGCACGGCTTTCTTGTCTCTAAGCTTCAGATTGATTGCCGACGTGGTAACTTTTAAGGCTTCTGGCACGGCGATTAATTCAAATTTTCCCGTTCCGCTTGCAGTTTTACATAAATCTTCTGAATATTTTGTGCCGGTGCCTGATTTTTCTCTACAAACTAACCAATGCGGAACGGTAGCCGAGGCCGAGGCCGAGACCACCGCGCTCAACGCAAGCGCAGCAACAAGGCATAGCCCCACTGTCTTTAGATACTTCATGTCGTACTACTCCTTTTACTTGGGTTGGTGACCAAACGCCATGGCGCCCGTCTTCAAAACGCAAGACGCCTCGGAGCCGGCCTATGTTCTGTTCTCAATCTCGCCCCAGGCCTTTGGCGCTTCTATGCTGCTTCCGCTCCGTGGCCCGATTCGAGACTGCCCAACAACCCTACCAAAATGTCAATGACTTTGTCAATGGCATAGAGGGGGCTGTTTCTGACTATGGATTTCGACCCGAATCGTCGAAAAATGTTTTTGATTAGTGCTCCTCGTATGCCGGCTAGGCCAGTGCGCTTTGAAGATCCGAGCGCAATCGCGATCCGATCGGGGGTCGTGGCGAATGTTCGCCTGCCCGCGAAAGAGGCCGTTTCCATTGCGTAGAAGCTGCGGAGCACCTCGAGGCGCTCCGGCCGCACATGCCGAAACGCCCGTAGGACAGGGCTATTCGGCTATCATTGGCATGCCTTTTCCGGCTGCGGCCGGTGAGGGTTGGTGACCGGCGCCGGGGTGCTCGTCTTCAAACGCTAAGACACCTCGGCGCCGGCCTATTGAGACCGAAGCCTTTCTTTGCTATCACCCCGCCGCGCCGCCGTCAAGCGATTTCTTTGATGAATTCCGCTAGTTCCCGACGCCGACTTCCCGGCGTGCGCGGATCTTGCCGCAGGCGGGGTTTGCCGACCCGCCCCGGGGGGGTCACCGCCGAGACGCGGGACGGCCCGTGCGAGACGGTCCTACCGCGCCACGGCCCAGCGCGAAGGGCCCCCCACCGCCCCCCACGGCCCCGCGCGAAGGCCCCCTACCGCCCCACGGCCTCGCGCAACACATCCGCCACGCAGCGCACCTGCCACTCCTGCATGCCGACGAAGAACGGCAGCGCGATCGAGCGGGCGGCGACGTCCTCACAGATTGGGAAATCTCCCGGCTGGTGGCCGAAGCGCTCGCGGTAGTAGCGCATCAGGTGGATCGCCGGGAGGTAGGGCTTGCTTTGGACACCTTCGGCCGCCAGCTCCTTGATCACCGCGTCGCGGTCGCAGCGGCGGGGGATCTGCACCACGAACACGAACCAGCCACGGCGACTGCCTTCCATGTCGGGGCAGGGGGCCTCCACGCCCCTGACGCTCTCCAGCGCCTCGCGGTATTGGCCCGCCACGCGGGCCCTCGCGGCGAGCAGGTCGTCGAGGCGCTCCAGCTGCACGAGGCCGAGCGCACAGGCGATATCGGAGAGGCGGTAGTTGAAGCCGAGGCGGTCGTGGTCAAGCCAATCCATATCGGGGGCGCGACCCTGGTTGCGCTCGCTGTCGATCAGCGCCTTCATTGCCGGGTCCCCCAGCGTGATCATGCCGCCCTCGCCGGTCGTGATCTGCTTGTTGGCGTAGAAGCCGAACACAGCGGGGTTGCCGCGGCCGCCGACCGACGTGCCGTCAGAGTGGCGCGCGCCGAGCGCCTGGCAGGCATCCTCGACGATCGCGAGGTCGTGGCGGCGCGCGATCGCCTCGAAGGCACCCATCTCCGCCGGGTAGCCGAAGATGTGCACGGGCAGGATCGCCTTCGTGCGCTCGGTGATCGCCGCCTCGGCGGCCTCGGGGTCGAGGTTGAGCGTTACCGGGTCGATGTCCGCGAACACCGGTCGTGCGCCCTCGTACAACGCCGCGTTGGCGGAAGCCACGAACGAGAGCGGGCTGGTGATCACCTCGTCGCCCCGCTTCACCCCCACGGCGCGCAGCGCCAGGTGCAGCCCGGCAGTGCCGCTCGACACGGCGCTGGCATATATGGGGTCCCCACCCGCCCCGCCGACCCGCCGCGCGAACGCCTGCTCGAACTCGCCCACCTTTGGTCCCAGCGAGAGTGTGCCCGAGCGCAGCACGTCGAGCACCGCCCGCTCCTCCTCGACGCCCAGCGTCGGGCGCGCCAGCGGGATCGTCTCGTCCTCCTCCTCCGACAGGCTCAGCACGTCGTTGTCATTCCCTTCCACGGGGATTGGGACGTAGCGCAGCGGACGTCCCGTCGGCCGTCTCTCGGAGCCCTCCGCCACCTCGCCTCCCGCTACCGCCCGCCGCCCGTCGGAATCGCCGCCGGGCGCGGGGACTGCATGCCTGACTCCAGCGAGTCCACCAGCGCGTCCCACGAGGCCGCGATCAGGTTCTCCGAGACGCCAATCGCGCCCCACACACGCTGGCCGTCAGAGGCGTCGATCAGCACGCGCGTAACCGCACCGGTGCCCTTGTCCTCGTCGAGGATCCGCACCTTGTAGTTGACCAACTCGATCTCTCGCAGGTGCGGGTGGATCTCGCCGATCGCCTCGCGCAGCGCCGTGTCCAGTGCGTTCACCGGGCCATTGCCCTCTGCGGTGCGCACGTAACGGCGCCCCCGGTAGGCCGAATCGTCCCCTCCGGAAGCCGATTCGGAGTAGGCAGGGTGGTTGGGGTCGGGGATCCAGATCTTGATCGTGGCCTCTGTCTCCACGGCGCCGTCAGCGCGCTGCTCGACGATCACGCGCCACGCCTCCAGCCGGAACAGCGGCTCGTACTCACCCGCCTCCCTGCGCATCAAGAGCTCAAACGAGCCGTCAGCCGCCTCGAACTGGAAGCCACGGTGCTCGAGCTCCTTGACGCGCTCGGCTGTGCGTAACGCGGCCTCGCTGTCTAGCTCGATCCCTGCCTCGCGCGCCTTCTCCATCACCGTCGCCTTACCCGCCAACTCGGATACCAACACCTCGCGGCCGTTACCCACGAGGGCGGGGTCCACATGCTCGAAGGTCTGCGCGTCGGCGCTCACGCCAGCCGCGTGCAGACCGGCCTTGTGCGCGAACGCGTGCTTGCCGACGTACGGTTGCGCTGGGTTGGGCACGCGGTTGAGCAGCTCGTCGAGGAAGTGCGCGGTCTCCGTCAGGCGCGCGAGCTGCCCGGGCTCGAGCGCCTCCTGGCCGAGCTTCAGCTGCAGGTCGGCGATGATCGTCACGAGGTTGGCGTTGCCGGTACGCTCGCCGATCCCGTTGATCGTGCCCTGCACCTGGGTCGCTCCGGCCGCGACCGCCACCAGCGTGTTGGCCACCGCGCAGCCGGCGTCGTCGTGGGTGTGGATCCCGAGCGCCACGCCGGGCAGCGCCGCGTGGACCTCCCCGACCACCTGGTGCACGTACGTCGGCAGCGAGCCGCCGTTGGTGTCGCACAGCACGACCCGCTCGGCGCCGGCCTGCGCCGCCGCCCGCAGACACTCAAGCGCGTAGTGAGCGTCCAGCGCATAGCCGTCGAAAAAGTGCTCGGCGTCAAGCAGCACGCGCTTGCCGGCGTTCGCCAGGAACGCGATCGACTCCCCGATCATCTCCAGGTTCTCTTCGCGCGAGACGCGCAGCACCTTCTCGACGTGCAGCGGCGAGGCCTTCCCCACCAGCGTGCAGGCCGGCGCGAAGCATTCCGCGAGCACCCGCAAACCGTCGTCGGCGGGCGCCTCGATCCCGCGCCGGCGGGTCATCCCGAAGGCCACGATCTCAGCGTGCACGAGCGGCTCGTGCGCGAGCAGCTCGAACAGCGCCTGCTCCTTCGGGTTGGACGCGGGGAAGCCGGCCTCGATCAGATCGACCCCGAGCTCATCGAGGGCGTGCACGACGCGCAGCTTCTCATCCGCCGTCAGGCTCAGCCCGCCGCCGCCCATGCCGTCGCGCAGGGTGGCGTCGTAGAGCTCGATTCGGGGCATCGGCTCAGCCGCTCGCGGCGGCGCTCTGCGGGTGCGCGGCGGGCGTGGGAGCTTCGCCGGCGGGCGTCTGGAGTGCGGGTGCGCTCACGACGTCCAGCCACTCCCGGTAGCGCTCGCTGCGGCCGTGGATCGCGTCGTCGAAGGCCGCCTGCAGCACGCGCGTGATCTCACCCGGGCGACCAGTGCCGATCGCGTGGTCGTCGATCTCGCGCACCGGCACCAGCTCGGCCGCGGTGCCCGACAGGAAGACCTCGTCGGCGAGGTACATCTCCGCGCGCGCCACGTTGCGCTCGACCACCGTGTAGCCGAGGTCCTGGGCGATCTGCATCACCGAGCGGCGCGTGATCCCGTCGAGGATCGAGTTGTGCTGGCCGGGCGTGGCGATCTCGCCGTCGCGCACCACGTACACGTTCTCGCCCGTGCCCTCACACACATGGCCATGTTCATCGAGCAGGATCGCCTCCTCGTAGCCGGCCTTCGTCGCCTCGATCTTCGCGAGCACACTGTTCAGGTACTGCCCGGAGGCCTTGGCGTGCGGGATCAGCGAGCGCGGGCCGATCCGCTCCCACGAGGAGACCTTCGCGCGCACGCCGTTGCGCATCCCCTCCTCCCCCAGGTATGTCCCCCACTCCCAGCAGGCGATCGACACGTCGACCGGCGAGTCGAGCGGGTTGAGCCCCATCGAGCCGGAGCCGCGGAAGACGATCGGGCGGATGTAGCAGGAGGAGAGGCCGTTGCGCGCAACCAGCTCGCGCGTGGCCTCGCGCAGCTGCGCTTCGGAGTAGGGCACCGGCATGTAGTAGAGCTCGGCCGAGCGCAGCAGCCGCTGCACGTGCTCGGCGTTACGGAACACCGCGGGGCCGAGCTCGGTGTCGTAGCAGCGCACACCCTCGAACACCCCCGTGCCGTAGTGCAGGCCGTGCGTCAAGACGTGGACCTTGGCATCCTCCCAGGGAACGAAGTCTCCGTTCATCCAGATGAGGTCTGTGGGTTCCACGATCCTGCTCCTGTTCTTGTCTCGCTGGTTGGGGAAGTGGGACCCGGTCGCCACGGCCCTTTATAGGTAGTACAGCACCGCTCGCGTAGCATCGGCCGTACTGGCCGCGCCTCCCAGGTCAGGGGTGCGCACGCCATCGTCGAGCGCGCGTTCCACGGCTGATTCTACCTCCAGCGCCTGCTCATCCATGTCGAGGCTGTTACGCAGCATCAGCGCAGCGGAAAGGAACATCGCCAGCGGGTTGGCGATCCCCTCCCCCGCGATGTCCGGGGCGGAGCCGTGCACCGGCTCGTAGAGCCCCGGCGCGTGCTGGCCGTTCTCCGATCGGTCGCGGTCGCCCAGCGAGGCACTCGGCAGCATTCCAATCGAGCCGGTCAGCATCGCCGCCTCGTCGGAGAGGATGTCCCCGAACATGTTCTCGGTCAGCAGCACGTCGAAGTGGCGGGGGTTGGCGATCAACTGCATCGCGGCATTGTCGACCAGCATGTGCTCGAGCTCGACGTGCGGGTATTCGCGGTCCTGCACGGCGCTGACCACCTCGCGCCACAGCCGTGATGTTTCCAGCACGTTGGCCTTGTCGACGCTCGTCACCTTCGTGTGCGCCGCGTTGAATGCCGTGCGCGCCACCCGTTCGATCTCCTTGACGGTGTAGGTACAGAGGTCGCTGGCGCGCTCGGCGGTGCGTGTCTTCTCGCCGAAGTAGATCCCGCCCGTCAACTCGCGCACGACCAGCAGGTCGACGTCTTCGATCCGCTCCCGGCGCAGCGGTGAGGATTCATACAGCTGGCGCAGCGGGCGCACGGGCCGCACGTTGGCGTACAGCTCGAGGCCTTGGCGCAACTCCAGCAGGCCCCGCTCCGGGCGCGGTGCCCCCGGCACGGTGCTGTCCCACTTTGGGCCCCCCACCGCACCGAGTAGCACCGCGTCGGCGCGCTTGCACGCCGTCAGTGTCTCGGCGGTCAGCGGCTCGCCGTGGGCGTCGATCGAGGCGCCGCCGATCGGCCGCTCGTCGAGCTCAAACTCTCCCACGGCGTTCAGCACTTCACGCGTCGCCGCCATGATTTCCGGCCCGATCCCGTCGCCGGGAAGTATCGCTATGCGCTTGCTCATCGGAGTCTCCTCTGCGTCCGCCGAGGAGGAAGCGTATCCGGGCAGCGCCTCACCCGCGAGCGGGGGATCGGTGAGGCCAGTCACAGCGCGGTGGTGTCCGCCCCCACCAGTGGGTGGGCGGGGTCCGCTCCACTTGCTCGCGCGGCCTCGAAGGCGGCGATCCGATCCTCCTCGCCGAGCGTCACCGCGATGTCATCGAGGCCATCCAGTAGCCGCCGGCGGGTCTCGGCGTCGATCTCGAACGCAACCGAGACCAGCTGACCGTCCGGGCCGGGATAGCGCACCTCCTGGGCGCGCAGGTCGACCTGTCCCTCCCCCGCCTGCGCCAGCGCGCGGCAGTGCGCTTCGTCGATCGCCACTGGCAACAGCCCAATCTTGGTGCAGTTGGAGTAGAAGATGTCGGCGAACGAGGGCGCCACGATCGCCCTGAAACCGTAATCCTCGAGGCCCCAAGGGGCGTGCTCGCGAGAGGAGCCGCAGCCGAAGTTCTCCCCCGCGACGAGGATCGGGTTGGCCGGCAGCTCCCAGCCGGGCTCTTTCGCCCAGTCGTAGAAGAGGAACTGTCCGAAGCCCGAGCGCTCCACGCGCTTGAGGAACTGCTTGGGCATGATCTGGTCGGTGTCCACGTTGGCGCGGTCGAGGTAGCTGATCGCGCCTGAAATGGTCTCTATCGGTTCCATCCTGGCCCTCCCTAGTTCCAATTCCTGATGTCGGTGAAGTGCCCTTCGATCGCCGCGGCCGCCGCCATCTGTGGCGAGACCAGATGCGTGCGGCCGCCGCGGCCCTGCCTGCCCTCGAAGTTGCGGTTGGACGTGGAGGCGCAGCGCTCGCCCGGCGCGAGGATGTCGGGGTTCATCCCCAGGCACATCGAACAGCCCGCCACGCGCCAATCGAAGCCGGCGTCGCGGAAGATCCGGTCGAGGCCCTCCTCCTCGGCCTGCGCCTTCACCTGCTGGGAGCCGGGCACCACCATCGCGTTCACGGTCGATGCGACCCGGCGACCCGCGACGACCTCGGCGGCCGCGCGCAGATCGCCGATCCGCGAGTTGGTGCAGGAGCCAATGAACACACGGTCGATCGCGATCTGCTCGATCGGCGTACCCGGTTCCAGGGCCATGTAGTGCAGCGCCCGCTCGGCCGCCTCGCGCTCGGCGCGCTCGGTGAGCTCGCCCGGATCGGGAACCTTCTCGGTGACCGGTGCGACCATCGCCGGCGTCGTGCCCCACGTCACCTGCGGCGAGAGCGCCGTCGCGTCAACGACCAGCTCGCTGTCGTAGCCCGCGCCCTCGTCGCTTGCCAGCTCGCTCCAGCGCGCGAACGCCGCCTCCAAGGCAGCGCCCTTCGGCGCGCCCGGGCGCTCGCGTTCGGTGAACCACGCGAACGTCGTCTCGTCCGGGGCGACCATGCCCGCGCGCCCGCCGCCCTCGATCGTCATGTTGCAGACCGTCATCCGCCCCTCCATCGAAAGGCACTCGATCGCCGGGCCACGGTACTCGACGACGTGGCCGCCGGCGCCGCCGACGCCCATCTGTCCGATCGTGCCGAGGATCAGGTCCTTCGCCGTCACCCCGAAGCCGAGCTCGCCCTCGTAGTTGATCCGCATCGAGCGGGGGCGGTGCTGCACCATGCACTGCGTCGCCAGCACGTGCTCGACCTCGCTTGTGCCGATCCCGAACGCGAGTGCCCCGAATGCCCCATGGGTGGCCGTGTGCGAGTCGCCGCAGACGATCGTCAGGCCCGGCTGTGTGACGCCCAGCTCGGGGCCGATCACGTGCACGATCCCCTGGCGTTTGGAGCCGAGCGAGTACACCGGCACGCCGAACTCGGCACAGTTGCGCTCGAGTGTCTGCACCTGCACGCGCGAGAGCTCTTCCTTGATCGCCGCCGCGTTGGGCGTGCCGTCGGTCGGCGTGTTGTGGTCGGCGGTCGCCAGCGTGCGCTCGGGCCGGCGTACCTGGCGGCCGGCGAGACGCAGCCCGTCGAACGCCTGGGGGCTCGTCACCTCGTGGACGAGGTGCAGATCGATGTACAGCAGCCCAGGCGCGACCTCGTGAGCCTCCCAGATCTTCTCGAACAGTGTCTTTGGCATGGTTCTGATCCTCGGTTTATCTATTAGCAGTATTTGGTTGCTGGGGTGTCACGCTGGACGCATTGCTCGCCCCACCGGCGTCCCCGCAAGCCGGTGAGCCGCCACGGGTCGAGACTCACGGCGCCGCCGACGGTAGACCTACCGCATCAGCGTCGCGCTGCGCGCGGGCAAGCGCCACCGACAGCGCACGCACGTACGCGCGCGCGGCCGCCTCGATGATGTCTGTCGAGACGCCCTGGCCCGAGCCGGTTTGGCCCTGCACCTCGACGACCACCGACACCTCCCCCAGCGCATCCTGGCCCTCGGTGACCGCGTCGATGTGGAACTCGCGCAGCGCCGCGCCGACGCCGCTGGCGGCGTTGATCGCGCGGAAGATCGCGTCGACCGGGCCGTCGCCCGAGGACTCGGCGCGGACCTCCTCGCCCTCCGGGGGCGCGACCACGACGCTCGCGCGCGGTGCCTCGCTCGTGGAGGCGTGCACCTCGAAGCCCCGCAGTGTGTACGCCTGCAGCTCGTCGTCGCCGCTACGCAGCTCATCGGCGACGAGCGCCTCCAGGTCCATCGCGGTGACCGACTTCTTGCGGTCGGCGATCTCCTTGAAGCGCTTGAACGCCGCATTCAGCGCCTGGCCGTCGCACTCGATGCCCTGCTCCTTGAGCGCCTCACGCAGTGCGTGGCGACCGGAGTGCTTGCCCAGCACGATCGCGTTGGAGCGCAGGCCCACCGTGGTCGCATCCATGATCTCGTAGGTGGTGCGCTCCTTCAGCACGCCGTCCTGGTGGATGCCGGCCTCGTGCGCGAACGCGTTGCGCCCGACGATCGCCTTGTTGGGCTGCACCGGGTAGCCGGTCAGGCGCGAAACCAGCCGGCTGGTGCGCGCGATCTCGGTCGTCTCGATCCCCGTCCACAGCCCCAGGGTGGGCTCGCGGGTGTGCAGCAGCATCACGATCTCCTCCAGCGACGCGTTGCCGGCGCGCTCGCCGATCCCGTTGATCGCACACTCCACCTGGCGGCAGCCGGCTTCGATCCCGGCCAGCGAGTTGGCGACCGCCAGGCCCAGGTCGTCGTGGCAGTGCACCGAAACCGTCACCTCGCGCAGAGCGGGCACCAGCCGGTAGAGCTCCGTGAACATCGCCGCGTACTCGTGCGGCATCGTGTACCCGACCGTGTCGGGCACGTTGATCGTGGTCGCGCCCTCCTCCAGCGCAACCTGGATCACCTCGGCCATGTAGTGGATGTCTGAGCGCGAACCATCCTCGGGCGAGAACTCGACGTCGTCGGTGTATTCGCGTGCCTGCGCCACCGCCGCACGCGCCTGACCGATCACGTCCTCGCGCGTGGTCTGCAGCTTGCGCTCGATGTGGATGTCGCTGGTCGCGATGAAGATGTGGATGCGGGGCCGCTCGGAGTCGCGCACCGCCTCCCACGCCGCCTCGACATCCTGCTTGGCGGTCCGCGCCAGGCCGCAGATCACCGGGCCTTCGACCTCCCGGGCGATCGCCTGCACCGCCTCGAAGTCGCCCGGCGAGGTGATCGGGAAACCGGCCTCGATGATGTCCACGCCCAGCCGCGCCAACTGCTGGGCGATCTCCAGCTTCTCATGTCTGTTCAGTGAGATGCCGGGTGACTGCTCGCCGTCGCGCAGCGTCGTGTCGAAGACACGCACACGATTGCGCTCTTCTCGTATTGGTGCCGCCTGCTGGTCCATGTCGTCTGCTCCTTCTAGGTCTCTTTCGAACTTCCTCCGGCTGTGTTTGCGGCTACGCGGCCGCCACGCACTATTCCCCCCGAGGGGGGAGGAGGAGAAGTCGAATCGAGATCTGCAACGACATGCTTCGCGCAGGGTAGCACCGCCGCGGGGCGATGCCAACCGACTCAGGGAGTCAACACGACCTTGCCCACGTTGCGCCGCTCGGTGATCATCCGCTGCGCTTCGCCTGCATCCGCGAAGCTGAAGGTGCCCCCGATCACCGGCTCGATCGTGCCGTCGGCCATCAGCTCGCGCAGCGGCTCGATCCAGGGCGAGAGCGTCTGGCGGTCCTTCCACAGGCTCAGCATGTTCAGGCCGATCACGGCCTTCGATTCGGACATCTGCTTGATCATGTTGAAGCGCGGCATCCGCAGCACCGTGCCAAGCGCTGAGACCGGGTTGCGCTTCTCGCCCGCGACCACCGCGGAAGCGCCGAAGGCCACCAACCGCCCGCCGGGGCGCAGCAGATCGTAGGAGCGGCGAAAGCTCTTCCCTGCGATCGCGTCCATGATGATGTCGAACTTCGGCAGGCCCTGCTCCCAACCGCTTTTGGTGTAGTCGAGCGGGTAATCCACGCCGAGCTCGGAAATGCGCGCGTGCTTACCCGGCGAGGCCGTGCCGTAGACCTCGGCGCCGTAGTGCTTGGCGATCTGCGTCGCCGCGATTCCCACACCACCACCGGCCGAGTGGATCAACACGCGCTCGCCCGGCTGCAGGTTGCCGTAACCGATCAGACCCGCCCACGCCGTGGCGTAGTTGACGGGAATCGCCGCCCCCTGCTCAAAGCTCAGCTCGTCGGGGAGCGGCACGACGTCGCCGGCCGGTACCACCACCTGCGAGGCGTAGCCGCCGAATTTCGTGCCTGCGAACACGCGCTGCCCTTGCGTCAGGTCCTGCACGCCGTCGCCCAGCTCGAGGATCGTGCCCCCCACCTCGTAGCCCACCACGCACGGGGGCTTCGGCGCATCGGGATAGACGCCCATGCGCGCCATCACGTCGGCGAAGTTGATCCCCGCCGCGGCCACCTCGATCCGCACCTCGCCGGCGCCGAGTCGCGGGTCCGGGCGCTCGCGCACGTTCAGCACCTCCGGCCCTCCGTGCTTGGAGATCTCGACGACCCGCATCGGCGTCAGAGTAACCGAATCACGACAGCACCACCGCCCAGCCTCCGGTGAACCCTTCCGAGGCGACGATCTCATCGACGACCTTGGCCGGCACCGGCGCGTCGGTTGTGACGACCATCGCCGCCACACGCCGATCCTCGCTGGCAGCGTGGGAGGCCCCATCGGGGGTGTGCCCGACCGCCGCCGAGGAGATGTTGATGCCGTGGCGACCGAAGATCGTGCCGACGCGGCCGATCATCCCCGGCAGGTCGGCGTAGCGGAAGACCGTCACGTTGGGCTCGAGCTCCACCGTCAGGCGCCGGCCCTGCACCTCGACGAGGTGCGGGACGCGGTTGGGGCCGATGCCGGTGCCGGCCACCGCGACCTTGCGCTCGCCGGCGATCACGGTGACACGGATCAGCTCGTTGTAGTCCTGGGCCTCGGAGACCGTCTTCTCCTCGACCACGATCCCGCGCTCCTCGGCCATCGAGGGGGCGTTGACGAGGTTGACCTGCTCCTCGGTGCGGCCCTGCAGCGCGCCCTGGATCACCGCGAGCGTCAGCAGGCGCGTGTCGAAGTCGGCGATGCGTCCCATGAAGGCCGCCTCGATCCGCTCGACCGAGCTGCCCTCCGCCAGCTCCATCGCCAAGCGCCCAAGCTGCCGCGCCAGCGGCAGGAACGGCCCCAGCACCTGCATGTCCTCGGCGCCGATCGCGGGGATGTTCACAGCGGTCGAGACGACCCCGCCGTCGAGCGCCGCGACGACCTGCTCGGCGCTCTGGTAGCCGGCGCGGTCGGTCGCCTCCGCGGTGGAGGCCCCGAGATGGGGCGTGACGATCACGTTGGGGTAGCCGAACAGCGGGCTCTCGGTCATCGGCTCGGTGGGGAACACGTCGAGCGCCGCGCCGCCGACCTTGCCGGAGTCGAGCGCCGCTTGCAGCGCCGCTTCGTCGATCAGCCCGCCGCGCGCGACGTTGAGGATCCGCACGCCGTCGCGCATCTGTGCGAACGCCTCCGCGTCGAGCCAGTTCTTGGTCTCGTCGGTCTTGGGGAGATGAATCGAGATGAAGTCGGCCTGCGCGTAGATCTCCTCGCTGTTCTCGGCCTTCTCGACCCCTAGCTCGCGGTAGCGCTCGGCGCTGACGAACGGGTCGAATGCGACCACGCGCATCTGAAAGCCGCGCGCACGCGCGGCCACCAGCTGGCCGATCCGCCCGAAACCGATGATCCCGAGCGTCTTCTCATACAGCTCCACGCCGGAGAACTTCGAGCGCTCCCACTTGCCCGCGGTCAGCGAGATGTACGCCTGGGGGATGTTGCGCGCGAGCGCCAGCAGCAGCGCCATCGTGTGCTCGGCGGCGGTGACGACGTTGGACTGCGGTGCGTTGGCGACCACGATCCCGCGTTTCGTCGCAGCGTCCACGTCGACGTTGTCCACGCCCACGCCGGCGCGGCCGATCGCACGCATGTTGGTCGCCCTGTCGATCAGCTCGGCGGTGAGCTTCGTCGCCGAGCGGATCAGGATGCCGTGGTACTCCCCGATCCTTTCCGCCAGCTGCTCGTCGCTCCAGTCGAAGCCGAGGTCGACGTCGAAGTGCTCGCGCAGCAGCTCCACCCCGGGGTCGCCGATGTTCTCCTTGACCAGCACCTTCAAACGCTCGCCACCGGCCGCGGCGCCCACCGGGTTGCTCTCCACGGGGCTCATGACGCGCTCCTCTCCACGACCCACTCGATACATGCTGTGAGCGCCTGCACGTCAGAGGGCTCGACCGCGGGGAACATCCCGATCCGCAGCTGGTTGCGCCCCAGCTTGCGGTAGGGCTCGGTGTCCACGATCCCGTTCTCGCGCAGCGTCTTGGCGACCGCGGCGGCGTCGACGGTGTCGTCGAAGTCGATCGTGCCGACGACCAGCGAGCGCTTCGCGGGGTCGGCGACGAACGGCGTGGTGTACGGCGTGCGCTCGGCCCATCCGTACAAGTGCTCGGAGGAGGCGCGGGTGCGGGACACGCACCAGTCAAGACCGCCACCGTCGAGCATCCAGCGGATCTGCTCGGCGAGCAGGAACAGCGTCGCGACCGCGGGCGTGTTGTAGGTCTGATCTTTTAGCGAGTTTTCTAGCGCGGTCGCGAGCGAAAGGAACTGCGGGATCCAGCGGGGGCTGCCGGGTCCCGCTTCTCCATTGGTGGCCGCGAGCTTCGCGATCCGCTCCTGCGCGGCCGGGCTCAGCAGCGCAACCCACAGCCCGCCGTCCGCGGCGAAGCTCTTCTGCGGCGCGAAGTAGTAGGCGTCGGTGTGCGCCACATCGACCGGCAAGCCGCCAGCGCCCGAGGTCGCGTCGATCAGGACCAGCGGGCCGTCTAAATGCCCACCTACCCCGGGTCGTACGACCGGGACCATCACGCCCGTGGATGTCTCGTTATGTGCCCACCCGACCACATCGGCCCCGGCCTGCGCGACGTCCACCTCTGCCGGGTCGGGCGCGTCGCCGGGCTCCGCCGAGACCACCACCGGCTCCTCCAGGAATGGCGCCTCGCGCGCCACTTGAGCGAACTTCGCGGAGAACTCCCCGTAGGTCAGGTGCAGCGAGCGGCGCTCGATCAAGCCGCACGCGGCGGCGTCCCAGAAGGCCGTGGCCCCACCATTGCCGAGCGCGACCTCGTACCCGTCGGGCGCGCCGAGGAGCTCGGCCAGCCCCGCGCGAATCTCGCCGACGAGCGCCTTGACCGGCTTCTGCCGGTGCGAGGTGCCCATCGGCGCGGCCCCATCGCCCAACCGCGCGAGCGCCTCGGGACGGACCTTCGAGGGACCGCAGCCGAAGCGCCCGTCCGCGGGCTTCAGCTCGGCTGGGATCGTCAACTGCTGCTCTGCGCTGGTGCTCATGGGCTTCCTCGCTTCGGCCTTCGAGGGGGTTACATAAGAGGTGCCCAGGCGCGCGGCGGTGCTACTGAGTGTCGCTCCCCGGTGGTCGTTTCCACCTCGCTGCTGCGCCAGTCGCGACAGGCGCGAGTTTAGCTAAAAGGAGGACTGGATCCAATCCATGTGCGAGCGCAGCTCCTTGCCGACCGCTTCGATCTGCGTGTTGGCCTGCTCCTCGCGCATCCGCAGGAAGTTCTCCTGCCCCGCACGGTTCTCCGCGATCCACTCGCGCGCGAAGTCCCCGGACTGAATCTCTCCCAGGATCTTGCGCATCGCCGCGCGCGTCTCCTCGGTGATCACCCGTTTGCCGCGTGTGTAGTCGCCGTACTCTGCCGTGTTGGAGATCGAGTAGCGCATCCCCGCGAGGCCCTTCTCGTACATCAGATCGACGATCAGCTTGACCTCGTGCAGGCACTCGAAGTAGGCCATCTCGGGGTCATAGCCCGCTCCGACCAGCGTCTCGAAGCCGGCCTGCACCAGCTCGGAGACGCCGCCGCAGAGCACCGCCTGCTCGCCGAAGAGATCGGTCTCCGTCTCATCCTTGAAGGTCGTCTCGATCACGCCGCCGCGGGTGCAGCCGATCCCCTTGGCGTAGGCCAGCGCGAGCGCGCGCGCGTTGCCGGTGGCGTCCTGGGCGACGGCGATCAGGCCGGGCACGCCGCTGCCTTCAAGGAATTGGCGGCGTACGAGGTGGCCGGGACCCTTGGGGGCGACCATCGCCACGTCCACACCGGGAGGCGGGACCACCTCGCCGTAGTGGATCGAGAAGCCGTGGCCGAACAGCAGCATGTTGCCGGGGGCGATCCCGTCGGCGATCTCGGCCTCCCACACCTGGTGGTGGAGCTCGTCGGGCAGCAGGATCATCACCAGGTCACCGCGGCTGGCCGCCTCGACGACGCTCAGCACCTCGAGGCCCTGCTCGCGCCCCTTGGCGACCGAGGGCGAGGTCTCGCGCAGGCCGACTACCACCCGCACGCCAGAGTCCTTGAGATTCAGCGCATGGGCGTGGCCCTGGGAGCCGTAGCCGATGATTGCAACGGTCTTGCCGTCGAGATGCTTGAGATCCGCGTCGTCGTCGTAGAGCATGCGCGGCAGGCTATCCGAAAGCCACCGCCACCAGCGAGCGGCCGGGGATCTCGAGCGTCCCGTCGGGCGCCGTGTAGGGAGCCAGGCGGCCTGCCAGCGAGACCTCGATCGCCTCGATCTCGATCGCGGGCTGGGCCAGCACGAGGTCGTGCAGCTCTCGCGAGATGTCGAGCATCGTCTCCCAGAAGGACCCGAACGAGGGGTGGATCTGCACGACGTCGATCGCCTCGACGATAACTTCGGTGAAGCCGGCCTCGCCCAGCAGCGCGCGCAGGCGCTCGCGGTCACCGAGCCCAAACGGGCCGGGTGTGTATGCCATGGACTGCGCCGGGGGCTGCGCCAGCCCGCGCTCCAGCAACTCCACCCGCGGCAGGAGCGCCCACGGGTTGGCAGCGAGCGCATCCCACACTGCCAGCGCCACACGCCCACCCGGGCGCAGCACGCGGCGCGTCTCCACCAGCGCGGCGAGCGGGTCGGCCATCAGCATGTAACCCCAGCGACACAGCACCGCGTCGACGCTCGCCACGGGCAGGTCGATCCATTCGGCGTTCCACACCTGGAACTCGACGTTGGTCAGATCGAGCCTCGCCGCACGGGCACGGGCGCCCTCCAGCATCGCCTCGGCGTGGTCGGAGAGGATCACCCCGCCGGTGGGGGCGACCAGCTCGGCCGCGAGCAGCCCCGTCTCCCCCACGCCGGCCGCCAACTCCAGCACGCGCTGGCCGTGCTGGGGCTCGATCGCCTCGACCATCCAGTGCGATACGGGCGCGCCGAACGCGCGGATCGCCTCCTGGCGGCGCACCCAACCGCTCGCCGCCTCCTCCCAGTGCTCCGCGCTGCGGCGCCGATGCTCCTCAGCGGGGTGCTCGCCCCCGCCCACGGGATCGCTGCCGTTGCGTGCCGGCCCGCCTACCTCCGCTCCACCTCGGTGTGATCCGGTGTCGGCCTTCATCGCAGCTCCCTTCGCAGCAGCTTGCCCGATCGCGTACGTGGCAGTGGCCCCTCCATCAGCGCCACCTCCTTTGGAACCTTGTAGGGAGCCAGGCGCGCGGCGCAGTACGCACGCAACTCCTCACCATGCAGTTTGGCACCATTGCGCAGGACCACCAGGGCAGTGACCGCCTCGCCCCAGCGCTCGTCAGCGCGGCCGATAGCCGCTGCCTCGAGCACGCACGGGTGCTCTTCGAGCACGGCCTCCACCTCGGTGGGCGCCACGTTCTCCCCCCCGCTGACGATCGTGTCAGCCTTTCGCCCGGTTACCAACAGATGTCCCTCCCCATTCAATCTACCCATATCTCCCGTCCGCAACCAACCATCCTCGCCCGCAACGCCGCGCGCGATGGTTGGACCTGCGACTTCGATCTCCCCGTCGGCAGCGGTGCGCACGCGCGTGCAGAACAGCGGCGGACCCGCTGTCGCGCTCTTCGCGGCGAGCGGGACCCCCGGGGGCGCGATCGCCGCGGGCACCGGCGCGTCAGCACTCGCAATCGCCGCTAGCGGCAGCGTGGTCACCTGCGAACAGGCCTCGGTCATGCCGTAGGTGAGGCTCATGGGCACCCCCGCCGCGCGTGCCCGCTCAAGCAGCGCTGCCGGTACAGGGCCGCCGCCGGTGAGCGCGCAGCGCAGGGTAGGTGGGCACTCCAGGCCGGCGTCGAGCAGGCGCGTGAGCGTGGTGGCCACCAGCGAGACGAGCGTCACGGTGTCTTCCGAGGGCCCCATCACCGCCTGCAGCGCGAGGTCAACGTCAAAGCGCTCGTGCACCACCGCTGTCGTGCCGTAGATCGCGCTGCGCAGCAGGATCGACAGCCCGCCGACGTGCGAGAGCGGCAGGTTGCACAGCCACCGCTCGTGCGGGTCGAGACCAAGCGCGACCGCGGAGCCGAGCGCACTCCAGAGGAAGTTGCCGTAGGTAAGCTCGACCGGCTTGGGCGTCGAGGTGGTGCCCGAGGTGTGGATCACCGCGGCCACCGCGTCGAGGTCGTGCGTCGGATCTGAGTCCCACCGACCCCCGCCGCGCGCGTCGGCCACAGGCAGCGGCTCGTCCACGACGACCGCCACCCCGTCCACGATCGCCGCGCGCTCCCGCTCCCCCAGGCGCAGATCGACCGGCACCGCCACCGCGCCGAGCAGCAGGCAGGCGTGCAGCGCGCACACGAACTCGAGGCCCGCCGGCAGCGCGATCGCCACGCGCTCGCCCGGCGCCACCCCCCGCGTGGCGAGCTCGCCGGCACCCTCCCGAGCCCGCTCCAATAGCTCCGCGTAGGAGTAGGCCCCCACCGGGGTCTCAACGGCGACCGCCGCGGGCGCGGTCATCGCCGCACGCTCCAGCCAAGCCTCAACCGCCATCCTCACAGGCTAGCCTTCGGCAGGCGGAGCGCGCGGTTCGATCTCGCGGGCGCCGGCACGCAAGAGACCGTGTCCAGTCCCAATCCATTTAAAAATCGGCAGCGAAGGAGCCCCCACCTTGCCAACCACATGGATCGCCGCCGGTGAGTACACCGACATCCGCTACGAGAAGACAGAGGACGGGGGGATCGCGAAGATCACGATCGACCGGCCGCAGGTGCGCAACGCGTTCCGGCCGCTGACAGTGATCGAGATCTCGCGCGCGCTCACACAGGCGCAAGAGGATCTCGACGTCGGCGCGATCGTGCTGACCGGAGAGGGGCCGCAGGCCTTCTGCGCCGGGGGCGACCAGCGCGTGCGAGGGGACTCGGGATACCTCAACGACGACGGCGCCGGTAATCCGGACCCCACCCGCCCGGGACGCTTTCACGTCACCGACCTACACATCCAGATCCGCCGCACACCCAAGCCGGTGGTGGCGATGGTCGCCGGGTATGCGATCGGCGGCGGCCACGTGCTGCACCTCGTGTGCGACCTCACGATCGCCGCCGAGAACGCCCGCTTCGGCCAGGTGGGTCCGCGTGTGGGCTCCTTCGACGGCGGCTTCGGCGCCGGGCTGCTCGCCAACCTCGTGGGACCCAAGAAGGCGAAGGAGATCTGGTTCCTCTGCCGCCAGTACGACGCCGCGGAAGCGCTCGGGATGGGGCTCGTCAACACCGTCGTGCCGCTGGAGCGCCTGGAGGAGGAGACCGTGGGATGGTGCCGCGAGATGCTCGCGCTCTCCCCCTTCGCGCTGCGCCTGTTGAAGGCCTCGTTCAACGCCGCCGAGGACGGCCTCTCCGGCGTGCAGCAGCTGGCGCATGACGCCAACCTGCTGTTCTACGGCAGCGAGGAGGCCCAGGAGGGCCGCAACGCCTACCGCGAGAAGCGCACCCCCGACTTCTCGCGCTTTCCGCGGAGGGCATGATCGTGCACAGCCAGCCCGGCGACGGTCGGGCCGCGAGTCGCGCGTGATGGCCCCGAGCTCCTCGGCCCCCGCGCCCAGCGAGGGCCGCCCGCCGCTCGCGATGCACTCCCCGAGCGCGGTGCGCATCTGGGTGATGGCGGCGCGCGTGCGCACACTGCCCGCGGCGATCGCGCCGGTGCTTGTCGGCACCTCGCTGGCGCTGGGGGACGACCACTTCCGGGCGCTCGCGTTCGTGGCGGCGCTGCTCGGGGCGGTGTTCATTCAGGTGGGCACCAACCTCTCAAACGACTACTCCGACGCCCGGCGCGGCGCTGACACCGAGGATCGCCTCGGCCCGGTACGCGTCACCGCGGGCGGCCTCGTGCCGCCCCGCCAGGTGCTGATCGCCACCTACGTCACCTTCGGACTGTCGGTGTTGTGCGGGGCCTACCTGATCTCGGTCGCCGGCTGGGGCCTGTTGGCGGTCGGCGCGGCGTCGATCCTCGCCGGCATCCTCTACACCGGCGGGCCGCGCCCATACGGATACGAAGGGCTGGGCGAGGTCTTCGTGTTCCTCTTCTTCGGGATCGTCGCGGTGGCCGGCTCCTACTACGTGCAGGTGCAGCACCTGCCCTGGCAGGCGTTCGCGTGCGCAGTGCCGGTCGGCCTCCTGGCGAGCGCGATCCTCGTCGTCAACAACGTGCGCGACATCGACACCGACCGCCGCGCGGGCAAGCGCACGCTCGCGGTGCGACTCGGCCGGCAGCACACACGCGTGCTGTACACCACGATGCTGACGATCGCGTTCCTCGCCGCGCCGCTGCCGTGGGCGCTCGGCTCGATGACCGCGTGGCTGCTGCTCCCGTGGGCGGCGGCCCCGCTCGCGCTCTCGCTGATCGGCGTGGTGCGCACGCGCATCGATGGCCCCGCGCTGAACGGGGCGCTCGCGCGCACCGGCCTGCTGCAGCTGCTGTTCTGCCTGTTGTTCGCCGCCGGGATCCTTGCGAGCGGAGGCATCGGCTAGCCGGATGCAGATGACCGTCACCGAGCGCACGCTGCACCTGCGCACACCGCTACGGACCGCCTACGGCCCGGTGCACGAGCGACAGCTGCTGGCGGTAACGCTGACCGATACCGACGGGGTGAGCGGGCACGGCGAAGCGGCTCCCCTGGAGGCCTACGACGGCGTCAGCATCGCGCGGGTGCGCGTGGCGCTGGAGGCCTACCGGCCGGTGCTGATGCAGTCGGCGACGGCGGAAGGCGCGCAGCTGATCGAGGCGTGCCGGCGCGTCGAAGACCTACCCGCGGCGCTCGCCGCGATCGACCTCGCGCTGTGGGACCGCGCCGGGCGGCGCGCGGGCAAGCCGGTGGCAGCGCTGCTCACCGACAACCCCGCGGCAGAGATCCAGGTCAACGCAACCGTCGGCGCCACCGATCGCGCGGGCGCCGCCGAGCAGGCCACGCGCGCCGCGGAGCAGGGCTTCGAGTGCGTCAAGCTAAAGGTGGGGGTCGGCGACGACGCCGGCCGCGTGGCGGCGGTACGCGCCGCCGTGGGCCCCCACACCGCGTTGCGACTCGACGCCAATGGCGCCTGGGACGTCGAGGGCGCGGTGCGCGCAATCGAAGCGCTCACCCCGGTGGGCCTGGAGCTAGTGGAGGAGCCCACGCACGGTCTGCAGGGGGTGCGCGAAGTGCGTGAGCGCGTCGCCGCACGCGTGGCGATCGACGAGACCGCCGCCGAGCACGGAGCGCTGGGCGCGGGCGTCGCCGACGCGGTGTGCCTGAAGATCTCCCGCTGCGGTGGCATCGCCGGCCTGCTCGCCGCCGCGGCGCTCGTCAGGGCCTCGGGCGCAGAGGTCTACCTCGCCTCGACGCTCGACGGCCCGCTCGGCGTGGCCGCCGCCGTACACGCCGCCGCTGCGCTGGCCTCGCGCGGCCCGCTCCCAGCCTGCGGCCTGGCGACGCTCGGCATGTTCGAGGAGCTAGAGGAGAAGGGTGCTCTGCCGGTACGCAACGGCCGCATCGGGGTGCCTACAACTGCGGGGTTGGGCGTCAGTCCGCCTTAGAACGCATGAGCGACCGCGGCCGGGTTCTCCAGCGGCAGGCCGTGGCCACCGGGCACGACGACCAACTCACCCGCCGGCAGCAGCTCGACCATCCGCCGCCCTAGCGCCAGGAACTTCCCGTCGCGCGCGCCCACCAGCACCGTCACCGGCATCGCCAGCTCGGGAAGGCGATCCCACAGCGGCGGCATCTCCCCTACCCCGAGACCCCGCATCGCGGCGGCCAGCGCGTCGGGCCGGTTGCGGCGTTGATCCGCGCGCGCCAGCGCCCCCACCTCCGGAGGATCGGCGGCAAACAGCGGTTGGGTACGCCAGCGCTCGATGAACTCCTCGTAGGGCGTGCGTTCGAGATCGTCGGCGAGGCCGCGGTCGGAACCTCGCCGCGCAGCGCGCTCGACTTGATCCTCGATCCCGGGGTTAACCCCGATCAACACGAGCCGTGTCACCCGCTCAGGCGCCGCCAGGGCCACGTGCAGCGCGACGCGCCCGCCGAGCGAGTAGCCGCACAGAGCGAAGCGCTCGGGGCTGGCAGCGAGCACATCGGCAACGCAGCCCGCGAAGGAGATCGGCCGCGGCGCATCCGCCCGCGCGCCGTGGCCCGGGAGGTCGAGCGCCAGCGGACGGTAGCGTTCATGGTCGAGCAGCCCCACCACCACCTTCCAGGCACGGTGGGTGCCACCGAAGCCGTGTAGTAGGACAAGGGTCTCCGGCACTCCTCGATCCTACTTTCGTCCCCCGACCACGCCGATCCCGACCCCTTCCCCCATCCCGATCAGCCACCCGCCAAAACTTGTGACCCTAGCCCTCGAGATGACCACCGCCACCGACACCTACACCCTGCTGCGCGCGTTCGTGGACGAGCTCGCGCGTTGCGGGCTACGCGATGCATGCACCTCGCCGGGGTCGCGCAGCACGCCGCTGGTGCTGAGCCTCGCCGACGAGCCGCGGCTGCGCTGCCACTCGCACATCGACGAGCGCTGCAGCGGCTTCTTCGCCCTTGGGCTGGCGAAGGCCACGGAAGCGCCGGTCGCGGTGACGTGCACCTCGGGCACCGCCGTCGCGGAGCTGCTGCCGGCCGCGATCGAGGCGCACGAGGCGGGCGTGCCGCTGTTGATCCTCACGGCCGACCGCCCCCCCGAGCTGCGCGAAAACGGCGCCGGCCAGACGATCGACCAGGTGAAGATCTTCGGGCAGGCCGCGAAGTGGTTCTTCGAGGTGGGCACGCACGAGTCGACACACGAGCGGCTGCGCTGGATGCGCACGCTGGCCTGCCGCGCGTACTGGTGTGCGCTGGAGGGCCGGCCCGGCGTGGTGCACCTAAACTTCCCGCTACGCGAGCCGCTCGTACGCAGCGAAGACGAGCCGCCGCCCCACGACGGCAGCGGACGCCCCGATGGCCGTCCGCTCGTGACCTGCACGCCCGCACGGCCGACGTCGCCCCAGGACGAGCGCTCGCTTGCCGTGCCGGTCGCCGCTGCCGCCCGGGGAGTGGTCGTGGCCGGGCGCTACGAGCGCGACACCGAGCTCGGCGAGACCGCGGCGGCGTTCTGTGCAGCTGCCGGCTGGCCGCTGCTGGCCGACCCGCTTTCGGGCGCGCGGCGTGGGGAAGCGGCGGTGGCGCACTACGACGCGCTGCTGCGCCACCGCTCGTTCGCCACGAGCGTCAAGCCCGACATCGTGCTGCGCGTCGGCGACCTGCCCACGTCCAAGCCGCTGCGCGGATGGTTGGCGAGCATGTGCGATGTCCCGCAGGCGACGATCGAGCAGGAGGGCCGCTGGCAAGATCCCGACGCGACGCTCTGCCGACGCTTCGCGCTGGAGCCCGCCGCGGCGTTGCGGGCACTGGCGCAGAACCCGCCGGTACCCGACCCCGATTGGCTTGCGAGCTGGCGCAGCGCCGACGAGCGCGCCGCCGAGGCGCTGCTCGGAGTGCTGGGCGCGGAGGGCCTCAGCGAGCCCACGGTCGCCGCTGAGCTGGGTGTGCTGTTGCCCGAGGAGGCGACGCTGTGGGTCGCCTCCTCGATGCCGGTACGCGACATCGAGAGCTTCTGGCCAGTGCGCGCCGACCCCCCACGGGTGTTATGTAACCGTGGGGCCAACGGGATCGACGGCACCGTCTCTAGCGCCTTCGGCGTCGCGGCCGCGGCAACGGGCCCGACGGTACTGCTGATCGGCGACGTGGCGCTCGCGCACGACATCGGCGGCCTGCTCGCCGCGCGGCGCCTGGAGCTCGACTTGACGATCGTGCTGATCGAGAATGGCGGCGGCGGCATCTTCGATTTCCTGCCGGTGGCCGCGACCAAAGAGGATCTCTACACGCGCCACATCGCCACCCCCACCGGCCTGGATTTCGCGCACGCCGCGCGGTTGTACGGCCTCGAGCACGAGACCGTCAACGACGTGCTCGGCTTCCGCGCCGCCCTGGAGCGCGCGCTTACGAAGCGCCCACGGCGGGCAGGGATCATCGAAATTCGCACCGACCGTGCCGAGAACGTGGCGCTACACCGCCGCGCGTGGGAGGCCGTCGCCGGCGTCCTTGAAGGAGGAGCCTGAGCTCCCGCCGGAGACCCCTCCCTCCGGGCGTTTACCCCGCGCGCCTGCCGAGCGGCTGGCGCGCCCAGGCGGTCGAGCGCGAGCTGCTATGGACGAGCTCAGCCGGCTAGGAGCGGTAACAGCGCGGCCAGCTTGACCTCGGTCTCGGCCAGCTCGGCCGCCGGGTCGGAGTCGCGCACGACGCCCACCCCGGCGTAGCAGCGGGCGACGCGGCCGCGCAGCAGCGCGCAGCGCAGCGCGACGCAGAACTCGCCGTCGCCGGTGGCGTCGGCCCAGCCGACGGGGCCGGCGTACCAGCCGCGGTCGAGGCCCTCGAGGGCGGGGATCAGCGGGCGGGCGCGCTCCAGCGGCTCGCCGCCGACGGCGGGGGTGGGGTGCATCAGCTCCAGCAGCTCGATCACATCGAGCGGCTGCGCGAGCTGGGCGCGGATCGGAGTGCCGAGGTGCTGGATGTTGGCGACCTTCACGAGCGTCGGCTCGGGCGAGGCGGCAGTCCACAGCGCGTGCTGGCGCAGCGCCTGCTCGATCCGGCGGATCACGATCGCGTGCTCCTCGCGGTCCTTCTCGGAGTGCATCAGCTGTTCGCCGAGGTGGTCGTCGACGGCGGGGTCGGCGCTGCGACGCATCGAGCCGGCGAGCGCGAGCGTACTGACGCGGTGGCCCTCGCGGCGCACCAACAGCTCGGGGCTGGCGGCGACGAACGCGGCGTCCTCGCGTCCGACGCAGAACACGGTGCACGAGGGAAAGCCCTCGCGCAGCACCCCGAACAGCGCGGCCGGGTCGAAGTTGGAAGCCCCCCCGCCCGCGTGCACCTGCACCTCGCGGGCCAGCACCACCTTCTCCAGCTGCCCCTTGCGGATCAGCTCCACGGCGCGCGCGACGGCGGCCTCGTAGTGCTCGGGTGGCATCGCGCTCGCGATCCGGTAACGCCCCGTGGGCGCGGGGTCGAGCAACGCGAGCGGCTCCACACGCAGCTCGCCGACACGGCGCTCCAGGCCGTCAAGCAGTTCCTCGGCGGTGTCGTCGGGCGCGGCGAGCGCGCACAGCGTCATCCGCACGTCCACGCTCCCGCCAGGCCTGAGGCCAAGGTTGGCATGCTCGCCACCACCCGAGCCGGGGCGCGCGCCACGATCCGCCTGGCGACGGGTGAGCGTGATCTCGGGCACGATCAGCGAGGCGGGCGCGAAGCCGCTCCATGCCAGGTCGGCGCCGCCCTCGGCTGCGAACGCGAAGCCGCCCAGCGCGATCGGCCCGCCGGCGGCGGAGCCTGGGTCGGATGGGTCCTCGGGCGGGTCGCCGACGGCCGCCGCAGCGAGCGCGCGCCAGCGGTCGGCCACGGTGGCGAAACGCTCGGGCCCAGTGGCAGTCAGGCAGGCCGCCTCGCCGAGCGCGGCGAGAGCGCGCGCGCCGCGCTCGGGCTGCTCTAAGAGAAACCACGACTCCCCCAGGCGCCGCGAGGCACAGACGACCGCGCTGGGATCGAGGTCCGCCGGCAGCGGCAGGGTGAGCGCCGCGAGTGTCTCGCGACCGCTGCGCCGCGCCCGCTTGACGGCAAGCTGCAGACGTGCGGCAAGCCGCTCGCGGTCGGCGTCGCTGAGCGCGAACGGGCTCTCGTGCGTCCGCTCGCGCGTGCCCCTCACGTCTCGCTGCGACCCCTGGCAATGGCTATCTCCCCGGTGCGCATCATCTCGATCAGCCCGAACGGCCGCACCATGTCCTCGAAGGCCTGGATCTTCTCGGTCGTGCCGGTGATCTCGACGATGATCGAGCGCTTGGTGACGTCGACTACCTTGCCGCGGAAGATCTCGGTGATCTGCATCAGCTCGCCGCGTTGGACGCCATCGGCGGAGACCTTGAACATCGCGAGCTCGCGCGAGACCGTGTCGCCCGGGTCGAGGTCGCGGATCTTCAGCACGTTGATCAGCTTGTGCAGCTGCTTGGTGACCTGATCGATCGGGTGCAGAGCGCCGTCGACGGTGAGCGTCACGCGCGAGACGCGCTCGTCGTCGGTGGGGCCGACCGTGAGCGTGTCGATGTTGAAGCCGCGGCGGGCGAACAGCCCCGCGATACGGGTCAACACACCCGACTTGTTTTCGACCAGGATCGAGAGGACGTGCTTGCGCCCAGTGCGCAGGTTGCCGGACGCTTCGAGCTCGGCGAGGCTGAGCGGCGCCTTGGTGGCCGGCTCGCCCATCAGGGGCACCCTTGCGTCCGAGCGCACGCGCGGTTCCCTGCGGGGCACGAGGCAGCGTGGAGCGGGTGCTCGGACGACATGCCCGTCACCCCACCATCTCCCGCGCCGCCTGGCCAGCGGGAATCATGGGGTACGTGTTCTCCTCGCGGGTGACGCGCACGTCCACGACCACGGGGCCCTCCGTGGCGATCGCCCGCCGGATGTCCTCGACGAGCGTGTGCTTGTCCTCGAAGCGCATCCCGGTGGCGCCGTAGGCCTCGGCGAGCTTGACGAAGTCGGGGAACTTGCCCATGTCGACGTGGGAGTAGCGGCCGTCCCAGAAGAGCTCCTGCCACTGGCGCACCATGCCGAGGTAGCCGTTGTTCATGATGAACACCTTGATCGGGATCTGATCCTGCGCGCAGGTCGCGAGCTCCTGGGCGTTCATCTGCACCGAGCCGTCGCCGGCGACGCAGCACACGAGGCGATCGGGGCAGCCGACGGCAGCGCCCATCGCGGCCGGGAGCCCGAAGCCCATCGTACCCAGGCCGCCGGAGTTGATCCACCGCCGTGGCGCGGGGAAGTCGTAGTACTGGGCGGTCCACATCTGGTGCTGGCCGACGTCGCTGGAGATGATCGCCTCGCCGCCGGTCGCCTCGTACAGCGCCTGGATCATGTACTGGGGCTTGATCTCGGCGTCGGTGCTGTCCTCGTATTTGAGCGGGTACCGCTCGCGCCACCCCTCGATGCGGCTCCACCACTCGCTCAGGCGCGCGGGGTCGGGCTCAAGCGCCCGGTACTCGATGGCGAGCTTGGCGAGCACGTTGCGGGCGTCGCCGACGATCGGGATGTGCGCGGGCACGTTCTTCGAAATCTCCGCCGGGTCAACGTCGATGTGGATGAACTTCGCGTGCGGGGCGAACTCCGAGAGCTTGCCGGTGATGCGATCGTCGAAGCGGGCGCCGACGGCGCAGATCAGGTCGGCCTCGTCCATCGCGTAGTTGGCCGCGCGGGTGCCGTGCATCCCGAGCATCCCCAGCCACTGCGGGTTGGGCTCGCCACCAGGTGACCCGCCCCCCCCTCCCCCATCCCCATCCGCTCCCGTCGCGCCGACCCGCGCGGGGAAAGCACCGAGGCCCATCAACGTGCAGGTGACGGGGAAGCGGTCAGCGGCGGCCAGCTCGATCAGCTCCGCGGAGGCGTTTGCGTTGACGACGCCGCCACCGGCGTAGATCATCGGGCGCTGGGAGGCTGCGAGCGCCTTGGCGGCCTGGCGGATCTGCTTCTGGTTGCCCTCCACCGTCGGCTGGTAGCCGGGGAGGCGCACGTCGGTGACCGGCTCGTAGGCGATCTCCGCGCGCGAGAGGTCCTGCGGGATGTCCACCAGCACCGGCCCGGGTCTCCCGGTGGAGGCGATGTGGAACGCCTCGTGGATCGCGCGGGGGATCTCCAGCGGGTGCTGGATCATGAAGGAGTGCTTGACGACGGGCATCGTGATCCCGATCGTGTCGGCCTCCTGGAAGCCGTCGGTGCCGAGCAGCTCGGTGCGCACCTGGCCGGTGATGAACACGACCGGCACCGAGTCCATCATCGCGTCGCAGATCGGTGTGATCAGGTTGGTGGCACCGGGGCCGGAGGTGGCAAACGCGACGCCCACTTTGCCGGTCGCCTTGGCGTAGCCCTCGGCGGCGTGGCCGCCGCCGGCCTCGTGGCGCACAAGAATGTGGCGGATGCCGGCGTCGACGAACGCATCGTAGGTCGGGAGGTTGGCGCCGCCGGGCAGGCCGAAGACGACCTCGACACCCTCCGCCTTGAGGCACTCCATCAGTGCGTCAACCGCGCGCATGCAAGCCAACCGCCTTTCCACCACATTCGAAACGGGCCAAAAAGGCAGTGTACCAGCGGGTTTGTGCCCGCCCGCCCGCCGTTAGGAGGAGCCGATCCCGATCCCGATCGCCAGTGCGATCGCGCCGCCGACGGTGACCACCAGCAGCGAGGAGCGCATCGAGACGTGCAGGAAGCGTTTGCGCACCCACGCGATCGCGAACAGCTCGAACGCGACGACACAGCCCGCCACCAGCAGCGCTTTGTGGACGTCGCTGATGAAGAACGGCAGCGTGTGGAAGATGCCGCCAAGCGTGGTCATGCCGCCGGTAATCGCACCGCGCACGACCGCCGAGCCGCGGCCGGTCTGCTCGCCAGTGTCAGACAGCGCCTCCGACCAGCCCATGCTGACGCCCGCACCGAGCGCCGTGGAGAAGCCGACGAGCAGCGCCACGCGTGAGTCGGAGGAGATCGCCGCCGCGAAGATCGGCGGCAGCGAGGAGACCGTGCCGTCGATCATGCCGACGAGCGCCGGCTGCACGACGCGCAGCACGAAGTCGCGCTCATCAGGAAAGCCAGCGCGGTGGATCAGGCGCGTGATCAGCGAGTCGTGTACGGGCATGGGCGGAGCCTTGGCGCTCATGCCACGTTTATAGAGCCTGCGCCGTTTCGGGCTCCCTAACGGGTGGCCCTAACTCAGGCGCGCTGGGCGGCGAGCCATGGCCGGCAGGGAGGGACGGCAGTCAGCCGCGAGCGCTCAGCTGCCCGCCACCGACGGGGGCTGCCAGGATTCCGGCGCGATCACCTTCTCCGGAAACTCGAGCTCAGTGCCACAGCGGGTGCAGAGGGCGTCGTAGATCTTCGTGACGCGCCCGCAATGGGGACAGCGGCGGCGCAGCTCGTTGCTCTCCATGCGGTATGCGATCGCGGCAAGCAGCCCAAAGACGGGGACGACCGCGGAGATTAGGAACCACAGAATGAACGAGCTGCCCTTGACGTGGCCGACGATCCCGCCGGCGAGTCCAAAGCCGAGGCAGATCACCACGTAACCCATCGCGCCGCCTCTAGAACAGTACGCGCATAGCCCAGACGATGGCCACGATGGCGGCCACCACGATGACAGGGACGGCGAGGAAGGTGACGATGCCGATCACGATGTGCAGCAACACCCAGGCAGCGACCCCCAGGATTAGCACCGCGACGATCATTCGGCCCAGCGAGCGCGACGACGACGGTGTGGTTGTGGGCGACTCGTTCATATCCCAAGATGGTAGCGCTGACGCTCGCACGAGCGTGGTGGTCGCAGCGACCGTGACTCAGATGCCAAGCTGCTCATGCACCAGCCGGGTGACGGCGCCGCCGTCGGCGCGACCTTTGGTCTCACGCATCACGTGGCCGACGATCGGCCCGATCGCCTTGGCGTTGCCGGCGCGCACGTTGGCGGCGGCCTCGGGGTGCGCGGCGAGCGCCGCGGCGACGATCGCGGCCAGCTCATCGCCCGCATCCATTGCGGCGAGACCCTCGGCCTCGACAATCGCCGCCGGGTCGCCCCCTTCGGCGACAAGGCGGTCGAGCACCTGGCGACCGGCGCCCACGCTGATGCGCTTGGCGTCGGCCAGCCCCACGAGCAGGGCCAGCGCATCGGGTTGCACACGCGACTCAGCGGGATCCTGCCCATCGGCGAGCCGTGCGAGCAGGTCGCCGGCGACCCAGTTGGCGAGCGCCTGAGCCGGTGGCGCGGGATCGACCGCGGCGGCGAGCGCGGCCTCGAAGTAGTCGCCGAGCTCCGTGCGAAACGCGAGCAGGTGGGCGCTGTCAGCGGAGAGCCCAAGCTCGCGCTCGAAACGTTCGGCGCGCGCGGCGGGCAGCTCCGGGAGGGCGGCGCGGGCGGCGTCGAGCATCGCCGCGTCGATCGCGACCGGCACCAGGTCGGGCTCGGGGAAGTAGCGGTAGTCGTGGGCCTCCTCCTTGGAGCGCAGCGAGGTGATGCGCTCGGAGGCGGGGTCGAAGTGCAGCGTCTCCTGCTGGACCCGCCCGCCGCCGCGCAGGATCGCCTCCTGGCGGGCGAGCTCGGCGCGGATGCCGCGTTCGATGAAGCGGAAGGAGTTCATGTTCTTCAGCTCGGTCTTCACCCCGAGCTGCTCGCTGCCGACGGGGCGCAGCGAGATGTTGGCGTCGCAGCGCAGCGAGCCCTCCTCCATGTTCACATCGGAGACGCCGAGCACGCGCATCGTGGTGCGCAGCAGCCGCAGCCACTCGCCGGCAGCCTCGGCGGAGCGCAGGTCGGGCTCGGTGACGATCTCCGCCAGCGGGGTGCCGCCGCGGTTGAAGTCCACGATCGAGGCATCGGAGCCGTGGATGCGCCCGGAGGCGCCGACGTGCACGAGCTTGGCGGCGTCCTCCTCCAGGTGTACGCGGTGGATGCGCACCGCCCCGAGCCGTCCGCCGAGGCACAGTGGTTCATCGTACTGGGAGATTTGGTAGCCCTTGGGAAGGTCGGGATAGAAGTAGTTCTTGCGGTGGAAGATCGACCGCGGCGCCAACTCGGAGCCGAGCGCGAGGCCGATCATCAGCCCGAAGTGCACGGCCCGCGCGTTGGCGACGGGCAGGCTGCCGGGCAGGCCGAGGCAGACCGGGCAGGTGCAGGTGTTGGGCGGCTCGCCGAAGGAGAGCGCGCAGCCGCAGAACATCTTCGTGGCCGTGGCCAGCTGGATGTGGATCTCAAGGCCGATGACCGGCTCGTACTCGACCGTGCTCACGTCGACCTCTCGACCCGCGGCCGCGACCCGTCGAAGCCGAGCGCCCGCTCCAGCGCAAACGCGGCGTCGAGCAGGCGGTTCTCGCTGAACACCGGACCGGCGATCTGCAACCCGACCGGCAGCTCGCCGCCGGCGCCGTCGCCGGCAAGGCCGCACGGGATCGAGATCGCGGGGATGCCGGCGAGCGACATCGGGACTGTGCAGAAGTCGTTGATGTACATCGACCACGGATCGCCGGTGCGCTCCCCGAGCGCGAACGCCACGGTGGGCGAGGTCGGCGTGAGGATGAAGTCAACCTCCGCGAACGCGGCGTCGAAGTCGCCGACGATCTTCGTGCGCACGCGCTGGGCGCGGCCGTAGTAGGCGTCGTAGTAGCCGGCGGAGAGCGCGTAGGTGCCGAGCATGATGCGCCGCCGCACCTCGGCGCCGAAGCCGTCGTGGCGGGTGAGGGTATAGAGCTCCAGCAGGTCATCGACACCTTCGGCGCGCAGCCCGTAACGCACGCCGTCGAAGCGGGCGAGATTGGAGGAGGCCTCGGCGGGCGCCAGCACGTAGTAGGCAGAGAGCCCGTGCGGCGCGTGGGGCAGACGGACGTCGTGGATCTCCGCGCCGAGCTCACGCGCCCGCGCAAGGGCGCCGCGAAAGGCGTCGAGCACCCCCGGGTCGATCCCCTCGCCGGTGAGCTCCTCGGGCACCCCCAAGCGCACGCCGGAAAGCGTCTCGGCGGTGGGTAGCGCGATCTCCTCGGGATGGCCCAGGGAAGTAGCGTCGCACTCGTCGCGGCCGACCATGTGGCGCAGCAGCAGTGCCGCGTCGGTCACATCGCGGGTCAGCGGCCCGGCCTGATCGAGCGAGGAGGCGAAGGCGATCATCCCGTAGCGCGAGACGGCGCCGTAGGTCGGTTTCAGCCCGACGATTCCGCACAGCGCGGCGGGCTGGCGGATCGATCCGCCCGTGTCGGTGCCGAGCGCCCAGGGCGCGAGGCCGGCGGCGACGGCGGCGGCGCTGCCACCCGAGGACCCGCCGGGCACGCGGGCGCGGTCCCATGGGTTGAGCACCGGCCCGAACGCCGAGTTCTCGTTGGAGGAGCCCATCGCGAACTCGTCCTGGTTGGTCTTGGCGAGCAGCGGCGCACCGGCCGCGGCGAGCCGCGCGACCGCCGTGGCGGTGTACGGCGGTCGGTACCCCGCGAGGATGCGCGAGCCCGACTGCGACGGCACGCCGGCGGTACAGAAGAGGTCCTTGACCGCGAGCGGCACACCGCGCAGCGCACCCCCCGACTCCGCCGCGGGAGGCTCTTCGGCAACCCACGTAAAGCAGTTGAGCTCGTCGGCAGCGGCGCGCGCGCGGTAGGCCTCAAACAGCTCCGCCGCGGAGAGCCGGCCGGCGTCGATCTCCCGCATCGCTTGCGCGGCGGACAGCTCGATGATCTCCGCAGTGCTCATCGATAAGGGGGTGAAGGGTAGGGTCGCATCCGCGCAGGAGGGCTCGCCGCCAGGCGGCTGGGCGCGGGACCTCGTGTCCCGCGGCCGAGCGACTTTGAACGACGATCGCTCACGCCTGGGGGCTCGGGACGAGAAAGCCGTGCTGGGCGACGGCGGGGGCTTGTTCGAGCGCGACCTCGCGCGCCAGACAGGGGCGCGGCTCGTCGGGGCGCAAGCGGCCCACGACCTCCACCACGTGCGAGGTGGGAGGCACGTCGTCCAGGGAAAGCTCGCCGATCTTGGCGATGTGGTCGAGCACGGCGGAGAGCTCACGAGCCATCGACTCGACCTCGCCGTCGTCGAGCTTCAGCCGCGCCAAACGCGCCACGTGCAGTACTTCGTCGCGATCGATCACGGCCAGGATTCTATGTCCCCGCGGGCGGCGCCTCGCGCGGCGGCGTGGCGTCGGGCGGGTATAGGCCGGTGCGTTCGTCGCGCATCGACTGCCAACTCCCGGCCAGCACCAGCAGCGCTCCGGCGAGCGCCAGCCACGCGCCGGAGCACACTTCGGTGGCGTGGTCGGGGCGCTCCAGGAGGCGCACGAGCGCCGCGATCACCGCGAGGATCCCGAACAGCGTGCTCCACACGCCGGCCGCCACCGGGATTGCGGTCGTACGCTCAGTGACCGTCGCGATCGCAAGCACGATGGCAGCGACGGCCGCGAGGATCAGCAGCACCACCCCCACGCCGAACGTGTCCCATGCGGTCAGCTTGCCCCCGTTGTCGTACCACGGCAGCGCCAGCGCGACGATCAGGCAGATCGCTCCCGCGAGCGCGATCAACTCTCCGGAACGCATACGACGCAGACTCATCGCCGCTCCTCCAATCCCGTTCGACGGCTCACGCTCGCGACCCTCCTCCATTTCTCCCCCAACAGCGCAGGCTCACGGGACCACCTCGACCCCCGCCTGCAGGCGCGCGGCGTCGAGCGTGTTACGCAGCAACAGCGCGATCGTCGTCGGCCCGACGCCACCGGGCACCGGCGTGATCGCGGCGGCGCGCGAGGACGCCGCCGCGAAGTCCACATCACCCACCAGTCCGCTCTTGTTGCCAGCCTCCTCCGGCGTGAGGCGGTTGATGCCGACGTCGATCACCACCGCCCCGGGCTTGACGAACTCGGCTCCCACCAACCGCGGGCGCCCGATCGCTGCGATCAGAACGTCGGCGCGGGCGCACACACCGGCTAGATCGCGGGTACGGGAGTGGCAGACGGTGACGGTCGCGTTGGCGGCGAGCAGCAGCTGCGCCATCGGCTTGCCGAACAGGTTGGAGCGCCCGACGATCACCCCCTCGGCGCCCTCCAGCCAGGCCTCCTCGCCACCGTGGACGCTAGCGAGCAGCTCCATCACCCCCAGAGGCGTGCACGGCCGCAGCCCCGGTTGCCCGAGCGAGAGCAGGCCGGCGTTGACCGGGGTCAACCCATCGACGTCCTTGTCCGGGTCGATCAGGCCCGTGAGCGTTGGGTCGTCGAGGTGGGCCGGCAGCGGCAGCTGCAGTAGCACCCCGTTGACGGCGTCGTCCCCGTTGAGAGCCTCGAGCAGCTCGGCCACCTGTGCGAAGGAGGCATCCGCCGGCAGGCGCTTGTCGAAGGGGGCCATCCCCACCTCGGCGCACGCGCGCTGCTTGCCCCCCACGTACACCGCTGAGCCCGGGTCGTCCCCCACCAGCACGGTCGCCAAACCCGGTGGGTGGCCGGTGTGCTCGACGAAGGTGCGCACCTCCTCTGCCACCTGGGCGCGCACGCCCGCGGCGATCGCTTGGCCGTCGATGATCGTGGCGCTCATTGGGTGGGGATGCTATCGCCGAGTGACGGGGGCGAACTCGGACATCAGCTTGCGCTCCGAGCCGTCGCGGGCGAAGCGCACGACGATCACCCCGTGAGGCTCCACGGCGGTGACCACTCCCTCACCGAACGATTCGTGGGTGACGTCCTCACCCAGGCGGAACGACGGCCCGGAGCCCGCCTGCGGCCCGCTGTCGGCGGCCACGCCACCGTCGCCCGCCCCTCGGCCGGCGGTGATGCCGCCGCCAACCGCCGCGGTGCGTGCGGGGGAGTCCCAACCGCCGCCCACTCCGACGAGCGCCCGATTGGAGCGCGCGCCATTCGACCAACCCATCCCACCGCCGCCGCGGGCGGCGCTCGCCACCATCAGCTGCGGCTGCTCGCGTTCGGCGAGCTCGGCGGGAATCTCATCGAGGAAGCGGCTGGGCAGGCCATACGCCTGCGCACCGAACACCACGCGGCGACGCGCGTGGGTGAGGTAGAGCTTGCGCATCGCGCGGGTCACTCCGACGTAGAAGAGGCGCCGCTCCTCCTCCAGGCCGCCTTCGTCGAGCGCACGCGAGTGCGGGAACACGCCGTCCTCGCAACCCGCGATGAACACCACGGGGTACTCCAGGCCCTTGGCGTTGTGCAACGTCATCAGCGTCACCAGCCCCTCCGCCTCATCCTTGCGAGAGTCGGCGTCGGCGACGAGCGCGATCTGAGCCAGGAACACATCGAGCGCATCCTGCCCGGCCTCGGCAGTGGCGTCGAACTCCCGTCCCACCGACACCAGCTCCTCGAGGTTCTCGATGCGCCCCTGCGCCTCGATCGTCCGCTCCGCCTCCAGCGCCTCGATGTAGCCGGTCTGCGAGAGCACCGCCTCCAGCAGCTCACCCACCGGCACGCCTTGCTCCACACGCGCGCGCAACTCGCCCATCGTGTCCATGAAGCGCCGCAGCGCCTTCACCGCGGCGGCGCCGAGGCCGGGGATCGTATCGGGCGCAGCCGCCGCCTCCCACACCGAGACGCCGACGGTGGCGGAGTGCGACACGATGCGCCCGAGCGAGGTCTGCCCGAGTCCGCGCCGGGGTGAATTGGCCACGCGCGAGAAGCTCACCACGTCGAACGGGTTGGCCAGCCACGAGAGGTAGGCGATCGCGTCCTTGATCTCGGCGCGCTCGTAGAACTTCGTGCCCCCGATCACCTGGTAGGCGATCTCGCGGCGCACGAGCGTGTCCTCCAGGACGCGCGACATCGCGTTGGTGCGGTAGAGCACGGCGATCTCCGCGCGCGAGGCGCCCTCGTCGATCAGCCGCTCGATCTCGCCCACCACGAAGCGCGCCTCGGCGTGCTCGTCCTCGAGCTCGCGCACCTGGATCGGCTCGCCGGTGCCCAGCTCGCTCCACAGGCGCTTGGCGATCCCACCGCGGTTGTTGGCGATCACCGCGTTGGCGGCCTTCAGGATCGTCTCGGTGGAGCGGTAGTTCTGCTCGAGCTTCACCACGCGCGCGTCGGGGAAGTCCTCCTGAAAGTCGAGCAGGTTGCGGATGTCGGCGTTACGGAAGCTGTAGATCGAGTTGTGAGTGACCAAGCCGTTCGCGATGAAGTTGTGGACGCCGCGTACGTCGAGGTCGTAAACCGGTGCTTCGAGCGCGATATGCTCGACGCTCTCGACGAGGTCGAACTCACCATCGGCACCGACCATGGCCATGCCGGGACGCAGCGCCGATGCGGGCATAAACGGCAGGGTGTTCGTGCCACCCACGTTGCGAGCTAGACGCGCGTTCAGATGAAGATGGCAGTCCAGCTGATCGCGAATCCTCTCCGCGGTCGCCAGCAGAGAGCGCATGTCCATTGAGGCGGTCTCATAGCGCCATCCGGCGGAGCCGCGACGGGCTGGTCGAATACTGAGGCCAAGGCGTTCGAGCGTCTCCCTTCCATGCTCGTCGTAGCCAAACATGGCGATCCGGTGCATCGGAGATGCGCCGCCGCGGGCTCCGCACAGAGTGAGGACCATGCGCCGACGAACTCGTGACGAGCCGCGCCTTCCCGAAGTATGACCGTATGGCGTGATGTGCGGGAAGCGCAGGCTGAGGCCCTCGTCTGCTAGTAGCCTCTGCCCCGCCGCGATAGTGTCGAGTTCCGCGAAGACACGGTCGATCATCGCTTGGTTGCCGACGAGGCTGTCGCAAGCCTTGCTTGAAGGCCTCGCATAGAACGGAAGCGTAGGCAATCCGTAGCGTGCAGACAGCACGTGCTCCGCCACCCGCGCTTCGACGTCGCTGGCATGCACAGAGATGACCCAAGCCGCGTCGGCACCCTCGCCGTTGACTCGGAGACGGGCACCGATCACCGGCTTGCTCTGACCTGCGGTGTAGGTGCGGGAGGTTCCCACACGGAACCCGACTTCACGCTTCCACATGAGGTAGGTCATGTGTAGTTGTGGGGTCCTGCCGACAACGAATCCGGCAAAGTGGATGTGCTCGGGCGTGCTGATCAGCCGCCGTCCCGCTCTCGTTGTGATTGCAACACCAGCGGAGCCGCTCGTCTGATGGCGTTGTGAGACCACGGCCGGACGGAAGTCGCCGCTGCCGTAGGCTGCGAGAACCTCCTCGCCTGGTTGCACGTCCTCGACAGGTCGTTCCGTACCGTCGGCCATCGTGATGAGCGTTCCTCGCGCGAGGCATTGTGCGTCATCGCCGACCACCGCGAGGTTGCGGTGGCCGGCGAGGTGAACGGGCTCCCCCCGCGCCGGTGCCTGGCGGCCGCCGCCCACCAGCAGCTGCAGGAAGCGGTACTGCGCGTGGTTGGTGTCCTGGTACTCGTCGACCAGCACGTGGCGGAAGCTTTCGCTGTAGCGCTCGCGCACCTCGGGGTAGAGCTCCAGCAGGTTGACGGTGCGAAACAGCAGGTCGTCGAAGTCCATCGCGTTCATGCGCATCAGGTCGCGCTCGTACAGCGTGTACACCTCTCCGACCAGCTCCTCGAACTGCGAGCCGACCGCCTGGCTGTAAGCGGAGGCGTCGTTGAGCTTGTTCTTGGCGGAGGAGATCTGGTTGTGGATCGCCGCCGGCGTGTAGCGCTTGGGGTCAACGCCCACCGCGTCCATGCAGCGCTTCGTGAGCCGTCGTGCGTCGGCCTGATCGTAGATCGTGAACTGCCGCGTATACCCCAACCGCTCGGCCTCGGCCCGCAGGATCCGCGCGCAGGCGGCGTGGAAGGTCATCAGCCACATCCCGCGCGTGCTGTGGCCGAGCAGCCGTTCGACGCGCTCGCGCATCTCCTTGGCGGCCTTGTTGGTGAAGGTGATCGCCAGGATCTCACCCGCCTGCGCTTGGTCGGTGTAGATCAGGAAGGCGAGGCGGTGGGTGAGCACGCGCGTCTTGCCCGAGCCCGCGCCGGCGAGGATCAAAAGCGGCCCCTCGCCGTGCGTGACGGCCTCCCGCTGGGGCTCGTTGAGGCCCGCCAGCAGCTCCTTGAGGTGCTCGGCGTGGGGGTTTTCGACCATCACCCTCAGCATAGTTGCGAGGCCGGCCGGCGTAACGTGTCCGCCATGGCGCTGCTCGACGAGATCCGCACCAACTGCGCGCAGATCGCCGCGCGGGCGCACTGGGTGCGGATCGATATGGACGCCATCGCCGACGATGCGCTCCTCGCGAAGCTCGCCGCACCGGCGTCGCAGGAGTCCTCCCCTGAGCTCGACCCGGTGCACCACTACCTGGAGGGCGAGCCCGCCGACGTCGCCAACTACCTGCTGGCGCTGGACACGATCAACTTCGGCTCGGGCTGGTTTCCCACGCTGCGCAAGCGCCTCGACGGCGGGCTGCCCATCAGCGGCTACTTCACGGTCGCGTGGGGGCTCACCGACTATGTACGCGCGCAGCACGCCGCCGCAGGCGGGTGGGCGCTCGACGGGGCGTGGTTGCGCGCGGTGGACACCCGCACGATCGCCGGGATCCTCGGCCAGCCGCCCGACCACGAGCTGATGAGCCTCTACGCCCAGGCGTTGCGCGAGCTAGGCCGCTTCCTCGGTGAGCGCCGCGCGTTGGACTTTGCGGCGGCGTGCGGCGGCTCGGCTGAGCGGCTGGCGCAAGCGCTGGCGCGCAGCATGGCGATGTTCGACGACCGCGGCTTCTACAAGCGCGCCCAAATCGTTGCCGCCGACCTCGCGCTGGCGGGTGTCGCCAACTTCACCGACCTCGACCGCTTGACGATCTTCGCCGACAACCTCGTCCCCCACGTGCTGCGCTGCGAGGGCATCTTGATCTACGACGAGTCGCTCGCCGCCCGCATCGACGCCGGTGAGCTGCTCCCCTCAGGCGGCTCCGAGCGCGAGATCCGCGCCTGTGCGGTGCACGCCTGCGAGCTGATCTCAGCGCAGACGGAAGTCCCGCCGCGCGTGCTCGACCACCGCCTGTGGAATCGCGGCCAGGCCCCCGAGTACAAGGCGCGACCGCGGCACCGCTGCCGCTGCGTGTATTACTGAGCAGCGACTACTTCTTCTTTTTCGCCCGCTTCGGCTTGACGTACATCGCGGTGGAGCCTTCGCGACGGGGTCCAAGCCACGATAGTGTCCCCCCGGTCGTTCATGGCGACCGCCGGGAACAGGGCTTCCTTCGTGCTCCCAACATCACCGGACGCCAATCGCCGTGACCACTCCAATTCCTCTGCGCATCGTGCGCCCCCTTGTCGTTTATCCCGCGCGCACACGGGCGGGCCGTTCGGTCACTTACGGGTATCGGCACGGTCACAGCAAAGCTGAGCAGCTGCCGGGGCTCACTCCTCAACGCTTCGGCGAGCCGCGTCCGGGGCTCGTGACTTGGCGCCGATCGGAGCTCGCTCTCGGCTGCCGGACGTCCCGAGCCCTGCGGCTCCTCAGCCGATCCTGCTGGATTCGAGCTACCCCCCGGCGGGGTTGGGTCCCTTCACGGGCCGCAGCGGCCTGACCTTGGCGACGGGCGGTTCGATGCGCCCGCCGGAGAGCTCGCCCACCGCGCGCTCCAGCGCCCCGATGCGGCTGGAGAGGCCGCCGAGCGCCTCTGCGATCGGGTCGGGCAGGTGGATCCAGTCGGCGTCCGGGCCCTCGGGGCGGCGGCCGTCGACGCGCACCGGGTGACCGGGGTTGCCCACCACGGTGGAGTTGGGCGGCACGTCGGTTATGACAACCGTGTTGGCGCCGATCTTCGCGCCGTGGCCGACGGTGATCGGACCCAGCAGCTTGGCGCCCGAGCCGATCGTCACGTTATCCTCCACCGTGGGGTGGCGCTTGCCGGTGGCGAAGCCCGTACCCCCCAGCGTGACGCCCTGGTAGAGCGTCACGTCGTCGCCGATTGTCGCCGTCTCCCCCACCACCACGCCCGCGCCGTGGTCGATGAACAGGCCCTTGCCGATCTGCGCCGCCGGGTGGATCTCAATGCCGGTGAACGTCCGCGTCAACATCGACATCGTGCGTGGCACCAGCGGCACGCCCGACTCGTGCAGCGCGTGTGCCACGCGGTGGGAAAGCAGCGCATGGATGCCCGGCCATGTGGCCACGATCTCCGCAGGCCCCACCCCGCGGGCGGCAGGATCGCGGTCGCGCGCCGCCGCCACGTCGCGGCGCAACTCCTTGACGACCCCCGCGAAGGTGCCCAATCCCAGCATCCCCACAGGGTAGCGTCGGGTCCCGGTGGCTCTCCCGTCGCCTCAAGCACGGCTGCCAACACATTTGCTAGCATGGCAATCAATGCCTGCAATGCTTAAAGGTGCGATATGGCGACGCTGACTGTTCGTGGACTCGATGATGCAACTAAGACCAGGCTGCGCGTGAGAGCTGCGCGCCACGGGCGCTCGATGGAGGCCGAGGTGCGTGCCATCCTCGAAGACGCGCTGCCCTCCGAGCCCCCTTCGGGCGGCCTCGGCAGTCGTATTCACGCACGGTTCGCTGCGATTGGCGGAGTGGAGCTCGATCTGCCCCCCCGGCATGAGCTGCCGCGTGCGGCGGACCTGCCGACGTGATCGTCCTCGACACGAACGTGCTCTCCGAGCTCATGCGTCGCGAGCCTGACGACGGAGTGATGAGGTGGATGGACTCGCTCGATGCAGCCACGATCGCTACGACCGCCACCACCGCGGCAGAGCTGCTCTACGGGATTGTCCGCCTCTCAGCCGGCCGGCGCAGGGACCTGCTGGGCGAAGCGGCACATCGGCTGATAGAGGACGACCTCGGCGGCCGCGTCGAGCCGTTCGACGCGAGTTCCGCGGCGCACTACGCCGCGCTGGTCAGCGCCCGGGAGAGAGCAGGCCGTCCGATCGGCGTCGCCGATGGGCAGATAGCGGCAGTCTGCCGCAATCTCGGGGCTACGCTTGCCACGCGAAACACCGGCGACTTCGAAGGCACGGGAATCGACTTGATCGACCCATGGCAATCGGAGTGAACCGCTGACACCACTTGCCGAGGGTGGCCCACGAGCACGCCTCACGGCGCAACGGCGAGGCTACCGTGGAACCGCTGCTGCGCTCGGGCGCCCCACACGCAACCCCACCCCTGACCCCCCTTGTGGGGGTCCATATCCCTATAAAAGAGCCCTACGGCGCGAAGAACGCTTGCGACACATAACGCTCGCCTGAGTCCGGCACGATCGCGACGATCCGCTTCCCGGCGGACTCGGGGCGTGTCGCCACCTGCAGCGCCGCCCACAGCGCCGCGCCGCCGGAGATGCCCGCCAGTAGGCCTGTGCGCCGTGCGCACCTCCACGCGGTGTGGATCGCGTCATCGTCGCTCACCGCGATCACCTCGTCGAGCAGCTCGCGCTCCAGCACCGGCGGCACGAAGCCCGCGCCGATGCCCTGAATGCGGTGGGGGCCGAGCCTGCCGCCCGACAGCACCGCCGAGCCCCGCGGCTCGACGGCGACGATCCGCAGGTTGCGGTTGCGCTCGCGCAGGTAGCCGCCGGCGCCGGTGATCGTGCCACCGGTGCCCACGCCCGCCACCAGCACGTCGGGCGCACCCTCCAGCGCGCGCTCGATCTCCGGGCCAGTCGTGCGTCGGTGGGCATCTGGATTGGCAGGGTTTGAGAACTGATCGGGCAGCCACACATCCTCCCCGCGCGCCAACTCCTGCGCCGCCGCCACTGCCTCGCTCATTCCCCCTAGCGACTCGGTGATCCTCACCTTGGCCCCATACAGCTTCAGCAAGCTCTCGCGCTCGCGGCTCATCCCCTGCGGCAACGTCAACACCAGTTCATACCCCTTCGCCGCGCACACCATCGCCAGCGCGATCCCCGTGTTGCCGCTGGTGGCCTCCACGATCGTCGTGCGACCCGGCTCGATCCGCCCCTCCTGCTCGGCGGCCTCGATCATCGCCACGCCGATCCTGTCCTTCACGCTTCCTCCCGGATTGGCCGACTCGACCTTCCCATACAGCCGCACCCCGTCGCCCCGCTCCTCCTCGCCCAGCAGCCCCGACAACTCGACCAGGGGCGTCTTCCCCACCAGTTCCGCAATGTTGATCGGGATTCGGGGCATCCGCGCACGACAATAGTGGGCGCGTCATCCCGAGGGCCGCACCAGGCAACGCGCTACGCAGGCCGCGCGCTCAGATGTGGTAGATGCTCGCGCCGGCCTCGCGCGTCTCGCGCTCGATCACGTCGGCGATCGTGGTGTCACTCAGCACCTTGCGTGCGGCCTGCGCCGCGTCGGCGAACACGCCCTCGGAGTCGCGGCCGAGCGGACCGTCGAGCAGCTCGACGATCTCCAGCACGCTCACCGCGGCAGGGTCGCGCGCGAAGCTGTAGCCGCCCTTGACGCCCCGCTGCGAGCTGAGGATCCCCGCGCGGCGCAGCACCGCGAACAGCTGCTCGAGAAACTGCACCGGCACCTCGCGGCGGCGCGCCAGCTCGCCGATCGGCACCGGCCCCGAGCCCCCACTGCGGCCGAGCTCGGCCAGCGCCTGCACGGCATAGGGGGACTTGCTGGTGATCGAGATCATCGCGCGCTCACCCGCGCGATGCTAGGGATCTACAACCAGCCGCGCTCTGTGGCGATCAACACAGCCTGCGCACGGTCCACCGCACCGAGCTTGCCGTAGATGTTGTGCAGGTGCGTGCGCACCGTGCTCGTGGACAGCGTCAACTCGTGGGCGATCTGCTTGTACACCTTGCCCTCGGCGAGACGCTGCAGCACCCCCAGCTCGCGGCCCGACAACGGACATGGATCGACGTGGCGCTGGCGCTGGTTGGTGGCCGTTGGCAGCTCGTACATCACGCGGCGCAGCTCCTCGGGGCCGAGGCCCACCAGGCGCGCGGTGCGCAGCATCTCCGTCGGGGACACCTGGGCGCCCTGGGTGTAGTGGGCGAGCATGTCGGCGATGCGCACGAACGCGGCCTCGCCCGCGGCCTCGGGGCTGTGGTGGCGTTCGATCACGCTCGCGATCGACACCGGCATTCCCCAGCGCCGCGCCAGCACCCCGCCGACGAGCGCGTGATCCACACCCAGCTCGCGGCGCTCCTGGTGGATGCGCTGCTCGGGGGTCTGCGCGCCCTGGTGCACCTGTGATGGGTACCCGGGATACGCGTGCATCAGCACCAGCTTGCCGATGTCGTGCAGCAGGCTGGTGACCGTCAGGCGATCGCGATTCTCATAGCCAACCTCGGCGGCCACCCGGTCAGCCGCGTGCTGGGTGGCGAGGGCGTGCAGCCGGAAGCGCTCCGGCGCCGCGTCCCACACGCTCGCGCGCTCGAAGAAGTCGAAAGTCCTCACCCTCGCCGCCAGCGCCTGCACGGTTTGCGGGGAGAGCACCTCCACCGCCGCGACGACGGTGTCCACGCGCCCGCGGGTGCCCTGCGCCTGGTTGGCCATGCGCAGCACCGCGGTCACCAACGCCACGTCGGACTCCACCGCCGTGACCACGTCCGCCGTCGCCACGTGATCCTTGGACATCACCGCCAGCAGTCGCTTGCGCGACTCCGCCAGGGCCGGGAAGCCCTCAAGGGCTTCGAAGGCCTGGGTCAAGCGCCGTCCGTGCCCCTCGTTCTGATGGCGGCTGCTCCCTGAGGAGGCGGACTCGCCGGCTGCGTTGGGCCGCTCCTTGGCTCGCTGCCGCTGTGTGGTGGCTGTTGCCTGCATGCTCCGCGCACCTACCCTTGTCATCGCTCGCCGCCCAATCCGTTGGGCCGCCTAATATGAAAAGAGGGGCCCGGCTCGCAGGCCTTCCGCCCACTGCGCCACCCTCTCGGAGGTCTATCGGCAGGCGTGGACGTTCGGTTGAGGCATTTCGCCGCAGGTATTGCTCAGTAATCGACCGCCTCTGGCGATTCTTAAGGATGTTTGGGCAATTTCCGCCACGACACGGGCTACCGTGGCAACCGCTCAGTTCTCGCCGGCCAGCGCCGCGTCGATGCGAGCCAAGGTCCGATCGCGACCGAGCAGCGCGACGCTCTCGAAAATCCCGGGCGAGATCGTCGTGCCGGTGAGTGCCACCCTCAACGGTTGGTACACCTCGCGCGGCTTCGCGCCACGCTCGGCGATCACGGCCTCCAGCGCCTCCCGCACCGCGGCCTCATCGAAACTCGCGGTCTCGCTCAGGGCCGAGCGGACCTGGCCGAGTGCCTGGCGCCCGCCCTCATCGAGCCAGCGCGCGCGCGCCGCGGGATCCTCGCGTGGGCCATCCACCAACGTGCCGGCGAGCGGCCAGAAGTCGGCGAGCGTCTGGATTTTCTCCTGGCTGATCCGTGCTGCCTGCTCCAGGTCCTCCCGCCCGGTGTACTGCTCCAATCGGTGGGCGAGTTCCGCGGGGGGGAGCGCGCGCAGGTATACGCCGTTCAGCCAGCGCAGCTTCACCTCGTCGAACTGCGCTGGGTTGCGGCTCACGCGCTCCAGCGCGAAGCGCTCAATCAGCTGCGCGGTGGACATCACCGTGGCGTCGTCGCCCGCACCCCAGCCGAGCAGTGCGAGGTAGTTGCGCACCGCCTCGGGCAGGTAGCCGGCGTCGCGCAGCTCCTGCACCGAGGCCGCCCCGTGACGCTTTGAGAGCTTCTTGCCGTCCGGCCCGTGCAACAGGGGCAGGTGCGCATAGAGGGGCAGCACGGCGTCGGGCGCGAAGCCGGCGGCGCGGGTGGCCTCGAGCACGAGCAACTGCTTGGGAGTGTTGGAGAGGTGATCCTCGCCGCGCACCACGTGCGTGATCTGTGCGTCGAGATCGTCGATCGCAACGGCGAAGTTGTAGAGCACCGAGTCGTCCGCGCGTGCGATCACCGGGTCGTCGAGGTGGACGTGCTCGAAGCGCGTGTCGCCGCGGATCACATCGTGGACGATCGTGGCACCCTCGTCGGGCACGCGCAGACGTACGGCCCCTTCCGCCTCGGCCGTGCCGCGGAAGCCGCGCTCGGCGCCGTGCAGCTGCTTGTAGGCCTTCACGTCATCGGCGGTCGCGCCTGAGCGGTAGGCATGACCGCTCGCCAGGAGCGCGGTGAGCGCCTCCCGATGGCGCTCGGTGCGCTCGGTCTGGAAGATCGGTCCCTCGTCCCAGTCGAGCTCCAGCCAGCGCAGCGCGTCGAGGATCTGCTCGACGTTCTCCGGCGTGGAGCGCTCGCGGTCGGTGTCCTCGATGCGCAGCACCAGTGTGCCCGCGTTGCCGCGCGCCAGCAGCCAGTTGAACAGAGCGGTGCGAGCGCCGCCGATGTGCAGCGCCCCCGTAGGGGATGGAGCGAACCTCACGCGCATTGGCGCTCGATGCTGGCGGCCTGTCCGGAAGCGGCGAAAACCATAAGATCGCCGCCATGCTAATCGGAGCGCACGTCTCACCGGCCGGCGGCCTGCCCAAAGCGATCGAGCGGGGGCAGGAGCGCGGCTGCCGCGCGATCCAGATCTTCAACCAGTCGCCGCGCATGTGGCGACCCACCGTCTACCGCGACGAGGACGTGGCCGCCTTCGTGGAGGCGCTAGCCGCGAGCCCGATCGACGCGGTGCTGATCCACGCGGTGTACCTGCTCAACTGTGCCAGCGAGGACCCCGACATCCGTGCCAAATCGCTTACCTCGCTGACCCACTCGCTGCGCGTGGGGGCTTCGATCGGGGCCAGCGGTGTGGTGCTGCACCCCGGCTCGGCGAAGACCGGTGACGTCAGCGAAGCGATCGCGCGTGCCGGTGCCACGATCCGCGAGGCGCTCGCCGAGAGCGAAGGCTGCCCGCTGCACCTGGAGAACACCGCGGGCGGCGGCGGTACCCTGGGGCGCTCGGTGGAGGAGCTGGCGGCGCTACTCGACGCCGCCGGAGGCGGGGAGCGTCTTGGGGTGTGCCTTGACTCCTGCCACCTGTTCGCCTCGGGCTACGACATCCGAACGCCCGCGGGGATGGATGAGCTGCTGGAGGAAGTATCCGCGCAGGTCGGCCTGGAGCGGGTGGGCTCGCTGCACCTCAACGACTCGCAGGGCACCCTTGGCTCGTGCCGGGACCGCCACGCCAACGTCGGACAGGGCGAGTTGGGCGAGCGTGGCTGCGCGACCTTCCTCGCCGCCGCACCCTTCGAGGATCTGCCCTGCGTCCTGGAGACCCCGGGCGACGGTGGCCCCACCGCGGAGGAGGTCGCGCTGGCGATGGCGTTGCGCAAGCGGGGCTTGCAGGCTCGGCGGCGCCGCGAAGCCTCCAAGTAGCTACGCGACCGCCAGGCAGGCCGGGGCCAGCACCTGCTCGAGCTCCGCGCGCAACGTGGGGGTGGGTTCCACCCGGTAGGCCTCTCCGAGGCGCAGGCGACGGGGGCCCGTGGTGGTGTCCATCTCGAGCACCACCTCCGCAGGGCCCGGGAAGTTGCCGATCACATGCTTGAGCTCTTCGATCGCGCTCGCGGGCAGCTTCGTGGTGTCGATCCGCAGACACACCGGCCGCGCCGGTGTTGCCGCGCGCGCTGACGCCGCGTGCGCGTCTGCTACCTCCTGCTCACTGGGGGCGAAGATCTCGGCCGACTGCACTACCAGGCATGTCTTGCCGGCTTCCTTGTGATCGACGCGTCCGCGCACCATCACCACCTGATCGATCGCGAGTATCGCCTCGTGCTCGGCGAGCGCCTTGCCGAATACGAGCATCTCCACGGAGCCCTCGAGATCGTCGAGGGTCGCGAACATCATGTGATCCCCGTTGCGGGTGCGGATGCGCTTGGACTCGGTGACGATCCCGCCGACGGTGACCCAATCCTTGTCGCGTCGCCCAGCGAGCGCCGCCAGCGGGCAATCGGCGCGTGCACGCAGCGCCTCGCGCACGGGCTTGAGCGGGTGGGCGGAGACGAACAGCCCGATCGCCTCCTTCTCCGCCGCCAGCAACTCCGCCTGATCGAACTCCTCGGTCGGGATTTTGAGCCCCCATCCATCTGGATCGGACGCCCGCCCACCGGGGCGCGCCGAGCCGGGGCCTCCTGTGAGCGCTCCGTCGTCGCCCGCCCCGCCGGCGCCGTCCAGGTCGAAGATCGAGCCCTGCCCGATCTGGGCGTCCTGCTGGACCTTCTGCCCGGCCCCCTGCGCCTGCTCGAGCACGGCGAGCATCCCCTTGCGAGAGGCTCCCGTGGAGCCGAATGCGCCGCACTTGATGAGCGCCTCAATCGCCTTCTTGTTGACGGCGCGGTTGTCCACGCGCTCGCAGAAGTCCCACAGCGACGTGAACGCAGGGTGTGCTGGCGTCGACCCACCGCCGGGCTGGGCGGGACTCGCTTCCTCGCGCGCTCGCTTGATCGCCTCCACCGCCTGGTAGCCGACTCCCTTGACAGCGTCCAAGCCGAAGCGGATGTTGCCGAGCCCGCCGCGCTCACCCTCGGCGCCCGCCTCGACCGTGAACTCGTGGTCTGAGAGGTTGACGTCGGGGGGTAGGATGCCGATGCCCATTTCCTCGCAGCGGGCGACGAAGAACGGCACCTTGTCCTTGGTGGACATCACCGAGGAGATCAGCGCCGCCATGTACTCGGCGGTGTGGTTGGCCTTCAGCCACGCGGTGCGGTAGGCGATCAGCCCGTAGCAGGCGGCGTGGGACTTGTTGAACGAGTAGTCGGCCGACTTTTCGTTGGTCTGCCACAGGAACTCGATCACCTCGTTGCTGGTGCCCGAGGCGCGGCAGCCCTCGACGAACTCGGGCTTCAGCGCGGCCATCGCGGCGCGGTTCTTCTTGCCGATCGCCTTGCGCAGGTCATCGGCCTTGGCGCCCGAGAAGCCGGCGAGCTCCTTGGCGATCTGCATCGCCTGCTCCTGGTAGAGGATCACGCCCTTGGAGGACTCCAGGATCGGACGCAGGCGCTCGTCGGGGTAGGAGATCGCCTCCGGGTTGCGCTTGCCCCTGGCGTACACGGGGATCTGGTCCATCGCGCCCGGCCGGTACAGCGCGTTGAGCGCCACCAGGTCGTTGAACTCGTCCGGGCGCACCTTCTTCAGCGCCTCGCGCATGCCCTCGGACTCGAACTGGAACACGCCGATCGAATCTCCGCGCGCCAGCATCTCATAGGTCTTCGCGTCGTCCAGCGGCAGCGTGGTCATGTCGGGACGCTGCCCGATCGAGCGCTCGATGATGTCGAGCGCGTCCTCGATCACGTCGAGGTTGCGCAACCCGAGGAAGTCCATCTTCAGCAGGCCGATCTCCTCGATCGGCTTCATCGAGAACTGTGTAACGGTGCGGAAGCTGCGCTCGCCGTTCTCGTCGGTGCCGGCGTCGGCGAGCTGCAGCGGCACGATGTCGGTGAGCGGGCGGTCGGCGATCACCACGGCGGCGGCGTGGATCGAGGAGTTGCGCACGATCCCCTCCAGGCCCTGGGCGGTTTCGACGATGCGTCGCGAATCGGGCTCCTCGTCGTAGGCCTTGCGCAGCGGTTCGCCGGGCTTCAGGCATTCCTCAAAGGAAGGCGATCGGCCCATAATCGGATCAGGGATCAGCTTCGCCAGGCGGTCGCCGCTGCCGTAGTCGAAACCGAGCACGCGCGCCGCGTCGCGGGTGGCAGCGCGCGGCAACATCTTCCCAAAGGTGACGATCTGCGCGACCGACTCGCGCCCGTACTTCTCGGTCACATAGCGCATCACCCGCTCGCGCCCGCGCACGGAGAAGTCGATGTCGATATCCGGCATCGACACCCGCTCGGGGTTCAGAAAACGCTCGAACAGCAGCTCGTAGCGCAACGGGTCCACGTCGGTGATCTGCAGGCAGTACGCCACGATCGAGCCGGCCGCGGAGCCACGCCCGGGACCCACCGCGATGCCGTTCTCCTTGGCGTACTTGACGAAGTCCCACACGATCAGGAAGTAGGCGTTGAAGCCCATGCGATCAATCACGCCAAGCTCCATCTCCATCCGCTCCAGCGCCTGCGCCGGGGGTGGGTCGCCGTAGCGCACGCGCATGCCCTCCTCGACCCGCGCGCGCAGATACTCGTGCTCGGGCGCCTCGTCGGGCGTCGGGAAGCTCGGGATCAGCTGCTTGCCGAGCTCGAGGTGTAGCGAGCAGCGCTCGGCGATCTCCAGCGTATTGGTGAGCGCTTCCGGCCATTGCGCAAAGGAGGCGGCCATTTCCGCGTTGTCGCGCAGGTAGAACTCGTTGGTGTCGAAGGTGAGCTTGGGTGCGGCGATCGTGCTCTTGGTCTGCACGCACAACAGCGCGGTGTGGTGGTCGTAATCCTCGCGGCGCAGGTAGTGCACGTCGCCGGTTCCCACCAAGCGCCCGCCGACTTCGCGCGCGATGCGCTCGATCCCCTCGTTGCACTTCTCCTGCGCGGCCAGCCCATTCTTCTGCAGCTCGAAGTAGACGTTCTCGGAGCCGAAGACGCCAAGCAGCTCGTCGGCGTGGGCACGCGCGTCCTCGACGCGGTCTTCGGTGAGACGCTGACAGAAGCGCGAGGCGAGGCAGCCGGTGAGCGCGATCACGCCTTCGGAGTGGCGCGCGACCTGCGCGAGGTCGACGGTCGGCTTGCCGCGCTGCAGCCCCTCCAGGAAGCCGGCGGAGGAGAGCTTGACGAGGTTGCGGTAGCCGGTGTCGTCGGCGGCCAACAGTGTGAGGTGGTTGCGCTGAACCCGAGGGCGGGCGGGGTCGGATCGATCGGCGGTGGCCGCGGTGTGATCGTCCACGAGATATATCTCGCAACCGACGATCGGCTTGATGCCGTGCTTAGCGCAGGCCTTGTGGAGCTCCACCGCGCCGTTCATCACACCGTGGTCGGTGAGACCGAGGGCGGGCTGCTCGAACTGCGCGGCGCGGGCGGCGAGCGCTTCGATCTTGCAGGCGCCGTCGAGCAGGGAGTACTCGGAGTGCACATGCAGATGGGCGCAGGCGAGGTTGGACACCGGTGTGGATCTTAGGCTTGTGAGCGGCGGAGCGGTGAGCGGCTCTAGGAGTGCGACTCTTGAGCGGGCCCGGCCCACTCAGCCAGGCGCGCGGCGATGCGCCGGGCCACCGGGCGCAGCCGCCCGGCCTTGACGAACAGCCGAGGCACCACGACTACTGTGGGGATCTCCTGCGGGGGCGGGGGGGTCGCTGTGGTGGGCGGCGCAGGCGGAGCGGTGGCCTCGGGGGCGGAACGCCCGAGAGGGGCTGCGGGCTCGGAGGGAGCGTAAGGCTCGGGAATGGCAAGCTCAACCGGTGCGGGGGCATCGAGCGCGCCAAGCTCGGATGGCGCAGGGGCTGCGCGAGCACGCAGGCGCGAGACGGCGGCTGCGAGCGCGCCAGCCATCTCCTCGCGCCGCTG
>CAVYWG010000007.1:0-85806 GCA_963772075.1 uncultured Solirubrobacterales bacterium | reverse complement strand
AGCCTCCTCGGCCGCCGACCGCTGTTCGGCGGGTGGATTGGCGCGGGCGAGCTCGAGCTCCCCCTCCAGCTCGCGGATCCGCGCTTGCGCACCGCGATGCTCCAGCTCGAAGGTAGTGCGCAACTCGCCGGCAACTCCCTGCAGCGCGACCACGCCCTCGCGCAAGCGCTCGCAGCTCTCATTCACCGCGGCGAGGCGAGCCGCGATCGCGTCGCGCTGCTCCTCGGCGTATTGTGCGGCAGCCTGTGCCTCCTCCACGCGTCGCCGCCAGCGGTCGCGCTCGGCGCGGTGGCCGCCGCGCGCCCGCACGGCGGCCTCTTCGGCCTCGACTCGCAACTGCTGCTCGGCGTACTCGCGCTGCTTGACGCGGCGCAACTCGAGCTCGCGCTCGGCCAGTTGCACGGTGGTGCTCTCCCGCACGCGCTCGCTCTCGGCCTGGCGCCGGCGTAGATCGACGAGGTGGGCCTCCAACGCTCGTACCGACTCCTCGGCCGCCTCGGCGCGGCGCAGCAGGGCCGCATCGCCCAGCCATGCGCGACGGGCACGGCGCTCGGCGAGCGTGTCCTGCTCCTCCTCGTACGGCGTGCGTTTGCGCCGTGCCTCGTCTTCCTCAGGGATCACCGTGCCTCAGAATATGGCCGCGATCGGACGGGCTTTCGCTACTCCTCCTCGCGTAGCCGCCACGCCATGCGCGACTGCAGCGACCACAACTCGATGAACCCGGGTGAGGCGGCCTGTGGAAAGAGGCCGCCCGACTCCGAGAAGGTGGCGAGGCGGGCGTCGTAAACGGCATTGGGGGACTCGCGGGTGATGGCACGCACGTGGCCCTTATAGAGCTTCAAACCGATCGTGCCGGTGACGCGCTCGTTGACCGACTCCATGTATGCGTCGAGGTCACACCGCAGCGGCTCCCACCACAGCCCGGCGTAGACCAGGTAGGCCCACTGGCGGTCGAGCTCGGGCTTGAATTGGTTCTGGTGGATCGTGCCGACCAGCCTCTTCGAGCTCCTGGTGAGCGGGGAGGATCACCGCAGCGGCCGGGGCCTCGTAGATGTCACGCACCTTCAAGCCGACGATGCGATCCTCGATGTGGTCGACGATCCCGACGCCGTGGCGGGCGCCGATCTCCGCGGCACGTTCCAGCAGCTCCACGAGGTCGAGCCGCTCGCCGTCGAGTACAACGGGAACCCCGCGCTCGAAGCCGATGGACACAGTCTCAGGCTCATCGGGTGCCTGCTCGGGCGGCGTGACCAGTTGGAAGACGTCCTCCTCGGGGCATGGTTGAGATCCTCGATCCAACGCCCCTCCGAGGAGCGCCCCCAGAGGTTGTCGTCGATCGAGTAGGGGACGGTCTCGGTTCCCCCCTTGACGGGGATACCGTGCTCGCGCGCGTATGCGATCTCCTCCTCGCGGCCCATCTGCCAGGAGCGCACGGGCGCGATCACCTTTAGCTCGGGGCCGAGCGTGGCGACCGTGGCCTCAATTCGCACCTGGTCGTTGCCTTTGCCGGTGCAGCCGTGTGCGATCGTGTCGCAACCCGAGCGCCGGGCATACTCGACCGCGAGCTTCGCGATCAGCGGCCGCCCGAGCGCCGTGAACAGTGGGTAGCCGCCGCCGTAGAGGGCGTTGGCCTTGATCGCGGGCACGAGGAACTCGTTGGCGAACTGCTCGCGGGCATCGACGACGTGACATTCAATCGCCCCAAGCCGACGGGCCTTTCCCTCGATCACCGCGTAATCCTCGCCGGGCTGCCCGAGGTTGACGGTGAGGCACACGACCTCTGCGTCGTAGTGCTCCTGGATCCACTTCAGCATCACGCTGGTGTCGAGGCCACCGGAGTAGAGCAGCAGCACGCGGTGCACCTGCTCGGGGTCGGCCTCGTAGGAGGCGGTGCGGGGGGGAAACAGACGTGGGTCGCTCACGGCGCGGAACCTTATCCGGCGAGCGCCGCGCCGAGCCGCTCCAGGCATTGCTCGACCTCGGCCTCGGTGAGGATCAGGGGCGGCAGCAGCCGCACGGTGCTGGGACCGGTGGCGTTGAGGATCAACCGCTGCTCAAGCAGCGCGCGGCGCACGACCTCGGGCGCCGAGATGTCAAGCTCGCAGGCGAGCATCAGGCCGCGCCCGCGCACCGAGAGCACGTGCGGCAGGCCCTCCAGGCCGGCGGCTAGGCGCAGGCCGAGGTCGCGCACGTGTGCGAGCAGAACGGGGTTCTCGACAATCTCAAGCGCGGCGAGCGCCGCGGCGCAGATCACCGGGCCGCCGGCGAACGTCGAGCCGTGATCGCCGGGAGCAAACACGTCGGCGAGACGCTCGCCCGTGACGAGCGCGCCGATCGGCAAGCCGCCGCCGAGCGCCTTGGCGGACGTGAACGCGTCGGGCTGCACGCCGACCTGCTCATACGCCCACAGCGAGCCGGTGCGGCCCATGCCGCACTGGATCTCGTCGAAGATCAGCGCAGCGCCGTGCTCGTCGCAGGCCGCGCGCGCGGCGCACAGCAACTCCTTGGAGAGCACGTTGACGCCGGTCTCGCCCTGGATCGGCTCCAGCAGCACCGCGGCGGTGTGCGCATCGACCGCCCCGTAGAGCGCCTCGGGCTCGGGGGCGACCGCGCGAAAGCCGGGCACCAACGGCGCGAAGGGCGCCTGCTTTGACTCCTGGGGGGTGGCGGAGAGCGCGCCGTAGGTGCGCCCGTGAAAGGCGTTGTAGACCGAGACGATGTCTCCCCCGGGGAGCGCCTTGCGGGCGAGCTTGATCGCCGCCTCGATCGCCTCGGCGCCGGAGTTGCAGAGGTACACCTTGCCGCCGAGGCCGCTCTGCGAGAGCCGCTGCGCTAGGCGCATCGCGGGCTCGGTGTAGAAAAGGTTGGAGACGTGCATCAGCCTCCCGGTCTGCTCGCGCACGGCCTCCACCACGCGCGGGTGGCAGTGCCCGACGTTGGTGACGGAGATGCCGCAGAGGCAGTCGAGGTACTCCTCGCCCTCGGCATCCCACAGCCACGCCCCCTCCCCGCGCACGAACTCGACCGGAAAGCGCGCGTAGTTGGCCATCAGGCTCGCCGCCTCGACCGCCTGCAGGTCGGCAAGAGTCATTAGACGCTCCCCCATGGGCGCGAAGGGCAAGCTGGCCGCGAGGTTGAAAGCCCACCCACCCCGCGAAGTGTGCACGCGCACACGAGCGACCGAGGACAAAGGCCAGCGCCGCCATTCGCGTTCATGGGGCTGCCTCGATCTTGGTGCCGATCCCTGCGTCGGTGAAGAACTCCAGCAGCAGCGAATGGGGAATCCGCCCGTCGACGATGTGCGCGGAGCTGACACCCCCCTGGATCGCCTCCAGGCAGGCCTGCAGCTTGGGGCGCATCCCCCCTTCCAGGCCTGGCAGCGCCTCGCGCACCTGCTCGGCGGTGGCCTGACCCACCAGGCTGGCGGGGTCCTCGGGGTCCGCCAGCCAGCCGGCGACGTCGGTGAGGAACACGATTTTGTAGGCGCCGAGCTCCCGCGCTACCGCGCCGGCGGCCTCGTCGGCGTTGATGTTGTAGGAGTGCCCCTCGCGATCGGCGCCGACGGAGGCGATCACGGGTATGTAGTCACGTGCGATGTGGTGTAGGACGTCGACGTTGACGCGCTCGATGCGACCCACGAAGCCGATGTCCTCGCCGCCGGGCGCGGTGCGGCGCACGACCCGAAACAGTGCGCCGTCATCGCCGCAGAGACCCACCGCGGGCTGGCCGTGGCGGTGTAGGCGGCCGACGATCTCCTTGTTGACCTTGCCGACGAGCACCATCTTGGCGACCTCGACCGTGGCCTCGTCGGAGACGCGCAGGCCGCCGACGAACTGCACCGGCAGGCCGAGGCGCTCCATGTAGGCGGTGATGTCGGGGCCGCCGCCGTGCACCACGATCGGGTTGAGGCCCACGTACTTGAGCAGCACCACGTCGCGCGCGAACTCCTCGCGCAGGGCGGGATCCTCCATCGCCGCGCCCCCGTACTTGATCACCGCGGTCTTGCCGTGGAACTCACGGATGTAGGGGAGCGCCTCGAGGAGGGTGGCGACGTCTCTCATCACGTGGTGTATTCGGCGTTGATCCGCACGTACTCGTGGGAGAGGTCGGAGAAGAAGACCTCGGTTTCGGCGCCATCGCCCGGGAGGGTGATCTCGTATTCGACCTCGCGCCGATCGATCGCCCGCGCGAGCGTGTCGGCGTCATAGTCGATCGCGGTGCCGGCCGAGCACACGAGGATGCCCTCGATCGAGATGTCGCAGGGCAGCGGCGCGGCGCCTGGCAATGCCGCTCCGACAGACATCACGAGCCTCCCCCAGTTGGGATCGGCGCTGTGTAGCGCGGCCTTTACCAGGGGGGAGTTGGCAATGCCGCGCGCCGCCGCCTCGACCGTATCGAGCGCGCTGCGCTGCCCCAACGACCCGCCCCGCACCACCACGCGGGCGATCCGCGCCGCGCCCTCGCCGTCGGTGACCATCATGATCGCGAGCTGGCGCAGCAGCGCGTCGAGCGCCTCGCCGAGGCGCAGCTCGTCCTCGCTCTCCGGCGCGATTGTCACGCCGCTCGCGCCGGAGGCCATCAGCACCGCGGTGTCGTTGGTCGAGAGATCACCGTCCACCGTGCAGCGGTCGAAGGAGCGCTTCACGCACACGCCGAGCAGTAGCTCGGCGGTGTGGGGCTCGAGCGCCGCGTCGGTCTGCACGAAGCACAGCATCGTGGCGAAGTTCGGTGAGATCATCCCCGCCCCCTTGCACTGGGCGGTGAGATGCACGGTCCCCGAGGACAGCTGCACCTCGAGGTTGGCGCGCTTCTCGAACGCATCGGTCGTCTGGATCGCCCTTTGGAAGTCGACATCGCCCTCGCGGCGCAGTTGTTTGCTGGCGGCAAGGATCCCCTGCAGCACGGCATCGACAGGCAGATACCAACTGATGCCGCCGGTCGAGCCGAGCAATATCTCCTCGGGCGCCACGCCCAACGCGATCGCGGCGGCGCCCTGCGTCTTAGCGGCATCGTCCAGGCCGCGCTTGCCGGTGGCAGCGTTGGCGCACCCCGAGTTGGCGAGCACCGCTCGCAGGCCATCCAACCGGCAGCGCTCACGGCTGACCAGCACCGGGGCGGCGGCGGTGCTGCTGGCGGTGAAGCGGGCGGCGCTGACGGGGCGCTCGGCGTCGCAGATCAGCAGCCCGAGGTCGTGGTTCCCGCTCGGCTTGATCCCGCACGCGACGCCCGCCGCGCGGAAGCCGGCCGGCAGCCCCGCGTCAGGCTCCAGTTCGCGCACGTGCGCGGGTGGCTCTACCCAGCGCGAGCCGAAGAACGGCCGCGGCGGGCCGTCGGAAATTGAAAAAGAGGGGCCCGGCTCGCCGGCCTGCGGCCGGCTGCGCCACCCTCTAGGGCGATCGCCCCACACGTCGTTGCCCGCGCTCACAGCAAGCCCGCTGTCTCTGGAAAGCCGTACATGAGGTTGAGGTTCTGAACCGCCTGCGATGAGGTGCCCTTCCACAGGTTGTCGATCGCCGAGAGCACCACGACCTTGCCGGTGTGCTCGCTGAGCGCCACGTGCAATCGGCAGACGTTGGTCTCGCGCACGTCGCGAACCTCTACCGGCGTCGGTGCGAGCTCGACGAACGGCTCACCCGCGTAGGCGTCCTCATACATGACGTCGAGCTCGTCCTGCTCCATCGGTCGAGTGGGCGTCACGTAACAGTTGACGAGCTCCCCCTGGTCGAGCGGCACGAGATGTGGAGTGAACTGCACTCGCAGGGGTGGGCGGGCACGATCTGTAGTGGGGTCGAGATCTTCCAGTTGCTGCTCGATCTCCGGCGTGTGGCGGTGGTGGACGATGTTGTAGGGCAGGATGTTCTCGCCGCTGTTGGAGAAGTGCGTCTGCCAGGTCGCCGAGCGGCCGGCACCGGACAGGCCCTGCTTGGCGTCGATCACGAGGTCGGCGATCAGCCCCACGCGCGCGAGCGGGGCGAGGCCGAGCAGTGACGCCGTCGGGTAGCAGCCGGGGTTGGCGACGAGGTCGGCGGCCGCGATCGCCACGCGATGCAGCTCCGGCAGCCCGTAGGAGGCGTCTTCGAGCAGCTCCGGGTGCGGATGCGGGCCATACCATTGTTCGTAGGTCGAGCGCTCGCTGAGACGAAAGTCGGCGCTGAGATCGACGACGCGCACGCCGCGAGCGCGCAGCGCGGCGACGACCGGGGCCGAGGCCGCGTGCGGGTAGGCAACGAGCGCAGCGTCCACGTCGCCATGACGATCCAGGTCGAGCTCCTGTAGCTCCGACGGCACGCGGTAGCGTGGATACAGCTCGTCCAAGCGCTGGCCGGCCTCCGCACGCGCCGTGACGGTACGCAGCTCGAACTGCGGATGGCGCCACAAAAGATGCGCCGCGAGCGCCCCCGCGAACCCGGTGGCACCCGCGACCAGCACGCGCGGCGAGCCGGATGCGAACTGCTGCTCAGCCACGCAACTCACCCCCGATCTCCTGCAGCGCCGCGACGATCCTCTCGCGCCCCGGCGCCACGTCCTCGTCGGTAAGTGTGCGATCGAGCGCACGGAAGGAGAGCGCAAGTGCCAGTGAGCGCCTCCCCTCCCCCACCTGCGCGCCGGCGTAGACGTCGAACACCTCGGCCTCCGCCAGCATCTCGCCGCCAGCACGGCGCACGAGCGCGAGCAGCTCACCCGCGCCGACGCTCTCGGGTAGCGTCACCGCGAGATCCTGGCGCAGCGCGGGGAACGCGCCGAACGGCTGGAAGGCGATCGTTTCGGGCGCGAGCGCCGCGAGCTCGCCGAGGTCGATCGCGAACGCCGCGGTGCGCTCCAGGCCCCACACCTCGGCGACCAGCGGATGCAGCTCGCCGAGGAAGCCAAGCATCGTCTCGCCGCCAAATACCGCAGCGCTGCGCCCGGGATGTAGGAATGGCCAGTCGGCAGGTGCCACCGACCAGCGCACGTGGAAGCGGCCGAGCAGCCCATCGAGCAGCGCCTTCGCGGCGAAGAAGTCAGCCGGCGTGCGCTCCCCCCGCCACGCGCGGGGCGTGGTGTGTCCGCTTAGTAGCACCCCTAGCCCGTGGTGCTCGTCGGCGGGGCGCTCGTCAGTGGCCGCCCGATAGACGGTGCCGGACTCGAAGATCGCGATGTCGGGGCGCCCGCGCGAGACGTTGTTGCGGGCAGCGTCCAGCAGCGAGCCGAGCAGCGTGGGGCGCATCATCGATTGGCTGTCCGACAGTGGGTTGGCGAGCATCACAACGTTGCGCAGCGGGTGCTCGGGCGGGATCAGCAAGCGGTCGAGCAGCTGCGGGTCGGCGAAGCTCCAGCCGACGATCTCGTGCAACCCGCGCCCGACGAGCGCGTCCTCGGCGGCGCGGCGCACGCGCTGGGCGTGCGTGAGCCGCCCGGCGGCGCCACGCCGGGCGGGCAGCGTGGCGGGCAGGTGCTCGAGGCCGTCGATGCGGGCGACCTCCTCGATCAGGTCAACCTCGCGGGTGACGTCCTCGCGGCGCAGCGCCGGCACGGAGACCTCCAGGCCATCCTCGCCGGGGGCGGTGGTGAAGTCGAGCGCAGCGAGGATCTCGGCTTGACGCTCAACTGCGACGGGCACGCCAAGGATCGAGCGCACACGAGGCTCGCGCAGCCGAATCGTGCGGGGGGCCTGCGGCGCCCACTCCCCGCCGGCGCCGATGTCGATCGTGCCGGGCACGAGTGTGGCGCCGCACAGCTCGATCATCAACCGCGACGCGACGGCCTGGGCGTGCAGGCACTGCTCGGGGGCCAGGCCCTTCTCGAAGCGCCCGGACGCCTCGCTGCGCAACCCCAGCGCCCACGAGGCGCGGTGGATGGCCGGGCCGTGCCAGTTGGCGACCTCCAGCAGCACCCGCGTGGTGGTATCCCCCACCTCCGAGCGCGCGCCGCCCATCAGCCCGGCGATCGAGGTTGGGCCCTCGGCGTCCTCGATCACCACCATCTCGCCGTCGAGCGTGCGCGTCTGCCCGTCGAGCGTCTGCACCTGCTCGCCGTCGGCAGCGCGGCGCACCGTCAGGCGCGCACCCGCGACGCGGTCGAGGTCGAAGGCGTGCAGCGGCTGGCCGGTGAGCAGCATTACGTAGTTGGTTATGTCCACTACGTTGTTGATCGGGCGCTGCCCGGCGGCGCTCAGCCGCGCCTTCAACCACGGCGGGGAGGGCGCGATTGTGACGTCCTCGAACACGCGCGCGGTGAAGCGGGGGCATAACTCGGGGCAGCGCACCTCGACCGTGGCCGGGGCGGCCTCGCCATTGGCCGCGAGCGCCCCCGGACTACCGGGGTCCTCGCTCCACGGCGCGGGCGCGAGCGCGGTGCCGGTGGCCGCGTGCAGCTCGCGGGCGACCCCGTACACGCCCAGGCAGTCGGGGCGGTTGGGGGTGATCTCAAGCTCCAGCACGTCCGTCGAGATGGCCAGCGCCTCCTGTAGCGGCGTGCCCGGCGCGAGCCCGCCGTCGAGCACCATGATGCCTGCTCCAGCTGGCCCGATCTCGAGCTCGCTCTCGGCAAGGATCATTCCTTCGGAGACCACTCCCCGCAGCTTCGCGGTGCCAAGCTTGGTGCCGTCGGGCATCACCGCGCCCGGGCGGGCGACAGCCACCGGCTGCCCGGCGGCGACGTTGGGGGCGCCGCACACGATCGTCGCAGGGCCGTCGGGGAGGCCGAGCTCGACGCTACACACCCGCAGCCGGTCGGCGTTGGGGTGCTGCTCGGCGCTCAGCACACGCCCGATGACGAAGTTCTCCGCGGAGGGCACCCCGTGGTGGTGGATCGCCTCGACCTTCGTCCCGGTCATCGTCAGGCGCTGCTCGATCGCCTGCACATCCATGTCGGGATCGCAGTATTCGCGCAGCCATGGCAGCGGCACCCTCATGTTGATGCCCCTGTCCCCATTACCTTGCGGGAGGGCCGCATGCGGCCCTCCCCGAGGCCGCGCATGCGCGGCCTCGCCGGTTGGCGCATGCGCCAACCGGTTCCATGTGGAATGGGATATGTGCACGCCCTCATCAGAACTGCTCCAGGAAGCGCATATCGTTTTCGAAGTACAGCCGCAGATCGGGGATGCCGTGCTTGAGCATCGCGATCCGCTCCACGCCCATCCCCCACGCGAAGCCCTGCACCTTCTCGGGGTCATACCCCGGCGCGTTGGCGGCCGTGGTGGGGACGTAGGAGTAGACGTTGGGATCCACCTCGCCGGCGCCCAGCACCTCCAGCCACCCCTCACCCTTGCACAGGTAGCAGCGCGCGCCGTCGCGCAGGTGGCCCTTACCGGAGCAGTGAAAGCAGGAGACATCCACCTCCACGGAGGGCTCGGTGAAGGGGAAGAAGTGCGGGCGCAAGCGCACCTCGCGGGCGTCGCCGAACAGCTCGCGGGCGAACACCAGCAGCGTGCCCTTGAGGTCGGCGAGCGTGATGTCCCGATCCACCGCGAGCCCCTCGATCTGGTGGAACTGCGGGGTGTGCGTGGCGTCGGAGTCCGGCCGGTACACGCGGCCCGGGATCACCACGTACAGCGGCGGCGGGTGCGCCTCCATCGCGCGCACCTGCATCGGCGAGGTGTGGGTGCGCAGCACCGTCTCCTCGCCGCCCGGCGGGGCCTCGATGTAGAAGGTATCGGTGCGTGCCCGCGCGGGATGCGTCGGTGAGTGGTTGAGCGCGTCGAAGTTGTAGTGCACGGTCTCGACCTCGGGCCCCTCCATCACGGTGAAGCCCAGCCCGAGGAACACGTCTTCGAGCTCGCGCATCGTCGCGGTGATGACGTGTAGGCGCCCGATCTGCTGCGGCGGAGCACCGGGCAGGGTGACGTCGACGCGGTCGCGCCGCAGCTGCTCGCCCAGCTCCGCACCAGCAAGCTCGCCGGCCCGCGTCTCGATCAGCCCCTCCAGGGCAACACGGGCCTCGTTGGCGGCCTTGCCCACCGCGCCCCGTTCCTCCGGGGGCAGCTCGCGCACGCTGCGCAGCGTCTGTGGCAGCTCGGCCTTGCGCCCGAGATGGCGTACGCGCAACTCCTCCAGCGCCTCGGCGGTGGTGGCCGCGGCGATCTCGCTTTCGGCCTGCGCGCGCAGCTGTTCGATCCGTTCGATCATGACGGTGGGACCCTAGTGAACTCGTAGAGCGCGATGGTCGCCGCCATCGCTGCGTTGAGCGAGTCGTTGGCGATCGGGATCCACACAACCCGCTCACACGCGGCGATCAGCTCCGCGGGCAGGCCGTCGCGCTCAGCCCCCACGAGCAGTGTGATCGGACCCTCTGCCGGTCCGCGCAGCAGCTCGGCGGGTGGGCGTTGGCCACAACGGGGATGCTCGCCGGAGGCGCGTGTCCCTCGGCTTCGGTCAGCTACCAGCGCGATCCGCTCCAACGGCAGCTCCGCGATCGACTCCACGCGCGCAAGCGCCACATGGAAGATCGCGCCCATGCTGGCTCGTACGGCCTTGGGCGACCACGGGTCGGCACAGTGCGGGCCGAGCGCCACGCACGACGCACCAAATGCGTGGGCCGCACGCAGCACCGCACCGACGTTGCCGGGGTCGGCCAGCCCGTGTAGGTAGACGCACAGCGGTCCTTGCGCGCGCCCGCTCCAGCGCTGCTCATACACGCCGATCGCGCGTGTTCCCGACCCGAGCGTGCTGACGGCAGTCAGCGCCGCCGGCTCCACATCCACGAAGTCTTCCCCCCCGAGCTCGCTGCCGGCGAGGCGATACCCCTCCACGGGCTTCCACCCCGCCGCGGCCGCAGCCGCGATCAGATCCTCGCCCTCGGCGAGGAAGCGCCCGCTGCGTGCGCGCTCGCGTCGGCGTTGCAGGCGCCGCAGCTCCTGCAGGTGGGGGTTGTGGGGGGAGGTGATGGTGGTCATTTGGATCGGACTTCAATCTTCCTAACTGCTTGGGATGGAACGCTCGCTCGGGGGTCGCGCCCACAAAAAAGGCGCCGTCCTCAAGGAGCGGCGCCCGGGAGGCACGGAATGTCGGCGACCTGGGTCAGGCGGCCGACGCCTCGCGGGCAACCTCGGCAAAACGTCGGAACGAATCGGCGTCGCGGACAGCGATATCGGCCAGCACCTTGCGATCGAGCTCGACCCCGGCCAGCGAGAGACCGTGCATGAATTGGGAGTAGCTCATCCCGTTCTGACGGGCAGCGGCGTTGATGCGGGTGATCCACAGCCGCCGGAAGTCGCGCTTGCGGTTGCGCCGATCACGGTAGGCGTAGGTGTCCGCCTTGATCAGCGCCTCCTTGGCGCGACGGTAGTTGGAGTGCGCCTCGCCCCTGAAGCCCTTCGTTAGCTCGAGCGTCGCGCGGCGCTTCTTGCGCGCGTGTACGGAACGCTTGACCCTCATGAGCGTGGCCCCCTCTTGGTGGCCTTCGTGGGCGCGCCCAACATCCGCTTGATCCGCGGGGTATCGTCCGCTGAGAGTAACGCGGGAGCCCCCAGGGCGCGCTTGCGCTTGGGCGACTTCTTCTCCAAGATGTGGCTGGTGAAGGCATGCCGCCCGCGCACCTTGCCGGTGGCGGTGAGCTTGAAGCGCTTCTTGGCGCCGGAGTGGGTCTTCATCTTGGGCATCGCGAGGCGGGATTATGACAGATGCCTGTCATGTAACCGCCCCTCACCGCCGATGAAGCTCTAGATGGATCGAGCGTCGATCGCGCACCTTCCCGTTGAGCAGGCGGAACGGCTACCAAACGCAGCCCCCAGCGCGATCGCCCATGCACTGCGCGAGATTGCAGAGATCGGGACGGCCGACCCCGAGCGGGCCCTCGACCTGGCTTGCGAGCGTCTCGTGCAATCGATCGCCGCCACCGAGCGCCTGCGCGGTGAGCTGCGCGCTCGCCGGGCGGAGCTGCGCACGTTGGAGAACCGCATGCACGTCACAACCGAGATGTTGGCGGAGGGCGTGCTGGTGTTCGACCTCCACGGGCGCACCGTGTACGCCAACAACGCCGCCGCGCGGATCCTCAGCATGAGTCACGACCAGCTACTCGCGCGCCACGTCCGCGACCGCCGCTGGCACTTCCTGCACGAGGACGGCTCTGTGTGGCCGGTGGCCTCGCATCCAACGGCGGAAACGCTGCAGACCGGCCGCTCCTCGCGCTCTGTGGCGGTCGGGGTACAGAAGTCGACTGGCGCGGTGACGTGGATCTCGCTCAGCTCGCGACCCGCCGTGGACGAGCGCGGGCACCAGTGCGGGGCGATCGCGACCTTCGCGGACATCAGCGAGCGGCGTACGATCCTCGAGCAACTGCGCCACCAGGCCCACCACGACCAGCTCACCGACCTCGCCAACCGCAGGCTGTTCCACAAAGAGCTGGATCGCGCGATCTCACGTGCCCAGCGTCACGGCTGCGCGGTCGCGCTCGTCTACATGGACCTCAACGGCTTCAAGCAGGTCAACGACACGCTCGGCCACCACGCGGGCGACGAGGTGCTGCGTACCCTCGCCGAGCGGCTGGGCCGCGCGGTACGAGATGACGAGCTGATCTCCCGCTACGGCGGCGACGAGTTCGTGGCGCTGCTCTCCATGCTGCGCCATCCCGCCACCGAGGTGCAGGCGTTCATGGAGCGCATGCGCCTGACGCTCGCCGAGCCGATCCGCGTGGAGGCGGGCGCGGTGAAAGTCGGCGCGAGCCTCGGCGCGAGCGTCTACCCGCATGACGGGTCCAACGCCGAGCAATTGCTACATCACGCCGACGCGGCGATGCTCTCGATGAAGGGTACGCGCGCGGCCTGACGGGCGCTACGCGGTCTCGGGCACCGACTCCTCGGTGGGCGGCGCGTCGGAAGCAAGCGCCTCTGCTGCGGGCGGCTCGGCCTCCCCGGTAGGCGGCACGTCGGAAGCAAGCGCCTCTGCTGCGGGCGGCCCGGCCTCCCCGGTAGGCGGCACGTCGGAAGCAAGCGCCTCTGCTGCGGGCGGCCCGGCCTCCCCGGTAGGCGGCACGTCGGAAGCAAGCGCCTCTGCTGCGGGCGGCTCGGCCCCCTCGGGAGGCGGCACGTCGCCGTCTGGCGAGGAGGTGGCATCGAAGCGCCCTGCCAGCACCGCTTTGGAGGGGCCGAGCATCATCGTCATGTTGCGCCCCTCCTGCATCGGGCGCTGCTCGACGACCCCCAGCTCCGCGAGCTCCTCCGCGAGGCGGTCGAGGATCAGGGTGCCGCGCTCGGGGTGGGTGACCTCGCGCCCACGGAACATGATCGTGACCTTGACCTTGTCCTTGTGGCGCAAGAAGCGTTCGACGTGATGCTTCTTGGTGTCGTAGTCGTGCTGGGCGATCTTCGGGCGGAACTTGATCTCGCGCACCGTGATCTGCTGCTGGTGCTTGCGTGCCTGCTTCTGCTTCTGCGCCAGCTCGTACTTGTACTTGGAGTAGTCCAACACGCGGCACACCGGGGGGCGCGCCTCCGGCGCGACCTCGACCAGATCGAGGTCGCGCTCCTGGGCAAAGCGCAACGCGTCGGGGGTCTTCAGCACGCCGACCTGCGCGCCCTGATCGTCGATCAGGCGTACCTCGGGCACGCGGATTCGCTCGTTGACCCTGGTCGTGTCCCGCTCGGGCGGGCGCCGGTCGAACCTCCGGGGTACGGCCACTAGTTGTCCCGGCGGCGCGTCAAGCCGATTCGATGGCGCGGCACACTGAATGGATGCGGGAACTCCTCAAGGGGGCCGAGTATAACGGGGTGTCGGCGCTGCACAAGGGCAATCTCAAGATGGACGCCGTGCGCTCGCCCGCACGAGCCTGCGCACAATCTCCTCCAACGGTGCGCTGCCGGTGTCTCCAGCCCGGTGCTCGCGCACCGACGCGGTGCCCTCACGCTGCTCGCGCTCGCCGATCACCAGCATGTGCGGGATACGACGCAGCTCGGCGTCGCGCACCTTGCGCCCGATCGACTCGCTGCGGTCATCGAACTCGACGCGCAGGCGCTGCTCGCGCAGGCGCTCCTGAACGGAGGCGCCGTACTCGTTGAAACGGTCGGACACAGGTAGCACGATCGCCTGCACCGGTGCCAGCCACAGCGGTAGCTCGCCCGCGTAGTGCTCGATCAGGATGCCGATGAAGCGCTCGAAGGAGCCCAGCAGCGCGCGGTGGATCATCACTGGACGGTGCTCGGCGTTGTCGGCGCCGGTGTAGGCGAGCTCGAAGCGCTCGGGCATCGAGTAGTCGAGCTGCACCGTCCCCAGCTGCCAGGAGCGCCCGATCGAGTCGGCCATGTGCAAGTCGATCTTGGGGCCGTAGAAGGCGCCGTCCCCCGGGTTGACCTCGTAGGCGAGGCCCTCGGCGTCCAGCGCCCCTCGTAGCGCCGCCTCGGCGCGATCCCACATCTCATCGCTGCCGATTCGCTGCTGCGGACGCATGGAGAGCTCCAGGCGCGGCTCGAAGTCGAACAACTCGTAGATGTGAAAGCCGAAGCGCAGGCAGCGTACGACCTCTTCCTGCACCTGCTCCTCGGTGCAGAAGATGTGCGCGTCATCCTGGGTTATCGGGCGTACGCGCAGCAGCCCGTGCAGCACCCCTGAGGGCTCGTGGCGGTGCACCAAGCCCTGCTCGGAGTAGCGGATCGGCAGGTCGCGGTAGGAGCGGCGGGCGTCCTTGTAGATCTGGATGTGCGCCGGGCAGTTCATCGGCTTGAGGCCCATCGGACGGGACTCGACCTCAGTGAAATACATGTTCTCCCGGTACTTATCCCAGTGCCCGGACTGCTTGAAGAGCTCGACGTCATACAGGATCGGCGTTTTGACCTCCTCGTAGCCGCGCGCGCGGTTCTCCTCCCGCCACAGCTCGGTGAGCGCGTTCCACACCACCATCCCCGCCGGCTTCCACAGCGGCGCGCCCGGGGAGAGCTCGGAGAACTGGAAGAGGTCGAGCTCGCGCCCCAGCTTACGGTGATCGCGCGCGCGCGCCTGCTCGAGGCGCTCCAGGTGCTCCTCCAGTGCCGCCTTCGTAAAGAATGCGGTGCCGTATATGCGGGTGAGCATCGTGCGCGTGGAGTCCCCCCGCCAATAGGCGCCGGCGACCGATTGCAGCTTGAATGCCCCCACGGTCTTGGTGGTCGGTGCGTGCGGTCCGCGGCAGAGGTCGGTGAAGGGCCCGTTGGTGTAGAGCGAGACTGTGTCCAACCCGTCGCCGCCCGCATTGGAATTGGCGGCGCTCACGAGGTCGTCGATCAGCTCGACCTTGTAGTCCTGGCCGGCCGCCGCGAAGCGCGCCCGCGCGCCCGCGACCGGGATCTCCTCACGCTCGAAGCGCTCCGCCGCCTTGACGTGCGCGCGCATCCGCTCTTCGATCGCCGGGAAGTCGGCCTCGGAGACGGTGACTCCGTCGGGGAACTCGAAGTCGTAGTAGAAGCCCTGTTCGATCGCCGGCCCGATCGAGATCTTCACGCCCGGGTAGAGCTCCATCACCGCCGCCGCGAGCACGTGCGCGGCGTCGTGGCGGATCAGCCGCAGTGGCTCCTCGCCCTCCGAGCGCGGGGTGAGGATCGCGATCGAGGCGCCGTCGGGCAGCGGCCGCGCCAGGTCGCGCACCTCCGGGCGACCCCTTCCCTGCTTGTCCGCCGCGCCGTCTGCGCCGCGGATCTCCACCGCCAGCGCCGCCCGCGCCAGGCCGGCCCCGATCGCCGCCGCCGCATCGGCGCCCGTGGCGCCGTCGGGGAGCTCCAACGTGTTGCCGTCGGGAAGTGTGACCGTGGTGCTCATCGAGCGTGGAGGCTACCTACCCCCCGCGGCGATGGTCGATCTCGCTCATGGCCTTCAAGATAACCACGTCCGAACCGCCAGCTGCGCAGACAATCGTCCGCAGCGTATGCGAGGATGACGTAATGACAACCGAACCCCAAATCTCGATCACGCTCTCCCCCGGCCAGATCGAGGAGATCGTCCGCTCTGCCGACCCGGGGCGAGCCCCCGGCTTCGCCGCGTTGATCTCGGCGGCGCTCAGCCGTGCCGACGAATCCGGCATGCCCACGTATGACGACCGCCGGCTCTCGCGGTCGCTGCTGCGGGGCCTGGCGATCCTGACCTGTTTCGGTCCCGACGAGCCGACGCTGGGGCTGATGGAGATCGCCGAGCGTCTGCAGATTAGCGCCAGCACGATCCACCGCTACGTGATCACGCTCGTGGAGGTCGGGTTGTTGGAGCAGTCGCCGAAGACGCGCAAGTACTCGCTGCCGACCGTGTGACGCCCCGCAAACGGATCCCGGCCGCCTCTACCCCGCTGCACCCTGGACGAGCTGACGGAGTCTCCCCTGCTCACCCAACCTCGACGCTGTAGAGCACGTGCGGAAACCCCGCGTGGCGCAATTCGCGGGCCAGAGTCATCCCGAGCTTGTCCATCACCCGGCGCGAGGCGAGGTTGTCGGCGCGGCTGAGAGCGACCGCTACCCGCGCGCCTCGTGCGGCCGCCAGCGCGAGTGCTTCGGCGCCGATCGCCGTGGCGATTCCACGACCCCACGCACCCGGGATGACGGCCCACGCGAGCTCGAGCTCAGGGCGGCCGTCCAGCAGCCGCAGTCCGAGGCCACCGCAAGCGACCGTGCGCCCCCGCTCGCTGACGATCCACGGGCCAAAGCCGTGGGCCCTCCAGTGCGCCGCGGCGGCGCGTGCCCGCGCAGCGCACTCGGCCTCCGAATGGGCTTGTGTGCGCCCCGCGGGCAGCAACCAACGCGCGACCTCGGGTGAGCCAAGCAGGTTCATCAGCACTGGGCCGTCGTCCTCGGAGAAAGCCCTCAAAGAGAGCTTGGGGCGCTCGGGCACCAGCCGATGATGGCACTCGACCTACTCTGTGAACGATTTGCGCACGCGGCCGGCGGGGTGGCGACAGAGCCGACGAGACAGCGGCTCAGGAGGCGATGACGAGCGCCAGGACGAGCAGCGCCAGCAGGTGAAACGTCTGATCGACGGCGATCGACACCGCAAGGTTTTCCTGGGGATCCAGGTGCTTGACCCCCTTCATGTACATCTGCAGCAGCCTGCCGTCGTCCTGGATCAGGTGCGGGAGGAAGATTGCGGGGATCACCCACACCAATTCCACGCCAAGGTCGGCCACCACCAGCCCCGGGATGAAGCACAGCGTGTAGGTGCTGACGTGGGTGAACAGCGCTCGGCGCGCGTCCCGATCCCCCCACGCCAGGCCGCCGCGCTTGTGAAGGGCCTGCCAGTTGGTCTGCAGGAGATAGTCCCCGACCAGATGCGACATCACAAACACAATGAAGACTTCGACCCAGGTCATCCAGCCAGAGCCTATCCGGCCCCGCTTGCCCTAGTAGCCTTGGCGCCGTGAGCGCGACCGCCACCGCCAGCCAGGGGAGCCCGTTTCCCCCGATCGCCGACTACGGCTTCCTCTCGGACTGCGAGACCTGTGCGCTGATCGCACCGAGCGGCAACGTCGAGTGGATGTGCCTGCCGCGGCTGGACTCGCCGAGCGTGTTCGGGGCGATGCTCGACCGTGACGCCGGCGGCTTTCGACTGGGCCCCGCCGGGGTGACCGTGCCCGGCGCGGTGCGCTACCTGCCGGGCACGCTGGTGCTGGAGACCAGCTGGGAGACGCGCACCGGCTGGGTGGTGGTGCGCGACGTGCTTTGCATTGGGCCCTGGTACCACAACCAGGAGCGCTCGCGCACCCACCGGCGCTCCCCGACCGACTACGACGCCGACCACGTGTTGCTGCGGACCGCCTTCTGCGTCCAGGGCTGGGCCGAGATCCACCTCGACTGCGAACCCGTCTTCGACTATGGCGGTCTCGCCGCCGAGTGGTCCTACACCGGCCCCGGCTACAACGAGGCGACCGCCGGCTCGGAAGGCATGGACCTGAAGCTGCGGCTGGTGAGCGACATGAACCTCGGGTTCGAGGGCCCGCGTGCCCGCGCCCGCACGATCCTGCACGAGGGGGAGTCGGTGTTCGCCGCGCTTGGCTGGTCCGAGCATCCGCTCCCTGAGACCTACGCGGAGGCCAACGAGCGACTGGTGCGAACGGCCCACCACTGGCAGGAGTGGCTCAAGCAGGGTACCTTCCCCGACCACCCCTGGCGCACCTTCCTGCAGCGCAGCGCGCTGACGCTGAAGGGGCTGAGCTACGCACCCACCGGCGCGATGGTCGCGGCGGCCACGACCTCGCTGCCCGAGACGCTAGGTGGGGAACGCAACTGGGACTACCGCTACACCTGGATCCGCGACTCCACCTTCATGTTGTGGGCGCTCTACACCCTCGGCTTCGACTGGGAGGCCAACGACTTCTTCTACTTCGTCGCCGACCTCGCCGAGGCCGAGGAGGGGGAGCTGCAGATCATGTACGGGATCGGCGGCGAGAGTCGTCTCGACGAGCAGGAGCTCGACCATCTATCCGGCTACGCCGGCTCGCGGCCGGTGCGGATCGGCAACGGCGCCTACCGCCAGCACCAGCACGACGTGTGGGGCGCGGTGCTCGACTCGATCTACCTGCACACCCGCTCGCGCGACCAGCTCCCCGACCGGCTGTGGCCGATCATCAAGCGCCAGGTCGCCGGTGCGCTGGCTCACTGGCGCGAGCCCGACCACGGGATCTGGGAGGTCCGCGGCGAGCCCCAGCACTTCACGTCCTCCAAGCTCATGTGTTGGGTCGCGGCCGACCGCGGGGCCCGTTTGGCGCAGCTGCGCGATGACCGCGAGTGGGCCGAGCGCTGGCACGCGGCGGCGGCGGAGATCCACGCCGACATCTGCGCGCATGGGGTGGACGAGCGCGGAGTCTTCACCCAGCACTACGGCACTACCACGCTCGATGCCTCGCTGCTGCTGATGCCACTGGTGCGCTTCCTTCCCGCCGAGGACCCGCGCACAGTAGCGACCGTCCGCGCGATCGCCGAGGAGCTCACCGAGGATGGGCTAGTCCTGCGCTACCGCGTCGACGATACCGACGACGGTCTCAGCGGCGAGGAGGGCTCGTTCACGATCTGCTCCTTCTGGCTGGTTTCGGCGCTGTGTGAGATCGGCGAACTGCAGCGTGCCCGGGCGCTGTGTGAGAAGCTCATCTCCCACGCCTCGGCGCTTGGGCTCTACGCCGAGGAGATCGATCCCCGTACCGGCCGCCACCTGGGCAACTTCCCCCAGGCCTTCACCCATCTGGCCCTGATCAACGCGGTCATGCACGTGATCCGCGCGGAGCGCGGCGAGCAGGATCCGACGTCGGCGATCGCTACGGTGCTGCGATGAGCACCGGCTCCACTTATCTGCGCCTGGAGGTGATCAGCGGCAACGCCACCGGCGACACGATCGTCGTCAATGATGAGCTCGTGATCGGGCGTCACGCCGAGGGCGCCGGGCGGCTCTCCGAGGATGAAGAGATCTCCCGCCAACACGCCCGCATCTCGCGCGAAGCCAGCGGCGACTACGCAATCGAGGATCTCGGCTCCTCCAACGGCACATTCATCAACGGCCTCCGGATCCAGAGCCCTCGTCTGCTGGCGCTCGGCGACTCAATCGAGGCTGGCGCCACGACCCTGGTCGTCCGGGCGATCGTGCAACCCCAGCCCGCGGAGGCAGCCCCCGAGGTGGCCGATCCACCGGCCCCCGACCGCCACTCCCCGACCGTTTTCGCTCGCAGCCATGTGCTTGCGCCTGTCCCACCTGCCCCCGAGCCGGCCCTATCGGTTGACCCGGCCCCACCAAGCGCACCCTTGTCGCCGGCCGCCGGCCAGAGCGCGCCACCGCCCGTGCCCGCCGATCAGAGCACGCCACCGCCCGTGCCCGCCGATCAAAGCACGCCACCGCTCGTTCCCGTCGATCAGAGCACGCCACCGTCGAGCACCGTTCCAGGCACCGATACCCCGCCGCTAACGCTCATGCTGGAGGTCGATTTCGACGCACGGGAGGCGCGAATCGCCCTTGGAGAGGGCAGCGAGACGGTGCGTCTGGTCCTCCAGGATGGGCGCTGGCAGTCGGCTCAAGCCGAGCCCGACCCGGATCGCTAGCACTACCCCCCGGAGGAAGGCGTCAAGCCGGCGGCCTCGTACAGCAGGCGCGCGTACCCGCCGGCGCTCTGGGGGCGCTCGGCGGGGGTCTTCGCAAGCGCGCTCAGCACCGCTGTCCCCAATCCGGGTGGCGCATCGGGCAGCTCGGCACAGGGGTCGGGCGGCTCATCCTGGAGTTGCGCCCATAGGATCCGCATGCCTTTGCGGTCAGCGAACGGGGGGCTACCGCTGAGGCACTGGCAGATGACGCACCCGAGCGCATACACATCGGTTGCCGCGCTCACCGCCTCACCGCGGATCTGCTCGGGCGACATGTAGTCAAGCGAGCCCAGCGCCTGGCCGGGCCGCGTGAGGTTGGTGCCCTCGCTGTCCTTCGCCAGACCGAAGTCGGTGATCAGGGCAGTGCCGTCCAGGTCGAGTAGGACGTTGGCGGGCTTCACGTCGCGGTGCACCATCCCGCCGGCGAACAGCGCGTCCAAGCCGTCGGCGACCTCCGCGCAGAGCTTGAGCGTCGTCGGTACGTCGAGCCGCTCCTCGCGCTTTAGCTTCTGCTCCAGCGAGCCGCCCTCGATGAAGCGCTGAGAGAGATAGGGCACGCCCTCGTGCTCGCCAGTGTCGAGCACCGGCACCACGTGCGAGTTTTTTACCTGTTGGGCGATCATCGCCTCGCGCTCGAAACGCTTGCGGAAGATGCTGTCTTCGGCGAGATCGCCTCGCACCAACTTGAGTGCCACCAGTTCGCCCTCGGGGCCAATCGCCCGGTACACGCGCCCCATGCCACCAACCTCGAGCAGCGACTCGATCCGGTAGCGCCCCACGGTGGCGCCGATCAACGGGTCGGGTGCCTCGCTCACCGCCCCCGGCTCCTGGTGCTCGGGCTCGTCGCTCACGTCCGCCACCTTGGTCGGCCTCCATCAAAGTGATTGTGCACGTTGGCAGGGTTGCAGGTCTCGGCGCATTTCGCCACGCTCGCTGCCGATCCGCCACGATCGGCTCAGCTCGGGGGCACGAACGCAGCTCCGCGCGGCACGAGTGTACCCGGGCGATCTATGATGCTGTCAGGCAATGAGGCGAGGTGTATTTTGATGCGGGCAACACTTAGGCGCTCCTGGCGCGCGATCGCGCTTGTCCTCTCGACGATGCTGATGGTGATCGGCGCGACAACGGCGATGGCGAGCACCGCCGGGGCACCGGCGGGACCGGTGGCCGCAGCGCCGATCAACGACAACTACCTGGATGCGCTCAACCTCAACGAACCGCCCACCCCGCATCATCCAGGCACCCCGCTCAACCGTACGGAAACCCTGCGCGACGAACGCAACACGGCGGCGGCCACGGTCCAGTCGAACATCCTCAGCCCGCAGCCCGGCCCCGCCGAGCTGACCGGCTGCAACGGCGTCAGCGAGGGCAAGACGATCTGGTACGACTTCTATCCGAACGCCAATGGGCTGGTGCGGATTCGCACCTCGGCCTCCTTCGGCACGGTGATGGCGGTGATGCCGTACAACCCCACGACGCTGCTGCCCGAAAACGAACAGCGCAAGTGCGCGGTCAACCAGCCGACGGCGGCCGGCGAACTGTTCGCCAACGTGCAGGCCGGCAAGTCCTACACGATCCAGCTCGGCGGGGTCGAATCGGCTGGCGGCAACCTCGAGTTCCTGTTCGACTACGTCGTTCAGCTCAAGCGCGTGCAGGCCGAAGCGACGCTCACCGCACAGCCGCTCGCCGGTGGAGTTCGCGTCGTGAACCTCGCCGTCAGCGCTCCGCAGAAGGCCCGCGTCGAAGTGCGCTGCACGCGGGGCTGCCGTCCCCAGGCCAAGACCGCCCGCTCACTCGGCTTCGCCAGGCTACACGGGGCGATGCTGCCCAACGGCTCCGCCCTGAAGATCTACGTGACCGCCAAGAACGAGATCGGCGCCTACATCGAATACAAGATCGGCCACGCCAACTTCACCAAGGTCCAGCGCTGCCTGGCCGCAGGCTCGAAAAAGCCCGAGAGCTGCGAATGACCGGGCGCTACCGCCGCTGATGACCGAGCCCCACACATGAGCTCCGCCCCGCAGCCCTCGCGTGGGCGCGCGGCGATCGCGGCGCTGATCGTCGTGCTGGTGGTGTTCGGTGCGAGCTTCGGCGTACGCAAGGCGACCGCCAGCAGCACACAGGCAGCGCCGCTGCCCACCACGGTGGTGGTGTCCACCACACCGGTGCACGTCTCCGCGATCGCGGCGCCCGCCACACCGCCGGCGCTGCACCATCCGCCGCATGCAACCACCCCTGCTCCGGCTTCCACGCCCACGCCGACGAGTACTCCCACGCCGGCCACGACCCCGGAATCGACTTCGACCCCCACCCCCACTCCCAGCACGCCCTCCAAACCGGCCGCTCCGAGCGGCGGCAAAGGCAGCGGCCCCGTGCTCGTAGGCTAGAAGGGCCGCTGGTGGACTCGCTCGACAACCCGACGGTCGTCGCGGGCTACCGGATCGACGGCAGGCTCGGCGAAGGTGGGATGGGCACCGTCTACCGCGCCACCCAGCTCTCGCTGGAGCGGGTGGTGGCGCTGAAGCTGCTCACCGCGGAGCTCAGCGCCGATCCCGCCTTCCGCGAGCGCTTCCGCCGCGAGGGCCTGCTGCAGGCCGCCCTCGACCACCCCCACATCGTCACGGTGTACGAGGCCGGCGAGACCGACAACCGGCTGTTCCTGGCGATGCGCATGGTCGAGGGCCCCACGCTCAAGGATCTGATCCTGCGCCGCCAGCTCGACGACCGGCGGGCGCTGCGACTGCTAACGCAGGTGGCCGAGGCGCTCGACGCCGCGCACGCCAAGGGGCTGATTCACCGCGACGTCAAGCCTCAAAACGTGCTCGTCGGCGCTGGTGACCACGCCTATCTTGCCGACTTTGGGCTGACCAAGGGCAACGACGATGAAGCGATGACCGAAACCGGGCAGTTTGTGGGCACGATCGACTACATCTCCCCCGAGCAGGCCCGCGGCGGCCGCGCCACGGGTCGCAGTGACGTGTACGCGCTCACCGCCGTGCTCTGCGAGTGCCTCACCGGCCAGGTTCCGTTCGCACGTTCGACCGAAGAGCGCGCGCTGCTCGCGCACCTCACCGAGCCTCCGCCGCGTCTCTCGGAGATGCGCACCGACATCCCGGCGGCGATGGACGAGGTGATCGCCCGCGGGATGGCGAAGGAGCCTGAGGACCGGCCGGCCTCGGCCGGCGAGCTGATGCTGCAGGCGCGGCGAGCGCTCGGTGCCGCGCCGGCGGAAGCCACCGTGCCCGCCTCCGCCGACGCGACCCGGCTGCGACCCGCCGTCGGCAGCCCCACGCGCGCACCGCACACGGCCGCCAAGGACGACCCGGGTGCGACCCGCCTTGCAGGCGCCGCGGTGACAGTGCCGGACGCTGCGCCCACACCCGGAGACGCGCATGAGCCCCCGGCTGTCGCGCCTGTCGCGGCCGACGCCCGGCCCGCGCGCGACCAGCCTGGCACAGTCCCCCCGCGAAGTACACCCACCACAGCCGCCGCTCCCAACAGGAAATACCTACCGGTGCTCGCAGCCGCCGCCGTGCTCGCACTCCTCGCCGGCCTGTTGCTTGGCGGGAGCTCGGGCAGCTCCGGGACGGCCTTCAACGACTCGGCGTCGGCGGGCTACGTCGAACTCTCCTTCCCTTCCAGCTGGCAGCGGCTCGGGAGCCCCCCCACGGTGCCTGGCCTCACCATCTCACAGCCGCTCGCGCTCAGTACCGGCTCAGCCGCCGGCGCCTCCAGCGGCTACTCGGCCGCCTCTAGCCAGCGCCTCCTTGCGGGCGAGGTGGCTGCTGCCTCTGGGCCATCGCTGCTGCCGGCCGCGTTCACCACTACCGTCAACGGGACACTGCCCCATCCCGCGCCGGTGAAGCTCGGCGCCTATGAGGCCTACCGCTACAGCGGCCTCTCTGTGCGCGGCCTGGCCTCGCCGCTGACGCTCTACACCGTGCCCACGACGGGCGGCGTCGTCACGATCGCCTGCCTGGGCTCCGCTGCCGCCGCGTCGGGGTCGCAATGCGCCCAGATCGCGGCGACCCTGAAGCTGAATGGTACGACCGCGTTCGCACTGTCGCCCAGCCAGCAGTATGCGAGCGCGCTGGGGAGTACCTTCGGCACGCTGAACAGCGCCGTCAACCGCAGCGGCACCCGCTTGCGCGCCGCGTCGAGCGCCGCCGCGCAGGCCGCCGCGGCCGCACAGCTGGCCGCGGCCTACACCACCGCGTCGCGCGCGCTCGTGAAGCTCTCCGTCAGCCCCGCCGTACAGAGCGCTAACGCGAGCCTGGCCGCCTCGCTGGCGGCTCTCAGTCGCGACTACGCCGCCCTTGCCGCGGCAGCGCGCGCCGGGAACGAAGCGGCCTACGCGCGGGCACAGCGGGCGATCGGCAGCGACGGCTCCCGTATGGCGAGCGCGCTCACGGCCCTGCGCCAGGCCGGCTACACGGTCTCTGGCTGATCAGCAGCCGCAGGCCCCGGCGAGAGGCCCTCGGCTGAGTGGTCGGCTGACAGGTGCTCTGGCCGATCCTCCCGCAGCTGGTCAGCCGGCGAGGATGGGGATGCCGCCGGCCCCTCGGGCTCCTCAGCGAGTGCCCAGATCGCGATCTCCGTGCGCCGGCCGCGCAGCTCGATCTCATCGACGAACGCTAGATCCTCCGGCTGCTCAGTGAGCGACTCCTTGGTGGCCCCCGAGAGCATCAGTTGGTGGGGCGTGCCCTTGGTGAGCTGCTCGATGCGCGCCGCGACGTTGGTGGTGTCGCCTACCGCGGTGTACTCGACGCGCCGCTCGGAGCCGACGTTGCCCGACATCACACGCCCCGAGTTCAGGCCGATACCCATGCGAAACCCCTGCCCCAGCTCCTGCTCGCGCAGCCATCCATTGAAACGCGGCAGACGCACGGCAAGCATCTCGCGGGCGGTGGAGAGCGCACGATCGGCGTGGTCGGCCTGCACGATCGGCGCACCGAACACGGCCATGATCCCGTCCCCCATGTACGCGACCAGCGTGCCGCCGTGGTCGAGGATCGCATCGCTCATCTCGCTCAGGTAGCGGTTGAGCACTTCGATCACGCGGTCGGGCGTCAGCGTTTCCGCAAACGAGGTAAAGCCGCGCAGGTCGGTGAACATCACCGTTCCCTCGCGCTGCACGCCGCCGAGGCGCAGTTCCCCACCCGTGCTCGCCAGTACCTCGTCGACGACGTTCTCGGGCACGAAGCGCGAGAACAGGTCGCGCACCCGCTCGCGCTCGAAAGCGACGGTCACGAGCTGCACCGATAGCGCCCCTGCCCCACTAAGGATCAGCGCCCCCAGCGGGTAGACGAACGACACGACGTGCCCGTTGTCGAACGCGACCTGCACGCCCACCGTGAACGCCGCCGCGAGCGCCAGCGCCAGCCCGACCGTGGCGATCGAACCAAACCGCAGTGTGGCGAGCGGCGTGGCGCAGCCCAGCAGCACGATCAGCGCCAGATCCAGCCACGCCGCCGAGGAGCGCAGCGGCAGACCCCGTAGCACGGTGGCGATCGCGCTCGCCTGGACTTCGGCCCCCGGCATCTGCCGGGCGGTGGAGGTCGGGTGGATGTCCTGCAGCGTCGGCGCCGAGGGGCCGACAACCACGATCTTGTCGTGGAAGAAGCCGCGCGGCACGTGGCCGGTATAGACCGTCGAGAACGACACGCGGCGAAAGCCGTTTTCCGGCCCGTAGTAGTCGATCCAAGCGGGGCTCCCGTCGAACTCGCTCGCGCGCACCCGATGCCCGGTAGCGACTTCGGTGCTTGCGACCGCGAGCGTCTTCAGACCGCCGACCGAGAAGCTGACACGTCGCAGCACGCCGCCCGGATCGGTCGGCAGCAGCCCGTTGGCCGGCCGCGACCCCACTTCGCCCAGTAGGGGGTTCCCTTCGCTGCCGAGGAACCTCGTCTTCCCATCGCCTTCGGTTTCGGTGGTGGTCATTACCGTTCGCCCATGGGCGTTGTTGAGCGCTTCGAGCAGCGCCGTCTCGTCGCTGCGGGCCTGCGGGCACTCGCCCGGCGGCGGCTGGATCCCCTTCGTGGAGAGTGGGCAGGCGCTCGCCTCGCTGAACTGCACGTCGTAGGCGATTACCTTTGGGTGTTCGCGCGCGATCGCTTCGATCACCTTGGCGTGCACGCGACGCGGGAAGGGCCATTGCAGGTCCAGTTCGTCGAAGGTCCGTTCGTCGATCTCGACCAGCACGATGTTCGCCGGTGGCGTCTGATGTCCGTGGATCGTGAAGCGGGTGTTGACCGTGCTCAGTTCGAGCGAGCGCAGCAGGCTGGTCTCGTAGGCGACGATCGCAAGGCCCGTGGCGCCCAGCGCTACGATCGCCAGCAGCACCCGCCGCAGCTGGCGCGTGCGCGCCGCCCCGGCGCGCCTGCGCTTGCGTTTCATCGCGTCACCCGCCTAGAACGCTATCCGAGTTGCCGGTCGCCGACCATGCCATTGCGCTTACGTGGCGCATGGAAGGAGGGCAGAGGCCGGAGCCTGCGTTACGCTGGCTCTCAAGATGGAGGACCAGTCGCGCTTCGTCCTGCCGCGGGGGCTCTTGCTGGCAGACCGCTACGCCGTTGGCGAGCCGATCTCTAGCGGCGCGATGGGCGCTGTCTACCGCGGGCAGGACACCAGCAGCGGTGAGTCCGTGGCGATCAAGCACGTCAACAACACCCGCCACGCCGAGCGCTTCGAGGTCGAGGCCCAGCTGCTGTCGCTGCTGCGCCACCCGCGCGTGGTCGAGGTCACCGACCACTTCTCCGACGAGCGGGGCCAGTACCTGGTGATGGAACTGGTGGAGGGCACCGATCTGCACTCCCTGCTAGCGCAGAAGGGCAATCCGGGGCTTCCGCTGGAGCAGGCGTTGGACTATGCCCGCGAGAGCTGCGAGGCACTCGAGTACGTGCACGACCAGCAGATCGTGCACCGCGACGTCAAGCCCCACAACCTGATCCTCGGCGAGGACGGGATCGTGCTGGTCGACTTCGGGATCGCCCGCCTGCTCCAGGACGAGGAAGAGGACGAAGGCACAGTCGGAGTCGGCACCCCCCGTTACATGGCTCCCGAGGTGTTCGCCGGCGGCTCGGTCTCACCGCGCAGCGATGTCTTTGGTCTGGCCGCCACGCTGTGGACGCTGATCGTCGGCAAACCGCCGGTGTACGCCAGCCCGACCCAGCTGCGCGAGCTCGCCCCCGACGTTCCCCCCGAGATCGCCGACGCGGTCAAGGCCGGCCTGGAGATGATTCCCGAACGGCGCGTCGCCTCGGTCTCAGCCTTCGCCCGCGCGCTGGGCAGCCACACCCAGCCCCGCGGTCACGCACAGCCCACGATCGGCGGGTCGCTGACGCTCTCGATCGAGGCGCCCGCCGCGCGGCGCAGCCTGATGGAGGGGATCGCGCGCACAGCCGCCGGCGTGTTCGGGGCCGCGGCCTCCTCGATCGCGCTGACCGACGCGAACACCCGCGAGCTGGTCTACCAGTCTGCCTGGGGCGCGGGAGCGCGGGAGATCGTGGGCGTGCGCCTGCCTCCCGGGCACGGACTCGCCGGCAGCGTCGTCGAAAACGGGCAGCCGCTGGCGGTCCCCGACTGTCGCACCGACCCCCGCTTCGCCTCCCGCATCGCCGCCGGCACCGGCCACGTCCCCTACACGATGCTGGTCGTCCCGTTGATCCGCCTGGGGCGCCCGATCGGAGTGCTGTCTTTGCTCGACCGCCGCGACGGCGGCCACTACGGCCCCGACGACGCCGAGCGCGCCGCTTTGTTCGCCGAGCTAGTCGTCTCTGCGATCGAAGCCGACAGCGAGGCGATGCCCAGCCTCGGGGCACGTCGGGGGCGAATCGTGCCGGCGTGAGGAGTCGCCGGCCGCGCACCAAGACCCAACCGGACGAGTCGCCCCATCTTCGGAAACGTGCTACGCGGCCCGGCCCGCCACGGCCGCTTGGGAGCGCATCCTCTCGGGGATCGCTGGCTCGCTGTCGCCGTGTAGAAGCTCCGGCGCGGGATCGAGACCGTTGGGCCAGACCACCGTCCGCGCTTCTTGATCGACCCTGACCTGACGGAAGTACTCAGGATCGCGTAGGGCCTCTCCAAGCGTCCCGTGAAGCAAGAAGGCACAATCAACGTCCCGCTCGACGCCATCGTTGAACGCGACTCGAAGGCGGTGGCCATCCAACGGCTCGACATTGGTGACTCGTAGCATCATTCCTTCATGCTAGGGCAGCGGCTCGATCGGCGCCAGAGGCTCCAGTTCTTGAGCGCGCATCCAGTTATCAGCGAGCTCTTCAGTATGAAGGCGTGCCCATGCACGGACGAGTCGCAGCGCACGCGGTGGAAGCGACCCGTTGAGAACCTGCAGCGTGGCGAGCTCGATTTGGGCGACCTCATCCCCGTACTGAGCATGGAAGTGCGGCGGAGGATGATCGGGGCGGTACATCCAGATGACGATCCCGTAGAACGTGGCCAGGCGAGGCATCCCGCCATTGTCGGCGACAACCCGGCGGACACGATCCACGCACGACATAAACCGCCCCCGGCCGCGGGCCGACGTGAATTGGGCCGAGCCGGGGCCGATCAGCCGCGTTTGACCGGGCCCCGGGCGAGGTAGGACTCCCCGGTGAATAGCGTGATCGTCTTGCGGCGGCGGAAGTCGCGGACCGAGACGACGCCACGCACGACGTGTGTGAGCGTTCCTTCGCAGCGGTTGGCCACGCTCCAAACGGTCCCCCGCACGGTCGCCGCGCTGTACTGACCCCGTACGGCGAAGTGCCCGTGGCCGCTGGCGTTGACCCGGCCGAGCGTTTTCGAGCTCAGTTTGGCCGCGAGCGCCCTCCCCTTCTTGCCGACCGTGGCGCACACCTGGTTTGCGCTGTGGTTGTCGATTATGTCCAGGTCGGTCAAACCTTTCTGCTTGCGATTCTGCAGCAGCTTGAAAATCCCTCCGCCAAAGTCCCCAGTCTGCTGTTTGCCCTTCTTGGACGCAGTGGTAGCCGTCGTGATACCCACAACGCCGCCAGTCGTTTCGAGAACCGACCCGACGGGAATCTGGCGCGCCTCGGTCAACGGTATGAACGTCTGCCCCTTCGTGAGCGCCTCGAGTGCCTGCGCTCCCAGCGTGAACGGCGAGAACGCCGAGAGCGATGCCGCTGAGGCCAAGGTGGCGCCCGGCGGCAACTTTATGTAGACGATCCCCGACACCGGCGTCACGTTCACGGACTTGCCGAGCACCGGCGGTGGCGGCGGGGGGTCGGCCGGCGTCACAAGGGTCTGATTGGGGCCCGTCGCGCCGCCGGCGCTGTTGGTGGCCACGGCGCGCACGTTGTATGTGACGTTTGGGAGCAGGCCGGTGACCGTTGTCGTGATGGTGTGGTTTGTGAAGTCCGAGCCTGCTGATTGATCCGGCGTCACCGAGCCGTAGGTGATCGTGCCTGTGCTGGCCGCATTCGCGCCGCCAAGTACCGGTCCGTATTCGAAGTGCACCTCTGTTTCCAGGCCGTCCGGATTCACCGTCGCCGTGAATGCCGCGCTAGTCGTCGTTATGACGGTCGGGGGTGATGACGTTGCGAGCGTCGGCGGCGCGGGAGGGGGTGCTTTGGGCGCTTCTTTCGGCGCTTCGCACGGGAGACCACACGTCACGGTTTCGTCAGCGAGCTCGACCGCGCCGATGTCGCAGCCGGCACCCTGCGGTCGGGTGACGCCGCGCTGGTCGAGATCTTCGCAGAACTCGAAGCTCGTGGGGATCGCGTTGACCGCGGGGCTGGTGGGCTCGGGGGCGAGGGTGTTGGTGTTGCCGCCGTTGTCCTGCGGCGTCGTGGAACTGAAGTCGGGAGCGGTGCTCTGTTTGTCCCCGATAGCTGTGAAGCCGCAGTCGGTCCCCGTCTCGATGTTGTAGCCGAGCGAAACGATCTTCGCCGGGCTCTCGGCCGCGCAGTTGGTGTCGGCCGTGACTCCAGCGGTCGTTGCGCTGTCGTCGGCCACGATCGAGCCCACCACGTCGATCGCGCCCTCGTGGACAAGCAACCCCGCGCCGGGTTCGCCCGTCGAGTGGTTGTAGGCGATCGTCGAGTCGATGATCGAGACCCCGTTTTCATCGGCGACTCCGTCTTCGGTCCCGCTGAAGACGCCGGCGCCCAGGGGGGCTTCGTTGTCGGCGATCGTGGAGTCCTTGACGGCGAGGACTGCTTTCTTGCCGGGGCCGCACGCAGTGATGCATTCCCTGGATCCGTAGTTCTCGATTCCGCCTCCTTCGCCCCCTTCTCCATCCTGTTCGGTGGTGGCGTGGTTGGCCGACACGAGCGAGCGTTCGAGTACCAGCGTGCCTTCGGCGTTGGCGATCCCACCGCCCGCGGCGGCGCTGCCTTCGGTGATCCAGTCTTCGCTGAGGAGCAACGAACCCGTGTTGCGAATGTCACCGCCGAAGCTGGCGTAGGCTTCGTCGCCGACGCCGGTGCCGCCTGCGATCTTGAGCCCGAAGATGGCGACTCCGCTTTCCCCAGGACTTGTGGTGCTGAACACACGTTCGTGGTATCCGTCCGGGGCTATGTCCACAAGCGTGGTGCGCGCCCCGGCACCCACGATCGCGAGCGACTTTTCAACTCTGAGCGTGCCGTAGAGCAGTTCGTATTTGCCGCTCGGGACGACGATCACGTCAGCGGGGTTGGGCGCTTCCGGCCGTTCGTCCTCGTATTCGATCAGCTGCCGCAACGAGCAGTTGCCGGAGGCCGGTTCCGAGCACGTTTCATAGCGCGGTGTGTCACTGGTCTTTCCAACGGTGTAAGTCACCGCCCACGCCGACGCGGCGAGCGCGAAGGTTGCCGCCAGCGCGACCAGCACCGTGGCCCCGGACACCGCCCAACGGGGGTACGAACGTAGGCGTGAGGCGAGGCCGGACCGCATCGCAGGCGGCCTAGCGTCGACGCCGGGGTGCTTTGGCGAGGTAGGACTGACCGGTGAAGAGCGTGATCGTCTTGCGGCGCACGAAGTCGCGGACTGAGACTACCCCGCGCGTGACGTGCGTGAATGTGCCTTCGCAGCGGTTACCTACGTTCCAGACGGTCCCCCGCACGGTCGCCGCGCTGTACTGCCCCCGCACGGAGAAGCGCCCGTGCCCGCTGGCGTTGACGCGGCCGAGGGTTTTCGAGCTGAGCTTGGCCGCGTAGGCCTTGCCCTTGACCTTCTTGCCGACCGACGTGCACACCTGACTGGCGCTGTGGTTGTCAATAATGTCGAGGTCAGTTAGGCCCTTCTGCTTGCGGTTCTGCAGCAGCTTGAAGATCCCAGCTCCGAAGTCGCCTGACTGCAGCTTGCCCTTCCGCGACGCGGTGGTGGCCGTGGTGATGCCCACGACGCCGCCAGTCGTTTCGAGAACCGACCCCACCGGAATCTGACGCGCCTCGGTCAACGGTATGAATGCCTGCCCCTTCGTGAGTGCCTCGACCGCCTGCGCCCCTGGCGCGAAGGATGAGAACGGTGAGAGCGACGCAGCGGATGCCAGCGTGGCGCCGGGCGGCAACTCGACGTAGACGATCCCCGACACAGGTGTCACGTTCACGGACTTGCCGAGTACCGGCGGTGGCGGCGGCGGATCGGCCGGTGTTTGGAGGGTCTGATTGGCGCCCACCGTGCTGCCCGCGCTGTTGGTGGCCACTGCCCGCCAGTTGTACGTGACGTTGGGCAGCAGGCCGGTCACCGTCGCGGTTACCGTCTGGTTGGCGTAGCCCGAGCCCGCCGACTGGTCGGGCGTCACCGAGCCGTAGGTGATCGTCGCCGTGCTGGCCGCCGTCGCCCCGCCGAGGACCGGCCCGTATTCGAAGTGAACCTCTGTTTCGAGGCCGCCCGGGTTCACCGTCGCCGTGAAGCTCGCGCTGGTCGTCGAGAGGATGGTCGGCGGCGAGATCGCAACGAGCGTCGGCGGCGCCGGCGGAGGCGCTTTGACGCATGCTCCTTCGCCAACGCGCGGCTCATCGCCCGTGGGGCACGGCGGCAGCGATTTGCCGGTCGTTTCTTTGATGATTTCACTAGCTTGGCGGAGAATTCTTCTTTGCCGCCTTCATTGGCCTGGAGCGCTTCCCCGCCGGTCTGTTTGGCCCAGTATTCCCAGTAGTGGATGTAGTTCGCGCTTTCTTCCTCGCCGGTGTGGAAGTAGTCGACCATCGCCAGCGGCTTACCGTCCACATCGAGCATTTCAAGAGTTTTGTGGAACTCGAGCGAGTCGCCCGAAACCCACTGCGTGCCGGCGATCCCGAATCTGCCGCCCGGTTCTTCCCCGGTGTTCGGCCACGCCGCCACGCCGTCATTGGACGGTTCGGTAAGTGCGAATTCCGGCGGAATGCCTTCGTTGACGTTCGGCGTGTGCGGAACGTTGTCGGCGATCAGCACAATCTCGTGGCGTGCCCCTTCGCGCCAGCCGACCTGCGGGTTCGTATCGGTCTCCCACAGCGCGCGCCCGTACGCTTCGGGCCCGTCGCCACCGCCGTGCGCGACCCCTTCGGAGCCAGAGAGCTTTTCGATCGCTTCTTCGACTTTGGGGACTTCCGTCGTCACCGGCTGCCACAGATGCCACGGCTTTTCGGCGCTCGTTTCGTAATATTCTTCGCTCTGGGGCGAGAATTCCGTGTCGCCGCTCACGTAGCCGGGCACGTCTTCGACGTTCGCGACCCCGTAGGCCGTGTTCGGACCTAGCGTGGTGCGCGTTTCTTCGATGACTTTCTTGATCCCTTCTTTGGCTTCCTGGAGGACGGTGCCCATCGAGCCGCTCGTGTCGAAGATGAACATGACGTCGGTTTTTTCCGGCGCGGCGCCGGCGGAGGCGACCGCCGGCCCGAAGCCGATCGCGAGGGGCATCGCCACAGCCACCAGCAGAGCGCGCACGAACAGGCGCGCCGCACCTGCTGGAATGCCAATCTTCCCCCCCAACTGAGAACAACGCACAGCCCAATTGAATCAGACTGCGGGCACTCATGGCGCACACCCCGCCCGGAGCCACCCGCGCCCTCGCCGAATCCCCGCCCACAAACCGCAGCAAGTAGAGTCCTCGGGCGATGCAGGACTCCAACCGCGTACTGGTGATCGGCGGCGGAATCGGCGGCCTAACGGCCGCGGCCGCGCTGAAAGCCGGCGGCGTCCCCGTCGAGGTGTTCGAGCGCCAGCCGGAGCTCAGGGAGCTGGGCACGGGCGTGGGGATCCAGCGCGTGGCAGCGCAGGCGCTGTCGATGCTGGGGCTGCGCGAGGAGCTGCGCAAGATCTCGGGGCCCGGCTTCGAGGCGCTGCGGCTGCTCTCGTGGCGAGACGGGCACACAATGGCCGCCGTGCCGTGGCACGGCGAGGTCGTGGCGGTGCATCGCGGCGAGCTGCTCGAGATACTCGCGCGGGCCGTCGGCGACCTCGGCATCGTCCACTGCGGCATGGAGTGCGTCGGCTTCAACCAGGATCCGGACGGCGTGACCGCCCTGTTCGCGGATGGCCACGAGGAGCGCGGCGCGGCGCTGGTGGCGGCGGACGGGCTGGAATCGATCATCCGCGCGAAGCTGATCGGCGACGGCACGCCACGCTACTCGGGCGCGACCGTGTGGCGGGCGCTGCCCGAGTACGAGCACAAATCCCTGGGGCGCAACTTCGCCCAGCAGGTGTACGGCCCGGCGTCGATCTTCGGGATGTACCCGGTCGATGAGCGGCTGTTCTGGTGGGGCAGCCAGATCCGCCCCGAGGGCGCGATCGACCCACCGATCGGCCGCAGGCAGGATCTGCTGAACACGTTCGAGGGCTGGCCCGCGGAGGTGCAGCAGGTGATCGAAGCGACCCCCGAGGAGCAGCTGTACCGCCAGGACCTGTACGACCGCAAGCCGCTCAAGCGCTGGCGCAATGGGCGCGTGACGCTGCTCGGCGATGCGGCCCACCCGACGACGCCGACGCTGGGCCAGGGGGCGGGCATGGCGATCGAGGACGGCGTGGTGCTCGGGCGTGAGCTCTCAGCCGTGGGCAGCCTCGCCGCCCCGGGCGCGATGCAGGCGGCGCTCGACTGCTACGAGCGCAAGCGCATCCCGCGCACCAGCCAGATCGTCGACCGCTCGGCGAAACTGGCGAAACTCTCGCACGTGAAGCACCCGGTGGGCCTTTTCATGCGCGAGCGCGTCCTGTCAGCGATGCCACAGAAGTTCTGGCAGCTGCTGTGGGAGCAGGAGCGCACCTACCGGATCGAGTGATTTTCAGCCCGCCGCCGGGGTTACGACAAGCGGCAGGGTATCGGGGTAGATCTGTGCGATGAGGTCGCGTAGGACTTCGAAGTCGCGAAGGTTCTCTGTGGCGATCTCGCGGCCGTGAGTCCAGACGCAGGCGGCGATCTGGATGTCCAGGACCCAGCCGGCGCGCTGCTCTGGCTTGACGCCCTTTCGCCGCGTCCCGGTGGGTGGTGTTGGATGTGTCGCGCGAAGCCGCCCGGCGACGATGGCCGCGGGCCTGTCCAGCGCCAGGATCTCGACCAGATCGCTTGCGACGAGGCGGACGAACCACGCCAGCGCCGGCGCGATGTGCGGCTTGCGGGCCGCCGTGGCCTGGATGCCTTGGACAACCTCCATCACGGTGGGCGCCGTAATTGCAACCGGCTCGCCCGCATGGGCGCATTCCAGCATGTGCCGCTCCAGCGTCCCGCCCGGGTAGAGCCGGGAGACGAGAGTCGTATCCCACGCCCCCATCAGGGATCGCGGCGGCCGGCGAGCATCGCGTCACGGAAGTCATCTGCCGAGGGGAACGTCAGTGCTTTGTCGAGGCTGACGTGCTCAACCGCCGCTCGCCGCTCGGATGCGAGCGCTGCGATCCGCTCGCGGCGCTCGCGGGCCGAGGCCCCCTCCTCCGCGAGACGCACGATCGCGTCGTTTGCGGTCGTGCCCAGCTCACGTGCCAGTCGGTCCGCGGCGTCCATGACCGAGTGGGGCACAGTGAGAGTGGTCCTGTGTCCTTCGCGGCGGGGTGCCCTGCGTCGACGCTCCATGACATAGCATCATAACGCATCAAGCAGAGGAGCTCGAAACCACTCCCTCGCGGGTATTCCGCGCCCTCAGCCGTTCTCCTGCGCCTGAATCGCGGTGATCGCCACGGTGTTCACGATGTCCGTGACCGAGCAGCCGCGGCTGAGATCGTTCACCGGCCGGCGCAGGCCCTGCAGCACGGGGCCGATCGCCACCGCGCCCGAGGAGCGCTGGACCGCCTTGTAGGCGACGTTGCCGGTGTCGAGGTCGGGGAAGATGAAGACCGTTGCTGCCCCCGCCACCTCGCTGTCGGGCAGCTTCAGCTTGGCGACGCCCGCATCGACGGCGGCGTCGTACTGAATCGGCCCGTCAATCTTGAGATCCCCCCGCAGCCGCCGCACGGTCTCGGTGGCCTCGCGCACCGCATCGACCTGCGCCCCCTTGGCGGAGTCGCCGGTGGCGTAGGAGAGCATCGCGATCCGCGGGGCGATGCCGAACGCCGCCGCGGTGTCGGCGGAGGAGATCGCGATGTCGGCGAGCTGAGCGCTGTCGGGCTTGGGGTTGACGGCGCAGTCGCCGTACACCAGCACGCGGTCGGCGAGGCACATGAAGAAGACGCTTGATACGACCGACACACCGGGGCGGGACTTGATGAACTCGAACGCCGGGCGGATCGTGTCACCGGTGGTGTGGGCGGCCCCGGAGACCATCCCATCCACATCGCCCAAGTGGACCATCATCGTCCCGAAGTAGGTGGGGTCGCCGAGCGTGTCGAAGGCGAGCGCCTCGGTGATGCCCTTGTGTTGGCGCAGCTCGTGATAGACCGCGGCGTAGCGCTCGCGCTCGGGCGCGTGGAGGGGGTCGAGGATCCTCGCGCCGTCCAGGTCGAGGCCGAGCGCGGCCGCGCGGCCGCGTACCGCATCAGGGTCGCCGAGCACCGTCAGGGCGACCACGCCGCGACGCAGCAGAATGTCGGCCGCCCGCAGCACGCGCTCGTCCTCGCCCTCGGGCAGCACGATCTGCCGGCGCGCCGCCTTGGCACGCTCGATCAGCTCGTACTCGAACATGCTCGGGGTCATCCGCGCCGGGCGCTCGACCGTGAAGCGCATCTGCAGCTCGACCTTGTCGACGCTGCGCTCGAAGAGGCCGAGCGCGGTGGCGATCCGACGCTCGTTGCCGGCCCGCAGCACCGGTCGCACACTGGCGATCGCTGCCGCGGCGACGTGCGTGCGCGCGTCGATCTCCAACACCGGGAAGGGCGCGGTCTCCAGCAACCCGCATAGCGTCTGCGAGAGCGCGTAGCCGCCCGTCAGCAGCAGCCCGGAGACCGCGGGGAAGGAGGGTGAGAGCGTCGAGGCGAGACAGGCCACGACGATGTCCGAGCGATCGGCCGGCACCACCACGAGGGTGCCATCGACGAGGTCCTCAATGAAGTGCTCGGCGCTCATCGCCGCCACGCGCACTTCGCGCACGGCGCGGTCGAGTTGGCCATCGACCCCCAGCACGGGACGGGCGCCGAGCGCTACCTGCACCTCGCCAACGCTCGGGTAGGCGAGCTCGGCGTGCTCGGGCATCACATACACCCACTCCTGGCCAGTGTGCGGGGCGAGCCGCAGCTCGACCTCGCGCACCGCGTCGGGAGCCACGCGGTTGACGATCACGCCGAATAGCTCGCAGCCACCGCGCTGCAGCACCTCGCGCGCCAGCTGCACCTCCTCGACGACGTCGCCGCCGGCCGCACCGTTGACGACGACCAGCACGGGACAGCCGAGCTGATTGGCGAGGTTGGCGTTGAGGTCGAAGTCGAGCGCCGGGGTGGCGCCAACGAAGTCGGTGCCCTCGCACACAACGAAGTCGCAGCGTCCTGCCAGCTCCCGATAGGCGGCGAGCACCCGCTTCTCGATCTCCTCGTGTGCGCCGTGGGCGGTCAGCCCCGTCACCTCCTCGGCAGTGGGGCCGTGCATCTCGGCATACTCGAACGGCAGCTGGTAGCGCGCGCGCATCAGCTCGATCTGCGGGTCGGGATCGCTCGCGCTGCGGATCACGGGGCGGAAGAAGCCGACCCGCTGCAGGCGTGCCGCGAGCATCTCGGTGAAGCCGAGCGCGACAACGGACTTGCCGCTGTGCGGGCCCATCGCGGTGATGTAGATGCTCTTTGCCACAGGCTCAGCGGACGACGGCGAACACGTGGTGTTCGCCGAGCACCCCTTTGAAGCGGTGCTCGCCACGCGCTTCGAAGCGGAAGCTAGGATCGGTTTCGGTGTACTCCTTGAGCGTCGAGGAGACGATGATCTCGCCACCGCGCGCGCAGCCGGCGACGCGGGCGCCGAGCACCACGTTGCGCCCATACATCTCCTCTTCATTGAGGATCACGAAGCCGGTGTGCAGCCCGATGCGCAGACACAGCGGGCGCTCTCCCCCGGGATGGTGCTGTCGGCGAGCGCGCTCTGCAGGTCCAGCGCGCAGCGCAGCGCCGCGTGGGCGCTGTCGAAGGCGACCATGAAGCCGTCGTCGATCGCCTTGACGACCGTGCCCCCGTGGTGGGCGATCACGCGCTCGACGATCAAGCGATGGTCGGCCAGCAGCTCGGCGAAGCGCTCGGGCCCCAGCTCCGCGCCGATCGCGGCCGCGTCCTCGATGTCGCAGAAGAGCAGCGTGAGCGCTCCGTCGGGCGAGCTCATCTCGCCAAGGTGGGGCTGATCCTCGCCCAAGGTGGAGGCGATCACGTCGATCGATGACATCGGTCCGACTTCCAACCCGATCCTCCTGATCTCCCGGCTCACCAGCGCAGCGCAAGCATAACCACTGTCGGATAGATTCCCGGGTTCGCTCACCACCCCAACAAGAGACGAGGGAAAGCTCATCATGTCCGAAGAGCAGTCATCCGAGCCCGCCGGCGAGCCGCAGATCCGCAAGGTGGACGAGATGCCGGCCGACACGCGGCGCGGCGGCGACGTGCGCACCCTGCTGAGCCCCAAGACAGCAGGATCGACCTCTGGCTTCATGGGCGTGGCGACGATCGGCCCGGGCGAACGGATCAGCGAGCACTACCACCCTTACTCGGAGGAGTTCATCTTCGTCGTCAGCGGCGGCCTCGACGCGCAGCTGGACGGCGAGTCCCATCGCCTCGGCGCGCGCGACGCGCTGCTGATCCCGCTCAACGTGCGCCATCGCCTGGTCAACGACGGCGAGGAGGATGCCTTCATCGTCTTCCATCTCGGGCCGCTCGCGCCCCGCCCCGACGCCGGCCACGTGGACACGGAGTAGAGGCGAGATGAGCGACAACGGGGGGACGCTACGCAGGACGGCTGTGACCGGAGTGGGCGTGGTGGCGCCAGGCGGCAGCACGCGAGACACCTTCTGGGAGGCGATCACGGCGGGGCGCACCGCGACGCGGCGGATCACGTTCTTCGATGCTTCAGGCTTTCGCTCGCAGATCGCCGCCGAGTGCGATTTCGACCCACTGGCGGCCGGCCTCAGCGAGCACGAGAAGCGTCGCATGGACCGCTACATCCAGTTCGCCGTGGCCGCCGCGATCGAGGCGATGACCGACAGCGCGCTGGACGCCGAGCAGATCGACCTCGATCGCACCGGTGTCAGCCTCGGCTCGGCGGTCGGCGGCACGATGGTGCTGGAGGACGGCTATGTGGCGGTGTCCAACCACGGCCAAGAGTGGCTGGTGGACCCCGACTATGCCCCCCCGTTCCTCTACCAGGGGCTGATTCCAAGCAGCCTGGCAAGCGAGGTGGCGTTGAAGTTCGGCGCGCACGGCCCCTCGGTCGTCGTCTCCACCGGCTGCACCTCGGGGATCGACGCGATCGGGTACGGCCACCAGATGATCCAGGACGACGAGGCCGACATCGTGATCGCGGGCGCCGCGGAGTCGGGCATCTCTCCGATCTCGATGGCGTGCTTTGATCCGATCAAGGCGACGTCGCGGCGCAACGACGACGCCGAGCACGCTTCGCGCCCGTTCGACCGCGACCGCGACGGGTTCGTGATGGGCGAGGGTGGCGCGGTGCTGATCCTCGAGGAGATGGGAAGCGCGCTGGCGCGCGGCGCCCACATCTACTGCGAGGTCACCGGGTTTGCCAGCCGCGGCAACGCCTTCCACATGACCGGGCTGAAGCCCGACGCGAGCGAGATGACCGAGGCGATCATCGACGCGATGGCGCAGGGTGCGACGAAGCCCGAGGACATCGACTACATCAACGCCCACGGATCGGGCACCAAGCAGAACGACCGCCACGAGACCTCGGCGTATAAGAAGTCGCTTGGCGACCATGCCTACAACGTGCCGATCAGCTCGATCAAGTCGATGGTCGGCCACTCGCTCGGGGGAATCGGCGCGATCGAGATGGCGACCTGCGCGTTGGCGATCGACCGCGGCGTGGTGCCGCCGACCGCCAACTGGGAGAACCCCGACCCCGAGTGTGATCTCAACTACACGCCCAAAGTCGCGGTGCGCAAGCAGATCGACGTGGCGCTCTCGACCGGCAGCGGGTTTGGCGGCTTTCAGTCGGCGATGATCTTCTCGGTTCCCGGCGAGCGTCGCAACGCGGGGCTGTAAGCGATGAGCCCCACGATCCCCTCCCCCGCCAGGCGCGCCGTGATCACCGGCATCGGCGTCGTCGCCCCCACCGGCCAGGACCGCGAGTCGTGGTGGCAGGCCACGCGTACCGGCAGTAGCGGCATCGAGCGCATCGCGCGCTTTGACCCCTCGCGCTACCCGGTGACGCTGGCTGGCGAAGTCAAGGACTTCGATCCCGAGGACCACATCGACCAGCGGCTGATCAAGCAGACCGACCGCTGGACGTGGATGGCGCTCGCGGCCGCCCAGGAGGCGCTCGACGACGCGCAATTCGTCCCGAGCGAGCACGACCCCTACTCGATGAGCGTGATCACCGCCAGCTCCTCGGGCGGCAACGAGTTTGGGCAGCGCGAAATCCAGGCGTTGTGGGAGAAGGGTCCGGTGTTCGTCGGCGCCTACCAGTCAATCGCCTGGTTCTACGCCGCCACCACCGGGCAGATCTCGATCAAGCACGGGATGAAGGGCCCCTCCGGCGTGGTGCTCGCGGAGGGCGCCGGCGGCCTGGAGGCGCTGGCGCACTCGCGGCGCACGATCCGTCGCGGCGTGGAGACCGCCCTCAGCGGCGGCGTGGAGGCGCCGATCGGCCCATACGCGATCACCTGTCAGCTCGGCACCGGATTCCTCAGCACCGCGCAGGACCCGGACGCGGCCTACCGCCCTTTCGACGCGCGCGCCAACGGGTATGTCCCCGGTGAGGGCGGCGCGATCCTGCTGGTCGAGAGCCTGGAGAGCGCGCAAAAGCGCAAAGCCCCGCAGATCTACGGCGAGATCGTCGGCTACGGCGCCACCAACGACGCCCACCACTGGGGCAAGCCGGCGCCGGACCCCACGCAATCCGCGCGGGCGATGTCGGTCGCATTGAAGAACGCCGGGATCGGGCCCGCCGACGTGGACGCCGTGGTCGCGGACGCCTTCGGCGTGCCCGAGATCGACGCGCTGGAGGTGGAGGCGATCGAAGCGGTGTTCGGCGAGCACGCCGGCAATGTGCCTGTGATCGCGCCGAAAAGCGGTGTCGGACGCATGTACGCGGGCGGCGCCTCGCTGGACGCGGCGGCGGCGCTACTGGCGATGCGCGACGGCGCGCTGCCCCCGATCGTCAACCTCGACGAGCCCGCTAACGGCGAGCTGGACTACGTCAGGGGCTCGGAGCGCAGCGGGGAGCTCTCGACGATCCTCGTCAACGCACGCGGCTTCGGTGGCTTCAACAGCGCGCTCGTGCTTCGGCGCATGAGCTGAACCGCAAGCGACCACCGGGGACACCCTGCTCATGCCCCAACCACCAAGGATCGACGCGCTGCTGGAGGCGATTGTTTCGCAGAGCCCAGACCGCCCGGCGCTAGCGTATGGCGACGCGGAGCTCACCTACCGTGAGCTGCACGAGGCGGCCGACCGGCTGGCGTCGCGGCTGGGCGAGCGCGCCGGCGAGCGCGTCGCGGTGATCGCCGCCAACGTGCCCGCGCTCGTGGTCGCCCTGTTCGGCGCGTGGCGCGCTGGTGCGACCGTCGTCCCATTGAGCGCCCGCCTGCGCAGCTTCGAGCTGCGGCGGGTGTTCGCCGACGCACAGCCCTCGGCCGCGATCTCGCTCGCCGCGCACGGAGGATTCTCACTCGCGCAGGAGCTGCACGCGCTCGGGGAGCAGATCGGGACGCTGTCGGACGCCATCGTCGTCGACGAGTTCGGCGAGGCTCGCCAGGAGCTGCGGTGGCCGGCGACCGAGAGTGTGGAGCCGCTGCACCAGGAGGTGGCGGCGATCATGTATACGTCGGGCACGACCGGTGAGCCGAAGGGCGCGCTGATGTCCCACGCGCTGGGGGTGGCCGAGGGGCAACAGCTCGCCGAGCTGCTGGGCGAGGAGGCGCAGGGAGCGTGCGTACTGGTCGTCCCCGGCTCGCATGCGTTCGGACTGGGGTGCCTACTGTGCTGCCTGGCGGCCGGCGGCAAGGCGGTGCTGGTCGACTCGACGACCTCGCTGCAGCCGCTCGTGCAGGCGGCGCAGCGGCACGGCGCACGGGTGGTACACGGCTCGCCGTCGCTGTTTGCGCGGCTGCTGAAGACGAGCGCCGAGTTGCCGTTGAAGAGCGGGTTCACGGCTGGATCCTCGTGCCCGCCGAAGGTACTGGAGGAGCTCGACCGCCGCGAAGCGCGCGTGCTCAACATGTACGGCATGACAGAGATCGGCGCCGCGAGCAGCTGCCATCCCGAGGATACCCCCGAGGTCCGCTATCACACGTGGGCTACGCCCACTCCCGGGCTATGAGTTCCGGGTGGTGAGCGGCAGCGAGATCGAGGTGCGTGGCCCCTACGTTACCGCCGGCTACCACGGCCGGCCGTGTGAGCAGGACGAGGCGTTCGACGGCGAGTGGTTCCGTACCGGTGATCTCGGCGAGATCGACGCCGCCGGAAACCTCACGATCGCCGGACGGGCCAAGGAAGTGGTACAGGTGGGCGGCTTCAACGTGTTCCCCGCCGAGGTCGAGAGCTTCCTGCTGACGCATCCAGGCATCGGCCAGGCAAGCGTGATCGGCGTACCGCACGCGGCGATGGGCGAAACACTGCACGCGTTCGTCGTGCCGAGCCCCGAGACCGACACTCGCCGGGCGCGACGTGGTCAGCTTCGCGCGCGCGGGAATCGCCGGCTACAAGGTGCCCTACGGCGTCAGCGTGCTGCCCGAGCTGCCGCTGCTGGCCTCCGGCAAGCCCGATCGGCGCGAGCTGGCGCGCAGCCTCCAGAGCCACGAGGCGGGGATCCAATGATGCACGCCTCCCGTAACCCCGACCTACGCGAGCCGGCCGGCAGCTCTCAACCCCACGCAGCGGAGCCATGGTAATGCCGCCCCACACAATGCCACCACTCCCCCCCAGCGCGCTGTTCGCAGGGCTGGCCGACGAGGAGCTGCAAGCCGTCGCCGAGCAGATGCGCCCGCGGGAGTTCGCCGCCGGCGAGCAGATCTGCGCCGCCGGTGAGGCCAGCGATCGGTTGTGGCTGATCACCGGCGGCCTCGTGCACATCCTCGCCGGGCACGCCGACGCAGCCGCCGGCGAGGTGGTCGCCCGCCAGCGCAAGGGTGACGTGGTCGGCGCCCAGGGCGCCGTCACCGGCGAGCCGCGCACGGCCACCGTGCTCGCCGCCCTCCCCACCTCGGCGATGGAGCTGGACGGCGAGCGCTTCCTCGCGCTCGCGCAGCGCTACCCAGCGATCCTCGTCAACCTGATCCGCATCCAGAGCGAGCGCCTGGTGATCGCCAACGCGCGTCGCGTCGAGCACGAGCGGGGCGAGACGGTGGCGCTGCTCAGCGGCCCGGCGCTAGCCGCGACGGCGACACGCGTCGCCGAGCTCGCCAAGCGCGTGAGCCCCCGTCCGGTGATCTGGCTGGACCGGCGGCTGTCGTTCGCCGGGACTCTGACCACCGCCGATGACCTCACCGACGAGCACGCGACGGTGCTGCTGCCCGGCGAGCTCGACCCTGAGACGATGGGGCTGTTGCTCGACGAAGTCGACCGCGTGGTGGCACTGGTCGGCTCGGCCCGCGACGCGGAGCGGTTGGGCACGCTCGCGCGGGGGTCGAACGGAGGCGGCGCACAGGTGGAGACGGTGTTGATCGGCGAGGAGGCAGCCGCGGCCAGCCGCGAGTGGCCGGCGGGCGCGCCGATCCGCGTGGTGCGCACCTGTCGGCGAGCGGACGGCGCCGAGCAGGCCCCCGGGGGCAGCGCCACGTCCACCATCAGCGACAGCCCCGGGCTCACCGCAAACGGAGCCGGTACCACCCCCCTGGCCGGCATCGGCATTCCCCCCGCCGACGCGGCATGGCTGGCGCGCCACCTCACCCGCACAAAGCTGGGGCTCGCGCTGGGTGCCGGTGGCGCGAAGGGGTATGCCCACGTGGGCGCGCTGCAGGTGCTGGAGGGGGCCGGCTACGTGGTGGATTATGTTTCGGGCAGCAGCATCGGCGCGATCGTCGGCGCCTACGTGGCGCTGGGGATGGACGCCGCAGAGATCGACGCGACCCTGCGCAGCGCCTTCGACGCCGACAACGTGGCTCAGCTGTTCAAAACCTCGATGGGTGGCAGCGGCGGCTCCTCGGGCTTGGAGGCGATGATCGGGCTGATGCGCGAAAGCACCGCGGAGCGCTCGTTCGCCGACACGCGGATCCCGCTGGCGGTGATGACCGTCGATCTCACCGACCGCGCCCCCGCGCCGCTGCGCGAGGGGCCACTGTGGGAGGCGCTGCTGGCCGCCACGGCGCTCGCCGGCGTGTTCCCACCCTACGAGCGCGGCGGGCACCGCCTGGTGGACGGACTAGCGCTCGTGCCGGTGCCGACCGGCGCCGTGTTCGAAGACGGCGCCGACCTCGCCGTCTCAGTCAACCTGAACGGAGCCGAGGTGCTCACGGCGTGGCCGGAGCAGCCGCAGCTGGCGCCCGCGCGCGAGCGCAAATCGCGCGGCGGCATGCTCGACACGCTGCTCGAGGTGATGGATCTCAGCCAGCTGGAGACCAGCGCCCGGCACGCCGAGCTAGCGGACGTAACGATCACGCCACGCTTCGGACCGTCGCATTGGCGAGACTTCCACCTCGCCGACCTGTTCCTCGCCGCCGGGCGCCGCGCGGCACTGGAGCAGCTGCCGGCGCTGCAGGCGCTCAGCACACCTGTCGATCTGAAGACCGGCACACCTACCAACGTGAAAACCGACACCCTGTCGATCTGAAACCGGCATCCCTGCCGATCAACCAACCGCAACCCGAAGGAGACGGCATTGCCCGAGCAGACGAAGTTCGAATTCGATGATCTCAAGCGGATCCTCGTGGATCGCGTGGGCCTCCCCGAGGCCGACGTGATCGACGACCGTGAGGCGACATTCGAGGACATGGGCCTCGACTCGCTCGCGTTCATGGAGATCCAGCTAGCCATGCAGCAGGACTACGGGTTCAGGATCCCTGACGAGGACGCCGAGGAGATCCACAGCGTGGGCGAGGCGATCGACTATGTAAACAAGCGCCTCGCCGAGGAGGAGTAGGCGCGATGGCCGCACATACCGACAACTCAGTCGTCATCCAAGCCCCGCTGGAGTTCGTGTGGGAGCGGATGATGGACATCGCGAGCTGGCCGACCCTGTTCAGCGAGTACGCCGCCGCGGAGGTGCTGGAGCAGGACGGCGACACCGTCCGCTTCAAGCTCACCACCCACCCCGACCCCGACTACGACGGGCAGGTGTGGAGTTGGACCTCCGAGCGGACCGCCGACCCGGCGACGCACAGCTCGAAGTCCAAGCGGATCGAGACCGGCCCGTTTCAGTACATGAACATCGAGTGGTACTTCGTGCAGGACGGCGAGGGCACCGCGATGCGGTGGGTTCAGGACTTCTCGATGAAGCCGGAGGCGCCCGCCGACGACGAGCACGCCGAGGAGTACATGAACAAGAACACCAAGGTGCAGATGCAGGTCATCAAGGAGCGCCTTGAGGCGGAGGCGGCCGATGGAGCCTGAGGGAGCCACCGATCCCGGGTCACCCGCACACGGATGAGGCGCGCCGGGCTGATCGCCGTCGCCCCGGGAGTCGGGAGTCGGGCGCGCCGGGAGCCGACGGCAGCCACCGCGCGCTGATCGTCGGGGCGGGCCGGCGGGGTTGACGGCGGCGATCGCGCTGACGCGCATCGGGATCGACGTGCGCGTGTTCGAGCGAGCCGCGGAGCTCGGCAAGGCGGGGGCGGGGCTGGGCGTGCAGAGCAACGCGCTGCGCGCCCTGCAGAAGCTCGGCATCGGCGATCGGATCGAGGCAGCGGGGACGGAGCTGCGCGTTCAGGAGTTCCGCGACATCCACGGCAAGCCCCTGTTCAGCTTCCCGCAGGGAGAGGTCGCCGACGAGTACGGAACGCCGACGATCAGCCTGCTGCGCGCCGACGTCCAGCTGGCGCTGATCGATGCAGTCCCGCCGGGCGTACTGCAGCTGGGCTCGGAGTGCGTCGCGATCGAGCAGGACGAGAGGGGGTCACGGCGAGGTTCGCCGACGGCCACACCGAGCGGGGCGCGCTGCTGATCGGCGCCGACGGCGGCCGATCGGTTGCACGCAGGCACGTGTACGGAGCCGCCGACGCCGAGCCCCGCTACTCGGGTTTCACCAGCTGGCGAGCGGTGGTCGAGATGAGCCCGGACACGTTGCCGGCCGACACCTCGCGCACGTTCCTCGGCGCCGGCAGGCAGTTCGTGATGTTTCCGGTAGGCGCCAACCGGATCTACTGGGGGCTGCTGAAGCGCGAGCCACAGGGGGACACGACTCCGCACGAGTGGCCTGCACGAGCTGCTGAGCGAGCACCTACGCGACTTCCCCGAGGTAACGCGCCGGCTGGTGAGCGCCACCGAGGAGGCGAAGATCATCAGGGCCGACATCTGCGACCGCGACCCGGAGCAGACGTGGGTGAAGGGCCGCGTCCTGCTGATCGGCGACGCCGCGCACATGACCACCCCCTTCATCGGGCAGGGCGCGGGGATCTCGATGGAGGACGCGGTGGTGCTCGCCAAGGAGTTGGCGCTCACCGACGGCCTGCGCGATCAGCGGATGCTCGCCGGGGCGCTAGAGACCTTCCAGCGGGAGCGGATGCCACGCTGCGCGAAGATCGTGCTGACATCGAGGCGCCGGGGGCAGATGCTGTCGCTGTCGAACCCCGCGGTCGCCACCGTGCGTAACGCCGCCCTGCGCGCCGTCCCGAAAGCCTTCTGGCGCAAAGCGATGGCGAGCAGCATCAAATACGATCTCTGACCACGTCGGCCGGCAACATTCACTACGCCTCCCCATGCCCTTTTCGCGGACCCCTACGGGCGAGTGAAGTTCACCCCGGAGTTCTGCAAGGCGGCCCCCGAGACGATCGGGGCATCGCGATCGCCGTCCGCGCTCCCCCCGGCCCCCGGCTCCTCGCTGGAGTAGCGCTGTTCGGTGAGCGTCAGGTAGATGCTGTCGAGGCTGGGCCGAACCAGCTCGATGTTGCGCAGCCGCATCGTGTGGCCACCGAGCTGCGCGAGCGCGGCGGCGGCCATCGCCGCCGCGTTGTCGGTCGAGATGCGAAGCACCGAGCCATCGCACACGACCTCCCCCCCGCGTACGGCGATTTCGGGAGCCGGCCCGTCGAAGGTGAGTTCCACGACCTGGGTTGAGTTCATCGCAACGAGCTCGGCGATCGATCCACGGGCGATGATCGCACCGCCCTGCAGCAGCGCAACGGAGGCGCCGAGCTGCTCGATCTCGGGGAGGTAGTGGGTGGAGTAGCAGACCGCGTGCCCCTCCTCGGCGAGCCCTTTGACGAGATCGAGGATCTCCTGGCGGGTGCGGATGTCAGCGCCGACGGTGGGCTCGTCGAGGATCAGCAGCGCTGGCTTGCAGACGATCGCCATACCGGTGTGCAGGCGCCGCTGCTGGCCGCCCGAGAGCGTGCCCGCGTGCGCATCGAACTTGGGCGTGAGGCTGAGCGCCTCCCCCACCTCCTCGGCGCGCTTTGCGACCTCGCGCCCCCGCAGCCCGCCGAGCTCGCCGAACAGTTCGAGGTTGCCGCGCACCGTGAGCGTCGGGTAGATGCCGAGATCCTGCGGGGCGATGCCGAGGTGCTCGCGCGCCTTCAGCGGGTCGGCGGTAGCGTCGACGCCGTTGACGAGGATCGTGCCGGAGTCGGTCCGCCGCAACCCGGCCACGCACGAGACGAACGTCGTCTTGCCGGCGCCGTTGTGGCCGAGCAGCCCGGCGATCTCGCCCGGTTCGATCTCGAGGTCAACCCCCTTCAGAACCTCGAAGTCCCCGTAGGACTTGCGCACGCCGCTCACGTAGAGAGTCGCCTGCGAGCGCGGGGTGCGCAGCTCCTCCGCGTCGGGGGAGCCGGCCAGGATCACCGGCCGGCGGCGCATCACGGTGCGCTGCGGGTCTCCCGGCAGCACGACCTCGAGCACCGTCTGACCGACCTGGATGCTGATCGCCGGTGCTGAGCAGCTGCGAGGCGGGGATCCGCCAACCGTTCAGGTAGGTGCCGTTCGTGGAGCCGAGATCCTCGAGCAGATAGGCGCCATCGCCGCGCAGCACGACGCGCGCATGGTGCGCGCGAAAGCTCCTCATCGCCGCCGAGGGCGCCCGGCCCCTGCACGGCGCGTCCGATCGCGACGCTCGTGCCCGAGCGGGATGTCGGTGCCCGCAGCCGGCCCGGCGATCACGCGCAGCACCTCGCCGGACACAGCGTGGGAGGCACCGGCAGCGTTCATTGGGGATCATCCGCGTGAGTCGCGTGCGCCCCAAGCGCACGGGCGCCGGGCATCGTGCCCGGCGTCAAAGCGTCGTGTGCCGGCCCGCGCAGGCTCATGAGATCAGCTTGTGGTCGGTCGGGCGGAAGCGGATCGCCGCGAGCGTGGCGAAGGCCGCCGCAAACGCCAGCAGGATGCCCACGGGCCCGATCACCGAGCCGAACCCTTCGCCCTTGAGGATCACGTCGGTCGAGGCCTGCATCGCCCAGTGGCTGGGGATCGCGGGCGCGATGCTCTGCGCCCACCCGGGCAGCGTGGCCGTCAGCGCGAGCGCGCCGCCGAGCGAGGCGGAGACCAGCATCAACAGGTTGCCCAAGGCGTCGAGCTGGCTCATCGTGGTGCAGAACGCGACCAGCGCGAAGGTCAGCGCCAGCACGCAGATCGCCAGCGCCGGCGCGAGGATCACCAGCTCCGCCATCGATCCCTTCGAGCTCAAGCCGAGCACGAGGTCGCCGATCGCGAACAGCAGGATCATCTGCAGGGTGATCACGACGAACGAGGGCAGCAGCTTGCCAAGGATCACCTCGGTCGTCGAGGCCATCATCTGCATGCGGTCCCACGTGCCCCACGCGTGCTCGGCGAAGAAGGTGCGCCCGACGAACACCAGCCAGAAGAACGCGAACATCACCGTCAACCCCGGCACCACCTGTTCGGCCCCGTTGACGTGGCGGTAGCCGGCTCCGAGCAGCGCCGACTTCTGCGTCGTCTTCATGATCACCATCGTCAGCAGCGGGATGATCAAGAAGATCACGAGCGCCCCCGGGTTGCCGAGCAGCAGCCTCGTCTGGTGGCGGGAGATGATCAGCAGTCGTCGGCGTGACATGGCGGCTCGGCGCGAAACTGTATCTGTATCCCCGCCGGCCCGCTTGCCGGCCGCGCGCGTCGGGGCGAACAGCGTGACGGTCCCCGATCGCATATGCTTGCGCCGCTGAGAAACCGGGCGAAAGGAGGCAGGCCATCATCAAGCGAGGTGTGATCGTCGCCCGCATCAAGCCCGGCGCCGAGGAGGAGGTCGCGCGGATCTTCGGCGAGTCCGACGAGACCGAGCTGCCGCACATCACCGGCGTGCGCCACCGCAGCCTGTTCGTGCTCGACGACATCTACATCCACCTAGTGGAGACCGACGACGAGTTCGCCGACGCCGTCGAGAAGGTGCGCAACCACGACCTGTTCAGGGAGATCAGCGCCCAGCTCGATCCCTACATCACCCCGTACAACCCCGAGACGTGGCGCTCGCCGAAGGACGCCCAGGCGCGGGAGTTCTATAGCTGGGACCCGCTTGCCCCGCCGGCCGAGGCATGAGCGGGCCGGCTTCCAGCGCTCTCCTCGAGCCACCGGCGTGCTCGACTGCGCGCTCATGAGCGTCCGGTTGATCGTCGATGTACGCATCAAGCCGGGGTCCCGCGAGGAACTGCTGAGCGCCTATGCCGCGCTGCGCGCGCGGGTCGCGCAGGAGCCTGGATTGATCGGCCATCAGCTCTGCGAGTCAAGCGACGACGGCGAGCGCTGGCTGGTGATCAGCGAGTGGGAGAGCATGGAGCTCTCGAACGGGTGGGACGCCTCGGAGGATCACGCCCGCCTGCTGGCGCCGCTGCGCGCCTGCTTCGCGCAGGCGAGTCGATCGAGCTTCGATGTGCGCGATGGCGTGGTTGTATAGGATGGCGAGCCCGTGAGCGTCGAACGAGGCCAGTCCATCGTGGAGATTGGGGCGATTCGCCCGCCGGCCGAGCGCTACGACGTCGCGATTCTCGGAGGCGGCCTGGCGGGTCTGACGCTCGCGATCCAGATCAAGCAGATGCGGCCCGAGACGACGGTGGTCGTGCTCGAGAAGCGCGAGGGACCGGCGCCGCTAGCGGCGTTCAAGGTCGGCGAGTCGACCGTCCCCTCTGGCGCCCATTACTTCTCGGAGGTCGTGGGGATGCACGACCACCTGCACGCCGAACAGCTGATCAAGTGCGGGCTGCGCTACTTCCCTCCTGCCAACGGCAACGAGGACATCACCAAGCGAGTCGAGGCCGGACCGCCGCTGTACCCGCCACACGACAACTTCCAGCTCGATCGGGGCCTGTTCGAGAACAAGCTCGCAGCGCGCGCGCGAGCGCTCGGCGTCGACCTGCAGCAGGGCGCGCGCGTCAGGGAGGTCGATCTCGACGCCGACCCGCACCGCGTGACCTTCGAGCAGTTCGAGCAGGAGGCGACGCTGAGCGCGCGCTGGGTCGTGGACGCCGCGGGTCGCGCCAGCATCCTCAAGCGCAAGCTCGACCTGATGGCCGACTGCGGCCACCACATCAACTCCGCGTGGCTGCGACTCGGAGGCGGGCTCGACCTGGAGTCGTGGGGCGCCGATGATGCCGAGTGGATGGCGCGCATGTCCAAGCCGGGCATCCGCCAGTTCAGCACCAACCACCTGATGGGCGAGGGCTACTGGGTGTGGATGATCCCGCTCTCCACGGGGCCGATCAGCATCGGCGTGTGCGCCGACCCCCGCGTTCACCCCTACGAGGAGATCAACGAGCTCGAGCGCCTGCTCAGCTGGCTGCGCAAGCACGAGCCGCAGCTTGCCGCCTCGATCGAAGAGCGCCCGCAGGACATCGAGGACTTCCTGCGCGTCAAAGACTTCGCGTACGGGGTCAAGCAGATGTTCTCGACCGATCGCTGGGCGCTGGTGGGAGAGGCGGGCGCGTTCGCCGACCCCTTCTACTCCCCCGGCTCGGACTTCATCGGCTACAGCAACACCTTCACCGCCGACCTCGTCACTCGCGATCTGAACGGCGAGGAGATAGGCGAGCGCGCCGACTACTACAACGACCTCTACCAGCGTCTCTTCGAGCACGTCATTTCCCGCTACCAGGACTCCTACCCGGTGTTCGGCAACGCGTGGGTGATGTGCGGACTGCTGACCTGGGACTTCTACTCCAACCACACCGGCAGCGTGCTGGTGTTCACGCAGAACAAGCTCACCGACCTCGACTTCATGCGGCGCGCCGATGAGTACCTGGATCGCCTGTCCAAGCTGAACATCAACATGCACAAGCTGTTTCGCGAATGGCACGAGCTCGAGCGCAAGCCACGCGACCCGGACATGCTCGCGACCTTCCCGGTGCTGCTCGGCGGGCTCGTCGGTCTCGTCAAGGAGTACCCCGACGAGGAGGCGCTGCTGGAGGAGTTGCGCGCGAACGTGCGCAACTCGGAGGCGATGGCGATCGCGATCTTCAATCAGGCCGCGCAGGCGTTGCCGGACGGCCCCCCGGTTGATCGGGCGATCAACCCGTACGCGCTGAGCCTCGATCCCGCGCGGTGGGAGGCGGACGGGCTGTTTGAAGAGCCCGGTCTGACGATCGAGCAGGCGCGCGAGATGGTCATAGGGATCGACGGTATGTGGGACTCATCGTTGGCGTTCGCGGGTGGGCCACCTCCAGGTGCGGGGGGGCCGCCTGCTGGCGTCGGCGGACCACCCCCCGGCGTCGCCGGCTGACCAACAACCCGCGGGCGTCGGCAGCGGCCCTGTAGGCGAGCCTCGTCGCGGAGGCCTACGATCTGCGCAACCCGCGGAGGCCCGCATACTGCTACGAAAGCCCCATACACTTAGGCTCTGCCAATGGCGCAGCCCGCCAGCAGCGAGCAGATAGCCGTCCAGCGACGGACGACGCTCGCGTCGATCGCCGCGGCCAGCCTGCTGGTGATCCTCAAGCTCGGAGTGGGATTGATAGCGGGCAGCCTGGCGTTGATCTCAGCCGGGATCGAGTCGAGCGGAGATGTCCTCGCCGCGCTACTTACATTCTTCGCCGTGCGGCTGGGCCGCCAGCCAGCGGACCCCGAGCACCCTTACGGGCACGGTCGCGCCGAGAACCTGGGAGCGCTGGGCGAGGCTGGCATCCTGCTGGCCGGCGGACTGATCGTCGCAGGCGAGGCAATCAGACACCTCATCAGCCCGAGCGGCACGCCTGACACCCACTGGTATGTCTTCGTGGTGATCGCGATCGCGCTGGCCGTGGACCTCACCCGCACCGTCATCTCGTTGCGCACCGCACAACGTTACGGGAGCCCCGCCCTGCACGCAAACGGGTTTCACTTCGCCGGAGACATGGCCGGCTCCGTAGCGGTCCTTATCGGGTTGCTGCTCGTGCGCGCCGGGTTCACTCAAGGCGACGCGAGCGCCGCGCTCGTCATCGCAGCGATCGTCCTCGCCACCGCCGCGCGGCTGATCGCGGAGAACGCGAACGTGCTGATGGACCGCACGCCGGCCGAGGCCAGAGAGGCAGCCGAGCGTGCGCTCACGCGCCTTGAACCCGACATCGAACTGGTGCGGCTGCGGCTGCGCGAGTCCGCCGGACGCTACTTCGCGGATGTCATCGCCGCCGTCGCGCCCGGAGCAGCGGTGATCGAGGGCCACCAGGCCGCGAACCGCATCGAGGCGGCGATCGAGACCGTGCTGCCCGGCAGCGATGTCGTCGTCCACGTCGAGCCTCGCCGCAGCGGCCTGGACCTCCGCGACCGGATACTGGCAATCGCGCTGGCCGAGCCGCTGGTCAAGGAAGTGCACGACATCACGATCTACGAGCAGGACGGGTCAGCCAGCGTCTCCCTGCATCTGAAGTTCCCCCCTGATCTCGCCCTACACGCCGCACTCGCGGTCACTGAGCGCATCGAGCAAGCTATCCGCGCCCGCACCGGCGTGATAAGTGAGGTCCAGACACACTTGGAGCCCTTGGAGCGCCCGCTGATCACCCGCCCAACCACTATGAGCACGGACCTCGACGCGATACGGGAGATCGAACGCATAGTCCTTGCATGGACGGGAGCCGAGCCGCGCAAGACGAGGCTGCTTCGCACCGAGGCCGGCCGCGTCATCTTCCTTACGCTTGGCGTCAGCACCGAGGCCTCCCTGGTCGATGCTCACCAGCTGGGCGGCGAGCTCGAGGAGGAGCTGCGCCAACAGGTCCCCGACATCGCTGATGTCGTCGTCCACACCGAAACCTAAGACCAAGCTCAACGGACGCAGCCCGCAACCGCGCTCAAGTCATTTCGGGCTCATGGTAGTGGAGCTTAGCCCGCGATGGCTTTTGGTTTCTAAGGACCTTGACTAAAGTTTTGGTTTGCCATATTCTCTTTCTATGCCTACCAAAGAGATGTTGCGTTCGCCGGCGGTCGAGGACTACTCGAAGGCGATCTTTGCGCTGGAGTCCCGCAGCGATGAGCCGGTATCCACCACTGCGCTGGCCGAGCGATTGGGCATCACGCCGGGCTCGGTCTCGGCGATGCTCAAGAAGCTCGACGACCTGGGCCTCACGACTCACGTCCCCTATCGGGGAGTGCGCCTCACCGACGACGGGCGGCGCCTCGCGCTGGAGGTGATCCGCCACCACCGGCTGCTCGAGAGCTTCCTCGCCGACACGCTAGGGATGCCCTGGGATCAGGTTCACGCCGAGGCCGAGGTCCTCGAGCACGTGCTCTCCGAGGATCTCGAGGAGTTGATCGCGGCGAAGCTCGGGCACCCCACGGTGGACCCCCACGGCGATCCGATCCCCAACGCCGACCTGGAGCTCGACGAGCGCTCGACGTACAGCATGGAGAGCCTCGAGGATGGTGAGGAGGGGGTCTTTGTGCGCGTCTCGGACTCCGATCCGGAGATGCTGCGCTATCTCGCCGGCTGCGGGATCTCGCCGGGGGACCGCTTCGTGGTCCGCGAGCGCCAGCCCTTCGGCGGCCCGCTGTTCGTGCGCTTCGGAGAGCACGAGCACGCGATCGGCGGCCAGCTTGCCGGCGCGATGCGCGTCGAGCTCGATCCGGGCGCCCAGAAGCATGGAGCCCGTACCAGCAAGGAGTCGGGCGATGGCCACGCCTGAAGTCGCCGTTGCTCCCGGCCTTGCCCTGCCACCCTTGACAGCGGAGGACGCCGCGCGGTCGTGGGACCGCTCGCGCGTAGACCACGCCCGCGGGCACAGCAAGCGCTGGCGGCTTCTGTGGCTGCTCGTCGGCCCCGGAATACTCGCGATGCTCGGGGAGAACGATGGGCCGAGCATGATCGCTTACGCCGCCGACGGCGCGCAGTACGGACTCGGGTTCTTCGTCCCGCTGATCCCGCTCCTGTTCGCGATGGCGTATATCTGTCAGGAGATGTGCATGCGCGTCGGCGCGGTCACCCACCGCGGCTACGGCGAGCTCGTCCTGCAGCGCTACGGTCGCGTGTGGGGCTGGTTTGGCGCCGGCGATCTCACCATCACCAACCTCGTGACGCTCGTCGCCGAGTTCATCTCCATCCGCGTCGGGCTGGCCTACTTTCACATCAGCTCCGGTGTCGCCGTCGCGCTCGGGCTGACACTGGTCCTGTTCACGCTCAGCGGCGGGCGCTACTGGCGTTGGGAGCGGATCGTGCTCGGTATGGCCCTCTTCAACGGCCTCTTCCTGGTGGCCGCGATCCTGGTCAAGCCCCACGTGGGGGCCGTCGCTCGGTCCTTCGACTTCAGCCCCGTCCCCGGCGGAAGCTTCAACACGCTGCTGCTGCTCCTGGCCTCCACGATCGGCGCCACGGTCACGCCGTGGATGATCTTCTTCCAGCAGAGCGCCAGCGCCGACAAGGGCATGACTCCCCGCGACATCAAGCACGGACGCTATGACACCGCGACCGGCGCGGTGCTGGCCGCGATCTTCGGCATCGGGGCACTGATCGCCGGGGCAGCGCTGCTCACTCACAACGGAGCCGGTATCCAGGGGTTCTCGGGCGCCGGGTTCCCCGCGGCGCTGAAGCATGTCGCCGGCGGCGCCGTCGGTGCCGTGTTCGCGCTCGGGCTGATCGAGGCTGGAGCAGTCGCGATCCTCACAATCTCCGCCAGCACCGCCTACGCCGCTGGAGAATGCGTCGGGGCCTCCCACAGCTTCAACAACTCGCCGCGCAACGCCGCCGTGTTCTACGCCGCGAACATCGGAGTCGCGTTGCTCGCCGCGATCGTGATCCTGATCCCCGGTGCGCCGCTGCTCTCGATCGCGCTCAACGCCAACGTACTCGCGACCGTGCTGCTGCCAGTCAGCCTGGTCTTCATGGTGATGCTCGCCAACGACAGGGGGCTGATGGGCTCGTGGGTGAACAGGCGCTCGACCAACGTGATCGGGATCACGGTCATCGCGTTCGTGGGCCTCTGCGGAGCCGCCTACGGCATCGACTCCTTCCTACAGACCATCCACCTCATCGGCTCATGAAAGCAGCGGCACCCGTCATGCACGAGGATTTGGACCCCACCCTCCGCTCCGGCATTCACGAGCGGGACCTGCAACCGCAGGAGCGCTTCGAGGACGAGCTGATCCTTCACCTGGAGCGCGACCAGTTCGTAGCGGCAACCTCCCGGCCCGTACCACGAGCCCAGCTCGGCGCACGAGCTACAGCCGGACTGTGGGCCCTACGAGTCTTCGTCGTCCTCGTCAGCCTGATGGTCATCTACACCTTCATCGACCAGCTGCACTGATCGAAACTAGCCGTCGGCCACCTCGGTGGCCCCGGCATCGGTGCTGGCGCCAGCGGCCTCATACACCGGCCAGCGATACACACGCTGGCGGCGGGCGTTCAGAGCGATAAGCCCACCGATCTCACGCAGCAGCGCTCGCCGGTCACATCCAGGTTGCGCAAAGACCCGCCCCATCGCGCCGGCCAGGCGCGGCGGGGTGAAGACTTCCGAGGGCTTCCCTCGATGGCTGAAGAGATCGATCAAAGGCGCCAGTTCGCCGTTTGCGCGCAACCGCTTGCCGACCTCAGGGAGCGCGGTGGGCGGTTTTCCGGCGCTGCCGATGTCGGTCGCCAGCCAGTAGTGCCCGATCGCGTCCGCGTTGCGCCAGCGTCCCCACTCCACTAGCGCCTGGTCGAGCGCCTGATCGGAGCCTTCCAGGCCGCGGATGATCGGCTCCACCAGTTCCTCGCCCTGCCTGAACGCATCCCCGATCCCCTGGCCGGCGGCGGGATCCTTGAAGTGGCCGGCGTCCCCGGCGAGCACCCAGCCGGGGCCGGAGGCATCCCGGAAGAAGCCCTGCCAGCGCAGCATCCCGAAGATTTTCCCGACGCGCTGAGCTCCCGAGAGCGCCTGCGCGACCGGCTCACAGCTGCGGGCGTGCTCGATGAAGTTGCCCTCGAGATCCTCCCGGTAGCGCGGGAGCTCGTGCAGCTCGGGCATCACCACCACCTGATACAGCCCGCTGTCCGACGGGGCCGCGATCACGAACCGCGCACCCCAACGATGCAGGACGAACGCCGGATCGGAGCCCGGGTCGGCTCCCTCGAAGAAGGACCAGTAGGCAAACCGCTCGTTGGGGGCGAGGTTGTACTTGCGCGCGCCAACACTCTTGGCGACCGTCGAATTGCGACCGTCGGCGCCGACCACCAGCCGCGTGCGTAACGTGCTCTCCGAGCCGTCCTGCGTGACCCGTACGCCGGTCACTCGCCCACCATCCTGCACCACGCCGGTGACGGTCGCCCCCATGCGGACCTCGGCGCCCGCCTCGGCGGCGGCCTCGGCGAGGATCGGGTCGAGCACCATGCGACGCACCGATCTGATCCCACCGACGTCACCGGGCAGCTGCGGGACTGGCGCCTGGAAGGCAAAGTCTTCGATCCGCAGATCGATCGTGTCCACGCACGGCGAGCCGCTCGCCTGCAGCTTCTCAGTCACGCCGAGACGCTCAAGCGAAGTGAGCGCCTGAGCCTGAAAGAAGTGGGTCGAGAGCGTGTCGCGCGGGAACTTCGCCCGCTCGATCACCGCGACACGCAGACCGCGACGCGCGAGCAGCGCCGCCAGCGGCGACCCCGCACAGCGTGCCCCGACGATGACCACGTCGAAACGTTCAGACTCAGCCATGCGGGCCTCGCAGTTCAGGCTCAGCCATACCAGCCATACGAGCCTCGCATAAAGTCCGCATCCGCCAAGCAGCATAACCCCCAACACCGCCGGATACCTCTACGCACCCCCGAACCGCGGCCCGACTGAGAAGTTTGACGCGGGCTCGCCAGACCATTAGGCTGCCGCCGAGCGCGATGCCCACGTTGACGATCACAACCGGCCCCCACGAGGGGCAAAGCATCGAGTGCGACCGCGAGCTGGTGGTCGGTCGCGAGGGGGCGGATCTAACCGTCGAGGACTCGGAGATGTCCCGCCGTCATGCGACCATCCGCCCGGTCGCCGGCGGACTCGAGATCGAGGACCTCGGCTCGCTCAACGGCACGTTCGTGGACGGGAAGCGCATCTCGGGCGTGACGACGCTCACGGGCGGCGCCAGCCTGAAGATGGGGATCACGTTGTTCGCCGTGGCGATCCCCGTGGTCGAGGAGCCCATCGCTGAGCCCGCGGTCGAGGACCCCCAACGGACGGCGATGCGCAAAGTCGATCCCGATCAGCCCCCGGCGGACCCCAATCGCACGGTGATCCGCAGCCGGCCGGTCGAGGGCGTCGATAAGACCGTGGTGCGCAATGTCGTGCCGCAGACGCCTGGCGCCAGCGGGGATGCAGGCAGGCACCCAGCCGGCGGTCAGCCCGGACTCACACCGGGAGCACATCCCGGCCCGCCGAGCAGTGGACCTCCAGACCCTCAAGCCGGTGGTGGTGTCCCTTCCGCGCCTCCGGCCGGCGTTCCCGGCCCTCCCGGCGGCGGCCCGCCCGCCACCATTCCACTGCCGGTCCGCCTGCTGATGAAATCCCCCCTGGGGAAGCACCTCCTGCCGCTCCTGATCAAACTTCCGCCGCGCGCGCGGCGTCCCGTCGTGATGCTCATACCGCTGCTGCTGATCGCGATAGTCGTCGTGATCGTGGTGGTGATCGTTCAGCTCGTGTCCTAGTACACCGGGGTGCGATCCGTCCGCTGATACGGTGAACAGGTCCATCGCGCCCTAGTGGGTCGGCGATTGTGCGTTCGCTCGGTCCTTCTTGACCTCTCTGCCTCGCGACCGCAGCCCCTGAGAGGCTTCGCGAGGAGTGCCCGTGAGTTTCGTGGCTGCAGCGCCCGAGAGCAGGTCGCCGCGTGGGTCGGTAGGTCGTTTGCCGACGCGCCCCGTGGCCATAAGGTCTTCCCGGCCGGCCGGGGCTCCGTTGTGTGTCGCGATGCTCGCCCCACCGTGGATCTCCGTTCCTCCGCAGGGGTACGGGGGCGTGGAGTCGGTGGTGGACGCCCTGACGGACGCTCTTGTCCGGCGAGGGCACGCGGTGACGCTCTTCTGCGCCCCGGGCTCTCGGTCGAGTGCGCGAGTGGTGACACTGCTCGATCAGTCCCACCCCAAGGAGATCGAGCGTTCGCTGTATGAGGTGGACCACGTCGCGCGGGCGTTCGAGGCGATCGACCTCGCTGCCTACGAGGAGCCCTTTGACGTGGTGCACGACCATTGCGGCTTCACCGCGCTCGCGATGGCCGACCGCCTCGACACGCCGCTCGTGCACACTCTGCATGGGCAGTTCACCGCCGACACCGCGGCCTTCTACACCCAGCATGGCCACAAGGCGGCGCTCGTCGGTATCAGCCGGGCGCAGCTCGCATCGGCGCCGGTGGGCATGGAACCGGCCGGGGCGATCCCGAACCCGATCGACGTGCAGGCGTGGCCGCTGCGCGAGCACAAGGATGACTACCTGCTGTGGATCGGGAGGATGACCGTCGAGAAGGGTCCCCACCGCGCGATCGCGGCCGCCCGTGCTGCGAGTGTGCCGCTCGTCCTGGCCGGGGTCATCCAACCCGGCCAGCAGGCGTTCTTCGACCGCGAGGTCGCGCCGCACATCGACGGCGAGCGCGTCCGCTTCATCGGCGAGATCGGTGGGTCGGTGAAGCTCGCGGCCTTTGCGGGTGCCCGCGCGCTGTTGATGCCGATCCGTTGGGAGGAGCCTTTCGGGATGGTCATGGTCGAGGCGCTGGCGTGCGGGACCCCGGTGATCGCGTTTCCCGAAGGGGCAGCCCGCGAGCTCGTCTGCGATGGGCAGACCGGCTTCCTCGTCGAGGACGAGCAGGCGATGGGAGCAGCGGTCGGCCGGCTGGCCCGCATCGCTCCGCGGGATTGCCGCGCGTGGGTCACCGAGCACTGCGACGTCGACGTGGTCGCCGCCGCCTACGAGCGGACCTACCGGTCGGTGGCGCACGGGGGCGTGGGGTTGGAGGTGCGCGGGGACATCGGGTCGGGGGTGCACGGGGGCCTCGGGTCGGAAGCCGACGGCATCGGGTCGGAAGCGCACGCGGACGTCGCAAAGACGGTCGCGCTTGTCTGAGCGCACCCTCAGCGTCCTGGACGGCAGCACCTTCGTCGTCGGGGACCGCCACGGCGATGTGCAGGTCGACGCGGGTCGCGAGCACGGCTTCTTCTGCGACGACACCCGTTTCCTCTCACGCTGGGTCCTGCGCGTCGGCGAGGCACCGCTGGAGCTGTTGGGCCTCGACCAGAGCGCGCACTACGCTGCGCAGTTCTTCCTGACCCCCCGCGTTGGGCCCGACGAGGAGGTGCCGTGCTCGATCATGCGCCGCCGCCTCATCGACCACGTGTGGATCGAGGAGGTTACGGTGACCAACCACCGCCACGAGCACAGCGAGATGCGAGTGACGCTGGAGGTGGAGAGCGACTTCGCCGACCTGTTCGAAGTCAAGGACGGCGTCGTGGCCAAACGCGAGGTGAGCTGCCGCCACGAAGATCGGGCCCTCACACTGGCTTACGAGCACATGGGCTTCCGGCGCGCGCTCACCATCGCCACCAGTCGCGCGGCGGCGGTCACCCGTCGCGGCTTCGCCTACGCACTGCGGCTCGCGCCCGGCGAGCAGTGGTCGACCACGTTCACCCTCACGCCGTACGCCGCGCAACCGGGGGTCACCTTCGAGCCGCGCAAGCCGCGCGGCAACACGGCGCAGCTGAGCGAATCCAAGGCGGCCGAGCTCGAGCAGTGGCTGGCCGGGGCGCCGCTGCTGCAGACCCACGACACGGCGCTGGCGCGCACCTACCGCGCGAGCCTCAGCGACCTCGGCGCGCTGCGGCTGCACCCCGACCTCAGCGAGGGCGCGACACTGCCCGCGGCAGGGCTACCGTGGTTCATGGCGCTGTTCGGTCGCGACAGCCTGATCACCAGCTTCCAGGCACTGCCCTACCTCCCCGGGCTGGCCGCCACGACCCTGCGCGTGCTCGCGTCCCGCCAGGCCGAGGAGCGCGATGACTTTCACGAGCGCGAGCCGGGCAAGATCCTGCACGAGCTGCGCTACGGCGAGCTCACCGCGCGAGGGGAGCGTCCGCACTCCCCGTACTACGGGACAGCCGACGCCACGCCTCTGTTCCTCGTCCTCCTGGATGAGTACCACCGCTGGTCGGGCGATACGGAGCTCGTGCGCGCGTTGGAGCCCCACGCCCGTGCGGCCCTCGCGTGGATCGAGGACAGCGGGGACGCCGACGGCGACGGGTACGTCGAGTACGCCTGTCGCAACCACGCCACCGGGCTGGTCAACCAGTGCTGGAAGGACAGCTGGGACGCGATCCAGCACGCCGACGGCACACTCGCCAAGGGGCCGATCGCGACGTGCGAGATCCAGGGTTACGTATACGACGCCCGGCGCCGCTGCGCCCGCCTGGCCCGCGAGGTGTGGCGCGATCCGGCGCTTGCCGAGCGCCTCGAGCACCAGGCGGCGACCCTGCGCGAGCGCTTCCGCCGCGACTTCTGGATGCCCGAGCGTGGCTGCCACGCCCTCGCACTGGACGGCGAGAAGCGCCAGGTTGACAGCCTGAGCTCCAACATCGGCCATCTGCTGTGGTCAGGCCTGCTGGAGGAGGCCGAGGCCGCCGCAACCGCCGAGCGGCTGCTCGACGAGCAACTCTACTCCGGCTGGGGGGTGCGCACCCTCGGCACCCACGAGGCCGGCTACAACCCGCTCGGCTACCACACCGGGACCGTGTGGCCCCACGAGAACTCGCTGATCGCGGCCGGCCTGGCGCGCTACGGCCACCGCGCGGCCGCGAGCACGATCGCCTCGACGATCCTGCAGGCGGCGCCGTACTTCGAGCACCGCCTGCCCGAGGTCTTCGCCGGCTACCCAGCGTCGGTGACGTCGGTTCCTGTGGCGTTCCCGACGGCCTCGCGTCCCCAGGCGTGGGCCGCGGGAACCCCGCTGTTGCTGTTGAGCACGCTGCTCGACCTCCATCCCGGGCAGCTCGACGCGGACGTCGATGTGCCGCACGGCATTGGCCACGTTGTGCTGCGCGCGCAGAGAGACTAGTGTGGACACAATGGACGACGATGAGATTCGCGCTTTGGTGACTCGGTTGGCGCGTCCTCACGCCTCCGGTGGTGAGGTCATCGAGCGTGCCGCGATCCTCGCCGCGGGCGCCGACTTTGCGGCCGTTATGGCGTGGATCACCGCTCACGACGGGATACCGGAGACGCAGATTGCCAAAGCTTCCAGCCATGGCCTGCACGGCTCGCGACTGAGCTACAGCGCCAACGCGGCACCCCGGCCGCCGCTTCGCTTCGTGCTGCCGGCCGGCGCGCTGGCCTGAGCCTCAGATCGACGCGCGGATCGCGACCGATCGCCGTGATCGACCTCAGCGAGACCTAGTCTCCGGCTTGGCTTCCCTCGACGATGACCAGCGTCAGCTCGGGCACAGCGCGATCCTTGGAGTCGCTCACAGGCCGAACAGCCGCCGCGCGTTGTGCTCAAGGATGCACTGCTTGTCGGCGGCGGAGATCGGCAGTCCCTCGACCGTCGCGATCGCATCCTGCAGCGGCGTCGCGAGCGGTGGCGAGTCGGTGCCGAACAGCATGTGATCGGCACCCATCAGCCCCAGGTTGGCGAGATGGTTTGGCACGCTGGAGTTGGCCGTATCGACATATACGCGGCGCAGATAGGTGCTCGGGGGGTGGGTGATCCGGTTGGTGTACTGCGCCATCGGCGGGGGGCCTGGAGGCCTGCCGGCTCCGGCACCCGAGGGGCCACCGCCAGGCGGCGCACCGCCAGGTGGACCACCGCTGGGCGCTCCGGGAGAGCCAGCACCGCCTGGTGGCCCCCCCCACCCGCCCAGTGGCGCGGCTGATAGGCCTGGTCCATGCGCCCCGCCAGCAGCGAGATCGCGCCACCTGCCGTAGCGGCGATGATCTCGAGGTCGGGATGCTGCTCCAACCGGCCCGCGAACACCAGCGTCGCCAGGCCGACGGTGACATCCATGAACCGCCCAACCTGCTCGACCAAACGGAAGTCCTCGATGCACTCGCTACCGACCGGCTCGGCGGGCGGGTGCAGGAAGATCGGCTTGCTGAGCTCGGCCGCCATCGCAAAGAACTCGTCGGCGCGCGGCGAGTCGAGGTACTCGCCGCCCACGCTGGTGTTGACGATCAGCCCGACGAATCCCCCCCTCCTTCACCGTCTGTGCGGTCTGGTCGAGCAGCGCAGCGTCGCCGAATGGGTTGGTGTAGGCGTAGGCGGCCAGCCGAGGAGCGTGCTTGCGCACCGTCTCGGCGAGCCACTCGTGGAACGACTTGAGTTCGTCGGCGGATTGGGCGTAGTTGTCGTGGCCGCGCTTGCTCATCGTCCCAAAGCCGACCGGGCTGCCGACGATGGTTAGACCAATCCCAGCCTGCGACTTGCGGTCGAGCATCCCTTCGATGTCCGCGAGCGCAGGCGGCATCGGGTAGCGCTTGAACAGCTCGGGGTGCGTGATGTGGCCGTGGACGTCGATGATCACGACATGGCTCCGTTACCGGCCCACGCCACGAGAGCCCTGACCTCGATCGTCCCCGACGGCACTCCCCCGGCCTTCTGCGATCACGTTGCGGCGCCACCGTCCTCGGCGTCAGCGCCGGGCCAGGGGTACTCGTGCACCCCTGACATCCGCTCCTGGAAGGCGAGCATCGCGGCAACGTCGAGGTCGCCGAGCCCCTGCTGCTGGGCGGCGGTGAGCATCGCGTGGGCGCTCTCGGTGACGGGCATCGGCACCCCCGCCTTCTGCGCCTCGCCAAGCACGAGCGTCATGTCCTTGCGCATCAGCCCGAGCTTGAACGCCGCGAACTCGAAGTTGCGCTGTCCCATGATCGCGCAGCGGAAGCCCATCACCGGCGAGCTGTAACCGCTCTTGGCGATCATCTCCAGCACCTGCTGGCGGTCCAGCCCAGCCTGTTCGCCGAACACGACCGCCTCGGCGAGCGCTGGCATCTGGACCCCCATCAGCATGTTCAGGACCAGCTTCATCGTCGCACCCATGCCGCTCCCGCCGAGATACGTGACCTCCTTGCCGAGCACCTCAAGCAGCGGCTCGACCGCTCGGAAGTCGCCCTCCTCGCCTCCGGCCATCACCCGCATCTCGCCCTGACGGGCGTGCATCGGGTTGCCGAGCACGCACGCGTCGAGCGCGTGGTGGCCGGTCGCGGCCGCGCGCGCCGCCACCTCACGGGGAAAATCGGGTGGCACGGTGCTCATGTCGAGGATGTAGCCACCCTCCCCGAGCGTCTCGAAGACGCCGTTGGCGTCGAACAGCATCCGCGCGACGATCTCCTGGTTGGCGAGGCTGAGCATCACCACGTTTGCCTCGCGTGCAGCGTCCGCGGGGGAATCGGCGACACGCGCGCCGAGCCCCGCGACTTCCTCGGCCTTGGCTCGCGTGCGGTTGTACACAGTGACGTCGTACCCCGCCTCGACCAGCCGACAAGCCATGCCGTTGCCCATCACACCAAGCCCGATGAATGCGATCCGCTGCTTGTCGGCGGGCGAGGAGGACACGCTACGAGCTCGCGGTTACGCCGCCGTCGACGAACAGCACCTGGCCGGTGACGAAGCTGGCCGCCCGCGAGGCTAGGAACAGCGTCGCGCTCGCCAGCTCGACCGGCTCGCCGAAGCGGCCGAAGGGGATCCGTCCGAGCATCATCGCGACGAACCTATCATCCGCCGCCGCGTCGTGCACGAGCTCGGTCGGGACGAACCCCGGCGCGACCCCGTTAACGGTGATGCGGTACCTGCCCCACTCCGTGGCGAGTTGGCGGATCAGGCCGTTGAGGCCGGCCTTGGAGGCGGCGTAACCCGCGAAGCCCCGGCGCCCGCCCGCGACGCTGCGCGTGGTCGAGTAGTGGATGATGCGCCCGCCGCGAGCGGCGTCGATCATCGCCTCGCCGGCCGCCTGGGAGAGCCAGAAGGCACCCGAGAGGTTGATGTCCAGCAGCGACTGCCACGCCTCCTCCTCGAAACGCTCGGCCGGCGCCTCGATGTCGATCCCGGCGAGGTTGACGAGTACGTCCACCCCCCCAGCTCGCGCCGGCTCTGCGCGATCAGCTCGCGTGCGCTCTCGCGGCTGGAGATGTCAACGCGCACGCCGTGCGCGACGTGCCCCGACCCGGCGAGCTCCTCGGCGAGGGCCTGTGCCTTCTCCTGTGAGCGTCCCGCGATCATCAGCTCGGCGCCGCACTCCGCGAACAGGCGCGTGGTGACCTCGCCGATGCCCCCGTAACCGCCGACGACGATCACGCGCTGGCCGTCGAGGCGAAACAGTGAGGCGAAGTCGGCGGCGCGCCGCTCGTCGACCACGATCGGTGGCCCGGGCGGTCCGCCGGGCGGACCCCCGCTCATTCGTCGTGCCGCCGCGTGACCAGCAGCTCCATCGTGCTCTTCATGAAGAACTCCCGCGCACCCTCACTGGTGGACATGTCGCGGGGCTCGGCCACCAGCTCGTCGAGCTTGTCCTCCAACTCGCGGATCGCCGGCTGGCGACCCATGTGCTGGCCAAGCACCGGCAGCGGCACGTCGTCAGTCGTCTCGACCACCCTGATCACCGTGTTGCCCTTCATGAACACCTGCGTGCTGAGCAGTGTTCCGACGTCGTTGCCCTCCTCGTCGCGCACCGTGTGCTCGGGCCGGCCGTATTCCTTGAATGCCTGCCGGACCGCATCCTGTGACCCCGGCTTGATGTCCCACATGAGTGCCCAGTACTGCGCCATCGCAACCCTCCTCTTTCGCTCTAGCCCTGCACGTAGAAGCGCACGTCGTAGTGGTCAGTTTTTGGCGGTGCCTGCAGTACGTCCTTCAGCTCCCCCACCATCGCCCGAGCGATCCCAGCGCTCGACTCCCTGGTCTCCTCGCTGTCCCACAGCGTGATCGCCACGGCGTGCGGACCGCCGTCGGGCTCGGTCAAGAGGATGTAGCCGCGAAAGCCCAGGTGCTCCTGGTAGGAGGGGATGATCTTCTCCTCCGTCAGCTTCATGCCGGCATCGACTTTCTCGGGGTTCCACTCAGTGGTGTTGACTCGCGCGTACATGAGATCCCCTCAGGCGGTTGGCTTGATCGTGTGGGCGACGTCGTAGATGATCCGTTCGTTGGTGCCCGCCCAGTACGGGTGCATCGGCGAGCGCTTGGCGACATGGGCAAGCGACTCCTCCCACGCCAGGAACGCATCCTTGCTCTCCCACTCGCTGAGCAGGATGTAGCTGAGCGGCTCCCCGTCGGGGTCGGCTGGCTCGCGCCGGCGCAGCAACTCGTCGCCGAGGTGCCCCGCCGTGCCTTTCACGTTGGCGGTGACCTGCGCGTACGCCGCCTCGAACGCCTCGGCGTCCTCACGCTTGATCTTCGCGAAAACCATTACACGTGCGGCCATTCAGCTCGCCCCCCGTCCGATTGAAGATCGATAAGTACGTCGTGCACTGTCATCCGCGCCGAGGAGCGCAGCTCGCGCAGCGGCGCGGTCAGCTCGTCCTGCTCCGGGCTGCGCTCAAACTCCCCGAACACCTCCCTGTCGCTCCAGTCACTGGTCACGACGAAGCTGTCGGAGTCCTCGGGGTCACGCGCGAGCGTCTGGCGGACGTTCCCGGGGACGACCCTCACCTGCTCGGCGATCGCCCTCCAGGCCCGTTCGAAGTCCGGCCCGCGACCCTCCTTGACCGTCATGTACAGAGTCGCGCGCACCACCGCAGGCATCCTACATCGCAACGCCTCCAACCGCGCGCTAGGATCGGCGCGAGCTTCAAATCGTCCAACCCATACAAGGGGGAGCATGTGTTCTGCCGCGTGACCCACGTCCAGGCGCCCGAGGGACGGGTGCAAGAGGGCCTCAAACTTTGGTACGAGAACGTCCTGCCGGTCACGATGGCCCGCGATGGCTTCAAGGGCGCGCTCTCAATGGTGGACCCCGAGTCCGGTAAGGCGCTCTCGATCACCTTCTGGGAGGGCGAGGATGAGCTGCTGTCCAGCACCGAGGCCGAGTACCACAAGCGGGCGATCGAACGCTTCGGGGAGTTCTTCACCGATGCCCACGACCCCGAGAACTTCAAACTGCACCTCTTCACAGGCGACATCTTCAACGGCTCGTTCTCATCCGATGAGGCCGGTGAGGGACTCACGAAGTCCCAGTAGTTCCCGCCCGGTCGACCGCTCGCAAGCCCGACCTACCTCATCGACGGCTGCCCCGCCCGCGACCAGTTGAACTGAGTGACGTTGTCTCGCTGCGCAAACAGGCCGGCGCGGGTGCCGCGGCGAACGAACAGCACCGGCGCGGGGGCGGCCTTCGCGATCTCCGAGCGGGTCGGCCCCAGGCCCTCACGCCGCCAGCGCTCGGAGAGGCCGATCACCAGCAGGCCGGCGCCCGTCGCGGCCGACACGATGCCCTCGCGCCCGCCCGCCATGACCAGCGGCTCGGTCGCGATCCCGGTCGTCTGCTGCACGAGCAGGCCGGCGTCGGCGAGCATCCGAGTGACCGACTTGCCGTCGTCGCTCTGCCCCCCGGCGCCGAGCAGCTTGAGCGGCGCGCCGGTGGCCGAGGAGAGCCACGAACCGAGCTCCAGCGCGGCCCAGTCGTGCTCGGCGCCGCCGAACGGCACCAGCACCGGGCTCTCCGGGCCGAGCCTGACCGGCGCGCTCTCCCGCGCGACAAGCACGGCGACGTCGCACTCGGCCCGTTCGAGCAATACGCTCACGTCCCCGAGCGGCACGCTCTCGCCGATCAGACGGCGGCGCCCCTCGGTCAGCACCAGGTCGACCGGCTCGCGCTCGGCGACGTGCGCCAGATCTGCGCCGGGGTGACTCGAGCTCAGCGCGACGCCCCGCGCGAGGACGCCCTCGGCGGCCAGGCGTTGGCGCGCCTGCGCGATCGTCTGCGAGGCCTGTTCGAGCTGCAGGTTCTCGGTCTGCAGACCACCACGCACCCCGGCGCCACGGGGGGGCTCGACGAGACGCGTGAGGATCAGCTCGCGTTGGGGCAGCGAGCGAGCCAGCGGCTCGGCCAGCTCGATCAGGCGCTCGAGCGCGGCGTCGCTGTGCGAGGCGACGAGGATCGAGCGCTCCGCCACCGGCAGGCCGGGATGCTCGCGGGCAGCGGCGACGGCCGCGCCGGCGAGCTCGTCCTCGATCTTGGTGCCGTACTCGTTGCGGGGGTCGAGCAGCTTCAGCAGCGGCCCCGTCATCAGCGTGGTGACGATCGCCATGATCACGAGCGCCGTGAACAAAACGCTCGAAGATCGCGCCGACTTCGAGCGCGATGTTGAGCACGATCAGCTCGGTGAGCCCGCGCGTGTTCATCAGCGTGCCGATCACCAGCGAGGCGCGCGAGTCGAAGCCGCACACACGCGCCGCGATCGCCGCCCCCGCGAGCTTGCCGGCGATCGCGAGCACCACGAGGCCGGCGGTGATTAGCCACAGCTCGGGGCGGTCGAGCAGCGTGATGTTGGTCTTCAGCCCCGTATAGACAAAGAACATCGGCAGCAGCAGCGTGACGACGAAGTCCTCGACCCGGCGCGTGACCTCCTCGGTCAAGCGCGCGTGCCGCGGCATCACCATCCCCATGATGAAGCCGCCGAAGATTACGTCGATGCCGATCGCTTCGGTCAGGCACGCCGACAGCAACACGCCGACGACGATCGCGGCAAACCAGCCCGAGGGGATCTGCCCGACCTCGTCGAAGGCGGTCGCCATGCGCGCCAGGATCCGCCGCACCACCAGCGCCATCACGAGCACGAACGCGACCGCCTCGGCGATCGTCCGCACGACGATCCCAAACGAGCCGGAGACGGCGATCGTGGTTGCGAGCGCGATCAAGAACCAGGCGCTGACGTCGTCGATCGCGGCACAGCCGATTGTCAGCGAGCCGACCGGCCCCTTGAGCATCCGCCGCTCGGTAAGGATCCGCGCGAGCACCGGGAAGGCGGTGATCGACATCGCGACGCCCATGAACAGCGCGAACGCGGCGAACTTGATGTCCGGCCCCAGGAGCTTGTACAGCGGCAGCGCCGCTGCGATGCCGAGCAGCATCGGCAGCGCGATGCTCGCATTGGAGATCGCCGCCGCGGGAGCGGCCTTGCCCTTGAGCTGCTTCTGGTCCACCTCCATGCCGATCAGGAACATGAAGAAGATCAGCCCGAGGTTGGCCGCCACACCGAACGCCGGCAGGATGTCGGTCGAGAAGATCGTCGCCTGCAGATTGGGCGCGAGCAGGCCGAACAGCGAGGGACCGAGCGCGATCCCAGCGATCACCTCCCCCATCACCCGCGGCTGGCCGACCCGCACCGCCACCATCCCGAATGCCCGCGCGACGATCAGCACGATCAGGACGGCGAGGAAGAAGGCGGCCACGAGCTTGGTGAACGAGCTGCGCTGCTTGGTGGCGGTGAACTGCTCCCCCGACGGCGGCAGACCCGAGGGGGTGATCAGCGCCGGTTTGGTGACCAGCTTCGAGGTGGTGACCACCGCCGCCTTGACGGTCGTTTTGGCAGACGACGGGACGGGGGTGGCCACCTGCAGCGGAATCAGCTTGACGTTCTGCAGCAGGATGTCGTTCGCCGTTGCGGTCAGGCGCACGGAGCCGCCTTTCAAGCACGCGACATCCCCGCTGACGGCGCTTGTCTTGGTCGAGTAGGAGAGTCGCCCGAGCGTGTGTGTGGCCGCGACAAGTTTGTAGCTCGACCCGCTGCCGTTCAGCGTGAACGAGCTGCCAAAGCAAGTCGAGGTGGGCGACAGCGCGTACTTGCCGGCGATCCCGTTCGGCGTGCGTGGCAGCGCCGCGCCGGGCGCCGGCGGCGGAGACTTGAGCGTCGCCGCGAACGCGGCGCCTCCGAGCGTCCCGGCGATTGACCCCTTCACCCCGGGCATCACGAGCGCGTTGAGCGTCTGCTGCTTGCCGGAGATGCAGTCGATCGTCCCCGTAAGGCGGTGAGCGCCAGCGGGGGTGGCGCCAGGTTTGAGGCGTAGCTGACCGCCGAGCGTGCGCTGGCTGTTGGCAAGGCTGACGAACTGCCCGGATTGGTTGACGCTGAACGCCGGTCCCGGCGGAGGCGGCTGCGTCGGCGCCGTCGGCGGCAACGGAGTCCCGCCCACGGCCGCGGGCGCCGGTCCTAGGCAGCTGCTCGGGGCGCTCGCGACGTATCCGCCCGCGATTGCGGGAAGCGCCTTCTCGCCGCCACCTTTGTCGATTACGACGAGCACCACCACGACCGAGAGCGCCGCCAAGACAGCATAGAAAGGGACCAGGCGCCGCGCCAGACTCCCACCCGACAGCTCACCGTTCGTTGACATCGACGTCTCCTCAGATACCTCCGTCCACGTTCAGCGTAACCCCGGAGACGAAGCTCGCGTGGTCGCTGGCGAGGAACAGCGCGACGTCCGCGATCTCCTCGGGCCGTCCCAGCCGGTTGAGCGCGGCGAGGCCGGAGTAGCGCGCGCGGCCGGCGTCGTCGAGCTCACCCGTCTGGTCGGTTTCGATGATGCCGGGCGCGAGCGCGTTGACCCGGATGCCCCGTCTGCCAACCTCCTTGCACAGAGCGCGAGTCAGGCCGATCAGACCGGCCTTAGAGGAGATGTAGTGGACGCGCCCCGGCATCCCGCGCATCGCGACCGCCGAGGTGATGTTGACGATCGATCCCCCCTCCCCCATCGCCGGCAGGGCAGCCTGGCAGACGAGGTAGACGGCCGTTAGGTTGGTGTCGATCACCCGATGCCACTCCGCTAGCGTCAGCTGATCGATCATCGCGTGGCTCACCACGCCAGCGTTGTTGATGACGATGTCGAGGCCGCCGAAGCGCTCGCTGGTGTCCTTCACGAACGCCTCCGCAGAGGCCGGGTCGGAGAGGTCGGCCTGCGCGAGGAAGCTCGCGCCGCCGATCTGCGCCAACTCTCCTCGCAGGCGCTCCACGTCCTCGGACTCCCGGTTGTAGCAAGCCCCAACCGAGGCTCCCCCCTGCGCCAGCCCCAGCACCAGTGCACGCCCGATACCGCGCGAGCCGCCCGTGACGAGCGCCCGCTTTCCGCTAAGTCCGAGATCCAAGAGATCCTCCTCTGAGAACACAGCCAATTGCAAAGCACATTCCGAGCACGGCTTTCAAAAGGCCGGCAGGCCCGCGTTGAAAGACGTTTCGCGTCGCATGAGCGGCCAAGCCTACCTGGATCCGGTTAGGCTGCCGTGGATGATCATCGACGCGCACTGCCACCTGGCACCGCCTGAGTCGCCAGGTGCGCCATCGCTGAAGGACGTCGACGGTTTCCTGGAGCGCAAGGCGCAGGACGGGATCGATCGTGCCGTCATCGTCCACGGGATCGTCCGCCTGCCGGGTCTCGGAGGTCTGCTAGACCGGCTCAAGCGGTGGAATGAGTTCAATCTCGGGGTCCGTGAGCAGTACCCGGACCGGGTTTCGGTGATGGTCGGGGTCGACGCGTTCGAGGGCGACGGGATGCTCGAGGAGGCGCGGCGCGCCGTCGCGGCCGGGAGCTGTGGGTTCTCGGTCAGCTCCAGCGTCGAGGGCCACCGCCTGGACGATCCGCGGGCCGAGGATTTCTGGAGCCTCGCCGAGGAGCTCGACGTACCGGTCCTGATCCACCCGCCAGTCAGGCCGGGTGGAGTGGGTGACCCGCGGCTGGACGAGTTCGGCAACCGGGCAGTCGACGTAGGGCTAAGCCTTGCCGCCGCGATCTTCGCCGGCGTACTGGACCGCCACCCGTCGTTGCGGCTGATCGCCGGAGCGGGAGGTGGCGGGATCGCCGCCTTGGCGGGCCGGCTGGATGCGGGCTACCGGATTCCGGCGCTGGCCGGCGCGGCGCTGGCCGGGCCGCCCGTGAGTGCGGGCGCGGCGCCGGCCGGGCCGCCAGCCGGTGCGCCGCCTCAGGGCGTGCTCGCGCCAGACGGGGCGGGGCCGGTCCCCGCGGATGCCCCGAGTGCGTACCTGCGCCGGGTCTACGTCGACACGTTGATGTTCAGCGAGCCGGCGCTGCGGTGTGCGCTGGAGGTGTTCGGCCCTGAGCGGCTGTTGTTCGGTACCGATTGGCCGCCTGTGGAGATCCCCGCGGCGGTCTCGCGGATGCTGATCGACCGGCTCGACGTCTCCGACGACGAGCGCGCCAGCATCCTGGGAGGGAACGCGGCGGCGCTGCTCAAGCTCCAGTAGGTACCGGGCCGCCGGGCGGTCCCGGCAGCGGCGGCAGCGCACCGAGCTGGCGCAGGATCGTCGCCATGTCGAGATAGACCCTCTCACACAGCAACCTGTCGCCGTCGAACTCGAAGATGCACGCCGAGCGCGATCGGATCTTCTTGCCGGTCGGCTCAACGCCCGCGAAGAAGCCGGTGTGCGTGCCGGTGGTGATGCACTCGACGAAGACCGCGTCCTCCAGATGCCGCAGCTTGCCGGGCTCGGCGTGGATGTCGGGCAGACCTCGGTAGAGGCCGGAGATCAGCATGCGGACCTCATCCTCGCCGTCATGTGTGCGGCCCAGATGCATCATTTCGTAGCGAGGCTCGTGAAAGGTGGCGATCAGGGCGTCGAGGTCATGTGCGTTCTCGGCGCGGAAGTGCTCGAGCACCGCCGCCTCGCGCTTTGCCTTCAGGTCGTCGTCGATCATGGGGCGGCTGCCGTTGGAGGACCGCCGCCGGGAGGGCCACCGCCAGGGGGACCGCCACCGGGAGGGCCACCGCCAGGGGGACCGCCGCCGGGAGGGCCACCGCCAGGGGGACCGCCACCGGGAGGGCCACCGCCAGGGGGACCGCCACCGGGAGGGCCACCGCCAGGGGGACCGCCACCGGGAGGGCCACCGCCAGGGGGACCGCCACCGGGAGGGCCACCGCCAGGGGGACCGCCACCGGGAGGGCCACCGCCAGGGGGACCGCCACCGGGAGGGCCACCGCCAGGGGGACCGCCACCGGGAGGGCCACCGCCAGGGGGACCGCCACCGGGAGGGCCACCGCCAGGGGGACCGCCACCGGGAGGGCCACCGCCAGGGGGACCGCCACCGGGAGGGCCACCGCCAGGGGGACCGCCACCGGGAGGGCCACCGCCAGGGGGACCGCCACCGGGAGGGCCACCGCCAGGGGGACCGCCGCCGGGAGGGCCACCGCCAGGGGGACCGCCACCGGGAGGGCCACCGCCAGGGGGACCGCCACCGGGAGGGCCACCGCCAGGGGGACCGCCACCGGGAGGGCCACCGCCAGGGGGACCGCCGCCGGGAGGGCCACCGCCAGGGGGACCGCCGCCGGGAGGGCCACCGCCAGGGGGACCGCCGCCGGGAGGGCCACCGCCAGGGGGACCGCCGCCGGGAGGGCCACCGCCAGGGGGACCGCCGCCGGGAGGGCCACCGCCAGGGGGACCGCCGCCGGGAGGGCCACCGCCAGGGGGACCGCCGCCGGGAGGGCCACCGCCAGGGGGACCGCCGCCGGGAGGGCCACCGCCAGGGGGACCGCCGCCGGGAGGGCCACCGCCAGGGGGACCGCCGCCGGGAGGGCCACCGCCAGGGGGACCGCCGCCGGGAGGGCCACCGCCAGGGGGACCGCCGCCGGGAGGGCCACCGCCAGGGGGACCGCCGCCGGGAGGGCCACCGCCCTGCGGCCGCAGCCCGTACTGCTGCATGATCCGCGGAATCGAGGACGGGTCGATCGTCAGACCGTACTTCGCCCATACCGCCGGCATCGCGGCCCGATTGCCGGACACGATCAGAGGGGTCACCTCCTTGAGGTACTCGTCATAGCCACCGGGGGTGACCATCACCAGCAGCCGCGCCGGTCGAGCGGTGGGGTTCCAGATCGCCATTGGAACCCCACGCTCCTGGATGATCATGTCTCCCTGGCGCGCATGGATGACCTCGCCGTCGAGCTCGAAGGCGACCTCCCCCTCGAGGATCAGCTGATACTCGTCCTCGCGCGTGTGGGTATGCACGGGTGCCACCACCGAGTTGGGTTCGCACGGGATCTCCAGGAGCGTCATGCTGCCTCCAGTCTGCGCGCCCGTCAGGAGGTATCTGATGCCAACCGCGTCTACGAATACAGAGTCCGTGTCGCCGCGCGGAATGTGCACCGGCACTCCGCTCGACGTGAATCGTTCCGACATCGCTGAGCCCCCAGTGGTTGCTTTGGGGCATCATATTGCACCGGCAGGTCGCGAAGCTCGTTGCGGGCGACCGACAACCCCTTGATCTATGATGCTCCCGGTCCCGGCCGGGCGAGACGGGCCGGTGGGCGTAAACCGAGTCGGCGAGGAAGGGCGATCGTTGTGAACGAGCGGAGCTTGTCGGTGGTTGAGATCGGGGCGCTGCGACCGCCCGCCGAAGACTACGACGTCGTGGTGCTCGGCGGTGGTCTTGCCGGGCTAACGGTCGCGATCCAAATCAAGCAGCGACGACCCGAGACCAGCGTGCTGGTGCTCGAGAAGCGTGAGGGTCCCGCGCCGCTGGCGGCGTTCAAGGTCGGCGAGTCGACGGTGCCGGCCGGAGCCAGCTACTTCGCGAATGTGATCGGGATGACAGATCACCTCCGTAAGGAGCAGAACGTCAAGTGCGGTCTGCGGTTCTTCCCGCCGGCTGCCGGTAACACGGATATCACCAAGCGCGTGGAGCTCGGTCCCACGGTGTACCCGCCGTTTGAGACGTTCCAGGTCGATCGTGGCCTGTTCGAGAACAAGCTCGCGGCGCGTGCCCGAGAGTGCGGCGTCGACGTGACCGGGGGGGCTCGTGTGCAGGAGATCGAGCTTGGCGATCGGCACACGATCGCGTTCGATCTGTTCGGCGAGCGCTCGACGACGACCGCACGGTGGGTCATCGACGCGGCTGGGCGAGCTTCGCTGATCAAGCGCAAGCTGGGGCTCGCCGCCGATTCCGGGCATCACATCAACTCCGCCTGGTTCCGGCTGGCGGGCGGGCTCGACCTCGAGCAGTGGGGCGCGTCGGACTCCGAGTGGATGGGAGTGATGTCGAAGCCGGGGATCCGTCAGTTCAGCACCAACCACTTGATGGGCGAGGGTTACTGGGTGTGGCTGATTCCGTTGGCGACGGGGCCGATCAGCATCGGCGTGTGCGCGGACCCGCGGGTGCACCCGTTCGAGGAGATCAGCTCGTTCGATGCGATGCTGAACTGGCTGCGCAGGCACGAGCCGCAGCTCGCCGCGTCGGTCGAGGGCCGGCTGGACGACGTCGAGGACTTTCTGCGCGTCGAGGACTTCTCCTACGACGTTACGCAGATGTGCTCGAACGACCGCTGGACGCTGGTTGGCGAGGCCGCGGCGTTCGCCGATCCGTTCTTCTCCCCGGGCTCGGACTTCATCTGCTTGAGCAACACGCTCACGACCGAGCTGGTCGTCCGTGAGCTGGACGGTGAGGACGTCGCCGAGCGCGTCGAGTACTACAACGGCCTCTACAAGCGCACGTTCGAGAGCGTCGTGCGTCGCTACCGAGACATGTACCCGGTGTTCGGGGATTCGTGGGTGCTTCCGGCTGCCCTGACGTGGACCTTCCTGACAAGCCACGGCGGCCCCGCTTTCGTGATGATCAGGGAGAAGATCGCCGACATCGAGTTCATGAAGGCCTCGAACCATCTGCTCGAGCGCCTCGCCGAGCTCAACGTCAGCGCCCAAAAACTATTCCGTGAATGGCACGAGCTGAGCGTCGGCGACTCGCCGGTGCTACATCCGCCGGTCATCAAACCGTCGATCGAAGCGATGATCGGCCTGGTCAAGCCGCTGCCGGACGACGACGCGCTGCGCGGCGAGCTGCAATTGCAGATCCGCAACCAGGAGGCGTTCCTGATCGCGGCGTTCGCCAAAGCGCTCGAGGCGGTGCCGGACGCGCCGGCGATCGATGGGCCGATCAACCCGCTCGCCGTCGGGCTGGACCCGTCCAAATGGCAGGCCGACGGCCTCCTCGACGGGTCCGGGCTGACGATCGAGGACGCGCGTGGGCTGTGTCCCGGGATCGACGCCTTTTGGGACCCGACCGCGCCGGCTCCGCGGCTCGGCCCCCCGCCGGGCGTGGGCTGACCACCCCTGACCGGCGGGCGATCGCCCGACGCCACGTAGCGCATGAACGATTTCGCCCCACCGGACAGACAGCCCTGACTATCTCCGGGGCAAATAGCTACTCGTAGAAAACGGCCCGCTCCATCTCCTTACGCAGAACTCTCGCTGGAAGCTTGCTCAACACGAAGTCGCGCCCCGCCGCGGCAACGGGATTGGTCAAACCGACCATCTTGGCCCTACGCCCCGCCGAGCCGACGATCCACGCCGCGCGATCCCGTCGCCGCCACTCATACGCGCTCAGCGCAGCCCGCACATCCTCAGCATTGCCAAGATCGCGCGTCAGCGCAAGCTCCTTGGCAAGCGCGATGCCGTCCTCCATCGCGGCACCTGCACCCTGCCCAACGAACGGCGTCGTCGGGTGGATCGAGTCACCAAGCAACACGATCCGCCCCTTGAACCATGTGGGACCTGGATCGCGCTCGTACATATCACCACGACTGAAGCTCGACTCCTCCGTGGCCGCCAACGCATGCTGCACCGTGTCGCTGAACCCGGCGAACGTACCGAGCAGAGTCTCCTTGACCCGTCCGGGAGGATCTGAGCCACCCGCAGGGCCGCGCACAAAACAGTCCATCGACAACTGCCGCTCGCTACACGGAAACATCACGATCGCCCTGCCAACGCCGAGGTAGAGGCGTACCTCACCTCTCGGCACGATCACAGGCTCTTGAATAACTGAGTTGCGCCATGTGACAAAGCCCGCATAGGTCGGCTCGGCACCCTCAAGCACAAGCTCACGGACGGAGGAGTGCATCCCATCGCATCCCAGCAGCAGTCTGCCGCGCTCCTCGCGCCCGTCCGCGAAACGCGCGGTCACACCATCCTCGTCCTGCTCAGCACCAACAAACCGCGCACCGAGATGCACCAAATCCTGATCAATCTCCGCCATCAACGCCGCGTACAAGTCGGCACGCAACGCACCGATACTCGGAGTCCCCCAAGCATCCGCAACCTCACCCTCAGGAAGAGTGTTCAACCGCCGACCGCTCGCCGAGTAATACTCAAACGAACGATACTCAACACCCTTCTCCAGCAACCGCTGACCCACCCCAAGCCGCAACAACAACTTCACCGTATTACTCCGAATCGTGAACCCGCCACCAAACGCCAAATGCCGCGAAGATTGCTCGAACACCTCGGCCCGAATACCAACCCGCCGAAGCGCAATAGCAGACGCAAGCCCACTCGGCCCCGCACCAACAATCAACACACGATCGTCACGGTGGCGCATCATCCGACTTCCTTCGCATACACCTGACGTAGCGTACCCGACATGATGGATCGATCTACGTTAGCTTCTCAGCGACGAGCAGCAATCGGCAGCGGAGACAAGGAGCACTGAACATGACGGCAATGGCATTTGTATTTCCCGGACAGGGCTCGCAGCGCGTTGGCATGGGCACAGAGCTGCTCGGGGCGCGCCCCGAGCTGTTCGATCGCTACTTCGCCCTCGCCGATGAGGCCTCGGGGCTGCCGATCCGCAAGCTCGCGCTGGAGGGGCCGATCGAGGATCTAACCCGCACCGACGTAACGCAGCCCGCGCTGTTCGCGCTCTCGCTCGCGATCCACGAGCTGGCGCGCGAGTCGGGCCTGGAGCCCGACTTCGTGGCCGGGCACAGCCTCGGCGAGGACACGGCAGCGGTCGCCGCGGGCGCGCTCGACCTGGAGGCGGGCATGGAGCTGGTCGCGCTGCGCGGGAGGCTGATGGCGAACTGCGGCTCCGAGCGTCCCGGCGGGATGGCGGCGATCGTCGGCCTGCCGGCCGAGGATGTGCGGGCGCTGTGCGAGACGGCCTCCCAGGCGGGCACAGTGGCACCCGCCAACTTCAACAGCCCGCGCCAGACCGTCGTCTCCGGGGAGGAGGCCGGCGTGCAGCGGCTGCTCGAGCTGGCCGAGGAGGCGGGCGCCAGCAAGGCGGTGCGCCTGAAGGTCTCGGCCGCTTTCCACAGCGAGCTGATGGAGCCAGTACAGCGTGAGATGGCTGAGATGATGGACAAGCTCACCTGGGAGGATCCCCAGGTTCCGCTCGTCGCCAACGCCTCAGGCAAGGTGATCAGAACCGGCGAGGACGTGCGCCGAGCCCTGGTCGCGCAGATCGCGAGCCCGGTGCTGTGGGTGGATTGCGTGCACACGCTAGCCGAGGAGGGCTGCACCAGGGTTCTGGAGCTCGGCCCCGGGCGCGTGCTGGGCGGGCTGGTGCGCCAGATCGATAGCGACATCGAAGTGTTCGCCGCCGACTCACCGCAGAAGCTGGAGGCGTTCGCCGGAGCGACGGCCTGAGCGTCCGCGGGCCTACCCCGCCCCGAGCAGCCGGTAGTGCCCGCGGTGGAAGATCAAGGGCTCGGCGTCGTCGCGCGTGCCCAGCTCCAGGACCTCGCCGATGAAGATGTCGTGATCCCCGGCCGCGTGCTCGGCGTGCAGCCGGCAGTCGAGGTAGGCGAGGGCGCCCTCGAGGATCGGCGAGCCGCTGGTCGCCACCCGGTGTGAGACCTCGGCGAAGGCGTCGCGGCCGCGGGGGCGCTCCTTGGAGGCGAAGTAGCGCGATAGCGGCTCCTGGTGGGTGCCGAGGATATTCACGGCGAACACGCCGTTGCGCCGCAGGTGCTCGGAGCCCTCCGAGCGCGCGATCGTGCACACCAACACCAATGGCGGGTCGAGCGACACGGAGGAGAACGCGTTCGCGGTCATACCGTACGCGTGCTCCTCACCGCGCGTGGTGATCACGGTGACGCCAGTGGCGAACGCGCCGACGGTGTCGCGGAAGTCCTTGCTGCTGAATGCTGGCGCTGACATGAGCGGAGCGCTTGCTCGCGGGGAGCCCCTCAGTCGAGGCTCCGCAGCCGCTCGCGCACGATCGCGTCGAAGTCCTTGGTCGTCCCGAGGGATTCGGCGACGAGGTCGCGGAACGTATCGCGGTCCAGCGCCAGCAGCCGTGTGGGCTCGAGCGCCGTCAGGGTGGCCGTCCGCGGCCGGTCGCGCAGAATCGCGAGCTCGCCGAAGAACTGCCCGGGACCGAGCGACACCGGGGCCTCCCCGCCGACTCCTTCGCGGCCGACCTCGACCGCGCCGTCGACGACGATGAAGAACTTGTCGGCCGGCCCGCCGGCACGGGCGATCACCTCACCCGCGGGGAAGTCGAGGATCTGCAGCTCGCCCGTGAGACTGGAGACGCTCTGCAAAGGCAGGTCGGCGAACACCGAGTAGGCGCGCTCGCGGTGGAACTCCACGCCGAAGGTGCCCTCTTGCTGGTGGACCGAGGCGTCGGTGTTGTCGGTGAACTGCAGTTCGCTCGCCACGATGCGGAAGAAGGAGATCGTCATCGTGGTGCCGGGCGAGAGCGCCGGGAACTTCCGTCCGAAGAGGTCGGCCACGCGCGCAATCTGCTCGCCGGAGAGGATCACGCGGCACTCCCCCGTGCCCTGCAGTCCGCGAATCTTCTCCAGATCATCGGAGGCCCCATCGATCGTGAAGGACACGAGCGGGTTCTGCTCGATGTGCCGAGCGGTGGTCGTGTGCGCCTTCGTCCAGAAGTAGAGCTCGGGGCCGTCGTGCACGTAGAGGAAGGTGCCGGCGTGGGGCACGCCACTCGGGCTGGCGGTCGCCAGCGTGAGCGTGCGCTGCTCGCCCAGATAGTCCAGCACCTCGGGCAACATCTCGACTGCGGCTTCACCGCTGCTCATGGGGGTCTCCTTGCTGTGGGTCGGTCGCTCCTCGCGAGCAGGACATCTCACTCCGGGTCGCTCGCCGATGTCGCGCAAACGGGTGGCTCATGTCGCGATCACCGCCTCGCCCGCGAGGAAGTGCTCGACGAAGTCGGTGGTCACGTCGCCGGAGCGGAACTGCGCGTCGGCGAGCACGCGGCGGTGGAAGGGAATCGTCGTCTTCACGCCGCGGCCCTCGATCTGAAACTCCGACAGCGCGCGGTCCATCCGCTCGATCGCCTCCAGGCGCGTGGGCGCCCAGACGATCAGCTTGGCGATCAAAGAGTCATAGAACGGGGCGATGTTCCATCCGGGGTAGCAGTGGGAGTCCACGCGCGTCCACGGCCCGCCCGGCGGCACATAAACATCAAGGCGGCCCGCGGCCGGGGCGAAGTCGCGCTCGGGATCCTCGGCGTTGACGCGGCACTCGATCGCGTGGCCGCGCAGCACGACGTCCTCCTGGGTGACCGACAGCGGCTCGCCGGCGGCGACGCGGATCTGCTCCTGGATCAAATCGACGGATGTAACCATCTCGCTCACCGGGTGCTCGACCTGGATGCGGGCGTTCATCTCCATGAAGGAGAGGTTGCCCTCGCGGTCGAGCAGGAACTCCATCGTGCCGGCGCCGGTGTAGCCGACCGAGAGCGCGCCGGCGACGGCGCGCTCGCCGATGTCGCGGCGTTGCGCGTCGGAGAGGTGGATCGAGGGCGCCTCCTCGATCAGCTTCTGGTGGCGGCGCTGCACCGAGCAATCGCGTTCGAAGAAGTACACGCCGTTGCCATGGCTGTCGCATACCAGCTGGACCTCGGTGTGGCGGGGGGCCTCGAGGTAGCGCTCGATGTAGACGGCGCTGTCCTTGAACACCGCCTGGGCGGTGGCGCGCGTGGTGGCGTAGAGGCGCGCCAGGTCCTCTGCCCGGCGCACCACGTTCATGCCTCGCCCGCCGCCGCCGGCGACCGCCTTGATGATCACCGGATAGCCGATCCCGTCGGCGATCTCCTGCGCCTCCTCCGCCGTCTGCACCGGCTCGATCGTGCCGGGCAAGAGCGGCAGGCCGGCCTTCTGCATCAGGTCGCGGGCGATTGCCTTGTCGCCGACCTTCTCCATCACCTCGGGGCGCGGGCCGATGAACGTGATCCCGTTGTCGGAGCAGATCTCAGCGAAGAACGGGTCCTCGGAGAGAAAGCCGTAGCCGGGGTGGATCGCGTCGGCGCCCGTCTTCTGCGCAGCGCCGATCACGTTGGGGATGTGCAGGTAGCTCTTGCCGGGGTGGTGGGGGCCAACGTGCACCGCCTCGTCGGCGAAGCGCACGACCGCCGACTCGGCGTCCGCGGTCGAGTAGATCGCGACCGACTTGATGCCCAGCTCGCGGCAGGCGCGGGCGACTCGCAGCGCGATCTCACCCCGGTTGGCGATCAGAACCTTCTCGAACATCGCTCAACTCCTCGGCGATGCCGGGCGCTCGGTGGAACCCTCGTCGCTCGGGCGCTCAGTCATCCGCGGGCTCCAGGTACATCAACACCTGCTCAAACTCGACCCACTCGCCGTTCTCGACGACGATCTCGGCGACCTTGCCGCCCTCACCAGCGGAGACCTCGTTCATCATCTTCATCGCCTCGACGATGCACACGGTCTGGCCGGGCTCGACAGTGGAGCCAACCTCGACGAACGGCTTGGCGCCGGGCTGGGCGGCACCGTAGAAGGTGCCGACCAGAGGCGCGAGCACCGGCACGCGGTTATCGGCCTCGAGGTCGCCGATCGTGAAGACACCGGAGGCCATGCGCGCGCCCGGGGCGATGCTCATCCCGGGACCCGCGCCGGTGGCCACCGGTCCGGCCGGCGCCGGCGGAGGTATCGGGATGCTGGGCGTCGCCGCCGCGGGAGAGCCGCGCTCGATCTCGATCTTGTAGTCGCCCGCGGCGACCGCGAAACGCTGCACGGTGGAGCCCTCCAGGCGCTTGATCAGATCGCGGGCCTCGGCCCACACCGACTCGATCAGCTCGCGGTCGGGGCTGCTTGTGGTGTTCTCGTTGTCGCTCATGATGTCTCCCCCTGTGATAGTGGCGGAAGTGTTGGCTGGCGCCCGGGGGTGCCGAACTTGCGAAAGCGCTCGTAGCGCTGGGCGATCAGCTCGTCGGTGCTCAGCGCCAGCAGCTCGCCGAGGGTGGCGACGATCGCCGCCTTGAGGTTGGCGCCGGCGGCCGCGGGGTCGGTTTGCGCGCCGCCCGGCGGCTCGGGCACGACCGCGTCCATCACGCCGAGGCGCAGCAGCTCGGGGCTCGTGATGCGCAGCGCCTTGGCGGCACGGGGAGCGGCGGAGGCGTCCTTGAAGAGGATCGTCGAGCAGCCCTCGGGGCTGATCACCGAGTAGTAGGCGTTCTCCATCATCAGCACCCGGTCGCCGGCGGCGATCGCCAGCGCCCCGCCGCTGCCGCCCTCGCCGGTGACCACGGTCACGGCCGGCACCGGCAGGCGCGACATCAGCATGATCGATTCGGCGATCGCGTTGGACTGCCCCCGCTCCTCGGCCCCCAGGCCCGGGTAGGCACCGGGCGTGTCAACGATCGTCACGAGCGGCAAGCCGAAGCGCGCGGCGTAGCGCATCAGGCGCATGCTCTTGCGGTAGCCCTCGGGCTCGGGCATGCCGAAGTTGTGCTCGACCAGCTCGCTGGTGGTGTGGCCCTTCTGCTGGCCAATCAGCATCACGGCCAGCTCCCCCAGCTGCGCGAGGCCGGCGATGATCGCGTGGTCCTCCTCGAACAGCCGATCGCCGTGCAACTCCTGGAAGCCGTCGAAGGCGAAACCGACGAGGTCGAGGAACCGCGGCCGGTCGATGTGGCGCGCGAGCTGGACGATCTCCCACGGGTCGCGGGCCGGCAGCTGCTCGGGATCGACGATCGGCGCGGTGCCCTCCACGGCCGGCAGGCGCTGGGCGCGCGCAGCCGCGTCCTCGCCACGGGCTGCCTCGGCGCGGGCGTGGAGCTCGAGGAGGTTGCGGATCGTGCGGCGCAGGCCTTCGCGCGGCTCGACCAGGTCGAGCATCCCATGCTCGAGCAGAAAGCCCGCGGTCTGGAACTCCTCAGGCAGCTTCTGGCGGATCGTCTGCTCGATCACCGTCGGTCCGGCGAAGCCGATGTGCGCGTCGGGCTCTGCTATCAGGATGTCGCCGAGCGTCGCGTAGGAAGCACTGACGCCACCGTAGGTGGGGTCAGTAAGCAGCGAGATGAACAGCACACCCTCCTCCGCGAGGCGAGCCATCGCCTGCGAGGTCTTGACCATCTGCATCAGCGACACGCACCCCTCCTGCATGCGCGCGCCGCCGGAGGCGGAGATCACCAGCAGCGGCGTGCGGGTCTCCAGGGCCAGCTCGGCCGCGCGCGTGATCGACTCCCCCACCGCGCCACCCATCGAGCCACCGATGAACGAGAAGTCGATGCCCGCCACGACGATCGGCAGGCCGTCGATCGTACCGGTGCCGTGCAGCGCGCCGGTCTTCGTCTCGCTCTTCTTCTGCGCCTGCGCGATCCGCTCGACGTAGGGCTTGGAGTCCGCGAAGGAGAGCGCGTCGAGGATCTTCGAGGTCGCCGCTCAGCTCCTCGAAGCTGCCCTCGTCGAGCAGCTGCCCGAGACGCTCGCGGATGCGCAGCCGGAAGTGGTGGTTGCAGTCGGGGCACACGCCGAGGTTGCGGCGCAGGCGCTTGTGGTAGACGAACGCCGCGCACGAGGGGCAGCGAAACCACTCGACGACGTCGGCACGGGAGGCTGTGGCGAGCTCAGCCAAGGAGATCTTCCGAGGCGAGACGGCGGTCGTCGGCGTGCATGCGGCGGTACTCGAACAGCGATGCGCTCAGTGCGGCATCGACCTCCTCGCGCGTGGGCGCCTGCTCAGCCGGTTCGCCTGCGTGCGCTTGGAGAAAGGCAATTAGATTGAGGGTTCGGCCCTCGGGATCGCTGACCGGCGCGATTTGCGCAAGCTCCAACGCGCCCTGCCAATCCTCGCGCTTGATTGCGGTTGCGATCATCCCGTGCAGCGGGTAGATCTCGTGACCCGGCGCATCGTCGAGCGCGCGCAGACGCTCGAACGCAGCCACCGCCTCCTCGAGCTGGCCGACCTCGAGGCTGAGCTCGGCCACGTCGAGCGCGGCCACCAGATCCTCGGGCTCAGCCTCGGCGATCCGCTGCGCCTGAACCAGCGCCTCCTCGTAGTGGCCGAGCGTGCGGTACATGTCGACGAGGCTGATCGCCGCGGTGGAGGCGCCGCGCATGCTCTGCGCCGCCTGGCTGAGGTAGCCGACGGCCTCCTCCTCGCGCCCAGTCGCGGCGGAAGTGTGGCCGAGGTGGCTGAGCGCCACCTGGTCGTCGGGGTTGAGCTCCACGGCCCGGCGGAAGGCGTCGTTGGCCTCGTCCATGCGCCCCTCGGTGGCGAGCGCCTCCCCCAGGTAGTGCCAGGCGTCGGCATTCTCGGGCGCAAGCTCGCTCGCACGCCGCAGCTGCTCAGTCGCGTCCTCGGCGTCGAGCTCCACACCCGCGCGCCCGGCGAGCACGAGCAGCTCGACATCCTCCGGCGCTCCGGCGAGCGCAGCGAGGGCCGCCGCACGGCTCTCGCGAAACTCACCCGCCTGGAAGTGAGCATTGGCCTGTTGCGTCGCCTCCTTGCTCATCCCGTCCACACCCAGTTGGTCAACTCCGGCGGGTCGTTGCCGACCTCGCGCACATACCTGCGGTGCTCGGCGAGCTGTTCACGGTACTTGGCGATCGCCTCCTGAGCTCCTCCGATGTTGCGCACCGCGAACGCGCCTGACATCCCGCCGATGTTGTCGCTGATCCCGAGGTCCACGCGGCTCAGCGCCTCGATCGCCAGCTGGTAGCGGTCGACACCGTTCATCGCCAGCAGGTCGAATGGCGTGGTCGTCGTCCCCTCCTCGGCGTAGCCGCGCACATGGAAGCGCTCCTGGTTGGGGCGACGGTGGATCAACTGGTGAACCGCCGAGGGGTAGCCGTGGAAGTTGAAGATCACCGGCCGGCCTTTGGTGAACAGCTCGGTGAAGGCACCCGCCGGCATCGCGTCGGGGTGCTTGCCGGGCGCAGCTAGCGCGAACAGGTTGGTGACGTTGACGAAGCGCACCTTCAGATCGGGCACATCCTCTTTGAGCAGGCTGGCGGCCGCCAGCAGCTCGATCGTGGGAATCGTGCCGCAGCTGGCGAGCACCAGGTCGGGGTCGCCGTCGTCACCCGAGCTCGCCCAATCCCACGCGGAGGCTCCGACGCGGACGTGCTCGCGCGCCTCGTCCATCGTCAGCCACTGCGGCAGCGGCAGCTTGGAGCCGATGATTAGGTTGATGCAGTTGGTCGCCTGCAGGCAGTGGTCGACGGTCGCCAGCAGCGTGTTGGCGTCCGGCGGCACGTACACGCGGGCGTGCTCCTCGCGGCGGTTGAGCATCGAGTTGATGAAGCCCGGCATCTGGTGGGAGTAACCGTTGTGATCCTGACGCCAGCCCTCCGAGGTGAGCAGGTAGTTGAGCGAGGCGACCGGCTCGCGCCAGGGCGCCTCCTCGCGCGACATCTTCAGGAACTTCCCGTACTGGTTGACCATCCCGTCGACGATCGGGATGAACGCCTCGTAGCAGGGGAAGATGCCGTGGCGCCCGGTGAGCACGTAGCCCTGCAGCCAGCCCTGGCAGTTGTGCTCGGAGAGCACCTCCATGATCCGCCCGTCGGGCTTGTAGTCGGGGTTGATCTCGGGATCGACCGGCCACTCGTAGGCGTGGTTCTCGACCTTGAACAGCGCCCCCAGCCGGTTGGAGGCGACCTCGTCGGGGCACACCACGCGGAAGTTGGCCTGCTCGCGGTTGAGCTCGAACACCTGGGCGAGGTACTCGCCAACCGCGCCAAGCGAGCTCTCGCTGGCGCCGCCGGGCCGCTCGAGCGCAACGGCGTGGGCGCTCAGCTCGGGCAGCTGCAACGCAACGCGCATCCGCCCGCCGTTGACGTGCGGGTTGGCGCCCATGCGCCGCTCGCCGGTCGGGCACATCGCGGCGATCTCGGGGGCGGGACCGCCGTTTGCGTCGAACAGCTCCTCGGGGCCGTAGGAGCGCAGCCACTCCTCGAGCGCCCGCAGGTGCTCGGGGTTGGTGCGGGCCTGCATCGCGGGCACCTGGTGTGACTTCGAGGTGCCCTCTACCTGGATGCCGTCGAGCTCGCGGATGCCGGTCCAACCCTTCGGCGAGCGCACGATCAGCATCGGCCAGATCGGGCGCACCGGGCGGCTGCCTTCGCGCGCGGCGCTCTGCAGCTCGCGGATCTCGCCGTGGGCGGTGTCGAGCGCACCGGCCAGCTCGCCGTCGAGGTCCTCGCCCTGGACGATCATCGGGTGCCACCCGTAGCCCTCGAACAGCTTCGTCAGCTCGGTGTCGGACATCGAGCTGAAGATCGTCGGGTTGGCGATCTTGTAGCCGTTGAGGTGCAGCATCGGCAGCACCGCGCCGGAGGTCGCGGGGTCGAGGAACTTGTTGGAGTGCCACGCGCCCGCCGTCGGACCGGTCTCGGCCTCGCCGTCGCCGACGATGCAGGCAACGATCAGCTCGGGGTTATCGAGCGCGGCGCCGAACGCGGTCGCCAGCGCGTAGCCGAGCTCCCCGCCCTCGTGGATCGTGCCGGGCACGATCGGGGCGATGTGGCTGGGGAAGCCCCCCGGCCAGGAGAACAGACGCACGAGCTTCGAGAGCCCCTCGCGGTCGCGGCTCATCTGCGGCTTGACGTCTTCCAGGCAGCCGTCGATCCACAGGTTGGCGAGGTTGGCGGGCGCGCCGTGACCGGGGCCGGTCACCAGCAGGACGCTTGAGTCGGTGTCGAGGATCAGGCGGTTGAGCCCCGCGTACATCAGGTTGATCCCGGGCACCGTGCCCCAGTGGCCGAGCAGGCGATGCTTGACGTGCTCGGGCTTCAGCGGCTCCTCCAGCAGGTGGTTGTCCTGCAGGTAGATCATCGCTACAGCGATGTAGTTGGTCGCGCGCCGGTAGAACGCGAGCTTCTCGGAGATGGGCGACAGCGCTTGGGTAGACAACTTCCCCCCCTATTGGGCTTGGCCTGC
>CAVYWG010000006.1:0-517025 GCA_963772075.1 uncultured Solirubrobacterales bacterium | reverse complement strand
GCGTCCGGCAGGCGGCTCGGCGGGGTAGAGACGGCCGGCGGGCGGCGGGTGTAGAGGCGTCCGGCGCGCGCCGATAATAGGTCGGTGCGCCGCCCCTTCTGACCGCTGTGCTGGCGCTTGGAGCGCCCGTCCTGCTACCCGGGAGCCGCGACAGCGGCGACGCCGGTCTCGCAGGCGTTCACGACCCCCGGCGAGCAGCAGTTCGTGGTCCCGCCGGGCGTGACGAGCGTGCAGGTCGAACTGGTGGGCGGCCACGGCGGCAGCGGGAGCGCCGGTATCCCCGGCGGCATACCGGCAACCGACAGGGCGACCCTGACCGTCAATCCCGGAGAAACCCTGTATGCCGAGGTGGCAGGCAACGGCCAGTCAGCCACCGGCACAACAAACGATGGCGGCTATGGCGGCGGCGGAGATGGAGCGATCCGTGCGTTCTTGTTCGGATCAGCCCCGACGGGCGGGGGCGGGGGCGGAGCCTCAGACGTGCAGCGATGCCCGGCCAACGCCACGAACGCGGAATGCGGCGGACATTCGGCGCTCTCCTCGCGACTGTTCGTTGCCGGTGGCGGTGGTGGAGGCGGCGGCAACGGCCTGGATCCCTCTTCGACCGCCGGTGGCGATGGCGCCAGCGCAGATCAGTCGGGCGCCGCCGGCGCGCACGACTCCTGGACAGACGCGGGCGGCGGCGGCGGATCGCGCGCCACCTCAGCCGCCGGTGGCGCGGCAGGCGCATCTGGCCAGTGCGAACCGTCGGGCAGCGGTTGCGCCACGGCCGGGGTGCTGGGCCAGGGCGGAGCTGGCGCCGAAGCGGACGGTGGCGGCGGAGGCGGCGGCATATTCGGTGGCGGGGGAGGGGGAGCCGGCGAATTCTCCAATGCCGGCACTCCACAGACTCCGGTGCTCGCCAACGGTGGCGGCGGAGGAGGAGGCGGCGGCTCCTCGGGCGTCGTTCCCGGGGCAGTGGGTGTCTCGGGCTTCTCGCTCGTGTCGACCGCCGACGAAGCCCAGCCGGCTGTCATCTTCAGCTGGGCTCCACCCCCTCCGGCCGTGACCACGACGCCGGCAAGCGCCGTCACCGCGACGACCGCGACGCTGAACGGCGCCGTCAACCCGAACGCTTGGCAGCCGACCGCTTGCAGCTTCAGCATCTCCCCGGCCCCGGCAGGAGTCTCGACATTCCCCTGCGCTCAGCAGCTGGCCGTCGGTGGTACGCCCGCCGCGGTCTCCGCGACCGCCCTGGGATTGACTCCGGCTACCACATACACGGTCACCCTGACGGCCGCCACCGTGCAGGGATCGAGCAGCGGGAGCGCGGTGACCTTCACCACGCCACCCCAGCCCAACGGCTCCGCCCCCGGCCCTGGCGACAGCAACGCAGGCCCGGTCGTCAGCGCCCTAACGCTGAGCCCAACCCGCTTCCGCCGTGGCACACGCGCCGCCACGCTCGCAAAGCACGCCCGCAAGGGCGTACCGGTCGGCACCACGATCTCCTTCACGCTCTCGCGCACCGCGACCGTCACGCTCACCTTCCAACGAGCCCAACCGGGCGTCTCAAGCGCCGGGCGCTGCCTGGCGCCCTCCCCCAAGCGCCGCCACGGCCGGCGTTGCACGCGCTACACCAGGGTGCATGGCGGCGTGAACATCGCCGCCCCAGCCGGGGCCGACCGTACTGGCTTCGACGGGCTGCTCGCTGGTGGCGCCAAGCTCGCGTCGGGCAGCTACCGGCTGGTGCTCAGCGCCAGCGACACGAGCGGGACTGCTTCCGCAGCGCAGCGCCCGTCGTTTACGCTGGTTGGGTAGACCCGTTTGCATAGCGTTTTGTTATGCTCTACGTATGGCACAGGTAGTCACTCGTCTTGACGACAAGCTGGTCGCCGGTCTCGACGGCTTGGTGGCCGAGGGTTTCGTGGCCAGTCGCTCGGAGGGTGTGCGCGTCGCGCTCGAGAAGCTGCTGGATGAGCAGCGAAGGCGCCGGATAGGAGCCGAAATCGTCGCGGGCTACGAACGTTATCCCGAGACCGATGAGGAGCTTGCGCAAGCTGAGCAGGCGACCCGCACACTGATAGAAGAAGAGCCTTGGTGAGCGTCCCGCAGCAAGGGGACATCTGGTGGGCCGAGACTGAAGACAAGCGGCGACCCGTGCTGGTGATTACGCGATCGCATGCAATACCGGTGCTGAAGCGCGTTGTGGTGGCTCCGGTCAGTCGCACGGTACGCGGAATCCCAACCGAGATAGGACTCGGACCGAGCGAGGGCCTTCCAAGCGAATGTGCAGCCTCGTTCGACAACCTTCAGACGGTGCTGCGATCGGCGCTAACCGAACGAACCGGCTCACTCGGTCCCAGGCGCAACGAGATCTGCGACACGCTGCGAGCCCTCGCCGACTGCTGAGTCGGCGTCTCGGGCCATCCGCGGCACCGGCGCGGCTCCCCCAAGGGAGGCACCTTGACCCTTGGCCACGCTTGGCCAAGCACGCTACAATCCGGTCATGCGCGTCAATGTGGGCCAGGCCAAGACGGACCTTTCGCGCCTGCTGGCACGGGTGGAGGCAGGCGAGGACGTCGAGATCGCGCGCAATGGGGTACCGGTCGTACGCCTGGTCCGAGTCGAGCCGCTCACTCCGGGAGCTCGGTTCGCGGCACTCAAAGGCGCCCTCGCGGGACAGGTCTTCCTGACGGACGACTTCGAGTTCAGCGATGACGAAATCGACGAAATGCTCGACGACGACCTCGTGTGAGGCTCCTACTCGACACCCATGTCCTTCTTTGGCAGCTCGACGACCGCAAGCTCTCCGCCGCCGCAACGGAGGCTATCGACGCGGCCACCGAGCTCCTTTTCAGCGTCGTGTCGTTTGCGGAGATCGGGATTAAGATCGCCGTCGGCAAGCTCGCTGATCGACGCGAGGTCTACAACGACCTGCTCGGCGAGGGGGGAATACGGACTCTCGGCTTGACGGCCGAACAAGGCCTGGCGGTCGCCGACCTCCCGCTCCACCACCGCGATCCCTTCGATCGGCTCTTGATCTCGCAGGCCCGCAGCGAGGGATTGACGATCGTGACAGCCGACCGGTATTTCGCCCCATACGACGTGCCGGTCATCCCCGCGGGATAGCGTGGCCGCAGCGCTCGGGACCACGTCCCGCGTCGGTTCGGTAGGGTTCGCGCCCGTCATGCCCCCGACCCAGCCAAACCCGCGATGAGGTTCTTTGAGTTCGAGGCGCGCGAGATCGTCAAGCGCGCCGGCATCCCCGTCACCGACTACGGCTTCACGACCGACCCCGCCCAGGCGCGTCAGATCGCCGAGCGGATCGGGGGGTCCACCGTGATCAAGTCACAGGTGCTGACGGGGGGGCGAATGAAGGCCGGCGGCGTCAGGTTCGCCGACACGCCCGCCGAGGCCGAAGCGCACGCGCGCGACATCCTGGCCCTGGAGATCAACGGGCACGTGCCGCGGGGGGTGCTCGTGGACCCCAAGGCGGAGGTCGAGCAGGAGTTCTACGCCGGGGTCGTGTGGGACGGCACCGCCAGGCGGCCGCTAATGCTGTTCAGCGACATGGGCGGCATCGACATCGAGCAGGTCGCCGAGGAGCACCCCGATCACGTCGGCCGCGGCCACTTCTCCACGATCGAACCGTTCTCGGACTTCCAGGCCAAGCAGGTGATCGCCGCGGCCGGCGTCACCGGCAGAGCGCTGCAGCGCGCCACCCCGGTGCTCGCGCGCCTGGCGCAGCTGTTCCTCGACGGCGACATGACGCTCGCCGAGATCAACCCGCTGGCGCAGCTGAAGGACGGCTCGTTCGTCGCGCTCGATGCGCACATGGAGATGGAGAACGAGGGGATGCCGCGTCAGCAGGGCCTGCTCGAGGCGCTGGGCATCGGCGCCGAGGAGGGCACCCGCGAGGACCACACGCCGACCGCGTTCGAAGAGGCCGTCAAGGCGATCGACGCCGCCGATCACCGCGGCGTCATCCAGGGCAAGGACACCGGCTTCAACGGCAACATCGGCCTCGTGATCGGCGCGGGGGGCGGCTCGCTCACGCTCACCGACGCCGTGCGCCAGCAGGGCGGCCGGCCCGCCAACTACTCCGAGATCGGCGGCAACCCGTCCGTCGCCAAGGCCTGCGGCCTGGCCAAGGAGGTCCTCCAGAAAGAGGGCGTGGAGAAGATCGCCGTGATGATGTCGATCGTGTCCAACACGCGCGTGGACATCGTCGCGCGCGGCGTGATCAAGGCCTGCCTGGAGCTCGACCGCGACCCCGGCGAGACGATCGCGATCTTCCGCATCCCCGGCGCGTGGGAGGAGGAGGGCTTCAAAATCCTCGACCGCTACGGGATCGAGTACTGCGACCGCTCGGTTTCGCTGTGGGAGGCCGCCGGCCGGGCCGTCGCGAGGGTTAAAGCCCACCCCCGAGGCAGCCGCATGAACAGGGATCAGTTGGGGCGCATCCGGCGGCCGCGTCTCGCCGTGCGTGCCGGTGTGGGGCATCCGGCCCCACGTGGCGGGGCCGGATGCCCCGCCCACGCGCTCGGCATGCGACCTGCGCGGATGCGACCCGACCAAACCCCACCCGGAACGGCCGATGTCCATCCTGATCACCCAAGACACGACGTTCATCATCCAGGGCATCACCGGGCGCGAGGCCGTCAACCTCACGCGCGAGTGCCTGGACTACGGCTCGAAGATCGTCGGCGGCGTGACGCCGGGCCGCAAGGGTCGCGAGGTGCATGGCGTGCCGGTGTTCGACACGGTCGAGCAGCTTGTCGAGCACAACGGGGGCGTCGTGCCCGACGGCTCGGTCGTCACCGTCCCCCCCGCGGGTACACGCGACGCCGTGTTCGAGGCGCTGCACGCCGGGATCAAGACGATCGTGATCGTCACCGAGCGGATCCCGCGCCGCGACGTCGCGATGATGGTCGAGCTGGCCGACGCCAAGGGCGCGCGGATCATCGGCCCCAACTGCCTCGGCGTGATCGTCCCCGGTGTCGCCAAGATGGGCGGCATCGGCGGCCCGGCGCGCAACGCCGCCGTCGCCTACCAACCCGGCGCGGTCGGCGTGATGAGCCGCTCGGGCGGCATGACCACGGAGATCTCCTCGACGCTGACGGCCGCGGGACTCGGCGTCTCCACGGCGGTCTCGATCGGCGGCGACGCGATCATCGGCTCGACCTACGCCGAGCTGATGCCGTACTTCGAGGCCGACGCGCAAACGCAGGCGATCGTGATCTACACCGAGCCGGGCGGGCGCATGGAGGCGCAGCTGGCGCAATGGGTGAAGGACCACGACTCGCGCCTGCCGATCGTCGCGTTCATGGCCGGTAAGTTTATGGACGACGAGGAGATGCAGGGCATGTCCTTCGGGCACGCCGGCACGATCGTCGAGGGCAAGGAGGACAGTGCGACGGAGAAGATCGCGCGCCTGGAGGCGGCCGGCATCCCCGTCGTGCAGCGGATCGACGAGATCCCTGACCTGGTCAAGGCCAAGCTCGCGGAGCGGGCGGGCGGCAGCGCAGGCGCGGGGAGCGCGGCATGAGAAAGGACGGGATCTTCATCGCGGTCGAGGTGGACGACTCCGTTGCCTGCGACGCGGCGCTCGCCGCCAAGCTCGCCGAAGTCTGCCCGGTCAACATCTTCGCGGGCCGCGACGGCCATGTCGAGATCGTGGCGGACAACCTCGACGAGTGCGTGCTCTGCCGTCTCTGTCTCGACGCCGCGGCCGGGTCGGGCTCGGGGCAACCGGTCAAGGTGATCAAGCTGTACGACGACGGTGCCCTACTCGCCTAGGCGTAGACCCCGTCGGCGCGATCCATTATCGTAGAGGGGCACCATGAACGAGAACTTCTCCCTGATCCTGATGTCGATCTTCCTGATCGCCACGATTCTGTTCTTGGCCGACCAGATCCTCTCGTATCACTAGACGGCCGATAGGCCGTCTAGTGGCGTACTGGTATTCACGGTGGGCTAGCTGCGGGCGCGGCGGGTGCGTAGGCGCTCCTGCTGGCGCTCGACGACGTTGACGATCAGCTTCAGGAACTGCTCGGGGCCCGACGCCTTCGCCTGGCCGTACGTAAACGCCTCGATCCAGTCCGCGACCTTCGCTTCGCGGGCCATCACGTTGAAGAACTCACGGCGCATGTCCACGCGCAGGCGCGCGTCGCCGGCGGGGCCCTTCGTCACCTTGATCTCGGGCATCTCCAACCGGAAGTGCTGCACGTCGCCGCGCCCTCGCAGTTCCACCCCCACGACCAGCTTGACCGGCTCAGCGCCGGCACCTCGCGAATGAACCTTCGCACCGCGAGTTCGATCAACCCCTTGGCGTCTTCTGCCATACATACCCTCCTGTCCGCCGCTCCCGCTGCGCATAGCCTACACGCCTACCAAATATCTTCACGATTGCACTCCTCCTACCCGCGGAGCGCAATTCCAGACATATGGACAGCTAGAGCTTGTGGCGCTGCAACAGCTTGCGCCCGATCACCATCCGCTGGATCTCCGAGGTGCCCTCGCCGATCAGCAGCAGCGGGGCGTCGCGGTAGATGCGCTCGATCTCGTACTCCTTGGAGTAGCCGTAGCCGCCGTGGATGCGCAGGCACTCCTCGGCGCAGAAGCGCCCCGCCTCGGAGGCGAACAGCTTCGCCATCCCGGCCTCGAGGTCCGAGCGCTCGCCGGCGTCCTTCATGCGCGCGGCGCGTAGTACGAGCAGACGGGCCGCGTCGACCTGCGTGGCCATGTCGGCGAGCTTGAACTGGATCGCCTGGTGGTCGGCGATCGGCTTGCCGAACGTCTTGCGCTCCTGGCTGTATTTGAGCGCGAGCTCCAGCGCGCGCTGGGCGAGGCCGACGCCGCGGGCGGCGACGTTGACGCGGCCCAGGTCGAGCGCGTCCATCATCTGCACGAAGCCCTTGTTCAACCCCTCCGTCTCGCCGCCGAGGATGCTCTCGGCCGGAGCGCGATACCCGTCGAACACGAGCTCGGTCGACTCGACGCCCTTGTAGCCCATCTTTTTGATCTTCGGCGGGACGTTGAAGCCGGCGAGCGCGCCAGTGTTCTCGGCGACGCCCGGCTGTTTCTCGCAGATGAAGCACGTCATGCCGCGATAGCGCGGGTCGGCGTCGGGGTCGGTCTTGACGAGCGTGAACACGAGCGAGGAGAGCAGCCCGTTCGTGACCCACATCTTCTGCCCGTTGATCTCATACGTGCCGTCGTCCTGCTTGCGGGCGGAGGTCTTGATCGCCTGCACGTCGCTGCCGAGCTCGGGCTCCGAGAGCGAGAACGCCGCGCGAATCTCCCCGGTGGCCATCCGCGGCAGGTAGCGCTGCTTCTGCTCCTCGCTGCCGAAGTGCATCAGCAGGTAGCTGCCGATGAAGTGCGTGTTGACGACGCCCGAGATCGAAATCCACCCGCGCGAGAGCTCCTCGACGATCATCGCGTACGTCGTCAGATCCAGCCCCATGCCGCCGTACTCCTCGGGGATCGTCACGCCGAACAGCCCCAGCTCCTTCATCTGCTCCACGATCGGCTCCGGAAAGGAGTCCTCGTGGTCGTAGTGCTCGGCGTTGGGGATGATCTGCTCGTCGGCGAACTGGCGCACCATCTCGGTGATCGCCTTCTGCTCGTCGGTCTTCTCCGTGTACGGCGAGGGGGCTACAGCCATGTCGGCAACACTCCGAGGTCGGGTACGTGTCCGCGCCGGGACTCGACGCAGGCCACCGCGCGGCGCGGCGTGACGCGCGCGCGACGGCTACAGGGAGAATACCGGCGTGAACTTCGCGCGGGACATCCTCGACCACCTGCCCCCCTCCCAGCTTGCGCTGGTCGAGCTGACTCGCGACGGCTCGCGCCGCGAGTGGAGCTTCGGCGAGGTCTCCGACCGCAGCGCACGCCTCGCCGGCGCGCTCGCTCGCCGCGGCGTGGAGCGCGGGGACGTGGTGATGACGTTGATCGGCAACCGCCCCGAGTGGGTGCTCACGATGCTCGCCTGCTTTCGCCTCGGCGCCGTGGTGCTGCCCTGCACCGAGCAGCTGCGCGCCAAGGACCTGCGCCTGCGCCTCGCCGTCGCCCGGCCCCGGATGGTCGTCGCCGACGAGCGCAATCGGGCCGAGTTGGAGGCGGCGCTGGCGGGAAAGGAGCCCGAGCCAAGCGCGCCGATCACCACCCCGAGCGCAGCGGGAAGCAGCGGTTCGAGCGCCGCCGAAACCAGTGGTTGGAGTGCTGCGGACGTCGAGGTCGTGCTCGTACCGGACGAGTCTCTGTTCGATGCCCAACCAGCGCCGGCCGCCGGGCTGGCCGCCGACGAGCCGTGCCTGATCACCTTCACCTCCGGCACCGCCGGCGAGCCCAAGGCGGTGCTGCACGGCCAGCGCTACCTGCTCGGCCAGCGCCTGCAGGCCGCCCACTGGCTGGGGGCGCGCACCGGCGAGCTGGTGTGGTGCACCGCCGCCTCGGGCTGGTCGAAGTCCGCGCGTAACGTGTTCATCGCCCCGTGGCTGTCGGGCGCCGCCGCGCTGCTGCACGACGCCCGCTTCGACCCCGCCGAGCGCCTGGAGCTGCTGGCGCGGGAGCGGGTCGCAGTGCTGTGCATGGCACCCACCGAGTATCGCGTGATCGCCAAGCGCGCCACGCTCGCGCCGCTGCCCGACCTGCGCGGGGCGGTGGCGGCCGGGGAGGCGCTCAACCCCGCGGTGCTGCACACCTGGCACGAGGCGACCGGGCTCTACATCCGCGACGGGTACGGGCAGACCGAGACGGGACAGCTCACCGGGATGCCGCTGAAGCAGGAGCCCCGCCCGGGGTCAATGGGCCGCGCGCTGCCGGGGGTGCGGCTGGAGGTCGTCGACGGCGAGCTGGTGGCCGCCCCCGCGAGCGTGCCGACCTTCTTCCTCGGCTACCTCGGCGAGGACGTGCGGCGCGGCGCGGATGGCGCGTGGCGGGTCGATGACCGGGGCGCCGGCGAGCGGTGGCACACCGGGGACCGCGTGCGCCGCGACGACGACGGCTACCTCTACTTCGAGGGCCGCACCGACGACGTGATCGTCTCCGCCGGCTACCGCATCGGGCCGTTCGAGGTGGAGTCGGCGCTCGTCGCCCACCCCGCGGTCGCGGAGGCGGCCGCCGTCGCTGCCCCCGACGAGGAGCGCGGCGCCGTGGTGCGGGCGGTGGTGGTGCTGCGCGACGGCCCCTACGCCCCCTCGCCGGAGCTGGCGCGCGAGCTACAGGAGCACGTCAAGCGCCTCACCGCCCCCTACAAGTACCCGCGCATCGTCGAGTTCGCCGCAGAGCTGCCGAAGACCGCCAGCGGCAAGGTCAAGCGGGCGCAGCTGCGGGGGTGACTCACGCGGGCGATCCGGTGGCGACCTCGACCAAGACGACACGGTTGGGGGCAGCGAGTGCCGACCGCGCGGCGGCCTCCAACGCTTCACGGTCGAGCTCGTACCGGTCGGCCACCGCGGCCAGCGGCTCGGAGATGCCCATATCGGGATACAGCAGCTGCACCTCGACGGGCTTGCCCGCGTCCAGGGCGACAATCGCTCGTGGGTGAACCTCGTCGCTGCGGTCGGCACTCGATGCGTCGACAATCGCAATCGAGATGGCATTCGCGTGGCTGTCGTAGTCGGCTCGCATCTCAGCTCCGAAGAAAGACGGTGATTACAAAGTCGGGGTCGTCCCCGGCAACGACTACAAGGATAGACGGCCGTCGCCCGTCTCGCCCACGAGGCGAACGTTGCCGCGCTCATCCAGCTCCCGACTCGACGGGCTGACCACCGTGGCCTCCACGTCATCGGCGCCGATCCGATAGAGCCGCATCTCGTTCTTGGCATGCCGGCTGAACCTCATACGGGCGTGAGCGCCAGCGCACGATCGATAAACGGCCCCAGCAGCTCACCGATCGAGGAGGCCGTCATCCCCGCCGGGGCGACCGGCAGCGTGGCGTAGGAGATCGCCAAACGCACCACGCACTCCGCCAGCAGCGCCGCGTCGTGCTCGGGCGCCTGCGGCCAGCGCGTGGCGATCGCCCAGCGCAGACGCTCAGCGGCGCCCTCCACCAGCGTCTGGCCCTGCGTGGTGACGAACGGCAGCATCTCCCCGGAGCCCCGGATCGCGGCGCGGATCAGCGGGTCCTCGGCGGCAGCCGTGAGGAACAGCCCGAACGCAGCGGTGAGTGCCGCGCGCGGGTCCTCCAGGTGCGTGTCCAGCGCTCCCTCCACAGCGCCGATGAAGCCGTCGGCCTCGCGCAGCACGAACGCCTGCGCGAACTCATCGCGCGAGCCAAACTCCTTGTAGAGCGTCTGCCGGCTGACGCCCGCGGCGGCAGCCACGTCGGCCATCGTCACCTCGCTCCAGCCGCGCTGCTCGAGCTCGTGGCGAGCGGCATCGAAGAGCGTGTCGCGCAGTAGCTCGCGGGCGGCGACCGCGTAGGGGGTGCGTACGCTCACGGCGACGCCTCCTCCATCGCCTCCTCGAAGTCCACTTTGTCGCGCACACCGCAGTCCGGGCAGGCCCACTCGTCGGGCACCTCGCTCCACGGCGTGCCCGCCGCAAAGCCCTCACGCGGGTGGCCGTGGCGCTCGTCGTAGGTGTACCCGCAGCTCGGGCACTGCCAGCGGCTCATGGAGTCGCCCCCCAACAACTCGTGTGGTCACGGCTCATGGCGTGGCACCGTAGCGCGCGAGGATGCGCGAGCGCTTGCGCGGTGCGATGTTGGCGCGCGAGACATCGCCCTCGTAGTGTGCCAGCAGCCGCCGGTCCATCACCCGCCGCCACAGCGGGGGGAAGGCGGCGAGCACGATCATCCCCGCGTACCCGGTCGGCAGCTGCGGCGCCTCCTCGACGTGGCGCAGCGCCTGGTAGCGGCGGATCGGGTTGGCGTGGTGGTCGGAGTGGCGCTGCAGGTGGTAGAGCAGCACGTTGGAGGCGACGCTGTTGCTGTTCCAGCTGTGCTCCGGGCGGGTGCGCTCGTAGCGACCGTCCTCGCGCCGCTGCCGGCGCAGGCCATAGTGCTCGAGGTAGTTGACGACCTCCAGCAGGCAGAAGCCGAGCACCGCCTGCCCGATCAGATAGGGCAGCACCACCACGCCAAAGGCCGCCGTCAGCGCGGCGAACAGCACGACGGTCATCGCCCACGCGCCAAGGATGTCGTTGCGCGGCGTCCACGGCGAATGGCCACCGCGCGCCAGGCGAGTCCGCTCGAGCTCCCAAGCGGAGCGCAAGCTGCCGGCCACGGTGCGCGGCAGGAAGGCGTAGAAGCTCTCCCCCAGCCGTGCGCTCGCCGGGTCCTCGGGGGTGGCCACGCGCACGTGGTGGCCGCGGTTGTGCTCGATGAAGAAGTGTCCGTAGGCGCTCTGCGCGAGCGCCACCTTGCTCAGCCACCGCTCCATGCTCGCGCGCTTGTGGCCGAGCTCGTGCGCGGTGTTGATCGCGATCCCACTCACCGTCCCCACGGTCAACATCAGCCCGACGTCGTCGAGCGTCGAAAGTTTGCCGCTGGACCACAGCCAGCACGCGAGCACCAGCCCGGCGTACTGGATCGGCAGGAACGCGTACGTGCACCAGCGGTAGTAGCGATCCTGTTCCAGCCACTTGATCACGCTGTCGGGCGGGTTGGTCGCGTCCATCCCGATCGCCAGGTCGAGCAGGGGGAAGATCACGTACACCAAGAACGGGCCGTAGAACCAGAAGACACCCAACCCGGTCGCCTGCACCAGGCCGTACGCCAGGAACGGCAGCGTCGGCACGATCAGCCCGAGCAGCCACGCGTAGCGCTTGGGGTCGTGCCACCGTGCCGGGGCCACGCTCTCCGCATCCGCGCCGGCCTGACCCGCGCCCGCCTCCAAAGAGCTTCTACCCACCCCCACGGGGCCTCGACCCGCCCCGACACCAGCCGGATCGTCGCGAGTCGCGGCGGGACCTTCGTTTAGCGGCGCTGGTACAGCGGACATGTAGCCTGTCTCCTTCGTGGTCGGGCTCGCCTTGGTTGTCAGGGTAGTTTACAGCTTCTGCCGTTCTTGTCCAGGCCCCGGCGCAAACCCCCATCCGCGTCGTGGGCGTCAGGGATCACGACACGGATAAGAAACAAGAAGGGCCGACTCCGCAGCCGTCGCGAGATGGCGATCTCGCTTGAATACGCCATCTTTCCTCCGCGTCAAGGACGAAAGCACGTAGGCGACTTGACGCCGAGCGCCGGCCGTCGCAGATTGGATGACCGAAGGACCGAAACCTAGCCATGCGAGTAAGGAGATAGGACGGAGGTTGATCGAATGCGCGAACACGGATCACTACCACGAGCACGTCAGGATGGTCTCCCTGAAGAGACGGCCGGCGAGGAGCTTCTCCTCTACGATCGAGAGAGCCACACCGCTCACTGTCTGAGCCCGATCGTTGCCTGCATCTGGCGGCATTGCGATGGCGAGCACGACGTGACGGAGCTTGCCGAGCTCACCGGGGCAAGCGAGGGCTTGGTCGCCGATGCGCTGCACGAGCTACGCGAGAAGGAGCTGCTCGCCGCCGAGCCCGAGCTCATTCAGAGCACCGTTCCCGGTATCTCTCGCCGGGAAGCGATCGGCCGGGTCGTGCGTTACGGTGCCGCCGCTGCCGCCGTGCCGCTGATCGTTTCCGCGACGGCCGCGACGCCTGCGATGGCCAGCTCAGGCGAAGAATTCTCGTCCTGTATATTGCAGAGCAAACAGACATGCTGCCGTTGCAGGAACGGGGACTGTAAATCCGGACTTGCAACCGAAGGGGACTGCAATAATACGTGTGGTGGCAGACCAGAAAGACTGGACTATCTCTCGGGATACATGTGCGAAGGCTCGTAAAAAATAAGTTTGTTGTTTACAAGAGTTCTCGGGGCTCTATGCGTGACCTATCGGGAGCGGCGGCGCTGCAAGTATCATCCAGAGATTGCTGTCATAGAGCCAGCCGCTTGGGTTCGCCCTCAACGCTCCGTTGCGTTGCCCTCTCGCGCTGCGGACTTTTTCATTAACGTTATTCGATGTCGTGGGTGATCTCGGGTGGATCTGTGGTGAACGCGGAAGGTCTCGACCGTTATTCCCAGCTGGCGCGCAACTTCGTGATCGATGCGCTTACGGCCGAGGTCACGGGTGCGTTCGGCCGTGAGGGAATCGAGACGCTGGTGCTAAAGGGCCCTGTGCTCGCCAGGTGGCTCTATCCAGGCGAGGTGCGTCGCTACGTTGACTCTGATTTGATGGTGGCGCCCGGGAACCGGGCGCGCGCGGTCGGCGTGCTCGAGCGGCTGGGGTTCGTGGAGCACTGTCCGTGGATGCCAACGCCGCTGTCCCTGCAGCCGTGCGCGCATTTTGACCGCGGCGGCATTGTCGTGGATCTTCACTGTCAGCTGTCAGGGCTCGATGGCAACCCGGATGCGATCTGGGGCTGCCTTGCCGCGAGCGCCGAGCGGCAGGTGATCGGTGGGGTCGAGTTGCGTGTGCCCGATCGCGACACGGTGCTGCTGCATGTGGTCCTGCACGCCGCGCAGCACGCGAACACGGTGGGCGGCAAGCCGCTGGAGGATCTGCGGCGAGCGCTCGCCCGCGTCGAGGGAGTGGAGGTGGTCGAGCGCGCTGGAGCTCGCGCGCGCGTATCGGGGCGTCCCGGCGTTTGCAGCCGGCCTGCGGCTCCTGCCCGAGGGAGGGGATCTGGCGCGCAGACTCGATCTCGGCGAGGTGGGATCGCTCAAGCACGAACTCCTGCGCGAGGACGTGATCGCCGAGGAGCTCTACGCACTGCTCCGCGCCAGCGTGGGGATCAAGCGGAAGCTGGCGATCGTTGCAACCCGTGGCTTCCCACGACCCGACTACATGCGGTGGTGGTCACCGCTGGCCCGGCGCGGTAAGCGCGGGCTGGCTGGCGCCTACCTCTGGCGCACGATCTGGATCATCGGCCAAGCGCTCGGCGCACTTCACACATTGTGGCGCATCCGACGCCGGCAATGGCGCTAGTCGGAAACACCCGGCTGTGATGACAGCAGCGCGCTTGCGGCTTGACCCGCGTCTCCGCGGTCTCCCTCGAGCACCACTGCGTTCGTCGCGGCGCGCCGCACGGCTGCGAGTACCTGCTCGGGGCGTGAGCGTGCGGCAATCGAGTGCTCCAGGAGTTTGACGGCGCCCTCCCCGGCGGTGCATGCGCGCAGCGCCCAGGCAGCTCCGGGCTGGTAGCTCGTGAACGCGATCACAGCGACGGGTATAGGCCCGTCGCCGGCTCGCCCGCCGAGACTCTCGACTGGCTGCTCGTCGGTATCGCGGGAGTCGTTGATACGCACCGACAAAGGCTTGGGGTAGGGGTGAACGAGACCGTCGGCGTCGAGCACGGCGAACTCGTCAGACCAGTATGCCGCCCCCGCCTTCACGAGCGCGGCCACGAGCGTGGTCTTCCCCGCGAAACTCCTCCCCGGGAGGATGATCGCGCGGTCCTCCACTCCAACGACTCCAGCGTGCACAAAAACATGGTTCGGGGCATGCAGCGCTATGTACATGCGCAGCTCGGCGTCGAGGATGCCGAGCGCGAGTCGCAGGTTAAATGGACCCGCGATCGACTGTTCGTCGCACACGACGCGCAAAAGCGCGTCATCTGCGTCCTTGACGAGCGCGAAGCGTCCACGCTCAGGGGGGTGCCTCGCCGGACGGGCGTGCGGAGGTAGGAAATCACGAATCGCCGCGAAGTGCTGAGGATCGGCGGTAACCGCCACGGTCACACCGAACGCCTCGACTGCCACCGATTCTGTCGCGCTTTCACCTGTCACACGTGGGACAGTAGCTGTTGTACATTTGGACGATGAACGATGCCCTGGTGCTAGCTCGACTCTTTCTCGCCGCGGTGTTCATCGTCGCGGGCGTCACGAAGCTCGCCGACCGCTCAGGCACGCGGCAGGCACTGGCCGATTTCGGCGTATCACACCGCCTCGTTGGTCCGCTGCAGTTTCTGCTGCCCGCTGCCGAGCTCGCGGCGGCGATCACGCTGGTGTTTCCAATTACAGCGCGCTGGGGGGCCGCTGGTAGCCTGGTACTGCTCGCGTTGTTCGTCGCCGGGCTTGTACGAGCGCTGCGCCGTGGCGAGGCTCCGGATTGCCATTGCTTCGGCCAACTTCACTCCAAACCGGCGAGCTGGACGACAGTGGCGCGCAATGTTGTGCTGGCGATACCGGCCGGATACGTGACGCTGGCGGGGCCCGGCCCTTCGCTTGCCTCGTGGGTCGCCGGCACCAACGCGACTGACCTCTGGCTGATCGTGAGCGGCGTACTGGCGATTCTCGCAACAACGACACCCGTGCTTCTTTGGCGTGAGAATCGCAAGCTACGCTCGAGCGGCGGTCAAGCGGTCCCTGCACCCCGGCAGATCGGAGCGCTAGCACCGCGCTTCACGTTGCCCTCCACCGCAGGACCCGTCGTCAGCCTTCAGGATCTCCTGGCCGATAACCGGGCCTGCGTACTCACATTCGTGCACCCCGGGTGCGGGGGCTGCAGAACGCTCCTGCCCGAACTTGCACGATGGCACCACACGATCGCCGAACGCCTAGCGCTAACCGTGGTAACCCCAGCGGAGGCCGTGCAAGCCGAGACACTCGCGCGTGAGCACGTCCTAGCCGATGTGCTCATCGACGAGCAATCGACCGTCTTTCACGCATACGGAGCTACAGCAGTTCCCTCCGCCGTTCTCGTCGCGTCGGACGGTACGGTCGGGAGCGCGCCCGTCGCCGGCCGCGTCGCGATCGAGTCGCTCATACGTCTCGCGCTTCAGAGCGAGACGCGGCCTGCTCCCGTTCGCGGCTGACCGCAACACGCCCTTGGCAAGATCTGCAGGTTCCGTTCGCGTGCAAGACCTACAGCGCAAGCAGCCGCACCGGCAGTGTCTTGTGCTGGTTGGCGAACGCTGATTCGACGTAGGTCGGGTGGCCGGCGATCTCCATGTCCGGGTAACGCTTGAGCGTCTCGTCGATGAGTATCCGAAGCTCGAGGCGGGCGAGTGCGGTCCCCAAGCAGAAGTGCCGACCGCCCGCCCCGAACGCCTGGTGCTCGGCGTTTCGCATGACATCGAAACGGTCGGGCTCCTCATAGCGCGTCTCGTCGCGGTTGGAGGACGGGTACCACATCACCACCTTCTCGCCCTCGCGGATCGTTTGCCCGTGCAATTCGGTGTCGCGGGTAGCGGTGCGGGCGAAATGGGCAAAAGCCGGGAACATGCGCAGCGACTCCTCGACCGCCGCCGGCACCAGCGAGGGGTCCTCGAGCACCATCCGTCGTTGCTCGGGGTTTTCCATCAGCGCGCGCATCCCCGAGCAGTAGGTGGCCTTGGTGCTGTCGTTGCCGGCGGCCATCAGCAGCAGGAACCCCATCACGATCTCGTGGTCCTCGAGCCGCTCGCCGTCGAGCTCCGCGTGCACCAGCACACTCGTGAGGTCATCTGTCGGCGACTCACGCCGTTCGGCGATCAGCTTGCCGCAGCGCGCGAACACCTCGGGCACCTCGCGCTCCATCACGCTCTGCGCACCCTCCGGCGTCGCGTCCGGGTCGCCCGCGCCGACGATCGCGTTCATCAGGTTCGCCCATGCTTGGTCGTCCTCGGGCGCCAGGCCCATGAAGCTGCCGATCACCCGCGCCACCACCGGCTGGGCGACGTCGCTGACCAGATCGCAGGTCTCCCGGGCGGGCGGGCCCTCCAAACGCTCGAGCACCTCGATCGTGATCGCGCGGATCGCGTCCTCGTGCTCGGCGATCCGCTTCGGCGTGAAGCCACGCTGGAACAGCGCCTTCAGCCGGTCGTGCTTGGGCGGGTCCATCCCGATGAACATCGCCTGCTGCATCTCCAACGACAAGCCTGCGTTGGAGGCGGTGAAGCCGCCGACTTCGGAGGAGTAGGTCTGCCAGTCACGGCTGACCTCGAACACGTCCTCGGCGGTCGTCACCGACCAGAAGCCGGCTTCGTCGGGAAACTCAGCGATGCCGCTCGACCAGTGAACCGGACACTCAGCGCGCAGCCGCCTGAACAGCTCCAGCGGCGGCCCCTGCTGGAAGTGGGCGCGGTCAGCGACGCCCAGCTCATCAAGCGACGTCTGATCCTGGCTTGCAGTGCTCACGATCCCACCTCCCGTAGTCGGTTGCGGCGTCCACCAGATCCTACTCCACTGAACCTCCCGGCAAACCGGCCGATCGAGCCTGTCTCGGAGGTCACTGGCACTCGGTGAGGGCGGCGAGTTCAGGGACCGGAGCGGCGCCCGAGGTGTAGAATCAGCCGATGATCCAGCAGCAGCGCGCGGGTGCGGTGGCGGTGGCCAACGAGGAAGCGGTGCGTGCATGGGATACGGTCCTGTATGAGCGGTGGAAGTCGAACCGCAAGGTGTTCGTGGGTGCCCTCGCGGAGGTCACCGAGGAAGTCTTCGAGCTCTTTCCGCCACCCGCGGGGGGGCGCTGCATCGACATCGGGTGCGGCTTCGGCGAGACGACTCAGCAGTTGGCCGAGCTCGTCGGATCGGGAGGTTTCGCGCTTGGCGCCGATTCCTCGCCGCGGTTCATCGAGGACGCTCGTCGTGAGGCCGTCGAGGCGGGAGTCGAGAACGTTGCGTTTGAGATCGCCGATGCGCAGACAGCTGAATGGGATCCCGTCTACGACTACGCTTTCTCGCGCATGGGGACGCTGTTCTTCGCCGCGCCGGTTCCGGCTATGCGCGCGATCCGCGGCGCACTCAAACCCGGCGGCAGGCTCGCCAAGGTCTGCTGGCGCCGCAAGGCCGAATGCCCGGTTTGGGCGGAGACCGAGCAGGTCGTCGAACGGTTCCTCTCGCGCCCTGAGGAGTACGAGGCCGACACCTGCGGACCCGGGCCGTTCTCGCTCAGCAACCCCGAGACCACCCGCGGGATACTCCAGGCCGCAGGGTTTAACGAAGTCGAGCTGCATCAACGCGACTTCGACTACTTCATGGGCGCCGACGTGGACGAGGCGGTCGACGCCCTGCTCGCGATCGGACCCGGCGCCGAGCTGATCCGCCTCAACGGCGAGTACGGGGAGAGCCGCCGCGGCGAGATCGCCGAAACCCTGAGGGACCGCTACGCCGAGTGGCGGCGGCCCGACGGCTCGATCGTCGGCCGTAACGCCGTCTGGATCGTCGCGGCCACGAACCCCGGCTAGCACGGGCTACCCACGTCAGACGCTGTATGGCTCGATGCTTGGTGGGTAGCTACCGTGGAGCCACCGGCCGTTGACCCTGACGAGGGTTGTCTGACCAGAAGCCCATCCTGGGCACACTCTACAGGCCGCTGGCGGCGCCTTGGCAGCAGCGGCGCGGCCCTTACCGACCGGCTGAGGCAGTCGGTCGTTTCGTGACCACGGTACCGGCAGCTGTGAGTTTGCCGGTGCGGTAGGCCCAGGTGGTGGTCGCGCGCCCGGAGGCGCAGCAGGTCGGGTCGTTTGGTCCGTACCAATATTCGGCGACGAGGATCCGGCCGTTGACCCACTTGACCTTTCCCAGCAGCGGCACGTGCCCCACCTCCGCACGGTGGGGCTGTTGGGGCGTGATCAGACCCACCGCGCGCGCGTTCGTCGCCGAGCCGCTGAAGACGACCTCGGCGAAGCGGATCTGACCGTCCGCGGTCCCGCCGTTGTTGGAGCAGACGACATCAACCGCGGCCGCGGGCCCAACGCCGCCAAGCTGACCATAGGTCACGTCGTACGCGGCCGCGACTTGAACGAGGTCGCGGTTTGAGCCGGAGCTGTTGACGTCTCCGAAACCGGTGTGCGAGATCTGTGCGACGTGGTTGTGCAAACGGATCGGCCCGTTTGTCTTGCAAGCCGCCCCCGGCAGGGTCTCGTTCTGCCAGCCGACCGCCTGGAGCGGCAGCGTGGCCTGCGCGGACGCGACCACGGCGACGCCGACGACAGCAGCCAACGCTGCGGCACTGGCCAGGCCACCGATCCAATTCTCATGTCTAGTGACAACTCGATTAAGCATGGGGTTGGTACCGCTCCTCTGTTTCGGCGCTCACGCTGGCGAGGCGACCCTGCGCACATCATTCTCACACGCTCCCCGGCGTATTGTCGCTGGAGGCTACGCCGCGGGAGGCGCCGAGAGGCTCATCCCTAACGGCGGGCAGCGTGTCCTTCTCGGTGCCCCTGAGCGCGAAGGGCAAGGCCGCGCTGCGCCACCACCGGCGCCTGGCGTTGACGGTGAAGATCACGCTCACACCAGTCCACGGCGCAACGGTAACCGTCACCCGCGGCGTCGTCGTACACGCCTAAGCTAGTGATGGTGCGGGTGTCCGCGTACCGTGCGCCAGCTCCCGCGGGTGATGCACAGGATCACGACGGTCATCCCGAGGCCAATGAGGGGATCGAGGATCGGGACGCCCGCGGCAATGGCGAGAGCGCTCGCGATGACGGCCAGTGAGACGTATGCGTCGATGCGGGCATGATCGCCGTCTGCGATCAGCGCAGGACTGTCCAGCCGGTGACCGGCGCCGCTGCGTACCAGCGCGGCAAGCCAGTTGCCGGCGAAGCCGACGACTCCGGCAAGCGCGAGGGCGAACAGGTGGCCAGGGGTGGAAGGGTGGATCAGGCGCAGGATCGACTCATACGCGGCAACACACGCCGAGATGAAGATGGTTGCCACGACCGCCAGGCCGGCTCCGCGATGGCCGTCATCGAGAACGACCTGCCCGCCCTGGTCACCCATCTGCGGTTCCCTTCCCAGCACCGCAAGCGGATCAGGACCACGAATCTGCTGGAGAGAACGTTCGTGGAGGTCCGCCGGCGCACCAAGGTGATCGGACGGTTCCCCGGCGAGACCTCCGCACTGTCACTCATCTGGGCAGTCCTTGAGCTCACAAGCCGCGGCTGGCGCGGCGTAAAGATGAACCCCAAGACCGTCGCGGAAATCGAGCGTTTACGCCGCGAGCTACGCACCACACCCGCCCAGCCCCCAGCCGAGAGCACTCAGGAGGTGATCGCCGCATAACATCCCACCCAGCGGGAGCTACACCCAGCCAATTCCCCCGGCAACTGGGACGCGACCGTTCAGCGCGGACGCGGCGGTACTGCCCCAGGCGCGGGCGTACTGCTCGGCGTTGATAATGACCGCCCCGGGCGGCCATCCGCCGTTGGTGCTCAACGCCGCCACCCGCAGTTCCGTCGGGTGTGGGGCCGGCAGCGTGAATGACTGGCCGATCTTCAGATGCAGTTCGTTGGCGATCGCTTCGGAGATGACCGCCCAGCCACCTTCGCGCAGTCGCGCGGTAGCGAGCGCCGCGCTGCCGTCCACGATCTGGCCGGCAGGAATCAGCTGCGCGGAGGCGCGGGGTGGCGCGATCACCCAGACACGCCGGTCACCGATGTCAAGGAATCCGCCTCGGTAGACGCCAACCGTCCGCACACCGGGCAGGCGAGCGAGCTTGGCGGTAGCGGTACCCGGGAATGGTGTGGTGCCCAGTGTGTTGGCCTCCCCGGAGGCCGACACCCATAGGTCGGTCACATCGTTCATTTCGACCGCGGTTCGGTTGAGCCCTTTCTGGAGGTTGTGCTGAGCGCCCTGTACCGCGACCGAGCCGAAAACCGCGATCGCGGCGGTCGCCGCGATCGCCAGTGATCGCACACGCGTCAGCGGGTCGCACAGCGCAACGATCGCGAGCTTTGGCGAGGCGACACGGGTGAGGCTCTGCAGCGCCTCGAATACCGCGAGACACGCGTTGAACAGAAACGGGAGCAGGCACACCAACGCCACAAGGAGCGTGAAGTTTCCGAGTACCGCGGATTGCGACCGGATGAGCAAGATAGCGGTCGTCACGGCCAGACACGCCAGCCCTACCCCTACCCGCAGCGCCGTCCAGCCCCGGGGAGCACGTTCGAGCGCCACCCGCGACTGGTGGGTGGGGCCGAGGATGCTGCGTAGCGGGGCGAGCACACCGATCAGTGCGGCAGCCATCCCCGCGCTCACAGCGAGGGCGATCGTCGGCCAGGTGACGATTCTCTGCGAACCGACCGGGAACGCGAACGACAGATACCCGGGTGTCGCTTTGAATGCGAGGACCGACAGCAGATCGCCGAGCGCGAGCCCGATGACGCAAGCAATCGCCCCGAGGACGAGCGCTTCGAATACGAGTAGCTGTAGCGTCATGCCGCGTGTGTTGCCGCGCAAGCGCAGCACCTCGATCAGCTCGCGGCGCTGGGAGATCGTCAGCAGCATCGCGTTGAACGCGAACATGAACCCCACGAGCGCGCTGATCGCGGAGAATAGGCTCTCTCCCTGATTCTCCGGGGTCGCGGCAACCGCGAACAGCTTCGCGTCGAAGTCCGCCGGCCTCAAATTCAGTTGCCTCGAAGTCGCGAAAGACTTCAGGGCAGCCCCCACCTGACGCGTGTGCCCCGGATACGCCTGAACGTAGATACGGCTGAGGCGCCCAGTCATGCCGGTCAATTTCTGGGCGTAGGCGATCGGCGCCAGCGCCACGGAGCTGTGGATCAAGCCACCGATATCGCCTTCCTGAAGGGTGGTACCCAGCAGCGTTTCTGCGACGCGATCCCCGACCTGCAGCTTGACCGTCTGCAGCGGACCAACGCCAAGCGCGGAGGCCAGCGGCGCGGGCAATGCCACCACCTGCTGGCGAGCCAGTTGCACCGAGCTGAACCGTCGCAGCAACGGGCCGCCCACGCGCAGAAACGCCGGGGACGCACCGAGTAGATCAACCGGCTGCTGGCTTGAAGGGCCGATGATCGTCGCGGGCTGCTCCAACAAGGGCAGCGCGCCCTTGACGCCCGGTAGGCGCTGTATCTCGCCGGCCAAACCGGTGCTGAAGCCTTCCGGCCCGCGGGCGTCCACCTGGTACTGCATCGCGCCGACAAGCTGGCTGGTGAGCTGGCGCACCGAAGCGTTCAAGCTCGTGCTGGCGACCTGCGAGGCGAATAGCAGCGCCACACCCACCGCGATTCCGAGCACCGCGAGCAGCTCTTGAACGACCACCAGCCGAGCGCGCAGACGCGCACGGTACACATACAAGATCTCCGCCAGCGACATCCACCGTCGCGGTGGCCCCGCGATTTCCACAGCACGACTCATACTTGAGCCTCAGACAACGACGCGAACCCGGTGTCGGGCCGATAGGGCTCAAGACGCCCGTCGCGCAGTTCGTGGACGCGATCCGCATACGCGGCGGCCTGCGGATCATGAGTTGCCAGCAGCACCGCCGTCCCACGCTCCCCGCACAGCTCCTTCAAGAGCTCAAGAACTTCGCGGGTGCGACGTGTATCGAGGTTCCCGGTTGGCTCGTCGGCGAGCACGAGTTTTGGGTTGGTCGAGAGCGCCTGCGCGATCATCACCCGCTGGCGCTCCCCCATCGACAGATCCCTTGTCCGGTGGGTCATCCGCTCCTCCAGCCCCAGGCGCTCCATCAGCGGTTCGATGCGCCGCCGCGCGCCGCGCGTGTCGGTACGCCACAGCTTCAACGACGCGTTCTCCCACGCGAGCGCGCCGTGGATCAAGTTGCGCGGCTGCCCCACGATCCCTACACCCTCCAATAGATAGTCCGCATGCTCCCGGTCTGAGAAGCCGGCGATGTCCCGGCCATCGACGAGTACCGCGCCGCGATCCGCCGCGATCAACCCAGCGACCAGGTCCAGCAGCGTCGACTTCCCCGAACCGCTCGGCCCATACAGCGCCACGAACTCCCCCCCGTCAATCGACATCGAGATGCCGTCCACCGCACGGACCGGCTCACCCCGAATAGTGCTTCACGAGATCCCGCAGCTCCAGCATCAACGCTCACACGGCACGCTGGGAGTCACGCCGTCGGCGTCCGGGGAAGTCGATGACGGTCGAGTCCCCGCCCTCCGCGTCCATGTCGTCCATCGCGCTCAGCTCGCCCTCTTCAAGCATCCACGCACGGTCGGCGAACACTGCCGGCTCCCCATCAGAGGCCACCATCAACACACCGAACCCGAACTCCGCCACCAGCCCCCTGACCAGCCGCATCGCCTCCTGCACCCGGCCCATCGACAAGCCACCCAGCAAATCATCAACCAAAAGCAGCCGCGGGCGCCCCACGATCCCCTGCGCCAACTCCACCAACACCCGCTCCCAATCCGCCAGCTCAGGCCACCGCGACTCCGCGCACCCCCCAACACCCACCCGCTCCAACGCCTCACAAGCACGCCGCCTCGGCTCCTTACGACGCAACCCCAACCCTTTCACCAACGGCAACCCCACATAGTCGCGCACCTCGATCCGCAACCCACCCGGGCCACCCCGGCACGCCCACCCAATCTCGCCCCCCAACAACTGCGCCCGCGCCCGCTCCGAGAGCCCACCCAGATCACGCCCGGCGAACCACACCGACCCCTCATCCGCCAACACCATCCCAGCGACCACCCGCAACAACGTCGTCTTCCCCTGCGCCCGCGACCCAACCACCACCCCAACCTCACCCACCCCCAACGACAACCCCACCCCACTCAACACCCGCACCCGCCCAGACCCACGATCAAACCCCACCCCAACCCCACCCAACACCAACAACTCAGCCACCGACCCTCGATCGGGAACGACACGACGCATGGACCTATGTTTGCAGAGAATCCACCTGCTAGGGTTCGTCTCGATGTATGGGCCGCGTGGGGAGCGCAACCGGGCCACGCCCGCGCGTCGATGAGCACCAGATCTCTCGTCTACAGCCTGGCTGCAATGATCATGCTGTTGGCGTGCCTGTGGACGGCGACCTCAGCCGAAGCGACGCCAATCGCAAAGCTCACCGCCACGCTCTCCCCCGAGCGCCTTGGCCACGGCACCACGATCGGCTTCGGCTTCACGATCGCCACCACCAGCGGGCAGATTCCCTCCCCATTGACCGCCCTCGACGTCTACTACCCCACCGACCTCGGCATCGGCATCAGCGGACTCGGCCTGGAAACCTGCAGCCCCGCGATCCTCGAACGCTACGGCACCGAAGGCTGCCCCTCCCAATCACAGATGGGCTACGGCAAAGCGCTAGTCAAGATCCCCTTCGGCCCCGAAATCCTCACCGAGACTGCCCAGACCACGATCTACATGGCGCATATCCAACACGGGCATCTCGCGCTGCTCTTCTACGCCGACGGGCACTCCCCGGTCGCCGCCCAGATCATCTTCCACGGCCTCGTGCTTCCCGCAGACAGCCCCTTCGGCGGCGACCTCGCCATCACTACCCTCCTCGTCCCCACACTCCCGGGAGGCCCCAACGCCGCCATCGTCCACCTACGCGCCACGATCGGACCGCTGCACCTCACCTATTACGAACACACCCGCGGCAGGTACCGCCCCTACCACCCCCGCGGCATCCTCCTACCCCATACCTGCCCGCGCGGAGGCTTCCGCTTCGCCGCCTCCTTCGCCTTCGAAGAAGGCTCCCACACCAACGCGCACACCGTAGTGCCCTGCCCCGTACGACGCAGGCGAGGTTAGCGTCCGTATGTCAGCCCCGAGCTTGGAACTGCCGTCGCCCAAGACGAAGCACCCCGCCGCCACGCGTCGCCACGGTTCACGTGGACCTCTCGAGCGCGAGCAGGAAATATACCGACTGCGCACCGTGGAGGGCTGGAGCCTGGAGGAGATCGCCAAACGGTTCGACGTCACGCGCGAGCGAGTCCGTCAGATTCTGCGTGACTACCTCGGCGTGAGCGACACGCCGCCCGCCGCCAAAGCCCGCACTGCCACTCGACGTAGGGCCGAAAGTGTCCGAAGACGCAACGAGATGTACGCACGAGCGAATACCAAAGCGCGCCAAGTCATCGCCGCTTGGAAGCGCGGCCAGGATCCGCGAGACATCGCCGACAAGCTCAGTCTGACGGCTATCAGCGTCAACGAAGTCATCCGCAACCGGGCGAGCACCGCTGACCGCGCTGACCGGCGGCGACGACGCAGACAGTGGACTGGTAGGTCTGTCGGTACCGAGGAGGGAGCGCAAGCCCCAAAAGCACGCGGCATCCGGAGCGCACCTGCTGACACCTACGCTGACACCCCGCCCACACCCAGGGCCACCGCGGCTCCCTAAAAGCAAGAATCCCGCCTAGATAGACGGGATTCTCGGTGTGCCGGAGGAGGGACTCGAACCCCCGACACGCGGATTATGATTAGGTCCCTGGCCTTGCTTGGGTTTGCTTGCGTTGGGGAAATCTCTAGCTATAGAGCCATTTCTCGGAGTTCGTCATCCACGGGCTTTGCTTGCGTTTCTGTGGCTCGTGTTGCCCTCGGTGTTGCCCACCCCGCGGCGTCCAGGAAGTCCGCGTCCCCGAGCCCGTCGTCGATCAGGTGGACGTAAGTCCGCAGCGTGAAGCCCGGGTCGGAGTGCCCGAGCCACATTTGCACTTGCTTGGGGTTCTTCCCCTCCGCGAACAAGATCGACGCGCACGTGTGGCGGAACGTGTGGAACGTCGCCCACGGCACCCCCGCGGCGTCCCTGGCGGGTTCGAGCCGCTGTCGCCACAGCCACGCATGATCGACGCGCAGCCCGCGCGGCCCAGTGAACACCAGATCGTCGGGATTGCCCTGGAGTGGCCAGAGAAGGCGCGCCATCGCGGTCGAGAGCGGAATGTCCCGCTTGCCGTACTTCGACTTGGGCGGCGCGACCACCCCTTCGTAGAACTGCCGGCGCACGCGCAGGCGCTTCGCGCCGAAGTCGATGTCCTTCCACCGCAGCTCGATCGCCTCACTGATCCGCATGCCCGTCATGGCGAGCAGCCGGAAGAACGGCTCCCACTCGTCCGAGCACGCCTGTAGGAACCGCGCCAGCTCGTCGGAGTCGAGCGCCCTGCGCTTCTCGGCGTCCTGCTCTACACCGGCCGCGCCGGGGTCGGAAACGCGCACGCCCACGGCCGGGTTATGGCGTAGCAGCCCGTCCTCTACGGCGGTGGCGAGCAGCACCTTCACGGCAGCGACATGGCCGCGCACGGTGCTCGCCGCGAGCTTGCGGCCCTGCGCTCTCTCATCGAACAGCCACGCCACGAACGCTCGTACGTCGCGGGGCTCCAGCTCATTCAGGAGGGCCGTCCGCTGGGCGAAAAACGGGATCGCCTTTTGCACGATTGTGCGGCGGTAGCCGACCCTTGTGGACTCCCTGAAGCCGCGGGTCGAGCGGCCTTGGTAGGTGTCGATCCAGTCGCGCGCGTACCCCTCGAAGGTGACAGTGTGCGTCTCCCGGTGCTCACCCCTGGCGACATCCGCAGTGAGCGTTCCCTTGAGGGTGCGAGCCTCCGCGTAGGTGCGAGCGAACCGCTTGTGCTGCTGGCCACGATGGCGGTACACGACGACGTAGCGACCCCCGCGCTTGAAGACGCCCGGGGTCTTCGTCTTCTCCATCTTCGGCGCAGCCATCACTGTCTCCCTTCGGTCGTCATTTCCACAGTTTCCTCCCCCCACCGGCGCGTCATCGCTGCACCGCCCCACGGCCGTATGCTCCCTTGAAACATCTAGCTTGCCGGCGCTCCCTCGGCACGGGCACCCCTTCCGTCAGACCCTTCAACGGGACCCCCAACGCGTCGGCGAGGATCAGCAACGTGAGCAAGCCCGGCTCTCCCTGCCCCCGCTCAAGCACACCGATCTCGTTACGGTGGAGGTCGGCGACTTCCGCGAGGCGTTCCTGCGCGAGATTCCGCCGCTTGCGCAGGGCGCGCAGGTTCTCCCCGAAGACACTCAGCACCCGCGCGCGCTCGGCGCGGTAGGCGTCATCGCCGGCCATCACGCCTCGCTCTCCGTGCCCGGTCCCGTAGAGCGCCCCCATCCCCACGTCGAGCGCCGGGACGACCGGTACCACGGCGGCCGATCGTCGTCTATATCGGCGTGGGCGTCATCCGGCTCGGGCCACTCCCTCGCGCAGTACGTCGCCGACCCGAGATGCTGCAACACCTCCCTCAGACGCCCCGCGAGAAGGAACAACGCCTCGGAGTCGGCCCCCTCGACGTCGAGCACTCGGCCGGCGTCCCGCACCGCCCGACGGGCCTCCTCGCGCAGCCTGGCGAGCTGCTCAACCGCCATCTTGCGGGTCTGCCTCCAGGCTCGATGCTGCGGAGACTCCGGCAGAGCGACGGTCCGGCGTGCCCGTGTCGCCCGCTCGCGCCCCTTCTCGGTCAGCATCAGCAAGACAATCCCCTTTCGGCGCACACGTTCAAGCGCCCCGGCGTCGCTGAGCGTGTCAAGCTGGGGACGTAGGCGGCGGGCAGTCCAAGGGCCATGGACGAACCCAAGGTGCTCCGCGAGGTTGGGCATCCTCGCGCCTTCGCCCGCACCTCCCCTGTGGCGTTCCGCGCGGTCGATGGCGGCAAGCACCATCGCGTCGGAGACCGGCTCGAACTTGCGCAGCTCATCCAGCGGCTCGATGACGGTGGCACTCATATCGAGACCAGTCCCAGCGCGTCGATACGCCTCGTAGCCCTCGACGCCTTGCATTCCCCCTCGCCGAGTACCAAGACGCCCACGCCCACGCCCCCCCAGACGCCGGATCGCCTGCCGGACGCTCTCCGCGGACAGATCCGATACCTCCTGCTCCAACTCCTCCAGCCTCCACAGCTCCGCGTGATCGTCGCGAAGCACCTGCAACACGATCGCCCGCTCGGCGATCCACAACTTCTGCGCCCGGCTCATCCTGCGTGTCATCTTCGGTTCCTCCTGATGATTGGAGGCCCCGGGAGAACTGCTCTGGCAAGGAAGCCGCGCCGCCCGACTGCTGGTAGCTTGGCTGGCGTGCCGGGAGTTTGCGCTCTCGGTGCCACGCCCCCGGCTGTTTGCTCAGCGCGGGGGCACTTGTTTATGGGCGACCAGCATACACCTTGTACATTGAAACGGCAACGTCTAGCCTTGAGCGTTGTAGACCGGACGGTGCGGTGCGTGGGAGGGTGCCAGGATGCCCGCGCCTGAACAGCCCGTCGATGCCGCGCTCGCCGCAGTGCTGCGACGCCTCCGGGAGGCGCATGGCCTCTCGCAGGAAGCACTGGCGCAGCGTGCCGGCGTCGCGTTGAACACGTACTCACGGATCGAGCGCGGGAAGGCATCGCCGACATGGCCAACCGTCCGCGCGCTCGCCGCCGCCCTCGCCATGAGCATGGGCGAACTCGGCGCCACCGTGGACGCGGAGCGGTAGGAGCACACTGGCGAAACTCAAGCGTCACGATCAACGCTGAGGACAGAGCACGGTAAACCCCTCGTCGGGCACACAATCGCCCCACGCTCGGCGCACAGACGCCGCGCCACCAGCAAGCAGCGGGCACCCAGGATCACCCGCTCGGATCATCGCCGCAGCCCACGTTTTTCGCGCCAGTCGTCGAGCTGGCTCGCGCGGAAGTAGGTGCGGCTGCCTTCCTTCGTCCGTGGAAAGTCCCGGCAGGTGGCGCAGAGCGAGTACACCTGCGAGATGCTGATCTTCAGGTGACGGGCCGCCGCAGCGACATCGAGCCAAGGCTCTGGTTTGAGGTGGGATTGCTCGGCGATGATCTCTGCCGCACGCTGCGCGATTTGCTCGATCAGCTCATCGGGCAGTGCGAGGACGAAGGCGCTCTGACGCGAATCCTGGGGTGGGAAAGAGTTGTCCCGTACAAGGTCCATCGGTGTTAATGACCCTGAGCCTCGCGAAACGGCCAACGACTTAGGTTGGCGGGGAAGTCGGGCTTGTTCCTCGCCGCCGGGGCGTAGGTCAGCCTCCTCTTCGAGTAGCTCATTGGCCCAGGTGTGTGCGGGCTTAAACCACTGTCGGAGGAGGCTGGATGCAGAGGATGACGGACGTGCCTGGGACTGTCCACGCGGGCGAGCCCGCGTGGACAGTCGGCATCGATCTGGGGCGCCGCGCCGCACACGAAGCGGTGGTGCGAGCACCGGACGGGACCGATCGGCGACTCAGGTTCGAGCATTCCCGCGATGGCATCGACGGGTTCGTCGGCGAGCTCGCCGGGCTTGAGGGTCGCGTCTTGGTGATCATCGAGCCGACTGCGACGCGCTGGCAGGCGCTCGCGGAGGAGCTCTCCGGCCAGGGCGTTGAGGTGCGTCAGGTCCACGCAGCGACCGTCGCGAAGCTCCGCGGCGCACTCGATGTCACGGGCGCGAAGTCTGATCGTGTGGACGCGCGCACCCTCGCCGGCGCGGCCGGCTACTCCCATCTCGTGCGGCCTGACGCACCGGCGGTGGCGTGCGCGCACGCGCTGTGTTTGGAGCGGCTGCGACTGCGCCGCGAGCGCCGCCGGCTTCGCGGCGCCGTGAAGGTTTGTCTGGACACGATCTGGCCCGAGTTTCTGCAGACCTTTCGTGGCGGCGAGCGAGGCATCACAGCACGCGCCGTGATCGCTGTCACCGGCGGGGACCCCGCACGCGCAACCAGGCTCGGCGCGCAAGAGCTCGAGCGTCGAGTCCGATCCGCCGCACCCGGACGCCATATCGCCCACAACAAGATCAAGCAGCTGATCGAGAAGACCAGCCGCCCCGTCGGATATCGCGCTGCCAGGACCGCCTATGCCGCCCGACTGCAGCGGTTGATGCGACGCCGCGCGCTCGTCGAAGGCCAGCTCGAAGCGCTCGAGGAAGAACTCCTGCGCCTCTACCCCCGGCTGCCCGGAGCACAACGACTGCGCAGCCTGCCGGGCCTGCGAGAACTCGACCGAGCACTTCTCCTCGCCGCCGCAGGCGACGTCCGCAGGCTCAGGTGCCCTCGCGCGCTCGGCAAGCTCGGCGGCTGCGCACCGATCGCCCGCGACTCCGGGCAAAGCACCCCGAAGCGCAAGATCTCCGAGCGCTGCCGCTACCAGCTGCGCGACGCCGCGTTCCAAGCCACACGACGGATCATTCGTGCCTGCCCAGCGTTCAGGGCGCTCTACCACACACTGCGCCAGCGACTCACCGCCACACAAGCCGTGATCGCCTGCGCGAACCGGCTGCTGCGCGTGATCTGGCGCATGGTCAACAGCGACGTCGACTACACCCCGCGAAGGTCGCCCCTGCGCTGAAGCGATAGCCCACACGCCGTCACGGCTGCCGCCTCACCAGACCACCAGAGCGCAAGCCCGCATTCGTACTTTCGAGCCCTCTCGAGCTCGCTTTGAAACAAGGGCCCCTGCGCACGCCAAAGACCGCACAAGACCCCCGGCCACCAAGGCCGCAACCGCACCTAATCAGGCCACGGCGTGCCACCTCACCGCTCACGAAACGCCACCCGCGAAGCGCACAGCCAGCCCCACCCAACAACCGCGCCAACAGCGCGGACGAACACCCCTGCCAACACAAAACTTGACAAAACGCCAAAGACCAGTTTCGGCTCACGGTCTGCCGGCGTCAACAACCGGGCCCTGACGCACGCTCAACACGCCGGCCCGGCACTCTCCCGCCTCGCCGCGCGCTCCCTCGTGACCGTCCACCGATGTCCGCCGAACTCTCGCCGTCGCTTCGCTCCAAAGCCGTACAGACTACGGGTATGAAATACCGGGTGGCCTGCTGCCCGGTCGTGTTCGTAGGGTCGTTTGACCGGGACAGGGGCTTCGTGGGAAGGACGCTTGTGGGCAGGCCGCCGTGCATCTGGGCTGAGAGCCCGTCAATGACTAGATGGCCGCCCCTGCGACTCACCCGGTTGGGCTGAGAGCCCGAATCCGTAGTTGTCGCTGCCCGCGGTGCCTTCCATTTCATATGTCCAGTTCGTGAAGGGAGGCGGTTTCTCGTGCGGTTCTTTGGTTTGGATGTTCACCTCGATTTCTGCGAGGTCGCGGTCGCCGAGGGCGGCCGGGTCTCGCGGGTCGGTCGGATCGCGAGTACCCCAGAGGCGATCCGGGAGTTCGCGGCCGGTCTGCAGAGTGATGACCAGGTGGTGTTGGAGGCCAGCTGCGGCGCGATGATGATCGCCCGGGCTGCTGGAAGAGGGCGATGTCGGCCGGGTCGTGGTATGCAATGCGGCGGAGACGCGAGCGATCTCTCATGCGCGCGTGAAGTCCGATCGCTTTGACGCGGCGATGCTGGCCAAGCTGCTGTCGGCCGGGATGCTCAAAGCGGTGTGGGTGCCCGACGAGGCGACGAGCTCCTTGCGTCGGCGTGTCGCTCGCCGGGCGGGGCTCGTGCGGGCACGCACACGAGTGAAGAACGAGGTGCATGCGGTCCTCGCAAGGTGTCTGATCGGCCGTCCCCCGGTGAGCGACCTCTTCGGGAAGAAGGGACGTGTGTGGCTGCTCGAGCAGCAGCTACCCGAGGAGGAGGCCGAGACGGTGAGGAGCTGTCTGCGCCACATCGATTTCCTGGGCGGCGAGATCACCGGACTTGACCAGCGGATCGCCCAACAGGCCCTCGTGTTCCCCGGGTTTCAGCGGCTGCTGACGATCCCCGGGGTCGACGTCGGGACCGCGGCGGCAGTGATCGCGGCGATCGGGGATATCACGCGCTTCCAGAGCCCGGGGCAGCTCGTTGCCTATCTCGGCCTGGACCCGAAGGTTCGCCAGTCCGGGTCAGAGCCGGCGCGCTATGGGCACATCTCAAAGCGCGGTGACCCGCAGGCCCGCTCGATGCTGGTCGAGGCTGCCTGGATCTCGATCCGAAGCCCCGGCCCACTCAGGGCATTCGGTGAGCGCGTCCGCGCCCGCCGCGGCGCGCAGATCGCGGCGGTCGCCGTCGCACGCAAGCTCGTCGTGCTCTGCTGGCATCTGCTCACAAAGGACCAGGACTACGCGTTCGCGCGGCCGTCGCTGACCCGGCAGAAGACGCGTCGGCTGGAACTCTTGGCCGGCGCTCCGCCGCTACCGCGCCGCCACGGCGGGCCGCCAGTCAGTCCGACCAGCAGCCAGCGTGCGGCCGAGCGCGAACTGCAAGCTCAGGCAGAGCTCGCCTACCGGCGCCTCATCGACGACTGGCGCACAACGGCACCGAAGGGTGGTGCGGGTGCGACACCGGGGCGCGCATCCAACAGGCCCTCGAAGGGCAAAGCCGCGCGGCAGGCCACAAGCCCCTGACGCCTGCGCTTCGCTACGTCAGTCACCCGCACCACCCACAAATCATCGCACCCCACAGCCCCCGACGCGACGACCCCGCCGTCGACGCGTCTCCCTGCGCCACGAGCAGGCCCCGACGCAACAGAACGGCCGTATAGACCAGATGCACAACCCTCCGGGCGCTGTGCGATCACTGTGCCACCCACGACCCGACCAGCGCCCAAGACGAGGGGGCGGCAACGCTCCCGCGCATACAAAGGGTGCCAACGATCAAAGCGCCGCACCCAAGGCCGCCCGACAGGCGGCCAATCCCCATTATCTGCCGCAAAGAGTCAAGCGCCGCCGGGGTCAAGGCCAAGCCCTACGGGCGGCCTCCGGCCGGCCTTGACCCCGGCTCCCACCATCACCTTCAGCGCAGCCACACCACCCCCAACGAAAAAAGGTTCCCCCCCAGCCCTTGACTTTTCATCCGTAGATGCACGGGTCCCGAGTGGGACCCACAGGTGTCCCCAAATTGCGTGGCCGTTTTGGCGATCTCGCGGTCATTAACCGCAGACGCGCAAACAGCGCGCTCGTCAATCACGACAAAGGGGAGCCCGATGAGCTACCGCATGAAGATCACCCTGCCCGACCCAACAATGGCCCAGCTGGAGACCCTCGCCGAGCAGCGGGGAGAACCGGCGTCGCGCATCGCGGCGCAGATGGTTTGCGCCAGGCTCGCCGATGGAAAGGACCCCCGCAGCAATGATTCCTCGATCTCGGCCTCCTCGCCAGCGACAGCCCCGGATCGAAACGCGCCCTGGATCGAACCCGTTCTCGGCGACCCGGAATGGCGGTCCTACATGTGGGGCTCGATCGTGGCCCTCTACGGCCGCTACCCGTACGCGCTGGCGCACCTGAAAGACGGCTGGTGGGAGGACGCCGCGCACGTCGAGGTGCTGTGCGCCCTCGTGGTCTGGCGCGACTGGATCGACCAGGTGGCGGAGGACCCGCGGCACGAGCTGGCGTTCCACGCTCAGCTCTCCGACTACAGCCGAGAACTGCGCCAGGAAGGCGGCGGCGTCACGCGGGCATGGCAGCCAGGAGCGCCGCCAGCCAGTTGGGTTCGCTGACATCCGACGACGGTCAAGCGCGGAAACACCAGTCGGTCCCAGGCGCCATTAGTTGCAACATGGCCGAGGATGGTGGACAAACGCCCCGTGCGGCCCGTCTTGAAACGCGGTCGCCGCCACCGAGGGCACGGTGGAGCGGTTTCGAGCGAGGGCATTCAAGCTCTTGCCGGATCAGCGCTCGTGGCCTGTATTACCAGAACGCCCTGGTCGATCGCCTCCTGTACCCAGCCGGCGATCGTGACCACGCTGTCGTCCTCATGCCCGCGGCACGCATCCAGCGCCGCAGCTAGCGACTCAGGCGAACCATGAGCCAATACGCTATCGGCGACCGCTCGCTGTAGTGGCAGTAGAACTTGCAGCATCTTAGGGCTCAGAGAGAGCACGCTGTCGGTCGCTTGGCGACCGGGTACGTAGAAGGCGGCAACCGCCGTGCCGGGGTCGGACTGCTCCATTTGCTCGACTTTGCCCAGGTACTGCTCAGCCTGATCGCCTTCGCCGACACGGATCGCGATGTTTGCAAGATTCCAGTCGGTGACCCAGCCGTCGGCCGGTCCCCTCTCGCTCGCCTGGCGCAGATCATCCGCAGCGTCTGCAAGGCGATCGTCATAAAGGCTGCGCAGGAAGCCTCTGCGGCTCAGCATCTCGCTGAGCTCCCACCCGCGCTCCCGATCCGGGATCCGCTGTTCGCGAAGGGCATGTACGGCCGTATCGGCCAGTGCGAGGGAGCGGTCTAGGCCGTCGGCTTCGTTCCCATCAAGCCAGCCGCCGAAGACCTTGCTCACTGCTGCCCCTGTCATAGCCGGTGCGAGCTGGACGAGGGAACGCCGCGCGAGATCTCCATGCAGCACAACGGCCTGCGAGCTGCGCCAGGTGATTCCGGCCTTCTCGATCCGTGGTTCCCACTCGTCAAGGACATCTGAAAGGGCTTGGTTGACATCGTGCGCCGTCGTAGGGTGCGGCACCTTCCATAGCTCTATCCACGCCAGGTCGTCGCCGTCAGCCGATAGTGTCAGGTCAACGAGCGCAATCGCCGGCTCCTCAACATCGACGAGACACTCGATCATCTGCCGGTAGGCGTCTTCCCCGGCGGGAAACATGGCGAGATCGACGTTGTCGAGCCGCTGTAGGGTCAGAGCAGCGTGTAGGCGGCTGCCTGTCGCCGTCCCGGTCGGATTGTGAATCGAGTGCCAGGCCAAACTGGTGGCGGTCTCGATGCGTTTACGGGCTGCGGACAGCCATTCGCGGGCGACTGGCTCGCCGACGGTCGCCAGGTATGGCATGCCAAACGGCAGGTCCGTCACGGTGGACCCTACCAGGGACCGCGTCTGGTACTTCAGCGTGAGAGCAGCGAAGCGCCCACCCCGAACGGTAAAGCGCTCCCGGTCCTCGGCGAGTTCGATCACGCCCTCCCCTTCCAGCCGTTCGAGTTCGTCAATCACCCGCTCATGCTCTTTCGTCAAGTCGCAGTTCTGCAGAAGTCGCCCGACCATTTCGCCCTCATTCGTTGGCAGCTTCAGGGCACGTGCGACGGCGATCTGGCGTACGGTGAGCTCAGAGAGCGCGACCAGATATAGAGCGGACTCCAGCCTGTCGGGCGCGAGGCGTCGTGAAGCCTCCGCGCCGTCGTGCAAGCCCTCGCGGACGCCGGTGTGCATAGTTAGACTCGGCAGCACGCGCTCGATAACCCGTGGTGTGAGCTCGTAGAACTCCTGCTCGCCCATCTCGCATGCATCCCAGAGATGCCCGGCGACTAGCGAAATATCAAACGGGTTCCCCATGGAGAGCTGTAGAAGGTCGAACAAGAGCCCGATTTCGTTCTCTTTCGACATCAGGCGGTCAGCTTCCCCTGGCTCAAGCGGTCCGGTTAGACAGGCCCGGATTGTGCCGGGCGACCAGAATGGCGCCACGGGCACCAGCCTGCAGCGCCGCAGCACAGGCGAAACGGCCTCGGCCAGATTAGCGACGCCAGAAAAACGCGAGGAAGCGAGAACCGACCACCCAGCGTCGCCCTCGATCGCGTCAAGCAGTCTCTCGACCAACGCCGCGTCCTCGAATAGCGCGTCGGCGTTGTCGATCACGAGAAGCGTCCGGCTGTGCCCCGATTCCTGAGCGAGGCGGCGCAGCATCCGAAGGTCGCGATCGAATACCGCTGGGTCCAGCGTCGCGTACGGATCGGCCGCAAATGCGAGGCCACTAACGAAAAGATCGCTGACGCCCGTCGCCGCCTGGTCGCGAAGAAGCACTCTGTCGCACCAGGTCCGATACCAGTCCGGCTTGGCATCGTGCAGCGCTGCGAGTTGCTCGATCGCGGCAGTCAAGAAAGTCTTCATCAGGCCGGTGGTAGTGAGGTTGTCGTCGAACAGGCGGAGGTTCACGACGAGACATTCACGTTCCAACTGCGCGCGCCGGGCAACCTCTTTGAGAATGCTCGTACGCCCGCTGCGCCGTTCACCGCACACAATCGCATGGCCGGGATTCCCGCCCGTTGGTGAGACTGTGTCAAGCGCGACCGTGATCTCGGCACGGCGGGTGCGCAACAGCCGTGGGTTTTCGACCGGCGCAAGGGTGTATGGGTTGCCGGGATGCGTCATGCGCGACCTCTTGGTGCTCAGCCGGTTGCCACGGGCGTGAAATCCAGAGCAACACCGAGCGGCGCACCAAGTGCGTGCAGCGTCTGAACAGTCGGGTTCGACTGGCCGCGCTCGATGCGACTGATCTCCGCCTGGTCGATCCCGGAGACGGCAGCCAACTGGCGCTGGCTCATGCCGGCGGCAAGTCGCCGGTCGAGGAGCCTGGCTCCGATCGCGAAGCGACGGCGGCTCTCCTCCAGTACGCGGCGCTCTTCCGGCGTCGCGTTGCGCTCGACCTCCTCGACGTATGTCCTGAAGCTGGTACTCATGGCTGGCTCCTTTCGCGTTTGATGTACTATATACCATCATCGAGCGGAAACGTGACAGGCATTAGCCTTCGCACGACCTTTCGTCCAACCCGCTCAAGAGCGACGTTTAGCCGCCGCCCGTTCGCGCTCGCGTTGCAGACGGAACGAGCGAAGCCGCTTCCGAGCCTTCTCGATCTCACGCAACTGGCGCCTGCCCGATGGGTCGGCACCCTTGTCATAGCCGCCAAGCAACAGCACGATCTTCTCGCCATAGGCATGGCAGAACAGCCGCAGCAGGACATCCCCACGCCGTTGCGTGCGGTCAACCGATCTCCCCTCGTCGGCCTTGCCCCGTGTCGTCTGCTCGTCGTGCCTTACGCGAAACTCGAATAGACCGTCACCAAGGTGACGTCCGTACTCAGTGTCGCAGACAGCCAACCCGCGCGGCATCAGGATAACCTCGATCGCCGCGATCATGGCCATCCGCTTCGCTGGCTCGAGGTCATCGAGGAACTCACGCACTGGGTAGCGGCCACTCTCTTCCTCGTAGAATTCGACCTCCCATGTCACGCCGCAGAGCCTAACCCGCTCACCGGCGCCAAGGGGCAAGGTGCCTGGGTCCAGAACACTCGCTACCGCGATTCAAGGCCGACCGGGATTCCCGGCTGCCGTAATGGCAGTTCGGTGCCCCCGGACAAGTGGGCCTTGGTCCCCGAACGCGACGCAAATGAACGGCATCACCGAGGGGACGCGCGAGTCGCCCGTCGAGGGCGCGCGAGGCCTACGGGCACCCCGAACGGCAGGAGTTGTCGCGGCCGGGTGGCCGCCGCTACGTGCACCGGAGGCGTCGGCTTCGCCTCCGTGTCCGCGCTGACGCGCGGGGGCGAACTCTTGACGCCTATCCAACCCTGATGAGGGTTGGCGGCGCCAACCACCCCACGACATCCGATCCAGCAAGTGTCTCGTCGTCCCGGAAACCTGGTGTTGCCCATTCTGTTGCCCACCCCGCAAGCTGGGCGAGCGCAGTAGCCCTTAGATTGGCTTCAACGCTGGTGATTGTGGAGTGCCGGAGGAGGGACTCGAACCCCCGACACGCGGATTATGATTCCGCTGCTCTAACCAGCTGAGCTACTCCGGCGGGAGGGGCCGCAGTGTAGCCGTCCGACAGCCAAAACCGCCACCACGCCGGCCCCACAGTAGCCGGCGGGCCACCGCCCACTGCTCCCGCGCGCCCGGCGTGCCCAGGCCCCACCGCCCAACCCCTCACTGCGGCAGCTTCAGCGAGTCGAGGATCTCGGAGTAGTCCGAGACCGCTTCGGCTTCGAATTCGGCCAGCGGCCCTTCAAGGCGTTTGGTCTCCCGCACCAGTGAGGCCTCCGTGGCGCTCTCGTACGGACGGAACAGCCGCAGCGAGACTTCTTCGGCTTCGAGGTCGTACGCGTAGAAGCCTTTGTCAAACGCCACGGTGCTCGCGGAGAGGGTTTGGTAGCCGCTGGCAGCCCACGCCTCGACGTCGGCGCAGATGTTGGGCGCCACCAGCGTGGGGAACCCTTCCAGCTTGGTCGCATAAGCCGCGACCGCGCGCGTGAGCTTGCGGTTGCTCCAGCGCAAACCGCGGATCGTGTGCGCGAACGTGAACATCGATTCCCGGTCGGGCTGGTAGGCGACGACCTCAAGCGCGCCCACCACCTCGTTGCTCAGCTGTTCGGCGTCGTGGTTTTGCGGCGCTTCGGCCGCCACCCGCGGACATTCTCCGGCGACGGTAGAGCCGAGGCTCGTGATCGCCGCCTTCGAGGAGGCGAGGTTGGCGCGGGCGGTCTGCACCAGCGCGTAGTTGGCTTTGACGTAGGCACGTGTGGCGAGGGAATTCGGCGGGCCAGCGTGTGCATGGGCGGCGTGGTGCGAGCGGGCGAGCGCCGCGGCCGGCACAAGAGCGAGCGCGGCGAGGGTCAGCGGAGTCGCGGCAACGCCGATCCTTCTGAAACGGGTTCTCAGTCGAGTGGTCACCCTTAGAGAGTACGCGGCGGGCGGGCCAGAACCCCCCACCAGACTGCCCGAGTGGGCATCGTCCACTCATCGGAACTCGCGAGGGCGCCGTCAGCGGGATGCGTTAGCCTGTGGGGCATGAGTGCGCGGCCCGTCGCAATCCTTGCGGTCGTCGTGGCCGCCGTCGCGATCGCGGTGGGGGTGGAGTTGGCACAGGGCCACACCGTCGGCGGCGTGCTTGCATCCGCGGGCGCCGCACAACCGGCGCGGCTGCCCGCCACGCGCCTGGTGGGCATCCCCTCGGGGACGATCGCCGACGGTGCGGCGCCGGTGCGCGTGACGCTGTCCGCCCAGCCGGCGAATGACTCGCCGTACCCGACGCTGCTCCCGGCCGTGCCGGGCAGTTGGAGCACGGAAGGAAACTCGGAGGTGTTCACCCCTGCCGCCACGCTGGAGCCTTGCGACACGTACTCGCTGACGGTGTGGAAGCACACGTTCGCGAAGGAACACTCGGGCTTGGAGGAGCGCCACGTGCTCACTCTGCACGTAGCGTGCCCGTCGATCACGGCGCTGCAGGAGGCGCTGGCGCGCCAGGGCTACATCGGCGCCGTGCTGCGCCCGCGCTACGCCGCCCACGTCCCGATGGGCAAAGAGTCGCTCAACCAGGCAGCCGAACACGCCTTCCGCCCCTACCACGGGGCGCTCGCACCGCAGCCGGCCGACGCGCCGCCCGTGGAAATGGGCAAGCTGGACGCGACCACAAAAGGGGCGCTGGAGGTGTTCCAGGCCGACCACAACCTCGAAGCGACGGGCGAACCGAACGCGCGGACTTGGCAGCTGCTGCTCGACGTGGAGGCGCTCGACCACCGCAGCCCGCGCCCGTACACGTGGGTGTCGGTGACGGAGTCCCTGCCGGAGACGATGGAGGTCCACGAAGGCAACCACGTGGCAATCTCCAGCCCCGCGAACACGGGGGTGGCGGGCGCGGAAACCGAACAGGGGATCTTCCCGATATACGCCCGTTATGTATCCACGACGATGACCGGCACCGACCCCGACGGCGTCCACTACGTGGCGCCGGACGTGCCGTGGGTGAACTACTTCAACGGCGGCGACGCGGTGCACGGCTACCCCCGCGCATCCTACGGTTTCCCCCAGTCAAACGGCTGCGTGGAGTTGCCGATCGAAACGGCAGCAGCGGTTTTCCCGAAGCTGCAGATCGGCGACATCGTGTGGGTGACGTAACCCGTCCACTCCTTCCCCGCCTCCTCCCCCCTATCCCAACTCAGCGACGGCCGCGGCGGTCATCCCGACTCGGCGGGTGCCTCCGGTGGCCCCTGCGCGGGCAGCGCATCCACGGCAGCCTCCGCGGCGGCGCGGTTCTCCTCCTTGACGGCCAGCCAGATCTCCTCGCGATAGATCGGCACCCCCTGAGGCGCGGCGATCCCGAGGCGAACGGTTTGCCCAGAGACCTCCATGACGGTGACGAGCACATCCTCGCCGATCACGACGCGCTCTCCGGCGCGGCGCGTAAGAATCAGCATGGGGCGGGATTATGCAGCATCCATCGGGCGCCTCCCGGAGGCGGCGGCCACCGGCTCAGCCGGACTCGCCCGCTCAGCCGGCCCCAGCAGCACCGAACAGCGGCACCCGCAGCTCAGCACCGGGCGCGGTGTTGAGGACCTGGTGACCGCGGCCCTCCCACACGACGATCGGCGCGCGGAGATTGACGAGCGTGTCGAGCGGATCGGAGGCGGTGCGCACGGTGACGTATACCTGCGCGGAAGAGAGGTCGGGCGTGCCGATCCGCTCACGGTCCTCCGCTGAGAGCACGAGTGCAAAAGCGGCGAAGAACTCGCGGGGATCGACCACGGGCAGCGCCAGGCCGGGATCCTCCAGGGAATGCAGCCAGCGAAAGCCCGAACCGGGGTTGCGGTCGAGCAGCGTGTAGTGCAGCCCGCCGAGGCCGATCAGCCCCAGCGGGAACTCGATCGCGTCGGTGTCGGAGATCTCCAAGGCGCCGAAGCGCGAGCTGTCAATGGTCATGGGCATGGGGGTGTGGTGATGACGGGGTTAGGTATGAGGTGGGGCAGGACGGGGGGAGGTCGGGAGGGGGCCTGCCCCCCTCCCGCTTCCTAGTGCAGAAATTCCAGCAGGGACTCCTGCACGATCGACGCCCCGGCCTTCAACGCCGCTTCGAAGGCGGCGTGCTCGTTGGAATATTCCATCGATACCTTGGCGATGTTGGCGTCCTGAACGTTGGCGAGCTGCTCGGTGTCCGCGGTGGATAGCGAGGAGATACGGGAGAGCGCGAGGTTGAGCTGGTCGGTGGTGGCACCCGCTTCGGCTTGCAGTCCGGTGAGCGAGGTGAGGTTCCCGTCGAGGCTGGAGAGGTCGGTGGTGCGCAGCGCTTCGACAGCCGCCGGCGTGCCTTCGCGCAGGTGCGCGGCGATCGTGCGCAGCGTGTCGAGCAGCTTGCCGTCGGCGGCGCCCGCGCCGGACCCCAGCACGGCGGAGAGGTTGACGGCGACATTGACAGTGCTACCGGGCCCGATCGCGCGGGCAACCGGGGCGGCGTTGCCGTGGTATTCGTCGTTCGGCCCCTGCGTGTAAGGGGCGGTGGAGGTGAGGGTCCCGGAGAAGACGTACTGCCCGTCGTACTGCGTGAGCGCGTCCTGCTTGACGCCTTCGGTGAGCTGCGAGACCTCGCCGGCGATCGCTTCGAGGTCGGAGGGGCTGTTGGTGCCGTTGGCCGCCTGCAGGACGAGCTCGCGCACGCGCTGCACCTGGGAGTCCATCGAGGTGAGCGCGCCCGAGGCGGCGTTCATCCGCGAAAGCCCATCCTGGGCACTCTGTTCATAGGAGGTGAGCCCGTCGATGGCGCTCTGGAGGTCGATGATCTGGCTGGCGCCGTAGGGGTTGGAGGAGGGTTCGAGGATCGACTTGCCCGAGGAAAGCTCTTCCTGGGTACGGTCCAGCGCCGCCTGGGCGGCGCTGATGTTGGCGAGCGTGGAGCTCGTGACCATCTCGGATGTGATGCGCGCGCTCATGGGATCAAAGTCCGGACTGGTTGATCAGGGTGTTGAGCATTTCGTTCATCACGTTGAGCGCCTGCGCGGAGGCTTGGTAGCCGCGCTGGAAGGTGATCAGGTTGGTCATTTCTTCATCGAGCGACACGCCCGAGACGGCCTGGCGCTGGTTGGATACGGCGGAGAGCACCGCCTGCGTGTTGGTTTGGTTGGTGGTGGCGTTCTGCACGCCCGACCCCACCTGCGCGATCAGCGCGGCGTAATGCTGGTCGGCGGCCCCGCCGCGCAGGCCGGCGATCGCGAGCGCGACGTTGTTGGCGCCGGAGGCACCTTCGGAGGAGGTCTGGACTTCGCCGGGGGTGACGGCGACTTCGAGCGTGGCGGCGGTGGTGCCCTTGAAGAAGGGAGTGGCGGTATGCAGTTCGTTGACCGAATCGGCCAGCGTTTTGGCTACTTCATCCAGCGCGGCCCCGTAGGAGGCGAGCGGGCCGGTGGGACTCGACAGTTCCAAGAGCGCCCCCAGCTTCCCCCCGGCGGCGGCGGTGAGCGCTTGGGGCCAGTTGGTCTTCGAGCCTTCGACGAGCGGCCGCGCGGCATTGCCGAAGGTAACGGTGTCCGTGCCGTCGGGTTCGGTCGTAACCGTGACGGAGGCCAGCGAGGAGAGCTTGTCGAGCAGCAGGTCGCGGTGGTCTTCCAGTTCGTTGGGCTGCTGGTGGGCCGCCAGCGAGAGCTTGATTTGGTGGTTGAGTTCGGCGATCTGCGTGGCATCGCTGGCGACTTCGCCGGTGGGCCCGGTGATCGCGGCGTACTGCGCCGAGGCGGCGCCTTCCAGCGACTGCAGCTGGGCGGCGAGCTGGTGCAGTGAGCCGGTGAGCTGCGTGGCGGCGCCAACGACCCCCACCTTCCCAGCAACTTCGCCCGGCGATTCGGCGAGCTCGCTCCAGGAGCTCCAGAACTTCGAGAGCTGGGAGGCCAGGCCGGTGGAGGAGGGTTCGTTGAACGCAGCCTGGGCCTGCGAGAGCTCTTCGGCCTGCGTGCCCGCGGCGCCGGCGGCTGTGGCGTGTTCGCGGTAGGAGGCGTCGAGGTAGGTGTTGCGGATGCGGGTGATCGTGGCGACGGTGACGCCGGTACCGAGCTGGCCGCCCTCGCCGGTGACGGCGGAGAGCGCCGCGATGTGCAGCGGTTCTTTGGTTTGCAGGACCGCCGTTTGGCGCGAATACCCTTCGGTGTTGACGTTGGTGATGTTGGACCCCGTGACGTCGATCGCGTCCTGTTGGGCGATCAGGCCGGAGAGGGCCGTTTGCAGTCCCTGGAGGGTGGGGATGGACATCGGAGCCTGCCTCGCCTACGCCGAGAGGTCGAGCACGCGCAGCGCATTGATGGGAGCCCGCCCACCCGCACGCCCGCCGCCGCTCGCGCCGGCGGTGGCGTTGCCACGGGGGTCGTAGCCGTGCACGCCCGCGTCGAGCGCGAGCGACTGCATCAAGTGGTCGAGGAACGAGAGCTCGATTTGCATCAGCGCGCGGTTGCAGGCGTGTTCGCGGCGCAGCTCCTCGAGCAGTCCACGCAGCCGCGCGGAGCGCTCGGCGGCGAGCTGCGCGCGGGCCGGGTCGATCAGCACCGACAGGCGCGTGAGCGTCACCGCCTGCGCGGGGATCCCGAGCAGCGCCCCAGCGCGCTCCAGCAGCCGCGAGCGGGTCGCCTCGATCTGCCCGCGGCAAGCGAGCTCGCCATGCAACAGACCCGCGAAGCGCACGACGGCGTGCACATCGCGCGCACGGATCGCCGCCCCCTGTTCCAGCACGACCTCGAGCAGCCGCTGCACGGAGGCAAGCTGCGCATCGAGATGGGCAAGCACGTCAGCGCCGAGCGGATCGACTTCGACGAGGGTCGTCATTTGGTCATCCCATTCATCAGCTGCCCCGCCATGCCGAGGCCGCCCTCGCGCATCACCCCTTCGGTGAGCGTTTGCGGCAGCAGCGAGGAGAGCATCGAGCCGCCCGCTTCGCCGCCCGCTTCGGAAGAGCCTTCTTCGCCCGAGCCTTCGCCGGATTCGCCTTCACCGGAGAGCCCGCTGCTCTGCACGAGCGAGGAGGAGAGCTGCTGCAGGAGCATCTCTTCGAAGCCCTGCGCGGTGGCGTAGTCCTGTTTGACGGCTGCCGAACCATTGCGCACCGAGGCCGGAGCCCTCGCTTCGTCAACCACGGGCATCGCCGTGGAGGTGACCGGAGCCGCGGTGAGGGGGGCCACGGAGCTCATTGGGTGACGAGCTGGTTGGCGATCGAGAGCATCTGATTTTCGGTTTGGATCGCGGAGCTCTCAAGTTGGTAGCTGCGCTGGGCGCCCATCATCTGCACCATGTCGTTGCCGACATCCACGTTGGAGCCCTCCAGCGCTCCCTGCTGGATCGTGGCTCGGGCGCTCGGCCGGGGCGTGCCGCTGGATGCCGTCGCGGTGAAGAGGTTGCCGCCGGCGGCGAGCAGGTGGTCGGGCGAGGCGACGTCGACGAGCGCGATCTTGCCGACGGTTTTGGCGCCCACGTGCACGGTGCCGTCAGGAGAGATCGCCACTTCGCTGGGCGAGGCCCCTTTGGGCAACGTGATCGGCGGGTCGAGCAGGTTACCTTCGGCCGTGGTCAGCTGACCGCGCGCGTCCACCTGCAGGGAGCCGTCGCGGGTCAGCGCCACGGTGCCGTCGGCGCGCTTGACGGTGAAGTACCCGGGGCCGTGGATCGCGAGGTCGAGCGGGTCGCCGGTGCTCTGGATCGAGCCCTGGGCCTGGTCGCGCCCGATCGACTGCGCGGCGGCGCCGGCGCCCTGCGTGGTGGCGGTACCGGCGATGTCCACCTGGTTGTAGAGCAGTTCGCGGAAGCCCACGCGTTCGGCCTTGTAGCCGGTGGTGGAAGCGTTGGCGAGATCGTTGCCGATCGAGTCGAGCTGCTGCTGCTGGGCTTCCATCCCCGATGCGGCGGCGTACAGTCCTTCGAGCATCACATGCCTCCTATGACCCGTTGAGGGAGCCAACCTGGGTGGAGGCGGCCTGGAGTGTTTGGTCGATCGCCTGGATCGCTTGCTGACCGGACTGGAAGGTGCGCAGGGAGCCGATCATTTCGACCATCGTGCGCGCCGGGTTGACCCCCGATTCCTCCAGCACACCGGAGCGCACGGTGCCGGCGGCGTGCCCAGAGGGCGTGCCCGTATAGAGGTTTTCCCCCTGCTTGGCCGCGCCGGGGACGTTGAAGATGCCGAGCGATCCCGCCGGCACGGTGCCTTCGGCGCCGACCGTGATCGGGGCGCCGCGCTGGCTGAGAACGGGGTCGCCGGCGCCGTCCACGAGCTGCCCGGAGGCCGAGGTGGTGAACTGGCCGTCGCGGGTGTAGCGGACGCCCTGGGCGGTCTTGACGGCGAAGAAGCCGCCCCCGACGATCCCGAAGTCCAGCGGCTGCCCCGTGGTTTGCATACCCGCGGGGGCCATGTCCACGACGGAGTGGCCCAGCTGCACGCCGGTGTTCATCGCCCCGATCCGCTGTCCGGTGGAGGTGTTGGAGAGCAGCAGTTCCCCGAAGCTGTGTTGGGGGGACTGTTCGGGCTTGTAGCCCGGCGTGGAGGCGTTGGCGAGATCGTTGGAGAGCTGCGCCTGGCGGGTTTGGTCGGCGACCATTCCCGAGGCGGCGATGTAGAGGCCGAGGTCCATCTCAGGACGGGTGATCGCCCGGGGCGATCGATTCTTTAGGGCCGACGCCCGAGCAGGCGGGGCATGCATCAGCGCCACGGCCCACAAGCTCCACCGGCCGGGTACCGCGACGCCATGGCCGGCTATACGGCGGAGAACAGCGAGGCGTCGCTGGCGAGCCGCTCGCGTAGGCGCCGGCGCAGCTCGGTGTGGATCTGCGAGACGCGACTCTCGGAGACCCCGAGCCGCGCGCCGATGTCGCGCAGCGTGCGCCCCTCCACATACAGCAGCACCGCCACCTGGCGCTCGCGCACGGGCAGCTGTGCGAAGGCCGCGCGAAAGCGCTCCTTGGCTTCCATGCGCTCGGCGCTGAGCAGGGGGTCGGCCCCCTCGTCCTCGCTCTCGAGGGTGTCGATCCGCTCGATCGTGGTCGAGTCCTCCGAGCGGATCGTCTTGTTCAGCGAGCCGACCTCGGCGAGCGCGAGCTCGTCGAGGCGGCGAGCAAGCTCGGCGGTGCTCATCCCGGCCGCGGCGGCGAGCTCCTCGCGGCTGGGGTGGCGCTCGTGCGCGGAGGCGAAGCTCTCGCGGGCGCCGTTGATCGTGCGCTCGGCCCGGCGCAGCGAGCGCGGCGCCCAGTCGTGGCGGCGCAGCTCATCGAGTACCGCGCCGTGGATGCGCGTCCACGCAAACTGCTCCAGGGTGGCGCCCTTCGCCGGGTCGTAGCGCTCGATCGAGTGGATCAGCGCCTCCAGGCCGCAGGAGAGAAAGTCCTCCACGTCGCACTGCGCGGGCACCTCGCGGACCTTGCGGTAGACGATGTAGCGCACCATTGGCGTGAAGGTGAAGATCAGCCGGTCGCGCACCCGTAGGTCCCCGGTACGCTTGTACTGTTGCCACAGCGACAGCACCTCGGTGGCCGAGATCCTGGCGGCGCGTTGGTCCATAGCATTCATGCGGTGCTCCAACTCTTGAGGGAAAGTGGTGCGTCTTGCGAAGCGACCCCCGAGCTTCCGTTCGAGGAATCCGGGGAGTCCGATTCCGCAATGACCCCGCACTGATCGGCACACGGGTGGGTGAGCTTGAGCAAATCATCGGAGCTGCATGGAACTGGCCACTGGCAACTATTCAAATCCGGGGACACGGCTCACGGATGGCGTGGAGCGGTCGATGACCGTGATACGTAGATCGCCGCAGTCTGGAAACGTTTTCAAAGAGACCGGCACGTCTATTTCGAAAGACGTGCTTGGGCGGCGATCCAGCCGACCACCCCTAAAGTTTTTCGACCATCAGCCGATCAGAATGCAGATAGACAAGAGCAAAGCGGCCCAGGGAAGGGTCCGTGACCAGTGCTTTCAGGAGGAAAACAGCATGAGCTCGCCGATGACGCCACCCCCGGAGGTGCTTGAGGAGATGGCACACGCCGCACAGACCTACGACACGTTGTGCGCGCAGGGGCGCGAACTGCGCTTCGCCCGCGACGAGCAGAGCGGACGCACGCGCATCGAGGTGCGCGACCGCGCCGGCAAGGTCCTACAAACGCTGACCCACGCGCAGGCGCTGGCGCTCGCGGCCGGGACGTCTCTGACGTACGCGGCCGGGACGCCGCTGGAATAGGGGCCCGCCGTGACTGTCGTCAGCTCATCCACCTCGGGCGCGCCAATTAGCTTCAACGGCCTCTCCTCGGGGCTGAACACCAGCGAAATCATCTCCGCGCTGCTGGGGGTCGAACGCGTGCCGATCACGCACCTCACCGACGAGCAGATCGCCCTCGAAGGGCAGCGCACGCAGCTGCAGTCGATCCAGAGCAACCTCACGAAGCTCACCTTCGAAGCTCAGGAACTTGGCTCCCCGACGCTGTTCAACACCTCTCAGGCGGTGAGCTCCAGCGAACCGACGCGGGTCGCGGCCGCCACCACGGCGGGCGCAGCGGTCGGGGGCTACGAGGTTGAAGTCACCCAGCTCGCCAACTCGGGGCAGCGCACGTTCACGTTCAAAAGCCCCGCGGCCGCCGAAACGTTGACGATCGACGGCAAGGAAATCGAAGTCGCGGCGGGCGCCACGATCGAAGACCTCGTCAAAGCGATCAACTCCGACTCCTCCGCGACTGTGTACGCGGCGGCGGTGGGCGCCGAAACGGTGGTGCTCTCCACCCGCGAAACGGGCGCTAAAGCGGGCTACATCGCGGTCACCGACCCGGGGGGCACGCTCGTCGAACAGACAGGCCTGGCCAAAGAAGGCGTGAACGCCGAATACACGATCGACGGGGTCGCGGGGAGCTCCGCCTCGAACAAGCTCACGAGCGCGATCCCGGGGGTGACGCTGGAACTGAAGGCGCTCACCACCACGACGGGGCCGGTGACGGTCGACGTGCAGCCGCCGGGGCCCAGTGTCAGCTCGATCGCAACCCAGGTGCAGGCGTTCGTCACGCTCTACAACTCGACGGTCTCGGCGATCAACAACCAGTTGACGACCAAGCCGCTGACCGGTGCGCAGAGCGCCGCCGAACTGCAGACGGGCACGCTGTACGGGGACTTTGAATTGGGGAGCCTGCTCAATGCGATGCGCCAGTCGATCTACGAACCGGGCAAAGAACTGTCGGGCGAAATGTCGAGTCTCGCCGACATCGGCATCAGCACGGGCGCGCCGACCGGCAACGCGACCCCTTCGCAGAGCACGCTGGAAGGGCAGCTGACGGTCAACACGGCGAAGCTGGAAAGCGCGATCCAGGCCAACCCTGCCGGTGTGGAAAAGATGCTGCAGAGCTTCTCCAAAGGCTTCGAAGGGCTGGTCAACGCAAACGCCGGCCCGGGCGGCTCGCTGGAAGCGCGCCTCACCGGCGACACGGCCCAAACCACGGAATTGAGCGCCCGGATCGCGAACATGAACGAAATGCTCGCGATCCGCCAGAAAACACTGGAGTCCGAATTCGCCGCGATGGAAAAAGTCATGGCTCAGAGCCAGTCGCAATCGGCTTGGCTGACAGCCCAGCTCACCTCGATGCTGGGCAGCGACGCGAGCTCCTCCAGCAGCTCGAAGTCCTCGTCGTCCGGCAGCTAGCCACCCGAGCCGCCGCCGCCCACGCGATAGCCGGCGGTCGGGCGAGGAGGCAACGCGGAGTGGCACTCGAAGATCCAGACTCAACTTCCGGTGGGCGCGACCGATCACCCGGAACGCCCACGGCAAGTTGACGAAGGAGCGACCGGGAACCGCATGACTCCCCTGACGGCAGCACCCCAGGCATACCGCGAGAACACCGTGCTGTGCGCCACCCCGGCGCAGCGGGTCGTGATCCTCTACGACGGCGCCCGCCGCTTCCTGCGTCAAGCGGCAGACGCGATGCGCGCGCGTGAAGTGGAGCGCGCCCACAACAAGTTGCGCCGAGCGGAAGAGATCATCGCGCACCTCGACGGGGTGCTCGACTTCGCGCAAGGCGCCAGCGTCGCCGAGCAGTTGCATGTGCTCTACAACTTCTGCCTGGCCCACCTCAACCGTGCGCGCATGAGCCTGGAGGCCGAGAAGGTCGATGAGGTCTCGGAGATCCTCGGCGAACTGCGCGAGTCGTGGGTGGAGATCGCCCACCGGTGAGCCCGCTGGACCCCTATATGGCGATCCTCGAGCTGGCCGAGCAAGAGCTGCAGCTAGCCCGCGACGGCCGAATCGAGGACCTGCGCTCGCTGGCCCCCCAATGGGATGCCCTCACCGCCGAGCTCCCCGAGCAGCCCCCGATCGCCGCCCGTGGCCCGCTCGAACGCGCGGCGGCGCTGCACGAGCGCACAAGCGCCGCCCTGCAGTGTCTGCGCGAGGGCCTGCTGTGCGACCTGCGCACCACCGCACGCGCCAGCCGCGCCGCCCACGGCTATGCCGGTCAAGCTCCCCGGCGCGTGCACCGCATGGACCGCAGCGCGTAATCGCTCAAGATCCACGCCCCGCCGCCGATGACCGGAGCGACCGGGCCACTGCCCGGGGGCGGCTCACACGGATGAGAGTCGGGTTTGGCCCACGGAGGGCAGTATCTCCAAGCAGCACGCTCTCCCCCACCCGCCACCCGATGTCCCTGATCGACACCACCCAGCTCGCATTGGAAAGCGCCGCGCGCGGCGCGTGGGCGCGGCAGACGCTGCTTACCAACAACATCTCCAATGCCAACACCCCCGGCTACCACCGCGAGGACCTCAACTTCCAGGGTGCCCTGCGCGAGGCGCTCGCCGACGGGCAGTCCCCCGCGGAAGTGCAGTTCAAGCCAGAAGTCAGCTCTCAGGTCGTCGGGCCCGAAGGCAACGGGGTGGACGTCGACCAGGAATCGGCGCTGCTAGCCGAGAATGGACTCGAATACCAGGCCCTCGTGCAGGTGATGGGCACTCGCAACGAAATCATGCGCTCCGCGATGGGGATCGGCTGATGGTCTCCTTCAACACGATCCCCAACGAGATCGGCGCGAGCCCCGCCGGCCCTGCCGCCTCGATCCTTCCCTCCTCCTGCACCGGGGTCAGCTGATGGGCCTCTTCGACGCGATCGAAATCGCCGGCAGCGGGCTCAGCGCCGAACGCGTGCGGATGGATGTCACCTCCGAGAACCTCGCCAACGCGCAGACGACCAAAGCCGCCAACGGACAGCCCTACCAGCGCCAGGAGGTGGAGCTCCAGCAGACCGGCTCGCCCTCCTCCAACTTCGAAGCGACACTCTCCGAAGCGCTCGGCCCCGGCGCCGGCGCAAGCGACGCCGGGCTCGCGCATCCGCCCGCCGGCGGCGTGCAGGTCGCAGGGATCGTCGCCGACAAAACGCCCGACCAACAGGTCTACGACCCGGGCAACCCCGAAGCCGACGCGCAGGGGTACGTAAAGATGCCGAACGTCAACACCGTCACCGAAATGGTGGACCTGATCTCCGAGTCGCGCTCCTACCAGTCCGATGTCACCGCGATGCAGACCGCCAAGTCGATGTTCACCGCAACCCTCGGGATCCTCAAGTGACGATCCCCCCGATTGGCGCGATCGGCGCTGCGCTTCCGCAAACCTCTCTCGCCGGCCTGAGCCAAACCGAAACGCAGGGCGTCACAGGCGTTGGCGGAGCTTCCACCACCACGAGCATCGAAGGCGCAAGCGGCGGCGAATCCGGCGGCTTTGGAGGAGCGCTCACAGAAGCGATCTCCTCGCTCGACAAGACCCAGCAGAGCGCCGACGGGGCCGCGCAGGCGCTTGCCACCGGCACCGCCTCGAATCCCGAGAGCGCCGTCGTCACCGTCGAGAACGCGCAGCTCGCGATGCAGCTGGCCTCGCAGATTCGCACCAAGGCGGTCGAAGCCGCCCAGCAGATCTTCCAGACACAGGTGTAACAACCGCCGGCCTTCCCACCCCACAACCCACCCCCCACACAACCCACCCAACCGATGCCCGTAAAACAGCTAGCCACCCGACTGACCCCGCGCGGATGGATCATCCTCGGCGCCGGCGCGATTGCCGGAATCCTGTTCATCTACCTGTTTGTGCACATGGTCTCCAAGCCCTCCTACTCGACGCTTGCCACGGGCCTGGAACCGGCGCAGACGGGGAAGATGACCGCCGCGCTCGACCAGCAGGGGATCGGCTACGAACTGCAGAACAACGGCACCGCGCTGGCGGTGCAGTCCAACGAGACCGCCCAGGCGCGGGTCGCGCTCGCCGGCGCCGGGCTGCTCGGCAACGCCCAGCCCGGCTTCAAGCTGTTTGAAAAATCGAGCCTCGGCGAAAGCCAGTTCCAGCAGCAGGTCACCTACCAGCGTGCGTTGCAAGGCCAGCTCGAACAGACGATCGACAACGTCCAGGGGGTCTCCGGCGCGCAGGTCGAGCTCGTCCTCCCCAACCCGCAGAACCAGCTGTTCGGCGAAAGCCAGAACGCCTCCTCGGCCGCCGTCCTGCTCAGCGGCTCCTCGAGCTCGCTCAGCTCGACCTCCGTGCACGGCATCGCCCAGCTCGTCGCCTCCTCGGTGCCGGGACTAAAGCTGCAGAAGGTGACGATCACCGACGGCACCGGACAGCTGTTGTGGCCCTCGCAGAATGGCGAAGCCGGCGGCGGCGCGACCGGCAAGCAGGCCGCCGAGGAACGTTACAACGACGGGATGGAGGCCAACATCGATGAGATGCTCGCCCAGACGCTCGGTGCCGGCAAGGCGGTGGTGCAGGTGTACGCCAACCTCAACACCAACCAGACGACCCAGGAATCGCTCACCTACGGCAAGACCGGCGTGCCGTTGCAACAGAGCAAGAACCTCGAAACGCTCACCGGCTCCGGGGGCGGCGCGGGTGCGACGGGCACCGCCAACATCCCCGCCTACGCCCAAACCGGCGCCTCCGGCAAGTCCAACTACAAGCACGAAGTGACCGGCTCCTCGCTCGGCGTGGACAAGACCGTGACCCACTCCACCGTCGCCCCCGGCGAAGTCGAAAGCGAGCACGTCTCGGTGCTGCTCGACCACTCCGTCCCCGCCGCCTCGGTGCCCGCGATCAAGGAAGCCGTCACCAACGCCGCGGGTCTGCAGACCAAGCGTGGGGATACGATCTCGGTCGCCCAGATGGCGTTCGCCAAGTCCACCACGCCGGCCGCCGCGGAAGGCTCTAGCGGCATGCTCGGCTACGCCAAGTACGCGCTGATCGGCATCGCCTCGGCGCTCTTCCTGTTCTTCACGACTCGCGCGCTGCGCCGCCGCGAGCAGGAGGGCATCGACAACCAGCCCCCGTGGCTGCGCGAGCTGGAGCTGCCCGTCCGCCTCTCCGAGCTCGAACGGGAAATCCCGCCGCGGCCTGCCGCCGACACGGGCGGGCGGGAACCGATCACAATCGCCGCCGGCGCCGCCGCCAACGGGGCGGGTGGGGTTTCCATCCATCGCCAGGTGGAGCAGCTCGCGGAGTCCAACCCCGACCGTGTCGCCCAGCAGTTGCGCAGCTGGATGCAGGAGGATTGATGCACGTCATCCATGCCCGACTACTTCATAAAATGAAGTGTGGGGGTCCGAAAAATGAACAAATAACCCCCGCGACGGTAGGGCCAGCCTGATGGCGATCCAGCTGCCCCCGGCCTCCGAGGCGCCAAACGCCGCGCTCCCCGAGCGCACCGTCGCTCGCCTCGGCGGCCGCCAGAAGGCCGCCGTGCTGATGGCCGCGCTCGGCCCCGAGCTCGCCGCGGAGGTCATCCAGCACCTCCGTCAGGAGGAGATCGAGAGCCTCTCCCTGGAAATGACCAAGCTCGGCACGATCGAGGAGCACACCACCGAGGCGATTCTCGTCGAGCTCGCCGCCGCGGCCGTCACCGACAGCGTGGGCGACGTCGCTGGCGGAGTCGAGTTCGCCCGCGAAGTGCTCGAGCGCGCGCTCGGCCCCGAGCGCGCCGAGGAGCTGCTCGCGCGACTCGCGAGCGCCAACGACGCGCGCTCGTTCGAGTTCCTGGCTCGCACCCCACCCGAGCAGATCGTCGGCTTCCTGCGCACCGAGGCGCCGCAGACGGTCGCGCTGGTCGTCGCCAACCTCCACACCGCGCTCGCCGCCCAGGTGCTCGCCCGCCTGCCCGACACGATCCAGCCCGACATCGCGCTGCGGATCGCGCGCATGGGCGAGACCAGCCCCTCGGTGATCCAGCAGGTCGAAGAGGTGATCCGCCAGAAGCTCACCGCCGTCGTCGAGCAGGAGTACTCCTCCGCCGGTGGCGCCAAGGCGCTCGCCGACATCCTCAACCACGCCGACCGCTCGACCGAGCGCGCCGTGCTCGACCACCTCGCCACGACCGACTCCGAGCTCGCCGAGGAGGTCCGCCGGATGTTGTTCGTGTTCGAGGACATCATCACACTGGAAGACCGCGCGATCCAGCAGGTGCTGCGCGAGGCCAACCAGAAGGACCTCGTGCTCGCGCTGCGCGGGGTCCCGGACGCCGTCAAAGAGAAGCTCCTGGCCAACATGTCCGAGCGCGGCGCCGCGATGCTGCAAGAGGAAATGGAGGTCCAGCAGCCCCAGCGCCGCCGCGACGTCGAGGCCGCCCAGGGCCGCATCGTCGCCGTCGTGCGCCGCCTGGAGGAGGCCGGCACGATCGTGCTCTCCACCGGCGACGGCGAGGGCGAAGAGGAAGCGGTGGTGTGAGGCCCTCGGGCTGAGCGCCGCGCCACAACGATGCCCGAGATCGCCGCCCACGCCACGCCGCCCGGCATACCCGGAGGCCTCGCCGCCACCGCCGGCGGCGGGGGCTACCCCCTGGAGCAGCTCGAGCCATCGGCGCCACCGCCCCGGGGAACGCCGGCACGCATCCTCGCCGATGCCACCGCCGAAGCCGAGCGCGTGCGTGAGCTCGCGCACGCCGAAGGCCACGCCGAGGGGCTCGCCCAGGGGCGCGAGGATGGCCTCGCGGAGGCCCGCTCCGCCGCGAGCGCCCTGCAGCAGGCGCTCGCCGAGGCGCTGGCGCTGCGCGAGCAGCTCGCGGCAGAGACCGAGGCCGATGCCGTCGCGCTCGCACTCGCGCTCGCCGCCAAGATCCTCGCCGGCACACTCGCGGTGGCGCCCGAGCGTGTGCTCGACACCGTCCGCGGCGCGCTGCGGCGCGTCACCGACCGCCGCCGGGTCACTGTGCTCGTGGACCCCGCCGATCTCGAGACGGTCAGCGCGGGACTCGCCGAAGTGCAGGCACAGGTCGGCGGCATCGAGCACTGCGACATCCAGGCCGACCGCCGCGTGGGGCGCGGCGGCGCGATCGTCTGCACGCTGGAGAGCGAGGTCGACGCCTCGATCGACACCCAACTGGAGCGCGCCCGCGAGGTCATCCAGGCGGAGCTTGGCGGCGCGGAGCCCTCGCCATGAGCAGCGACCTCCTCTCCCGCGCCGCCGGCGCGCTCGCCGGCGCCGACCTCGCCCGCTGCCACGGGCGCGTGGACAACCTGATCGGGCTGATCATCGAGGCCACCGGGCTGCAGGCCGAGGTCGGCGAGGTTTGCCTCGTCGGCGCCGACCGTACCCGCGAGGCGGTGCCCGCCGAGGTCGTCGGCTTCCGCGAGGGCCGTACCCTGCTGATGCCCCTCGGCGAGCTGCAGGGCATCGGCCCGGGTACCAAGGTCCTCCCCACCGGCGCGCCCTTCCGCGTGTCCGTCGGCTCGCACCTGCTCGGGCGTGTGATCGATGGGCTCGGCGCCCCGCTCGACGGGCTCGGCGACGTAAGTGGGGAAGCTGCCGACGGGCTCGGCGGTATCGGCGGAGAAGCCCCCGCCGGCCACGCCGACCGAGGGGCTCGCCCGGGCCTGCGCTCCACGATCGCTGCGCCCCCCTCCGCGCTGCGCCGGCCGCGGATCCACGAGCGCGTCGCGCTCGGGGTGCGCGCCCTGGACAGCCTCGTTCCCTGCGGGCAGGGGCAGCGCCTGGGGATCTTCGCCGGCTCCGGCGTCGGCAAGTCCTCGCTGCTCGGCATGATCGCGCGCTCCACCTCTGCCACCGTCAACGTGATCGCGCTGGTCGGCGAGCGCGGGCGCGAGGTGCGGGAGTTTGTCGAGCGCGATCTCGGCGCGGCGCTCGAGCACTCCGTCGTCGTCGTCGCGACCTCCGACGAGCCGGCGCTGGTGCGCATCAAGGCCGCCTTCACCGCTACCACGATCGCCGAGCACTTCCGCGACCACGGTCACCACGTGATGCTGATGATGGACTCCGTCACCCGCTTCGCCACCGCGCAGCGCGAGATCGGCCTGGCGATCGGCGAGCCACCCGCCACCCGCGGCTACACGCCCTCGGTGTTCGCGTTGCTGCCGCGTCTGTTGGAGCGGGCCGGCACGAGCCCCGAGGGCTCGATAACCGGCCTCTACACGGTGCTGGTCGACGGCGACGACATGAACGAGCCGATCGCCGACGCCGTCCGCTCGATCCTCGACGGGCACATCGTGCTCACCCGCTCGCTCGCCCACGCTGGGCACTATCCGGCAATCGACGTCCTGCAGAGCGTCTCCCGTCTCACCGGGGAGATTGTCGCGCCCGAGATCTCCTGCGCCGGGCAGCGCCTGCGCGCGGCGCTGGCGGCGCTGCGCGAGAAGGAGGACCTGATCTCGATCGGCGCATACCACCCTGGAAGCGATCCGCTGCTCGACGCCGCGTTGGAGCACCGCCCGCGGATCGACGCCTTCCTGCGCCAGGCTGTCACCGAGCCCAGCCACCCCGCCGACTCCGATCGCGCCCTGCTTGAGCTCACCGACTCGCTCGAGCGCTCCCTTGCCCAGCGCTCGGGTGAGATTCTCGACGCTGAGGAGATACTTCCTGGCGGTGGCGGTGCAGAGCGAGTGGCGCAGACGCCCGACCCGCGAAGTGCGCAAGCGCCAGACCTCAACAATGGGACAACACCCGGTCCCTTCGAGGCCTCCGCCATCCCGGCGCTTGGGCTCTGATCGATTCCGCCGTGCTCGCCCCGCCGGCGACTCGATGCGGTTACGCCGCCGCCACCGGGCGGTACTCTCTCGTCTCGGGGTTCTGCTCCAGCAGGCCCACCGCGCGCAACGTCTTCACGTAGCGGTGGGTCGTCGAGGGCGACATCCCCAGCTGGTCCGCCAGGTCGATGATCGCACGCCACGGCCGATCGGGCCCGTAGGAGGCCAGAATCGCCAACCCGCGCAGCAGCGACTGCGAGAGCTGCGGATCCTCCAGCGCGTCTTCCAATGCCGCCCGCGTGGCCTTCTGCAGCGACGAGGGTTTCCCTTTGCTACCACCGTTCTTCTCCACCGGCTGGTAAGCGTGGTTGAGCGCAGCCAGCAGCAGGTTCGAAACGGTGCCGTTGCGGTTGCGCCCGGCAGAGCGCATCACCTGCTCCACCTGCAACGGTGACAGCGTGATCGCTACTTCATCCGATTTCTTCTTGCTCATGTCGTTCATCCCCAGGGGTGTGTTTGATTGGGTTGCCCTACTGACGGCCCAGCGTTATGGTCCTCCATGTCCGCATGTATGCATGTCCGCATGCATGGATAGACATGTGTTCTTACGAATAATTTGGTCGTTCAGATCACATTTCCATGAATAAATCCAATTGTCGGTCAGGCCGCTACCGTCGCCGGGGCCAGCTCGCGAGTAGGGTCTCCTTCTCGCTGTGGCGCATACACAAGACTTTACATTAGTTCGTTCTTCGGGACAGTTTCCCACCTGCTCGGTTCCTGTCGGCATCCGCAAGCCCCCGAGCCGCGCCGCCCCCTCCTAAGTCCCCGTGCCCGCGCCCCAGGCCCGCACGGGCTCTGCCGTCGAGCACCGGCCGCTCAAGAACCGCCCCGTCCGTCCGATTACGCGGCCGTGAGCACCGCTCCCTCGTTCCGCTTCCGCCTCGAGCGTGTCCGCGCCCTGCGCCAACGCAAGGAGCTACTCGCGCGTGAAGAGCTTGCGCGCGCGATCTCCGCGCGTAGCGGCAGCGAGGATCGCCTACGGCGGGTCGAGGAGCACCTCGAGCGGGCCTTCACCCACCAGCGCCTCGCCGGGGGCGACAGCGGTGCGAGCGCCGTCAGCGCCGCCGAGCTGCTGGCGCACCAGGCGTTCGTCGAGCACGTCGAGGCGCAGCGCACGATGGGTATGCGCGAGCTCGAGCGCCACGACGCCGACGTCGCCGACCGCGACACCCAGCTCGGCCGCGCCGCCCGCGAGCACGAGATCCTGGAGCGCCTGCGGGATCGCAAGCGCGCCGAGTACGAGCGCGAGGCCGGCCGCCGCGAAGGCGAGCAGCTGGACGAGATCGCCCTCGAGCGCTTCCGCCGGAGCGCCGCATGAGCGCCGCCGCCCTCAGCGGGTTGCAACCAATCGCCGCGACGGCCGCTGGCGAACGCGTCCAGCAGTTGCAGGCTCTTCTCGCACAGGTCGAACACGGCCCTACAGTCGCAGCGTCCAAGACCTTCGCCTCGGCCCTCGACTCCGCCCAGACCGAACTTCCCACGGCGAACACCGACGCCATCTCCGCCACTCCCACGACCGCCGCCTACGACTCCACCACGCTCGCGCCCGCGAGTGGCGACGCTACGTACGCGCCGTTGATCGAACAGGCCGCTGCCCGCTATGGGCTCGATCCCTCGCTGCTTTCCGGGTTGATCGAGCAGGAGTCCGGCTTCGATCCCACCGCCTCCAGCAGCGCCGGGGCGCAGGGACTCACCCAACTGATGCCCTCCACAGCCGCCTCGCTCGGTGTCAGCGAACCGCTCAACCCCGCCCAGTCGATCGAAGGGGGCGCCCGCTACCTCTCGCAGTTGCTCAACCAGTTTGGCGGCAACACCGCCGACGCGCTCGCCGCCTACAACGCCGGGCCCGGCGCTGTGGAGCAGTACGGCGGCGTCCCTCCTTACGCCGAAACTCAGCAGTACGTCACCAAAGTGCTCGGCTACGCCGCTTCCTTCAGCCAGAGCGGGCAGGGCACGAGTGCCGCCGCGCTTGCCGCCACCGCAGCCATCACCGCGCCCACGGGCGCCCTGGCCACACCCACCGCCTCGGAGGCGATCGTATGAGCCCGAGCGCCTCGCAGCCGCTCAGCACCGCACCGGGGTTGGAACCGACCTCGGAGCGACGGGAACCGCTCCCCTCCGGCGGCGCTCCACCGGGCGCCCCCCCTGAAGGGCCGCCCTTCCACAGCGCGCTCGCAACTGAATGGGCCCGGACCGCCATTGCGGAAGGCCAGCAGCAGAATCGCTCGCAACATACCGGGCACCGCGCTGCCGCGACGCCCTCCGGCGCTAAGGCGACGGCAGGTTTGGCACCGCCGGCACCCACGCCTGACGGCACCACCATCACGCCGGCCGCGGCACCGGGACGCACTCCCCCCGACGAGCCGGCCCCAAGCGCCGGCAAAGACGTCGACCAATCCCCTGCCGCACGCCTCGACGCCGGCCAACCCGACCTTGCGACGGCACGCGGCGGCGGCAGCGCCTCCTCCGCGGGCGCGGGCGCTCTCACGGCCGCCGCGGTGGCCCGCGAGGACCGTCCGACGTCCACACCCGGCCCCACAGACGATGCGCTCGCCACATCACGGGACGTCGCCTCGACGCACAGCGCCCCCACCGACATCGCCCCCACCGCATCCGGGGACGGCAACCCGAGGGCCGACGCGAACGCAAGCACTCTCGCCGCTGCCGCCAAAGACACGCCCACGGTCGGCGAGGGCGCATCCACGCGCTCGACGCCCCCCGCTTCACCCGCCGGCGCGCCGCTCACACCCCACGGCTCCTCCACCCTCTCCGCCGGCGCCCGCAACGCGGGCGCGCACGACAAGCTGTGGGTGGCCAACCCCGCCCAGGCCTCCCCTGCCGGCACCGCCACCGGCGGCGCCGGCACAGGCGGGCTTTCCGCAAATGCCGACTCCGCGCTCATGCCCGCCGCCGCGGACGGCAACCCCGCGCCCCCCGCGGGCGAACTCGCGGCGGGCAGCTACGGCGTCGGCCTGCAGGAGGCGATCGAGAGCCTCCACGGCACGATCCAGCTCGCCGCCCGCCAGGGCCTCACCCAGGCGCGCATCTCGCTGCAGCCCGAGGAGCTCGGCGAGATCCGCATCAACCTGACCCAGACCGCCCAGGGCCTGCTCGCTCGCGTCACCGCCGAGTCACCCGCCGCCGCGCAGGCGCTCGCCGCAGCCCACGCCCAGCTGCGCCAATCGCTGAGCTCGCTCGGCGTCAACCTCACGCGCCTTGACATCGGCCACCACGACTCCGCCCAGGGTGGGGGCGCGGACGCCCAAGGCGGCAGCCAGGGCGGCGCCGCCCGCGGCGAAGGCTTCGCCGGCGGGCGCCCCGGGCGGTCCACAGCGACCACGGCCCCCGCCGACCCTGAAACCGAAACCGGCACGCCCGCAGTCCGAGAATCCGCGCCGGCCACGCCCGCGCCGGCTCACGGAACCCTGATCGACGTACTCGCCTAGCACCACGAGCCGAGCGAAAACCACCACCAACCGCGACAGCAACGCACACCGCCCCACCCCAGCACGAGAGCGAGGCAATAACTCCCATGACCACCGTCACCCCATCCACCACGGCGCCCTCCGCCGCCGCCACCAAAACCGGTTCCGCGGCGGGCTCCCCCGAAACCGAACCCGTCAACCCCAAGGGCGAACTCGGCAAGAACGCGTTCCTGCAGCTGATGGTCGCCCAGTTGCAGGCGCAGAATCCGCTGGAACCGAGCAACGGCACCGAATACATCAGCGAGCTCGCGCAGTTCTCCCAGCTCGAGCAGACGACCAACCTCGCCCAGAGCAGCTCCCAGTCCGTCACCGCCCAGCGGGTCGCCCAGGCCGTGGGGCTGATCGGACACACCGTCTCCTACACCGACCCCACCACTGGCGCCAGCCAGAGCGGGGCGGTGCAGAGTGTCGAGATCACACCCGAAGGGGCCACCCTCACGGTCGAAGGCACCCCCGGGATCGAACTCGCCGGCGTTTCGGAGGTCTCGTGAGCGTCGAATTCAACCCCGCGCTGCTCGCAGGTGGGCCGGCCTCGATCCCGGCATCGGCCCCCGTCGGGAGCCCGCAAACCGGCCCCGCGACAGGCAGGCGTGTCACCGACACCGGGAATCCCTCCGGGCCGTCGTTCGCGGATGTGCTCAAAGAGACCAGCGGGCAGGAACCGCTGCACTTCTCTAAGCACGCCCTCGAGCGCGTGCAGCGCCGCGGGATCGCGCTCGACCCGAGCACGCTCGGACGCCTGCAGGACGGCGTCGGACGCGCGGCCGGCAAGGGCTCCCGCGATTCGATCGTACTTGTCGACGGCACCGCCTTCGTGGTGTCTGTCAACAACCGCACCGTCGTCACGGCGGTCAGTCCGGAACACATGCGCGAACACGTGTTCACCAACATCGACAGCGCCGTCATCGCTTGAGGCGCCGACACCTAACACACACACACGGCTGGACCTCACAGAGGAGGCCGCGAAAGGAAGTGACGCACCAATGATGAGTGGAATGTATGCCGCGATCAGCGGCCTCGACGCAAATGAGACGATGCTTAACGTAACAGCCAACAACCTGGCGAACGTCAACACGATCGGCTACAAGTCCCAACGAGTCACGTTCGCCGACTCGCTGGCGCAGATCGTACGGGGAGCCTCCGGGCCGACCACCAGCAACGGCGGCACCAACCCGATGCAGGTGGGACTCGGCGTCACGGTCGCCTCGACCGACAACGAAATGACCGAGGGCTCCTTCCAGACCACCAACAACCCGTTGGACGTCGCCATTCAGGGCGAAGGGTTCCTACGCGTCGGCAGCGGCACACCGCCGGCCGAACCCCCGTACACCGCCAGCCTGCCATCCGGCTTCCAGTACACCCGCGAGGGCGACCTCACGACCAACACGAAAGGCTTCCTGACGACGCAGGCCGGGGACTACGTGATCGGCCGCGAAGCCGTGGCAACCAAAACGGAAGCCGGCACCACCTATGCGCCCGGGGCCAAGGACACCTACATCGTGATTCCCCCCGGCTCCGCCAACGTGTCGATCGGCGAGGACGGGGCGGTCAGCTACACCGACGAGAACCCCAAATCGCCAACCTACGAACAGCAAGTCACCGCCGGCTACCTCTCGCTGGCACAGTTCCCCAACCAGGATGGCCTCGAGCGCCTCGGCGGATCGCTGTGGAGCCAGACCACCAACTCGGGCGCGCCGATCGTGGGCACCCCCAACACCGGCGGCTTCGGCCAGACCGTGGCGGGGGAGCTGGAGATGTCGAACGTCGACCTCGCCACCGAGATGACCAGCATGATCACCGCCGAGCGCGGCTACCAGGCCAACTCGAAGGTGATCACCACCGCCAACGAAATGCTGCAGACGGTGGTGACGATGGTCCAGTAGGCACACCGAGGGACGTACAACGATGCGCCCGGGTGGGGCGTGAGTGCGACAACGCGCCGCGCCCCACCGCAGGCGACACGAAAGAGAGAAGGCACCATGATCATCCTGCACCGGCTCGGACACACCGACGAGCCGTTCCAACTGAATCCCGATTTGATCGTCACCGTCGAGTCGACCCCCGACACCGTCGTGACCCTCGCCACGACCGCCAAGGTCGTCGTGGCCGAGAGCCCGGAGGAGGTGGCTGCCGCGGTGCGCGCCTGGCGCGTGGGCGTGCTCTCCGAGGCGATGCGCAATCGCCGCCCCGAGCACGACCCATCCCCAGTCCACCCGTTGGGCAAGCGTCCAGAACGAGTTGAAGGATCGCGCCTCCCGGCCGATGAACGAGGGCGATGAAGGCCGCAACAGCTATCGGGATCGGCGCCGCATTCGGCGCTCTGCTGCTCAGCGCGATGATGGACGGCACCAGTCCGGCCTCGTTCATCAACATCTCGGCGCTGATGATCATCCTCGGCGGCACCGGCGGGGTGACGCTGGCGAGCGTCGGCATGGAGTCGATGAAGCGCATCCCCTCCCTGTACAAGCTCACCTTCTCAGCCGAACCGCCCGACATGCGCGGACGCATGGACCTGCTGGTGTCGCTCGCCGACCAGGCCCGCCGGGATGGCCTGCTGGCACTCGACGCGCAGCTCTCGGAGGTGGAGGATCCCTTCACCCGCAACGCGCTGCAACTCGTGGTGGACGGCACCGACCCCGAGATGGTGCACGCGATCATGGAGGCCGAGGTCGACGGCATGGCGGCCCGGCACGCGGCCGGCGCGGCGCCGTTCGAGAAGGCCGGCGGCTTTGCGCCCACGATGGGGATCATCGGCACCGTGCTGGGGCTGGTGCACGTGCTGCAGAACCTCGCCGCCCCCTCCACGCTGGGGCCCTCGATCTCGGCCGCGTTCTTGGCGACGCTGATGGGCGTCGGCTCGGCCAACGTGATCTTCTTGCCGATCGCCAACCGCCTGAAGGCGATCTCCGCCGAAGAGGTCGAGCTGCGGATGATGACGCTCGAGGGCATCCTCTCGCTGCAGGCCGGCGACAACCCGCGGCTGGTGGCCGACAAGCTGATGTCATACCTGCCCCCCGCCGAGCGCGAGGCCGAGGATGGCGAGGGCGCCGCGCAGCCGAGCGCGCAGCTTGCAGCCGAGGCGGCCTAGCGATGGCACGCGGGCACGGCCGCAAGCGCCGCGGGCACGGCGCCGAGCACGACAACGACGAGCGGTGGCTGCTCACCTACGCCGACATGATCACGCTGCTAATGGCGCTGTTCATGGTGTTGTTCTCGATCTCCTCGGTCAACATCTCCAAGTACCGAACCTTGCAGATGGCGCTCAAGGCGGCCTTCTCCGGGGACATCCTGCCCGGCGGCAAGTCGATCGAGCAGCCCGGCGCGAGCGCGAACTCCAGCCGCGCCCCCACGACGATCGACACGCCTGCGATCGTGCGGCTCACCCCCAACGTCACCAGCGAACTCGAACACGTCGCCGGCGGCCAGTCGGGCAGTGCTCAGGCGAGCGCGCAGAGCGCGGCCACGAGCGCCGCTAGCGTCCAGGTGTCCGCCGCCCAACAGGAGCAGGCCAGCTTCGAAGCGCTGCAGCGCGAGCTCAACGCATACGCGGCCAAGCACGGGTTCGCGAAGTCCGTCAAGGCCGCGATCGAACAGCGCGGGCTGGCGATCCGGGTGCTCACCGACAGCCTGCTGTTCAGCTCCGGGAGCGCCACCCTCGAGAGCCAGGGCCAGCCCCTGCTCACCGAGATCGCGGCGCTGCTGAACGTCGACCATGTCCACCCGATCGCGGTCGAAGGCAACACCGACAACGTGCCGATCACCGGTGGCGAGTTCCCGAGCAACTGGGAGCTGTCCACCGCCCGCGCGAGCAGCGTCGTGCGGTTCCTGATCGCCAAGGGCGTCGACTCCCAGCGGCTCAGCGCCGTGGGCTACGCCGAACAGCACCCGATCGCCACCAACTCGACCCCCACCGGGCGCGCGCTGAACCGGCGCGTGGAGATCGTCCTGCAGCGCCTGTACTGAAACACCCCTGAAGAACCAGGCCCGGCGCTACGGAAACGCCCCTCGGCACCCGATACACAACGCAAACCCACCACCCCACCCCGCAAACATGTCCAAGAAGAAGCTCCTCATCCCCCTCGTGCTGCTGCTGGTGCTCGGCGTTGGCTACACCATGACCAAGCCCAAGAAGACCGTCAAGCAGAAGATCCCGGGCACGATCTACCTGATGCCCCAGCCATTCCTGCTGAACCTCGCCGAAGGGCATTACGCCAAGATCGCAGTCGCGCTGGAGCTCGCGCCGGGACAGAGCGACGGAGCATCGGCCGCGGGCTCCTCGAGCTCGGGTGAAGGCGCGGGAACGTTGCCCGAGGAACCGGCCGTCCGCGAAATCGTGACCAACACCGTCACCGGGCAGAACGGCAGCATGCTCACCTCCAGCCAGGGCCGCAGCTCGATTAAGCACCACATCCTCGCGAGCATCGACCGCCAGACCGACGTCAAGGTCGAAGCCGTGTTGTTCCCCGAATTGACGGTCCAGTAGAGCGATCGGAGCAGAGAGAACATGAGCGACGCAGTCGTATACGAGCAGCTCGACCAGGAAGCCCAGTCCGTGGCTGCCGCGCACGTGGGTGAACAGAGGGGCGGGGACGGGGCCGCCTCCGAGGCGGTGTCCGAGAACGGTGCCGACCTGCGCCGCCTCAGCGACGTGCTGATGGAGCTGAGCGTGGAGATCGGCCGCACCCGCATGACCGTCGGTGAGATGCTGCAGCTGCGCGCGGGCTCGATTGTCACGCTCGAGCGGCTGGCCGGCGAACCGGTGGACCTACTTGTCAACGGCACCCCGATCGCACGCGGCGAGGTGGTGATCGTGGACGAGCAGTTCGGCCTGCGCGTCACCGAGATCGTCGAGGGCAACCCTGCCGCCGCAGACCTCGAGGAGCCGGAGGGTGCGGGGGCGGGCGGGGACCCGATCAATACCGACCCCGCCATGCAGGAGTGAGGCCACCGATGAGCGAGGCCGAGCAGCACCACCAGCTCGAAGAGACACCGCCGGGCGATGCGCGCGACCCCGCCCGCAGCGAGGTGGGCGCCAACGCCGCAGACGTCTCCCCCGCAGATGGGGTAAGCGAGGGCGCCAACGCCGCAGACGTCTCCCCCGCAGATGGGGTAAGCGAGGGCGCCAACGCCGCAGACGTCTCCCCCGCAGATGGGGTAAGCGTGGAGCGCCACGACCCCGCAGATGCCCCCTCGGCAGAGGCCGGGAGCGAGCCAGGGGACAACCCCGCGGATGCACCCGCCGCGGATGCGCCCGCCGCACAGGCAGGCAGCGAGGAGGGCCACGGCCGCGCGGACGCCCCCCCCGCGGAGGAGGTTGGAGGCGTGGGCACGGTGGGCGGCCACGTGATCCGCACGGTGGACTTCTCGCAGCCCACCAAGTTCACCGCGGAGCTGCGCCGGCGGATCATGCGCGCGCTCGGCTCGTTCGGCGAAGCGTTCGCGCTGCGACTATCCACCGAGTTGCGCGCTCCCGTGGAGCTGGCCGCGGCGGACTCCAGCCAGCTCACGTGGGCGGCTGCCAAGGCGCCCCTGCCGGCGAACACGATTGCCGTGGCGCTCGGAGTGCAGCCGATCGGCGCGCAGATGCTGCTGTGCATCGAGCCGCCGTTCGTGCTGCAGGCGCTTGAGTGCCTGCTCGGCGGCCACCCCGCCCAGGCCGCCCCCGAGCGGCGCTTCAGCGAAGTCGATTGGGCGCTCACCAGGCGCCTGCTGCAGTCGATGCTCGCGCAGCTAGGCCCCGCATGGCGCGATCTCGGCGGGCTGGAACTGGATCTCGGCGAGGTCGACCTCGAGGGCGACGCGGGCGTGCTCGTGCCGATCGGGGAGCCCACCTTCGCGGTCACACTCGAGAGCCGGATCGACGATCTTCCCTCAGGCATGTCGCTGTTGATCCCGTGGTCGGCGATCGGGCCCGTCGCGGAGGAGATCCTCGGATCCAGTCCCCACCCACGGGACTCGGACTCACGCGAGGCGCACGCGGTGCGCCGCGGGCTGGCCGCCGCCCACGTCTGCCTGCGCGCCGAGGTCGGCGCCCGTGAGATGCCGGTCGAGCGGATGCTGGCGCTCACACCGGGCACGCTGCTGGGGCTGCACGATCGCGCCGCGGAGGGGGTGCGGCTGTTCGCGGAGGGCGTCCCGATCGGCCGGGGGCAGCCCGGGTTGCGCGGCCCGCAACGGGCGGTCAAGCTGACCGAAGCGATCGTGCGGGCGAGCGGGCGAGCGGGCGGAGGGGCGGGCGGGGGTCCAATCGGCCCAATCCAGCCGCTGCTCGCCCAGCTGCCGGGCGGGGCGCCGCATCCCGATCGCGGCACCGGCTCAGCAACCACGGAGCAGACCGAGCCCTCGCGCGAGAGCCTCGCCCGGATGATGGACGTGCAGGTGCGCGTGTGGGCCGAGTTGGGCCGCACGACGCTACCCCTAGGCCAGGCTCTGGAGCTGCCGCCCGGCAGTGTGATCGAGCTCGACCAGGGCGCCGCGTCCCCGATCGAGCTGTTCGTCAACGGCACCCGCTTCGCGCACGGCACCCTGCTGGACGCCGAGGGCGAGTGGGCCGTGCAGATCGACGCGCTTGTGTGAAGCGTCGGCGCCAGCGGACAGAGTGGTGAGGGTTGGAGATCGTCCGCGCGGCGCGCGTGGGCGCCGCGGTGGTGGACGCTGGGCCTCCATGCCCAGCGCCGGCGCGTGGTGAGGCAGAACCCCGGCGCCGCCGAGCCGCCGTGCGCGATTCAAGGCGTGTAGGACCGCGCCGATAACCGGAGCGACTATGAAGAACGAGGGGACCGGCTCGCCGGCCTCCGGCCGCCTGCGCCACCCTCTCGGTCCTCGGAGTCGTCCCTCGATGACTAAGTTCATAACGCCTTCGCGCGCGACCTCACGGGTCGCCCTTCCCGCGCTGGGCATGGCCACGATCGGCCTTGCCCTGCTTGCTGGCGCCTGCCCGGCGCAGGCCTTCACGCCCGCGTCCAAGCACGGCGGAGAAGCGCTCCCACTCAACCTCTCCACCACCTCGACCGGCTCGCACACGAGCTCCGGGGGCGCGAGCATCGTGCGCACAATCGTCGGCCTGCTGATCGTGATCGCCGTGATTTGGGGGCTAACGTGGATCCTCAAGCAGGTCAAGACCGGGCGCGAGACTCGCAGCGCCGGCTCCGGGTTGACGAGCCTCGCCACGCTGGCGCTCGGGTCGGGTCGCACCCTGCACCTCGTGCGCGCCGGACGCGACTACCTGCTGGTCGGCTCCGCTGAGCACGGCGTCGCGCCGATCCACCGCTACACCGAGGAGCAGGCGCGCGCCGCCGGGCTACTCGATCTCCCAGAGCCCACCGCCAGCCCCGGCGAAGGGGACAGCATCCCCGGAGCGCGCAACCGTCCGATGCAGATCCCAGGCCAGGCGAGCGCCGCGCTCCCGAGCGCCGTTACGGACGCGATCGAGAAGGTACGCGGATGGACGGTGCGCAAGTGAACCTCAACTCCTCCAACGCCGTACAGATCCTGCTGCTCGTCGGCGGACTGTCGCTGATCCCCGCGGTGCTGTTCACCGTCACCGGCTTCAGCCGCATCCTGATCGTGCTCGGCTTCATCCGCACCGCCGTGGGCACCAACAACGCGCCTCCCAACCAGGTGCTGGTGGGGATCGCGCTGTTCCTGACGATCTTCGTGATGGCCCCGACGATCAGCGCGATCAGACGCGATGCGATCGAACCACTCTCCGCGCATCACATCTCCACCACGACCGCGATCAAGCGGGCGGAGCAGCCGCTGCGCGAATTCATGTTCCACCAAACCAGCGTGCAGGACATCTCGCTGTTCGTCACCCTCGCCCACGCCAAGGACCCTCGCACCCGCGCCGAAGTACCCACCGAGGTGCTGATCCCCGCGTTCATCGTCTCCGAGCTCAAGAGCGCGTTTCAGATCGGCTTCTTGATCTTCCTGCCATTCCTGATCATCGACCTGATCGTCTCCTCCACGCTGATGAGCATGGGGATGATCATGCTCCCTCCGACCTTCATCTCGCTGCCATTCAAGATCCTGCTGTTCGTGCTGGTCGACGGCTGGGACCTCGTGATCAAGGCGCTAGTGCAGAGCTTTCACGTTCACTAGCGGCACGATCTTCACCAAAACGCGTTCACCCTGCAAGCAGCCCTCTCCCCTCTTCCCTCAAAAAACTCATGGACCAAGACACCGTCATCAACCTCGCCTCGCAGGCGATGAGCCTCGCCTTCAAGGTCGCCGGCCCGCTGCTGCTCGGCGCGATGGTCGTGGGCCTGCTCGTCTCGATCTTCCAGGCCGTCACGCAAATCCAGGAGCAGAGCCTCACGCTGATCCCCAAGATCGCGGTGATCGCCGTGATCGTGGTGCTGCTCGGCCCGTGGATGCTCGACCAGATGGTCGTCTACACGACCAACCTCTACACCTCGATCCCCACCCTGACGAACTGATGGGCGCACTCGTATGACCCAGGGGCACCCTACGCCGGGCCGGCAAGCTCCGGCGCAACCACACGCTGCATACACGCGACTTGGCGGCCCGGCATGACTCAAGTCCTCAGTCTGCTCGCCGGCAACGAGCTCGCCGGCTTCATCCTCGTGCTGGCACGGGTCGGCCCGCTGTTCCTGCTCGCTCCGCCCTTCTCCTCGCCGATGGTGCCCCCGCGCGTGCGCGGGATCATCGCCGTCGGGATCTCGATCGGCCTCGCGCCGATCGCCCTGCACGGGCAGCACATCCCCACCGACCCCTTCACCCTCGCCGCACTGATCGTGGAGGGCATGCTGGTGGGGCTCGGCTTCGCCTTCTCCTTCGGCGTGCTGTTTGCCGCCGTCGAATCGGCCGGCTCGCTCGCCGACCTCGGCGCCGGCTTCTCCTACGGCAGCCTGATCAACCCCGTCAGCGGCGATGAAAGCGGGCCGCTCACCCACATGTACTCGCTCGTGGGGATCGCCATCTTCCTCGTGATCGGCGGCGAAGCGTGGGTGCTGCGCGGTCTCGCCCGCACCTTCACCCTCGTCCCGCTCACCTCCGCCCCCCGTATCGCCACGCTGTGGGCCGGCACCGAGCACGTCTTCTCCACCGTCTTCACCTCCGCCGTGGAGATCGCCGCGCCGGTGTTGATCGCGCTGATGATCACCGACGTCGCCTTCGGCGTCGTCTCGCGCGTGGTGCCCCAGCTCAACGTGTTCGCCGTCGGCTTCCCCGCCAAGGTCGCCGTCGCGCTGCTGCTGGTCGGCGCCTCGATGCCGTTCGTCGCCGGCTGGATCGCCAACCAGATGTCCACCTCCGTCGGCGCCGCGCTCGGCGCCCTGCACGTCGGGTGATGGCCGAGATGCGCAGTGTGACCGAGATCCAGTGGATGCCCCACATGCAGTGGGACCGCCGAGCAGTCGAAAGGCCGGGAGCGTAAGCAATGGCACAAGAGGACCGCACCGAGCAGGCCACCCCCAAGCACCGCGAGCGCGCGCGCAAGAAGGGACAGATTGCGCGCTCCGCCGACGTCGGCGGCTCGCTCGTGCTCGCCGGCGGCCTGTTCGCGATCACGCTGCTTGGGCCGTCCGTGATCGGTGCCGCCCAGGCCGCCTTCCGTGAGATCCTCGCGGAGATCGCCACGCCCGGGAAAGCGATGACCGCAGCCGGGCTGCACTCGCTGATGGAGGTCGGGCTCACCACGCTCGCGCTCACCGTTGGGCCGATCGCCGCGATCTGTTTCGGCACCGGCCTCTTCGCCGGCGCCGCCCAGGTCGGCTTTCGCCCGGCCCCCAAAGCGCTGGGGCTCGACTTCAAGCGGATCAACCCCGTCTCGGGGGCGCGCAACCTATTCGGGCCAAACTTCGCCTTCGAGGCGCTGAAGGCCGTCACCAAGGTAACGGTCGTCGCCGGCGTCGCCGCGCTCGCGATCCTCCCCGGCCTCACCACGCTCGCCGCCGAAGTCGGCATCCCTCCGGCCGACCTTGGGCTCGTGCTGGGCCATCGCGGGATGGAAATCGCCCAACACGCCACCTTCGCCTACCTAGTGATCGCCGCGATCGACTACGCCTGGCAGCGCCGGCGCAACGAGCGCAAGCTGCGCATGACCAAGCAGGAGCTCAAGGACGAGCAGCGCCAGTACGGCCTGCCCGCCGAGGTCAAGGCCGCACTGCGCCGCCGCCAGGCGCAGGCTGCCCGCAAACGGATGATGGCCGCCGTCCCCGAGGCCGACGTGGTGATCGCCAACCCCACCCACTTCGCCGTCGCGCTGCGCTACGACGGCTCGCGCACCGCCCCCGAGGTCGTGGCCAAGGGCAAGGACCTGATCGCCCTGCAGATCCGCCGCATCGCCGAGGAACACGACGTGCCGATCGTCTCCGAGCCGCCGCTCGCACGCGCGCTGCACGCCTCGTGCGAGATCGGCCAGGTGATCCCCGAGGAGCTGTACGCCGCGGTGGCGCGCGTGCTTGCATTCGTCTACCGCCTCGCGCGGCAGCGGAGGTACGCGCTGTGAGCCAGCTCGCCATCTCCCGCCCGCACGGTACGGCCCCACGCGCGTGGTCGTGGGGCACGATGCCCCACGCCCAGCCCCGCGGGGGCGAGCTCACCTGCGCGGATGATCCCCCTGCCCACCCCTCGACGCCCACTCGGCGGTGACCCGATGAATCTCGACTCCGTGCGCCGCCTGCTGCGCCACACCGACCTGCTCGCCGCGATCGCCGTGGTGATGGTCATAACGATGCTCGTCGTGCCGCTGCCCTCCGCGCTGCTGGATCTGTTGATCACGCTCAACATCTCCGCGGCGCTGACGATCGTGGTCGCCACGATGTACCTCGGCAAGGCCCTGGACTTCGCCTCGTTCCCATCGCTGCTGCTGCTCACCACGATGTTCCGCCTGGCGATCAACGTGTCGGTCACGCGGCTGATCCTGACGACCGGCGACGCCGGCTCCGTGGTGAAGGCGTTCGGGGAGTTCGTCGTCGGCGGCAATGTGGTCGTCGGCCTTGTGATCTTCTTGATTCTCGTGGTGATCCAGTTCGTGGTCGTCACCAACGGCGCCGGGCGCGTCGCCGAGGTCGGCGCGCGCTTCACGCTCGACGCGATGCCCGGCAAGCAGATGGCGATCGACGCCGACCTCAACGCGGGGCTGATCACCGACGAACAGGCCCGCGCTCGCCGCTCGGAGATCGCCCAGGAAGCGGACTTCTACGGCGCGATGGACGGCGCCTCGAAGTTCGTCAAAGGCGACGCGATGGCGGCCGTGATCATCACCGCGATCAACCTCATCGGCGGCATCGTCGTCGGCGTGGCCCAGCACGGCCTCTCCTTCACCGAAGCCACGCACCAGTTCTCGCTGCTGACGGTCGGCGACGGCCTCGCCGCGCAGATCCCCGCGCTGTTGATCTCGGTCGCCACCGGCATCATCGTCACCCGCGCGACCTCCGACAAAGACCTCGGCTCGGACATCGCCTCGCAGATCCTGCGCCAGCGCAAAGCGCCCCTGGTCGCCGCCACCGCGATCGGACTGTTCGCGCTCGTCCCCGGCCTGCCGAAGCTGCCGTTCCTCGCGATCGCCGCGATCTTCGGCGCGATCGGCTGGTCGGTGCGCCACGGGCTCCCCGGCGATGAGGCCGGGGGCGGCGCGTTGGCACTTGCCACCGCCACGCCCAACGGCCCCGCGGGCCCCGGCGGGGATGGGCAGGGCTCCGAGGAGGCGATGGAGCGCCTCTCCGTCGACGCCCTGGAGCTCGCCGTCGGCTTCGGGCTCGTGCCACTGGTGGACGGCTCCTCCGGCGGCAATCTACTGCGACGGGTCTCCGCGATCCGCCGCCAGATCGCGGGCGAGCTCGGGATCGTGATCCCCGCCGTGCGGATCCACGACGAGCTCGGCATGGAGTCCCACGAGTACGTCTTCAAGGTGCGCGGCTCGGAGGTCGCCCGCGCCCGGATCATGCCCGGGCACCTGCTCGCGATGGACCCCGGCGACGCCGCCGGCGGCCTGCAGGGGATCCCCACCACCGAGCCCACCTACGGCTTGCCCGCCGTGTGGGTGCACTCCTCCGACCGCGCCGAGGCCGAAGCGCTCGGCTACACCGTCGTGGACGCCGAGTCGATGATCGTCACCCACCTCACCGAGACGATCCGCACGCACGCCGCCGAGCTGCTCACCCGCCAGGACGTGCGCACGCTGCTCGACCGCCTCAAGGAGACCAACGCCGCCGTCGTCGAGGAGATCGTGCCCGAGACGCTCTCGCTCGGGGAGATCCAGCGCGTGCTGCGCTCGCTGCTGGCCGAAGGCGTCCCCGTGCGCGATCTCGGCACGATCATGGAGGCGATCGGCGACAAGGCGCGAATAACACGAGACACCGGCCTGCTCACCGAGTACGCCCGCCAGGCCCTGGGCCGGGCGATCACAGCCCCCCATCTGGACGAGCGGCTCTGTTTGCAGGCGATCACCCTTGACCCTGCGATCGAGCAGGAGGTTGCAACCTCCATCACCCAAACCACCGACGGCGAGTACCTGGCGATCGAACCGCCCCGTGCACAGGCGATCGTGGGCGCGCTGCGCGCTCAGGTCGAGCATGCCACCGCGAGCGGCGCGCGCAATCCGGTGCTGCTCTGCTCGGCGCGCGTGCGCCGCCACCTGCGCCGCCTGATCGCCGGGGCCCAACCCCACCTGCCGGTCTGCTCCTACAACGAGATCGCGCCGGGCGTCAACGTCGAGACGATTGGAGTAATCCACGCATGAGCACCACCGCCTACGACACCGCCCCCCGTTACGCCGCCCAGCGCGAGGCCACCTGGCAGGATTCTGGCCACCATGACCCACACGGTCCCGGCCATTTTGCGCCGCGCATCTACCGTGGACGCACTGTGGACGAGCTGATTCCAACGATCGTCGCCGAGCTCGGCGAGGACGCCATCGTGATCCGCCATCACCGTGGCCTCACCGGCGGCTTCGCCGGCTTCTTCCAGAAGTCCTTCGTCGAAATCGAGGCCCGCCGCGGAGACCCGGGGGGGTCGTTGGTGGACCGCTACGACGACGGCGACGCAATCCCAGCGCTGCCCGAATACGAGACGGAGAAACCGACGGAAGTCTGGGCCACCAACCCGTTCGCGGCGGCGCTCGCCGAGGCCGAGGCCGCGGTGCGCGCCGCCGAGCCCGCCGTCCCACCGGACCTCGACGCCGCGCTGGCCGAAGCGCTCGCGGAAGCCGAAGACGCGGAAGCGCCCGAAGAGATCGTCGTTGCTCCCGTTGCGCAGGACCCCTACGTGGAGCCGGTGGCCGCAACGCCCCCCGTCTCCGAGCCCTCCGCGCACGAGGAGATCGAGCAGATGCTGCGAAGCGTGGGGATCGGCCAGGAGCTCGTGCAGGAGCTGATCGAGACGGCGAATGCCCACGTGATGCCGCTGATGCCCCCCGCCACGAGCCTCGCCCAGGCGGTGCGTACCGCGCTGACACAGATGATTCCGGCCTCGAGCCCGCTGCCCGCCGCGGGCGCGGCAATCGCCGTGATCGGCGCCGGGGGCGCCGGCAAGAGCGCCTGCTGTGCCGCCCTGCGCGAGGCCTACCGCGAGCACAGCACGCTAACCGCCACCTGCGTCACGATCCTGCCCGGCACGATGCCGGAGGAGCAGACGCTGAGCGAGGCTCGCGCCGGGGGTGTGCTGCTGCTCGACACACCACCGGTCTCGTGTGCAGACCCCGGCTCGATCTCGGCACTCGCGGAGCTGCTGGAGCAGGTGCGACCCGAGCGCGTGGTGCTCGCGCTCCCCGCCACGCTCGGCGCCACGCCGGCGGCCCAGCTGCTGGGGGCACTGGGCCCACTGGGCGCGGACGCACTGGCGATCACCCACGCCGATGAGACCGACCAGCTCGGGGTGGCGGTGCAAACGGCATGCACGTTCGGGCTGGCCCCGATCCACCTGCTGGCGCGCGCCGAAAGCGCCCCCGGGTCATGGGCGCTCACCTGGACCGATCCCTCCCTGCTCGCCGATCGACTACTTCCGCCGCGATGAAACTTGGGCGCTCGACAAAGGCGTCGCGGGATCGCGGCGAAATCGAGCTTCCCGAGCGCACCGACCCGGTCACGATCGTGCGCCCCAGTGGTGAGCGCGTGCAGGCGCGGGTCGCCGAGCGCGAGGACAGCGGGCTGCTCGTGGCGCTGATGTTCCGCGCCGAGGTGCCCTTCAGCCCCGGATCGCTCGACGGGCTGGTGCTCGAGTTCACCAACTCCCGCGGTCGCATCCGACTGCAGGGTACGGTCACGCTCGAGGACCGCGAGCTGCTGCGCTTCCGCGAGCTGCACTCGGTCGAGCTGATTCAACAGCGCGAGTACGTCCGCATCCAATCCACCCGGCCGGTGCTGGTCGTCACCGGGGGCCAGGGCGGCACGGTACAGACCTACTCGGTGGACATCAGTGGTGGCGGGATGCTGCTGGCCGGACCGAGCACGCTGAAGGTCGGCGAGCAGGTTGAGTTTCGGTTGACCACCGCCAAGGGCGGTCCGCCGATCACGGGCGTCGGCACGGTCGTGCGCACCGACCTCCAGGGCCGCCGCGCGATTTGCTTCGACGAAATCGCCGAAGGCGAGCACCGGCGCCTCGTGCGCTTCATCTTCGACTGCCAGCGCGCCGAACGGCGCCGCGGCCTGGAGAGCGGTGATGGTCGTGGCCGCTGAACACGTCCACATGCCGCCGAGCCGGGGCGGGCGGGAGCAAGTCCCTCTGGATAAAAGCGGTGGTGGGCGTGGCCGCTAAGAGCGACAAGTCCGCCAAGGCCGGGAAGGCTGCCAAGGGCGCCAAGGCCAAGCAGAAGGGCGGGGGCGCCGAGGGCTCGGGTGGCACGGCGGGGTCCAACCTCATCCTCGCCGAGCACCCCCGCGCAGCACGCAGCGTCGCGCGCGCCAAGGCGTGGGGCGGCCTCGCGGGCTTCCTGCTCGGCGGCTACCTCTCGCTGCCCACCCAAACACTCGCCGGCGCCGGCCTGCGGGCGCTAGCGGCAGGGGTCGTGTGCTACGTGGCGGTGTGGGCCGCCGCGGTGTTCCTGTGGCGGCGCCTGCTGGTGGCTGAGCTCCACCAGGCCAAGCACGACCTGCTCGCCGAAGAGCTTGCCAAGTTCGATCGTGCCCGCACGCCCGGCCCGGGCGGGCCCGTCGGGCGCACCTCATAGCGGTGGAGCCACGGTCCACCCCGAACCGGTAGGCACCCGCGATGGACCCCATCCAACCGATCGGTCCCCGCCCCCCGTGGATCGCCGAGCTGGCCGCGGAGCAGACGCGCAGCCTCTCGCGCGAGCGCCGCAAGGCGGATGGGAACGAGCGTAAGCCGAAACCTCGCCGTGAACCGTCGCGCGAGCGTGACGATCCCGACGAAGACAAGCCCGACGGCCGGCACATCGACGTCCGCGCCTGAGCTTTAAACGACGAGGTGGGCAGCCCGAAGACTGCCCACCTCGACCACCGTTCCCTCGATGAATCGGCGGTATGTGGCTTCGTGCCGGCCTTCCCAGACCGTCGGAAGCGTTATGACCAACCCCGGGCGGGCGAACCCGCCCCGGGATGGCTTCGCTGCAGTGGTGGCGCGCTAGGCGCCACCACTGAGGAAGATCGGATTGGCGGATCAGCCGCCGACCAGCTTCAGCACTGCCTGGGGCAGCGAGTTGGCCTGGGCGAGGATCGCCACGTCGGCCTGCTGCAGCACCTGCGCCTTGGTGAAGTTGCTCATTTCGGCCGCCATGTTGGCGTCAACGAGCGAGCTCTGGGCCGCGGAGAGGTTCTCCCCGTAGATCGCCTGGTTGCTCTGGGTGTACTGAAGGCGATCCTGCACCGAACCGAATTCGCCAGCCAGCGTGGCGACTTTTTCGATCGCGGATTCAATCGTTTTGATTTCTTTGATTTTGATGCCTTTGGTTTCTTCTTTGAGGTTGGCAGTTTTTACTTCAATCGTTTCTTTTTCATTGGCGCCGACCTGGAACTTGATTTCTTCCGCTTTGCCCAGGAGTTCGACCCCATTGAATTTGGTCGTTGTGCCAACTCGTTCGATCTCTTTTTCGAGCTGTTTCCCCTCGTTTTCGATCGCTTCTTCGTCGGATTTCGAGTTGGTGCCGTTGGCCAGCTGCACCGAGAGCTCGCGCATGCGCTGAAGCATCTGCTCCACGTCGTTGAGCGCGCCCTGCGCGGTCTGCACGAGTGCGACCGCTTCCTGGGTGTTCTGGGCCGCCTGGTTGACGCCGTTGACCTGGCCCTGCAGGCGCTGGTTGGCGGCGTAGCCGGCGACGTCGTCGGCGGCCGAGTTGATCCGCAGACCCGAGGACAGGCGTTCTGTCGACTTGGTCAGCATGCCTTCGCTGGTGTTCAGGTTGCGCTGAACGATCAGCGAGTCGATGTTGGTGTTAATGCTAAGGGACATGCGTTCATCTCCTTGATGACGATTGTTTGGGTCAGTCCCGAGCCGACTCCCTGTCAGCCCTGTATCTCACACCGGTTTATCGTCATTCGCGAGCGATACTTGAGAGCGGGCCGAATAGCCGGACGGCCGTGCAAGCGGGCGTTCATACGAGGCCGGGCTTGCGCGAGCGACCGCCGCCGTCGCGCCGCGGCGTCCACTCGCCCTGCGTGACGCCGTCGGCGGCAAACGTGTCGTCCGCCGGTGGCACAGCGGGCACCCCGCGCGCCGAAATCGGCCCCGCGAGCTTGGGCTCGTGGGCGTAGGACTCACGGCCGTAAGCCTCATGCACCAGCGTCTCGCCTGCCAGCGCCTCGTCAGCCAACGCATCGTAAGCCAGCGCCTCATCAGTCAGTCCCGCGGCGGGCTCGCCCGCAGCGGGACTGGCCCACATACCGACCGCGTAGCGGAACTGCCCGCTCTCGTCGGTGACCCAGAACGCCTCGCCATCCTCAGCGACCTCGTGCAGGATCGAGCGGTCGTAGTGCTCGGCGATCTGCGCCAGCGCTTCCATGTCCTCGACGTCGATCACCGGCACCCCGGGCAGTTGCCACACACGCGCAACGGGCACGATCATCCGACCGTAGCGGGCGCGGATCGAGGCCGACTCGTCGCGCGGTTGCGAGCGACCGAGCGCCAGACGCAGGCAGGCGAGTGCCGCCAGCACGGCGCAGACGACGATCACGAGCGCGTCGCGCGCGAGCGTACGTGCACTCGCCACCGAGAGCTGCCCCAACCCGAACGAGAGCGATGCCGGCTGGGAGCGCGTGCCAGTCGCCGAGCCCGGCGCCGAGGGCGAGAACACGCTCAGCGCGGCGTCTTCGCCGGAGGGCCCAGTCGTGGTGAGCGAACCGCCGCCGGCGACGGCCGGCTGCGCCTCGATCGGGGTCAGCGAGAACTGGATTTTCGGCGCGAACGTGGTGTGCACCGGCACAGCGTCGATCCTCCCGCTCGCGCGCACCCGCGGCAGCAGCGTGAGCGTGTAGGTGCCATTCGCCTTCGTCGCGGTTTCGACGCTGTGCACGAGCGCAAGCAGCGAGGTCAAATCGAGCGTCCCCGTGACGAGCGCGCGGCTGCCGCGAAAGCGCACGGGGGGCGCGAGCTGCAGCGTGGTGTGCCAGCCATCGGAGGAGACCACCGTCGCCTCGAGCGAGGCGCTTCCGCTAAGCGAGCGCCGGCCGGCGGCGTGCAGGCGGTAGGCGAAGCTGAAGTCCACCGCGTTCAGGACGTGCGCGAAGAGCGGGTCGCCGGTCACCGCCTGTCCATCCGGGTAGGTCGGCCCCGAAGGCGCTTCGGCGGAGTAGGAGAGCCTGCCGCTCTGCCGGTAGGGGACCGTGTAGGAATAGGGCTTCGTCGGCGAGCGGGTGAACGCGAGCAGCCCGAGCATGAGGAACGGGATCGCCAGCAGCGCGCCGATCGCGAGGACGGCGAACGTGGGGGTCGCCGCGGCCTCGCGCGCGCGCCTCACGGCGCCCTCGCCCGTGCGCCTCTGCCTGTCCCTGCGCCCCTGGGTCCGCGCGAACGCTCCACCGGTGAGGAGCAGCATCCCGACGAACAGGAGGATCCCCATCACGAGCGGCGAGCGGATCGATTGCAGGCGCAGGCCCACGCCCGGGATATGTACCCATAGGGCGCCGATCAACTGGCTGGCAACCGGGTGTTCGGGGTCGACGAAGTTGTTGTTGTCCCCCTTGAACAGATATCTATCGCCTTCGCGCCCGACAATCCGGTGCAGCACGACCGTGTGCAACCGGTGGTTTTGGTAGGCGACGACTTCACCCACATGGTAGCTGCTCTGGCTGCGCACGATCGCCAGGTCGCCGGTGTGAAAGTGAGGCTCCATGCTGGTACCGTGCGTGACGACATAGGTCGCCGAGCCGCCGAGCTGGGCCGGGGCGAGATAGAACCACATCGTCCCCAGGATGATGAGTCCCAGGGCCGAGAAGAGGATTTTTCTAATGCGTCGAGGTCGCATTCATGTTGTGCGGTTGTGGACGTGGGCGTGGAGGGCCGGCGGGGCCGGCCCTCCACGTTTGCCACGCGGTCGTTGCACCTACGATGTGACGATGGTTTCCTGTACTTCGTTTTCTTCGATTTCTGTCTTTGACAGCGCTTTCGCAAATGTGCACGTGAATAGGGCCGGATTGCCCGAAGTAGTCAGTACGCAATGCGTCCAAACCGCCGTTCCGCCCGTTTTCATTACGTTGATTTCGGCTTCTTTGGCTTCTGCCTCTCCGGCTCCGGCCTCTTCTGCTTTGAATTCGGCCGTCTTGGCAGTCCCGTCTTCGAGCGTGAAGTGCAGGTTCGTGGTTTTGTAACCGGACACAGCTTCGCTGTTGGCACCGGCGCCCGATTCCTTCGCCTGCGTGTTGCTTGCCGTGAACGCATACGCACCCACAGCCAGGAGGCCTGCGAGCACGAATGCGCACAGGCCGGCTATCTTTCGCTTGCGGCTAGCGAAGTTTCGCTTGCCAATACGCATAGACACGTCTAGCCCCCTTGGGATTGAACAGTGATGTGGACACTTGTGTGTCCTTTGCCGGCGCTATCGACGAACTATTGGAAGCGCTTTAGACCGGATTTTGGGATGCAAGCATTTATGCGGGGCGCCCTCCGCGCCGCTCAACCCCTGAAACGCTCTGCCGATCACCAGGCGGATGTCGGTCGAATCCGTCCTCGCGCGCGTGGCCACGCTCGAACAAGCGATTGCCAACCCCGCCAACCTGCTCGCGACCAACGCCGCCGGTACTGGCGGCACGGCGGCGCCCGCTGCGCCCGAACCGACGCAGACCGGCGGCAGCTCATTCGCCCAAGCGCTGCAGAGCGCGAGCGAAAGCCAGGCAGGCACGGCTACCCCCACCAGCACGGCCCCCACCGGCGTCACGCCCACGGGCATGCCCACCACCAACACCGCGGACCTGCAAGCGGGGACGACGGCGCTCGGCAACGCAAGCGTGGGGGCACTTACGAGCACATCCGGGCTCGCCGGCACAACCGGACTCGCGAGCCCCACCTCCACACCCGGCCAGCAGATCGTGCGGATCGCCGAAAGTCAGCTCGGCCAGACTGAGCAGCCGCCCGGCTCTAACTCAAACGAATCGCCGGCGATCGCGATGTATCGCACCGCCACCGCGGGAGCGATCCCCGGCGCACCGTGGTGCGCCTACTTCGCCTCATGGGCCGCGCGCCAAGCCGGCGAGCCGCTGGGCGCAAACGGCGAAGGCCTCGGCTCGGTCGGGCAGGTGTGGTCGTGGGCGCAGAGCACCGGCCGCGCGATCCCCAACGGCCCCGGTGTGACCCCTCAGCCGGGCGACCTGATCGTGTTCGGCGACGAACACGTCGGGATCGTTAGGGACGTGCTACCCAACGGCGACATCCAGACGATCGAGGGCAACTACGAAAACAAGGTCGCGGCCAACGTGCGCACGCCGACGGAAGCCACCGGTTATGTGAACATGAACTGAGGCGCGCTGGATGACCTCGGTTTTATCGCGGTCGACTCCCCGCGTTCACGCCAAACTTGCGATCTCTTGGAGACGGGGGAGCACAACGGTCTCCAAGCGGGCCTGGCTTGCGCGATCGGGGCGCAGCATCGAGGCCACCATTGTCAGGAAGTCCGGGATCTTCTGCAGCTCGGTGAGCTGATCGGCAAGGTACACACGCACGTCACTGAGGGCCGCACGAACCTCCTCCGGGATCTCGGCTCGGCCATCCATGAGCGTGATGATGTCTTCGAAATCGCGGCTCGCGATCGGATCGTCGCGACCTCGATCCGCAAACGCTTCGAGCTTGGTGGCCAGCAAGTAGGGCGGTGTCGCCGCACGGATCGCCGCGCCGGATGGCAACTCACGCTCAACCGCGCGCGGCGCCGCAGCAGCCTGCCAGTGGTTGTCCAGGGCGAGGATCTCAGGATTGGTAGGCATAGCATCCAGCAACAGGCCGCTGCTGGTGTGGAGCCAGCGACAGATCACCGGGCTCGAGGAGTCCTCGGAGAAGCCCTGGGTACGCATCCGCTCGGAGAACCGCTCGTAGTCCAGTCGGCTGGTGACCTCAACGACGACGTCCACGTCCTTGGTCGGGCGCGGAGCGGGCGCCCCCGGGTCGGTGATCCACAGCTCGATGCACGCTCCGCCCAGGAAGACAACTTCCTCACACAGCGGGCCCAGGGCGCCCGCAGCCTGCTCCAGCAGCTTGAGGCTCACGCCGCCCGCGCCGCCGGCGAAGTGTGGATACGTGCGCGCAGAAGCTCAACAGCCAATCCTCGTGTGCGCGTGTCGCCCAGGCGCAATGCGTCGACGAGCGCGAGCAGTTCGTACATCTGCGGGTCGGTGCGTGCGAGCGGGACCACGGCGGGGTGCAGCGGTGTGACCTCCAGGCCGCGCAGCTCACCATGAGGGTCGGGCCAGACCGGCGGCGGTTCGTCAGTCTGGGCCAGGTGCTCGGAAAGTGGAAGCGCGGCCCACGACGTCCCAAGCCCGCGAGTTTCGCCCCCCCGCCTGGCCGGTGCAAGGTAGCGCAGCGCGTGGTTGAAGAGCTCGTCGCACGCCACCATGCTCACCCGCCTGCGGCGAGCGTCGAACGCGGGCGTAGCGGCAAGTCGATCGAGTGAACGCTGCAAGCTGGCGGAGGGCAGACCCAGCTCCTGTGCCAGCGAGCGCACGGTCCAGTCGCCTCCGGCGTGTCGCAGCAACCCAAGCAGAACCACTATGTCCACTTCTCTAAACACCGACCACCACCGTATCATGTCTCGATACATGGTACAGCAACCCCGCAGGTGCAACACCTGCCTCAACCGGTGCTACACTAACTCCCATGCCCACGACCCACCCCCGCTACTCGATCACCGACACTGGCCCCGTGCGTGAGCTGCTCGATGATGCCCAGCGCCAGTGGCCAGACGTGGGCAGTCGCAAGGATCTGCTGCTGCGCCTGGCGCATGCGGGACACGACGCACTGGGTCTCGATCGGGCCGAGGCCGAGGCGAGCCGCCGACGGGACTTGCAGCGTAAGGCCCTTGAAGAGCTGCCAAAGCTGGTGGACATGGATGTACTGCTCTCCGACAGTGCGTGGAAGTGACGCCCACAGCCGAGCGCCGCTGGCTGTTACTTGATAAGTCAGCGCTCGTCAGAGGCGGCGGTATCTCAGACGAATCCCTGGGCCGGCCCTGCATATGCGCGATCACGCGCCTGGAGATGCTGCAGAGCGCACGCTCGGGGACGGACTACCAGCGGGTCGAGGAACGACTGGCAGCCTTCCACGAACTGCGCATGAGTGCCGAGACGATCGCAGCTGCCGTCACCGCTCACCGCGAGCTCGGACAGAAAGGCCGCCACCGGCTCCCGATCCCCGATCTGCTGATTGCGGCGTGTGCCCAACAGCACCAGGCCGCCGTGCTCCACATCGATCGCCATTACGACGTGCTCGCCGAAGTGCTCGCCTTTGAGCCCGTGCGCCTCTCGCTCTGATACACCCAGGTGATGGGCGATACCGTCTCGTCCCAACGGGATGCCAACCACCCGCGCCTGCGCAGGCGGTTGGTCGTGCCGATTCTGCTGCTCATCCTCGCGGCGATCCTCGTGTTCGCGCTCTCGCGGCTGGGGCTGCACCGCATCGGCAACGCGCTCACCTCGGCAGAGCCGGGGTGGATCGTGCTCGCGCTCGCGCTGATGGGCCTCTCGCTGCTGCTGCGCGCGGGCTCCTGGCACGAGGTGCTGCGCGCCGCGCTGCCCGACACCGAGATCGCGTGGGCGCCGGTGATCCGCGCGACGATGATCGGCGTGATGGGCTCGGCGGTATTCCCCGGGCGCATCGGGGAGCCCGCCAAGATGCTGGTGCTCACCCGCCGCCTGCCGGGCTCCTCGCGCCGCCAGCTGCCGGTCGTCGCCGGTACCGTCTTCTCGCAGACGCTGATCAACCTCGTGGCGCTGGCGATCCTCGCGACCGTCACCTTCACCAGTCTCAACCTCCTGCGCCAACACGTCTCCGGTCTCGTGATCGCGCTTGCGGTGCCGCTGGCGATCTGCCTGTTGGTGCTGATGGGTCCGTGGCTGCTGGCGCGCGCCCAGCGCTCGCACTCGCTGCGGGTCGCGCTCGCCGCCGCCGCGCTCGCCCGTCTGCTGCGCCTCGGCAGACAGGGGCTCGCCGTGTTCGCCAACCCCCGCCACGGGATCCCCGCGGTGCTGGTGCAGCTGCTCGCGTGGACGCTGCAATGGCTGGCCTGCTACGCGGTGCTGTGCGCGCTCGGGCTGCAATCTGACGACGGCCTGATCGCGGCAGCCGCGGTGCTGTTGGCCGTCAACGTCTCCGCGGTGCTGCCCGCCACCCCGTCGAACGTCGGCGTCTTCCAGGCCGCCTGCCTGGTTGTGCTGGCCGCCTACGGCGTCGGCGCTGGCCCAGCCCTCGCCTACGGGATCATCCTCCAGGCCGTCGAGGTCCTCACCGCGCTGGCTCTTGGCATCCCCGCCCTGCTCGGCGAGGGCATGACCTGGCGCGACATCCGCGGCTGCCCGCCCACGCTCTGAGCTGGCGAGGAGTCCACGCCGAGCCCCGTCGCGGCGGTGGACGAAGATCGAGCAGCAGGCCGAGATCAGTCGACGAGCGCCCGCAGCGACTGGCGCAACGAGTGCGTTGTCTGCAGCACCGCGGTGGGCTCGTAGCCGCAGTGCGCCATGCAGTTTTCGCAACGTGGGTCCTTGCCGCGCCCGTACTTGCTCCAGTCGGTCGTCTCGATCAACTCTCGGTAGGTCTTTGTGTAGCCATCTGACATCAGGTAGCACGGCCGCTGCCAGCCGAACAGCGAGTAGCTCGGAATCCCCCAGGCGGTGCAGTCGAATTCGGCCTTGCCCTCGAGGAAATCGAGGAACAGCGGGCTGTGGTTCAGACGCCACCGCTTGCGTCGCCCTTCGCTGAACGCCTCCTTGACAGCTTGCGAATCTCGGTCACCCCGAGGAAGTGTTCCTGGTCGGGCGCTTTCTCATAGGCATAGGCGGGCGAGATCATCATCTCGTCGACTTCGAGGTCGTCATTGAGGAAGTCGAGCACCTCGCGCACCGTCTTCGGCGAGTCCTGGGTGAAGAACGTCGTGTTGGTCGTCACGCGGAAGCCCGCAGCCTTGGCGGCCTTGATCGCAGCGACCGCCTTGTCGAAGACCCCCTCGCGCTCGACCGAGGCGTCGTGGCGCTCGCGTAGCCCATCCATGTGCACAGCCCAGGAGAAGTAGGGGCTGGGCTTGAAGTTCTGGAGCTTCTTCTCCAGCAGCAGCGCGTTGGTGCAGAGGTAGACGAACCTCTTGCGCTTGATCAGCTCGGCGGCGATCACATGGATCTCGGGGTGGATGAGTGGCTCACCGCCGGCGATCGACACCATCGGCGCACCGCACTCCTCAACCGCCCCGATCGCCTGCGCGACGGGCATCCGCCGACGCAACTCGTGCTCGGGGTGCTGGATCTTGCCGCAGCCCGAACAGGCGAGGTTGCACTGAAACAGCGGCTCCAGCTCGACGATCAACGGGAACTTTTCGCGTTTGGCAAGACGCTGGCGCATCAGGTACCACCCCATGCGCGTGCTCTGTCTCATCCGCGCCGCCATCGTCTTTACCTTAGCCCCTCCGGCGTCCGACTCGTGCAAGGCGCCCGCCGCGCGGCGCAGCGCCGCCATCGCGCGTGCCCCGCCCGCGACGGTCAGCAGCGGGTTGGTCAGCTCCCGGGCGGGTGTGTCAGTGATCACCCGCACAACCGCGAATGGGCGCTCGCCGGCCCCGGGGGCCAGCCACGCCGACTCCATATCCACCGCGATCGCCCGCCTCACGCAGCTGCACGCGGGTGTCCCCCATCGCCAGGCGCGCAACCGAGGCGACCGTCCCGCGGCGCACGCGCAGGCCACGGCGCTCGAGCGCTCCCGCCAGCTCGTGGGCGCCGGCGCACGCGACCGGCCCCCTCCCGTCGGGCCCCTGGACGGCTTCGGCGACCACCACGTCGCCCACGTCGCTGTTCTCGTCAGTCCGCCACCGAAGCCCATTACCAGCAGCGCCGCCCCCGGGCGGTCGAGCAGCACCGGTGCCATCGCCTGTGCGCGGCGCGGGCCCATGCCGGTGCGGTGAACCTGCCCGCGGGCCGCGCGGGAGCGGATCCCAGCGGAGATCGCCCACGCCTCCAGGCGCAGCGGCGCAGCGATCAGCAGATCGCTCACCGGCCTTCTCCCCGCGTCGCCGGCGCCTCGCCTGCCGGTGCCCACTGCCGGCCCACTGCCCGCGGGCACCGACGCCGCCACCTGCCCGATGTCCTCCAACGCACACCGAGCCGCCGCGTGACCGCTGAGTACCGCGCTCTCCAGCGTCGCCGGCCAGCCGGTGTCGGTCCACGCGCCAGCCAGCGCCAACCCGGGACGGCGGTGCGTGGTCCTGGACGCAGCGCGCCGGCGCCCGGCTCGGCGCGCAGCGTGGCGGCGTGCTCGCGGGTAGCGAGGAAGCGCTCGACCCGCGCCGTGCGAGCGCGCGGGAAGAGCTCCGCGAGGGCCGGCAGGTAGCGCTCGCGCAGCTCCTCGATGCTCATGCCCATCTCCTCGTCGGCTCCCGACAGCGAGACAGCCAGGTACTGCATTCCCGCGTCCACGCCACCGGCGTCGCTGCGATCGAAGACGTATTGCACCGGTGATTCCACTCCGCCCACGAAGGGAAACTCGCACACACTGCGGTCGTATACCACGTGCAAGTTGACGATCGGCGTGTCGCGCAGCTTCAGCGCCCGCCGCCGCCGTCGAGGGGTCGAGCAGCTCCAACAAGGCCGCGGCGCGCGCGCGCGGCAGCGCGACGATTAAGATCCGCCACTCGCCGGCGCTCGGATCGCTCTCGTCCGATACCCCAACCCGGCGACCAACTCCTCCGCACTCCCCGCCCTCCCGCTGCCCCGGACCTCGAACCGGCTGTCCCTGCCCACCACCTGATCCGCGCGGCGCCCAGCCTCACATCGACGCCCACCGCGCGCAATGCGCGCGCCGCTGGCTCCCCCACGATCTCACTCTGCGGGAGACGATGAAAGCCGATGTCGCCCGCGTCCGCGTGTTCGAGCAGACCGTCCTTGAAGACGAACGCGGCCAGTGCCAGCGAGGCCTGGCCAGCGGGCAGGTTGAGCGCGGGCAACGCGATCAGGTCCCACAGCGCCGCCGTCGCGTGTGGGCTCTGCCCGTGAACGGCAAGCCACGCGCCGAGGGTCTGCCGGTCGAGCTCCGGTGCGCGCGGGTCGAGCTGGCCCAAAGCCACCGCCGCCCGCACCGCGCCGAGGCGCTCGCGCAGCGAAAGGAAGCGGTAGCGCAGCAGCGCACCCGCCAGGTGCAGCGGCGCCGGCAGGCCCGAGCGGCGCAGCACGTGCAGCTCCCCGCCGGGGCGCGCCAACGGGATCTCCAGACGCGGTTGCAGCTCCACGCCGCGCTCACTCCCGAGGCGTGCGAGCAGCGTGCGATAGGCCTGAAAGCAGCGCAGGAACACGTGCTGGCCGTTGTCGATCCGCAGGCCGTCGCGCTCGAAGGATACACCGCCCCACCCAGCCGCGGACGCACCTCAAGCAGCGTCACCCGCGCGCCAGCGTCCGCACAGTCGAGCGCCGCGGTGATCCCCGCCAACCCACCGCCGACCACCACTACCTGCGGAGCGCTCAAGAAGGTCTTCCTCCTGAATTCGTTCCGCCGGATGTCGCTCCGGTATCCCCTTGCCGAGCAGCGCACGCGCCGCCACCCACGCCTTCTCGCGTTTCCGCAGCCGCGCACGGTGCGCGAGCACACGGTCGGGGCGCTCCTCGATGTGGCCGAGCAGGCGCCAGTAGATGCCCGCCATCGCCAGTACACATGCGGCGCTACGCCGGTCGAGCAGCGCCACCAACTCCATGCCCCGGTGAAAGAAATCGCGCGAGCGCAGGCAGTAGAAGCGCATCGAGTGCGTACAGCTGGCCGACGTCCCCTCCCTCAAAGCCCGCCACCATCGCCGGTTCGGCCATACTCGCCTCGCGTGTCAGCGCCCGCAGCGCAGCCGCGTCGAGGGGGCCGTCATCGTGCAGGTGGTAGCGCACCAGGTCGTGCCCGGGCAGGTACACGCGCCCCCCTTCGGCATCCTCGCGTAGGTCGCGCACGATGTTGGCGAGCTGCAGCGCCACGCCGAGATCATCGGCCATCTCACTCGCTGAGCGCTCGTTTGGATTGGAAGCCCGCCCGCCCGCCCCCCCCCTCGACCGCGCCACCCCCTTACGACGCGCGTGCCGAAGATCGCCAGGCACAGCCGCCCGATCGAGCCGGCCACGCGCCGGCAGTAGAGCTTGAGCTCCTTGAAGTCCGCGTAGGAGGTACCCCGCACGTCCATCCGCACCCCCTCGATCAGATCGTCGAGAGCGTCGGCGGGCAGCTCGAAGCGCGCGCTGGCGTCCGCGAGCGCTGCCATCACGGGGTCGGCGTCCTCAGGGTTCAAACGTTCCAGTGCCTGCGCGGCCCTCGCCAGCCGCCGCAGCTTCTCCTCCGGCGCCAGCGTCCCGTCGGCGATGTCGTCCACGCGCCGCGCAAACGCGTACACCGCGCACATCGCCCTGCGCTTGGGGGCGGGGAGCAGACGGATGCCGTAGTAGAAGTTGCCCGCCGCCGCCCGCGTCAGCGCCTCGCACTGCCGGTAGGCCGCCTGGGTGTGGGCCGACGCCGTGCTCACCGCCACCTCCCCACCATCGCTGCGACCTGCATCGGCAATGCTCGCATCTCGCTCACCGGCGCCTCCCAGTCAAGGTCCTCGCCAACGCCGCCGCACGCTGCGTACGGCCAGCCCGCGGCGGGCCCCCGAGCACGTCATAGCCGGCTCGCTCGATCGCCCCGAGTGCCGCGTCGGCGCCGCTCACGAAGGCCGCCACCGCCAGGCGCTCGCGCCCTTGCAGCAGGCCGACCAGCGGCGCCCCTTCCTCCAACAGCTCGCGCGTGCGCGCGACCTCGAAGGCGATCAACCCCTTCACGCGCCAGCTTGTCCCGCTCCCGCCCGCCCGGGCGAGGTCGCGCTCGGTGCTCTCGAAGCGGGCCAGGTCCTCGGCGGGCAGGTAGATGCGGCCCGCACGCAGATCCTCGGCGACATCCTGCCAGTGCTCGGTCAGCTGCAGGGCCGTGCAGATCCGATCCGACAGCGCCACCAGCTCGGGCGTGGCAGCGCCGAACACGCCCAGCACCAGCTCCCCCACGGGGTCGGCCGAGAGGTGGCAGTAGCCCAGCAGCTGCTCCCAGGTGTCGTAGCGCACCACGCGCTGATCGACGCGGTTGGCCTCGATCAGGCGCAGGAAGGGCTCGCGCGCCAGCGCGCATGCGCGCACCGTGGCCTGCAGGCGCACCAATAGCGGGTGGCGCGCCTCACCGCCATACGCGCGCTCCAGTTCCCCCTCCAGCCAGTCGAGCGCCGCGAGCTTGTCGGGAGGACCACCCGCGCGATCGACCCCGGAGGCCGCGGCGTCGCCGAGTTCGTCCACCAGCCGCGCGAAGCCGTACAGCGCAAGCAGGTGCTCCCTGACCCGGCGAGGAAGCATACGGCTGGCGACGGGGAAGTTCTCGCCGCCCGCACGCGCCATCACCGCCGCGGGCGTGGGCAGGCCAGGAGGAGGTGCTTGGGGCTCGATGGGCGGCGATTCGGTAGGGGACGCCAATGAGTGATCGGGAGACGGCGCGTCGCCTGGCGGCATTGCCCCGAGGAACGCCATTGCTCGGAAGGGCAGCTTCCTCCCTCCCATCGCCGCGGCGCTCACTGCGGGGCCTCAGCTCCCGCGCAACGGCCGAGCGCCATGATCGGGAAGGTGAGGCGGTAGAGGTGATAGTTGATGTAGTAATCCGACGGAAATCCGGTGCCGGTGTATTGCGGCTCCTCCCACGTGCCGTCGGGGCGCTGCGTGGAGATCAGCCACGCCACGCCGCGCTCCATCGCCTGCGAGCGCCCCAGCTGTTCACCGGCCGCGTGCAACGCCAGCAGTGCCCACGCCGTCTGCGAGGCGGTCGAGTCGCCGCGGCCGATCCACGCGGGGTCGTCGTAGGAGCGCGGGTCCTCGCCCCAACCGCCATCCTCGTTCTGGTGGGCGTGCAGCCACGCTACCGCGCGGCGGATCGGCTGCTCCTCCGGGCCGACGCCCATCGCCGCGAGCGCCGGCAGCGCCGCGCCGGTGCCGTAGACGTGGTTGATCCCCCAGCGCCCAAACCACGACCCGTCGTCCTCCTGCTGATCCAGCAGCCAGCTCAACCCCGCGCGCGCCGGTTCGCTGTCTACACGACCGAGCGCCGCGAGCATCTCCAGCGCGTGCGCGGTCACGTCGGAGCTCGGCTCGTCGATCACCTCGCCGAAGTCGAGGAACGGGAGCGCCCTCACCAGCGTCCGCGTGTTGTCGGCGTCGAACGCCCCCCAACCGCCGCCCTCGCTCTGCATCCCCTCCACCCACTCCACGGCGCGATCGATCGCATCCTGCGCGCGCTCGCGCACCCCCTGCGCGCCCTCCGACGGGGGCACTTCGCCGCTGCGGCGGCGGTGGCGGTGGGCACGGCGGATCTGCTCGGGCTCAAGCTCGATCGTGCGCAGCAGCGCCAGCGCCACCTCCGCGGTGTCGTCGACGTCGGGGTAGTTGTCGTTCTCGAACTCAAACGCCCACCCCCCCGGTTGTAACTGCGGACGCGCCGCCGCCCAATCGCCGCGCACGCGCACCTCCTCCGCCAGCAGCCATTCTGCCGCGCGCGCGAGGGCTGGGTGCTCGCGCGGCACGCCGGCATCGCTGAGCGCGACCATCGCCAGCGCCGTGTCCCACACCGGCGACTGGCAGGCTTCCAGGCGCCGGCTCGCCGCGGCGGGGGTTCCGGACGGGCGCGAAGGACGGGGACGGGGCGACGCGGGCGATCGAAGGTCGGACAACTCGTAGTCGATCTTCTCGCCGCGATCCTCGACCATGAAGCGCTCCAACCCCTCAAGGCCGCGGCGCATCACCGGGTGATCGAGCGGGTAGCCCCCGAGGTGGAGCGCCATCAGCGAGTACACCCACGGCGGCTGGATGCCACCCCACGAGCCGTCGGCCTCTTGGCGGCGCACGATCCACGCCTCCGCGCGCGCGATCGCCTGGCGACGCAACGGTGGGAGCGGGTGACGCTCGTACAGCCGCAGCGTGCTGTCCAGGCGCCCCAACCATGCACCCGCCCGGGCCCTGGCGGCGGCGGTGGAGGGGGAGGAGAGGAAGGAGAGGCGATCACCCCCGGTGGCGGCAGGACGGGGAGGACGGGTGCCGGCGAGCGGCTCGGGTGCCGATCCGCTCGGGGTCCACGGCTGTGCGCCGTGCAGGTCGCGCAGGTCGAACGGCAGCGGCTTTTTCGGGCGCCGCGCCATCACCAGCGACAGCGCCACGATCGTCTGGCGCGCCCAGCAACCAAAGTCGTAGATGTTCAGCGGCGCCCACCGCGGCAGCATCGCGATCTCCGGCGGCAACGCGGGGATCCGCTCCCACGGCCACAGCCCGAACAGCGCCAGCCACACGTGCGTGAACACGCGTGCGCCCTCCACGCCACCTTGCTCGCGCACCCATTCCGCGGCTGTGCGCATGTGTGGCTCCTGCGCCGGGTCACCTGCCAGGCGTAGCGCCCAGTAGGCCTCGACCGTCGTCGAGAGGTCGCCGGGCCCGCCGTGGAAGTTCGCCCACGTCCCATCCTCGCGCTGCTGCGAGCGGATCCACGCCGCCGAGCGCTCCGTCGCGGCCGCCGTGCGGATCCCGAGAAACTCGCGCAGCAGCATGTCCTCAGCGTCCATCGTCACGTTCGTCTGCAGCTCGCCCCGCCACCACCCCGCCTCGTCCTGGAGGGCGAGCAGGTGCTCACAGGCACGCTCTAGCGCGATGCGTGCCTCGCTGCGGGTCGTGGCGGTCGAGATCGGCATGGTCCAGCGAGCTAATCCTTTCGTATCCGACGACTGCGCGGGCGGTGATATCACGTTATGGGCTCGACCGGCGCGATCAGGGCACCAGCACCTCGGGATGACCTTCGGCAATCACGTGTTCGCGCAGCTGCGCCTCCCCCACCGTGCGCGCGGTTGGGGAGACGAATCGGTAGAGGATCATGCCGTGCACGTTCCTGCGCTGCACCAGGTGGAAGCCGGGGGCCGGCGGTTCACCTGCCCCAGAGCGCAGCGGTGCGTAGCCGCTCTCGTCGATTTCGCTCACCCGTACGCTCGCGCCCTGGCGCAGATTGCGCAGTGGCGGCAGGTAGTACTCAAGCGGCGCCGCGCCCAACTCGACCGTGGTGATCGCGCGCGCGCCGGTGGGCTGCCCATGCCCGATCACCCGCGCAAGCCCGCGCCAGTCGCCACGCTGCAGGCGCGGGCTGAGATCCACGTCGATCGTCAGCGCCGCGAAGGTCAACGCGATGAGCCCGACCAGCGCAAGCCCCGTGCGGCCGGTGCGTCGGGCCGCCGCGATCACGGCGATCCCTGCCGTCAGCGGGATCGTTGCCGCAACCACATTGCGCGGCGCCAAGTAGTCGGCGCCCGCGAACGCTATCGCCACCGGGATCAGCACCCCGCACGCCGCCACCCCCAGCGCCAGCAGCGCGCCTTCGCTCTCGCGTGGGGTGAGCATCCGCCACAGGCCGTAGCCGATGGCAGCGAGGATCTCCAGCGCGACCACCAGCTCCAGGCCGTGGCCCAGCGGCGCCCCGGAGTAGCCCGTCAGGTAGTACTGGGGAATCGTTTCCAGGCGGCTGGCGAGCGCCCACGCCCCGATCCACTGGGTGCCGTGCCCGCCCTGGGCGAGCGCCAGCGGCACGAGCGCCGCGCCGACCAGCACGATCGCCGCGACAGCCCAGAACGCCCCGATCGGCGGGGGCGACCGACGCACCCCGGTGGCCTGCTCGCTCGACCCCCGCACGCGCCGCGGGCGTAGCAGCCACAGACACATCGGCGCCAACAGAAACACCGCGAAGTAGTGCGTCGCCAACGCCGCCGCGCCGCTCCCCGCGAACGCCGTCAGCCTGCCGGGCGTGGGGTCGGCGTCGGCGCGCAGCCAGCACCACATCGCGAGCGCCGCCATGAACACGAACAGGCCGTAGGCTCGCGCCTCCTGTGAGTACCACACCAACAGTGGGTTGGTCGCAACCAATGCCGCGGTGGCGATCGCCGCGCGACGGCTGGCCGAAACGGGGATTCTCGCCGAAGGCGAGTGTCTCCCGGCTTCGGTCAGCTGCTGTCCAATCCCCCACGCCACCGGCACCGTCGCGATCCCCGCCAGCGCCGAAGGCAGGCGCAGCGCGAGCATTCCGGTGCCGAAAACACGCGACCAACCCCAGATCAGCACGGACCACAGCGGCGGGGTGTTTTCGCGGTGCTCGACCGAGCGCAGGGTCGCTATCAGGGACGGGTGCAGCGTGTGCACCGGCACGTACGCCTCGTCGTACCAGAAGCTCTGCAGGTCGAGCGTGCTCAGGCGCAGCGCTGCGGCCAGCACGACCAACGCGGCCAGCGGCCACCACTTGGTGAGGGCTTCGCCCCACGCCCCCTCTCCGCGGTGCGTGACCCATCCCCGACCCCTGGATCGGGGCCCGCCCGCCCGGTCCTTCTCCTTAAAGCTGCTCATCCCGTCCCTGGACGACACGGTCGCGGGCTCCGCCATCAGCCCCCCGTCAGCGGTTCGTCCGGCGCGCCCGGCGGGGTCGGCAGGCCGCACAGTTCTTCGTTCACCGCAGTGCCGAAGCAGGCGTAGCGGTTGACGTGCTTGTCCTGGAAGTAGGGCGGCAGGTAGAAGCCGCCCTTCGCGGCGCGCATTCCGTGCACCGTGGGGCCGGTCATGATCAGGCACACCTGCGGCTGCGTCCCCGGTGGCCCTTCCCCAGTGTTGCCGCACAACACGTCGCGCGTGGTGTGATGCGTTAGGTCCTGTTCGACGGAGATGTTGATGAGGTCGTTGCCGGTGATTGTCCGCCACGTATGCAGGTCCGCGCTGATTCGTTCATTGACGTGCACCTGGCGCACCACGTCGTTGACCACCGCCACAGCCAGCACCAAGAAGGCCAGTACCAACAGCGTGCTCTCCACGCGGCGTAGGTCACCGCGGCCGCGGCGCTCGTGGGCGCGCGGGCGCAGGCGCTCGGGCAGGCGTGCCCAGCGTCCGCCCGGCTCGGCGGTGCTCGCCGCTGCACTCACCGCGAGCTCCCTTCGTCCACCCGGCTCGATGTGCGTGCCCGCCCCGCTCATGACGTCGCCGGCGAGAACAGCGGGGCGGTTTGGTGGACGATGAACAGGCCCTGTACGGCGAAGATCGCGATCAGCAGTCGCCGGTCGCGGGCGACCACGGCCAGCGGCAGCGCCCACAGCGTGTACCACGCCAGCAGCCATGTGCTGGTCACAGCGATCGCGAGCAGCGTCCAGCCCGAAGCCGACACCCAGTCATACCCCCGCCAGGTGCGCCACATCAGATGCGCCACGATCACGACCAGCGCCACCTTCAGCAGCGTGTGATCGGCCGGGAACACCCCCGGCTTGCCCAGCAGGTGCGCGATCTCGTTGGGGAAGCTGTCAGTCGACACCAGCGCCGCGTCGCGGTTGAGCGCGGAGACCACGTCGAGACCGTGCAGGCCGAACACGGGATAGGAGACCACGGCGATCGCCACCAGCGCCCCCACCGCGCCCGCGAGTGTCCGCTGGCCGAAACGGGGACCGATTAGGGCGACACTCGCTGCGCTCGCGTCCCCGAATCGGCCAGCGCCGAAGGCGTGTGTCCCCCGGCTTCGGTCCCGCCGCGCGAGCAGGATGAACGGCAGCAGCACTGCTCCCGTCGCCTTCACCATGCCCGCCGCCACCACCGAGGCGCCTGCCCAGGCCTCGCGGTTGCCCATCAGTCGGCTGCGTGACGAGCCGGAGCCAGTGGGGTTTGTGGACTTGGTGGAGCTCTCTTCGCTCACGACCAACGCCACCGCGGCCATCATGAAGAAGGTCATGATCACGTCGTTGTGGGCGCCCCCCAGCCCGTACAGCACCCACAGCGGGTTGGCACCGACGGCCACCAGCGCGACCACCGGGTCGTAGCCTCGCGCCCGCGCGCAGCGCCACGTCAGCGCCAGCGTGCCCGCGCAGGCGGCAAGCGCCTCGACCTTTGCCCCCCACACCGCGCCCTTCACGCCGAGCACGCCCAGCGGGTAGGCGAGCAGCGTATACACGGGCCCGTACGCGGTCGCCACTTTCAGCCAGTCCTCGCCCACGTACTTGAAGATCGGATCGCCTTCGATCCGGATCGGGCCGTGGAGGTAGGGGTCAAGCCCGTGCAGCACTCCCATGCGTGCGTAGGCGATGTAGCTGAACACGTCGGTGGAGAAGAGGATCGGGCCAGCGCACACGATCACCGTCAGCGTCCCGACCAGCACGATCGACCAGCGGGCGGCGCGCGGGTCGGAGCAGATGCGCCGCGCCAGCACCAGCAGCCCCGCGTAGGCGCCGGTGAAGCACAGCAGCGCGATCAGGAACATCCGGAAGCCCAGGCGCTCCCCGATCCCGATGAAGCTCAGCGGCTTGCCGATCGCCACCAGCCATCCCGCGATCTTCGGCGACCCGGGGGTCAGCGGCGAATGGCCGACCGCCGCGTCCAGCACCACCTCGAGCGTGGCCGCCAGCAGCACCAGCACGCATAGCCCTGCCAGCACCAGCGTGACGCGACCGGGGGCTGCGCGGTCGGCACCCGCGCGATTATCGGCGGCCACGTCACTCCGCCCGGCGAGTGAGTGCGGCAGCACCGAGGATGAACTGGACATGGGCTTCTCGGCCGGTCTCGGTCCGGGGCGAGGGTATCGGGTCTAGCCTTCGTCGCCCTCGAAGCACAGGATCGCGAGCGCCCCCGTCACCTCGAACACCCGTTGCACGGCCTGTGTGCCCGGGCGCAGCATGAGCTCGTAGCCCAGCTCCTTGGCGCGTGCGTCCGCCTGCAGCAGCAGCCGCAGCCCGGTGGAGTCGATGAACTGCAGGCGGCTGAGGTCGATCACCAGGCGAGTTGGCTGATCCCGCTCGACCGCCACCAGGCTCGCCTCCATCTCAGGCGCCCCCGCCAGATCGAGCTCCCCCTCCAAGGCAAGGCTGACGGTGCCGTCGTCCACGACGCGCGAGATCCTCAGGCGCCCGGGGATCGATGCACTCATAGCGCCGTCCACACGCTCTTGGTCTCCAGATAGGCGTCGAGACCGTCGTGGCCGTGCTCGCGGCCGAGGCCCGACGCCTTGAAGCCGCCGAACGGCGCCGAGGGATCGACGGCGCCCCAGGTGTTGACGTACACCGAGCCCGCGCGCAGCAGCGCCGCCAGGCGGTGGGCGCTCGAAGACATCGCGCGTCCACACGCCCGCGGCCAGCCCGTAGTCGCTGTCGTTGGCGCGCTCGGCGACCTCCTCGAGCGTGTCGTAGGGAGAGGCGACCAGCACCGGGCCGAAGATCTCCTCGCGCGCGATCCGCAGCTCGTCGGCGTCGGCGCCGGTGGCGCTGAAGAGCGTGGGCGCGACGAAGTAGCCGCCGCTGTCGGCGAGCGCCGTCTCGCCACCGGCCAGCACCTCCGCTCCTTCGGCGCGGCCTGCCTCGATGTAGCCGAGCACGCGCTCGCGCTGCTCGGCGGAGACCAACGGGCCGAGCTGCGTCCCCGAGTCGAGACCCGGCCCCAGTTGCGCCTTGCCGGCCTGCTCGGCAAGGCCGCTCATCACCTCATCGAAGCGCCCCGCCGGCACGAACAGGCGCGAGCCGGCGTTGCAGGCCTGCCCGGAGTTGAAGTAGATCGCCTGGTAGGAGCCCTTGACGGCGGCCTCGATGTCGGCGTCCGGGAGGATGATGTTGGGCGACTTGCCGCCCAGCTCGAGCGTCACGCGCTTGAGCGCCCTGCCGGCCTTCGCGCCGATCTCACGCCCCACCGCCGTGGACCCGGTGAACGCGATCTTGTCGACCCCGGGATGGTCTACCAGCGCCGCGCCGGTGGAGCCGTCGCCGGTGAGCACGTTCAGCACGCCCGGCGGGAAGCCAACCTCCAGCGCCAGCTCGCCGAGGCGCAGCGCGCTCAAAGGAGTCTGCTCGGCCGGCTTCAGCACGACCGTGCAGCCCGCGGCGAGCGCCGGGCCGAGCTTCCAAGCGGCCATCAGCAGCGGGAAGTTCCACGGCACGATCTGCCCGCACACCCCGACCGGCTCGCGGCGGGTGTAGCAGAGCATGTTGGGCGCCGTGACCGGCAGCACCGCGCCCTCGATCTTCGTCGGCCAGCCGGCGAAGTAACGCAGATGGGCGACAGTCCCAGCGACGTCCACGTACTGGGCGAGCCCCACCGGCTTGCCGTTGTCGGCGGACTCGATCTGTGCAAACTCCTGCGCGCGCTCCTCGACCGCGCCAGCCAGCGCCAGCATCAGCCGCTCGCGCCCGGACGCCGGCATGCTCGCCCACGGCCCGTCGGCGAACGCCGCCCGCGCCGCCGCCACCGCGCGCGCCACGTCCTCGGCGCCGGCCTGCGGCACGCGGGCCAGCTCCCGCCCGTTGGAGGGGTCGAGCGTGGCGAAAGTGGCCCCGTCAGCAGCAGCTAGGCGCTCCTCTCCGATCAGCAACCGGTGCTCGCTCGCGATGAAGGCGCGCGCCTCGGAGCCCAGAGCTTCGGGTAGCTCGATAGTAGTTGTGCTCATTTTTGGCTCCTAAGGTTTGAGGACGATCTTCAGCGCCTCGCGGCGGTCATACAAAGCGTACGCCTCCGGCGCTTCGTCGAGGCTCATGTGGTGGGTGACAAGCGGCGTGGGGTCGAGCACACCGGCGGACATCAGCGCGAGCACGCGATCGATGTGCCCGATCACATTGGCGTGGCCGGCGCACATCCGCAGCGACTTGATCCACAGCAGGCCCATGTGCAGCTCGGCGCGCTCCGCGTACACGCCGATCGCCTGCACGGTGCCGCACTTGCGCGTGAGCCGCAGCGCGAGGTCAAGGGCGGAGGGGTGTCCGACCGCGTCGATGCACACGTCCACCCCGCGCCCATCGGTCGCGGCGCGCGCCGCCGCGCGGGGGTCGCCCTCCTGCAGGTGCACCGCCTGCGCGCCGAAGGACTCCGCCATCGCCAGGCGCTCGGGCACCGAGTCCACGGCGATCACGTGCGCCGCTCCGGCGGCCCGCGCGGCCTGCACCGCGCACAGCCCCACCGGACCGAGGCCGAGTACCGCCGCCACATCCCCGGGGCGCATCCCGCTGTCCACCACGGCGTGAAAGCCGGTGCCCATCACGTCGCCGGCGAACAGCGCCACGTCGTCGCTCATCCCCTCGGGCACCTTGCGCAGCACCAGATCGGCGCTCGGCACGAGCGCCCGCTCCGCCTGCGTGCCCTGCAGCGAGCCGAGCGCCGCCCCGTGGCCGAAGGTGCGCGAGTGCTCACACTTGTGAAAGGCGCCCGCCCGACAGAACCAGCAGCGCCCGCAGGCGCTCTGAAAGCAGCCCAGCACGCGGTCGCCGACGGCGACTTCGCGCACCGCCTCCCCCACCTCCAGCACCGTGCCGACGTACTCGTGGCCGATCGTGAAGCCCGGTTCGATCTGCACACGCCCGTGGTAGATGTGCAGGTCCGACCCGCACACCCCGGAGGCCTCGATCCGCACGATCGCCTCCTCCGGGCCCGTCAGCTCGGGCTCGGGAACCTCTTCAACCGCCACCCTTCCGGGGGCCTGGAACGTGACCGCGCGCATCGAGCACGCACCCTAAAGGATTTGGCCCCCGCCCACCCGGCGCAATGCAGCTTTCGAGCCGCCGGCCGTGGAAGAGCACACCCACCAGCCGCGTGGTTTACCCTGGAGCACTTCGATGGCAGCCAGAACAATCGTGACCTCCCACCCCGACGTGGAGTGCGGCGTGTGTGGGAGGCGACTACTGCGGGGGGAGCAGCCCGACGTCTTTCTCGGCGGCGGGCAGCGACGGGTGGTGTGCGAGCTGTGCACCACGCGCGCCACGCATGAGGGCTGGCGCCGCGAGACCGACACGCACCCCGGCAGGCCGCGCGCCGATCGCTCCCAGCGGGGGCGATCGCTGCTGCGCAGGCTACGCCAGTTGCGTGAGCCGGCTCAGCCGGTGGCCGCGGGAGGGATGGACGCCGACGACCCGCTCGAAAGCGGGGGCACAGCGGCAGGCATCGACGCGGAGTGGGCCGCGGTTGATGAGGAGTGGGGCGCGCCCGAGGAGTCGGTGGGTGCAATCGAGTATGCGGTCGATCCCCCCGCCGGTGACCAAGATCTACCTGTCGCCGGACCGACGGACTTGAACGTAGAGCGGGCACTCGCGGTGTTCAACGTTGGCGAGCACCCGCGGCGGCTCGCGGGAGTTGCACGGGCGCTCGGCGCCCCCACTGTGCGGGCGACCCAGCTTCAGAGCACGAACGTGACGGTCGTGGTCGCGTGGGAGCTGTGTTGGTACCGCTACGAGATCGACCCGGATGACGACACGCGGGGCGCATGGTTGGCGGCGGAGGGGATGGAGTTGGAGGAACTCGCCGACGAGGACCGTATCCCCAATGCCGTGGTGGACGAGCGTGGAGCGCTATCGCTGCTGGTGAGCTGATGAGCACTCCGACCGGATCCTGAGCTTTTCCCGCCGTAGGCAAATAGTCGAGTAGAATTGAGCACACGATGATCTACAGCGTGGTCCCAAGACCCCTTGTCGACGAGCTCTACCCGAAGCTGGTCGAGCACTACAAGAACGACGAGAACGTGACCGTGATCGTCGACCGCCGCAAGGCCGACAGGCGCGGGCGCAGTGGCGGCGCAGGCAGCATTGACGGCGCAGGCAGCATCGACGGAGACTCCGCCCGCCGGCAGCGCATCGTGCGCGATCGCCGTCGCGCAAGGGTGCCCGGCGACTTGCCGCAGCTGGCGCAACCCTGAGCGCAGTCGTTTCCTGCGGCGCGTGCCGTCCCCACCGCGGGATAGGCTCGCCACGATGAAGGTGATCGTTCACGTCGACGGCGGAGCCCGCGGCAACCCCGGGCCGGCTGCGGCCGCATCGGTGGTCAGCGACCCCGGCGGCGAGGTGCTCGACGAGCACGCACGCTTGCTGGGCGAGGTAACCAACAATGTGGCGGAGTACCGCGCGCTGCTGCTCGGGCTGGAGCGCGCCCACGCGCTGGGGGCCACCGAGGTCGAGGTCGTCAACGACTCGGAGTTGATCGCCAAGCAAGTGCAGGGCATCTATAAGGTCAAGCACGCCGCGATGCGTCCCCTGCACCTCGATGCGATGGCCGCGTTGCGGCAGTTCGAGCGGTGGTCGATCCGCTCGGTGCCCCGCGCCCAGAACGCCCACGCCGACGCGCTGGTCAACGCCGCGTTGGATCAGGCGCGGACGGCCGCGCGCGGCTAAGTGAGCGATCGGCTTGCGCCAGCGACGGCCTCGACGCCCTGCCCTACCCCAGCGGCTGCGTGGAGTCGGCGAGCGTCAGCATCTGCTGGTTTGAGAGTTCCTCCAGCAGCGTGTTGATGACCCAGTAGAGGGCGTGGTGTTCGCGCCAGGCGATCATGTGGATGTGTTCGCCGTCGGCGAAGATCATGTAGGCGCGGCGGCCCACGTAGCGCGTTTCCTGGGGGTGCTCGATGATCGGGGGGTCGAGCCAATCGGTGCCCTCGACGTCGTAGTAGCCGCCGATCGTGTTCTGCTGAAAGACGACGGTGTACGCGTGATGGAGATTTCCCTGGGAATCGCGCAGCGCGTAGGGGCGCACCTCTTCCTGCGTCGCGGGGCCCGATTGCAGGCGCGGGTAGAGCATTGGGAAGGGCACCTGGACCGCTGCGCTGATCGCCTGCTGCTGGTCGCTTGAGGGCGTCGGGTAGAGGTCCTCGCCGACGGGGTTGGGAGCGGCGGTGGGGTTGGAGCCACGGCGGTGCCTGCCCCGACGGCCGCGGCCACCGGAGGGAGCACCGGCGTCTGAGTGCACGTTCAGCCGGCGCAGGCGCTCGTGGCCGTGCAGGAAGTCCTTGAGCGTCGCGTGCTCCAGGGCGGGCGAGGAGGTGACGTAGTCGCCGCCGTTCAGTACGTAGTCCACGTTTTCGGTTTGAAACTTCACCTGCCGCAACGGCTTGCCCTGCGAGAAGCCGATCAGCTTCACGAGCTCCAGCAGAATGCTCGGCGAGGGCGAGAAGTTGGTGCTGATCGCATGCCCCACCGCTTTGGCGACCTTGTCGATTTCGCCGATTTCGGGGGACACCTGCTCGCGCAGGTCGCGTAGGAAGTCCTGCTGGCGGGCGACGCGCACGAAGTCCGAGTCGGTGTGGCGGTAGCGCACATAGTCGAGCGCGTTTTCGTAGCACAGCTTCTGGTAGCCGGGCTGCAGGTTGATGCTGGTGTAGTCGGTTTCGGGGGTGCCGATGTTTTCGTTGAAGTAGCGGTGGTCGACGTTGACGTACACGCACCCCAGCGAGTCGACCACGCGGATGAAGCCCGCGAACGTCACGTCGATGATCCCGTTGAGCTGCAGGCCGGGCAGCACTTCCTTGATCGTCTCCGCGGCGAGGTTGGCGCCCTCGTCGTGCCCGGGCAGAGCGCTGCCGAGCGTGTAGGCGGCGTTGATCTTCTGGGGGTACAGCGCTTCGCCGTCGGGCATTTTGATCGTCACGAGCAAATCGCGCGGGACCGACAGCACCGAGGTCTGTTCCTGTTCGGGGTCGAAGCGCACCAGCAGGATCGTGTCGCTGTGGGGCCCCGCTTCGCGTTCGTCGATGTTGGTGGAGCCATAGCGTTTGTCGGAGCCCAGGATCAGGAAGGTCTTTGGACCACCGGTGTAGATCGAGGAGATCAGGCCCTTGGGCGTGTGGATCTGGTTGAGCCGCGGAAATACCTCGTTGGCGATCCGGTTGGCGGTGCTGACGGTCACCGCGGCCGTCGCCCCACCGCACAGCAGCACGATCAGCACACCGGCGATCGCGAAGCGCTTCCACATGCCCAGCCCCAGCCGCGGCGGGCGCTCGTCGTCCATCGCCGCAGGGTACCGGCGCAATCGGCGTGTCTCGCCGGGCCTGGGGATACCCTCAACCGGTGCTCAGCCCCCGCAACCGCGAGCTGCTCGGCCTGCTCCCCGCCGCCCTGCTGGTGACGGGGGGGTTCACGGCGATCTTCATCCAGGAGCAGGGCACGAACGCGGGGGCGGCGGCAGACGTGACGCTCAACCACGCCTCCAGCGTGTCGCTCACCTACGGGGCGATCTTCCTCGGGCTGTGCCTGGCGGGGCACCTCGTGATCCGCTTCGCGCTGCCCAACGCCGACCCCTACCTGTTCCCGCTGGGGGCGGTGCTGGCGAGTGTGGGGATCGTGATGGTGTACCGGATCAACCCCACGCTGGCGCGCCAGCAGGCGCAGTGGATGGTGCTGGGGCTGGTGCTGTTCGCGGCGACGATCCTGCTGCTGCGCCGCACCGGCGTCGGGGTGCTGGAGCGCTACCGCTACACGATCGTCGCCGTGGGGATCGGCATGACGGTGCTGCCACGGGTGCCGGGGATCGGCGAGGAAGTCAACGGCGCCTACCTCAACGTGCACGTGGGCGGGGTCTCCTTCCAGCCGGCGGAGCTCGCGAAGATCGCGCTGGTGATCTTCCTCGCCAGCTACCTGCGCGACAACCGCCAGATCCTGGTCACCGCCGGGCGGCGCGTGCTGGGGGTGACGCTGCCGCCGATGAAGCAGTTCGGGCCGATGCTCGTGGTGTGGGGCGCGGCGATGGCGACGCTGCTCTTGACGCGCGAGCTCGGCACCTCGCTGATGTTCTTCGGCGCGTTTCTGGCGCTGTTGTACGTCGCCACGGGCCGCCTCTCGTTTCCGCTGATCGGCTTCCTGCTGTTCGCCGCCGGGGCGTGGCTGCTGGCGACTCACGTCAGCCACGTGCACGCACGCGTGCTCGACTGGGAACACCCGTTCAACGAAACTCTCTACCACCAGTCCTCCGGCGGCAGCTACCAGCTGGCGCAGTCGCTGTTCGCCCAGGCCGACGGCGGGCTGCTGGGCACGGGCTTCGACCGCTCGCTCATCACCCTCTTGCCGGTCCCCGAAAGCGACATGATCTACGCGGTGATCGTCAACGAGCTCGGCCTCGTCGGTGCCACAGCGCTGCTACTCACCTACCTGCTGTTCATCGTCAGAGGTTTGAAGGTCGCGATGCTGGCGCGCGACTCCTTCTCCAAGCTGCTGGCGACCGGCCTCGCCTTCATCGTGGCGCTGCAGGTGTTCGTGATCGTCGGCGGCGTCACCCGCGTGATCCCGCTCACCGGCGTCACGCTCCCGTTCGTCGCCTATGGCGGCTCCTCGGTGGTGATGAACTTCGTGCTGCTGGCGCTGCTGCTGGTGATCTCCGACAAGGCGCGCCGGCCGGGCTGACGAGCTACGGCCTGTCGCTGCCGGCGCCGACGGCCCGCAGCCCCCTCGAGGCCGTGATCTGCGGAGTGGGATCCGCGGATTGGCCGCCGACGGCGCCGCCGTCATTGTCAAGGCCCGCGGTCACGCGCAGGTCATCGACCCGCTCCACCTGGCGGTCGAGCTGGCGCGTGCGCGTGCTCATCAGCTCGGCGTACGCCTTGCGCGAGCTTTCCATGGCGCGATCGACCTTGTCCATCTGCTCCTTGAACATCCCCCACTGCTTGTTGAAGTCACCGAGCGCCCCCAGGATCTCGTTGGTTTGCCGCGCCAGCTTGAAGTTCTCGCTCGCCTGACGGATCACCGCGAGGATCGCGAACAGCGTCAGCGGCGAGCACAGCACCACCTTGCGCTGCAGCGCCTCGTCGAGCAGGTGGGGGTCGTTTTCGTGGATGAACCCGTACACCTGCTCGTTGGGAATGAACACCAGCATGTAGTCGAGCGTGCCGCCCTGCGGGTCGATGTATTCGCGCGTCCCAACCTCCTTGATGCGCAGGCGCACGTCACGCTTGAACGCCTTCGCCGCGTCTTCTCGGTCGCGCTCGGTGGCGCCCTCCAGGTAGCGTTGGTACTCGACCATCGGCGTCTTGACGTCCATGTTCAGCCGCTGGTCTTGCACGAAGAACGTGAAGTCTGGCCGCGAGGCGCCACCCGGGATCTGCTGCTGCTTGCGGTACTGCACGCCCTCGATGAACCCGGCCATCCGCAGCACGTCCTCGGCCATCCGCTCGCCCCACTGGCCGCGCGTCTGCGAGCCCGAGAGCACCTCGTTGAGCCGGCCGGTCTGAGTGCGCAGCAGTTCGGTTTGCTGCTTTGACTCGCGCGTGACCGCCTCCAGCTTGACGATGCTCTCCCCGCGCTTGGTATCGACGGCGCGCACCCACTCGTGCAGCGTGAGGAGCTCTTTGCGGACCTCCGCGAGGCCCTTGTCGATCTCGCTCTGACGCGCCTTCAGTTGCTCCTCGCCGCGGCCGGTCTCCTTCTCGAGCTCCGCCTTGTTGTGGGCGACCAGCTGCTCGACGCCGGCCTTCTGGATCTCGCCCTGCACGCGCGCGAGGTTGGAGTGCAGCGCCGCAACGATCCGCTCGGTCTCGCCGGGGTCGAGCTGCGCGGGAGCCTCCTGGCCCTGGCGCTGAAGCAGCACCACCACCAGGGCGATCAGGACGACCAAAAGCAGAGCGAGCAGGTAAAGCATCGCTGACGATTATGCGCGGCGCTCCGGCGGGAAAAATAGGGCGGCCGCTACGCGTGCGCGGCGGCCCGCTCGCCGCCGGCCTGCTCGACGACCTTCTGCGCGAGGTGGGCGGGGAGCTCCTCGTAGCGCAGGAACTCCAGTGTGTAGTCGCCCTGGCCGCCGGTGATGGAGCGCAGGTCCGGGGCGTAGCTGAGCATCTCCGCCATCGGCACCTCGGCTTTGATCTCGGTCATCGCGCCGACGGGCTCCATCCCCGAAGGGCGCCCGCGGCGGGAGTTGAGGTCGCCGATCACGTCGCCCACGCTCGCCTCGGGCACGGACACCGTGACGAGCATGATCGGCTCCAGCAGCACCGGGTCGGCCTGCTCGAGCGCCTGCTTCATCGCCGCCGCTCCCGCCAGCTTGAAGGCGATCTCCGAGGAGTCCACCGCGTGGTAGGAGCCGTCGAAGAGCGTCACCCGCACGCCCTTCACCGGGTAGCCCGCCAGCACGCCGTCGCCCATCGCCTCGCGCACGCCTTTCTCCACCGCGGGGATGAACGAGGAGGGGATCACCCCGCCCTTGATGCGGTCGACGAACTCGAAGTCGGCGTTGGCAGCGTCGGCGTTGGCACGGCCGGAGTGGGCTGGATCGGAGCCCGCTCCGTCCGCGAGCGGCTCGATCTCGATGTGGCAGTCGCCGAACTGGCCGCGCCCGCCCGACTGCTTCTTGTGGCGCCCGTGCGCCTTGGCGGAGCCGCGGATCGTCTCCTGATAGGGCACGCGCGGGGGCTTCAGCGCAACCTCGACGCCGAAGCGCTGGCGCAGACGATCGACGATCACCTCGACGTGCACCTGCGAGAGGCCCGCCACGATCTGCTCGCCCGTCTGCGGGTCGCGGTGCAGGTCGATCGTCGGATCCTCCTCCTGCAGGCGGCGCAGCGAGGAGAAGACCTTGTCCTCCTCCCCCCTGCTCTCGGCTTCGATCGCGAACGCCATCACCGGCGCCGGCAGCTTCAGCGCCGGCAGCTCGATCGGCTCGTCGCGACCGATCGAAGATCGGCCAGCCAGCCAGTCGCCCGAGCGGGTCTCCTTGAGCTTGGCCACCGCGCCGATGTCGCCCGGGCCGAACTCATCGACGTGGACCACCTCCTTGCCCGCGAACGCCAGCAGCTGTCCGATCCGCTCGCGCGCATGCGCGCGGGTGTTGAGCACTTGCGTGTCGTGGTGCATCGTGCCCTGGTAGACCCGCAGCAGGTTGATGCGCCCCGCGAACGGGTCGGCGCGGGTCTTGAAGACGTAGGCGAACAGCTCCTTCTCCTCCACCGGTTCGAGCGTCAGCTCACCCACCTCCAACCCCCCGTGCTTCACCGGCGAGGGGAGGTCCTCGACGATCGCGTCCAGCAGGCGCGTGGTGCCGAGGTTGGCGGTGGCCACACCGCACACCACGGGGAAGATGCGCCCGTGGTTGGTGCCCTCCTTCAGCGCCCCCACGATCTCCTCGTGGGAGATGGCCTCGCCCTCCAGGTAGCGCTCCATCAACGCGTCCGACACCTCCGCGACCTCGTCCATCAGCTTCTCGCGGTACTCCTGTGCGCGGGCGGTATGCTCGTCGGGGATCGGGATCTCCGTCCACCCTCGACGCTGCGCGGAGTCTTGACGGAAGGCGCGCATGTCCACCAGATCGATCACGCCCTCTAGGTCCTGCTCGGCGCCCATCGGAATCTCGGTGGCGACCACGTGGGGGCCGAACGCCGCCTTCAGCTGCTCCAGCGCTCCGAAGAAGTCCGCGCGCTCGCGGTCGAGCATGTTGACGAACAGCATCCGCGCGATGTCGAGCTCGGCGGCGCGCGCCCACAGGCGGGCGGTCGAGACCTCCACGCCCATCACCCCGTTGACCACGAACACCGCCGACTCGCACACGCGCAGCGCGCCGAGCGCGTCGGCCACGAAGCTCGGCTCGCCGGGCGTGTCGAGCAGGTTGATCTTGCGCTCGCCCCACTCGAACGAGCTCAGCGCGGTGGAGATCGACATCTGCCGCGCCTGCTCGTCGGGGTCGGCGTCAGAGACCGTGTTGCCGTCGCTCACGCTCCCCAGCCGGCTGGTGACCCCCGCCTCGAACAGCAGCGCCTCGTGCAGCGAGGTCTTCCCAGCCCCGCGGTGGCCGACGAGGGCGACGTTGCGAATCCGATCCGCCGCGGTGTGCATGTCTGTTCTCTCCTTACCCGGGGGTCCTTCCAACATACAGCGCGGGGTGCCTCTTCGCCAGGGGTGTCCCGGCCGGATCAGTCGAAGGAGTCGCTCTGCATGCGCGAGCGCAGGCGCAGCACCGCCTTGGTGTGCAGCTGGGAGATGCGCGACTCGGTCACACCCAACACCTCCCCGATCTCGCGCAGCGTCAGGTTCTCGTAGTAGTACAGCGCGATCACCAGCTTCTCGCGCTCGGGCAGCCGCGCGATCGCGTCGGCGATGCGGTCCTTCATGTCACCCACGTCCAGCGCTCGCGCCGGGTCGGGCGCGCCCGGGTCCTCCAGTGTGTCCATCAACGACACCTGGTCGCCGGAGGAGTCCGAGACGCTCCACAGCTCGTCGAGCGCCGCGATCGAGGAGTGCGAGATCGCAATCAGCGACGTTTGCAGTTCGTCCTCGGTGAGGCCCAACTCCGCCGCCAGCTCCTGGTCGGTGGCGGCGCGCTGCAGGCGGTGCTCGAGCTTCGAGTTGGCGCGCTCTATCTCTCGCGCGCGCGCGCGCACGCTGCGCGGCACCCAGTCCATCGAGCGCAGCTCGTCGATGATCGCGCCCTTGATGCGGGTGATCGCGTACGTTTCGAACTTGATCTCACGCGAGGGGTCGAAGCGCTCGATCGCGGAGATCAGGCCCACCAGGCCGTAGGAGATCAGGTCGGCCTCCTCCACGTGCGGGGGCAGCCCCGCGGCGGTGCGGCCGGCCACGTACTTGACCAGCGGCGAGTACGCCACGACGAGGCGCTCGCGCGCCCGCCGATCGCCGTCGGACTTGTAGCGCCGCCACAGATCGCGCAGCTCGACCGTCTTTACGTTGGTCTCCACGGCTTTACTCCGCGTCGTCAGGCTCGAGGGTGGCTGCGTGCATAGGCGCTTTTCAGCCTGGCGGACTCTACCCGAGTGTATACCTGCGTCGTCGAGACGCTGGCATGGCCAAGCAGCTCTTGGATGCTGCGCAGGTCCGCGCCGCCGTCCAACAGGTGCGTCGCAAAGCTGTGGCGCAGCGTGTGCGGCGAGGCCCCGCCGGCCAGGCCTGCGCGCGTCGTCCACTTGTGCAGGCGTCGGCGCACGTCACTGGTGTACAGGCGTCTGCCGGACTTGCTCAGGAACAGCGGTCCTCCCGGCAGATTTGCTCGGCCCCGCTCCCGGTACTGGCGCAGCGCCGCCATCGCCAGCTCCCCGACGGGGACATAGCGGGTCTTGCGGCCCTTGCCTTCAACGCGCAGCTGCTCACCGTCCCAATCGACGTCGTCGATCCCCAACGACACCACCTCCTCCGCGCGCAGCCCGCAGGCGTAGGCAAGCTCGAACATCGCTCGGTCGCGCAGCTCCAGCGCCGGGGGGGCCGTTGCCTCGCGGGGGTGTGCGGCGTGCGCGGAGCCCGCGGGAATGCTCTCCAGCAGCCTCGCGGCCTCGCTCGCCTTCAGCACGCGCGGCAAGCGCGAAGGCTGGCGCGGGGTCGCCACCAGGTCGGCCGGGTTGCTTACGATCAGGCCGTGCTCGCGTTGGCTGGAGAACAGGCCCCTGATGGCCGCCAGCTTGCGGGCAGTGCTTGCCGGCGCCGCACCCGCCTCTGAGAGACCCGCCACGTAGCGGCGCACGTCTCGCACCCCGATCTCCGCCGGGCGTCTTGCCGCAGGCGTGCGCCCAGCGCGCGAACTGCTCCTGATCCACCGCGTACGCCCGGCGCGTGCGCGGCGCCGCATCGCGACGGCGCAGGTCGTCCTGCACGAGCTCCAGCGCAGCGGCCCACTGCGTTCGCAGACCACTCTCCCCTCCGCCCTCGCCGACGCTTCCCTCCGCGGCCATGCCAGGCTATTCGCCACCGGGCCGCCTATGACCTGCTCGCGCCCACCTTCTCCTCGGAGCCCACCGGCACCCCGACCACCGGCACCAGCAGCCGCGCGAGCTCGTGCCAGTCGTGTGCGCAGATCACGTCCTCTTCCTCGCACACCTCCTCGTTCCAAGGGTGCACGATCGTGGCCGCCGCGATGCCGTGCGCCAGCGCCCCCGCGATGCTGAGGGGGCTGTCGTCGATCAGCAGCTCGATTCCCTCCCGCACGCACATGGCCACGCGCTCGGTCGGGACACTGCAAGTCGTCGAACGGCAGCCCGATCGCCTCCAGCCAGGCGGCCGTCGAGCGCCGACAGCACGTGGCCGGGTAGCTCAGCAGCTGCACGAAATGCCCCTCGGCGTGCCACCCGCGGACGGTGGCCACCGCACCCTCGTAGGGGACGCCCGCGAGGATCCGCTGGTCGGAGTGGCTCTCGCGCACGCACACCTCCAACTGCTCCGGGCGCAGGCGCGTGAGCCCCCACGTCAGCTGCTCCTCATACGGCAGCTTCACGCCGAAGCGCCGCATCGAGACGTCGGAGATGACGTCCCAGTGGTGGTGCAAAGTCGAGTCGATGTCCACCGCGATCCTCATTGCCGTACCCCGCTTCCATTGCCTGCCGACTGCCTTTTCCTATAACACAACGCACAACGCGATCAGATCTGTCTCCCGATAACCGGTAAATTGTGCCGATGGCCCCATCGCCTCCCCATCTCCACCGGATCTGCGCCGCCCCCACGGGCCCCGGGGGCACTCCCCTTGGCTGGACGTCGACTGGCGCACCCACCAGCACTGGACAATTGTAAACGACACCCCGGTCAACGTGATCGAGTTGGGAGAAGGACCGCCGCTGGTGTTCGTCCACGGGCTCGGCGGCGCGTGGCCCAACTGGCTGGAGCAGCTGCCGGTGTTCGCTGCCTCCCACCGTGTGATCGCGCTCGACCTCCCCGGCTTCGGACGCTCGCCGATGCCGAGCGAACCGATCTCGATCTCCGGCTACGCGCGCACGCTCGACGCGCTGCTCGGCGAGCTCGGCGTCGACGCCGCCGCGGTGGTCGGCAACTCGATGGGCGGCTTCATCTCCGCCGAGCTGGCCATCGCTTTTCCCCAGCGCGTCGAGCGGTTGGTGCTCGTCTCCGCCGCGGGACTCAGCACCTACGGCGACCCTCGGGGTTTGCATGCACTGGGCCGGATGCGCCGGATCGAGCGCATCGTCACCGCCTACGTCGGCTGGGTCGCGGCTCACTCCGACGCCGTCACCAGGCGGCCGGCGCTGCGCAACGCCGCCCTCGGACTCGTCGCCGCCCACCCCAGTCGGCTGCCGGCGCCGCTCGCCGCCGAGCAGGTCCGCGGCGCCGGCAAGCCAGGCTTCACCCAGGGGTTGGCCGCCAACCTCGAATACGACTTCAGCCGCCGTCTCGGCGAGATCGTGTGCCCCACCCTGATCGTGTGGGGGGATCGCGATCGGGTGATCACCGTACGCGACGCCGAGCGCTTCGCCGAGCTGATCCCCGGCTCGCGCAAGGTCGTCTTCGAAGACACCGGCCACGTGGCGATGCTCGAGCGCCCCGCCGAGTTCAACGCGCTGCTGGCGGAGTTCCTCGCGGAATAGTGCTGTTCACGTCGGCGCATGCGCCGACGTGCGATGCCGCACATGTGCGGCATCGAGGGACGGCCACATGTGGCCGTCCCAGGCAGGGCCGCATGCGGCCCTGCCCCGGGCCGCGCATGCGCGGCCCGGCCGGCCGCCGCATGCGGCGGCCGGAGATCCCCCGCTCAGCGGGCGACCGCGCCCTCGGCGGCGCTGCCGACCAGCTTGGCGTACTTGGCGATCGCGACCTCTTCGCGGCCGGTGCGCGCCGGCGGGGTGTAGGCACGCAGGCGCTCGGCGATCTCCTCGTCGGATAGCGCCGTACGTCGATGCGCCGCGCGTCCACGTCGATCGTCAGCTCGTCACCGTCGCGCAGCGCCCCGATCGGCCCGCCCCGCACCGCCTCCGGGGCGATGTGTGCGGCCATGAACCCGTGCGTGGCGCCGGAGAAGCGCCCGTCGGTGATCAGCGCGACTGTCTCGCCCAGTCCCTCTCCCACGATCGCCGCGGTGACCGCCAGCATCTCGCGCATCCCGGGGCCGCCCGCGGGGCCCTCGCCGCGGATCACCACCACGTCGCCCTCGCCGATCGCCTTGGCCAGCACCGCCGCCATCGCGGCCTCCTCGCCGTCGAACACGCGCGCGGGGCCGGTGTGGCGGCGGCGCTCGTGGCCGGCTAGCTTCACCACGCAGCCGTCGGGCGCGACGTTGCCGCGCAGGATCGCAAACCCGCCCGTCGCCTTCAGCGGGTCCGACAGTGGTCGCACGACCTGCTGGCCGGGAGTCTCCTGCGCGGCCGCGGCCTCCTCGCCCGATCGTGCGGCCGGTGACGGTGATCGCCTCCTCGTTGAGCACGCCCGCCTGCGCCATGCGCTTGAGCACCAGTGGGATGCCCCCCGCCTCGTACAGGTCGGTAGCCACGTAGCGCCCCCCGGGCTGCAGGTCGCACAGCAGCGGCGTGCGCTCGGAGATCCCGTCGAACTCGTCGATCCGCAGCGGCACGCCCATTTCGCTGGCGACCGCCAACAGGTGCAGCACGCCGTTGGTCGAACCCCCGCTCGTGGCCACGGCCGCGATCGCGTTCTCCAAGGCGGCGCGGGTGATCACTTCGCTGGGTCGCAGCCCGCGGCGCAGCACGTCGATCGCCAGTTCGCCGCACTGCACGGCGACCTCGAGCTTGCGCCCGTCCTCCGCCGGCACCATCGCCGAGCCGGCCGGCGAGATGCCGAGCACCTCGAACGCCATCGCCATCGTGTTGGCGGTGAACTGGCCCCCGCATGCCCCGCGCTCCGGGCGAGGCGACCTCCTCCAGTTCGTGCAGTTCCACCTCGGTGATCTTCCCGGCGGCGTACTGCCCGACCGCCTCGAACACCTGCTGGATCGTCACGTCCTCGCCGTGGAAGTGCCCGGGGCGGATCGAGCCGCCGTAGAGCATCAGCCCAGGAATGTCCAGCCGCGCCAGCGCCATCACCGTGCCGGGGATCGTCTTGTCGCAGCCGGAGATGCACACCAGCGCGTCGAAGCAGTGGGCGCTCGCCACCAGCTCGATCGAGTCGGCGATCAGCTCGCGCGAGACCAGCGAGGCGCGCATCCCCGCCGTGCCCATCGTGATCCCGTCGGAGATCGCGATCGTGTTCAGCTCCATCGGCGTGCCGCCGGCCGCGCGGATGCCCTCCTTCACCTTCGCCGCCAGCACGCGGTTGTTGAAGTTGCACGGCATCGTCTCGATCCACGAGTGCGCCACGCCGACGATCGGCTTCGCGAGGTCCTCGGCGGAGTAGCCGATCCCGTGCAGGTACGCGCGCGCCGCGGCCCGCTCGGGGCCCTCGGTCAGCGCGCGGCTGCGGTGCTTGATGTCAAAGGTGCTCACGCGGCGCGAACACTAGCCAAGCCCGGCGCGACCCGTGTGGCCCGCTGCAGGCGCTCGACTCGCTCCCGCTCCCAGCGCGCCAGGCGAGCGAGGTCCTCGCGCACCTGCTGCGGATCGACCTGGCGGCCGGGGAGGTGCATGTTGGCGTCGGCGATCACCCGCCGCTCGTCGGCGTTCAGCGCCATCCACTTCGCCAGCACGTCGTCTGCGTCCGGGAGACGGGCGCTGCCGTAGGGGCGGGTCTCGTCGGGAAACGCCACGCAGTACTCGTTCAGCAGCGCCCCGGTCTGCGGGACGTACGCCACGATCGGCTTGTGCGGGTACACCAGGTACGCGTACGGCGCCCCGCCGAGTGCCCCACCCGCGCGCGGTGGAGCGTCTGCCGGTGTGTCGGCGTCGGCGACACCGGCGACACCGGCGGCGCAATCGGACCCGCTGCGAGCGGCGCGGGCGGGCGCCCACACGCGCACGAGGCCCAGGTCGCGGTACATCGCCCACTCTTCCTCGTTGACGCACGAGCGCAACAGCTCGCGGGCGCGCTGCTCGGCGCGCAGCTCGCGGCCGGGGTCATAGCCATGCTCGATGGCGTGGCGCTCTCGGCGGCGAGCGACAAGCTCGTAGGCGAGCCGCAGCAGCGACCCCCGCAGGCGTGGCCGCGCGAGCTCCCACAACAGCACCGTTGCCATGATCGCCGCGGCGCTCAGCGGGAGCAGCATCTCCCCCCGCCTCTCTACCGACCCGCCCCGCCGGCGGCGCGCGGGAAGAAGATCACCCGCTCCGCATCCCGCGGCACCTCAGCGAAGCTCCTCACCATCTCCGCCTCGCGGCGGCCGTCGCGGCGCTCGGTGGGCACCGCCGCCCACATCCCCGCGTCCAATTCCCGGCGGAACGCCTCGATCAGCTCCCGCTCCTGCTCGGGCACCTCCACGTCGCCCTCCGCGAGCACCACCTCGCCATGACCGGGCTTCAAACGCAGGAGCTTCATCGTCCGTCGATTATGGCACTCCGACGGGCCTCCAACCCGACAATATCCACCGGGCCCGCACCCGCGCCTACGTCGCGCAGCCCCTGCCCCACCGCCTCGCCCGCCAGCCGGCGGGCCGTACGAGCGGCCTTCACCGGGCTCTGGCCAAGCGCAAGCGCCGCCGCCAACACGGCCGAGTGGGTGCAGCCCGAGCCGTGGGCCGCGCCGTCCGGGTGGCGGGTGCCGGGGATCTCCACCGCGGCACCGTCGCCGTCCACGAACAAATCGACCGCCTGCGTGCGGTGTCCGCCGGTGAGCACGACGATCCGCGGGCCGCGCGCCTGTATCGCGCGGGCGAGCGTCCCCGCCTCCCCAGGCCCCTCCTCAGCCGCGGGCGTGAGCGCCTCCGCCTCGGTGCCCGTCTCGCCGTCGCGGGTGGGCGGGCTTCGATTCCCGGCGAGCACGCGCGCCTCGGGCAGGTTGGGCGTGAGCACCGTCGCGCGCGGCAGGATCTCCTCCACGAGCGCTCGCTGCGCGTCGGGCGCCAGCAGCCGCGCGCCCGACTCCGCGACCATCACCGGGTCGACCACCACGGGCGTGCCGGGCGGCAGCTCATCGAGCGCCCGCGCCACCGCCAGCGTTACCTCGACTGTTCCCAACATCCCGACCTTGACGGCGTCCACGCCGATGTCGCCTACCACCGCCCGCACCTGAGCGAGCACGATCTCGGGGGGCACCATGTGCACCGCCTCCACTCCCACGGTGCTCTGCGCGGTGATCGCGGTGATCGCGCTCATCCCGTGCACTCCGCAGCGGGCGAACGCCTTCAGATCGGCCTGGATACCGGCGCCGCCCCCGGAGTCCGAGCCGGCGATCGACAGCGCCCGGGGGGTGCGGGTGTGAGCGCTCATGGTCCGGCTGCTCCGCTGTGCCTGCACCGTGGCGATCGTATCGCCATTCGCGTAGCCGAGCGGGATGCAGCTCGGGCGTCATCCGACATCTGCCGTCACGCTGAACCAGCCAGCGAGAGCCGGTGGAGATCGCCCGATGGGCTCCTCGGCACCGATGTTGGGACTATCCCTGTATCTATGGACCAGTACCCAAAATGCTTAGAGACTAATCATCATTATCGGGTGCGATTCACTCTATTTGAGTCCAAGTGACGAATCGGTGAATTTTCGCAAATAGCGTTGTCTCTGTGCTAGTCTACGTGCGCTCCACGGAAAAGACACGAGCCCTGGAACTCGGACCGGGGTCTGGAACTCTGGCCCAGGACATGGATGCCAACTCGGTACGGCGAGTCGCCGCTGCCGATATCGGTTCATGGCGTGGCTCGGTTACTCGAAGGAACGAGGCAGTCGATGCGGCTCGATGGATCGAGAAGAATCGATGACACAGCTTCGCCGGCGGCGATCGGCCGTCGCGAGTTTGCCGGCGCAACCGCCGATCGGGCGCTTCGCGCCGAGGGGCACAGCGACGAGCCGGCATCCGCCGGCGTGCTGCTGACGGGTGCGACGGGGTTCCTCGGCATGGAGTTGCTGGTCCGCTACCTAGAGCGCACCGACCGTCGTGTGTATGCCCTCGTGCGAGGCGCAAATCGCCACGAGGCGGCGGCCCGGATCGAGCGTACGCTGCACTTCCTGTTCGGCCCCGGTCACCCCTATGCCGAGCGCGTGGTTGCGGTTCGCGGCGACCTCACGCGCCCCTGTCTCGGCCTGCGGGGCAGGCGCGATGAGCTCGCCGAGGAAGTGAGCGAGATCGTGCACGGCGCGGCGTCGATCTCGTTCGAGCTCGGGTTGGAGGACTCACGCGCAGTCAACGTCGCGGGCACGCGGCGGGTACTCGCATTCGCGGAGCGCTGCGCCACACGCGGCGGCCTGCGGCGCCTCTCATACATCTCTACCGCCTACGTCGCCGGGCGATCACGGGGGGTGCTTCAGCGAGGACGACCTCGACGTGGGACAGCGCTTTCACAACCCCTACGAGCAGTCGAAGTTCGAGGCGGAGGGTCTCCTCGCCCGCTCGCACGGGCGACTGCCGATCACGGTGCTGCGTCCGAGCATCGTCGTCGGCGAGCGCAACAGCGGCTGGACCCCGTCGTTCAACGTGCTCTACTGGCCGTTGCGCGCGTTTGCACGCGGCACTTATCTGGCGTTACCGGCACGCCGCAGCGCGCCCGTCGACGTGGTGCCGGTCGACTACGTCGCCGACGCGATCCTCCACCTCAGCCAGGCTCGCGAGGCCGAGGGCGCCACCTTCCACATCACCGCTGGAGAGCAGACGAGCAGCGTGGGTGAGCTCGTTGAGCTGGCGACGGCGTTCTTCAAACGGCCGGCACCATACCTGCTCGATCCCTCGCTGTATCGCCGTGTGGTGCACCCGCTGCTTGTTCGCTCCAGCCACGATGAGCGCCATCGCCGGGCGCTCGAACGCAGCGAGGTCTTCTTTCCGTACTTCGCGATGAGGGTACGCTACGACGATCGTCGCTCCCGCGTGGCGCTTCGGGGCAGCGGCATCGGCTCCCCGCCCCCGCTGCGCACCTACTTCGAGCGGCTGGTCGAGTTCGCGCTCGCCGCCGATTGGGGCCGCCGGCAGATACCGCGTGCTCACACCTGGAGAGAGGTCGCGGTGGGACCCTCCGCCAGCCTGGCGGAGCTGTTCCCCGACCGCGGTGTGCCCTCCCACCGCGGTGCGCCCTCCCACCGCGGAGCTCCTTCCCACCGCGGAGCCCCTTCCCACCGCAGAGCCCCTTCCGAGCACGGAACACCTTCCGAGCGCGGGGAGCCCTCCCACGACGACCGATGGGCGACGGGCGTCCGTTCGTGTGGAGCGCCACTGGTGCCGGTGGGATGACCAGCGCTCGGCTGTCAGCACTCGATGCGTCGTTCCTCGCGGTGGAGACGCCCACCGCGCACATGCACACCGGTTGGGTGGCGGTGTTCTCACCTGACGCCGACGGCCGGCTGCCGAACTTTCCGGAGCTTCGCGACCACATCGAGCGACGCCAGGCGCGCGCGCCGCGGTACCGCCAGAAGCTCGCGCCCGTACCGCTCGGCGTGCACGCGCCGGAGTGGATCGACGATCCGGCCTTCTCCGTGGACCGTCACGTCTACTGGGCGCCCGGTCCGCTGCACGAGCTCGTCGACGAGGTGATGTCGGTGCCGTTGCGCCGCGACCGCCCGCTGTGGGAGATGTGGATCTGCGAGAACGCCGGGGAGCAGCAGTTCGCGATCGTCGGCAAGACCCACCACTGCATGGTCGACGGCCTCGCCGCGGTCGAGCTCGCCTCGCTGCTGCTCGACCCTACGCCCGAGCCTCCCACCTGCGAGCTCGACCGCTGGAGTGCCGAGCCGGAGCCCGATACAGCGCAGCTGCTGGCCCGGGGGGTGCGCGACCTCCTTGGCGAGCAGCTGGGCCTGTTGCGCTGGCCGCTGCACGCCGCCGCGTCTCCTTCACGCGCCGCATGCGAGCTGGCCGGCGGCATCCCGCGCATGGCGCGGGCGCTCGAGCACTCGCTGCTGCGCGCAGCTCCCGCGAGCTCGCTGAACAAGCCGCTCTCGCCGCTGCGCAGCCTGGCGTGGGCGCAGCGCCCGCTCGAGGACCTGCGCCGGGTCAAGCGCGCTTACGGCACGACCGTCAACGACGTCCTGCTCGCCGCCGTGGCCGGCGGGGCGCGCACGTTCTTTGCGCGGCGCGGCGAGCAGCCGGTCGCACTCAAGGCGATGGTCCCCGTCAGCGTCCGCGACGAGAGCGCCGTGCTGGGCAACCACGTCTCGTTCATGTTCGCCGAGCTGCCGTGTGAGGAGCCCGATCCGGTGCGCCGCCTGCAGCGCGTGAGCGCGATGATGACCCGCGGCAAGCACGACCGTGAGCCCGAGAGCGCCGACCTGGCGTTCAAGGCCGCCGCGTATACGCCCGGCGCCGTCCAGCACGCGATCTCTCGCCTCTTCGCCAGCTCGCGCACGTTCAACCTGGTCGTCTCCAACATTCCCGGCCCGGCGCCGCCGATGTACATGCTCGGCTGCCCACTCGAGGCCGCCTATCCCGTGGTCCCGCTGGCCGATCGCCACGCGCTGTCGGTCGGCATGACGAGCGTGCGCGACCGCGCCTGCTTCGGGATCTACGCCGATCGCGAGGCGATCCCGGACGCGAGACACTTCGCGCGCGACGTCGACGCGGCGATCGGCGAACTGCTCGCGGCCCTGAGCGAGGACGTCCATTGCACAACTGACACACCTCGACGATCGCGATGAGCACCACCGTCACCAATCCCCGTCCAAGCCGTGAGCAGACTGAGGCTTTCGGCCGCGAACTCGACGCGATCCGCGAGGCCGTCCTCGCCGATCTCGGCGAGCGCGACGCCAATTACATCCGCGCGATGATTCGCGCGCAGCGGGGGCTCGAGCTCGCCGGACGCGGCCTGCTCTTCTTCAGCTTCATCCCGCCGGCGTGGCTCGGCGGCGTCACCGCGCTGTCGTTGTCGAAGATCCTCGACAACATGGAGGTCGGCCACAACGTGATGCACAGCCAGTACGACTGGATGAACGACCCCGCGCTGGACGGCAGGCGCTTCGAGTGGGACAACGCCTGCCCCGGCGACCACTGGCGCCACTCGCACAACTACATTCACCACACCTACACCAACGTGCTCGGCAAAGACCGCGACGTCGGCTACGGCATCCTGCGGATGTCCGAGCAGGAACCCTGGCGACTCCGCGACCTCGGCAACCCGCTCTATGCGGCGCTGCTGGCGCTCTTCTTTCAGTACGGCGTCGCGTTGCACGACCTCGAACTCGATCGGGTTCTCGCGGGGGAGGTCGGGCTTGGCGAGAAGCGCGAGGAGCTGGACGCGGTATGGCACAAGGTGCGCCAGCAGACGCTCAAGGACTACGTCCTGTTCCCCCTGCTCGCGGGTCCCGCGGCGCCGCTCGTGCTCGCCGGCAACGCGAGCGCCAACCTCGCGCGCAACCTGTGGGCGTTCACGACCATCTTCTGCGGCCACTTCCCCGACGGCACCGTCCAGTTCACCGAGGCGCAGACGGCCGAGGAGACCCGCGGCGAGTGGTACTACCGCCAGCTGCTCGGCTCCGCCGACCTGACCGGCGGCGAGCTATTGCACATCCTCTCGGGCAACCTCTCCCACCAGATCGAGCACCACCTGTTCCCCGACCTCCCGTCCCACCGCTACGCCGAGATCGCTGTCGAGGTGCGGGCGATCTGCGAGCGCCACGGTTTGCCGTACAACGCCGGGCCGCTGGGCCGGCAGTTCGGGAGCGTCGTGCGCAAAATCGCGCGGCTCGCGCTCCCCGGCCGCCCGCGCCCGTCAGATTGAGATCGAGCCCAGCTCAGGCCGCAAACCGCTGCGCCGCGCGAGCCCGCGCCTTCGCCGCCTCGACCTCGCGATCCTTTGGCGGGGCCGCTGTCACGAGCGCATCGAGCAGCTCGGTCGAGGCTGCCGCGACCGCCTCGACGGCACGCTCGAATGCCTCCGAGTTGGCCTGCGAGGGTTGCGTGAAGCCGCTGATCTTGCGGACGTACTGGAGCGCCGCCGCCCGCACCTCGTCATCGCTGGCGCGCGGCTCGAAGTTGTACAGCGTTCGGATGTTCCTGCACATGTTGCGATCGTACCGCCATCCGACCTACAGGGCAAGCACCAACCGGCATGACACACGCTCGAACTCCCCCTGGTTGCGCATTACGCTAGTCATGGTTTGTTGAACCGATTGTCATTCAAAAACACAATAGCGCGCCGACCTCTATCGATCGGGCACAGCTTGGTCAGAAACTGGGCCAGCGATGATCAGCGGGCAGCTATCCGCTGCGAGCACGTAACGCACGCTTGAGCCATCGTCGGGGTCGAAATGCGCGTGCGACCCGGACTCGTCCAACTCGTCGTCTTCCGCAAACAGCTCCAGCTCGCGCGCCAGTCGCTCAAAGCCCGCCGCGCTTCCCGCAAACCTGGCGTGGTCGCCATCCACCTTGATGACAACCGCATCCCCGGCAAGCTCGACGCTCAAGGCACCGAGTGGCCCAGCCATCGGCCACTCCTCTGCCTCCTTAAGCGAAACCGTCTGTCCCCTCGGCTCACGCAGCAACGAAGCGAACTCTAGCAACCCATCGCGGTCCGCGGATAGGATCACAGCCCCGGTCTCAGTGTCAACCCACCCGAGCATCACCTCACCACACCGGAATGTGGTTCTGACTTCCAACGTGGATATGGGGCTGCGAGCCAAACGGCCTACCTGGATGCTCCTCCGGTCCACGGAATGGCACGTCGTATTCTTCAGCCCATTCTCTTAGCACTTCCGCGTCTTCCGGTGACACTCCGTTTCGTTTGGCTTCTTCGCGATTTTGACGAGCGCATCCTGGTCGCCGATGTACGCTTCTTCGCATGCCGAACTCGGCTGTGTTTGCGTGCTCTCTTGACTGGATTCACCTTCGCTGGTGACTTCGTTCCACACGCTTTCGATGCCGTGTCCGACTTGGCTTGCGTACGCCCGATTTCGTGGCCGAGTTCTTTGGCGGCTTCTATATCACGTTCGGCTTCTTTGGTGTTAGGGAAGGGGAAGCAGATCCCAGGGGGACAGGAGGGCGCTTCGCCTATCGATTCGCCGGCAACGCCGCGTGGGTCTCCGTAGTTCAGCGGGTTGTCGCCAGCGTAGCCGTACGGCTCGCCCGTGTATATCTCAAGTGGATCGACGCTCAGGAACTGTACGGTCGCGGGGTCGTAGAAGCGGTTGCGCAGGTAGATGAGCCCAGTGTCTGTGCTGGTGTATTGGGCGTCGTACCCCAGCGGCGTCGTGGAGGCTCCTTCGCAGGTGGGGGTTCCATAGGCGCCGTAGGTGCATTTGCCGGTGACGGCGCCGGTTGATCCGGTCAGCAACCGTGTGGAGCCGGCCTGGTCGTGGTGCAGGTACGTGACGGTGCCGGTCGAGGTGTTGATTTGCTCGACCCTCATCTCACAAAGACCGTAAACGTATCCGCAGAGGCAAGCACCATCCCGGCCTACTCAGCTTGGTTCCCAGATGATGTACGTCTCAGCGTCATAAGCGGACACGATCACCGCCATAAGCGATCCGATGACCGGGCTGGCGATGTCGTGGTCGAGGTCCGCGCCGTCCACAAGCCCCAGCTCCTGCGCCGACACCGCCGTGACAAAGGCGTTCGTCGGATAGTCACCTGACCCGCGATCCACCGCGACTATCGCATCTTCCGGGCCGCCCTCAAGTCCCGCCCAGTGAATCACTTGTTCACCAATAAATGCCGTTTTCAACATCCCATCCAGGCTCGGTTTCGGGTGGCGCTTGAGACTCAGCTCGTCCTCAACCACAACACACACCGCGCCCCGCCCAGCGAGTCCTTCGAACACCTTAGCCAGGGCGGCTCGAGCACCGCCCGTTGTGACGACTCCTCCTTCACGAGGTTTCGCCAGTCGCGACGAATCAACCGTCTCTGGCGCGAGCGTGTATGAGTGACCCTCGCGCTCCTCGATGAACTTGAGCACCGTAGGTGAGATCACCTCAACCTCTCCCTGGCCGAGCGAGTGACGCAGCCAGTCAAGCGCGATCGTCTGGTCTACCTCAGTGGGCTTAGCCGAGCCAGTCATGGCTACTTCGGTTCGATCCGGCCGTCAGGGTAGATGCGATACCGCGATTGATCAGGCGCCCTATAGTCGTAATGTGGTCCGTGCGAGCTTTCCAAATCAGGCCGCAGGTATTCGCGGGTTTCCGGATCGAACCACGATCCTTCTTCACTGCCTGGCTCCCCTTTGCCCTTCCATTCAAATTTCGAGCCGGGTGACTGCGAGGGGTTGCCGCAGCCCTCTCGTTCGGCTTCTTTTTTCTTGAGTTCGGCTTCGCCTTCGCCGCCTTCTTCGCCTTCGGACGCTGTAACGACCCCTATGGCCGCGCCGACTGCCGCGACGCCTGTCGCTACGGCGGCGGCACCGCAGGTGCCGACGTCAACACCGGGAATCTCGAACGTGGCGCCGCACGCTACGTCAGCACCGCCGGCGCCGCCGGCCAACGGCGTCCACAGAAGCCCAACTGAGTCGCCGTAGTTCAGCGGGTTGTCGTCGGCGTAGTTGTAGGGCGCCCGCGAGATCGCCTCCGCCGGATCGACGCTGAGGAACTGCGCGGTCGCGGGGTCGTAGACGCGGTTGCGGAGGTAGATGAGTCCTGTGTCGGTGCTGGTGTATTGGGCGTCGTACCCGAGCGGCGTGGTCGTGGCCCCTTCGCAGGTGGGGGTTCCGTAAGCGCTGTAGCTGCATTTCCCGGTGACGGTCCCTGTCGAGCCCGTCAGTAGGCGTGTGGAGCCGGCCTGATCGTGGTGCAGATACGACACGGTGCCGGTGCTGTTGTTGATTTGCTCGACTGCCATGCCGCCGACGCCGTACACGTAGCTACTTACTCACTCGGAGTCGAAGTATCGCAAGGCCGCGTCGAGGTCGGCAGGGCCCGCATCAACAACGTCTTGGCTCACAAACCGCTCCAACTCGATATGCCCGTCAGGGAAGAACTCAATCTCCCAGCGCTCCCCCGGCACCGAAAGCAACACCATGACTGCTTCCGGCCTCACCACCAACAGCTCGTAGTGTGCCCTGCGTTCGTTCAGCGCCGCGCAGAATGCGAGAAGTTTCTCCATTACGCTATTCATGGCTTGTTGAACCGACTGTCGTTCAGGAGCTTGTAAATCTTCTTGAAGCCCGGCTCATTGGCTTTTGCAGCCGCTCGGACATCGGTAATCAACATCTCTTGAATGTCCGCCCACGACGGAGAACCAGGAGGGAGGGGCGCCTTCGTGATATTGCCCACCTTACCCTTCAGGACGTCGGCGACGGTGATATCTGCCTCATCCGCGCCCTCACCTCCAGCGAACAGGGCGGCGCCTGCGACGGAACCCTCAAGCCCGTGTGCAACTGACGCCAAGTAGCCACACCCGTTTTCGTAGGATTCGATCTCTTCTTCGTAGTATGGGATCGGGTTGAGCGGGCTTTCTGATATGGCGTTGCCTTCGGTCCAGAAGCTTTCGGTCCACGGTTCCCATTCACCGAGCCCGGTTGGATCGTTCCGGTTCAGCGGGTTATCACTGGCATAGTTGTATGGTGCCCGCGTGATGACCACGGCCGGATCGACGCTGAGGAATTGCGCGGTCGCTGGGTCGTAGACGCGGTTGCGTAGGTAGATGAGTCCGGTGTCGCTGCTGGTGTATTGGGCGTCGTAGCCGAGCGGGGTCGTGGTGGTTCCTTCGCAGGTGGGGGTTCCATAGGCGCCGTAGGTGCATTTGCCGGTGACGGCGCCGGTTGATCCGGTCAGCAACCGTGTGGAGCCGGCCTGGTCGTGGTGGAGGTAGGTGATAGCGCCGGTCGAGATGTTAATTTGCTCGACCGGTAGATCGCCGGGACCGTAGATGTAGCTGTTGGTGCCATCGCTCAAGAGGAGTGGAAGTTCGTCGTTTTCTTCCCACGCAAAGTAGTGAATTGTGCCAGAGATGTCTTGCGAGGTACGCAGACCGATGCCGTTGTAGGCATAGCTGTCTTCGATCTTTGCCGTTTCGCCTTCTTTGGGGCGTTCGATCGTGATCAGGTTGCCCGCCTGGTCGTAGCCGTAGGTCGTGGCGGGCCCGCTTGTCGGCGTCGTTTTGAGGCGCTCGCCCATTTCGTTGTAAGCGTAGGTGGCGCCGCCGCCTTTTTCGAGCTCGTCCGCAGAGTTGTAGGCGTATGTACTAGTGCCGATCTTGGTCGGGTCGTTGGCGGCGTCGTATTCGTAGGCGGTCACGCCCCCGATTTTGGTCAGGCGATTGTCGGTATCGTATTCGAAGCCGGTTTTTTCTTCGCCTGATTCGCCGTTGTGGTTCGTTATCGTGTTGACCTGGTTGTCATTGTCGTGGCCGTAGCCGTAAGACGCGAGCGTTTCCGAGCCATGAGTCATCGTCTGGGAGCTCATCTGGTCGGATTGATTGTATTCGTATTTGTCCACGTCGCCTGTTGCGGTGGGGAACGTGGTGCGACCGAGCTCGGAGTCCGCGTTGTAGGCAAACTGAGTCGCGTTTTCAAGCCAGTCGGTGACCTTTTGTAGACGCCCTGCTTTGTCGAACGCGCGGGTCACCGCTTTTCCGTTGGGGTAGGTGATCTTGGCCTGCTCGTTCGCGAGATCGTATTCGTATTTAATGGCTTCTTTGTTGCCGTTCGTACTTTCAATCAGTCGGCCCAGCTGATCATATTTGTAAGTGCTCGCGCCGGAGCCGTCGGTCATCTTTGTGCGGTCTCCACCCGCGTCGTATTCGTATTTCACTCCATGTGTTTTGCCGTCTGAGTAGCCGATTTCTGTGAGCCGGTTCGCAGGATCGTAGGTGTACGTGGTCGTGCGTTTGGCCGGATCGGTCACGCTTTTGAGATTGCCCGCAGGGTCGTATTCCTTGGTAGTCTTGCGCCCGAGCGGATCGATCACTTCGGCGACCTCCTCAAGCAGGTTGCGCACGTATTTGGTCGTGTGTTTGCGTCCATCGGTCTGGCCTGTCACCCGGCCCATCGAATCATATTCGGTTTCGCTTACGATCCCGTTGGGTGCTTCGATCGTCGTCAGCTCGTTGTCGGCGTCGTAGGTGTACGTCGTTTTGTGCCCATTCCCGTCGGTCAATTTTTCGAGATTACCGTCGCCATCATAAGTGTATTTCATCGTATGCCCAAGCGGATCGGTCACCGTCAGCGGACGGCCCTGCGCGTCCCGTTCGATTTTTGTCGTAAATTTCGACGGTTCGCCGCCGCTGACGTTGCCCCGCGGACTGACCGTAGCGGTCTCCTGAGAGTCTTCGTTGTATTCCCAGGTGCGCCTGTCGCTTTCGGGATCGGTTTCGCTCGTGCGATCGCCATACGTATCGTATGCATATTTCCAGGTGCGTTCCAGCGGGTCAGTCATACTTTCCAAATCGCCGTGGCTGTCGTATTTATATTTCGTGATCTGCGTTTTGCCACCGGGAGCCGCGCGTTCGATGACTTCAGGGTTACCATGCGCTTCACGTTTGATCGTGGTTTTCTCACCCGTGGGCGTGGTATAGGAGATCACTTCGTGCGCTTTGTTGCATTCCCAAATCGTTTCATCGCCGTCTGGGTTGACTTCGCTCGTGCGATCGCCCGCCGAGTCATAGCCATAGACAGTCGCGTAGCCATCAGGGTCAATCATCTTGTGTAGTTGCTCATGCCTGCCGTATTGGTAGCTGGTGGTCGATGCCAGCGAGGTTCCCGAGTCGTGCGTAATACTCACCGGTAGGCCGTAGGGGTTGAATTCCTCGCGCGTGATTGCCCCATTTGGCTCGGTGATCCGCGTTACCGTGTATTCATCGCCGACATCGCCGACATATTCCCATTTGCGTTCCCGTTTGAGCGGATCGATCTGCTTGATGACCCGATGTGAACTGTCGTATTCGGTTGTCAGCGAACCACCGCGACCGTCGGTCTTAGTCGTCATCTCATGCGAACTATCGTATTTGAAGCTCCAGCGAGCTTTTGTTTCACCCGGCTCGGTGACGGTGGCCAAGTTACCGGCTTCGTAGGTAAATTTTACTGTGTGACCCATCGGGTCGGTAACGCTTTCGACCTCTTTTTCGGTGTTGTATTTGAGCGTCAATTTACGACCGGCGGCGTCACTGACTGATTCAAGGAGCCCTTCTGAATTGTGGCTCATACTCAGGGCATTCCCGTCACGGTCCGTCTCTTTTGTCAACTGCCCGGCCGTGTTGAAGTAGGATTTACTCTGGTTGGGGAACGTGTAGAGATAGCCAGTTCCTTCGTTTGCGAGCGTCGCCTGCACCAGTGGCCCGACCGCGATCCAGCTTTCGGGGCTATGTTCGGGCGCCGAGGTCGCGTTGAACATTGTGGTGCTGCCGTCATCGTGGTAGACGGTCGCTTGGTAGTAGCAGATCGTTTTGTTACATGCGTGTTCGACTTCCAAATGTTCGCTGTAGGAGCCGGTCCAGCCGTAGCCGAACCGTCCGGGTGAGGATTGTTTGACCGCCAATCGCGAATTATATGTCCGCGACCAGTGCAAGCCCAGGCCTCGGCCGCCAACAGAAAGATCGGTCTGTGACTCGACCTGGTTCCCGGTATCACAGTTCACAGGTTCACCTTCGAGACATATCTCCTTGTATGGCGCGCTTGTGTCTTTTTCGCCGAACTCTTCAGATTCCGCGGTCCCCGGCCAAGGCTCGCTGAGCAGCACCGAACCAACCGACAGGTGCGCCGAAACCGTAACCGATTCAACTGGTTCGCTGTAGAGCATGCCGGCAGTCAAACCGACCGCTAGATAATCTTCGTCCCCAGGGCATTCGCTTGGTTCGAGAACGAGATGGGCAGCAACCGGCAGGCTACTATTCACCTTGTCGCAAGCGACAAATTCGGGCAGCACGACTTCGCTTTCTTTGTGACTGGAGCTAGCTTCTGCAGTAAGGGAGACATCGTCGAATTCAACGGTAGCGGGACCGGTGAGAGGCGTGCTCCATACCCACGCGCCGTTCGCGGCGTCCAAATTTACTATGGTCACAGGTGGTTTTGGTGCCCCAGGCCGATTTTCGGGGTAGTAGCACAGAATATTGAAACGCGGCCAGGTCGCTTCGGATGAGATTGTAAGTAGCGGCGGCGCGGTCCCGCTGATAGGCAGTTCCGCTTCGTAGAGTTCCACCCAATCCGGCGCATCGCACCTCGGTTCGGCAAGAAAACCCCAAAGATCGGTATCTTCGCTGATCGTTACGAATTCTGGATCTACTAGCAGCGGGTACGCCACGTCGCGCTTGCGATGCGGGATCTTTAGCACCAGTTCATTGCCAACTACAAGCATGCTGGTCGGTATCGGGCTGCCCTCGGAATCCCGGGCACTCGGGGCGGGGATACGCGCAAGCGCCACCCCGTCGCGCGAGACGATCGCACCACCGTCGACACCCTGCAGCGTAGCGTCGGGCGGCAACGCAACTCGATATCTAAACTGTTCTGGGCTCATACGGCTGCGCAAAAGCATCGAGAGATCGACGCCGCCGACCGTCGGGGTCACCACCGCATCGGTATCGCGCTCGACGCGCCCAAAGAAGACACTCCGCGCCCCCTCGACGAGATTGCCAGGCACGCCTCCTCCGGGGATCGATATGCCAAGGCCCTGCGAGCCGAGAGTCAAACCCCCCCGAGAACTCGCGGCAATCTTCAGAGGAGCAAGTGGTGCCTGCGGAACGTAGCCGCCACGCAAAGGAGCAAGACGCAGATCAACTGGGCGCTGCACGCCTGCAGCATCGCGGGCGCGCAACGGCACCGAGGATTGCTCAAGCTGCCGACCGTGCGGCGTTGACACGAGCGCCTTGTAGTCGCTCAAGTAGGCGAGCACTCGTCCTTTACGCTCGATCGAGGCGGCTGGATTCCCGCTGATTCCATCCAAAAACGAGCCGTAGTCGCGGCCGAGCAGACGCTCCGCTCCCGAAGTTGAAAGATCGTGAAACGCCATCCTAGAGGCCAGCCGCTGCGCCTGGATCGCAGGACTCTCAAGCCATCGATCCCGCTGCGCAGCTTTGATCTGCTCCTCATGCATCGCCCGGACCGACCTCGCCCGGACGCCAGGGGTAACGGCCGGCGCAGAGTCCGCCGCAAGGCTCCCAGGCGAGGCTCCACGGCCAGCGCTCCCAACAACACCCGCCGTCGAGGCGATCACTGCTGCTAGAAGCAACAGCACGAAAGACCGTATGAGAGCCTTCATGTACACCTCAAGTCGCATCGCCGCTCGATGCATTCGTCGGGAGTCTGTTTGCTGAGATCGTCTCGTTTACCAGATAGCCCATCTAGCCGATGATGTCAAGGCGCTACGCACAATCATCACCGGAATTTGCGGACAATCGCGGCCCAGGGAGTGAGGCGTTTGCATGTTTCGCTGCTGCCACGATCTCGCCACACTCCTGACACAAAAAACGCTTTCAGGGCACATCTGCCGGCCTAGCCTTGCCATTGTGTGCTCCGCCTCAAGCCCTCCATCCAAGCAGCCCCCTGCCGGCGGTGCCGGCGAGGGCCGACGTCCCGGCGACAAGCCCAGCGCAGGCGCGCCCCCAAAGGACCCCCGCCACGCGCTTGGTCGTCTCGGCGAGCAACTGGCCGCCTCACACCTGGAGCGCCTGGGCTTCGCGATCCTCGCGCGCAACGCCCGCACCCGCTACGGCGAGATCGACCTGATCGCGTTCGACGGCCACACGCTCGTCATTGTCGAGGTCAAGACGCGCCGTGCACGTAGGCGCTGGCGTCTGAGCGCCGAGGAGCAGCCTTTGGCGTGGCTGCGCACCAGCCAGCGCGCACGTCTGCGACGCCTCGCTGCAGCGTGGCTGCACAACGAGTCCCGCAACCGCCCCACCGCCCACACGATCCGCTTCGACGGCATCGGCGTGATCGTCGACGAAGCCAACCGGCTCGTGTGCCTCGACCACCTCGAAGGCGCGTGGTGATCCCTACAGCGCCAGCTGCTGATAGGCCAGCGACTGAAATGAGAGCCGGTGCAGCGGCGAGACGCCCAAACGCATGATCGCCTCGCGGTGGGCGGGCGTGGAGTAGCCGACGTGATCGGCGAAGCTCCAGCCGGGGTGGAGGGTGTCGGCGTGGCACATGTAGCGGTCGCGCGACACCTTCGCAACGATCGAGGCGGCGGCGATCGCCGCGCTCGTGGCGTCGCCCTCGACGATCGCCCGCTGGGGGCGGCCGAAGTCGGGCACCGAGAAGCCGTCGACGAGGCACGCGACCTCGCCCCGCACGCCGTCGGTGACGCCCCGCAGCGCGTCGCGCAGAGCGGCGAGGTTGGTGTTGTGCAGACCACGGGAGTCGATCCCCCGCACGCAGCGCGAGACGACCGTGACCCGTGCGGCGCTACGTAACACCAGCGGATAGAGCTCCTCGCGGGCCTCGGCGGTGTGCTGCTTGGAGTCGTTCAACGCGCCCAGCGCACGGAGCTCGGAGGCCGAGAGGGTCTCGTAGTCGAACAGCACGCACGCCGCCACCAGCGGCCCCGCCAGACAGCCGCGGCCGGCCTCGTCCGCACCCGCGACCAGCCGCACGCCGAGGCGTCGGTCGAAGGCGAACAGCCGCCGCCCACTCGACGCGCGCCGCGCTCGACGACGCGTGCGCGAGGTCCCGGCGGCCGACGGCCCGCCGGAGATGGCAGCCGCAGATGAGGTCCCGGAGGCCCGGGACGCACTCGAGGCCTTAGAGCGTCCCGATGCGGTCGGGGGGCCAGTAGGTGAAGAAGGCCCCGCCGATGATCCACGAGGTGGGGACGGGTCCCCAGAACCGGCTGTCGTCAGATTCGCCACGGTTGTCCCCCATCATGAACCAATGACCGGCGGGAATCTTGATCGGGGTGAGGAAGTTGCACTCCCGCACCCCCCCGCACGGTTTGATGTAGGAGTCGGACTCGCGCTTGCCGTTGACGATCGCGTGGCCTTCCTTGACGTAGATCGTGTCTCCAGGACCGGCGACGATGCGCTTGATGAAGTTTTCGCCGGCCTCTTCGGGGTTGGTCTGGTCGCAGGGCGCGCCGCCCGGGCTGACTTCGTAGTGGGTGGGGCCGCAGCGCTGTTCCTTGGCACCCTTCGGTGGGTGGAACACCACGATCTCTCCGACGTGGGGCCCGTTGAGGGTCATCCCGAGGCGGTTGACCAGCACACGTTGGCCGATCGTGAGCGTCGGTTCCATCGAGCCGCTCGGAATCTTGTAGGGCTTGACGAGGAACCTCTGGATACCAAGCGCCAGCAGCACCGCGATCACGATGATCGCCGCGAGCTCGAACAGCGAGCCGGCGGTCGATTTCGACTTCTTGGCGCCGTTGGCGGAGCCGATCGACGTCGCCGGGCCGCCGGGCGTGCCCGGACGGGCCAGACTCGCTTCCTTCTTCGTGGAACGTACGCTCACGCGAGCCCCTCGGGGATTGCGCTCACGCCGGAGCGTCGCCGGCGGACTGCTCGCCGGCATCGGGGGTATCGGCCTGATCCACCGCCGCTGTTGCCGCGTCGGCGCGCTCCGCCTCATCCGAGCTGGCGGGCTGCGCGTCAGGCTCCCCCCCGGCGGACACGTCCGCCGAACCGTTCTGTACCGCGTCCTGTGGCTCCGCGTCCTGTGCCTCCGTCGCCAGGCTTTCCGGCTCGGGCTCATGCAGCAACCCCGGTTGCACCGTCTCTTCCGGGCCGGTGTAGCGACGCTCGCGCACACGGGCGCGCTTGCCCACACGGTCGCGCAGGTAGTAGAGCTTCGCGCGCCGCACGTCTCCCCGCGCCGCGAGCTCGATGCGCTCGATCTTCGGGGAGTGCACCGGGAACATGCGCTCCACGCCGACGCCGAAGGATTGCTTGCGGACCGTGAACGTCTCGCGCACGCCGTGGCCCTGGCGCTTGATGACGACCCCCTCGAATACCTGGATGCGCCGGCGGGTGCCCTCGATCACCTGGAAGTGCACCTTGACGCGATCGCCGGGCGCGAAGTCGGGCACGCGGCGCAGCTGCGCGCGTTCGAGGGTGTCGATGACGCTGCTCATGAGTTCAGGGAGGGGTCTCGCGCCTCAGGGAGCCGATTCCGGCGTCCGGCGCGGTCAGCAATGGTAGCGGAGATGCGGTTCGCCTCGCGCCAGCGGACACGCGGCGACCCCACGATCGCGAAGGAGGACGTCGCACTCGCCGCCACCCGGCCCCCGACCAACCGCGCCACCGGGCTACCCCGCCCGTTCGCGGCTGCGCTCTCGCCGCCAGCTTTCGATGCGCTCGTGGTGGCCGGAGAGCAGCACCTCAGGGACGCGCCACCCACGGTACTCGGCGGGGCGCGTGTAGTGGGGGTACTCGGGGTCGCCCCCCAACGCCTCACTGAAGGACTCCTCCACGGCCGAGTGGGCGTCTCCCAATGCGCCCGGCAGCTTGCGCAGCACCGCGTCGCACACGACCATCGCCGCCGGCTCTCCCCCGGAAAGAACGTAGCGGCCGATCGAGAGCGTCTCGCCGGCGAGGTGCTCGACGATCCGCTCGTCGAAACCCTCGTAGCGGCCGCACAACAGCGTCAGAGCACCCTCGGCCGCAAGCTCGCTCACGTAGCCGTCGTCGAGCAGCCGTCCCGTGGGTGTCAGTGCGATCACTCGCCGCTGCTCGCGCAGCTCCACCGGGTCGACCCCGTAGCGAGCGCGTAGCGCGGCGTCCATCACGTCCACGCGCAGCACCATCCCCGCCCCACCTCCGAAGGGAGTGTCGTCGACCTGCCCACCGGTGAGCGGCGTGTGCTCGCGAATGTCCACGCACTCCACGCGAGTGCCGGCCGCCTGCGCGTTGCGGACGTGGCGTTGGGTGTAGAACCACTCAAACCAGCCGGGGAACAGCGTGAAGATATCTACCTCCACGTCACGTCTCCCCCAGGAAGTCGAGACTCACCTCGATGCGCCCCGCGGCGACGTCCACGTCGCGCACGGCGTCTCTGACCATCGGCACCAGCAGCTGGCGGCCGTCCTCGCGCTGCACGTCCAGCACCTCGCAGGAGGGCAACTCCAGCAGGCCGCTGACCCTGCCGAGCTGCCGGTCGCCGTCGCATACGAGACAACCCTCCAGTTCGTGTGCCCACCACTCGCCCGCCCCGAGCGTGGGCGCCTGCGCCTGCGCCACCGTCAGCGGTTGGCCGCGCAGCGCCTCCGCCGCGGTGCGGTCCTCAATGCCCTCGAGACGCACGATCGGGCGTCGCTCGACGCCGGCGCGGCGCAGGATCCGACGGACGCTGCCGGCGACCGTCACCTCACCGCCCTGCGCGAGCAGCCGCGGCCGGGCGCCGGTCACGTAGAAGCTGCCGTCGAGGCCGTGCGGGCGACCCACGCGGCCCGCGTCCAGTTGCGAGTCAATCGACGATGTCGACGACGACACGGCGCTTGTCCTCCGCCGCGGCGGCCCTCACGACGGTGCGCAGCGCCTGCGCGGTGCGGCCGTGGCGGCCGATCACCTTGCCGTAGTCCTCCCGCGCCACCGCCAGCTCCAGGATCACGGTGCCGTCGTCCTCTTCGAAGCGCTCGATCGACACCTCATCGGGCTCGTCCACCAAGCCCTCGGCGAGGTACCTCAGCAGCTCCTGCACCCTCTCCGCCGCCATTGCTCTCGGGCGCCCCGGCGTCAGGAGCCGATTCCCTGGGTGCGCAGCAGCTTGCGGACCGTGTCCGATGGCTGCGCGCCGCGAGCCAGCCAGCTGCGGGCGCGCTCCTCGTCGATCTTGATCGTCGATGGGTTGGTTTGCGCGTTGTATTGGCCGATCGTCTCGATCACACGCCCGTCCCGGGGGGAGCGCTGGTCGGCGACGACCACTCGCCAGATTGGGTCCTTCTTGGCGCCCACTCGTGTGAGCCTGAGCCTTACCGACACGTGTTGCCTCTCTCGATCTCTTTGTTTGTGTTGTGGTTGGGCAGATTGTCCTGCTTGATGCTGAGCAAAATTCGTTCCGATTTGAACAAATTTGTTTAGAAGGGAACGGAGGAAGCTTAGCCGGTCGAGCGCAGCCGGGCTCAGCAGACACCCCGAGACTCAGCGCGCCTGGCGCATCAACGCGCCGATGTCGGGCATCTTGCCGCGGCCGACCTGGCGCATCACCTTGCGCATTTGACCGAACTGCTTGACGAGCTGGCTGACCTGCTGCACGTTGGTGCCCGAGCCGCGCGCGATCCGCAGCCGCCGGGAGCCCTTGATCAGCTCGGGGCGGCGACGCTCCTCCGGGGTCATCGCGAGGATGATCGCCTGCAGGCGGTCGAGCTCGCGTTCGTCCATTTTCAGGTTACGCAGCTGCGCGCCACCGAGGCCGGGGATCATCCCCAGCACGCTCGTGAGCGGCCCCATTTTCCGCACGGCCTTCAGCTGATCGAGGAAGTCATCGAGGCCGAACTCGTTGCGGCGCAACTTGCGTTGCAGCTCCACCGCGTCGCGCTCGTCGAACTGGCGCTCGGCCTGCTCAATCAGGCTGAGCACGTCGCCCATACCCAGGATCCGCTGGGCCATACGGTCGGGGTGGAAGCGCTCGAACTGCTCCAGGTGCTCGCCGGTCGAGGCGAACAGGATTGGGCGGCCGGTGACCGCCTTGACCGACAGCGCCGCGCCGCCGCGGGCGTCGCCGTCGAGCTTGCTCATCACGACCCCGTCGAACTGCACCGCCGCGGCGAACTGCTCGGCGACGTTGACGGCGTCCTGGCCGGTCATCGCGTCCACGACCAGCAGCGTGTCGCGAGGCTCAACCGCGGCATGGATGCGCACCAACTCCGCCATCAGCTGCTCGTCAACGTGCAGCCGGCCGGAGGTGTCGACGATCAGCACGTCCTTGCCCTCCGACCGCGCCCGTCCGAGCGCCCACGTGGCGATCTCGACCGGATCGGGCTCGGTGCCGCGCTCATACACGGCCGCGCCGGCGCGAGCACCCATCTTCACGAGCTGCTCGACTGCCGCCGGGCGATAGGTGTCACAGGCGGCGAGCGCCACGGAGGAGTCGTGGTGCTCGTGCAGGTAGCGCGCGAGCTTCGCCGCCGCGGTCGTCTTGCCAGAACCCTGCAGACCGGCGAGCAGGATCACGGTCGGCGGGGTGGGCGCGAAGCGCAGCTCCTGGGACTCGCCACCCATCAGCTCGGTGAGCTGCTCGGCGACGATCTTCACGACCTGCTGGCCGGGGTTGAGGCTGCCGACGATCTCCGCTCCCAGGCAGCGCTCCTTCACCTCAGCGGTGAACCCGCGGACCACCTTGAAGTTGACGTCCGCCTCCAGCAGCGCGAGGCGGATCTCGCGCAGCGCGCGGTCGATGTCCTGCTCGGTCAGCGTCCCCCGCTGGCGGACGTCCGAGAGCGTGGCCTGGAGCTTCTCGGCGAGCGAGTCGAACATCGAGGGGTTCAGCTCTTCTGGCCGGACTCGCCCGAGGAATCCTCCTTGACCCGACGCGCCAGGGTCTCGCCGATGCCTCCGAAGGCCTGGGCGAACTCGGAGGGAATGACGAACACCTTGTTGGCGTCGCCTTCGGCGAGTTGGGGCAGCATCTGCAGGTATTCGTAGCTGAGCAGGTCGCGCGTGGGGCGTCCCTCGTGGATCGCTTTGAAGACGGTATCGATCGCCTTCGCTTCGCCCTCGGCACGCAGGATTGCAGCCTGGCGCGCGCCCTCGGCGGTGAGCACCGCCGCCTGCTGCTCGCCCTCCGCGGTGAGGATCTGCGCCTGCTTCTCGCCTTCGGCCGTGAGGATCGCCGCGCGGCGATCGCGCTCGGCGCGCATCTGCTTCTCCATCGCGGAGCGGATGTCCGCCGGTGGGTCGACCGACTTGATCTCCACGCGGTTGATGCGGATGCCCCACTTGCCGGTGGCCTCGTCGAGCACCGTGCGCAGCTCGGTGTTGACGTTCTCGCGGGCCGTCAGCGTGGCCTCCAGCGTGAGCCCGCCGATCACGTTGCGCAGCGTGGTCACCGTGAGCTGCTCGATCGCCTGCAGCGGATTGGCGATTTCATAGGTGGCCGAGCGCGGGTCGGTGATCGTGAAGTACAGGACCGTCTCGATCCCCACCACGACGTTGTCCTCGGAGATGACCGACTGCGGCGCGAAGTTGACCACCTGCTCGCGCAGGTCCACCAACGGCTTGACGCGGTCGACGAACGGCGTGACGATCGCGAGACCGGGCTCCAATGTGCGGCTGTAGCGGCCGAGGCGCTCGACCACCCCCGCGCGCGCCTGGGGGATGACGCGAATCGTGCGAGCTGCCACGACCAGCGCGAACAGCACGACCACGACGACGACGATGATGGCGACCATATGGGGGGTTCACTTGCCTTTCAGTACCTGTTGAGTTGAGTGGTCAGTGCATTACAAGCGCGGTGGCCCCGCGTATCTCCACGACCTGCACCCGCTCGCCGGCGGGGATCACCTCGTCCTCGGCGTAACTGCGCGCCGTCCACACCTCGCCGCCGATCCGCACGCAGCCAACGCCCTCATCGTTGGCGATCCGCTCGAGCACGATCGCGTCACTTCCGATCAGCGCCGCCGCGCCGGTGCGAATCCGGGGGGGGTGCTGCAGGTGGCGCCGGGCTAGGGGGCGCAGGGTGAGCAGCACCAGTAGGGAGGCGACCAGGAAGACGACCAGCGCCAGCGGCAGACCAAGGCCAGCGAGGCTTACGAGCGCCGCAATCAGCGCCCCGATCGCGAACGGCGCGAGGAAGAACCCGCCGGTGTGCAGCTCCCCCGCGCCCAGCACGCAGGCCGCCACGGTCCAAACGATCCACGCGTCCATAGTCCGATTATCGCACCGCGCGGGCGGTTTGCCGCACCCGAGGGCCTATGCCGCGATCAACGCGCGCGCGAACTCGTCGGGGTCGAACGGGCGGAGGTCCTCCAGCGACTCGCCGACGCCGATCAGCTTCACCGGGATACCGAGCTCGCGGGCGATCGCCAGGGCGATGCCGCCGCGCGCGGTGCCGTCGAGCTTGGTGAGCACGATACCCCCGACCTGCGCCGACTCGGCGAAGACGCGCGCCTGGCGCAGCCCGTTCTGCCCGGTCGTGGCATCGACCGTGAGCAGCGTCTCATGCGGCGCACCTCCGTATTCGGTCCCACCCACCCGCGCGATCACGCGCCGCACCTTGGCGAGCTCGGCCATCAGGTCGTCCTGGGTGTGCAGGCGCCCGGCGGTGTCCACGATCACCACGTCGAGGTCCTCACTTCGGGCGCGCGCAACGGCCTCGAACGCAACAGCACCGGGGTCGGAGCCTTCTGGACCGGTGACGATCTCACAGCCGGCTCGCTGCGCCCATCCCTGCAGCTGCTCGGTGGCTGCCGCACGGAAGGTGTCGGCGGCGGCGAGCAGCACGCTGCGCCCGAGCTCCCGCTGCAGGTGCCAGGCGAGCTTGCCGATCGTCGTGGTCTTGCCGGTGCCGTTGACACCCACCGCGAGGATCACCGTGGGGTGGGCGCGGATGTCGATGCGCCCTTCGCCCACGCGGGCGGTGTCGGCGAGCAGCGCGATCAGCCGCTCCGTCAGCGCCTCGCCCCCGCTCAGTCCGCCCTCGAGCGCTTCGCCTTCGAGGGTCTGCACGACCGCGGCGGTGGCGGTGGCGCCGACGTCGGCCATGATCAGCGCCTCCTCGAGACGCTCCCAGGTGTGCTCGTCGAGGGTTTGAAAGAGCGTGGCGTGGATCTCGCCGCCGAGCGCCTGGCGGGTCTTTGAGAGGTTCTCGCGCAGGCGGCGGAAGAAGCCGCGGCGCTCCGAGCCATCGCCGCCGCTCGCGGCGCCGGGGGCCTGCTCGCCAGTGATGAATAGGTCGCTCCAGTCGCGTGGCACAGCGTTAGGCAGCCTCTACCATCTCGGGCTGCGGTGCCTCGGCAGCCGGCGAGGGCACCTGCGCAGCCGGCGGCAGCCGCCGCGAGAGCACCTTGGAGACGCCGTTGCCGGCCATCGAGACCCCGTACAGCCAGTCGGCGGCCTCCATCGTGCGCTTTTGGTGGGTGATCACGATGAACTGAGCGCGGTCGGCGTAGCGGCGCAGCAGCGCGAGGAAGCGCTCGAGGTTGAGGTCGTCCAGTGCCGCCTCGACCTCGTCGAGGATGTAGAAGGGGCAGGGCCGCGCGAGGAACACCGCGAACAGAAAGGCGAGCGCGGTCATCGACTTCTCGCCACCTGAGAGCAGCGAGAGGCGCTTGGTGGACTTGCCGGCGGGGGTGATCTCGATCTCGACGCCCTGCTGGCCGATCTCCGATCGGTCCTCATCGGGGTCGTAGCCCGAGCCGGCGTTGTATGGGGAGTCCCCGTCCTGCCCATCCCCGCCATCCCCGGCCGCGCCCTCGGCGGTCCCGTTGCCGTCGGCACCGCCGCTCTCGGCGGCGGCACCCACGATCACGCCTCGCTGCTCCTCGCGCTCCGCGGCGGCCTCGCTGTCGCCCTCATTGCCGGAGCCGTCGCCCGCGCCACCCTCAGGCAGCGGCTGGCCGCCGAGCACCGGCCGGGGGACGAGCGCGTCCTTGACGAGCCGCAGGCGGCCGCTGCCGCCGGGGAAGAGGTCACGTGCGAGCTCCTCGAAGTTGCGCGCGGCGGCCTCGAAGGTGGCGCGGAAGGTCTCGTGGATTTGGCGGTCGGTGTCGCGGATCAGGGTGCGTAGCTCACGCAACGCGGTCTCCAGGTCGCTGCGGCGGGCCTCGAGCTCCTCGACGTGGGCCAGCGCCTCGGCGTACTCCTCTTGGGCGAGCGGGTTGACCGGCCCCAGCTGCTCGCGGCGGCGGCGCAGACGTTCCAGGCGGGCGGTGAGCGCCTGCACCTGCTCAGCGTCGAGCGGCTCGGGGTCCTCGTCCAGCGCCTCCACGACCTCCAGATCGCGCTCCCCGTCAGTCTCACCCTCCACCTCGCTCTCCGCGCCTGCAGCGGGAACCTCCGAACCCGAATCGTCCTCCTCCGCCGTGCCCTCAGCCGTGCCCTCAGCCGTGGGCAGCTCCAACTCGGCGCGCACGGTGCGCAGCTCCAAAGCGGCCTCCTCGGTGTGGTCGCGCAAACGCTGCGCGGAGACCTCGGCGGCGGTGACCGCCTCGCCCTGCGTGCGCAGGCGCGCCTGGATCTCGGCCTCCTGAGCAGCGCAGGCGCGCAGCTCGGCGGCCATCGCCTCGCCGGCGGCGCGGTAGGTGTCGAGCTCCAGCTGAAGCTCGGTGGCACGCGCCGCGACCGCCTCCCCGGTGGCGTGCAGCGCCACGGCGAGCCGCTCGGCGAGCGGCTCGAGGGCGGTATCGGCGGCATGCTGGGCGCGCAGACGCCCGAGACGCTCCAGCCGCTCGGCGTGTTCGCGCGCGAGGCGCTCGGCCGCGCGGCGCTCGGCGGCGAGCTCGCCCTCCAACTGCGCACGGCGCACCGCGAGCGGCCCCTGCTCGGGGGCAGCGCGGCGCTGCTCGATCACCCAGCTGGCGTGGCGCTCCTGCTCGAGCGCGCGCGCATGAGCGCGCGCAGCCTCGCGCAGCTCGCCGTCGGCCTCTTCGCGCGCGAGATCGGTGGCGGCCGCGCTCTCCTGCGCCTGCTCGGCCACGCCGCGCGCGGCGTGCTCGGCGGCGGCGGCGGCCTCGGAGGCGAGGATCAACTGCTCGCGCTCGTTGCGACGGGCGAGAACCCGCTCGGAGCCGCCCTCGGCGATCTGGCGCACCTCACCCAGGGCGGCAAACCACACGCGCCCGCGCGGCGTGACGGCGACACCGGCGAAGTCGCGAGGGAGATCCTCCAGGCGCTCCAGCACCCACGCGTCGGCGAGCAGCCGCCGCGCGAGCTCAAGCATCGGTGCAGGCCCGTCCACCAGCTCGATCAGGGGACGCGCGCCGGGAGCGGGGGGCGCGGACGCGTCGAGCGGCGCGGTATCCGAGAAGCGCCGATCCGCCGAAGCCGGGAGACACTCGCCTTCGACCGCGGCGGGGAGACCCTCGCCTCCGGCGAGCATCCCCCGTTCGGCCAGCATCCCCGTTTCGGCCAGCAGCGCCATCGCACCGTCGGGCCCAGCGCAGTCGAGCAGCGCGGCGGCGCCGGCCAGGTCGGGTACGAGCGCCGCGTCGAGGCGCCCACCGAGCGCGGCGGCAAGCGCGAGCTCGTAGCCCGGCTCGACGCGTAGCGCCTCGCTCAGCGCACCCGGAGTGCCATCGCCAGAGGCACCGTCGCGTTTGCCATCGGCGGCCCGGCCGATCACGGAGGAACGCAGGAACTGGTTGACGGCGGCCAGCTCGGAGCCCACGCGGGCGGCGTCGCGACGGGCGACCTCGACCGCACGCTCGGCTTCGCGCAGGACACCGCGGGCCTCCTCGGCCTGCTCGTCGGCGGCCTCGCGCCCCTCGCGGGCCTCGGCGAGCACGGCGTCGAGCTCGGCGACCTCGGTGGCGGCGGCCTCGCGGGAGCGCTCCAGCTCGGCGAGCTCGCGCTCCAGCTGCTGCTCGCGCTCGTGCTCCAGCTCGACCAGCTCACGCTCGATCGCGCCGATGCGCTGCTCCCCGTCAGCGTCGAGAATTCCGCTCTCACCCTCCGTGGAGGCCTCCTCAAGCAGCTCGATCTCGCGCGCGGAGCGCTGCATCCGCTCGGCCAGGCCGGCGGCTGTGGTGAGGGCCTGCTCGTGGCGCAGTTGCAGCCGCTCAGCGGCGGCGCCGGCGTGCAACGCACGCCGGGAGAGCTCGTCGTGGCTGGCCGAGCGCTCGGCCAGCGCGCGCTCGGCCAGGCTGCGCCGCGCGACGACCTCCTGCAGACCACCTTCGACCTCCGCGCGCGCGGCACGGGCCGCCTGCACATGGGCCTCGGCGCCAGTTAGCTCCAGGCGACGAACCCGCAGCGCCTCACGCGCCAAGAGCAGGCGCGCTTCGAGCGACTGGCGCTCCAGGCGCGCATGCAACTCGGCGGCCTCGGCCTGGCGCTTGAGCGGACGCAGCCGCGAACGGGCCTCGCGCTCGACGTCAAGCGCCCGGTCGAGGTTGCCCTGGGTGCGTTCGAGCTTCAGTTGGGCGCGGCGGCGGCGCTTGCGATGCTTGCCGAGGCCGGCGGCCTCCTCGATCAAGAGGCGACGGTCGCGCGGCTTGGAGTTGACGATCGCATCGACGCGGCCCTGGGAGATGACCGAGTGGGTCTCCTTGCCAAGGCCGGTGTCGGAGAGCACCTCGATCACGTCGACGAGCCGGCAGCGAGCGCCGTTGAGGCGGTATTCGCCCTCGCCAGAGCGGTGCAGGCGGCGCAGAATCGAAATCTCGGTGAGTGGCAGCGCGACAGTGCCGTCGGAGTTGTCGAGCACGAACTCGACCTCGGCGGCGCTGCGGGCCTGCACGCCACGGCCACCACCGAAGATCACATCCTGCATCGACTGCCCACGGACCGCGAGCGGGGACTGCTCGCCCATCGCCCACAACACGGCGTCGGTGATGTTGGACTTGCCCGACCCGTTGGGCCCCACCACGACGGAGACGCCGGGGCCGAAATCCAGGCGCGTGCGGTCGGGAAAGGACTTGAAGCCCTTCAGCGTGAGCGACTTCAGATACACGGCCCTGAGCCCGCATGTCGGCGCTGGATCGGCGTCCTCGGTCGCTCGTGTGCACAGCACACTTCGCTTCCTGCGTCCTTGCCCAGCTTGCCCTGCGGGCTCAGGACGGTCATGCTTGCAGCCGCTCCACGGCCTCGCGAGCAGCCTCTTGCTCGGCGTGCTTCTTGCTGCGCCCGGCGCCGCTGCCGAGCGGACGGCCGTCCACCGTGGCGGCCACCTCGAAGGTGCGCTCGTGTGGAGGGCCGTGCTCGGCCGTCACCTCGTAGGTGACGAGCTCCCCGCGCTGGGCGAGCAGCTCCTGCAGCGTGGACTTGAAGTCCACGGGGTTCTCCAGCGCCTGCTCGATCTCCGGTCGAAACGCCTCGACCACCGCCTCCGCGGTGCGCTCGTAGCCGAATTGCAGATAACAGGCCCCGATCACGGCCTCGATCACCGAGGCCAGCACCCGCTCGGTGGCGCCGAGCAGCACCGCGTTCTCCTGCACCCCCGCCGGTGCGGCAGCGCGCAGCTGCTCCGGTACCGCCAGGCGCTCGGCGACCGCCCGGCAGGAGGGTCCGGAGACTGCCTGGGCGCGGATCTTGGTCAGCCGCCCGGCGCCGAAGCGCTCGGCCTCCAGGCGCGGGTAGAGGTGAGCGGTGACGGCCAGCCCCAGCACGGAGTCGCCGAGGAAGGCGAGGCGCACGTAGGAGTCGCTGCGCCGCTCGCTCCACGAGGCGTGCGTGAAAACCTGGCGGGACAGCTCCTCGGGAAGCTCCTCCAAGAGCGCACTCAGCAGCTTCATCCGCGCGCATCAAACCTCGGCGGGGGCTTGCGCCAGCACGAAGTCCACCGCCTGCCCCACCGTCTTGATCTCCACGGCCCGCTCGTCGGAGATCTGCACCCCATAGGTGTCCTCCAGCTCCTGCACGAGCGTGTACAGGTCCAGCGAGTCGGCCTCGAGATCCTCCTTGAAGCGGCTCTCCTCCCCGATCTCATCGGGGTCGATGTCGAGCTCGTCGGCGAGGTGGTCGCGGATCAGCTCGTATACCTGCTCACGGGTCACCTCGTGGAGGCTAGCGCCCCGCGCGGATGGCGGCGTCCGCGACCCCGCCCCCCCGGGCCGCCGAGGCCAAAACCCAACTGCGCCGCCGCCGGCTCACCGCGTCCTGCGCCTCTTGGGCTGCCCGTGCTTGCGCTTGGTCTTGCCTTTGTGCTTCTTCTTGTGGGCGGTCTTCTTGTGCTTGGGGCAGCCGGTGACGGTGATCTTGGTGCTCTGGTGGAGTTCGGCTCCGTTCTGGGCGATGAATTCCGTTGGCATCGTGAGGCTCTTTGCGGTGCAGAGGTTCCCGGCGGTCGTCAGCGCGGAGTAGGACCCCTCGGGGAGCGTCAGTTCGAAGCTCGAGAAGGGCTGGTCGGGGACCGTCTTGAATGTTGTTGAGGTGACCCCGTTCTTGATGTCGGTGGTGCCGACGAGGTCGATCGTGATGCCGTAGCCCTGCAGTACCAGCGTCAGCGACGGGAACGCTTCCCCACCGTGGCTGACGAAGATCGCTGGGCCCTGCAACGGGACTGGGATCAGCGGGGTGTGCACGGTCGCGTAGCCGATCTTCGACGCCGCGGGGCACCCGGCGGGGTTGGATTCGAACTGCGTGGCAGTGCACGCCTTCTGCAGCGTCGTCAAGCGGCTGGGGAGCTGTTTGGGGAGTTCGACTTTGACCCTGACGATGTCCGCGTCGGTGCCTTGCGGCACGCTTGGGTAGGTCAGCTTCGCGGTCAGGCCCGCCCCTTCCGTGCGGCTCGTTTTAGCGGATGTCGAGACGCTGAATTTTGGTTCGAACTTCAGCGCGGCGCAGTTCGTGACCTGGAACGGCGTGGAGATCGTGCTCGTGCCGCCTTCGCTCAGTTGCACGGTTCCTTCGAGCGACATCTTTTCGCAGTTCGTCGGGTTGAACTGGAAGTTCCCGCGCGTGGTGGTGGCGTTGATGTGCTGGATTTCCAAGGGGATCCCTTCGATGCTCGTCGGGATCGAGTCCGGGGACCCCGCCGGGTTCGAGGTGATCGTGAGCGCGGACGTGATCGGGTTCAGTTCGATCTTGCCCCTGACGACCACACAGTCGCACGGAGGATGGTTGCTCTTCGTGTTCTCAAGGTCGAACGGGCCGGCCTTTGCGGGCACCTCGAACGTCACGCCGAACGGTGCGCAACCCGCTTCCCCGACCGTGCAAGCACTGGTGCCGTTGTAGGGGCCGGTGAGGTAGAACTTCCCGCCGGTGACGGTGTAGGGTTGGTTGCCGACACCGACGCTGATCGTCGCTTCGCCGATCTTGCTGTTTTCCCCGCACAATCCTTCGTTGGCCTTTGGTTCGGGGCACAGTTCGACACCCGTCAGCACACCGGACAGGCCCGGGGGTAGTTTCGCGACGATCGACTTTAGGTTCTGTTCGCCGTCTTTGCGGTTCACGGTCACCGTCAACGGCGAGAACGCACCCGCCTGAATGTTCGTCGCACCACCAGTCACAGACGGGTTGAACGGCAAGCTCGCACCGGGGCACGGGCCGCCGCCCGGGCCGTGTTCGATCTGGAACGTCGAGGACCTGTTTTCCGGCCCGTTGCCGTCCCACGGCGTGAACGAAGCGCGCGTCGTGTACGTCCCGCAGCGCGAGGGGGTCGCCAGCGGCGCACGTTCCCCGCCGAAGAAGTGCAGCTCCAAGCCTTCGAAGGGCTGATCCGGCGTGTTCTTGAACGTCGCGACGATCTGACCCAACCCCTGACAAGACATACCTTCGATCACCTGCCCCACGGCTTCACAGAGCCGCACTTCGCCGGTCAGCTTGATCGTGCTGCCCGAGTAGGGGTCTTCGACCATCAGGTACATCGCGAGCAGGCTCCCAAACGGGTTCGCGCCTTGGCTGGCGAGGTACACCGACCCTTCCAGTTCGTGTTCGAGCAGCGGCGTCTTGATTTTGACCGTCCCGACCTTCGACCCATCCGGGCACAAGCTCAAGCCCGGCTGCAACGATTCGATCGCCGCCGGACTGAACAACGGCGTCAACACACCCGGTTCGGACCCCCGGTTGAATTCTTCGAAGCCGCTGCCGTTCACGCCACGACCGACTTCAAAACCCGCCAGGCCCTCCGAGCACGCTTCCAACCCATCGCCACCGGACGGGTTGATCGCGACACCCGCCGGCAACGCGACCGTCGTATCACGCAACCCGGACTCCGCCAACCCATCCGGGTTCTGCGCCGCCGCCTGCGGCACATCCACACCGACAGTCAAACCCGAGCTGCTGCTCGCGTTCGTCGTATCCGGTTCCACGCTGACCGACGGCGGAAACCGCAACTTCGAACAACCGGTCAACCCGACCAGCGTACCCGCACCGTTCTTCGAAAGATATTCTTCTTTCACCATCCTCCCCGGTTCCTGATACGAATCCACTTCGATCGTCGAGCGCAACGGGCCACGACAACCCGTCGGCAACGTAAAGAACGGCTTCAGCCTCGCCTTCGCCTCTTCGAGCCTATGCTGTGCCCCCTCTCCTCCGCCTTCGCTGACTTCCTTTTCGGCTTCGAGGACCGCTTCGCGGCCCGCTTCGCCCCAGATCGTCAGCCGGCTCTTCAACACCGGCGCCGCCGGCGGAATATCTTTCAACGTCGACTGGATCGGATAATCACCACCCGCCAACAAGCCACTGTTGATGAATAGGTTGGTTGCGATGTAATTGGTGCCGAGCTGCAACGCGACACCACGCGGCGGCACCATACTAAACACAGGTTCATCAGTCCCAAATTTCCCGTCAGCAATCGAATCGCTCCATCTGAGGACCAGGTGGCCGAGCGCCGCCGCAGGCGGACAGCCCGCCGCCCCACGCAAGCCCTCTTCATCCAGCTGGTTCAGCGTGCACTTCGTTGCCGTCGCGTTGGGGTCGCCGACCACCCCGGGCGGGAGGTCCACATACAGGTCCCTCAACGTGCCGTTGGGCTCCTGCACCCAGCGCGAATCAGCGTTCGCTTCCGTGCGCTCGAAATGCGAGTTGAATTCGAAATTGTTGACATACTCGTACGGGTGCGAGCCCGCCTGCGTATCGGGGCTGCCGTCTTCGTTGAGGAACGAGCTTTCGAACGTCTTCACCCCGAACCCTTCACCGAGCGTCCCGAACAGCCCGCTGCTTTCACCCGTACCACTCGCGTTTTCCGTCTTCAACCGGAAGCGATACAACAACCCCGCCTGGAGCGGAGGCTCTTCAGGGCCCGGGATACCGGCGGACACCGCCACCGGACTATCCCCCGTGCCGATCGCGGACGCTCCCGGTGCGCAGGCGACACTATGTTCATAGGAGCCATTCAGGACCTGCCCGAATTCGTTCGCGACCCCATATTCGAACTCGCACGAGGCGACAGCGGCGCCGCGCGGGTTCACCGTCCCGCTCAACGTCGCGGCTTCCTTGCTCACGCCCGTCGCCGCGCCAACCATGACAGCCGGCGCGTCGCTGCCGAACACATACACCTTCCCTTCGCCCGCATTGCCCGCGCCCGGGTCAGCCACATAGATATCGCCGCTGGCGCCGTTGACCGCGACACCGCCCTGCCCCGAAGAACCAGACAACTGCGAGCCAAAGCTCGAAACCGGCACCCCAACACCCGCGAAATAATTGGTGGCGCCCGGGAGCAAGGTGCTGCCATTCATAGCGCCCGTGTCCCACTCCGTGACGGAATCCAGTGAGGACTGGCTCTCGACGTACACGTGGCCCGTCGCGGGATCTGCGGCGAGCGCGACGTCACCGGACCCTGCGTTGTCGAGCGAACCGAGCCCCGCGAGCTGCTGCCCAACCGCCGCCGCACACGAACACGACCCTCCATAGAGCAGAAAGTCATCGCCTGTAGGGCCGACGGCGAAGCCCTCAGCTTCCGGCAGCTGCTTCGGCATACCCGCTTGGCCGGGGCCCCCCGGGTTCCTCTGTGTGGCAACCAGGTGATTCACGAGAGAGTCATTGAACTCATCAACCGCCACATAGTCCCCCTGCTGGGTGTTTTCGGTGGCGATGCTGAACGAGACTCGGACCACTCCGCTCGCGTCCACGGCCAGCCCAAGCAGTTCGCGTTCGGTTAACCCCGTAGCGGGTGGGTACCCAGCGATCTGGCTGAGGTATTTGCCTTCCGCGTTGTACTTGTCGATCACGCCGTGCCCCGCGTCCATCACGTATAGGTCACCGGCGGAAGGGTCGGCGGGGTTGGTGGAGTTGTCGACCGCGATCGCGGCGGGAGTCCCGCGCGCTGCGGTGGGGAACGCGAACGGTCCAGCTTTTGTGGTGCTGCCGTCGATCACTCCTTTCGTGCCCCAGCTTTCGACCGGCTTGCCCGCGGAGTCGAACTTGGAGACCGACTGGGGGACCGTGCTGCTGCCCAGGTCGGCTACGTATACATCACCAGTGGATTCGTCGATCGCGATGCCGTTCGGGGTCGTGAAGGTATCGGGGCTGAAGCTCCCACCGAGCGGTTCGAGGAAGGGGTGGGCTTCTCCGGCCAGGGCCGGGGAGGCGCCCGCGCCCATCGCCACGAGGAGGGTCGTTGCCAGCGAGAGCGCTGCGGTGAAGGTCTTGGAGCGCATGGTCAGTGGCCTTTCCTGTTTGCATGGGCGGCTTTGCCGGCTTTTCGCGCCTGCTTCTTGACGCAGCTGGTCTTCCCCTTGATCTTCTTCCTCACAAGGCCCTGCTTGCACTTCACGGTCTTCTTCGTGGCCGTCTTGACGACCGCCGGCGGCGCCGGCGTGAGGTTCCCCGCACCGGAGAACGTCGCGCTCGCCGGCGCGCCAAAGACCGCCGGCAACGGCAAGACCGGGACACGACAGGCATCAGCGGTCGTACATGACGGCGGTGGCGCCGCGGGCGGGAAGCCACCACCAACGCGCGCGTCATAGACCACGCTCGCTTCTCCACCCGTGTCGTCCTGCGGCAACAGCTGCTGACGGGAGAGAAAGAACACGTCATCCCCGCTTTCGCTCGCGCCCTCGAACGTCGATTCGCGGGGGCTCGTCCCCGAGGAGATCAGCGACTGCCGGCCATCCTCGTACTCATACACGTCGAGCTGACTGTTCGTGTCCGACGGCACCAACGCCTCGTCCGTCTCAAAGAACAAACGGCCACCATCCGAAAGGGGACGCCCCGAAGGACCCTTGGATCCGAAACTCGCCCCACCCACGGGCGCTTCGCCGCTCGGGTTACACGACGCACACACCAGCGTAGGCGGGTGGGAATCAGATCCAGCGCCGTAGAGGAATACCTCAGAGGCCGGACCACCGCCAGGCACGATGTTGTCATAGCCAGTCAAGCTCTTGATCGACTCGAACGCGAACCACGTCCCATCGGGCGAAACCGCCCCTACACCTTCGCCGCTTCCGAGCGTAGCGATGAACGTCGTCGTGCCGGCATCCCACATGTACAGGTTTTCCTGGCCTGCTTGCGCGCCTTTCGCGAGCACGCCCCTCGCGGTGAAGTACACGTGCGAGCTGTCCTTGCTGCCAAACACCGACACTCGCTGCACATCGGCGGGTTCGGCCGCCTTAGCGACCGTCAGATCGCTAAGTTCACAGCGCGAGGCGCCTTCGGGCAACACGCACTCGTACAGGTCCGGTTTGCCAGATTCCGCGGTCGAGCCCGGCGTAAGCTGGTTTTCATCGGTGAAGAGGACCGTAGAACCGTCCGCGCTGATCGCCTGAAAAGACCCGCCGCCACCGGCGCCCCCGACCTGCGAGGCATCGACCTGCATGGTGCTGGACCCATCCACACGCACATACAGGCCCCCACCCGAGGTGAACACGATATGCGAACCCTTTTCAGAGATCGGCCGGCTGCCATTGGATATTTGGGGGAGCGCCCCTTCCGCAGGGATCTCACCCGGCAGCATAGTCAGCAGCCGCAGCGCGCCTTCATCCCATTCATACAGGTCTTCCGGACCACCCTTACTCGCAAACGGCGCTCCCGGCGCCAACACCGCGAGCTCACTGAACACCACATGGCTGAGATCCGCCGAAGCACCCTCGAAATGCGCATCGGCCGGCGTCACACCCACCGGGGGAGCATTGACCAGTTGGAAGGAGCCGGTCGTGTTGTCGCGCAACAACAGATTGTCATAACCCACCGGTTCACCAGGCACAACCTGCAACCCTTCCGCGTTACATTCCTGCGCTTCCAGTTCCGAGCCGCCGGGCTCGGACGCGCGCGTATCGTGACCAAAGCTGCTGAGAGCCCTCGACAGGTCATCCGAAAACGCCCGCACTTGGTTTCTTTCGAAACACAGCGATCCTGTATAGGATTCCAGCGGGAGGATGTCTTCCGAGCTCCAGCCATCCGCACCACGCCTCGCCACGTAATCAGGGCCGCCCGTCGGCGCGTCCGGCAGCGGCTCATGCGTTGAGAACCCGATCGCGTTGCCTTCAGCCGCTTCCACTGCCTGGACGCCCAGGATCTGCACGGAGGTCTTGGTCGCGGGCGTCACGAGCTCATACGCGCGACAGTCCGGCAGCGCCCCGGAGAACCCGCCACGGAACGCTTCGTTCGGACACGCGGCCTGTTCAGCGGTCTCGGTCGTGAACGTCTGATCGGTACCCGCGACGCCTTCCGGGGCCAGTTCGCTCGTCGCGACGACCCGGTAATGGTAGGTCGTGCCCGGCGCCAGACCACTCGCCGCCGCCCACACCGTGCGCGAGGTGAGGCCTTCCCCGACGCTGCCTTCGGGGAACGGAACGGAGATCGCGTGTTCGGGACCAGAGAAGCTGTCCCCGTCAGCCTGGAATGCCGCTTCGGTGAGGTATTCGAAACGGTAGCTCGTCGCGATCCCGCCGGGGTCCACGAGCGCGCCGAGCTTCGCTTCAGACGTCGTAACTTCGGCGGACACGTCGTTTTCCACACGCGGGGCGGTGGGCAGCGCGAAGATCCACACCTTTTCCCCCTTGGCATCGGTCACGTACACAAGACCCGCCGCCTGGCTCACCGCCACCATCGGCGGCAGCTGGATCGGGCCGTTCCCGGTTTCGAAGGAGCCGGCGCCGACATCCGCGACCTGCACCCCCGCGGCGTCGTACTCCACCAGATGCGAGCACGGCGGCGCTTCATTAACCGAGCCGCAGAAATCCACACCGTTCTTGACGATCGCAAACACGTCCCCGTGACCGTCGAGCGCGATCGCGTCCTGCACCCCTTCGCTCCTGATCTGCGCGAGCTGGACGTCCGCCGGGCTGAGCTCCTCGATCCGGTTGTTGGCCGAATCAGCGACCCACAGATCACCCGAAGAGTCGACAGCGACACCCGTCGGGCCCTTCAACGCGCCCGCACCCGACCCGCCCGTGAACGTCTTTATCACTTCCCATTTCCCGGGTTCGGTCTTGCTTTCGCTGTACTCCAACACCTCGTTCTGCGGCGCGACCGGCACATACACATTCCCCGCCGCGTCCGTCGCGATCTGCACGACCGTGTAAAAGGCTTGGAGATTTTTCGAAGCCGGCACTTCAAACGGCGTTCCCACCGGAGCGCCCGTGCTCGGGTCATACGCGTTGACCGTGACGTTCCCGGCTTCGTTTGCGACGGCGGTCAGGACATATACATCGCCGTTGGTCGGGTTCACCGCCGCACCGGAGAAATTCCCTTCACCAAACGGCGAAGGCGGCGAGATCAACTTGCCCGAGCCATCGAACTTGTCGATGTTCGCCGCCCCCAACGCCGCGACATACACATCACCGCTCGACGCGCCACCAGAGTTATCGACCGCGACACCCAACGGCAGCGTGGCCGGGAAACTGCCAGCGGAGATCAGCCGGGGCGCTTCGGCGTGGGCGGTGGCGGCGGAGATTGCGAGAAGCGCAGCGAGCGCACAGAGGACCACGAGGGAACGAGCCACGAAGGACACGGCGGCCAGGCCGCGCGTGGGCGCACCACTCCCTGGAACGCGGTGCACGCCACCGAGCAGCGCGAAGCGACCGGTCTTCGATGCGACGGCGGGCTTCGTGATGTTCACTGTGGGTTGCACCTGTTCTCCTTGGTTGGTGTTGTGAAGTCGTTGCCGGTTGGGCAGGTCCCGTCCACGCGCGGCGTGTACTGCGACTACCGGCGCCCTCGCGACGGATGAAAACGACCGGGGCATCACGCGGCCCGCCGCTCGTGGGGGGCGCTGTGCGCGCGGAGGCTGCGGGCGACCTGCTCACCCTTCGCGGTGAGCGCCCAGGCGTTGGGCTCGCCCTTGGTGCGACCCGCGCCACTGTTGGCGAGCAATCCGAGGCTCTCCAGGCGCCGCAGCAGCTTTGAGACCTGCCCCGGGTCCCTGATCCCGGCGTGGTCGGAAATCGCGCGGTTGGACGCCCCGGGATGATCCGCGACCCCTTCCAGGACGCGGGCGGTGCGGTAGGTCAGGCGCATCGTCACACCCCCGAGCGGATCGTCCGTGGCCATCGCGGCCCGCTTGGGCTCGCGGGGGGCACGCGTAGGGATGGCGGGCACCACGCGGGCCCGCTCGCGCCGCGCCGCCCCCGCACCCAGGTAGGGGAGCACGATCATTCCCATCAGCTCGCCCAACAAATCGGTAAGCGGCGGATGCGCGCCGCGCAGCAACCGCGCGTAGACGATCGTGAAGGCCGCGCCGACCAGGCCCTCCGCGGTCAGCGGCGTGCACTGCGCGCCGCGGGCGCCCTCCAGGCGGCCCTCGTCCACGGCGGCGGCCAGACGCGCCAGAATCCGCTCGCGGCGCTCGAGCACCTCGGGGCCGCCGCGCAGCGCCTGCACGACGCAGACCCGCGCCAGCGCCGGCTCGCGATCGAGGAAGGCGAGAATCGTCCACAGCCCACCGCGAATCCGCTCGCGCCACTCCAGGCGCTCCAAGCCCGCGGCGGCGAGCTCCTCGCCGATCGCGCCGACGACGTCCTCCAGGATCGCGGCCAGGCACTCCTCGCGGTTGGCGAACAGCTCGTAGAACGTGCGGCGCGAAACACGCGCACGGTCGGTGATGCTCGCGACCGTCGTGCGCGCATAGCCGACCTCCTCGAGGCTGCCAACCGCCGCGGCCAGCAGTCGCGAGCGCTGGACTTCCACGACCTGCGCGCGCGGCACCCCACGGCCGCTGAGGACCTCCACCGCCGGCTCCACGCGCGCGGGCATCTAACAGCCACCCCCCGCGCGGGGGGAGTTTGGACGGCCCGAGCGCGCCGCGGCGCGGCGGCTAGCGGCCGGCCCTAAACCCGAAGAGAGAGAGAGAGAGAGAGAGATGCATCAGGCTGCTGATGCATCTAGCCTCAGGCCGCGACTTGGCGGCGTACATATCCGGCACGTATCTCTCTGCAGAAACCACGCTAAGACATCTCCCTCATCAGTTTGCGACCCGATCCCTCTCGCTGACCCCAACATCTGCCAGTGCACTCGATGTCAACCACAGGTGGTGTTGACCCAACCAGACCCTATGTTGCCCGGTGCTCCACTCCGGTGGACACCGCGACACCTCAAGCTAACCAGATCGGCGGCTTGCTGTCAAGTCCCCAGTGTGGACATGTCGAGGCAAGACTGGTCCGAGAGCACACCACGATTCGCGCCTCATGCCAGAATCGGCGATGAACAAAGGGGATTCTGGCGATCATCGAGACGCAGACGGCCGGCCCACGACGGACAGGGACCGTTGTCATCTCGGCACAGCGAGTCTACATCAGGTCGGAAGTCTTCTATTTGTCACGAAGGTCGGAACTGCGGTGAGGGTCGACTGTGCGCAGCGCTCCCGCCTGCTGCAATGCCGCGTGGGTCCGCCCCACCAGATCCTCCTGCGCCCCGCGCGCGGCGCGCAGGATCGCCTGCGCGAAGCCGTGGCGGGTGAAGCTGCCGTGCGGCACGACCCCCAGTCGGCGCAGCCCCAGCAGGTAGGCGCCGCCCTGGCCCTCGGGGTCGATCTGATCGCGGAACCCACGCAGCGCCGGGCGCAGCAGCGCGCCGCCGAGCTTCGCGCGGGATGTGGAGAGCGCGGCGTCGCGGATCGAGCGCAGCATCGTTTGCGAGACGCCCTCCATCACCTTCAGCGCGACGTTGCCGGTGAAGCCGTCGGTGACGATCACGTCCGCGGCGCCGCTCGTCAGGTCGCCGCCCTCGACGTTGCCGACGAACTCGAAGGGAGGCGCGTGGCCACCGTCGACGCTGCCCGCCTGCGCGAAGGGCGCCGCACCACCGCCCGCACCTTCCGCCCCGGCGGCCAGGCGCTCGGCGAGCAGCGCGCGCGCGGCCACCACCAACGGGCTCCCGCGCCCCTGCTCCTCGCCGTTTGAGAGCAGCCCCACGCGGGGGCGGCGCACGTCGAGCACCACCTGCGCGAGCGCCGCCCCCATGAACGCGAACTGCACGAGGTGCTCCTCGCGCGCCTGCGCGTTGGCGCCGACGTCGAGCAGCGTCACCGGATGTCCCGGCACCGGCAGCGCCAGCGCCAGCGCCGGGCGGTGGATGCCGCGGGCACGCTTGATGTTGAAGAGACCCGCCGCCAGCGCCGCTCCGGTGCCGCCCGCGCACACCAGCGCCTGCGCGCGGCCCTCCGCCACCGCGCGCGCGGCTTGCACGATCGAGGCCTCGGGGTTCGCGCGCGCGGCGCGCGCGGGGTCGGGGCTCTTGGCGATCGACAGCGGCGCGTCCACCAGCTCGATCCCTCCGCCGGGCGCCTGCCGGGAGCCCCCCTCGCCCAACTCCCAGGCCGACGCCAGCGCCGGCCCCAACTCCGCGCGCGGGCCGAACAGCAGCACGCGCGCTCCCTGCCGCGCGGCGAGCGCCGCGCCCGCCGCCACCTCCCCCGGTCCGAGGTCGGCGCCGTTGGCGTCGACCGCGACCACCGGAGGGTCAGTGGTCGTGGTCGTGGTCCTCGGCGTGTTCGACGGGGACGGCGACCTCGCGGCCGGCGTACGTGCCACACACCCCGCACACCCGGTGCGGGCGGCGCGGGCTGTGGCAGCGCGGGCACACGCTCAGCGCGGGCGCGGTGATCTTGTGCTGCGCGCGGCGCTTGGCGGTGCGGCTGTGCGACTGCTTCTGCTTGGGGACTGCCATCGGTCCCGGAAGGCTAGCAGCCTACTCCAGCTCAAGCTCTCTCAGCTTCGCCCACCGTGGGTCGGGCTCGCGCTCGTGGTGGTGCTCCGGGCCGGCCTTATTGAGGTCGGCGGCGCACACCGGGCACAGACCAGCGCAGTCGGAGCGGCACAGCACCTGCGTGGGGGCGCTCAGCGCGAACGCGTCGCGCGCCCACGCCGCGAGGTCGAGCGTCTCGCCGCGAATGTAGGGGCTCGACAGCTCCTCGCCTCCTCCCGGGCGGTCCACCTCGCGCGCGTCCACCTTGACCTCCGTGGCCGCCCCCGTCAGGCAACGCATGCAGGGACCTGCCAGCGCCCCCGTGAAGCGCAACCGTAGCGCGTATCCGTGCCCCACCATGCGCGAGACGTCCAGCACCACCGCCGGGTGCGGTGGTTGGGCAACATAACGCTCGCCCCCCAGCGCCAGCGGCTCGATCTCGACGGCCAACTCCAGGCGCCGCCCCTCGCCCGGGCTGAGACGCAGGCTGCCGAGGTCGAGTTTGTCCGTCAGCGCGGGCACGCCTCCCAGGCTAGCGACGCGCTCAATCCGCGGTGGTCGCCAGCTCCCGCTTGAGCACCTTGCCCGTGGCGTTGCGCGGCAGCGTTTCCAGGAACACGACCTCGCGCGGCACCTTGTAGCGGGCGAGGTTCTCCTTGACGTACTCCTGCACCGCCTCCTCGCTCAGCTCGGCGCCCTCGCGTAGCACGACGAACGCCTTCAGCCGCTGGCCGAACTGCTCGTCATCCACACCGATCACCGCGGCCTCTTCGATCTGCGGGTGCCTCGCCAGCAGGTCCTCGACCTCGCGCGGGAACACGTTCTCGCCGCCCGAGACGATCATCTCGTCGTCGCGGCCGTCCACGAACAGGCGTCCGCCAGGGTCGAAGTGGCCCATGTCGCCGGTGCTCATCAGCCCGCGCACGATCTCCTTGCCGCCGCCGCCGGTGTAACCGTCGAACACCATCTCGTTGGCGGCGAAGATCCGCCCCCGCTGCCCCTGTGGCAGCTCGCGGCCCTCCGCGTCGAGGATCTTCACCACCGTTCCCAGCGGCGGGCGGCCCGCGGTGCCCGGCGCCGCGCGCAGGTCCTGCGGGGTGGCGATCGTCGCCCACGCGACCTCGGTCGAGCCATACAGGTTGTACAGCACCTCCCCGAACACGTCCATCGCCTTGGTCGCCAGCTCGCCCGGCAGCACCGAGCCCGAGGCCGAGATGATCCGCAGCGCCGCCGTGTCGTACCGTTCGAGCGTCTGCGCCGGCAGCTCCATGATCCGCTGCAGCATCACCGGCACGACAGCCAGCGCGCTCGCGCGGTGGCGCGCCACGTCCGCCAGCGTCTGCTCGGGATCGAAGCGCCGCCGCAGCACCAGCGTCGAGGCCAGCGGCAGCGCCAGCGTGAAGTGCGCGTACCCCCACGAGTGGAACATCGGCGCTGCGATCACGGTCGTCTCGCGCGCCCTCAACGGAATCTTCGAGAACAGCGCCGCCGCCGGCTCCAGCGAGTCGGGCTGTTTGCGTTTCGCGCCCTTCGGCGTGCCGGTCGTGCCCGAGGTGAGGATCACCACGCGGCCCGTCTCCACGGGTGGCTGCAGCGGCGAGCGGTCCTCGCGCGCGATCAAATCCTCCACCCACGGGTCCCCGCGCCCGGCGCCGTTGCTGGCCGGCTCGCGCCAGCTCACGAAGCGCGCCATCTCCTGCGAGCCCTCGTGCACGAGACCCTCGAACTCCTCGTCGTAGATCAGCGCCACCGGCCCCTCCCGACGCAGCACATCGGCGATCTGCGGGCCCGCGAACGCCGTGTTCAGGTACAGCATGCTCGCCCCGAGCTTCGCGCACGCCACCGTCGCCTCGATGAAGCCGCGGTGGTTGCGGCACATCAGCGCCACCCCATCCTGTTCCCCCACACCGGCCGCCCGCAGCACCCGCGCCAGCGCATTCGTGCGCGCGTCCACCTCCGCGAACGTCAGCGTGCCGCGCTCATCCACGATCGCCAGACGCTCGGAATAGCGGATCGCCGAGATCGCGTACGCCGCCGCCGAGCTCGAGCCCCAGCGGCGCAGCGTCGCCAGCGCGCGCACGACTTTGTCCGGCCGTTCCGCGGACAGGATGTGCGTGCCCAGCAGCGTGCGGGCGACCTCCAGGCGGTGCTCCAGGGACGTACTCACAAGGTAAGAACTACCCGACTACGACACTTCTGCGGGCTCGTCCTTGCCTTGCAACCGCTCGCGGCCGCGCCCCACGGCGCTGATGATCTTCGAGAGGTTGACCTCCAGCGTGCTGAGGATCTCATCCGCATAGTCCTCGGCGCCGAGGCGGATCTCGCGCTCGCGGGCGCGCGCATCCTCGACGATGTCCTCCGCCATGCGCTCGGCCTGCTTGGCGACCTCCTCCTCGCCGACCAGCCGCTCCTGGCGCTCGCGCGCCTCCTTGACGATTTTCTCGGCCTCGCGCTTGGCCTCGGCCAGCATCTCCTGGCGCTCCTTGACGATCCACCGCGCCTGCTTGATCTCCTCGGGGATCGTCGCGCGCATCTGGTCGAGGATGTCGTAGATCTCCTCCTTGTCGACCCTGACCTGGTCGGTCATCGGCACACTCTTGGCGTTGTGCACCAAGTCGTCCAGCTTGTCGATCAGCACTAGTACGTCCATAGAACCTTCTCCAATTTCGTCAGCGCCGCAACTCTTCCTGCAACCGGACCGCTACCTCCGCCGGCACCAGATCGTCGATCCGGCCCCCGAACGTAGCAAGCTCCTTGACGCCGCTCGATGACAGGAAACTGTACTGCGAGCTCGACATCAGGTACACCGACTCGATCTCCGGGTCCTGGCGGCGGTTGAGCTGGTGCAGCTCGAGCTCGTACTCGAAGTCGGAGATCGCCCGTAGCCCCTTGACGATCGCCTTCGCCCCAACGCTGCGTGCGAACTCGACCACGAGGTTGCTGAACGGCTCGACGCGCACCCCCGGCAGCTCGGCCGTCGCGCGTTCAATGAAGCCCACCCGCTCCTCGATCTCGAACAGCGTCGCGTTCTTGCGCACCGAGCGTCTCACCACGGCCACGATCACCTGATCGTAGAGCTCGGCCGCGCGCCGGATCACATCGAGGTGGCCGTTGGTCACCGGGTCATATGAGCCCGGGCAGACGGCTGTTGACTTGTCGAGGCTCATCGTCGGCGTTGAATCGTGATCACGGTGTCTCCGTAGCGCCGCTGTGTTTGCACCTCCAGAAGCGGTGATTGCAGCGGCGGCTCGGTGCGCCGATCGCTCTCCGTCACCACGTGTGCCCGTGGCGCGAGCAGGGGCGGCAGCGCCTCCCGCAGCTCACGCCCCAGCACACCCGCATGGCGGTAGGGCGGATCGACGAAGACAAGATCGTATGTCTCCGCGCGTTCGCGTGCGTTGCGCAGCGCCGCCAGCGCGTCGGCGCGGCGCACCTCGGCCGTATCCGGCCCCAGTCCCAGCTCCGCCAGATTCGCCTTCAGGGCCTCCAACGCCCGGGGGTCGCGCTCGACCAGCACCGCCCTCTCCGCGCCCCGGGAGAGCGCCTCGATCGCGAGTGCGCCGGTGCCCGCGAACAGGTCCAGCACCACGGCTCCCTGAAGCCCCGCCGCCCCGGCCTCGCCCTCCGAGCCCGACATTGGTCCCCCCAGCATCGAGAACAGCGCCTCCCTGACCCGATCGGAGGTCGGCCGTGTCGCCCTGCCGCGCGGCGCGCGCAGTCGCCTCCCGCCGTACTTGCCCGCGATTACCCGCACCGCATGATCATCGCCCACTCATGCCCGCAGCGGCTCGCGCGCCTCCTCGCCCAGCGCGCGCTCCAGCGCCTCCCCTAGCGGCACGTGCTCCGGGTCGGCCAGCGCGGGGTCGGCGGCCAGCAGCCGCTCGGCCCAGCTGCGTGCGCGTTCCAGCAGCGGCGCGTCCTGCGGCAGAACCGCCACGCGGGGCTCGGCCTGGCCGTGCTGACGGGTGCCCGCGAGCTCGCCCTCGCCGCGCAACCGCAGGTCGATCTCCGCGAGCTCGAAACCGTCGCCGTGCTCGGCCAACGCACGTAGCCGACGCGCATTGCGGGGCCCGAGCAACAGGCACACCGAGGGGTGCTCGCCGCGGCCGATCCGCCCACGCAGCTGGTGCAGCTGGGAGATCCCGTAGCGCTCGGCGTTCTCGACCAGCATCACGGTCGCGTTCGGCACGTCGATCCCCACCTCGATCACGGTCGTCGCGACCAGCACATCCACCGCTCCGGCCGCAAATCGCGCCATCGCCTCGCGCTTCTCACGGGGGCGCAGTTGGCCGTGCAACAGCTCCAGGCGGAACTCGCGCAGCTCGCCGGCGCGCAGGCGCTCATACTCCGCCGTCGCGGCGCGCGCCTCAAGCTCCTGGGACTCCTCGACCAACGGGCACACCACATACGCCTGGCGCCCGGCGCGCAACTCCTCGCGGATCCGCTCGTACGCGCGCGCCCGCTCCGCGGCGCTTGCGGCCACGTGCGTGGCGATCGGCCGCCGACCCCGCGGCAACTCGCGCAGGCGCGTCACATCGAGGTCGCCGTACTCGGTCAGCGCCAGCGTGCGCGGGATCGGCGTCGCGGTCATGTGCAGCACGTGGGGGGCGAGACGGGTGGAGCCGGGCTCCGTGGACGAGGCGGATGGGCACGGAACCGATGACGCGGGTTGGGCGGCGGGTCCCTTGCGGTCCAGCGCCGCTCGCTGGCGCACGCCGAAGCGATGCTGCTCGTCCACGACCGCCACCGCAAGGCGGTCGAAGACGACGTCGTCCTCGATCAGCGCGTGCGTGCCAACCACCAACTTCAGCTCACCGGTGGCGAGCTTGCCGAGCAGATCGCCGCGGCGGCGGGCCGGCGTCGAGCCGGTCAGCAAAGCGGACGGCAGCAGGACCTCTGGCACGAGCGCCTGCAACGTGGCGAAGTGCTGTTCGGCGAGCGTCTCCGTGGGCGCCATCAGCGCGCCCTGCATACCGTGCTCAACCGCGCGCAGCAGCGCGTACAGCGCCACCACCGTCTTGCCCGAGCCAACCTCGCCCATCAGCAGGCGCTGCATCGGGCGCGCGCACGCGAGGTCGGCGTCGATCGCCGCGATCGCCGCGAGCTGGTCGGCCGTCGGTGCAAACGGCAGCAGCTCCTCCAGCCAACGGGAGGTCAATTCGCGAGGTCCCACCAGCGCCACGGCCGTACCCGAACCGCGTAGCGCTCGGCGGCGCAGCAGCGCCAGCTGCGCCACCAACAGCTCCTCGAACGCCAGCCGCGCGCGCCCCGCCTCGGCCTCCTCGCCGCTACGCGGGAAATGCATCGCCGCCAGCGCCGCCGCGCGATCGGGTAGGCGCTCGGCCGCGCGCATCCGCCCCGGCAGCGGCTCGGGGACGTCCGCAAGCGCGCCGCGGTGCTCGCGCACCAGCGCCGCGATTTGCGTCGAGCTGACGCCCACCGTGGCCGGGTAGTGGGCGATCTGTGTCGAGCCGGCACCCACGGTAGTGGGCTTGGCGACGATCTCCCCCGCGGCCGGGCCCCCCGCGAGCTCGCTCCCGGGGGCATGGTGGACGACCGCGAAGCGCCCTCCGGGGCGCGCCTTGCCGTGCAACAGCAGGCGCGTGCCCGGGCGATAGCGATCCACCAGCCACGGCTGGTTGAAGAACGCGGCGCCCATCGCCCCGGTCTCGTCGAACACCCTCGCCTCGACCAGCGGGCGCATCCCGCGGCGGCGCACCGGCCGCGCGGCGATCGACTCCACCTCGACCGCCACCGTCGCCTGCTCGCCAGGGCGCAGCTGCGCGATCGCGCGGGCCTCGCGGCGATCGCGCGGGAGGTGCTCCAGCAGCGCACCCACGGTCTCGATGCCGAGCGAGCGCAGCCCGTCAACGAGCTTGCCGGCGGGGAGCGCGAGCGCCTGCGCCAGGCGCGAGGGCCGCGGCCAGAGCACCGGCGTAGCCAGCAGCTCGGTGCGCGTCCGGGCGCGCGTGGAGGCAAACGCGACGGGACCTTCCACGCCCACCGCAGCGCACTCGTCGTGCGGTGGCGCCGGGGCGGGCTTCGAGGTCACGGCAGACATCTCCGCCCCACATGATGAACGGCGCCGCGGACGGGCGGCGCGAGCGTGGGCTTCGGCGTGACGGCGACGGTGGCGGGGGCCGCGTCGTTGACGACGCGGCCCCCGCCGAGCTACTGCATCCTGCTATATGGCGCTACGAAGCCGTGGCGCTTATAATAAAGCGCACCATTTTTTGCCGCTCACCAGTTCGACGAACGCTTCGCCGTTGAGCGTGGCCTTGTTGCCGTCGGATGTCAGTCCAACTTTTTCCCCTTTGGTGGCACCGAGTTTTAAGACTTCGGTGATTTCTTCACTTGCCTTCCAAACCAGTTCTCCTTTGACTGCTTCAGCGGTAGAGGGAACCAGCGCCGCGGTCGTGCCTTCCACGGTAGCTGACTGGCTGCCGAAGATCCCGCACGATTTGAGTTTCACTTCAGAGAACTTTGTGCCGGACGCAGGCGTGAACAACACCGCGAGCTCTTTCTTGGCGTCGACATCGACGAGTTCGTTGTTGGTCTTCGCGCTTTCGACTGTGACCGACGAGCATTTCGTGCCACCCAGGGTCGCCGTGCACCCGGAGAATTCGATCACCTCGTTGGCCGACTTGCCTGGTTCGCCGCCCTCGATCACCGGTTTGTCGGCTGCATTCAATTTCAGTGACGTGCATTTGGTCACCGATTTGATCCCGAGCGGGCCCGTGCCTTCGAGCACGAATTCTTTCGACTTCATACTCGACGCGATTTCCTGGCTTTCGCCGGTTGCCAGTACTTTCCCTTCGACCTGGTAGACGTCAGTGGTGGCCATCGCCGCGGTCGCCGCGACCACACTGAACGCGAACATGGCCACGAGGGCCAGCCCGAGTATCCTTATGCGATTCATGTTAATACTCCTTTGTTGATTTCTTACGCAGGCGCCAGCGCTCCCACCACTAGGGTCAGAAACATTTTTTCCGGCGCCTGCCGCACCGCTGCTCGAGGTCCGGGCAGCGGACCTACGCGCTAGAACCTAGCTCCTGTGGCGAGTGGAGTGTGAGTATGTCTCCGACCCGCGCTCGCTGATTCTCGGCCGGGGCACGAGAAAATGCCACCAGCACTCGACATTGAGCGATCCGGTGGGTGGGGGGGGGCAAAATCGGTTAAAGCGCGAGCTGTTTCTCACTCCGCGGCGAGCAGCCACCAGTAGGCGCTCTGCCCGCCGTGGCGCTGCTCGAGCTCGGCCGCACCCAGATCGCCGTCGAGCAACGCGGCGACCGCTGGGGAGTCGAGCGGCGCTTGCTCGCCGGCCAGCACGCTGAGCAGCTCGGCACCGTCGGCGAGCGCGACCAGTACGTGGCGCAGCGTGGCCGCCGGCTCGCCCCACGCGACGACCTCCTCGCCGAGGAAGCCGACGGCCTCGCCGGGGGCGAAGCGACCCTGCGGGTCGGCGCGGGCCGCCGGTGCGACGGCACCGGTACGCACCCGCGCGAGCGCCTCGTGCAGCGCCTGAGCGTTCTGCTCCAGCGGGCGATCGGCGAGCAACTCGACGGCCGCCGCGAGCGCAGCCTGCTGGCTGAGCGCGGGGACGACCATCACCTGCTTGTCGGAGAGCTCGGCGGCGCGCTCGGCGGCCATCACCACGTTTGGGGAACAGGGCAGCACGAGCACCTCCTCGGAGGGCACCTCGTGGATCGCGGCGAGCAGCTCGTAGGTCGAGGGGTTCAGCGTCGGGCCGCCGTCGAGCGTGTGCACGCCCAGCTCGGCGAACAGCCGCTTCATGCCCTCGCCGCTGACGACGGCCAGGGCGCCGCAGCGCACAGTCGCCAACTCGGCCCCACCGTTGCCAGCCATCGGTCCGCCGAGACCGTGCGCGCCGCCGGTCGATGGGCCGGCTGGCTCGACGGGGGAGCTGCCATTGTCGCCGAGCCGCCCGTCGCGTTCGGCGACCTGGGCGTGCATGTCGGCGACGTCGAGATGCGACACCTCGCCCGCACCGTCGAACACCGCGGTGGCGTGCTCGGGGTCGTCGGTGTGGATGTGCACCTTCAGCGTGGCGGCGTCGCCAACCACCAACACGGAGTCCCCGAGCGCCTCCAGCCGCGGCAGGAAATGCTCGGACTCGAGCGCCTGGCCGGTGACCGCGAAGTTGGTGCAGTAGCGGTAGGTGGAGGAGTGATGCTCGGGGTGGTGGATGCGCGCCGGCGCATAATGGTCGAGTGGCGGCGGGTCGTCGCCGCGCAGTGCGGCGACGACGCCCGCGAAGATCACCACCAGGCCGTAGCCGCCGGCGTCGATGACACCCGCGTCGCGCAGCGCGGCGAGCAGTTCGGGGCCGCGCTTGACGGACTCCTGCCCGGCGGCGACGGCCTGCTCCAGCGTGGCGGCGATCGCGCGGTCCTGCTGCTCGGGGGCAGCCTCGGGGTGCAGGCGGGTGCGCGCGGGGTCACGCTCGTTCTCGGCGGCGATCCGCTCCGCCATCTCGCGCGCGACCGTCAGGATCGTGCCCTCCGCCGGGCTGCGCACCGAGGCGTAGGCGCGCTCGGCGGCGTTCTCCAGCGCCGCGGCGATCAACGTGGCATCGATCAGCTCGCCGGGGCGCGAGACCAACTCCTCGGCGGCGCCGCGGATCAGCTGCGAGAGGATCACCCCGGAGTTGCCGCGCGCGCCCAGCAGCGCGGCGCGCGCGACCGACTGCACGATCTCCTCGCGGCCGATCTCGTCGATCGTGCGCGTCTCGTCAGCCCCCTGCAGGCGGTCGAGCTCGCCCAGCACGGCGCGCAGCGTCAGCGCCATGTTGTCGCCGGTGTCCCCGTCGGCCACCGGAAAGACGTTGAGGTCGTTGACCTCCTGGCGGCGGGACTCCAGGTGCGCCAGCGCGCCGGCGACGGCGGCCCGAAAGCGAAGCAGGTTGGTGTCGGTCACTGCGGTCTGCATCATCCTGTCCGCCGTGGCGTGCCGCGAACCATGCAAGGAGCTACGCGGAACGTCCGTCAAGGTTACGCAACCCACCGGCGACCGGCCCTGACGCCGAGCCGCTCGGCGCCGCCACGCTCAAAGCGCCTTGACGACCTTGCCGGCTTTCAGACAACGGGTACAGACATACACCCGCCGCGGCGCCTTGCCGACCAGGATCCGCACCTTCTGCAGGTTCGGCTCGAAGCGCCGCCGGGTGGCGACCATCGAGTGGCTGCGACTGTTGCCGTACGCCGGGCCCTTGCCGCAGCTGTGACATACCTTGGCCATTGCGCGACGCAGTTTAGCCGCTCATGCCGATCCTCGTCGGCAGCGGGCGGATGAATCGCGATCGGGCGGGGCCCTCAGCCATTGCAGAGCTCGCCGCGCAGCGCGGCCATCCGCAGCACCGCCTCCGCGGCGTGGCGGCCCTGGTCGCGCTTGTCCCCACCTGCCCGCGCGAGCGCCTGCTCCATCGTCGCGCAGGTAAGCACGCCGAACGCGCACGGCATACCCGTGTCCAGCTGCACCTGCATGATCCCGCGCGCGGCCTCGGCGCAGACGAAGTCGTAGTGGTCGGTCTCGCCGCGAATCACCGCGCCCAGGCAGGCAACGCCGGCGTAGCGCCCGGAGTCCGCCGCGTAGCGGGCGGCGAGCGGCAGCTCGAAGGCGCCAGGGACGTCGAAGCGTTCGACGCTCGCCTGCCCAGCCTCTGCGAAAGCCGCCAGAGCGCCCTTGACGAGCCGCTCGGCCAGGTCCTCATAAAAGCCGCCAACCGCGATCGCGAAGCGCTGCTCGCTCAACGCCCGCCCCGCTCCTGCTCGCGATCGTGGGCGCGCTCTGAGTGCAAAAGCTCCTCATCGAGGTTCAACCCCTGGTGGTGGAGGATGTGGCCCATGCGCCGCGCCTTCGTGCGCAGGTAGTCGGTGTTGTGCTCGTTGGGAGCCTGCTCGATCGGCAGCTGCGCGGAGACCGACAGCCCGTAGCCCTCCAGGCCGCGGATCTTCTTCGGGTTGTTGGTGAGAATCCGGATCGAGGAGAGGCCGAGGTCGGCGAGGATTTGCGCGCCGATCCCGTAGTCGCGCAGGTCGGCCGGCAGGCCCAGGCGCTCGTTGGCCTCGACCGTGTCGAGGCCGTCCTCCTGTAGGCGGTAGGCGCGCAGCTTGTTCAGCAGGCCGATCCCGCGGCCCTCCTGGGAGAGGTACAGGAGCACCCCCTCCCCCTCGCGCTCGATCATCGCCAGCGCCGCTTCCAGCTGCTCGCCGCAGTCGCAGCGCAGCGAGTGGAAGACGTCCCCGGTCAGGCACTCCGAGTGCACGCGCACGAGCACGTCGGCGTGCCCGGAGACCTCGCCCTTGACGAGCGCCACGTGGTGCTTATCGTCGACCAGCGAGCGGTAGCCGACGGCGTCGAAGTCCCCGAACGCCGTGGGCAGGCGCGTCGCGACGACGCGTTCGACGAGCCGGTCGTTACGCCGGCGGTAGGCGATCAGGTCGGCGATCGTCACCATCAGCAGGCCGTGGCGCGCACAGTAGTCGGCGAGGTCGGGCACGCGCGCCATCGAGCCGTCCTCGTTCATGATCTCGCAGATCACCCCGGCCGGGATCAACCCCGCCAGGCGCGCCAGGTCGACGCTCGCCTCGGTGTGGCCGGTGCGCTCCAGCACCCCGCCGGCCTTCGCCTTCAGCGGGTTGACGTGCCCCGGCTGCACCAGATCCTCGGGCCTCGAGCCGGGGTCGACGGCGACCTGCATCGTGTAGGCACGATCATGCGCGGATACGCCCGTGGTGACGCCGTTGCGCGCCTCGATCGTGACCGTGAAGGGGGTTTGCAGGGCCGACTCGTTCTTCGCCGTCATCAGCTCCAGACCCAGCTCATCGCAGCGCTCGGGGCTGAGCGCCAGGCAAATCCAGCCGCGGGCCTCCTTGGCCATGAAGTTGATCGCCTCGGGCGTCACGAACTGCGCGGCCATCACGAGGTCGCCCTCGTTCTCGCGGTTTTCGTCGTCGCAGACGACGACCATCCGCCCCTCGCGGATCTCCTCGATCGCCTCCTCGATCGTGGCGAAGGGGATCGCCGGCGTCGCGGCGGCGGGGGTACCGGGGGCCGGGGGCGGCACGGCGGTGGGCGGCGGCGCGGCGGTGGTCGTGGTGTCGGGTCGGGGTGCGCTCATGCTCGGGCCTCCATCAGTCGCTCCACATGCTTGGCGAGGATGTCGACCTCAAGGTTAACCGCCTGGCCAACCGCGGCCTGGCCGAGTGTGGTGCGCCCGAGCGTCTCGGGGATCAGCGAGACCTCGAACCCGCCCTCGCGCAGGACGCTGACGGTGAGCGAGACGCCGTCCACCGCGATCGAGCCCTTCTCGACGACGTAGGGCAGCAGCGCGCCGTCGGCGTCGATCGCCACAACGCGGGAGAAGCCCTCCTCGCGCAGCTCCGCGACAGTGCCCACCCCGTCCACGTGCCCCTGCACGATGTGCCCTCCGAGGCGCCCGTCGGCGCGCAGCGCGAGCTCGAGGTTGACCGCGTCGCCCAGCGAAAGGGCGCCGAGCGTGGAGCGATCAAGCGTCTCGCGGATCGCCTGAGCCTCGAACTCCCCAGAGCCGACTGTGGTCGCGGTGAGGCAAACGCCATTGACCGCGATCGAATCCCCCTCCCCCATTTCGCCCGCCAGCGAGGTGCCGATCCGCAGCGTGGCACCGTCATCGTCTTGCCCGATCGCGGCGACACGTCCTAGATCGGCGATCAGGCCGGTGAACACCTCACCACTCGCGCAAACGCGCCGAGACGAGCAGGTCCTCGCCGACGCGCTCGCAGTCGAACGTGAGCGCGCGGACGGCGTCGGCGATGGACTCGACGCCTTCCCCCTCCAGGGGGTCGCGCGCGGTGCGCCCGCCGAACAGCAGCGGCGCGAGGAACAGGCGGATCTCGTCGATCTCGCCGGCGTCGAGGAAGGCGCCCGCAAGGTGGGGGCCGCCCTCCAAGAGCAGCGAGGCGACGCCAAGCTGGCCGAGCTGATCGAGCGCGGAGCGCACGCGCGCGGGCTCGTTCTCGCCGGTCGCGACCACCACCTGCACGCCAGCCGCCTCCAGGGCGTCGGTGTCAGCGCGAGCCGCGGCTCTGGAGACGACCACCGTCAGCGGGATCTCGGCCGCGGCCGCGAGCAGGCGCGAGTCGGAGGGCAGGCGCGCCAGCGAGTCGAACACCACGCGGCGGGGCTGCTCGGAGGGACAGGTGGGGGTGCCCTCGGGGCGTGCCGTCAGCCGGGGGTCGTCGGCCAGCGCGGTGCCGATGCCGACGACCACCGCGTCGACCGAGGCGCGCCAGCGGTGGGCGAGTTCGCGCGAGGCGTTGCCGCTGATCCACTGCGAGTCGCCCGCACGCGTGGCGACCTTGCCGTCGAGCGTCATCGCCGACTTGAACAGCACCCACGGGCGCCCGACGCGCGCGTGCTTGCGGAAGGCTTGGTTGAGTAGGCGGGCGCGGGTGGCGAGCTCGCCGTCGGCGATCACCACCTCGACGCCCTCGTCCCGCAGGATTCCGAGGCCGCGGCCGGCGGCCTTCTCCGTGGGGTCGTCCGAGCCGACGACGACGCGCCCGATCCCGGCCTGCACGATCGCCTCGGTGCAGGGCGGCGTCTTGCCCTCGTGGCAGCAGGGCTCGAGCGACACGTACAGCGTCGCCCCGGAGAGGTCGGCGAGGCCACAGGCCTCGATCGCGTTGACCTCGGCGTGCGCGGCGCCGAAGCGTTCGTGCCACCCCTCGCCCAGCACCTCGCCGTCGCGCGCTACAACCGCGCCGACGACGGGGTTGGGCTTGACCGCCCCGACGCCACGGCCCGCGAGCTCGATCGCGCGGGTGAGGTGCAGCCGGTCGGTGTCGGTGACAACGGTCATCCCAATCGTCCAGGATAACCGGCGCGCGCGGGACACAATGTCGAACGTGAAAGTTGACTCACGCGCGCAGGTGACCAGCCCCGCACGCCGCGAGCGAGCGCCTCACCCTCGCGCGCAGTGCCCACCGCGCAGGCGGTAGATCGTCACTTCGGGGCCGGGGCGGACGTAGGCGAGCGGGTAGTAGTCGAACGACCAGTCGAAGTTGAACGCCACCGAACGGGCCCCGGCGCGGTAAGGGGAGGCGTGGTAGACGACTTCCCCCGCCCGCGCGAGCGCGCGGTAGTAGGCGACGGCCAGCGGCGCGCGCGCGGGATCGGCGAACGCACGGCCGGACTCGGCCGAGCCGCTCACCACCCAGCAGTAGCCTTCGCGCTCGTAGTAGGGAATCAGCGAGGGAGCGAGCGTGAGCTCGTAGTTTTCGAGGCTGACGACGTGACCTTCGCCGAGCGAAAGCGCTCCAGACGGGGTGAGCCGCGAGAGCAGCGAGCGGTACTTCAGCCAGCGGTCGCCGTCCGGTACGGTGAGCGTGGGGCGCCCGACGTCCTGCACCCACTCGTCGGGCACAATCGGCTCGACCACGACCTTCGCGCCGACGGGCACATGCGCGACCATCCACGCCCGCGCTAGCGAGCGCGTGTCGGTGCGCGAGAGGATCAGGCTGGAGTGGACGCTGTAAAGGAGCCCCTGCGCGCACAGCGCAATCACGGCGAGGGTCGTGAACGCAACCAACGTGGCCCCCGAGCGCGCAGGGGCCCCATTGATTTGGATGGGCTCCGCCGGCCGAGCCGGCTCCGCGGGTGGGGCTTCGCGCGCCCGGATACCCCGCGCGGCTCGCGCCCCCACGCGTGCGGACTGCAGCGCAGCAAAGGCGGCGAGCAGGCAGAGGAGCGGGAAGATCGGCAGCAGCCAGCGCCCGAAGTAGCGCCCCTCCGAGCCCATGAACAGCAGGTAGAGCAGCGGCGCCGGCACCAGCACCCAGCCAAGCCGGCGCTCGCGCCACCAGACCATCACGGCACCGGCGAGCGCGGCGATCGCGGGCACCCAGCCAAGGCCCCAGGTGAGCGACCACAGGTAGTAGACGAGCCCGCTCTCACGAGGCGCGCCGAGCTTACCCTGCGCTTCGCCGGAGACCGAGGACTGGTGGGCGAGGCCCTGCTCGAAGGCGTGGAAGTCCAGCACCGAGTAGGGGTCCGCGATCAGGAAGGCGGCGAGCGCGGCAGCGCCGGCGAGCGCGATGCCCGCCAACACACGCCGTCCCGCCGACGGGGTCTCCAGGTACCGCGCCGCGGCGGCCGCGAGCAACGGCAGCAGCGCGATCCCCCCGGTGTACTTCGTGGCGCAGGCGAAGCCGAGGCCGACCCCCGCCAGCAGGTAGTCGCGCGCGCGGCCTTTGCGCAGAATGCCCGCGGTGCCCAGCAGCGAGAGCGTCAGCGGGGCGAGCGTGGGGACGTCGTTGAGCGCGAGGTGAGCGTAGAAGACTGGCAGGAACGCGACCGCCTCCAAGGCCGCGGCGAGCAGCGCGACGCCACGGTCAAACAGCCGCGCACCCGCGAGGTACAGCAGCCACACCGCCAGCGTGCCCAGCAGTGCGGCACACACACGCGCGAGCGTGAAGACCGCCGTGGGGTTGACCGCAAACGTGTGGGAGACGCCGGCGCGGCCGCCGAACCAGGCGCCGAAGAGGAGCCGCAGCAGGTCGGTGTAGGCGGGCGGGTTGACGAAGTAGTGGGGGTTCCAGCCAAGCGTGAGCATCCCGACGGCGCGCGGCACGAAGTGGGAGTCCTCGTCGGAGTTGTAGGCGTAGGGCAGGCCCTGGCGGATGCCCCACAGGCGCAAGCCGAGCGCGACGAGCAGCACCAGCGCGAGCCCCAGCCACACCATTCGGCGCGCGCGTGCGCCGCCTCCAGCACTTCCACTCATCCGACCCGCCGTGCTGCTCCTGGCATCAACCGCCGGGCGTGGGGAAGACCCCGGGGCCGTGCTCCCCTCAGCAGTTGCCATACACCGCGTAGTAGCGGCTCGTGTAGATCCGCCGGAAGCCATGCAGGGGGATCTGGTCGAGCGGGTTGTCGCCGACGTCGACGATCGCCTCCTGGAAGACGGCGGCGCCGAGCGGGTACACCGCGACGCTGGCGCGGGCGATCCGGTTGCTGAGCGTGAGGTCGCCGGCTTCGGAATCCGCGCGCGCCTCGGAGCGGGCGACGATCTCGCGCTGGTTGGCGGCGCCGAGGATCCAGCGGGCGTCGGGGATCAGCTTGTTGTCGGGCAGCGACAGCAGCGGGCAGCGCGCCAGTTCGGCGCGCACCGCCGGGCTGTGCAGGGCGACGGCGAGCCCTTCGTGGAAGTCATCGTGGTAGGCGAGCGTGGTGCGCGCGTTGGATAGAGAAGTGACCGACACCGCCGCCACGGCGCCGTACACGAGCAGCGCGGCGCCGGCCGCCATCCACACGCGGCGCAGCAGCGAACCGGGGCGCAGCAGCGACCAGCCACCGATCGCCAGCGCGCAGAAGGGCAGCAGCAGCGCCGCGGCGCCCATCATGTAGCGGTCGATCACCGACGCCCCGGCGGCGCCCTCGGCGACGTACACGAACAGCAGCAGCGCCGCTACCGCGAGCGGCACACGCGCGCGGCGCGGGGTCAGCCAGATACCGAGTACCGCGCCGGCGAGGCCGCCCAGCACGATCGGCAGCTTGTCGATCCGCACCAGGTAGCGCCAGGTGGCCGCGAGCACCGAGGTGAAGCCCTTCGTGCGTTCCAGTTCGGCGGCGAGCACCGCGGTGGAGTGCAGCGAGTAGAGCGGGTCGCCGGTCACGAGCGTGTCGATCGCGACCCACACCAGCGGCGCGGCGGCTGCCAGCGCCGTGTAGCCGAGAAGCTTGCGCGGCGACGGACCGGCGGCCACCCCACCGCGACCCGCCCCCGACCAGAGCCGCGCGCGCGCCGGCCACACACACCACAGCCAGTACGCCCCGATGAGCACCCACGCGTCGGGGCGCAGCAGGCCAGCGAGCGCGAGCAGCACGAACACGGGCACACCGCGACGGGGCCGCTCGACCTCCAGCGCCGTGGCCCACACGATCAGCGCGAGGTAGGTGAGGTCGAGGTAGCCCTGCGCGGCGAGGTTGGCGTCGTACAGGCGCGTCAGCATCAGCAGCGCCGCGAGCACCGCCACGAACGGCCCGAAGCAGAGGCGCGTGAGGCGAAAGAGGCCGACCGTGAGCGCCACGAACGAAGCGATCGAGCCGAGCACCATCAGCCGCGCGCCGGCCTGCCCGAACAGCGAGCAGAACATCCCGAAGGCGAGCGCCAGCGGGTGCTCGGTGGGCGCGCGGTAGACACCGAAGTCGGGCAGCTGCAGGTGCAGCAGGTCGCGCCCCCACAGCAGCGCGTAGAAGGAGTCGTACGTCGGGTAGGTGGGGAAGGCGAAGTAGCCCACCAGCGCCCCCACGCACAGCGCGGCGAAGCCAAGCCGCGCCCAGGTGGCGCCCGGCACCGCGCGCAGGCGCGCCAGCAGCGAGTGGTCCGGCTGGGGCCGGGCAAGCGTGGCGCTCTGCATTGGCTAGAGCTTATGCGCCGCGCCCCCCGCCCCGACTCACCCCGCGCCCCGCTCGGGCCTGTCCTTGCGGGGGCCAGGAGCCCGACGGGGTACGCTTTGGGCCTGTGGAAAGACCCCGCCCGCAATGAAGCTGATCATCCAGATCCCCTGTTGGGACGAGGCCGCGACGCTGCCGGTGACGCTCGCCGAGCTGCCGCGCGAGCTGGAGGGCTTCGACACGGTCGAGTGGCTGGTGATCGACGACGGCTCCAGCGATGCCACGATCGACGTGGCGCGCCACCACGGCGTCGACCACCTTGTGGCGCTGACCAACCACAAGGGCCTCGCGAGCGCCTTCCAGGCCGGCCTCGACACCTGCCTGAAGCTCGGCGCCGACGTGATCGTCAACACCGACGCCGACAACCAGTACTACGGCCCCGACATCGCGCGGCTGGTGGCGCCGATCCTCGAAGGCCGCGCCGACATGGTCGTCGGCGACCGCGAGGTGGACTCGATCGAGCACTTCTCGCCGCTGAAGAAGGCGCTGCAGCGGCTGGGCTCGTGGGTCGTGCGCCAGGCCTCCTCGACCTCGGTGCCCGACACGACCTCGGGCTTCCGCGCCTACAACCGCGAGGCGGCGCTGCAGGTGCAGGTCGTCTCGAAATTCACCTACACGCTGGAGACGATCATCCAGGCGGGCAAGCTGCTGGTCGCGGTCGAGCACGTCCCGGTGCGCACCAACCCCGCCACGCGCGAGTCGCGCCTGTTCCCCTCGATGGGGGCGTACGTGCGCCGCAACGCGGTGTCGATCTTCCGCATCTACGCCCAGTACGAGCCGCTGCGGATCTTCTGGAGCCTCGCCGCGGTGATCGGCGTCGCGGCACTCGGCGTGTGGATCCGCTTCATCGTCGCCTACGCCGAAGGCAACGGCAAGGGCCACGTGCAGTCGCTGATCCTCGGCGCGGTGCTGTTCATCGCCGCTGTGGTGCTGTGGGCGCTCGGCGTGATCGGCGACCTGCTCGCCGCCCAGCGGGTGCTCTCGCAGCGCACGTTCGAGCGGGTGCGGCGGATCGAGCTGCAGCTGGACGTGCCCCCCTCCCACTATGAGCGTGGAGACGCAGAGCGGCACGAGGTGATCGGGGCTTGAGCACCCGGCCGGCCACAAGCGTGCGGCCGCTGGACAGGAGGTCCAGCGGGTGGGCGGGCATCCAATCCAATGCGTGGTCGCTGGGTAGGATGCCCAGCGCCCTACCCCTTGGTGGAGAGTCCACCTGCGCGGATGCGCCCCACCCCTCCCCCCCTCTCCCATGAACGCCGACGTCACGCTCTCCGGCGACGGCATCGTCACGGGCAACACCTACGACAAGTACGGCTCCACCAACCCGCTGGCGCGGCGGCTGATGGCGGGGTTCGAGCGCGACCTCGACGAACTGCTCACCCGCGCCGATCCCGCTTCGCTGCTGGACGTGGGCTGCGGTGAGGGCGTGCTCGTGCACAAGTGGGCGCAGCGCCTCGCGGGACGGCGGATCGTCGGCATCGACCTGGAGGAGGAGTCGATCCAGGCCGGCTGGGGGCAGCGGCAGGCGCCCAACCTCGAGTACCGCGTGATGCCCGCCGAGAACCTCCCGTTCGCCGACGGCGAGTTCGACCTCGCCTCTGCGATCGAGGTGCTGGAGCATGTGCCCGACCCCGCCCACACGCTCGCCGAGATGGCGCGCTGCGCCTCGCGCCACCTGCTCGTCTCGGTCCCGCGCGAGCCGCTGTGGCGCGCGCTCAACATGGCCCGCGGCGCCTACCTGAGCGAGCTCGGCAACACCCCGGGGCACCTCAACCACTGGTCGCGGCGCTCGTTCGTGCGCCTGCTCGCGCGCCACGGGACGGTCGCCGAGGTGCGCTCGCCCTTCCCGTGGACGATGCTGCTTGTCCGCCTCTAGCCCTACCGGCATCTCCGAGCCCGGGGCGCCGTCGGACCCCGAGCCGATCCGCTCCTACGGCAGCGGCGCGCGGCTCCTCTCGGTAGGGATCGCCGCCACGGGGCTGCTGACGTTCGCCTACTTCTCGATCGCCTCCCACGTGCTGAGCGCCGAAGCGGCCCAGCGCCTGGACGTGCTGTGGTCGGTGATGTTCGTCGTGATCTCGGTGATCTACCGCCCTGTCGAACAGCTGCTCTCGCGCACGATTGCGGAGCGCCGCGCCCACGGCCACGCCGAGCACCCGCTGCGCGTCCCGCTCGCGCTACAGGGCGGCTTCGCGCTGCTCTTCCTCGTCGTCGCGCTGGCGCTGCACGAACAGCTGATCCACCAGGTCTTCGACGGCTACACCGCGCTCTACTGGGTGCTCGTCGTCGGCACGCTCGCCTACGCCGGCTCCTACTTCGCGCGCGGTTGGCTGGCCGGCCACCAGTTCTTCGGCCTGTTCGGCGCGCTGGTGCTAATGGAGTCCACCTCGCGGATCTGCTTCGCGCTGGCAGTCGCCCTCGGTTTGACCAGCGGCCAAACCGCCGTCGCCCTCGGGATCGCGGCCGCACCGCTGCTCTCGCTTGTCGTGGTTCCCGCCGCCTTCGCGCGGGCGGCGAGGGAGCGCCGGGACGCCGGGATACAACCCATTCCTGCGGCCCTTGACCAACCCGAACCCGACGCCACACCGTTCACCGTCGACGAGGCTGACGCGGCACTCGCCGGCCCGGGCACCGAGGGAGTCCAGGAGGTCGCCGCGCACGAAGAGCTCTCGCTCTCGCGCGGCGGGCGCTTCGCGCTGTGGGTCTCCGGGATCATGCTCTCCGAGCAGACGCTCCTGAACGCCTCGGTGCTGACGGTGGACGCGCTCTCCCCGGACAAGGCCCTCGCCGGGATCGTCTTCAACGTGATGCTGATCGCCCGCGCCCCCCTGCAGCTCTTCCAGGCGATCCAAACCTCGCTTCTACCTCACCTCACCGGCCTGGAGGCCCGCGAGGGCCACACCGCCTTCGCGCACGCGATCCGCCTGACCCTGCGCGCGATCGCCGCGTTCGCCGCCGCCGTGGCACTCGGCCTGCTGCTGATCGGCCCGTTCGTGATGAGCCACATCCTGTTCGGCCAGACCTACACCTACAACCGCTTCGGCCTCGCCCTGGTCGGCCTTGGCATGGGCATGCACCTCGCCTCGGGCACCCTCAACCAGGCCGCGCTGGCGCGCAACCGCGCCCCTGCCGCCGCGGTCTGCTGGCTCGCCGCCGCGGTGGTGTTCCTGGGGTGGATGTTCATCCCGGTCGTAGGCGAACAGGTGCTTCGCGCGGAGATTGGGTATTTGGGGGCGACCGCGCTGCTGGCGGTGTTGCTGGGGGTGTTGTATCGGCGGGGTCGGATCGCGACACGGGTCCGGGAATCCACAAAACCAGCGGGGATTCGGGGTGCCTCCTAGCGAAGCTCGGCAGTAAGCCAGTGCGCCCAGTTGCCTGGCTGCTCGTTTTCGCGCGCCCAACGATCGAGCGCGGCGGCGAGCCTAGGAGCGAGCGATTCCTGGGGCCACCAGGTCTTGCGGACGAGCAGCACCGGGCAGGCGGTCACGGCCGCGAAGTCGCTGGCGTTCTCGGTCACGATCACTAGTTGCTCGGCGACGGCCAGCGACACCAGCGTGTCGTCCGGGAGGTTGTGCGCGCCCAGCTGGGCAGGGGTCGTGGGCTCGTGCTCGCCGGCAGCCAGCAGCCCAGCCGTGCCGGGCGGGAGCATGGAGTCGATCAGGAACCTCAAGCGAGCAGACGGTCGCGCTCGGCGGCGAATGTCTCGGCTCGGGCCAGCGCGCGTTCGTTGGCTTCGACGCGCGCCTCGATCTCCTCGCGGTGGGCGGCGGCGTATGCCAGCGCAATCTCCACCTGCCTCGGATGAATCCCAAACTCGCGAGCGAGCGCGGCAACCCGCTCGGCCTCCGCGCCGCTGGTGTGAGGTAGCGCGGCAACGATCTCCCACACGTCCGGCCCGCCCGCCAGCGTGGCGCGCCGACCCGCCGGGCCGGGCTTGAACACGACCCCGGGGTGCGCCGCACACGCGAGTCCCTCGCGCACGAAACGCTCGATCAACTCGGTGACGGTCGTCGCCTCGGCGCTGGCTTGCACGGCCAGCTGCTGGCGAAGCTCATCGTCGAGACGGATGCTTGTGGTTGATCGCGGCATGGCACGCCGACCTCCTGCGCAATACAGCGTAGTCTACCGTATTGCGCGTTTTATGCAAGGTCCAGGCGGACAGCGTCGATCGACTCCGCGATCGCCCGGTAGGCCGCCCCCGGCTCAGGGGCATGGAAGATCGCCGAGCCGGCCACGAATAGGCTCGCACCCGCCTCGCGGCAGACCGGCGCGGTGCTCGCATCGACGCCCCCGTCCACCTCCAGTGCCGCCGAGGCGCCCTCGCCCCCCAGCAGCGCCCGCAGCCGCGCGATCTTCTGCGGCGAACGTGCGATGAAGGCCTGGCCACCCCAGCCGGGGCTGACCGTCATGCAGAGCGCGAGGTCGATCGTGCCGGCCAGCTCGGCGAGCGCGTCAACCGGCGTGGCGGGGTTGATCGCGACGCCCACGCACGCCCCGCCGGCGCGGATCTCGTTGGCGGCGTACTCCGCGTGCGGGGTAGCCTCCGCGTGGAAAGTGACCGAGTGCGCGCCGGCACGCACGAACTCGCCGACCTGGCGCTCGGGGCGCTCGATCATCAGGTGTACGTCGAGCATCCCCCCCACCTCCTCGACCTGCTCGCGCAGCGCCGCGACGACCACGGGGCCGAGCGTGATCGAGGGGACGAAATGGCCGTCCATCACGTCCACGTGGATCACCCGCGCGCCGGCTGCCAGCACCTCGCCCACCTGCGCGCGCAGCGCCCCGAAGTCGGCGGAGAGGATCGAGGGCGCCACCCTCACCCCGGCGAGCAGCTCCTTGGTCGAAGCGCTCATCTCGCCTGCTCCTGCAGATCCCACCACGCAGCCATGAGTGCCTCAGATCGGCTGCAGCATCGAGTCGCCGCAGTTGTTGCACTTGAGAATCGCGGTCGAGGACATTCTCACGATCGTCGAGTGCTCGCCGCAGTTGGGGCACACCGAGGCGAGCTCGAAGCGGTGCAGACAGTACACGCAGCGGTAGCGCCCCGGCAGGTTGGTCGGTCGCAGCCACGGCTCCGAGCAGTGCGGGCACAGCGGCCCAAGATCGCCCGGGGCACTCGGGTCGCGTTCGCTGGCCATCACGCGCTCACTCGCGGCGCAGCCGCGCGATGAAGAAGCCGGCTGTGTGGTCGCGGTGGGGCAGCGTCAACACCTCGTCATCCAGGGAGAAGCCGGGGTTGGATTCCAGGAAGGCGAGGATCTGGCTCTGGTTCTCTAGCTGAGAGATGGTGCACGTAGAGTAGACCAGCACACCGCCCGGACGCACCGCTGCAGCGCCGGCTGCAAGGATCTCCGCCTGCGTCTGCGCGAGCTGTGACAGATCACCGGGCGCGACCCGCCAGCGCAGGTCGGCGCGCGCCTGCAGCGTTCCCAGCCCCGAGCACGGCGGGTCCACCAGCACGCGATCGAACAGCGCCTCCTCGCGCAGTGGCTGCGCCGCGTCGCCGAGCACCACCCGCACGCACTCCTGCGCATGTGTGCGCTCCACGGTCCGTTGCAGCTCCGCGGCGCGGCGGCGGTTGCGCTCGACCGCCACCACCTCGCCCTCACCACCCATCAGTGCCGCCAGGTGTGTGCTCTTGCCGCCGGGCGCGGCACACAGGTCGAGCACCCGCTCGCCCGGCTGGGGGTCCAGCGCCCGCGCCGGCAGCATCGCGCCGCGCGACTGCGCTACTACCGCGCCGGCGCGCCACTGCGGTGAGCCGTGCACATCCCACGGGCCCTCCAGCACGAGGGCCTCCGGGATGCGCGGGTCGCCGTGGATGCCCACCGGCCGGGGGCCCACGCTCAACTCTTCCGCGACACTCGCCGGCTCGGCGACCAGCGTGTTGACACGCAGCGCCAGCTCCGCCGGCTCGTTGTCGAACGCCAGCAGTGCGCGGGCGTCCTCGGCGCCCAGCTGCTCCCACCACAGCCGCGCGATCCACTCCGGGTGGGAATGCTTGAGCGCCGCCGTCTCGGGCGTGGCGTCGTCGAGCGCCGCCAGCAGCGTCTTGCCCTCCCGCGTGGCGCGACGCAGCACGGCGTTGACTAGGCCGTGACCTCCGCGGCCGGACTTCGCCAGCTCGACCGCGTCGGCCACCACCGCATGGTCGGGAGCGCCCCCGAGATACAGCAGCTCGTAGAGCCCCACCCGCAACGCCGCCAACACGGGTGCATCCAATCGCTTCAGCGGCCGCTCGGCGAGCCGTTCGATCAGATAATCCAGGGTGCCCTTGCGCTGCACCGCACCGTAAGCCAGACGCATCGCCAGCGCCCGGTCGCGCGCGTCGAGCTCGCGCGCCTCAGCGCGCAGCGCCAGGTCGGTGTATGCATCCTGCTCGAACACCCTCCGCAGCACCGCATATGCACACACGCGGGCTTTAGCGACGGGTGGGGACCCCGCACGTCCCCCCGCCCGCTCCCGCTCGCCGGCCCGGGGCCGGGGCTGGCTGCGCCCGCTAGGAGAAGGCATGTCCCCGCAGATACGCCTCCGCGTCCATCGGCCGTCCGCCGGGAGGTTGAACCTCCAGCAGCTCCAGCGCACCCTCGCCCGTCCCATACAGCAGATGCCCGCCGCTCGCCGTCAACCTCCCAGCGGGGAGTCCCCCAGCCTCCGCCACCGCCGCGTCCACCAGCCCAACCTCTGCCAACGCCGCGCGCGAGACGCCCAGCAGCGTCCCGTCCGCCAACGCCACGCGCGCGCCGATGTGGGGGTGCAGCGCGCGTACCTGGCGCTCGAGCTCGACCGCCGTGTGCGCCGGGTCAAGCAGGCGGCCCTCGGCGTCGATCTTCTCCGCGTAGGTCACGCCCTCCTGCGGCTGCTCCTCAAAGCGCGGCGGCTGTCCGCGCTCCCAGTCGTCCAGCACCCCCACCAGCAGCTCGCCGCCGAGCCGCCGCAGGCGCTCGGCCAGCGATCCGTACGTGTCGTCCGCGCCGATCGCCTCCCGCCCGACCGCGCACACCGGCCCGCTATCGAGGCCGGCGGTGAGGCGCATGATCGACACGCCGGTGCACGCGTCCCCCGCCATGATCGCCCACTCGACCGGCGCCGCGCCGCGCCAACGCGGCAGCAGCGAGGGGTGTACGTTCAGCAGTTCGAAGGTGCTCAACAGCGGCTCCTTGAGCAGCGCCCCAAACGCGCACACCACCAACACCGCCTCCTCGCCCGCGACATCCCGCACCCGCGCACACACCGCGGGATCGTTGATCCGCTCCGGCTGCTCGATCGCGATGCCCAGCTCGCGCGCGGCCTGCGCCACCGGCGGCGCCGCCAGCCGCCGGCCCCGACCACGCGGGCGGTCGGGGCGTGTCAGTGCGAGCGCCGGCCGGTGCTCGCTCGCCGCCAGACGCTCGAGGATGGCTGCCGCGAAGTCGGAGGTGCCGAGGAAAACTGTGCGCAAAGCGCCTACTGAGCGGCGGCCGTCGAGCGCTCCGCGCTCGCTCGCGCCACTCCGGCGTCGTCGGCTTCCCGTGCCTCGCGCAGCGCCCGCATCGCGTCCCGGCGCGCCTCGCGCGAAATCCGATCGAGGATCAGCACCCCTTCCAGATGATCCATCTCGTGTTGGATCACGCGTGCGGGAAGGCCCTCCTCCTCGACCACCAACTCCTTGCCGTGCGTGTCCTGCGCGCGCACCCTGACGCGCGCCGCACGCTCCACCTCGACGTGCACGCCGGGCAGGCTCAGGCAGCCCTCCTCCTTGACCTCCCGCTCCTCGCTCTCCCACTCCAGCACGGGGTTGACGAGGGCGCTGACGGGGTCATCCTCGTACGCCTTGTACACCAGCACCCGGTGCAGCACCCCGACCTGGGTCGCGGCCAGGCCGACGCCGAGCGCGTCCTGCATCAGCTCTCCCATCCGCTGCACCTCGGCGCGCAGGCGCTCGTCGAAGCGCTCCACCGCCACCGCGCTGGCGCGCAGCACCGGGTCCCCGAGCTTACGCACCTGACGCAGCGCCGCGTCGCGGCGCGCGCGGGTCTCCTCGTCGAGCTCCTCCGCGGGCTCGTCCTGCTCCTCGACCTCCGTGGGCTCCTCAACGTGTGTGCTCATCCTGCGGTAATTCTATTGCGGGTCCACATCGACGCTGAAGCTCACCCCCGCGTGCTCCTTCGCGCGCGCGGCGTACGCCACCGCCGCACCAACCCCCCCCACCGCCGCGCCCCGGTCGGCCGCCTTCACCAGCAGCATCCGGCGCTCCTTACCGCGTAGCCGGAACAGCGCCGCTGGCCCCAGCACGCGGCAGCGCTCCAGCCCATCCAGCTGCGCGCGCACGGCACTCGACGCCGCCTGCGCGCGCGCCGCCTCCGGGGCGGAACACACGATCCGGATCAGGTGCGCGAAGGGCGGATAGCGCAGCGCCGCGCGGCGCTGCAACTCGCCCGCCAGGAAGCCGTCACTGTCGTGCCGTGCCGCATGCGCGATCGCGCGCGCCTCGGGGGCGATCGTCTGCACCAGCACCCGCCCCTCGCCGCCGCGCCCCACCCGGCCGGCGAGCTGGGCGATCAGTGCGAAGGTACGCTCCTCCGCGCGGAAGTCGGGGAAGCGTAGCGTCGCGTCCGCGTCCACCACCACCCCGAGGCGCACATCGGGGAAGTCATGGCCCTTCGCCACCATCTGCGTGCCGATCAGCACGCCGGCTGAGGCCTCACCGAAGCGGCGCAGCAGCGCGCCCACGCCGTCACCGCCCGCGCCGGCGGGGATCGTGTCCGCGTCCAGCCGGAAGATCGGAAAGCGCTCGCCGTCTCCCAGCGCGGCCTGTAGATCGTGCTGCAGGCGCTCGGTGCCGGCGCCGTGGCGCGCAACCGCCGTCGAGCCACAGCCACACCGCTCCGGCACGCGCTCGGCGTGGTCGCAGTGATGGCAGCGAACCTGCCCCGCGCTGCGGTGGAACACGAGCGCCACGTCGCACTGCGGGCAGCTCCACACCTTCCCGCACGATCGGCAGGAGAGGAAGTTCGACCAGCCCCGGCGGTTGAGCAGCACGATCGCCTTGCCCCCTGCCCGGCGCACGTCGGCGAGCGCGTGGGCGGTCTGCGGGTGCAGCCCGTGGCTCTGCTCGCGCATGTCGAGCAGCTCCACCGGCGGCAGCGGGCGGCCGTCCACCCGCCGGGGAAGGCACACACGTTCAAGCGCGTGGTGGCTCTCCGGCCGCGGCGTCGCGCTGCCCAGCAGCAGTAGCGCGCCCTGCAGCGCGGCGCGCTTGGTGGCGACCTCGCGGGCGTCGTAGCGGGGGTCGCCTTCGTGCTTGTAGGAGGCGTCGTGCTCCTCGTCGACGACGATCAACCCCAGCTCCTCGATCGGCGCGAACACCGCCGAGCGCGGACCCACGCACACCCGCGCCTCACCCGTCCGCAGCCGCCGCCACTCCTCCCGGCGCTGAGCCGCGGTCAGGCGCGAGTGCAACACGGCCACCGTCTCGCCGAAGCGCCCCACGAAGCGGCCGACGATCTGCGGTGTCAGCGCGATCTCGGGCACCAGCACGATCGCGCCGCGGTCGCGTTGTAGGGCACACGCAGCGGCACGCAGATACACCTCAGTCTTGCCCGATCCGGTGATCCCGTGCAGCAGCAGCGCCGAGGGTTGGGGAGCCCGCCCACCCGCCCGCTCACCCGCCCGCTCACCCGCCGGTGATGCAAGCCGCTGCTCGATCGCCGCCAGCGCTTTACGCTGGTCGTCGGTGAGTGGCGGCGGCTGGTTGTGCAGCCTGCCGATCGGCTCATGCCGCGGGCGCGCGACCGCGCGCGACCGGCGCTTGCGCACGCCGAGGCCGGAGGGTCCCTTGCCGGTCGCGCCCGGCGGGCAGCACCAGCCGCAGCGCGCGGGCCACCGTCGAGCAGTACTCCACCGCCAGCCACTCCGCCAGCGCCACCAGGTCCACGGGCACGCCGAGCTCGAGCGCGCGCAGTGGCTCCAGCAACTTCTCCTCGGCCACGTCGCTGCGCTTCACAAGGCCGGTCACCACCCCCAGCACCTCGCGCCGGCCGAACGGCACCACCAGCATCGAACCAACTCCAACCACGCCCCCTTCGAACTCCGGCCGCAACCGGTAGTCGAACGGCCCGCGCAGCGCGCGAGCTGTGGTCAGTGGCTCTACTTGGGCGATCTCGCTCGGCATCTGAAGGAAGAGGGGCAGACCGAAGCCGGGGGACACGCGCCTGCGGCGAGCGGGCGGGTGGGTCCAATCATCGGCCAGCCGGCTTCGGCCGGCTGCGCCACCTCTAAGACCACAGTAGATGGAGCACCGGACCGCTTCAGATGCTGGCCGTGGCCCCCAGCCCCGCCGCTGCGCGCAGCTCCTCGGCCTTGTCGGTGCGCTCCCACGTAAAGTCGTGGTCGTCGCGACCGAAGTGGCCGTAGGCTGCGGTCTTCTGGTAGATCGGGCGGTGTAGCCGCAGCTCCTCGCGAAACGCCCCGGGGCGCAGGTCGAAGTGCTCTGTGACCAGCTCCGTGATGCGGCCGCGGCCGATCTGCTCGGTGCCGAACGTCTCGACCATCACCGACACCGGGTGCGCGACCCCGATCGCGTACGCCACCTGCACCTCAGCTCGGTCGGCGAGACCGGCGGCAACGATGTTCTTCGCCACCCACCTGACGGCGTACGCCGCCGAGCGGTCCACCTTGGAGGGGTCCTTGCCCGAGAACGCCCCGCCGCCGTGGCGCGCCATGCCGCCGTAGGTGTCGACGATGATCTTGCGCCCCGTTAGCCCGCAGTCACCCATCGGGCCGCCGATCACGAAGCGACCGGTGGGGTTGACCATGAAGTTGCGCAGCAGCTCCTTCTCCTCGTAGAGCTCCGCCGGCAGCACCGGGCGCAGCACGTGCTCGAAGAGGTCGGGCTTGATCAGCGTCTCTGAGTCGATCCCGTCGGCGTGTTGGGTGGAGATCAGGATCTTCTCCACCCCCACCGGCCGCCCATCGCGGTAGCGCACCGTCACCTGCGTCTTGCCGTCCGGGCGCAGGTAGGGCAGCACGTCGCCCTTGCGCACCTCCGCTAGGCGCTTGGAGAGCTTGTGCGCCAGCAGGATCGGCAGCGGCATCAGCTCCTCGGTCTCGTTGGTCGCATACCCGAACATCATCCCCTGGTCGCCCGCGCCCGCAAGGTCGAAGCGGTCGTCGTCGAGCGGGTCGTGGCGGGTCTCGTAGGCCGCGTCCACACCCTGCGCGATGTCCGGTGATTGGCGGTCGATCGCGTTGATCACCGCGCATGTGTCGCAGTCGAAGCCGAACGCGGCGTTGTCGTAGCCGATGCCCCGCACCGTCTCGCGCGCCACCGCGGGGATGTCCACGTATGTCTCTGTCGTAATCTCACCCGACACCACGATCAGGCCGGTGTTCACGAGCGTCTCGCACGCCACGCGGCCGTTGGGGTCCTCGCGCAGCACCGCATCCAGCACCCCGTCAGAGATTTGGTCGGCGATCTTGTCGGGATGCCCCTCGGTCACCGACTCGCTGGTGAACAGGTATTCGTTGTCTGAAAGCTCGCTCATGGGGGCAGTGTACAGGCGCCGGCCGCGCGCTTCAGGCGCCATCCAGGCGTCGAGGCCACTCCCCGCAGGCGTCCACCCAGCGTCACGCCGCCGAGCGTGCGCCGCGGCGCCGGGCGCGGGATGCGCCGTCGGAGCGCTGCCCCCGTTCGACGAAGTCGATGATCAGCGGCACCCCGTCCATGCCGTAGCGCGCGCGCAAGCGGTTCTCCAGGAAGTAGGCGTAGTCGCGTGTCACCCGCTCGCGCGAGTTGACCTGGATCGCAAAGCGTGGCGGGCGTTCTCCCGTTTGGGTCATGTAGATCGGCTTCAGCCGGTGCTGGGAGGAGCCCCGTCGCGTGCCGATCGGCGGCTGGCGCGCCTGCACCGCCTCCGCCAGGAAGCGGTTGAGCTCCGGCGTGGGGATGCGCCCGCCATCCGGTCCCCCAATGCCAGCGCCTCGGTCAAGAGGCGCGCGGTGTGCCGGCCGGTGATCGCGCTCGCCGTCAGCACGCGCGGGCGCAGCCGCAGCTTCTCCGCCACCCGCCCGCGCTCGTGATCGAGCGAGGCCTCGCGCGCCTTGTCATCCTGCACCTCGGGGTGGGATACGGCAAAAAGATCCCACTTGTTCAGCACGATCGCCGTCGCGCAGCCCGCCTTCATCGCGAGCTCCGCGACCCGCAGGTCCTGCGCGGTGATCCCTTCGGTGGCGTCGCACACCACCAGCGCCACGTCTGCCCGCTCGGCCGCGCGACGGGAGCGCAGCGCCGTGTAGTACTCGACCGAGTCCGCAACCTTCGACTGGCGGCGCATGCCCGCGGTGTCGATCAGTGTCACGGCGCGCCCCTCCACGAGCAGCGGCGTGTCGATCGCATCGCGGGTGGTGCCCGCCAGCTCGGAGACGATCACCCGCTCCTCGCCGAGGAAGCGGTTGACCAGCGAGGACTTGCCGACGTTCGGGCGGCCGATCAGCGCGAGGCGCAGCGTGTCGGGCTCCGGCTCGGCCTCCTCCAGGGGCAGCAGCTGCACGATCCGGTCCAGCAGATCGCCGGAGCCGAGCCCCTGGGCGGCCGAAACGGCCAGCGGCTCGCCCAGCCCGAGGCGGTGCAGTTCCGCCGCGAGCGGCAGATCGGCGACCGTGTCGCACTTGTTGGCGACCACGATGCTCGCCACCGACGAGCGGCGCAGCAGATCGGCGAGCTCCTCATCGCCGGGGCGTACCCCCGCGCGCGCGTCGACCACCAACACCGCCACCTGCGCCTCAGCGAGGCCCGCCCGCGCCTGCTCGCGGATCGAGCCGGCCAGCGGGTCCTCGTCGTGGAAGTCCACGCCGCCGGTGTCGATCAGTGTGAACGCGCGTCCGTTCCACTCGCACTCGACCTCGTTGCGGTCGCGCGTCACCCCGGGGCGCTCGTGCACGACGGCGGTGCGCGTCCCGCTCAGGCGGTTGACCAGCGAGGACTTACCCACGTTGGGATAGCCGATGACGGCGACCTTTTGCATTGCATGAGTATGAGCCATGGGCGAGGTGGGCCCCTGCGGGCCGCGAATGCGGGCGCAGCATGGCACCGCGGTCAGGCGTGGGTGCGCATCCGCGCAACGCGGCTAGTACCCAAGCGGCTGGGCGCGGGGCATCGTGCCCCGCGTCGGGGCGCACTGCTCAGCCATCGCCGCGATGCGCTCGACCACGCCGTTGACGTCGAGCCCGGTGGTGTCAAGCACGACCGCGTCGGGGGCCGCGCGCAGCGGGCTGTGCTCGCGCTCGGAGTCGCGGCGGTCTCGTTGGCGAAGTTCGTCCAGCACCGCCCCCTCGTCGAGGCCGAACTCCGTCGCGCGCCGGCGTGCCCGCTCGGCGGGATCGGCGGTGAGGAAGAGCTTCAGCGCCGCATCGGGAGCGACTACCGTGCCGATGTCCCGGCCCTCGGCCACCCAGTCGCCGCTGTGGAGCAGCTCTCGCTGCAATGCGACCAGCGCCTTGCGTACGTCCGGGTCGGGGGCGACCTTCGAGGCCTTCTCCGATACCTCCAGCGTGCGGATAGCCTCGGTCACGTCGCGGCCGTCCAACCGCACGCGCTCCCCCAGCTCGATGCGCGCGCCCTGCGCCAGCCGTGCGGGAAGCTGCTCGGGTGATGCGAGCGATAACAGCGCCACACAGCGATACATCGCGCCGCTGTCCATGTAGGTGAAGCCCAGCCTCTGCGCCACCCCGCGCGCCACGGTGGACTTGCCCGCGCCCGCCGGGCCGTCGATCGCGATCACCATCAGCCCGCCAACCGTTCGAGGTCCTCCACGAACCCCGGGTAGGAGACCGCGGCGGCCTCCATCCCGCGGACCTCCACCCCCTCACGCGAGGCGAGGCCCGCGACCGCCCCGAGCATCGCCAGGCGGTGGTCACCGTGGGCGTCGAGCACGCCGCCGCGCAGCCCGCCGGTGCCCGTGACCGCGAAGCCGTCCTCGGTCGCCTCGATCTCCGCCCCGAGCCCGCGCAGACCGTCGACGACGGTGGCGATCCGGTCGGACTCCTTCAGGCGCAGCTCGTGCGCGCCGCGCACCACCGTCTCGCCTTCGGCGAAGCAGCCGAGCAGCGCGATCAATGGCAGCTCGTCGATCGCCAGCGGCACCTCCGCGGGAGCAACGAAGGTCCCCTCCAGTCCGCCGCGCAGCGACGTCGAGGTCGCTGACCGGCTCCCGCGCGATCAGCTCGCCGCTCTCGTCCTCCAGGTCGCCGAGCACGATCCCCTGCATCCGCATCAGGATCCGCAGAAAGCCGCTGCGCGTCCAGTTGACGCCGACGTCGCGGATCAACAGGCGCGAGCCCCCGACCAGCACCCCGGCGGTGATCATGAATGCGGCGGAGCTGGGGTCGCCCGGCACGCGCACGCGCTCCAGCACCAGCTCGTCGGCGTTGGTGACGGTGACGGAGCGGCCGTTGCGGTGGATGCGGGCGCCGGCGCCGAACAGCATCCGCTCGGTGTGGTCGCGGCTGCGCTCGGGCTCGGTGACGGTGCTGGCGCCGTCAGCGGCCAGGGCGGCGAGCAGCACGCACGACTTCACCTGGGCGCTCGCCACCGGCAGCGTGTAGGAGATCGAGTGCAGCCGCGCACCGCGCACGCTCAGCGGTGGGTAGCGACCCTCGCGCGCCTGGAGCGTCGCGCCCATCAGCTCCAGCGGCTCGATCACGCGATCCACCGGGCGACGGCGAATCGACTCGTCGCCGTCGAGCGTGAACGTGCGGCCCTCTTGCGCGGCCAGCCAGCCCGGCAGTAGGCGCAGCGGCGTGCCGGCGTTTCCGACGTCGATCGGCCCGTCCGGCTCGCGCGCCTCGCGTAGGCCGGTTCCACGGACGACGACCGCGTCGGGGCGCACCTCGACCAGCGCGCCCAGCGCCCGCACGGCGTCGAGCGTCGAGATGGTGTCGGCCGCGTGCAGGTAGTTCTCGATCCGCAGTGGGTAGGACGCCATCGCTCCGAGCAGCGCGGCCCGGTGGGAGATCGACTTATCCGCGGGCGCGGTCAGCTCGCCCGTGAGCGGGCCCGAGGGCTCGAAGCGTTGGTTCATCGCCGCCGCGCGCCGCAAGCCTACGGGGCTGCCCGGTGCGGGCGAGGAACGTCGCCGCCCAATAGCTGTGTGCGAGCGGCGCGGGCGCGCTCGTTCCACTTCGCCAGCGCGTCCGCGTCCGCGTCCGCGAGTGCAGCGCGCACGTCCTCCAGCCCCACCACTGCCCGATCGATCGCCTCGATCAGCGCCTCGCTGTTGGAGAGGTAGATGTCGGTCCAGATCGCGGTGTTGGAGCCCGCCACGCGCGTGGCGTCGCGGAAGCTCGGCCCCACCCCGAGCGTGCGCGTCGACGCGGGCCGGCGATCGTCGCGGCTCGCCGCCGCGAACTGCTCCACCAGCACGTTCGCGAGCACGTGCGGCAGCTGGGAGACCGTGGCCATCAGACGATCGTGCATGTCGGCGGCGACCGGGATCGGCTCCGCGCCGAAGCGCACAATCAGATCGTGCAGCCGCTCGTACAAGCCCGCGGCGATGTTATCGGCCGGACACAGGTACCAAGTGGCCCCGTCGAACATGTCCTCACGAGCATGCTCTACGCCTGCCGTGTGCGACCCCGCGAGGGGATGGCCACCGACGAAGCGGGGGTCCCGTCGCGCCTGCTCCAGCGCAAGCTTCGTCGAGCCGACATCGCTCACCACACAATCATCCCTGGCGTGTTCGAGCGCCTCGCGCACGGTTGCCGCGAGCGCCCCCACCGGTGTCGCGGCGAACACGACCTGTGCGCCCGCCACGGCAGCCGCGATGTCGGGCGCCTGCTCGTCGATCGCGCCGAGATCGAGCGCCGCGGCACATGCGCGCGGATCAGGGTCATACCCACATACATGCGCATCCGCACGCCGGCGAGCGGCGAGGCCGATCGACCCGCCGATCAAGCCGACGCCCAGGATCGCGATCTCTCACGCGGCGCTGAGCGCCTTGCCCGCCAGTGCGGCGGCGCGCTCGACCGCAGCGGCGTACTCGGCGAACGTGTCGGTCGGCAGCGACTGCGGACCATCACAGAGCGCCTCGTCGGGAGCCGGGTGCACCTCGACGATGATGCCGTCCGCCCCGGCCGCCGCGGCGGCGAGCGAGAGCGAGAGCACCAGGTCGCGCCGGCCCGCCGCGTGCGAGGGGTCGACGATCACCGGCAGGTGCGAGAGCTCCTTGAGGATCGGCACCGCCATCAGGTCGAGCGTGGAGCGCCGGTAGGCGTTCTCGAACCCGCGGACGCCCCGCTCGCAGAGCATCACCGCGGGGTTGCCCTCCTTGAGGATGTACTCGGCGGCCATCAGCAGCTCATCCAGCGGCGCCGAGAGCCCGCGCTTGAGCAGCGCGGGGCGCCCGGAGCGCCCGACCTCGGTCAGTAGCGAGTAGTTCTGCATGTTGCGCGCGCCGATCTGAATCACGTCGGCGACCTCGAGCACCGCGTCGATGTCGCGCACGTCCATCAACTCGGTGACGACCGGCAGGCCGGTCTCGGCCTTCGCCTCGGCGAGCAGTCGCAGCCCCTCGGCCCCCAGACCCTGGAAGGCGTACGGGGAGGTGCGCGGCTTGTACGCCCCACCGCGCAGCAGCGTGGCACCACCGTCGCGCACCGCGCGCGCGGTCTCCAGCGTCTGCTCGCGCGATTCAACCGTGCAGGGGCCGGCGATCAGCGCGAAGTGGTCGCCTCCCACCTTGCGTCCGTCAATGTCGAGCACGGTGCGCTCGCCGTGGCGGAACTGCGCGGAGGCCAGCTTGTAGGGCTTGAGGATCGGCACCACTCTGTCCACTCCCGGCTGGCCCTCCAACCCGAGGCTCTCCACGGAGGCGTCCTGCTCGACGTCCCCGATCGCGCCGATCACGGTCACGCGCGCGCCCTGGCTGCGGTGGGCCCGCGCGCCGGCTCGCTCGATCTTCTCTGCGACCGCCGCGATCTCCTCGTCGGTGGCCGACTCCTTCATCACGATCATCATCAGTGGGTCCTTTCTGGGCTTCGAATCTTAGTTAGTGTCGCTCTCCCACCGCGGAACGTAGGAGGATCGTGAAGGGCGTGATGCGCCCGGTGGGGTGGCGCTCGGTCGAGAGAAGACCCTGGGCGGCTGCGGTCCCGCTCTCACGCGGCGGGCACAGGCCGGAGCGCCTAGCTAAATCGCCAGGCGTAGGCGTAGGCGGACGACCAGTCGGACGGCACAGGGATGTGGCGATGCGATGCGGAAGCGGACATGGTCGTCTAAATCGAGAAAGAGGGGGCCGGCTCGCCGGCCTGCGGCCGGCTGCGCCACCCTCTAGTTGTTTGTAGCAGCTTCACAGCACTTCGGCAAGCGCATCCAGGAAGATCGCGTTCTCCGCCGGCGTGCCGTAGGTGACCCGCAGCGCCCCCGCACGCCCGAGCGCGCCGCCGCCGCGCACCAGCACGCCGCGTTCGAGCAGCCCGCTCATCACCTCCGCTTCGTTTCTATCTTCGCCGAGCCCAAACCAGCAGAAGTTGGCCTGCGAGTCGGCCGGTGTCAATCCCAGCGCGCGCAGCCGCTCGTCCATCGCGATCCGCTCGGCGATCGTGCGAGTGACGCGGTCGGTGACGGCATCCTGGTGGTTCAGCGCCTCGGTGGCGGCAGCCTGCGCGACGGCGTTGCAGAAGAACGGCTGGCGCACCTGGTCGAGCGCGCGCGGCAGCTCGGGCGAGCCGCATAGCGCGAAGCCGACGCGCAGCCCGCACAGGCCGTACACCTTCGAGAAGGTGCGCAGCAGCATCAGGTTGGGGTGTTCGCAGAGCAGCTCGACGGAGGCGTCGGGGTCGTCGAGCAGGTTGAACTCGCAGTAGGCCTCATCGATCGCCACACACACATGCGCGGGCACCTCCTCGAGGAAGCTCGCGATCTCGGCGAGGGGCAGTGCGGTCGAGGTGGGGTTGTTGGGGTTGCACACGACCACCAGTCGCGTGGCGACGGTGATCTCGCGCAGCATCGCGGGCAGGTCGTGCCGATCGCGCTCGTCTAGCGCCACGGTCACAGCGCGTGCACCCGAGGCGGCGGTTAGGTGCGGGTAGATCGAGAACGACGGCCACGCGTACACGAACTCGGCGCCCGGCTCCAGCAGCACCTCGCCCGCCGCGAGCAGGATGTCGCAGGAGCCGTTGCCGATCGCAATGCGCTCAGCCGGCACTCCGTAGCGCTCGGACAGTCGCCGGCGCAGCGCCGCGTTGGCGGGGTCGGGGTAGCGGTTCAGTGTCGCGAGCGTTTGCTCGATCGCTTCTTGGACCGCGGGCAGCGGCGGCCACGGCGACTCGTTGCTCGCGAGCCGCACTTGCGGTGCCGCGTCGGCGTAGCCGCCGGCCGCCGGGTAGCTGGGCAGCCTTTGGATGCGTGTGGAGAACTCGATGGGCACGGGGGTATTGTGGCGGACTTGGCAGGCGCGGGGGTGGTGACGGTGTTTGTGACTGTGACGGTCTCGACGATCGGGGCGGGCGGAGTCGGGGGCGACGGAGGCACGGGGGCAACGCCGACGGTGACCGTGTGAGTGATCGTGTTGGTGTTCGCCTGTGCATCGACGGCCGTCAGCGTGACGCTGTACTCGCCCGGTTCGGCGTAGGTGTGGGAGACCGTGGCCTGCGGCGTACCGACCTGAAAGCCGTCGCCAAAACCCCACACCCAGTAGCCGACAGGGTCCCCGGGCGAGCCGGAGGGCGCCCCGCTGAACGTCACCGGCGCCGTCGCCTGAGCCCCGGTGGGGATATTGAATGCGGCGTTCACCATCCGCTGCTCGCAGCCGCCCTGGAACTCCCCTGCGGAGTTGCTCCACACCGTCTGCAGCCAGTAGTCCTGGCTCCCAATCACCTCGTTGAAGAGCGTGCCGGGGGTGATTTCAAACGATTCGTTCTCCGTGGCCGGCGTGCCGCCGAACGGTTCGCCGTAGATTTCGAATGTCTCGGGCGGCAGGCACTTGTCCGCCACCTCCTGTCCGATCTGATCGAGCCAGCCTTCGCCGAGCGGGTCGGTGATCGTCTCGATGTTCTCGTGGCTGGCGTTGTCGAGGATCGCGTCCACGCTCCCCACGCCTTCGGGGTACTCGAAGGAATCACAGCCTTCGATACCCGAGGCGTCGGGCATGTCCGCATACAGCACCGGTTCCTTCGCAGCGTCTTCGAAGTCGCTGTGGTAGGCACAGTAGCCCGCGCCATTTTCGGAGAACGCGCACGAGTCTCCAGTCGTGTCGCTGCCCGCTTCGAAGCAGCCGCCGACGTTGGGCGGGGTGAAGACAAAGTAGATGTTCTTAAGCCCGACGCCCCATCCGGGGTTGGCTTTCCGTGCATTTTCGACCTCTTCGTGGAGGTTGGCGTCCGTGATGCACACACTTTTTGCCGCCGCCGAGTCGGTGCACTTCTTTTCACTTTCTTCGCCGGCGTCCGGCAGTTCGTCTTTCACGTCTACGTAGGAGTCCACCGAGGTCAGGGCGTAGGCGCCGGACCCTTCGCTGTCGCCGTACTGTGCCGCGACGGAGTAGGTGTTGGAACTGCTCCCGTCGTCCTGCTCGACGTTCCGGAAGTAGGCTTCGATCCGGGCTTCGTATTCGTGGATGAAAGGCTCCACTTTCGCTGGCAGTGGTGTCGTCCCCTGCCAGAAGATCAGGTGCGCGGTGTACGCCCGCACCACCGGCCCACCCCACCAGCAGAGGTTGGCTCCCGGGTTGGTGCTCGGCTCGGTGCAGTTGGGCGCCGGGTCGACGGACGAGGCTGGCGACAACTTCCGCAGAGCCGTTTCGATCGCCCGGCCGCGGGCCTCGATGCCGGGCGTGGAGCCGCGCACGGGGATCACCCCGCGCAGGCGCGGGAAGCCCGGCAGCGGCGAGTGGATCGACGGGGTCGCCCCCGCCGTTGCGGCCCCAAGCACGGCGAGTGCGGCGGCGAGGCAGAGCAGTTGTCGCCGGAGCGCCCGCACGAGTGGCTCCAATCCTACTGCGCAGACTCCAGGTCGGCGCGCAGCGCCTTCGCCTCGCCCAGATAGACGTGCTGAGCGCGGTGGCCGTCCTCCGCGTAATAGTGGATCAGCACGCGGATTACGCGCGGCAGCGCGCGTGGCACGGGGATCTCCCGCGCGCAGAGCAGCGGCACGCTCTCGAAGCCGAGTGCACGCGCGGCGACGGCGGGAAACTCGGCGTTGAGGTCGTTGGTGGCCGTGAAGATGCAGCTGACGACATCCGCCGGGCGCAGCGAGTTGCGCTCCATGATCGCGCTCATCAACTCAGTGGTCGCCTCCAAGATGTCCTTGGCGTCGTTGTGCGCAACGCTCGTCGCGCCGCGTAAGGCATACATTCGCATCCCGGGCGGGATTCTCTCAGAGTCCTCGGCCGGGCTCGCCCGCCCTTGGATCGCTCGCGCCCTCGGGGGCTTGCGCTAGAGGGGCAGAGGCCGCGCCTGCCCTTGGATCGCTCGCAGCGTCAGTGCCCCGCCCGGACGGCCCGCCGGACTCCCCCAGCTCCTGCAGCTCGGCCTCGCCGAGGCGGCGGTAAGCGCCGGGTTGCAGCGTGCCGAGCCGCAACGGGCCGAAGGCGACACGCCGCAGCGCGAGCACGGGGTGGCCGACCGCCTCGCACATGCGCCGCACTTGACGGTTGCGACCTTCGTGGATCGTGATTTCGAGCTCGTCCCCGCCGCCGCTTGCGCGCCGGGCCTGTGCGGGCGCGGTCGCGCCATCCTCCAGCGTCACACCGGCCCGCAGCGCCCGCAGCGCGCGCTCCTCAACCGGCCCCCTGGCGAGACGCACGCGGTAGGTGCGGGGCACCTCGTAGCGCGGATGCGTGAGCCGCTGCGCGAGTGCGCCGTCGTTGGTGAGCAGGATCAGACCGCTGCTGTCGGCGTCGAGACGCCCCACGGGGTAGAGGCGCCGCCACTCGTCGGGGATCAACTCCACCACCGTCGGCCGGCCGTGGGTGTCGCGCGCCGTGGAGAGCACACCAACAGGCTTGTGCACCGCGTAGACGACCCGCGGCTCGGGGCCGCCGACGAGCTGGCCCGCGACCTCGACGCGGTTGCGCTCGTCCACATCGCGAGCCGGGTCGCGCACCAACTCCCCATCGACGCGCACGCGCCCGGCGACGATCAGCGTCTCCGCAGCGCGCCGGGAGGCGACGCCGGCGTGGGCGAGGTGCTTGGCGAGGCGCATGGCTGCAACGATAAGGGGATGGACCTGCAACTCCTGGATCAGGCCCTCGCCGCAAACGGGCAGCCGAGCTTCCGCGCCGCCCAGGTGTGGCGGTGGGCCGCGGGGGGCGCGGCGGGGTATGAGGCGATGACCAATCTGCCGAAGGCACTGCGCGATGAGCTTGCGAAGGACGTGCCGTTCTCAAGTCTCGAGGTGCGTCGCGAGATGCACGCCCGCGACGGCACCGTGAAGACGCTGTTCGCCACCGCCGACGGGCGGCCGCTGGAGGCGGTGCTGATGCGGTATCGAAACCCTCCGGGAGGTGGAAGCCCTGCGGGGGCTGGAACCCCCCGGGGAGACGGCAACGCCTCGGGAGGGGGCGCCGGGCGGCGCTCGATCTGCCTCTCCTCGCAGTCGGGCTGCCCGCTGACATGCACCTTCTGCGCGACCGGCGCGATGAGGTTCGCGCGCAACCTCACCGCCTCGGAGATCCTCGACCAGGCGCTGCACTTCCGCCGGATCGAGCGGGTGGACCACTGCGTGTTCATGGGGATGGGCGAGCCGCTACTGAACCTCGACGCGGTGCTGGCGGCCTGCGAGCGGCTGCCGGACCTCGGTATCACCCATCGCCGCACGGCGATTTCGACCGTGGGGTGGATCCCCGGGATCGAACGACTCACGGAGTGCGCGCTGCCGCTGCGACTTGCGCTCTCGCTGCACGCGGCCGACGAAGCACTGCGCTCGGAGTTGATGCCGGTCAACGAGCGCTACCCGCTGCACGAGGTGCTCGACGCCTGCCGCGCCCACTACGCGCGCAAGCGGCGGCGGATCTTCGTCGAGTACGTGATGCTGGCGGGCGTCAACGACCGCTACGAGCAGGCGGTGGCCCTGGCGAAGCTGCTCGCCCCAGCGGGCGCGGACGCCCCGCTGATGTTCAAGGTCAACTTGATCCCCTTCAACCCTACCGGCGGGCGCCCCGCACCCCATGCCCGTCTTGTATCGGATGCCCGCCCGACAATGATGGATGAGGGTGATGGGTTCAAGGGCTCAAGCCGCGAGGCGATCGCTGCCTTCAAGGCGGCGCTGGAGGAGCACGGCGTGCAGGCGACGGTGCGCCTCACGCGCGGGCGCGACATCGACGCGGCCTGCGGTCAGCTGGCGGCCAGCGTCTAAGCGAACAGCGTGAGCTCTCCACCGCTTTCATAAGAAATCGGGGCATCCACGCACCACCCTTGCTCAGACACACATGGCTGTGCCGCCGGCCAGCCCTCGCTGAAGGCGCCCCAACCATTCAACGTAGTAACACCGTGATGGGCACTGTGATGCTTGTAGCGCTTGATCTCCACCATGCAGACGGACCCGTCGCCCATGCGTAGCTGCATATCGACATCGCGGTTTGGCTCCTTCTTGGAGCGCATCAAACACTCACGCACGTCGGGCAGCGCGTTCCTGTACTCCTTGTCCCGCCGACGCCACGGGGTGCACTCGCAGCCGGGACGATAACGCGCAGTGCCACACTCGCGACATAGCACCCGCTCGCCTTTGCGCATCAAACGAGGCATTTCGTCGAGCACAGCTCGCTGCAGGGCAACCGTCTCATAGCTGACATGCAGAGCCGCCAACTGTGCGTCACTCAGAGGCTGGCGTGCCACTCGGCGCGGCAAGACAAGCTCTCGGGCAAACCAGTCCGCAAACCACTCCTCAGACGCTGTGCCAACACTGCGAAAGCGACCGCGCCGTCGCAGCACATGTGCGAGCTCGTGGGCAAAGACGAATGCGCGCTCAGCACCGGCGAGACGGTCGTGCAGCAACATTTCGCCGTCGTCCATCGTCAGTCCGAGCAGGTGCTCGCCCAGGTCTCGCCATATGATGCTGACATCAAGGCGAGCGGCGGCACATTCGATATCCAACCTGGCCCACATGCGACCGCGGGCGAGAGCGATGACATCGTCGACTTCCGCGAGCAGCCTGTCACCAAGGGGATGTTTGCAGCCCGCCATTGCGAATACTAGGTACCGAGCAACGAGGCCTGGGCGTCATCGGGCCCGTTTTTGCGTCCTCGGCCCACTTTGCTTCCTTTCGCGGCCGCTTCCTCGATTTTCCTCACCGCGACCGCCAGGGTCAACCTCTCCGTCTTCGACTTAGCCGCGGCCTTGGCGGCCGCCAGCACGACGCGCTCTCGCTCGCCGGCGGGCCATCCCTTTTCCTCAACGTGCAAGTCGAAAACGGTCGCGAAATAGGAGTCCTCGATCTTGTACTCGACGTAGCGCGACGGCAAGCCGAACACATCACGCGCGGCCGAGGCGACCAAACGCTTTACATGCGGCGACCGGTCCTCGTCGGCATGAGCCGGATGCAGGTATACGCCCACCCGCCAGAGCCGAGCATGCGCGAGGTTGAGAGCCTGCACACGCCTGACATGCTTCTCGTCCCAATCTTCGAAGGTGGTAATCGTCCCGTCTTCGAGCAAGACCCTGACCTTCGCCAACTTGGTCATCATCCTTGGCTCCGGAAGGTGAATGAGCACTTCGCCGGGCCGCAAACCAGCCTGGGCGGCAAGATCGTCCTCCAGTGCCTGACGATCTTCGGGATCGCCATATTTGGCGTGGATGTCCATGGCGTGCAGGTTTCGATCGTCGTCGGCGACCCCCAAATAGGCGAGCTTGTAAAGCTTGCGCTGGTTGACAAGTTTACCTATCTCTGCAGCCACCTTCCGACGCTCGGCGTCTTTGGTCAGCTTGAGTTTGAGCGCGTCACCCACCTTGGGGTTCGCAAGCACCGTCAGCAAAAGATCGTCGGAGAGGCCGTGGAAGTTCGCATCATCCTGGTTGAGACCCAGACGCTCGACGGCACGACCGATCATCACCGAGGCCGCGTTCTTTGCGTGGTGAAAGAAGACCCGCTCGGCCAGCTCGTAGCGATAGGTCAGCAGCTTGATGACCTCGGACTCCACATCGGGGCGCGGCATCCCACGCTTATCCAGGCGCAACGCCATCCGGTTTCGATTGCTTTCCACAGGCGCGTCCCCTGGTGTGATAGCGAAGAAATCGAGGAATCGGTTGCCAAGCGATACGGGCATTCCGCAGGCCGAGTTATCTCGCATGATGTAATCCAAGAGGTCAGCGCATACGGTGTTCGCCACAATGTCGGTTACGTAAGCATATTCACCCAGACGGCGAACGATCCGCTCATCTTTGCCGAGAACCGAATCCTTGCCTGGCGGCACCGCATCGAGTACATGCAGCAGCATCTCGTACTCCTCGAGCCCAAGCGCCTCCCGCAGAATTTCACCGATCCGCGATTTCGTCAACAAGGCGTCCAAGCGCGGCTGGTTCTTGTCGTGACGCGTCAACAGACCGAACTCGTCCTCCAAGGTGTGCCCGAAGGGCACATGAGGCAGATCGTGCAACAGCGCGGCCAGGCGAGCTAGCCGCTGTCCACGGGAGTCAATATCGCGCCCCTCGAAGGGGTCCTTGCGGACGGCATCGATGATGTTCTGCGCCTGCTGTAGCGTGCCCAGCGAGTGCTCAAAGCGGGTATGAACTGCACCGCGAAACACGAAGTAGGAAGTGCCGAGTTGCTTGATGCCTGCTAGGCGCTGGAACTCCGCGGTATCGACAATGTCAAGCTCCGGCCCGTATAGATACACCGCACCCGTAGCACGCACCGTCTGGACCTTTGAGCGCTCCTGGTCATTGGGGTAGGGGTTGGTCGGATAGTGGGCTTTGGGCGGCATCATGCCCCCCTTCCTTCGCCAAAGATCAGACTATACGGACAAGATGATCTTAGGTGGCCGAAAACAGGCGACAAATGCAAGCAAGAAATCTCCCAAGCAAGCGTAAGCTGCCTACGAACGGATAGCAATCAATGCAGTTTGCCAGGCAAGGCGGACAGACCGGCTTGTCCAGCCAAGCGGCTGGGATCGGCGCTCAGATGAGCCCCTATGCCACTTCGCTCCCCGGCCCACCCTCGGCCCGCGCCTCGCCCGCGCGCAATAGCCGCTCACGCAGCTCGGCCTGCTCCTGGGGGGTGGGGTCCCACTGCGCCACGTCGGGCAACTCGCTCAGCGAGCGCAGGCCGAACAGCTTCAGGAATTGGGTGCCGGTGCGGTAGAGGACCGCGCCGAACTGGGAGCGTCCGGCCTCCTCGATCAGGCCGCGCTCCAGCAGCGTCGTCGCCGCCGAGTCGGCGGAGACGCCGCGAATGCGGGTGATCTCCGGCCGCGAGACCGGTTGCAGGTAGGCGACGATCGCGAGCGTCTCCGCCTGGGCCGGGGTGAGCGTGGCGGTGCGGGGCCGGCTGAACAACCGCCGCGCGGCCTCCTCGCAGGCGGGATCGCTGGCGAGCGCGTAGCCCCCCGCGAGCTCGCGCAGCTGGATGCCGCGCAGGCCGGGGGCGTACTGCTCGGCGAGCAGCCCAACCGCCGCGGCGATCTCCAGCTCATCGACCCCGGCCGTGTCGGCCAGCTCGCGGATGGAGAGCGGGTCGGCCGAGAGGAACAGGAGGGCCTCGACGGTGCGGGCCAGCTCGGCGGAGGCCGGAGCACCGGGCACATCCCCCGCGGCGGGGAGACCCTCGACGGGCTCACCCACAGCAGCCCGCTCGGCGCCGGCCAAAGACGGCTCGGTGGGTGCGAAAGGTGCATTCGCGGCGTCAGTCACGCAGCGCCTCCGGCGCCCGCGGCAACCACGGCGGGAGCCGCCGGGGCGAGCGCGTGGACGTGGATCTCGCCGAAGCACTCGCTCTGCTCCCAGGCCGCTTCCCCGCGTTTGTAGAGCTCCAAAAGCGCGAACACGGTGATCGCGACAGTCATGCGATCGTCGGTATCACCGACCGCCTCCTCGAAGGTGAAGCGACCGCGGCGCAGCAGCGTGCGCAGGTGCGAGAGGCGCTCGGAGAGCGACACCCGCGGGATCGTGAGGTGGCGCAGGGAGATCGCGGGCGGCATCACCAGCAGGCGGCCAAGCGCCTGCCCAAGCGCCGCCGGGTCGAGCACGCCGTCGATCGGCGCAGGCGCTGCACGCAGCAGGTGCACAGGCGGCGGAGCCGAGCGGAAGCGCACGCCGTCCTGCGCGGCGAGCAGCTCGCGCAGGTGGGTGGCAGCGGAACGGTAGCGGCGCGCGTCGAGCATCCGTGTGAGCAGCTCCTCGGCGGCCTCGGCGGGCTCGATGTCGAGCAGCTGATCCTCATCCTCGCCGGTGAGCATCAGACGCGACTTCAGCTCCAGCAGGGCGGCGACGAGCACGATGAACTCGGTGGCGGTCTCCAGGTCAAGCTCACCGCGGGCCTCGAGGTGGTCGAGGTAGGCGAGCACGACCTCGGCGAGTTGCAGCTCGAGCAGGTCGATCTCTTCGCGCAGGACCAGCGTCAACAACAGGTCGAACGGCCCGCTGAAGACGTCGAGGTCGAGGTCGAGCGACGCGACGGAGCTCATGCCACCACCGTACCGATCATGCGGGACGAGCGCGCGCGCCGACGCCCATCCGCTCGCGCACGTCGGCGAGCGTGGGGGCGGCGAGCGCCCGCGCGCGGGCGGCGCCGTCGGCCAACACCGCCTCCAGCGCGGACTCGTCGGCACGCAGATCCGGGTAGCGCAGGCGCACCGGGGCGAGGTAGTCGATCAGCGCAGCGGCGACCGCGGCCTTCAGGTCGCCGTAACCGCGCGCGTCGGCGAGCTCCGCTTCGACCGCCTCGGGCGTGAGCGACCGCGCGACCGCGAGGATCTCGATCAGGTTGGAGACCCCAGGCTTGCCAGGCGCACGGCGGATCTCGGTGTCGGAGTCGGTCACGGCGCTCTTGACCTTCTTTTCGATCACCGACGGCTCGTCCAGCAGGTAGACCGTCCCCTGCGCGGTGCCCCCCGTAGTTGACATCTTGCGCGTGGGCTCCTGCAGGTCCATGATCCGCGCGCCGACAGGGGGAATACGGTGCTCGGGCACGACCAGTACCTCGCGACCACCGCCGAAGCGCGCGTTGAAGCGCCGCGCGACGTCACGCATCAACTCCAGGTGCTCGCGTTGGTCCTCGCCGACGGGCACCTCGTCCGCGCGGTAGGCGAGCACGTCGGCGGCCTGTAGCACCGGGTAGAAGAGCACCCCGGCGGACACCAGCTCGCGTTGGGCGTGGGACTTGTCGCGGAACTGGTGCATCCGCTGCAGACGGCCGAGCTCGGTGAGCGAACACAACAGCCAGCAGAGCTCGGTGTGCTCGGGAACGTCGCTCTGGCGGAAGAGGATGCAGCGCTTGGGGTCGAGGCCTGCGGCGAGCAGCAGCGCGGTCAGGTCATAGACGCTTTCGCGCAGCTCGGCTGGCTCGTAGGAGACCGTCGTCGCGTGCAGGTCGACGATGCAGAACAGCGCCTCACCGCGCTCCTGTCCCTCAACGTACTGGCGGATCGCCCCGATGTAGTTGCCGAGATGCTTGGTGCCGGTGGGCTGGATGCCGGAGAAGATGCGCATGGGTGGGATTGGCGCCGCGTTGACCGCGTCTCCCGGCACCCTACCGCCTCCCAGCCGGCGACAGTTGAGAGTTGAGGCAGGGACGACGGGTGGCCGCATCGGGCTCCCCGCCACGCGCTTGGAGTCGATCGCCACCGAGTCGGGCCGCCACTGCCAATAGGTCATATTTTGACCTATAATGGGTCGCGATGCGCGATATAAGGGAGTTGTTCCCAACCGACGACCCAGTGAGACCGGGATTGCTGATTGGTCGCCGAGAGGACGTGCGCGATCTCGCCACGCGCCTTGGGGAGGGTACCCACATGGTGATGGCCGGGCCCAGGCGCACCGGCAAGTCGTCGGTCGGCCTGGCCGCCCTGGCGCGAGTGAGCGCCACCGGCGCCTACACGGCGCACGTCGACCTGTGGGACCACGAGGACCTGGCCTCACTGACGCGGACGCTGGCGCAATCGATCATCGCCAACCGCGGTCCGGTGGCGAAAGCGCTGCGTCGCGCGCACGACACGGGAAGAGGGCTGCGCGAGCTGTTGCCCTCAGGCGTGACGGCATCCCTGCGCTCGCATCTCGGCGAGGACGTGGAGCTGGCTTGGAGCACCCCTTCCACCGGTCGCGCCTCGACGACGGGGCTGGGCGCCACGATTCGCCTTGCGCAGCGAATCGCCGAGAAGGACGGCAAACGGATGGTGTTGTTCCTGGACGAGTTTCAGGACATCGCGGCCGAGTCGCACCGCTTCGGAGATCCGGATGTCCTGACCAAGCAACTGCGCGCGCAGTTGCAGCGCTCGCCGTTGGTGAGCGTGCTGTTTGCGGGCAGCATGGAACACCTGATGCGCGATCTGTTCGGCCCTACACGCAGGGCACTCAGCCAGTTCGGCAACTTCCACGCGCTCACTCCGATCTCCCCGCGCGAGTGGAACGGCGGAATCGCCACTCGCTATCGCCACCTCAAGGTAGAGGCGGTCGGAGGCTCGATCGCCGAGATCGTGACGCTCGGCGAGGGGCATCCACGCACGACAATGCTGATCGCGAGGGAGACGCTGACGGTGGCGCTCGCCCGCAGCGGGGACCGCACCGTCGAGCACGGCGACGTGCGCGGCGGGCACGAGCTGGCGATGCAGGCCGACCGCCTGCGACACGAGGAGATCGTGCAGCGGCTGCGCTCCACGGCGCACGCCTATCTGATCGCGCTGCGCCTCGCACGCGGCCAACGCCCTTACAGCGGGACACCATCCTCCGGCGCCAAGCGCGCATTGAGCATGATGGAGCGCGCGGGGATCGCCGAACACCACGGTCGCGGAGACTGGACGATCCCCGAGCCGCTTCTGCGCAGCTATCTCGCCACCCGCCTCTGAGGGCTTACGCCGACAGCGCTTGGCGAATCACGGGCCGCTTCGCCGCGGCGACCTCGTCGAGACGCCGCACCGGCGTGGTGTGCGGGGCGGTGCGCGCGATCTCGGGATCCTCGGCGGCCTCGCGCAGAATCGCGGCGACGGCGTCGGCGAAGGCGTCGAGCGTCTCGCGCGTCTCGGTCTCGGTCGGCTCGACCATCAGCGCCTCGTCGACCAGCAGCGGGAAGTACACGGTGGGTGGGTGGAAGCCGAAGTCCAGCAGCCGCTTGGCGAGGTCGAGCGTCTTGATGCCAAGCTCCCGCCGCATCGGCCCACCGGAGAGCACGAACTCGTGCAAGCAGAGATCCCCATAGGCCAGCGGCAGGTACTCGGCGACGCCGTGCTGCCGGAGCCTTGCAAGCAGGTAGTTGGCGTTCAGCACCGCCGTCTCGGAGGCGTCCCGCAGGCCTTCGGCGCCGAGCGAGCAGATGTAGGCGTAGGCGCGTACGAAGCAGCCGTAGTTGCCCTGGAAGCCGCGTAGTCGACCGATCGACTTCGATCCCACCATCCCCTCGCCATAGTCGAGATCGAAGACCGCCTCGGACCCGCCCTCGGCGGCCGACGATCCGCCGTTGGCGTCCTCGCCGCGAGCGCCCCCGACGAAGCCGTGCCGGTCCCCGCGCTTGACGACGACGGGCACGGGCAGAAACGGCGCGATCCGCTCGGAGACCGCGATCGGCCCGGAGCCGGGGCCGCCGCCGCCGTGGGGCTGGGTGAAGGACTTGTGGAGGTTGAAGTGGACGATGTCGAAGCCCATGTCGCCCGGGCGCGAGAGACCCATCACCGCGTTGAGGTTGGCGCCGTCGTAGTAGAGCGTGGCCCCGACCCCGTGCACGATGCGGGCGATCTCGTCGATCGCGGGGTCGAACAGGCCGAGCGTGTTGGGGTTGGTGAGCATCAGGCAGGCCACGTCGGGGCCCGCCTTGGCACGCAGGTCGTCGAGGTCGACGCCCCCGGCGGCGTTGGTCGCGAGCTTGACGACCTCCAGGCCGGCCATCGTGACCGTGGCGGGGTTGGTGCCGTGGGCGGTGTCGGGGGTGAGCACCTTGTGGCGTACCTCTCCCCGATCCTCGTGGTAGGCGCGGGCGAGCAGCACGCCCGCCAGCTCTCCGTGCGAGCCGGCGGACGGCTGCAGGCAGACGTGCGGCAACCCGGCGATCTCGGCGAGCGCGCCCTGCAGGTTCCACATCAGCTCGAGCGCCCCCTGCGCGCGCGAAGGGTCCTGCAGGGGGTGCAGCCGGGCGTGGCCGGGCAGCGCCGCGACGCGCTCGTGCAGGCGGGGGTTGTGCTTCATCGTGCACGACCCCAACGGGTAGAAGCCGGAGTCCAGGTCGAAGTTGCGCTTGGAGACGCGCACGTAGTGGCGCACGATCTCGGGCTCGGAGAGCTCGGGCAGCCGCGGCGGCTCGGCACGGCGGTGGCGCGCGGGCAGCAGCGTCTCGGGATCGACTGCGGGCACGTCGAGCGCCGGGCATTGAAAGGCACGCCGTCCGGGGGCGCCCTTCTCGAAAATCGTGAGCGTGTCGGTCATGCCACCACCATCTGGCGCTCGGCGGCGACGGCTGCCCCGAGTACCTCGGCGAGCCGGTCGATGTCCGCGCGTGAGCGCCGCTCGGTGATCGCCACCAGCAGCCCACCGCGATCTTCTTCGCGGCCGGTGAGCGCGTGCAGGTCGGCGCCGGGGTTGACGCCGTGGGCGGCGCAGCGGGCGCGGACGGCGGCGACGTCTGCGTCGAGGCGCACGGCGAACTCGCGCACCACCGGTTGCGAGTGGACCGCTTCGACGCCCTCCAGCCCGGTGAGCGTCTCGCGCGCGTAGTGGGTACGGGCGAGCAGCAGCTCGCCGAGCTCGACGATCCCGCGGCGTCCCAGCCAGGCGAGGTAGACGACGCCGCCGAGTGCGTTGAGCGCCTGGGCGGTGCAGATGTTGGAGGTCGCTTTCTCGCGGCGGATGTGCTGCTCGCGGGTCTGCAGCGTGAGAACGAAGCCACGCCGGCCCTCGACGTCGGCGGTTTCGCCTGCGATCCGGCCGGGCATCCTTCGCAGGTAGGGCTCGAGCGCGGCGAAGAAGCCGAACGAGGGGCCGCCGAAGTCCAGTCGGTTGCCGAGCGACTGGCCCTCGCCGATGGCGACGTCCACGCCGCATTCGCCCGGCGAGGCGAGGATCCCGAGCGTGACGGGGTCGACCTGGGAGATCGTGACGAGCTGCTCGCCGCCCGCGGCCTTCGCGGCGGCAGCGAGCGCGGCGGCGTCCTCGACCGCGCCGTAGAAGTTAGGCTGGGCGAAGATCGCGGCGCATGTGTCGGCGTCGATCGCCGCGCTCCAGGCGTCGGGGTCGGTGAGCCCGTGGGCGGCGGTGCCGGCACCGCCGGATGTCGTGGCCACCTCGACCACCTCGGCGCCGAAGCCGTGCGCATAGGTGCGCAGCGTCGCGAGCGTGTGCGGATGCAGTCCCGCGGAGGCGACGAAGCGCCGGCGGCCGTTGTGCAGCTTCGCCATGTACGCGGCCGAGGCGACGGCAGAGGGCCCCTCGTACACCGAGGCGTTGGAGACCGGCAGCCCCGTCAGCTCGCAGATCGCCGTCTGGTACTCGAACATCACCTGCAGCCCCCCCTGGGAGACCTCCGGCTGGTAGGGCGTGTAGGGGGTGAGGAACTCCGAGCGCTCCATCAACATGTCAACGAGCGCCGGCACGTAGTGGTCGTACATCCCCGCCCCCAGGAAGCAGAGCTCCTCCTCGGCGCTGACGTTACGCGCGGCCAGCTCCCGCAGATGCGCGTAAACCTCCTGCTCGGGCAAACCGGCGGGCAGCTCCAAGGCACGGCGCAGCCGCACGGCCTCGGGGATCTGGCGCTCGAACAGCTCCTCGACCGAGGAGACGCCGATCGCCGCGAGCATCGCGGCCCGGTCCTCGGGTGTGGTGGAGGTGTAGCGGGTCACCGGCCTCCCAGCCTAGCCTCTCGATCGGGTGGGAAAGCGCTCATCCACGCAGTGGATCGACCCAGCGCAGCCCGGAGAAGCGCGAGAAGTCGTTGTCGCAGGAGCAGAGCGTGGCGCCGTGCTCGACGGCCAACGCGGCGAGGTGAGCGTCGCTCGTAAGGTTGCCGGCGGCACCCAGGGGGCTGAGCAGATCGCGCAACACGGCGGCGTGACGGTCGGTGGGATGGACCACGGTGGCGGCCGGTTGCGCGAGCCAGCCATCCACGACGTCGAGCGCTTTGCCGACGTCCCACGGGCTCCGGAAGCTCCTTGGGTTGGTGGTGAGCCGGACGAACCCAAGCAACGCCAGCCAAGCGAACGCCACCGTCTCTGTTCCCGACAACGTCGCCTCGACCCATTCGACGGCGGGCCGGTGAAGCGTTGCTGTTTGGTCGGCCGCGTATACGAGCAGGTTGACGTCGGGCAGCTTCACTTGTTGAGTTCGAGCTTGCGCAGGATCTCCGCGTCTTCCAATTCGCCGGCGAGCGCGAGCGCCTTGTCGAGATCCACCTCGGGGCGGACGCCAAGCGACTCCGTCGGCATCCGGTAGCGGCGGCCGGCGGGAGCGGAGCCGCCGACACCCGATCGCACGGCCTCGTTGAGGGCCACCTTGAACGAGACGCCCCGCTCGCGCATCACGGCGCGAAGCTTGGCCGCAACATCAGGATCGAGCGTAACAGTCGTTCTCATAGGAGCATCTTAGCAGCAGCATAGAAGCTGTCATGATGCTCACGCTTTGGCACCGCTATCTCGTGCAGCGTTTTCTGCTATCCTCCGGGCATGAGCACCGCTATCAGACGCAAGACCTCGTTCGCGATCGATACCGCGAAGGTGCAGGCCGCGAAGGAGGTCCTCGGGACCAAGACGCTGACCGACACCGTCGATGCGGCGCTCTCGGAGGTCGTCAAGCTCAGACAGCGCCGAGACCTGCTCGAGTTGCTGTCCACCCCCGGCGCACTGGAGCTCGACAACCCCGATGTGATGGCAGGCGCCTGGCGCTGAGCCGTGCCCAGCTTCCTCGCCGACAAGAGCGCCCTGGCCCGGCGACAGACCAGAGCCAAGGTCCGCGAGGCGCTTGACCCCCTGTTGCTGGGGGGAGAGATCGCCACCTGCGGGATCGTCGACCTGGAGATGCTCTACAGCGCCACCAGCCCCACCACCTATCAAGCCCTCGCCGAGGCGCTGCGCGGGATGCCACGGGTCCCTCTCGACGAGGCCGCCGTCGCGCGGGCACTGGAAGTCCAGGCAGAACTGGCCCAACGCTCCCAGCACCGCGCCGTGCCACTGCCCGACCTACTCGTCGCAGCGTGCGCGGAGAACGCCGGGCTCACAGTCCTGCACTACGACGCCGACTACCAGCGCATCGCCAAGCTCACCGGCCAAGCCGTGCAGTGGATCGTGCCCCGCGGCAGCGTGGCGTAGCCGCAATCCGCCCTTGCATCATCACTTCTTCCTCGAGGTCCTCCCCGGCCTTTGCCTCATTACAAGCTTTGTGTTAGGACCCTCGGTTATTACAAGATTGCTGTAATGACCCAAACTTCGAGCAAGAACCCCTACAGGCCGGGCGTCGGCGTGCGTCCGCTGTATCTCGCGGGCCGCGACGCGCCGCGGCGGCGTTTCGACGCGATGCTCCGCGCGGCGCCCGAGCAACAGCAGGACCTCCTGCTCGCCTCAGCCCAATGCCCCTACCCGCCGCTGCGCTCCTCCGACCTCGGCAGCGCCTCCGCGAAGACCCCCGGCAACGTCAACGTCCTGCTCGGCCGCCTCGTCGACGCCGGCGCGCTCTACCGCACCCGCAAGGGCGAGTACGCCTACACCGCGCCCAAGTTCCGCGACTACCTCCTGCGCAGAGCCGCGGGTGCGGGCACCCGGCGCTGAAAACCTTCTCCGTCCCTGGCGCGCAGATGATGCAGGCGCGGCGCGCCCGAGCTGAGCTCCACCTCGGGCGTCGGGGTCCGCGCGGAACGCCTCGGCCTCGGCCTCGACGTCGAGGCGCACCACCGAACGCGCGTGGCGCCGCGCGGTCGTCGTCTTGCGATGGGCACCCTACCCAAGCGCCGCCTCGACCTTCCGGCGGAATGCCGGCGGGTCGATCGCCGGGTAGCGGTACAGCTCCGGCTCGATCGTCCCGTAGAGCTCCCGCAGCTGCGCCGGCCTCACCAGCCCGGACTCGATCATCCTCTTCACGTCATCGAGATCCTGCCCGAAGCCACGCTCGATCTTCGATAGCGCTTGCGAGTAGAAATCGAAATGATGGACGGCGACATTGCCCTCCCGGAAGACCAGCGGGCTACGCTCACGCCAGCCTGGTAGCTCAGGTATGAAGTCCGGCGGAGACGCCAGCTCGATGCTCACACCAAGGTCCTCCTTCAACGCCGGAAGCTCCCGGAGCAGCTCATCGAAGTCCGGCTCGAATCGGAGATCGACGTCGGCTGTGGAGCCACGCCAGCCTTCCAGCACGGCGCTGGCGCCCCCCGTCAAATAGATCCGCGTCGGCGTGCGAGCCACCCGCCCCAGACGACGAGCCAACTCGCGAAGGCGCGACTCGTCAACCGCCGGACGCACGCTCAGCCGCCCGCGCGAAGCTCACAACCCGCGCAACCAACGCGTTATAGCGACTGTGCACATCCCGATCGGCCTCAGACAGCAATTCATAGAGACGGTGCGAGGGACGCTCGCCCCCACCCTCGGGCACATCGAAGCCCAGCGCCCTGAGGCGTGGCGCCGCCATCGCAATCAACAACCCCTCCTCGCTCTCACGGCCCGCCGCAAGATCGAGCAGTCCTGCGCTGACTAGCTCGTGTCCAGGCAGATCCGTGGGAACACTCCGCATCGCCCCAATCTTAGGCGCGCCGCCACCACACGGACGAAACCACCCAGCATCGCTATCTAATTCGGCATTTATTGCTATCTTCCGGGCATGAGCGCCGCTATCAGACGCAAGACCTCGTTCGCGATCGATACTGCGAAGGTGCAGGTCGCGAAGGAGGTCCTCGGGACCAAGACGCTGACCGACACAGTCGACGTGGCGCTCTCGGAGGTCGTCAAGCTCAGACAGCGCCGAGACCTGCTCGAGTTGCTGTCCACTCCCGGCGCACTGGAGCTCGACAACCCCGATGTGATGGCAGGCGCCTGGCGCTGAGCCGTGCCCAGCTTCCTCGCCGACAAGAGCGCCCTTGCCCGGCGACAGACCAGAGCCGAGGTCCGCGAGGCGCTTGACCCCCTGTTGCTGGGGGGAGAGATCGCCACCTGCGGGATCGTCGACCTGGAGATGCTCTACAGCGCCACCAGCCCCACCACCTATCAAGCCCTCGCCGAGGCGCTGCGGGGAATGCCACGGGTCCCTCTCGACGAGGCCGCAGTCGTACGGGCACTGGAGGTCCAGGCAGAACTGGCCCAACGCTCCCAGCACCGCGCCGTGCCACTGCCCGACCTGCTCGTCGCGGCCTGCGCGGAGAACGCCGGGCTCACGGTCCTGCACTACGACGCCGACTACGAGCGCATCGCCAAGCTCACCGGCCAAGCCGTGCAGTGGATCGTGCCTCGCGGCAGCGTGGCATAGCGCGTCGGCCATGGCAAAGCAGGCTGCCAGGCCCGAGGCTGAGCGCGCGCTCAGCCTCGTGGAGAAAGAGCGCGAGGACCCGGTGATCGCGGCGTTCCGCGACGCCCCCGAGGACGATGAGCCCTGGACCGACGAGGACGAGGCGGCGATGGCCGAGGTGGAAGCAGACCGAGCCGCCGGAGTGACGCCGATCCCGCTGGAGGAGATCGAGCGCGAACTGGGCATGCCGTGACCGAGGCGCCTCGACAACGAGACGAAGACAATTCGCGTCCAGCGCGTCCTGCCACGCGGGCGCGTCTACGACCGCTGAGCCCGCCCGCGGCCATCACTTCTTCTTCCCCTTCTTCGCGTGCCTCCTGCTCGCGTGCTTGCGGCGCTTGTGCTTGGCGTGCCGCGCCTTCGGGCAGCCGGTCACCGCGATCTTGGTGCTCTGTTTGATCTCGGCGCCGTTTTGTCCGACGAGTTCGGTCGGCATCGTGAGGTTTTTGGTGGTGCAGAGGTTCCCGAGCGCGGTGAGGGCGCTGTAGGGGCCATCGGGGAGCGTCAGTTCGAAGCTCGTGACGGGCTGGTCGGGAATCGCTTTGAACGTGCTGCTCGTCACACCGGCTTTGCTGATGAACGTGTCCCCGACCAGGTCGATCGTGAACCCGTAGCCCTGTAGCACGATGATCAGGTTCGGGAACGCTTCCCCACCGTTGGATACGAAGTACGCGGGGCCTTCCAGCGGGACGGGGAGGATCGGCGTGATCGCCTTGGCGTGCCCGACGATCGACGCCGGCGGACAGCCAGCCGGGTTGGCGTCGAATTGGGCCTTGGTGCAGGCTTTCTGCAGGGTCGGCAGCCGTGATGGCAACTGCCGGGGGAGTTCGACCTTGACCTGTTTGAAGTTGGCGTCCTTGCCGCCGGGGCCTTCGGGCTTCTGGGACAGCCGTACCGAGAGGCTCGCCCCGTCGAGCCGGCTCGTCTTTGCGCTCGTGGAGACCGAGAACTGTGGCGCGAACTGCAGGCTCGCGCAGTCCGCGGCCTCGAAGCGGGTCGCGACGTTCACGGTGTCCTCGCCGGTCGCGACGGCGTAGTTCGAGCCGGAGCCGGTGACGGCGTCGGTGAGGTTGAGCGCTTCGCAGTTGGTCGGGTTGAGAATGAAGTTGGGCCGGTCGATGTACGCGCGGATGTCGCGGACGTGCACGACGATCCCTTTGATGATGTGCGGGATCGGATCGGACTGCGCACCGGAGAGTTCGACCTGGGCGGTCGTGTGGTCGATGTCCAGCGCGAAGCGGATCACGACCGTCCCGAGGTCGAACGGGCCGACCTTCGCTGCCGTGATCGACACCACCGACAGCGGCGCACCGTGATACGGGCCCGCCAGGTACAGCTTCCCCGGGTTCTCGGCCAGCACGCTGCCGACGCCTGCGCCGACGAGCGTGTGCCCGATTTCGCTGCCCGCGGGGCAGGAGGGGCGTTCCTCCTCTTCAGCGCCCGTCACCGTCCGCGCGGCTTCGATGTCCGCATCGGGGCACTTTTCCACGCCGGTCAGGTTCCCCGTCAGCCCCGGTGGGAGCGTCGTTGAGAAATGGATCAGTTCCTGTTCGCCGTCCTGGCGCAGCAACCGCAGGTAGAACGGGCTGTAGGTACCACCCGCGTTGTTCTGCGTGCCGCTGATCACCCGCGGATTGAACGGTGGCACCCCGCCCGGCGGGCAGGCGGCGCCATCGATCCATTCGGTGAGCTGAAACGGCTGGCCCGCGGCCACGCGCGGTTCCAGCGGCGCCGACCACGGCGTCAACGACCCCGTGACGCTGTAGCCACCGCATGTGGGCGGGCTGATCAGCGGCGCCGCGGCACCCGGCCGAAACTTCAACGTGAACCGGCTGAACGGCTGCTGCGGCAGCCCCTGCGCCCCGGGTTCCCCGTTGAGCGAGGGCTGCTGCTCGAACGTCGTGACCAGCTGGCCGGTCACCGGGTTGGGTTCGATCTTCCCCGCCACCCGCAGCAAGATCCCCTTCTGCGGGTCCTTGCCGACGACATAGAGCGCGAGCAGCGACCCGCCCGGGTGTTCGCTATCCCCGAACGCCGGCACGTTGTCATACGGTGTCGCGATGTACACCGACCCGGGGATCGTTTCGTTCAAGAGCGGCGTTTCGATCGTGATCGACCCGATCTTCGATTCCGCCGGGCACCCTTCGCCGGGCGGCGAGCCGCTCGTTTCTCGCGCGTACTCTTCCGGGGTGCACGCGGCCAGCCCCTCCGCCAAACCGGGGTTCGCGGTCATCCCTTCCGGGAGCGTGACCTGTGTGCTCTTCAGGTAGGAGGTCGCGATCGTGAACTGGTTTTCCCACGTCTGCGGCACCCCCAGCGTCACCGACAATCCCGTCGGCGATTCGACCGCGCGGGTCGAGGGCTGCGCTTCGATTTCCGGTTCGAACTGCACCCGTTCGCATTCCACGATCGGACCGACTTCATCGGTGGCCTTCGTCCAGACCAACGGTTCCTCCCACGAATCCGCTTCCATCCGCGCCTGAAACATCCCGCAGCTCGTCGGATTCGACAAAAACGGCCGCACCGGATAGTTCGCTTCCTGCGGCGAGCCGAATTCGTTACGGCACACCGGCGGGTATTCACCATCCCCGCCGCACACCATCCCCCGTTCGAAATCATGCTCATGCGCCGCGGGCTCACCCCACAGCACGACCGAGACCTTGTGCACTTCACCCGTCTTCGGGATATTGAACGTATGCGACGTCAAACCAAGATCGTCGGGGCGAACGCTCACCACGATATACCCGTTGAACAGAGCCGTCTTGTAGCCCAGGATCGCGGTCGTGCCGAAGCTCGTGACTTCCATGTTGTATATCGGTGAAGTGAACAGCGTCCGGTGGGTGGTGATCAGTTCGAGCGTGATCGTCCCGAACCTGGCTCGCGACCGGGCACTGCGACAACAACCCTTCGCCAACTTTCCTGATCCCCAGCAGCTGCGCCTGCGTGCACGTCGGGACCGCCGTGTCGCTCGCGTCGAACCCGGTCGGCACTTCGACCGTGATGTTGCGAGCGTCTCCGTATGTCGGTCCGCCTTCGCCCGTTTCCGGCTCGAACGCAAACGACGTCATCCAATCCGCATGGGCACCCGCCTGCAACGACGACGGCGTGAAATGAAACGACCCCGGCACCAGTTCGAACGCATGTTCGCTCGGCTCGGCCGCCGCAAGCACCGGCAAGAGCAGCACGAGCGCGCACGCGAACGCAAACGCCGCCAGAAGCATGATCCTGGATCTCATTTGCCCCTCCTCGCCGACACCACAACCCGGCCGCGCTTCACCGCGGCTCCCGCCGATCGCTTCGCCTTCCGCCTACGCCTGCGCTTCGCACCAGGTTTCTTCTTTGGCTTGGGCTTCTTGCTCTTCACCACCGGCTTGGCAGACGGCGCACCGACAAGGTTGCCCGCGCCATCGAACGACGCGACGCCGTCGTGGGAGGGACGATCTTGCACAGATACTCCGGGGGGCCTGTATTATATTGCACTACGTCGAGGAAATCCTTTTCGACTTCCGGCTTCCCGATGGAAGGCGTCGTGAATTCCATGACTTCGGGCGTGGCAGACCCGGCACTATTCGACGCGGTGAAGCGTGCGCAGTACGGCGTGTCGGGCATCAGATCGCGCAATACAGCCTCGTGACTTGTGATCTCTTCGCCGATGTAGACGTGAAAGAATCCGTCCGGGTTGGTCTGCTCGACGGCGGTGCTTTCTTTATTTGCGATTGTCCACGGACCGGCGCAGCTCGACGCATATTCAGCCGCCCACTCCGTGACAGCACCGTTGGCTTCGCCGCCGCCTTCGACCATCAGGCGCGTCGGAAAGACATCTTTGTCGAAATCGACATGAGTAAAGTTCGGTGGTTTCACTTCGGTTTCGGCGGCATGCGCTACAGGGACAGTGGCCGGTAGCCATAGAGAGACCAGCGCCACTGCCGTAATCGAGACGACCAGACGAGCTCGAACGCTAATCGATGTGCCAGATATAGTCATGTTGTCGGCGAACCTTTCGTCCAGACGCATGCTTGCGAAGGTGATTTACAGGACCGAGATGCCCGGCTATTCCTTCGGCGTCACCGCCCACGTACCGCTGACATCGACTTTGCCTGCTTCTTTCGCAACAGCAGTAAGCAAAAAGCCAAAGTTTACGCCACCCACACCATTTCCGAGAGGCACTGCTCCCAAGAAAGCCACATTTTCTTCAGTGCTTGCGAAGATGCAGAGATGGCCGGGTTCGGCGCCCGGGATGTTGGGCCCGCCGGTGCATCCTTCCGGCGGCGATTCGCCAGCCTTGACGACGGTTTCAACGAGGGATGGTGCTGGTTCTGCTGAGTAGTTCACGGGAAGCTGGAAGGTCACGGCATCCTGCGCAATGTTGAAGCCTTCGCCGCCGGTGTTGCTGAGCGCCACAAACGTGCCCCGCAGCGTCTGTCCCGCGGGCAGCGTCTGGCCGCTGCCGAATGTGCCTTCTTTACCTTCCTTGCCTTCTTTGCCGTCGCAGGCATAGGTCGTTCCACTCGCCGCTTTGAATTCCGAGCCGCCCACCGTGCACGGGCCGATTTTGGCTTTCGATTCGGTGCTCGTGACGCTGACACCGTTTTCACCGTTGGCGCCATTGCCGCCGGCCGCGCCGTTTTCACCTTTCGCTCCGGCCTGACCAGCAGGACCGATAGGACCAGCGGGACCTGTTGCACCGGTCGCGCCGGGCGCGCCCCGGGGGCCGGCGGGACCGCGGGCGGGGGCTTTGGCCTTCTTCTTGGCGGTCGTGGCGGTCACGGGCGCGGTCGAGGCGGACGCCTTGGACGGCGAGTTGCCGCTGCCGCCGGTCGCGGCGAACGCACCGCCGGTGACCGCGAACACCAGGGCCACGAAGGCCAGGATCGTCGCGGGGGTTATCTGCTTACGTAGTGCCTTGAACATCGTTATCTCCTCCTGGAGTGAAACGTGCCGGCGCTCGGCGCTACGCACGCGAATTGGGCTACATTGCTAAAGATCTGAAGACCGAACGGAGCCGCAGCCAAGTACCACGCAGGCTGCAACCGCGAGAACGGGTGAGACTCACTCCGCAGTGAAAGGACTCGGCGCATCACGCGGCCTCCACCCGCCGGCCGGCGTCGATGCTGAGCCGCCCCGCGACCTGACGGCCCTGCGCGGTCAGTTCCCACGCATTGGGCTCGCCGCTGAGGTGCCCCCCGCCGGTGTTCGCGACCAACCCCAGGCGCTCCAGGCGCCGCAAAAGCTTCGAGATCTGGCCCGGGTCCGCGACCCCCGCGTGCTCGCCGACAACACGATTGCTCGCACCCGGCTCACCGGCGATGCACGCCAACACCCGCGCCGTGCGATACGTCAAGCGCATCCCGGTGCCCGCCAGCGGATCTCGCTCACCCCGCGACTCCACCGGCGCCCGCCCCACGCCCGCCACAGCCACCAGGCCGGGCGCAGGACGAGCCTGCTCACGCCGCGCCCTCGACGAACCGAGGTAGGGCAGCACCATCATCCCCATCAGCTCGCCGAACAGGCCCGTGAGCGGCGCGTGCTCGCCGCGCAGCAACCGCGCGTACACAATCCCGAACGCCGCACCAACCAGGCCCTCCGCCGTCAGCGCCGTGCACTGCGCGCCCCGCGCGCTCTCCCCACGACCCTCCTCGAGCACGGCCGCTAAGCGCGCGAGCACCTCATCACGACGCTCGAGCACCCCGGGGCCACCGCGCAGCACCTGGATCACGCACACCCGCGCAAGCGCCGGCTCCCGATCGAAGAACGACAGAATCGCCCACAGGCCACCACGGACCCGCTCACGCCACGGCAGATCCTCCAACCCCGCCGCGGCGAGCTCGCGCTCCATCATCCCGACCACGTCCTCGAACAGCGCCGCCAGGCACGCCTCGCGATCCGCGAACAACTCGTAGAACGTGCGCCGCGAAACCCGCGCGCGCGTCGCGATCTGCCCAACCGTCGTGTGGGCATAGCCGTGCTCGTCGATCGCGCCGACCGCGCCCGCCAGCAGCCGCGAGCGCTGGATCTCCGCGACCTGCTCCCGCGGCTGCGCCCTGCGCACAGCCATCGCCACCGGAGCCTGGCGGCGCGACACGCGCGTACGCACGGGTGACACTACGCGGCCCCTCCGAGCAGAAGGCCGGAACACCCGAGACCACCGGGGCACCCGTTACGCGACCACGGGCGTGAACGCAGCAAGCCCCTCCCCCGCACGAGCGGGGACCAGGGGCACCTCGAAACTAGACGGCTAGCGCCCTCGGTCTCGAGCCGCGACGCTGAAGAGAGAGAGAGAGAGAGAGAGATGCGACAGCGCCATGCTGGCGCATCTAGCATCAGTCCCAGGATCGGGTGCGTGCACCCTCAACACGTATCTCCCTGCAGAAACCACGCTGAACAAGCTCCCTCTTTCAAAAACCCGACCCGGTCCCTCTCCCGAAAGACCCCGATGCGCTTGGAACGGTCGACCACTCAAGGCAGACCCCAAACCAGACCCTATGTTGTGCCCGGTAATCACAGTCGATCACCGTGGCATTGCCAGCATAAGCGCATGCGTCACTTTTTGTCAAGTGCTAACCGCAAAGAAGCGTGAACGCCGCGGCGCTCTTGGACCCAAACGCGCCAAGTTTTGTGACGCTCGGCCCACAGAGACGGGGAGTTCGAGGATCGGCAGGGCGTTGGGCGAGCGTTTCGTCCCAAGCGCGGCATACGGTGCATGGCATGTCCGCGATAGCCGTCATCCGCATCCTCTGCGAGGCCAACCCCTCGCTGGGGACCGCCATCGCCAACGGGCTGCTCGCCTGGGCGGGTGTCCTCGGTGGCTGCACGGTGTTCTTCTCGGGACTGCCCGCGGCCGTGGCGCTGCTCGTCCCGAGCAGGCCCGATTCGCTGGCGCGACGGATCAACCGGGGACTGGGATGGGGCTTCTTCTTCGGAATGCTGCTGGGCCCCTTGACGCTCTTTGTCTTCGCCGCTAGGATCGTTTCATGACAGGCTTCGACAGCTTCAATCGCTACGACCTCGTCATGTACGTGCTGTCGGGCGCCGTGTGGGTGGGCGCCCTCATCCTGGGCGCCCCACTGTGGGCGCTGGTGCTCATCATGTTTGCGATCTGCGTCGCCGGCTTCATCCGCCATTTCGACGAGATCATGGGGCCGCCGTAGTCGGAGACTCAGGCGAATACGGCTACACCGCGCCCAAGTTCCGCGACTACCTCTCGCGCAGAGCCGTGGAAGCCGGCGCTCGGCGCTGAAAGCTACCGGGGGGCCCCAACCCTCAAAGGAGGCTCGCCGCGTAGGCGGCGGCGTCCAACAGCTCGGCGCGCTCGGCCGGATCGGTCAGGCGGATGCGCACCAGCCAGCCCTCGCCGTAGGGATCGTCGTTGAGCTTCTCCGGTTCCTCGGCGAGCGCCTCGTTGACCGCGACGATCTCCCCGGAGAGCGGGGCGATCACCTCGGAGACGGCCTTCACGGACTCGACCTCGGCGTAGGGGTCGCCCTGCGTGAGCAGCGTCCCGACGGCGGGCGGCTCGCAGAAGACGATCTCGCCGAGGCAGTCCTGCGCGTACCATGTGATCCCCAGCGTCGCCTCGGGGTGGGCGGACTCCCCGTCCCCATCAATGCGCGCCCAGTCGTGCTCGGGGTGGTAGAGCAGATCGTCGGGGTAGCTGGCGTCGGACATAGGGTTGGCGTCGGAGATTGGTTCAGTTGGCGGGGCGTCGGGTTTGGTTGGCGTCGAGCACCGGGCTCGGCTGGCGGGACATCGGTCAGGAGACCTTGCGATACAGCTGCTTGGGCCGCATGACCGCAGGGCGAATCTTGCCACGGACGTCGATCGTCGGCGGCGTGCCCATGACGACGCAGACAGGAGATGGGAAAGCATTATCGAGCTATCGCAGGTTTATCCGCAAATGATAAAGCATGAAAAGATTGATAAGGTCAGTGACCGATGCGGGCTCACGACAATCCCTACACCCCCAACGCCGGCGCTCGGCCGCCGGCGTTGGTCGGACGCGATCGGGAGCTGACGGCGTTCGAGGTGCTGCTGGATCGAATGCGGGCAGGGCATACCGAGCAGTCGCTGTTGATCACCGGCCTTCGAGGCGTGGGCAAGACCGTACTGCTGGGGGCCTTCGAAGAGTGTGCCCAAGCGCGTGATTGGATCACGGTCGACGCAGAGATCACCAAGAGCTCGGACTTCGGCCTCCGCATGGCGCAACTGGCTCGCCGGGCGCTCCTGCGCATCGCTCCCAGCGCTCGATGGCGAGACCGCGCCCAGCGTGCGGCCAGGGTGCTGAAGAGCTTTCAGATGACGTTCGACCCCGAGGGCAAGATCAGCTTTCAGATCGACGTCGACGCGCTCGAGGGCTCCGCGGACAGCGGCGATCTCGGTGAGGACCTCACCGATGTGCTCCTCGCGCTCGGCGAGGCCGCCATCGAGCACGGCACTGGCGTGCTGTTTCTCTTCGACGAGGTGCAGTTCCTGAGCTCCGTCGAGTTCGAGGCGCTCATCGCGGCGCTGCACAAGACCGTTCAACGCGGGCTTCCGATCATCCTCACCGGAGCCGGCCTTCCACAGTTGCCTCGCCTGGCAGGCGACGCGAAGTCCTATGCCGAGCGACTTTTTCGCTTCCCGGCGATCGGCCGGCTGCCGCGGGAGGAGGCCGCGCTGGCGCTCGTCACCCCGGCCCAAAGACTCGACGTCGTCTATGAGCCCGATGCGGTCGAGGCGATCGTCGAGTACACCGAGGGCTACCCGTATTTCCTGCAGGAGTACGGAAAGCTGGTGTGGGACAGCGCCCCGCGGTCGCCGATCACTCGCAGCGACGTCGCCGATGCGCGAGAGGCGGTGGAGGCAAAGCTCGACAGCAGCTTCTTCGGAGTGCGTGCCGAGCGCACCAGCGACCTTGAGCTCAGATACATGAGGGCAATGGCGGAGCTTGGCGCAGACGCTCAACCGGCCAAGGAGGTGGCGGCGTTGATGGGACGCACCTCCGAGCAGCTCGGGCCCACTCGCTCACGCCTCATCGAGAAGGGGCTGCTCTACACCCCCGGCCACGGACTGGCCGCATTCACCGTCCCCCAGTTCGATCGCTACATGCGCCGCGCCCATGTCTTGTGACGCCAGTTGTCATTGCAGGAAGCCCTACGAGCCTTTCCGGTAGAGCGGCTTCGCCCGCACGACCGCAGGGCGAATCTTGCCACGGACGTCGATCTCGAGGCGGGTGCCCACGGCCGCGCGCGCGGCCGGCACGTAGGCGAGGCCGATCCCGACCCCAAGGGAAGGCGAGAGCGTGCCGCTCGTCACGACGCCCCCGCCGACGACCGGGTTCCCCTGGCGGGCGATCCCGGGGCCGTCGAGCGCGAACGCCACGAGCCGCTCGGCCGGCCCGGCCTCGCGCACGGCGCGCACCGCGTCGGCGCCGATGAAGCCCGTCGCCTCCTTGCAGCACCACCCCAGCCCCGCTTCGATCGGGCCGCGCTCCAGCGAGAGGTCAGAGCCGTAGAGGTGAAAGCAGGCCTCCAGGCGCAGCGTGTCGCGCGCGGCGAGGCCGCACGGCAGCGCGCCGCCGCGCACGAGCTCATCCCACAGCGGCGGCGCGTCGGCGGGCGCCAGCAGCAGCTCGACGCCGTCCTCGCCGGTGTAGCCGGTGCCGCACACGAGCACCCGCGCGCCCGCCAGCATCCGCTCGGCGGCGTGCATCCGCGCGGGCAGCGGCGAGTCGGCGAGCGCCTGCACGACCTCGCGCGCGCGAGGGCCCTGCACGGCGAGCATCGCGTAGTCGTCGAGACGGTCGCGGACCTGCGCGTCGAACCCCGCGGCGTGCGCACGGAACCACTCCAGGTCGCGCGCGTGGTTGGCGGCGTTGGTCACCGTCAGGAAGCGTTCGGGCCCCAGGCGATAGGTGAAGAGGTCGTCGAGCACCCCGCCGTCCTCGCGGCACAGCACGCTGTACTGCGCGCCGCCGACGGGGATCGCGGCGACGTCGTTGGAGAGCAGCCGCTGCAGCAGCGGCTCCGCGCCCGCGCCGGAGGTTTCGATCTCGCCCATGTGCGAGACGTCGAAGATCCCGCAGCCCTCGCGCACCGCCAGGTGCTCGGCGCGCACGCCGGTGTACTGCACGGGCATCTCCCAGCCGGCGAACTCGACCATCCGCCCCCCGGCGGCTACGTGGCGGTCATACAGAGCGGTGCGGAGCGGCACGGCGCTGAGATTATCGGGACATGGCACCGCGGCCGGGCGCATGCGCTTACTGAGCTTGCGTTCGACCCGGCACATGTGCCGGGTCGCCGACGGGCACATGTGCCCGTCGGCAGACGCGCCGCATGCGGCGCGTCTGGGAACGCACATGTGCGTTCCCTCGAAGCCGCGCATGCGCGGCTTCGTCCGGACCGTGCATGCACGGTCCGGCAGGCCGGCACATGTGCCGGCCTGGAACGCCGCTCAAAAAGCCGCATGCACCGACGACGCCAACGTCAGCGCAAGAACGGCGGCACGTCGATGTCGTCGTCGGAGATCTCCAGCGACGAGCGCTCGCGGTCGCCGATACGGGGGCCGCGGTCCACCGCGCGGCCGGGGCGCTCGCGGCGGGCGTTCGTCCGGAGCCCGCCCACCCGATGGTCGAAGCCGGTGCCGATCACCGTCACGCGCACCTCCTCGCCCTGGCTCTCGTCGATCACCGCGCCGAAGATGATGTTGGCGTCGGGGTCGGCCGCGTTCTGGATGATCTCCGCCGCCTCGTTGACCTCGAACAGGCCGAGGTCCTTGCCGCCGGTGATGTTCAGCAGGATGCCGGTCGCGCCCTCCACCGACTCTTCCAGTAGCGGCGAGGAGATCGCGATCTTGGCGGCCTCCGCGCAGCGGTTCTCGCCGCCTGCCGAGCCGATGCCCATCAGCGCGGAGCCGGCGTCGTGCATGATCGTGCGCACGTCGGCGAAGTCGAGGTTGATCAGGCCGGGGATCGTGATCAGGTCGGTGATCCCCTGGATGCCCTGGCGCAGCACGTCGTCGGCCTCCTTGAAGGCGTCGAGCATCGAGGTGCGCCGCTCGACCACCGCGAGCAGCTTCTCGTTGGGGATCACGATCAGCGTGTCCACGACCTCGCGCAGCTTTTCGATCCCATCGCTCGCCGAGCGCGCGCGCTGGGTGCCCTCGAACTCGAACGGGCGCGTGACCACGCCCACGGTGAGCGCGCCGATCTCGTTCTTGGCGATCTCCGCGATCACGGGCGCCGCGCCAGTTCCGGTGCCACCGCCCTCGCCCGCGGTGACGAACACCATGTCCGCGCCCTTCAGCGCCTCCTTGATGTCGTCGCGCGACTCCGCCGCCGCGGCGAACCCGACCTCGGGGTTGGCGCCGGCGCCGAGGCCGTGCGTGGAGACGTGGCCGATGTTGAGCTTGATGTCGGCGTCGCACATGGCGAGCGCCTGCGCGTCGGTGTTGGCGGCGATGAACTCCACGCCGCGCAGCCCCGCGTCGACCATGCGGCTGACCGCGTTGGTGCCGCCGCCCCCAACGCCGACGACCTTGATGACCGCCAGGTAGCTGCCTACGCCGCTCTCCATGGTGTTTTCTGCTTTCCGTCCGAAGACTTGAGTATTGGTTAAGGGTTGTGAGCCGTCTTCCCGGAGGGGAGACCGGTTTAGCACGTTATGCAGGGAACTTCGCCCTGTCAACCGAGGCGAGCACTTTTGCAGGATCGCTTGCAGAACGACGGACTCTCAACCGCCGCCCGAGGAATCGCTTTTCAGTTGCCTCAACCTGAGGTTGAAGGTGAGGGTTCTAGCGTAGAGCTTTCGCTGTTGCCCGCAGCCGCCGGGGGATTGGCGGCGCTCGTTGCGGTGGTGCTCGGTTCGGTGGTGCTCGCCGCGGGGGCTGCCGTGGTGCCAGAAGCTGTGGCCGGCGACGCGATGGCGCTCGACCCGGCCGCCGCCCCAGTGGCACTCGCGGTGCCCGACCCGCCGCTGATCGCTTCCGCGAGAACGTTCGCCAGCGCTGCGGAGGTCGCGTCGGTGGTGCTCGTCTGCCCGCTGGCCGTGTTCCCCCCAGCCAGCCCTCCCGCGGCGGTGGTGCCCGCCGCGGGGCGTTCGGGAGCGCCCACATCCACGTAGGTCGCCCCCGTGGAGGACGGGTCGGCGAGCACACGGGCGGCCGCCAGCCACTTGGCGTGCGGGCGGGTGGCGTCGCCGAAGTAGAGCGCCACCCCATTGCGCATCGCCACCGTCAGCCCTTCGGGCCCCATGAACACCTTGCTCACCCACCCCAGCAACACACGCGGGGCGGCGCCCAGCACGCGCAGCTCGGCGCGCGCGGTGGCACTCTCGATATGCCCCCCCAACGGCGTGGGTGAGCCGGCGGCGAGCGTGATCGCAGGCAGCGGCACACGCTCGCTCGCGAGCAGTTGGGATCCGAGCACGACGCCGTCGGCGGCCACGGCGGTGTGAACCCCACCGACGGCCACCGCCGCCACCGGGAGCTGCTCGACCACATGGATGCGCAGGCCGTGGGGGAAGCTCGTACTGACGCTCAGGTCCCTCACCACGGGGAAGGGCGCCACCGCGGTGCGTAGTGCGGCGACGTTCACGTTCAGCGTGCTCATGCCCCGCGCCGCGCCCCGCAGCGCCGCTTCGATCGGGCCAGCGTCGACCCCCTGTACGCCGATGACCTGCACGCGCTCGACGGCCACCAGCGGGGAGTTGCGCAGCAACAGCCAGCCGCCGCCGAGCAGCGCCAGGACGGCGAGGGCGATGCCGAGCCGCTTCGCGTTCGTGCCGCGTGGGAGCGCGAACGACAGGGGGCGTGTGAGGCGGCCGATTGGAACGCGGGCGGCGAGGGAGCGATCCACCCTGGAATCTTCGACCTCGGCGGGCGAACCCCTACCGCGGCCTCTTTGCGTCCGGTTTTGGATGCGTTACGATGCAGGTGCTAGCACGACGATTGATGTCGCCATCTTTGAGGGGTCCGGGCAAACCGGGCCCCTCTTTTTTGTATAATGCACCCCGGTGGACAATGGGGCCTGGCGTCCACCGGGGCTTGAGGGCAACTTGCTTACCGCGTCAGTCGGTCGATGACCAACATGGCAACAAGCAATGCGGTTGCTAGCACGGCGATTGACTCTGCCATACCATCACCTCCTTTCTCGGAGCCGATCGGCCCCGCATCGGCTGCGTCCCGAGTCCGGAGATGACCTCGACCTGAAAGCTACTCAGCGCTTGGGACCCCACGGCCAGAGCACCGGCCCGAGCGTCTGCACCTCCGGCTCCAGTGCCACACCGAAGCGCTCCTGCACGCGGCGGCGGCCCTCGGCCATCAGCGCGACGATCTCCGCCGTGGTGGCCGTGCCGGTGTTCTCGATGAAGTTGGCATGCTTGGGTGCGAAGCGGGCGCCGCCGACAGTGAGACCGTTGCAGCCGGCCTCGGATAGCAGCAGGCCCGCCGTGCGCCCTTCCGCCGTTGGGTCCTCCGGGTTCTTGAAGGTAGAGCCGAACGTCTTTATGCCCTGTGGCTGGGCCTCGTGGCGGCGGGCGCGCAGCTCCGCGAGGGTCGCCTTCACCTGCGCGGGTGGCGCAGGGTGCAGTGCAAACGAGGCGCGCGCCACGACCTCACCAGCGCGCAGGTTGGAGCTGCGGTAGGCGAACCCCAGGTCGGGTGGCGCGCGGCGTTCGAGCTCCCCCGCACCGGCGACCTCCACCCACTCGAGCGTCCGGGCGAGCTCGCCGCCGTAGGCGTTGGCGTTCATCCGCACCGCGCCGCCGACGGTGCCGGGGATGTTGACGCCGAACTCGATCCCCGACAGGCCCGTCCGCGCGGCATACGCTGCCACCGCTGGCAGGCGCGCGCCGCCACCGCACTCGAGGTCCCGCTCCCCCACCCGCTCGATCCCCGCCAGCTCGCCCTCGAGCTTCAGCACCAGGCCGGCCACGCCCTCGTCGGCGATCAACAGGTTGGAGCCCGATCCGACCACCGCCACCGGCACCCGGGCGGTGTGCGCCCACCCGAGCAGCTCCAGCAGTTGCGGGGCGGCGCCCACGCGTGCGAACAGCTCTGCGGGGCCTCCGGTACGTACCGTGGAGAGGCGGGCCAGCGGGAAGTCGCGCTGCACCGACGCGGGCGGCGGCGGCACGCTCACGGACTCTCGCCTCCCTCCGCCAAACCGCGCTCGGACACCTCCAAATCCTCGGCGCCCCCCACCAGAGCACTTCCGGGCGCTTCCACATCACCCGCCCCCTCCACCAGACGACGCCCGAGCGCATCCACGTCGCCGGCACCCATCACCAGGCAGAGGTCGCCCTCGACCAGCAGGCCGCGCAGGACGGGCAGCGCATCGGCGAACGTCGGCAGCCACATCACCGGGCGCCCGCCGGCGGCATCGGCGACAGCCTGCGCGATCGTCAGCCCGCTCACCCCCGGAAAGTCCTCAGCTTGCTCGCGCGCCGGGTAGACGTCGAGCACGATCGCCACATCGGCGAGCGCCAGCGCCTGGCCGAACTCCCGTGCGAGCAGCGCCGTACGCGAGTAGAGGTGGGGCTGGAACACCACCACCAGCCGCCGGGGCTCGAGCGTGCGCGCCGCGCGTAGGGTCGCCGCCACCTCGGTGGGGTGGTGGGCATAGTCCTCATACACCGCCCCCCCACCCGCGATGGCGCCAACCCGCTGAAACCGCCGGCCCGCGCCGGTGAAACCGGCGAGCCCAGCGATCGCCCGCTCCGGATCGGCCCCGGCGAGTGAGGCGGCCTCCAGCGCGGCGGCAGCGTTAAGCGCATTGTGGGCGCCCGGCACCACGAGTTGAACCTCATGCTCGTGCCACGCAAAGTGCGAACCACCCACGGTCAGCGTCGGCGCGGGAACATCGTAGGTGACCACATCACCGTCCCTCAGCTCCAGCAACTCGCGCCGATCCCAAACCACCGCGGCGGGCGGCCCATCCAGAAAGGCACGGAAGGCCCCGCGCAGCTGCGCCAGCGAGGCAAAGCTCGCATGGTGGTCAAGCTCTACGTTGGTCAGCACCGCGATCTCCACCGAGAGTGCGAGCATCGAGCGATCGGACTCGTCGGCCTCCACTACCAGCCACTCGCCCGCGCCCCAGTGCGCGTTGGGCAGCCCGCCGCTGACGGGGGCGCCCACCAACCAGCCGGGGTCGGCGCCGGCGGCCCGCAGGATGTGCACGAGCATCGAGGCGGTCGTCGTCTTGCCGTGCGTGCCCGCCACCGCGATCGTGCGCCGCAGCGCGCTCAGCTCGCCCAGCAACTCCGCGCGGGGCCGCTCCCGCAGCCCCCGCTCGCGTGCCGCCGCGCGCTCGGGGTTCTCGGGCGGGATCGCGCTGGAGTAGACGACCTCCACGCCCTCGCCGGCAGGCACGTTGGCGGCGTCGTGGCCGATGCTCGCTTCCAGCACACCATCCGCGCGCAGGCGCTCCAGGTAGGGCGAGTCGGCGCGGTCGGAGCCGCTGAGGAGCGCCCCCAGCGCGTGCGCGGCGCGCGCGTAGCCGCTCATTCCCGCGCCGCCGACGCCGACGAAGTGCAGGCGCCGCCCGTGCCACGGCGCGCTCATCGCACGCACACCACCGCGTGCTCACTCCACCCGTCCGCCAACCCGCTCATCCCCGCGTGGCCTCCAACAGCTCCTCCGCAACCGCCGCGGCCGCGTCGGGCCGCGCGAGCCGCCGGGCGGCCGCCGCCATTGCGCGCATCCGTTGCGGGTCGGCCAGCAGGGTGGCCGTCTCGCGCGCGAGACGTGCGGCGGACAGCTCACCGTCGGGCACCACCACCGCGGCGCCGCCCCGCTCCATCCAGCGGGCGTTGGCCGCCTGGTGGTCGGCGGCCGCGTGCGGGTAGGGGATCAGGATCGCGGGGCGGCCGTGGGCGGCGACCTCGAACAGCGAGCCGCCGGCGCGGGCGACCACCAGGTCGGCGGCGGCGAGCGCCTGCGCGAACTCGGCGAGGTCGAGATACTCGCGCAGGTCATACCGCGGCGGGCGCGGGGCCGCCGCGAGCTCGGGGTGGTCGCGCCGCCCGCAGATGTGCAGCACGTGGAAGGTGGCGCCCGCGTATGCCTCGATCGCGGCGAGGTTGATCGAGCGCGCGCCCAGCGAGCCGCCGAACACCAACACGCAGGTCTCGCCCGGCTCGATCCCCAGCCGCGTCCGCGCGCCGGCACGGTCCTCATGCGGCGGCGGGATCGGGCGGCCGGTGACCCTGTAGCGGTGCCCGTCGCGGCCGTCGATCGCGAACGCCAGGCACACCCGCCGGGCAAACGGAGCGAGCGCGCGGTTGGCGAGGCCGAGGTGGCTGTCGGCCTCGGTCAGCACCAGCGGGACACGGCGCGTGACCGCGGCCAGCCCGACCGGGCCGGAGACGTAGCCGCCTCCCCCCATCACCGCGTCGGGCCGCAGCTGCCCGAGCAGCGCGCGGGCGCGCACGAACGCCTTCACCGCGAGCGCCGCCGCGCGCGCGGCGCGCAGCGGGTTGCGGCGATCCAGGCCGGCAACGGCGATCGTGCGCAGCGGGTACCCCGCCGCCGGCACCAGCTGCGCCTCGGCGCGCTCGCCGCCGATGAACGTGACCTGCGCGCCGCGCGCCCGCAGGGCGTCAGCCACCGCGAGCGCCGGCACCACGTGCCCGGCGGTTCCGCCCGCGGCGATCACGATTCTCGGCGGTGTTGCGCTCACCGGGCAATCCTGCCGGTTTGCGCCTCCGCGCGTCGCCCTGCGTGCGCCCCTCGCCCACGGCGCGCACGTGGGCGCTGGTGCCGGAGGCGACGTTGAGCAGCAATCCCATCGCCGCGAGCATCACGACCAGGCTGCTCGACCCGTAGGAGACGAACGGCAGCGGCACGCCCGTGAGCGGCGCGAGGCCGAGCACCGCGAACACGTTGAGCAGCGCCTGGGAAAGGATCAGCGAGGTCATGCCGACCGCGATCAACGCGCTGTACAAGCTGCGCGCACGCTTGGCCGCCCGCAGGCCGGCGTAGCCGATCAGACCGTAGAGGAACAGCAGCGCGTACACCCCGATCACGCCGAGCTCTTCGGCGATCACCGCGAAGATGAAGTCGGTCTGCGCCTCGGGCAGGTAGAAGGCCTTCTGGATCGACTGCCCTGGCCCGACCCCGAAGAGGCCGCCCGAACCGACCGCGATCTGGCCCTGCACGGCCTGAAAGCCACTGCCGGACGCGTGCGCCCACGGGTCGATAAATGAGGTCAGCCGCTCGCGTGCGTAGGGACGGGCGAGCGCGTACACCGCAACCGCCGCCAGCGCGCAGCCGGCGATGATCGCCAGGTTGCGCAGCGGGATCCCCGCGGCGACGAGCAGCGCGCAGGTCGTGAACGCGATCACCAGCGCGGTGCCGATGTCCGGCTCGGTGGCGACCAGCAGGCAGGCGGCGCCAACCACCGCCAGCAGCGGCCGGCAGAGCGCGCGCAGGTCGTGCACGCGCCGCGGCTTGCGCGCGAGCAGCGTGGCGGAGTACAGCACCAGCGCGAACTTCAGCAGCTCGGCCGGCTCGAACTGGAAGATGCTGGGCCCGATCCAGCGCCGCGCCCCGTTGACGCTGACGCCCACGTGGGGGATGTGCACCGCCAGCACCAGCGCGAGCGACACCGCCAGCAGTGGCCCCACCACGTCCTGCACCTTCGCGATCCCGTGGCGCGCGAGGTGGTTCATCAGCGCCAGGCCCACTGCCCCGAAGATCACGAACTTCACGAGGTAGCTGCTGCCGGTGCCGCTCCCTTCGAGCAGCGCTGTGGCCGAGGAGGCGGAGTACACCATCACCGCCCCGAACGCCAACAGGCACAGCGTGGCGGTCAGCAGGATGCGGTGCTCCAGCGGCTGCCGGCGGGCGACCGCCTTGCGGCCCGCAGGCTGCTTGGAGCGACGCGCGCGTGCGCCCCGTCCGTGGGCTTTGGCTTTGGCGTTCGCGCCGCGCGCGGCTGATGGCATCCGAAGTCACTTCGACGCGGGGGTGTGAATGCCTGCCGGGGGGACGGCTTGGGCGAACGGATGAGCCGCTCGGGGAGTGCCGCGGCTATTCTTACCTCGTGGCCACGGTGGTGCTCGATCCTTACGCCTACGAGCTGGACGCGCTCAAGGAGCGCAGGCGGGTCTCCGGCCTTGATCGCCTCGACGAGGTGTGGGAGGGTGTCCTGCACATGGTCCCGGCCCCGGACTACGGACACGCATCAGTCGAAGTGCTGCTGATGCGTCTGCTGGGGCCGTACGCCGACGCGGCCGGCCTGGAGTTGATCGGCCAGTCCAACCTCGGCGAGGACGAACACGACTTCCGCGTCCCCGACGGCGCCCTGCACCGCCCCGGCAGCTCCGGCACGTGGCACCCAACCGCCGCGCTGGTCATCGAGATCGTCTCGCCCGGCGACGAGTCTTGGCAAAAGCTCCCCTTCTACGCCGCCCACCACGTCGACGAGGTGCTGATCGTCGACCCACGAGAACGCGCCATCCACTGGCTCGGGCTCGCCGACGGCGGCGAGTACCGCCCCATCGAGCGCAGCGGCCTGATCGACCTCGCCGTCGCTGACCTGGCACGGCAGCTCGACTGGCCGGGCCCGAGCGCTTGATCAGGCTGGCCGCCTAGCGCTTCTGCTTTTTGCTCTTCGCCGAGTGCTTCGCGGCTTTGGTGCCGTGATGCTTGTGGTTGTGGTGCTTGCCGTGTTTGGCCTTTGGCTTGCCGGCAGTCGTCCCCGCGCCCGTTTTCGAGGAAATGCCGAGGGCGCTCGCCGTCCCGGGCGTCGTCGGGGACGAGTTGCCGGACCCTGCCGGCTGGCTACCGTCGTTGGACGTGCTGGACGTCGATCCGCTGGGGCCGGGAGAGGTGGCGGAACCCAGCGGTTCGACAATGGGCGGCGGGGGCGGCGCACGGAATGTCTGCGTCCGAGCTTCGGTCTTGCCCGAGGCGTTGATCGCCCGCAACGAATATTCGTATTCCCCGCCGTGGCGCAGTGTGACGCCAACGCTGGCCAGATCGAGGCTCACGCTCTGATCCTGGAAGGAGGGGAGCAGCAACCCGCTCGGCAGATCGATCCTCACAGTCTCGAGGTCTTCGCACTCGGGGCAGGGGTCGTACGACAGCAGGAATTCGTATGACGTCGACTGGCCCTCGGTGTCGATCTGCGCTTCGAGCGTCGCTTCGGTTGGGGTCAGGTTCGAGACCGACACCGATTCGATCACGGGAGCGGTGGGAGCGGTTCCAGCCGGGGGCGTCGTAAACGTCTTCTGGACTTCCGTGGTGCCCGCCGCGTTCTTCGCGATCACCCAATACCCGTATGTCATGCCGGGTTCGATGTTGAGGTGCTCACCGGAGCTCGCCAAGTCGATGCTCAAGGATTCGCTCGTTGTCGTCGCCGGGATGGTCCCGGACGCGAGGAGCGGAACCCGTATGCACTCCATTGGCGACCGGCACGGGTCCTCCATCGACAGTTCGTACGTGGTTTCAAGACCCTCGGGGTTGACCTGCGCTTCGAGGGTGGCGTCGTCCTGGGTGATGTGCGACGCGGACACGCCTTCGATCACCGGAGCCTTGCCTTCGGCGGCCGTGGTGAACGTCTTCTCGAAGCCAAACGCTTCCCCGACCTCGTTGCGAGCGACCACGCGGTAGCCGTAGGTGGTGTCGGCGGAGAGCTTTTGCCCGACGCCGGCAAGATCCACGCTCTCCAGCTGCGGCGCAGTGGCGCCACCCGCGATCGTGCCCTTGTACACCAGCACACCACCCGACGCTTCACAGCCGCCGTAGAGATGCCCCGAGCCGCACCACGGCGATTCCAGGAAGAATTCGTAGGTGGTTTCCAGGGCGAAGCCGTCTTCGCCCGTGCCAGGGTTGACCAGCGCTTCAAGCGTGGCGTCGGTGGCCGTGATGTGGGACGCCGACCAACTTTCGATCGTCGGCTTGGGGCCGCCGGAGCCGTCGGCCAACGCCGTGGCCGAAGCGAGGAGCAGCAGGAACGCCGCCCCCACCACCGCCGCCAAAGTCAGTCTGCCCATTGAACGTCGCATCGCTCATACCCCGCGGTTCAGCGCTGTCAACCCATACCTGACCCGATCCTACACGATCGGCCGCGTCACATGTGACGCTGTGCACAATCTTGTCACGAGATCTCTTCGACCAGCGTCGCGAACCGCTCGCCCCGCCCCTCGAAGTCGGCGAACTGGTCGAAGCTGGCGCAGGCCGGGGAGAGCAGCACCGTCTCGCCCGCGCCTGCCGCCGCGCTCGCCGCCACCACGGCCCGCTCCAGGTCACGGCATTCGTGCAGCGGTATCGCTGTGCCCTCGGGCGCCGCCGTACCCTCCAGCCTCGCTTCACGCGCTCGCACCGCCACGCCCTCCAGCGCCGCGGCGATCAACTGGGCGTCTTCGCCGATCAGGTACACCGCACGACAGCTCGCCGCCACCGGCTGGCGCAGGGGAGCAAAGTCCTGGCTCTTGCCCTGGCCGCCGAGGATCAGGTGGACGCCCCCCTCGGGGAACGCCTGCAGCGCCACGAGCGTGCTCGCGACGTTGGTGGCCTTCGAGTCGTTGACGTACAGCACCCCGTCGCGAGTGCTCACCTCCTGCAGGCGGTGGGGCACCCCCGGGAACCTACGCAGAGCCTCGCGCACCGCACCGGGATCGATCCCGCGGGCGAGACACACCGCCGCGGCCGCCATCGCGTTCTGGCGGTTGTGCTCGCCGCGCAGGCGCAGTTCCGCGGTCTCCAGCAGCGGCTCGTCCTGCCACCACAGTCGGCCGTCGCGCAGCGCGCACTCGGCCTTCCGAGCCTCCCCGAAGCGCACCCGACGCACATCGGAGGGGAGCGGGATCTCCGAGCGCCCCACCGGGAGCACCGCCACGTCCCCCGCGCCCTGGTGGGCAAAGATCCGCAGCTTCGCCTCGCGATAGTCCTCCAGCGTCCCGTGGCGGTCGAGGTGGTCGGGGGTTATGTTGAGCAGCACCGCCGCCTCGGGGCGGAACGCGAGCGTGTCCTCCAGCTGGAAGGAGGATGCCTCGCAGACGATCGTGGCGCGCTCGTCCAGCTCCCCCACCAGGCTGCTCAGCGCCGTGCCGACGTTGCCGGCGACCGCGACCGGCAGGCCGGCCTCGCGGTGGATGTGGCCGATCAGCTCCACCGTCGTGGTCTTGCCGTTGGTGCCGGTCACCGCGATGAAGTCGTTGGGCAGTAGCCGCCACGCCAGCTCCAACTCGCCGAGCACTGGCAGGCCGCGGGCGCGGGCCGCGGCGATCACGGGCGCCTGCGCTGGCACCCCGGGGCTCTTGACGACGGCGCCCACGCGCTCCAGGTGGGCGAGGCCGTCGTCGTGCAAGTGCAACTCGACACCCTGCTCCGCGAGCGCCTGTGCTCCCGGCGGCGTGCCCGCGTCCACGCCGATCGCCTGCTCGCCGCGCGCGCTGAGCACCCGCGCCGCCGCCACCCCCGAGCGGGCCAGGCCCACGATCAGGTAAGGGCCCGCGGGGATCGGGGGCCGCGCCCTCACCTCAGGGCCTCGCGCCGGCCCTCACCCAAGGCTCTGGCGGTAGATCGTGAAGCCGATCGCGCAGCAGATCGCGGCGATGATCCAGAAGCGCAGGATGATCTTCGTCTCCGACCAGCCGCGCAGCTCGAAGTGATGGTGGATCGGCGCCATCAGGAACACGCGCTTGTGGCGCAGCTGGAAGTACGCCACCTGGATCACCACCGACAGCGCCTCGAACACGAAGATCCCGCCGAGCAGGATCAGCAGCACCTCGGTCTTGGTCATCACCGCGAGTCCCGCGATCGCCCCGCCGAGGCCGAGCGCGCCGGTATCGCCCATGAAGATCGTCGCCGGGAAGGCGTTGAACCAAAGGAAGCCGATACAGCCTCCCACCAGGCAGGCGGCGAGCATCGAGAGGTCGTACTGGTTGGACACGTTGTACTCGGAGGTGATGAACGTGATACCGATGTACGCCAGCAGCACGATCGCCGCGCAGCCCGCCGCCAGGCCGTCGAGGCCGTCGGTGAGGTTCACGGCGCTGGTGGTACCGGCAACCACGAGGTAGATCAGCAGCGGGTACACCACGCCGAGGTTGCCCAGATCCACCGTGTAGTCCACCACTCGCAGCCGCAGCGTTTCCTGCAGATGTGCCTCGTGCGTGGCCACGAACCACAGCCCCAGCGAGATCGCGATCGTCACCCCCAGCTTGGTGCGTGCCCGCAGACCCAGCGAGCGGCGGCGCACGAGCTTGGTGTAGTCGTCAGCAAAGCCCAGCAGCGCACACGCCAGCGCCGTGCCGAACACCCCGATCGCCCGCCATTCATAGCCGGTCAGGATCAGGAACGGGATCGCCACCGCGATGAAGATGATCACCCCGCCCATCGTCGGCGTCCCCGCCTTCTCGCGGTGCCCCTCGGGACCCTCCTCGCGGATATGCTGTCCGAACTCGCGCCGGCGCAGGAACTCGATGAACTTCGGGCTGAGGAAGATGCAGATCAGCAGCGCCGCCGTCCCCCCGATCAGGACGCGGCCCATTCAGTGGCCCCCACCGTGTCCGAGCGCGTGCGCGACCCGCTCCAACTCCATGCCGCGCGAGCCCTTGACCAGCACGACATCGCCCGAGCGCAACAGCCTCCCCAGCAGCGTTGCCGCCTCCGCGGCGTCCGGCACGGAGTAGACCGACCCATCCCCCTCCCCCTCCCCCATCTCCTGCGCCAGGGGGCCGACGGTGAGCAGCAGATCGATCCTGCGCGCGCGGGCGTAGGCCCCGATCTCGCGGTGCAACCGACGCTCCTGCACACCCAACTCGAGCATGTCGCCCAGCACCGCCACGCGCCGCGCACCCTCGCTCGCGGCGAGCTCGTCGAGCGCGGCGCGCATCGACATCGGGTTGGCGTTGTAGCAGTCGTTGATCAGCACGATTCCGTTTGCCAGCGCCACGCGTTCGCCGCGCAGCGCCGAGAACTCTACGTCCAGCCTCCCATCTGGAGTGACGCCGAGTGCCCGCGCCGCCGCCGTCGCGGCCAGCAGGTTGCGCAGGTTATGGGATTGCGCGAACGACGGCCGCACCGTGATGCGCTCGCCTCCCCGCGCGCGATCCACGATCGTCACCTCCCCGTTCTCCGCGCGCCCAACCAACTCCACATCACCCCCCTCGCCGAACGTCACCGTGTGCTGGTCCGCGCGCAGGTGGGGCTTCAGCAGCGGCTCCCCTGCCGGCACGACCACCGTCGCTCCGGGCGCCATCCCGGCGATCAGCTCGGCCTTGGCAGCGGCGACAGCCTCGATTGTGCCCAGCTGCTGCAGGTGCACCGGGCCCACGTTCACGATCACCCCCACCTCCGGTTGCGCGATCGCCGTCAGCTCCGCGATCTGCCCCGATCCGCGCATCGCCATCTCCAGCACCAGCGCGCTCGTCCCCGCGGGTGCTGCGAGGACCGTCAACGGCAGCCCGATCTCGGTGTTAAGGTTGGCCTGGCTCGCAACGGTGGGGCCGACCAACTGCTCCGCTGCGCCGCCCAGCAGCGCCGCGAGGATGTCCTTCGTCGAGGTCTTCCCGGTCGAGCCGGTGATCGCGACGACCTTGGCGCCTTCCGCCCCAAGCGCCGTGCGCCACGCACGCGCCAGCGACTGCAATCCCGCGAGTGGATCGGGGTGCACCAGCACCGCGCCACCCGCCGGCGCCACCGATGCGTCCCCGGCCGGCGCGCGCGAGGGCATGGTGGCGAGTGCATCCACGTGCTCAGGGGCCACCAACACTCCCCATGCGCCTGCGCGCAACGCCTGTTCCGCGTAGGCCCCGCCGTCCACGTGTTCTCCGCGCAGCCCGACGAACAGGTCGCCGGGCTGGATTTCGCGCGAGTCGATCGAGCATCTCCGCGGCCCGCCGGCCCGCGAAGCGCCGTGCAGCAGCTCGGCCCCCGCCGCGGCGGCCACCCGCTCGCCGTCCCAGTCGATCACTGAGCCCCAGCCTGTATGCCCTGCTCGCGCGCGGCAAGTGCCTCGCGTGCGACCGAGACATCGTCGAAGGGGATCTTCCGCCCGCCCGCCAGCTCCTGACCCTGCTCGTGGCCCTTGCCCGCGATCACCACCACATCCCCCGGTTGCCCGTCGGCGATCGCCGCATGGATCGCGGCTCGCCGGTCGGTGACCCCATTCGCTGTGTAGGCGCTCCTACGCCCCACGCGCGGCTCGTGGATACCGGCGAAGATCTCTTCGATGATCGCCTCCGGGTTCTCCGAGCGCGGGTTATCCGAGGTGACCGTTACCCGGTCCGCGAGCCGGGCCGCTATTTCACCCATCAGCGGCCGCTTGCCGCGGTCCCGGTCTCCACCCGCACCGAACACACAGACCAAACGACCCTCCTCGTGGGTCATCTCCCGGCCCGCACGGAGCACGTTCTCCAGCGAGTCGGGCGTGTGGGCGTAGTCCACGATGACGGCGAAGCCCTGTCCCGCGTCGACCGGCTCGAAGCGGCCCGGGACTCGGACCCCGGCTTCCAGCGCCTCGGTCAGCCGAGCGAGTGGAAAGCCGAGCGAATGGACGCCCGCCAGCGCCGCGAGCGCGTTGGCGACGTTGAAGCGCCCGGGCATGGGCAGCGTCAGCAGCTGTTCGCCGGCCGGCGTGCGCAGAATGAAGCGCGCCCCCTCCGGCCCGCAACGCAGATCGCGGGCGCCGTAGTCGGCCTGGCCTTCGGCGCCGTGGCCGGCCTTGCCTTCGGCGCCGTGACCAGACTGGGCTTCGACGGCATAGGTGAGCGCCTCGGGCACCTCCTGCGCCAGCCGCCGTCCGTACTCGTCGCCGATGTTCACCACGCTCGCCCGCGGGCGCTCCCCCCGCTCGGGCAGGAACAACCTGCGCTTGGCGAGGAAGTAGTCCTCCATCGTCGGGTGAAAGTCCAGATGGTCCTGCGTGAGGTTGGTGAAGACGGCGGCCGCAAAGGGGATCGCGCCCACCCGCTCCAGCGTCAGGGCATGCGAGGAGACCTCCATCGCGCACGCCTCGTCACCGGCCGCGCACATCGCTCGCAGGTCGGCCTGCAGGTCGATCGCCTCAGGCGTCGTGCGGGCCACTGGCCGGTCTTGCCCGCCGATGACTGCCTTGACCGTCCCCAGCAGGCCGCATTGCACGCCGCTTGCCTGCAGCAGGGCACGCATCAGATATGCCGTGGTGGTCTTGCCGTTCGTGCCCGTCACCCCGAGCACCCGCAGCTCCCGGGCCGGATCCCCATAGAAGCGCGCCGCCACCGGCCCCATCGCCGCGCGCGCCGACTCCACCGCGATCTCCGGCACTCCCAGTCCAAGTGGACGCTCGACCACCAGCGCCACGGCTCCCGCCCGCACGGCCTGCGCAGCATGGTCGTGCCCGTCGCTGTGCTCGCCCGGCACGCAGAAGAACAGCGCACCCGGCGCGACCCGGCGGCTGTCGTACGCGAGGCTTGCGATCTCGACCGCCGCGGCATCGCGCACGATGGCACCGGGGCCCACCAACGCGGCGGGGATCAGCTCCGCCAGCCTCATCGAACCGGGCCCGCCGGCCTCATCTGCACACACGCCGCTTCTGCATCGGCTTTGAGTCTAGTTTCGGCGCCCGACGCGGCCGGTGGGCTCGCTCGATGGCGACTCAAACTCTCGATGCCGGCTGGATCGAAGACGGCTCCGACAACGGGCGATGGTCGGATCGACGGAGCTCAAACAGCGACTGGCGCCGCGGGCTCGACCGCCGGCGACCCCGCCGCGGAGAACTCCAACACCTCGTCCTCGATCGCGCCACGCTTGAGGGAAAAGATGTCCAGCGCGTAGTTCTGGTAAAGCCGCCACGGCGCCTTCGAGCCCTGCTTGGGGAACCGGTCGATCGCACGCACCACATACCCGGAGGAGAAGTCGATGAACGGCAGCTCCGCCACCGTGGGGTCGCGGCGCGGGGTGCACACCTCGTATCCGTGGGCGGCCATGTGGTTGAGCAGCCGGCACACGTATTCGCAGGTGAGGTCGCACTTCAGCGTCCACGACGCGTTGGTGTACCCCACCGCAAGCGCGAGATTGGGCACGTCGCTGAGCATCATGCCCTTGTAGCTCATCGTCTGCCCGGGCTGCACCTCGCGGCCGTCGACGGCTAGCTCCATACCTCCGAGCGCCACCAGGTTCAGCCCAGTGGCGGTGACGACCACGTCGGCCTCCAACTCGGCTCCAGAGGCGAGCCGGATCCCCCGCTCGGTGAACGTCGCGATGCGATCAGTCGCAACCGAGGCGCGTCCCGAGGCGATCGCCTTAAGAGATCGCCGTCGGGCACCAGACACAGGCGCTGGTCCCACGGGTCATAACGGGGTTTGAAATGGGTGTCGATGTCATATCCGGGCGGCAACTGCCCTTCGAGCGCCTTGCGCAGCAGCGCCTTCATCGCTCCCGGCCGCCGGCGCGCGAGCTGAAAGCTCGCCATCGTGCGCAGCACGTTCTTCCAGCGCACGATCGCATACGCCGCCTTCGCCGGCAGCTTGCGACGCAGGAAGTTTGCGATCTCGTCTTCCGCCGGCAGTGAGACGACGTAGCTGGGTGAGCGCTGCAGCATCGTGACGTGCGCGGCGCTGCCCGCCATCGCCGGGACGAGCGTGATCGCGGTCGCGCCGCTGCCGATCACCACCACGCGCTTGTCGGCGTAGTCGATCTCCTCGCGCCAGTGCTGCGGATGCACGATCTGCCCTTCGAAGCGCTCGGCGCCGGGCAACTCGGGGGTGTAGCCCTCGTCGTAGCGGTAGTAGCCGCTGCACATCAGCAGGAAGCGGCAGGTGAGGTGGACGGTCTCGCCGGTGTCCCCGCGCTCGGCTTGCACCGTCCAACGTGCATCGGCCGAACTCCACTCCGAACGCACCACACGGTGGTTGAAGCGGATCCGCTCCTCGATGCGGTGCTCGCGCGCGGTCTGCTCGACGTAGCGTAGGATCGACGTCCCGTCGGCGATCGCCTTGGCGTCCGTCCACGGCTTGAAGGAGTAGCCCAGCGTGTACATGTCCGAGTCCGAGCGAATGCCCGGGTAGCGGAAGAGATCCCACGTCCCTCCGATCCTGTCACGGCCCTCGAGGATCGCGTAGCTGCGCCCCGGGCAGTCCCGCTGCAGATGCACACCGGCTCCGATCCCCGAGAGACCGGCCCCGACCACCAGCACGTCGAAATGTTCGAGCGGCGTTGCCATGGACTGCTCAGGAGTCTAACCGCCGTATCACGGTCCCCTACGATGGGCACGTGCACGGCCCCCACGCGGCGAGCGACACAACCGAGCGGCTGCGCACGCTGATTCGCGACATCCCCGACTTCCCGCGGCCGGGGATCCTCTTCAAGGACATCACGCCGCTGCTGGCCGACCCGCACGCGCTCGCGCTGGCGGTGCGCGGCCTGGCGGAGTACGCGCGCCCGTTGCGCGCTGAGTGCGTCGTCGCCGCCGAGGCTCGCGGCTTCCTACTCGGGCCGGCGCTCGCGCTGGAGCTCGGCGCGGGATTCGTGCTGGCGCGCAAGCCCGGCAAGCTGCCCTACGAGACCGTCAGCGCCGAATACCTGCTCGAGTACGGCACCAACCAGCTGGAGTTGCACACCGACGCGATCGGGCGCGGCACGCGCGTACTCGTCCACGACGACCTGCTCGCCACGGGCGGCACCGCCGCGGCGCTATGCGAGCTGGTGGAGCAACTCGGCGGCGAGGTGGTCGGCTGCGGCTTCCTGGTCGAGCTGGCGTCCCTTGGGGGCCGCGAGCGGCTCGCGCCGCACGAGGCGCACGCGTTGTTGTCCTACGAGGCGTGAGGCACGCGGCGCGCCACAGGATGACAGCAACCCGCAGGCAAAGGCTCACGCCGCGAGCGAGTGACGAGCTGCGCTCATGCCGAATAGACGACAGGCTTCAGTCGGCGCTGCGCTCAGCGATGAAGCCAAGGATCATCTGTACGGTCTCCAGCGGCACGTCCAGTTGGGGAAGGTGGCCGATCCCCTCCAGCTCCACCCAGTCGGCGCGCGGCAGCCACTCGTTGCGGTAGCGCGTGGCGAACGATGGCCACGGCAGAACCCTGTCGGCGGTGCCCCACACGACCCGCACGGGGCACTCGATCCGCTCGGCGTCCAACTGAAAGCCCTCGCGCTGCCCGAGCTCGATCAGCGGCTCCAACCCATCACAGCTCGCGGCGCCAACGAGCTGGTGGGCCAGCAGCTCAGCCGGGATGTGCTCATAGTTGGTGGTGGTGTACTGCGTCGCCTGGCGCCGACCCTCGGGAGTCGCGACGATCTGATCGGCGTACGGCGCTGCCTGCTTCAGTAGCCCCTGCATGCGGCGGAAGTACTCGACCGTCTCCCGCGAGGAGTCGCTGTCCGCCTCCCACCCACCGGCCGGGGCGAGTGCCACGACCGTCTGCGCGCGCCCCCGCTCAGCCAGCTGCAGCGCGACGTAGCCGCCCAGCGAGTTGCCCACGACGTGCGCGGTGGCAAAGCCCGCGTCGTCCATCGCGCGCTCCACCGCGTCGGCGATCGTCCCACCGTGCGGCTCCCCCGCGATCGCTGGCCCGCCGGCGTGACCCGCCAACGTCGGCGCCAGCACGTCGTGCTCTCGTTCGAGCGCCGGGAGCACGAGCTCCCACGTGCGCCATGTGTCGGTGAAACCGTGCAGGCACACCATCGGCGGGCCGGAGCCACCGCGGTGGGAGGGGGTGAAGTTGGTTGGCATACCCAGACGCTACCTACCCCGGCGGAATGCCGAGGTACGGCAGCGCGAAGTCCATGATCTGGCCGAACGCCGGGGCGGCGACCGTGCCGCCGTAGATCGAGCCATCCTGCGGTTCATCGACGATCACCGCGCATAGCAGCTTCGGGTCAGATGCCGGCGCGAAGCCGATGAACGAGGCCACGTAGGCCGTTTCCGAGTATTCCCCGGTTTCCGGGTCAACCTTGCTGGCGGTGCCGGTCTTACCGGCGAGCGTATACCCGGGCACCGACACCTCGCTCGCCGTGCCCCCGGGCGCCAGCACCCCGCGCAGCATCTGGCGCACCTGCGCGGCGACGCTCGCCGATATGATGCGGCGCCCCCGCGGCAGCTTGGCGGGATGACCGTTCACCGCTCCCACGATGTGCGGTGTGCGCAGGATGCCGCCGTTGGCAAGTGCCGCGTACGCGCTCACCATCTGAATCGGGGTGACCAACTCGCCCTGCCCAATCGGCAGGTTGCCCATCGAGGAGCCGGAGTATTCACTGGGGTTCAGCACCTTTCCCATTTCCTCACCCGGCAGGGCGACCCCGGTCCGCGTGCCGAAGCCAAATTTATGAACCCATTCGTTGAAAGTGTTTTCACCCTCCAGTTTGCCGATCGTGATCGCCCCTACGTTGCTCGACTGCGCGAGGATCTGCGCGGTGGTGAGCATCTCTTCCGGGTGTTCCTCGGCGTCGTGGATCGTGCGATTGGCGACCTGGATCTGATCGGGGATGTCAAATTCGGTGTTGGGTGTGATCAGCCCCTTCTGCAAAGCGCCCGACACCGCCACAACCTTGAAGGTCGATCCCGGTTCATAGTTGAAGCTCACCCCCCGGTTCTCAAGCGCCGCTTCGAGTGCCGCCTTGGAGGTGGGTGGAGCGTTGAGGCTCAGCTGCGGCCAGCTGGCCATCGCCAGCAGCGCGCCCGTGTCCGGCTGCATCACGATGGCGGTCGCGTCTTTGGGGTGAAACACTTTGCCCACGGCGTTCAACACAGCTTCGGTGCGCTGCTGAATATTCGCGTCCAGCGTCAGCCGCAGCTGGGCCCCCGGCACCTCGCGGTGAATATTGGTGATCGAGATCGGCTGGCCGTGGGCATCGCTCACCACTCGCCGCTGGCCCGCTCGCCCCTGCAGGATCCCGTTGTCGGCGTACTCCAGGCCCGACAACCCGCCTCTTTCGCCCATCATCCCCAGCACCTGTGCGGCGAGCGTGTTGCGGGGATAAACCTCACGCATCGTCGGCGTGTCGTCGATGCCGGCGAGTTTCAACGCCATCACCACCTTCGCTCGCGCCGCCGGCACTTCCTTGGCGAGGTACACGAAGCCGCTGCGCTCGCTCAAATCTCTGAGTACCGTCGACTGCGAACGCCCCACCAGCGGGGCCAACTTTTCGGCCGTGGCGAGCGGTTCTTTCACCAGGTAGGGGTCGGCCGAGATGTCATCGACAGGTTCGGAGATCGCGAGCACCGTTCCGTGACGATCGGTGATTGTGCCCCGCGGCGCCAACACTTCTTCGAGCGTCACCTGCTGGGTGTTGGCGGCCCGTCTCAACGCCGCGTTGTGTAGTACCCCGAGGTAGAACGTGCGCCCCGCCGCGAGCGCCAACAGGCCGAAGAACACCGCGAACAGCACGCCGATGCGCTTCTGCACGCTCGCCACCGGGCGACTATCCCCTCAATACCGCGGTTGTGGGACAGGCGCCGGCATCGGCCTGCGAGGGCGGCAAGGACGTGTTTGCTCTCGGGACCCAACCACTCACTGCTAGCCCCCCGAGGCCGCCTGTGTCCCACCGCCAACGCCGGTCGGTGCACTCGCCGCTTCAGTGGAGCCACCGGTCGCGGTCGTTGCCGCTTCCGTCGCCGCCGTGGCGGGCGCCTGCGTAGCGGTCGTTTCGGGCGCAGTCGGCGGCACAGACGCCGCTTCGGTGCCAGTGGTAGTCGTTGGGCTCGAGCTCGTTGCCGCGCCGGTGGCAGTGCTCGAGCTTGGTTCGCTGTTCGCGGCGCTCGTACTCGCTTCGGTGCCCGCGGAGCCCGTGTTCGGTTCCGTAGTTGCGGTGGCGCCTCCGGCCGTTGTCGAGCCGGGCGTCGGCGCCTGGATCGGCTTCGCCAGCGCCGCCGCCGCCAGCCGCGCGTCGAGCGGGCCGCGCACAGTGTCGAAGTGCAGCGCCGCCGGCGATGCCGGCACCATGCCCTTGGCGAGCGCCAGCCGTTCGATGCGTTCCCCCGAGGAGAGGGCAGAATCTTCGGCGGAGAGCACGGCGTTCTCCTGCTGCAAGAGCTGTGTGTGCTCCACCGCGCGGCCGATCCCCACACCCAGCTTCACCACCCACAGTTGCATCCCGACGATCCCGATCAGCGCGAACGCGATCACTGCGATCCATGCGCGACCACCGATCAGCCGATCGAGGAGGCGATCGGGGAGACGCAGACCGGCCCGCGCCTGGGAAGGTAAGCCCACCCACCCCAGCGAGCCCGCGTCCCGCGACCCGACGCGGACGGGGCCTGAGAGGCGACGCGGTCGCGACACCGGACGCGATGGCCGCAGCGGACGACCATGACGAGCGGGGCGCGGACGAACAGCGGGCGCGGCAGCCGTGGGCGGGGTCATGTCTCTGCCTCCAAGCCGTCCGTCAGCTTCCGTGCGGCCCGCAGCCGCGCCGAGGAGGCACGCGGGTTGTGGGCTAGCTCGCCGGCCGAGGCGGTGATCGCACGGCGCGTGAGCAGCGTCGCCTGCGGTGTGCGCCCGCACGCGCACACCGGCAGGTCCGGCGGGCAGATGCAACCTTGCGCGCGGGCGACCATGAAGCGCTTGACGCGCCGGTCCTCTAGCGAATGGAAGGAGATGCCCGCCAACACGCCACCCTCGCGCAGCAGCTCCCACGCCAGCGGCAGCCCGCGGTCGAGCTGCTCCAGCTCATCGTTGACGGCGATCCGCAGCGCCTGGAACACGCGCTTGGCGGGATGCCCCCCGGCGAAGCGCGCGGGGGCGGGGATCGCCGAGTTGACGATCTCCACCAACTCCTGCGTGGTGCGAATCGAATCGGCGCCCTCCCGTTCGCGGCGGCGGACGATCGCGCGGGCGATCGCGCCCGCGTGGCGCTCCTCGCCGAGCTCGCGCAGCATCACCGCCAACCGGCGCTGATCCCAGGTGGCGAGGATCTCGCGCGCGTCGAGCTCCTGCTCGGGGTCCATGCGCATGTCAAGCGGCGCGTCGTAGGAGTAGGAGAAGCCCCGCTCGCGCGTGTCCACCTGCATTGAGGACATGCCGAGGTCGAAGTACACGCTGTCCGCACGCAAACCCTCCTGCGCGAGCAGCTCCAGCACCTCGGCGTAGTCGCCGCGAATGAAGCGCACCGTGCACGGCAGCTCCTCGGCCAGCTCTGCGAAGCGCTCCTCGGCGACGGGGTCGCGGTCGATCGCCACCAGCGTCCCGCCGGCGCCCAGGCGCTGGGCGACCAGGCGCGCGTGGCCGCCGCCGCCGAAGGTGCAGTCGATCGCCACCTGCCCGGGCTGGGGGTCCAACACGTCGATCAGCTCCCCCGCGAGCACGGGGATGTGGACGGTCATATCAAGCAGGATGGTCGACACGTGCCGTGATCTCCGCGACGCCGCCCAGCAGCGTCGGTCGGTGCTCGTTCCAACGGTCGCGGTCCCACAGCTCCAGCCGATCGCCGGCGCCGACGACCACGACGTCCTTGTTCAGCGCCGCGTGCTCGGCGAGGAAGCCGGGGAGCATGATCCGCCCGGCGGAGTCGAGCTCGGCGTCCTGGGAGCTGCCGTAGAAGAAGCGCTCCAGCTCGCTCAGGCGGGGCGAAAGCGGCGGCAACTCGGCGAGCGCGCGCTCGGTGTAGCGCTCGTACTCCTGCGGGCGCCACACGCCTACGCACGGCTCGAGGTCCACCGGCATCGCCATCACCACCCCCTCCGCCAGCGTCGCGCGGTAACGGGCCGGCACGGTGAGGCGGTTCTTGGCGTCGAGCGTGTGGTCGTAGGTGCCACGGAAAGCCACTGTGCCTGTGCTCCAAATCGATCTGACTGCAACGAGTGCCGGTTGGCCGGCATCCAGAGGCCGACCGCGGTCTTAGAGGAGCCGAGGTGGAGAGGTGGGAGGAGCCTCTCCACCTCGGCTCGTTCCCGGCAAGGTATCCCACTTTCCCCCACAACGCAACCCCAATTGCACCTTTTCCCCCACTTTGCCATTACCGTACCCTTCATATGGGCAAAAATGCCTGCACAACGTGAGTTTTCAAGGTTCCGCCCAAAGCGCCTCGGGAGCCCAAAAATCTGCAAACGGCTATGCACCGCGGCGATTTGCCACGGAAGTTGCATGTGCACGATGCGACTTGCGCATACGCCGCTGGTGGGCATAGGATCCTCACAGTGAGATCCACCGCACGAACTTCGCTCTCGACGACGCTTGCAGGCGCGATCGCGCTACTGGCCGTGGCGCTCGGCGGCTGCGGCTCCAGCCCGAGCGGGACCAGCGCGAGCCCCGCGACGGTGACACCGGCCTCGGCGCCGCTGTACATCGACGCAGTGGTCAAGCCCGAAGGCAGCTTGAAGGCGGACGCCACCTCAACCGCGCACACGCTAACCGGCCGCCAGCACCCATTCGAAGGGCTTTTGAAGCTGCTGGCGGGGCCCACCGGCAAGGCCCCCGACTATGAAAAGGAAGTGGAGCCCTGGCTGGGCACCAACGCGGGGGCGTTCCTTAGTGCGGCCGCGCTTAGCCACATAGAGGGCCTGCTGAGCGGCGCAACGCTTCAGAAGCTGCTCTCGGAAGGCCTCCCCGGGCTGGAAGCTGTACTGCTCGGGCAGAGCGGCCTGCAGAGGGCACTCAGCGCGAGCTCCGCACAGGGGGCACTGGTGCTCGACACGACCGACGTCGCCAAGGCGCAATCGTTCCTGGAAGGCCAGGCCCACAGCGCGGGCGCGCACACGACCAGCTATCGCGGCATCTCCTACCAGGTCTCTCCCGACGGCGTAGCCGAGGGGATCGTGCACAAGTTCGCGGTGATCGGCAGCGAAGCAGGGCTCAAGAGCGTGATCGACACGGCCGCCGGCGGCTCCTCGCTGGCGCAGGCAAGCGCCTACTCGAAGCTCACCTCCACCGCCGAACACGGCTCCCTCGCCAACGCATACCTGAGCTCCGAAGAGCTCGCGAGCGCGCTTGGGAGTGGGAGCGGTGGGAGTGGCAGCGCGCGCAGCGGTGGCGGCTCCAGCAGCGCCGAATCGATCCTGCCCTTGCTGGAAGGCCTGCTCGGGAACCCCGGTCAGCTGTACCTGTCTGTGATCCCGAGCGCAAACGAGGTGGCGCTCAACCTCGACACGCTGCCCTCGACATCGTCCGCCGGCAGCTCCGGCTCCAACGGATCGGCGTCAAGTTCCGCCGGATCGAGCTCCGGCAACTCCGAACCGCTCGGCGAAAGCGGAGCGCAGGTGCTGCGCGGGCTCCCCGGCGGCTCGTGGCTGGCGGTGGGCATCGGCAACCTCGGCAGTGCGCTGAGCCACAGTCCGCAGGGCTTTGGCGCGTTCTCCTCGCTGGACTCGGCGCTGAACATCGGTGGCATCGATTTCGGCACCATGCTGGCGCCGCTCAGCTCGCACTCGCTGAACCTGCGCTGGGCGGGTGCCACCGGGCTGTATGTGAGCGGCAGCAGCATCCTCAAGCTGCGGGCGGCACTCATCATCGCCTCCAAAGATCCTGCTCGCTCGCGTGCCGCGGTGGCAGAGTTCGCGCAGGTCTATCGCGAAGCGGGTGGCCAGACCTCGCCCACCTCGGTGCCCGGCACGGAAACCGCCGTGACGGTGAAGCTGCCCAGCTTCCCGTTGGAGCTGACGCTCGCGGCAGGACAGGGCAAGTTCGTGGCCGGGTTGGGCAGCGCATCGATCGAGGAAGCACTCAACCCGCAGAGCACGTTGGGGAGCTCTCCCTCCTACAGCGCCGCGGCGAGCACCCTCGGCGGGGGAATCCAGCCGAGCGCGCTGATCGAAGTCCACACGCTCTCGGGGCTGCTCGAATCGCTTGGTCTCAACCAGGCCCCAGGCTTCTCGAGCCTCGCCTCGGCGATCGCCCCGCTTGGCACCATTACGGCCGGCGGCGGGCAGTCGCTGTCAGACGGGGTCAAACGAGCGCGGGTCGTGATCGGCCTGTCGCCTTCGAGCGGGGAATCGAGCGAAAGCGGCTAGACCCGTCAGGCCACCGTGGCGCTGGAGGTGTCGCTCGGGGCCCCGGCAAGGTGGCCCTCGGTCTCGATGATCACTCGGCAGGGCCGCCTGCTGAGCAGGTGCAGCGCGGTTGGGCCGATGTGCCGCTCGCCCGCGGGGGCGTGCAGCGTGGACCAGTAGATCATGTCCGCCTCCAGCCTCAGAGCCTCGTCCACCAGCGCGGCGCCGGGGTTGCGGGTGCGGATCACGCCGGTGTGGATGCGGATGCCGGCGCGACGGGCCTGGATACGAGCGCTCTCGAGTACCGAGCGCCCCTGAGCCTCCTCCCACTCCAAGCCCTCCTGGAGCGGCAGCTGGGGAGGGACGAGCAACACGAAGACCGCATTGATGACCCCACCCTTGCCGATCAGCTTGGCGACGCGAGCGATCGCGGCGGCGCTGACGTCATCCCCGAAGATCGGCACCAGCGCGATGCGATAGCCGGGGATCTCGTCCGACCGTCGCTGTCCGTGCTCGGGGGGGCGCGCCATCAACATGGAGGGTAGGGCCTCATCCGGTAGGCCCGTGCACCGGATACGGCGGTGGTCTCCGCGATCGACCCAGCTGCCGTGCAATCTCCCGTGCAGCACCCCCACAGAGGGAGGAACTCAGCTTATGATTCCGACGGCCCGGAGCCCCAGGGGGTGGCCCGGCCGGCAGGAAGCCGGCGAGCCAAGCCCTCTTAGTCAGCCAGCCATCCTCGTCAACCCACTATCCCGCACTTACGTCATGGACAAGACACGCCGCGGAAACTACAACTCAGGAGAGGACTTCGTCCTCGAATACGGGGAGCTGCGCTTCACCTTCAACGAGGATGACTTCGCCGAGCGCTGCGAGCAGGCGGCCCTGAAGCTTGGGTTCGTGGGCGGCAGGCTCGGGGAGGACGAGCTGGAAGACCTCGTCAATCTGGCGGTCAACGGCGAGATCCTCGACCCGGCGTCCGCGCTGGGAGAACACGTCAACGAGTGCTGGCAGGATTTGGTGGGGCCGGCGGAGCGCTCGCTGGTGCACTGGCTGCGCCGCCTGGTGTTCCGCGGTGCGTGGCTGGACCAGCGCGTCAATGAGGGCGAGCTGGGGGTGGCGTTCATCGAGGAGACCTGCAGCTTCGCCTACGTGCAACCCACGGGTGGGCGGGATGGCGATCCATCCCGCAGCGGTGAGCCGATCGAGCTCTCGCCCGAGCCCTCGTGGGCGCGCGTCGCGTACCTGCGCTAACCGGCCAACGCTGAGGCGCGGGCCTTGGTGATCGCGGCGGCGCCGTCCTCGCCCACGAGCAGCTCGGGACGCACGACGCCGCTGGCCGCCAGGTCGAGCGCGGGGATGCGCCCGGTGGAGGTGAGCGCGACGTCGAGCGCGATCACCGTGCTCTCGCCGCCGAGCGGACGGGCGGCGGTGGCGATCAACGTGAGCGAGCCGCCCTCGACGAGGTTGCGAGCACCCGCGAGGATCCGCCGGGCGGCGTGCGGCGGTAGGTGGTCGAGCGTGTCGATCAGCACCACCACATGCCCGCCGCGCGCGGCGATCCGCTTGGCGGTGTCCACCACGTGCTCCACGGTCTGAGCCTGAAGCTCGCCGGAGGCACCGAGATCCAGCGCCGCGGCCGGCGCCACGGGCCCCTCGCGCCAAGCGGCGATCTCCTCGGGGCGGACCCCGCCGAGCACCAACATCACCTCCAGGCCCTCATGGCCAAGGCCGGGAGACACTCGCGTTCCGCGCGCATCCCCGTTTCGGCCAGCGAGCGCGCCAAGTAGGCGCCGCAGCGTCTCGGTCTTGCCCGAACGGGCCTCGCCGACGATCGTCACGCGCGAGCCGCGGCCGATCGGCGTCAGCCATTCGATCGCTCCGAGCGTCGGATCCTGAGGGTCGAGCTCGAGGCGCTCGCACGGGTAGGCGACCGCCAGGTCCTCGTAGCGGGTGCCCTCGGCGACCGACTCCGCGGAGGCGCCGTTGATCGTGTCCACGCGCGCCAGCGAGGGGTAACGCTCGGAGGAGCGCGGCGTGCGCACGGGGCCACTCACCCGATCACCGGAAACCAGTTCGCAGCGGCGCACCTGGGCGGCGGAGATGTAGACGTCCTCGTCGGATGCCTCCGGCGGTGAAACGCGCAGGAAGGCCGAGCCGTTGCCGAGCAGCTCGACGACGCCCTCGACCGTACGGTCCTCCGCGGCACGTGGCGCCTTACCCCTCGCCGCCTTCGGTGGCTCCTCCTCACGCGTCGTGGTGCCCTCGGACCCGCGCTCGCGGTCGTCGTCGGCGCCCGCCTTGGCGCGGCGTGAGCGCGTTGGCCGGCGTCGGCGCACGGTGCGAGTCTCACCTGAGCCCCCCTCGCCTGCGCCGTCTCCGCCCGAGTCCTCCCCGCCGGCATCCGCCCGGCCTGAGTCCTCCTGGCCCGCTCCCTGCTCCTCGACGTCTCCCCGGCCACCATCGCCAGCCGGCTCGCCGCCGCGCGCTCGGCCGGAGCGCCCTCCACCGGCACGGCCGCCGCGCGTGCGCCGACTGCCACCATCGCCATTCCCATCGCCGGCGCTCGCGCTGTCTCCATCGCCAGCGCTCTCCTCGCCTCCGGCGCCGCCGCCGGAGCGCTCGAGGATCGCGTCGATCAGGTCGGCCTTGCGCAATCTGCGAAACCCGTCGAGGCCGATCTGGTCGGCGATCGCGTGCAGGTCGGCCAGCGGGCTGGCGTCAAGCTCAGAGCGCTCGAGTACGGTCGTCATTGCTGGTAGTCCCTCTTCCTGTGTGTTCGTTATGGATTGGGTGGTTGGCGCCCGACCGCGTTGGACAGCGGCCGGCACCCGTCTATGCGCCATGCAGCTTAGGGCATCCGGCGAACAGCCCCGGCGCCCTCATCCGCGCGACGTGCTCGCTGGTGTCTCAGTTCCTCAGGAAGCGCAAGATCCCTTTTCACCGGCCGCTCGCCGGCGAGTGCGGCGCGCACCGTGAGGAAGTCGGCGGCGGCGGCGACATCGTGCATCCGGAAGATGTGCGCGCCGGCGTCGACGCCGTGAGCCAAAGCCGCAAGTGTGCCGGCAAGCCGCTCGCGCGGCGGACGACCGGTGAGCGCACCGATGAAGTCCTTGCGCGAGATCGCCATCAGCAACGGCCGCCCGAGCTCGTGTAGGCGCTCAATGTGGGTTAGCAGCGCAATCGTTTGGGCGGGCGTCTTGGCGAAGTCGGGCCCCGGGTCGAGGATCAGCTGCTCGCGGGCGACCCCCGCCTCGAGCGCGATCGCGATCCGCGCCTGCAGGAAGGCGAGCACCTCCCCCACCACGTCCCCGTACAGGTCGGGGTCCTGCCTGCGCGTGCGGGGGGCGGCGGCGGTGTGCATCAACACCAGCGCGGCTCCGGTCTGCGCGCACACCGCGGCGAGCTCGGGGTCGCGCAGCCCGCTGACGTCGTTGACGATCCGCGCCCCGGCGGTGATCGCCGCGCGAGCGACGGGGGGCTTGTAGGTGTCGATCGAGACCACGGGACCGTCGGGGCCAAACTCGCCGACGACACGCTCGATCAGCGGCACGACCCGCTCGATCTCTTCATCTGCCGGCACGGGGGGGCGCCCGGTGGTGGCCGACTCGCCGCCGATGTCGAGGATGTCCGCACCAGCGGTGGCGTGCGCCAATGCCAACTCCACCCGCTGATCGAGGCTCCGATAGCGCCCGCCGTCGCTGAAGGAGTCGGGCGAGGCGTTGACCACGCCCATGATCAGAGGCCGGCCCGCCCCCGCACCGAGCTCCAGCACACGATCGACAGCACGCAGGCGGTGGCGCCTCACCCGGCCTCGAATCCCTCGGCGCGAGCCTCCTGCGCAAAACGCTCGATCTCTTCGGTGGTGCGCTGCGCGCTCCAGCCCAGCTCGCCGGCGAGTGCGTCCGCCACGCGGCGCACGGGACCCGGCGGTCCGTCCACTCGCCCCGCTGGCTGCGACCCTGCCGGTACGCCGCCGGGTGACGGCCCGTCCGGCGGCAACCCCTCCCGTGGCGGCGCCCCGCCACCAGGCGAGCCGTCGAGCGCATGCGCAGCCAGCAGCCATAGGCGCGTGCGTCGCAGCAGCACGTCGGCGACGCTGCGCGCCTGCTCGCGGCGGGCGGCGAGGACGGCCTCGGCGAGCAGGTCGGGGAGCCCGGGCACGATCGGCTGAGCCAGCTCTCCCCTTTCAGCGGCGAGCGCGAGCACCTCGTGCGCCGCGTAGCCGTAGCGGCCGGCAAGCGCGGCGTATGACTCCTCGGGCACGCCCTCTACCCGCGGCAGCTCCTCGACCGCGACCGGCTGCCCGAGCGGGATCTCGTGCGTGCGGCAGGGCGCCTCGCGCACGTCGCGCTCAACCAGCCGATCGACGGTGAGCTTGGCCATTCGCCGCCAGGTGGTGAGCTTGCCCCCGGTGATCGTGAGCATGCCGCTGGCGGTCTCGTACAGCTCGGCGCGGCGGGAGATGTCTACCGACTTCTTGGGGTCGCCGCTTGAGATCAGCGGCCGCACCCCGGCGTACGCGCCGGTCAGATCCCGCGGGCGCAGGTCGGTGGCGAAGAACGTGTTGACGGCGTCGAGCAGGTAGTCGATGTCCTCCCCGGACGGCGGCACGTGCTCCAGGTCGCCTTCGTAGTCGTTGTCGGTGGTGCCTACCAGTGTGCGCCCCAGCCACGGCAGCGCGAAGATCGAGCGGCCCTCGCCGGCGGGCACGATCGCACCGCCAACGAGCGGCAGGTCTTCGTGGGAGAGCGTGAGGTGGGTGCCGCGGCTGGGCCTGATGAATGGCGCTGACACCCGCTCGCCACGGACCGGCCCGGCCAGATCCGCCGCATCGTGGAGCTCCTGCGGGCGCAGCTGATCGGCCCACACGCCGGTCGCGTTGATGACGTTGGCGGCGCGCACCACGAACTCCACGCCTCCCTCCTGGTCGCGGGCCCGCACCCCGTGGGCACGGCCGTCGTCGTTTTCGAGCAGGCCGACGGCCGCCACGCGGTTGGCGCACACCGCCCCGAAGCGCTCGGCCTCGCCGAGCACGGTCAGCACCAGGCGCACGTCGTCGGTTTGGCAGTCGTAGAAGAGATATCCGCCCGTCGGCTCGCGGGGGGCCAGGGCGGGCAGCAACTCCAGCACCTCTTCCCCCGAGATCATGCGGTGACGTGCGGGACTCCAGCCGTGTTCGGCAGCCTCCTCGGCCTCGCCCCCGCGGCCGGCCGCGCGCTCGGAGCGTCCGCGACGCGGGCGCAGGCGGCCACGGTCGACTGACATCACGTCATAGAGGTTGAGCCCGACGCCCATCATGCGATCGGGGCGGGCGCCGTCGAAAGCGGGCACGACCAGCGGCAGCGGGCGCACGAGGTGCGGGGCCAGCGCCACCAGCAGCTGGCGCTCCAACAGCGCCTCGCGCACCAAGCCGAGGTCGAAGTTCTGCAGGTAGCGCAACCCTCCGTGCACCAGCTTGCTGGAGCGGCTGGAGGTGCCCGAGGCGTAGTCGGCGCGCTCCAGCAGCGCCACGGAGTAGCCGCGCGTGGAGGCGTCAAGCGCAACGCCGGCGCCGGTGATCCCCCCGCCGATGACCACCACGTCGAACTCGCTGTCCGCGAGCGCCTGTACGGCCTGATCCCGCTCGACCACGACCGCCAGTCTGGCAGAGCGCGCGTGGTCGGCGTCCCGCCGAGGCCACCGGGGGACCGGCCCCGAGGAAGCGGGCCACCGCCGGGTCGGCGACGCGTACGTACACCCCCGGATAGCCGGCTTGGCCACAGCCGTTGCCGAAGTCCACCAGCCCCAGCAGCACGTCACTGGCCGGCGAGGGATCGCCCGCAACCCCGGGCGCCACCAGCGGGCCGCCGCTGTCGCCATAGCAGGAGTCGGCGTGCCCCTGCCCTTCGCCCGGCTCGCCGCCGGCGCACATCATCCGTGGGGTGATCGGCTGTTCGATCGTGGCGTACGCTTCTTCGCAGAGCGTGGTCGCGACGAGCGGCACGCGCGTCTTGCGCAGGCGCAGGGGGTAGCTCGGCGAGCCGCCCGGCTGAGCGTTGAGGTCGCCCCAACCGCTGACCAGCGCCTGCCCCGGCGCCGTCGCGGCCTGCGTGGCGGACGCCGCGGCGCTCTGTGCGGCGGCGGTACGCGCTTCGGACTGTGCTGTGTCGAGCGCCAGCGGGGCGATCGTGCTGTCGCCGTTGAGCGCCGGCGTGGGGCCACTCCACAGTGGGTGCGCGAGCTGCAGCACGCCGACGTCGTAGTCGCTGGCGGCGGGGTTGTAGGCGGGGTCGGCGGTCGCCGACACGACCGGGTCCCTGACGCTCCCGGGGTCGGTCGGTTCGAGATAGGTCGATCCGGCCAGCACCTCGATTTCCGCCGGTGGGGTGTGCTGCCCGCGTTCGCCGAACAGGCAGTGTGCGGCGGTCGCCACGTGTGTGGCGTCGAGAATCACGCCGCCGCAGAAGAAGCCCTTCGCGGGCGAGCCGGCGCGCGGGTTGTATAGCGCCACCTGGAAGGGGAATTCGGTGATCGAGGCGACGCTGCCGTCGACGATGCTCGCGTTGGCGACAGGGCCATGATCGAAAAAGAGGGGCCCAGCTCGCCGGCCTACGGCCGACTGCGCCACCCTCTCTTTGGCCCGCGGAGGACTTCCCTGCGCGAGCGTCGAGCCGATCGTACCCACTCCCAAGACCCACAGCACGGCCGTCGCCGCCCGCGCAGCGCCCATGCGCCACGCTGCGGAACCAAGACCGTTCATCCCTCTCAGTTGAGAGTAGAGTACGTTGGCTAGGTATGCAACCTATGCTACGGAAAAACACGTAGGGGGCCCCAGCCGGGGCTACAGCTGCGTCAGCTCGGCCGTGATCTCGCTGACGGCCGACTTGGCGTCGCCGAACAGCATCGAGGTCTTGGGGTCGAAGTACAGCTCGTTTTCGATCCCGGCGAAGCCGGGGTTCATCGAGCGCTTGATCACGATGATCGAGCGGGAGTCGTCCACTTCGAGGATTGGCATGCCGTAGATCGGCGAGGAGGGGGTGTTGTGGGCGGCCGGGTTGGTGACGTCGTTGGCGCCGATCACCAACGACACGTCGGTGCGGGCGAACTCGGGGTTGATGTCGTCCATCTCCTTGAGCTGGTCGTAGGGCACGTCGGCCTCGGCGAGCAGCACGTTCATGTGCCCCGGCATCCGCCCCGCCACCGGGTGGATCGCGTATTTGACGTCCACGCCCCGCGTCTCCAGCTCGAAGGCCAGCTCGCGCACCGCGTGCTGGGCCTGCGCGACCGCCATCCCGTAGCCGGGGACGACGACCACACGGGAGGCGTAGGCGAGTTGGATCGCGGCATCGGCCGCGGTGGTGGAGCGCACCGTACCGGCGTGCTCGCCCGCGCCCGAAGCGCCCTCCACGGCTCCGCCCCCCCCGAAGCCGCCGGCGACGATCGCGGGGATCGAGCGGTTCATCGCGGTGGCCATCAGGTTGGTGAGGATCGTGCCCGAGGCGCCCACGATCATCCCCGCGACGATCAGCGCGGGGTTGTCGAGCGCCATCCCCGTGGCCGCCGCGGAGAGGCCGGTGAAAGCGTTGAGCATCGAGATCACCACCGGCATGTCGGCGCCGCCGATCGGCAGCACCACCGCGTTGCCGAGCAGCGCGGCGACGATCAGCATGCCGATGAACAGCAGTTCGGAGTGCGCCCCCGCCACCAGGTCGATGCCGGCGGCGAGCGCCAGGATCAGCAGCACGAGGTTGACCGCCTGCTGAGCGGAGCCGAACGAGATCGGGCGCCCGGGGATCACTTCCTGGAGCTTGCCGAAGGCGATGTTGGAGCCCCAGAAGGAGATCGAGCCGACGATCGCGGCGAACACCGAGAAGATCGCGAAATAGGTCGGGGGCCCACCGGTGCTTATCGACACACTGCCCGTTTCGCCCAGTAGGTGGATCGTGTGCGAGCCGTAGGTGGAGCCGTAGTGGCGGAACTCCACCCACGCGATCAGCGCCACGGCGCCGCCGCCGACGCCGTTGAAGAGCGCCACCATCTGCGGCATCGCGGTCATCTTCACGTTGCGCGCCGCGGGAATGCCGACGGCGACGCCGAGCGCGATGCCGAGCGCGATCAGGCCCCAGTTGCCCTCACCGGGAGCGAGCAGCGTGGCGATGACCGCGATCGCCATGCCGACCGCGGCGGTGCGGTTGCCGCGTACCGCGCCCGTCGGGCCGGAGAGCCCGCGCAAACCCTGGATGAAGAGCGCGAAGGCGACGATGTAGAGGACGTAGATGAAGCTTTCGCTTTGCAGGAAGGTGGTGGCGAGGGGGGCGTGGATCACGAGCCTCTCCCCTCTTTGCCGTCGGCCCCGGAGCCCGCTCCGGCAGCGCCGTCTGTGCCGCCGGCCCCACCGGCCGCGCCACCCGTCTTACCGGCCGGCTCGACCTCGGCCTTGGGCGACGGCTTCGGCTTGGACTTGAACATCTCGAGCATCCGGTCGGTGACCAGGAAGCCGCCGACGATGTTGATCGTGCCGAACGCGACGGCAATCACCAGCAGGCCCTTGCTCAAGCCGTCGAGGCCCGGAAGGCCGAGCAGGATTAGGCCGCCGAGCAGCACGATCCCGTGGATCGCGTTGGTGCCCGACATCAGCGGCGTGTGCAGCGTGTTGGGCACCTTGGAGATGACCACGAAGCCGATGAAGCCCGCTAGCACGAGGATCGCGAGGTTGGTGGTGAGGACGGAGGCGAGGATCATGCCGGAGAGCCTCCCGCCGCCTCGACGCCGCGCGATCCGCTCCCGGCGGCGGCCTCCACCGCGGCCTTGGCCCCCGGATTGACGATCTCGCCCGCGCGCACGATGCAGGCGCCCTTGACGATCTCATCCTCGAAGTCCACCTTCAGGGCGCCGTCCTCCCCCACCAAGAGCTCCAGCAAGGCGAGCACGTTGCGCGCGAACAGCGCCGAGGCGTGCTCGGGCAGCGTGGCCGGGAGGTTGAGCGGGGCGAGAATGCTCACGTCGTGGCGTACCACCATCTGCCCCGGCTCGCACAGCTCGCAGTTGCCGCCCGCTTCCCCCGCGAGGTCCACGACCACCGACCCCGGCTTCATCCCGCGCACGGCCTCCTCGGTCACGAGCTTCGGCGCGGGGCGGCCGGGCACGAGGGCGGTGGTGATGACCACGTCGAAGCCCTTGATCGCATCCGTCAACGCCTGCTGCTGGCGGGCGCGCTCGGCCTCGGTGAGCTCGCGCGCGTAGCCCCCCTCGCCGGCGGCCTCGAGGCCGAGGTCCAGCCACTGGGCGCCGAGCGAGCGCACCTGCTCGGCCACCTCGGGGCGCACGTCGTAGCCTGTCGTGCGTGCCCCCAGCCGTTTGGCGGTGGCGATCGCCTGCAGGCCCGCCACGCCCGCGCCCAACACGAGCACCTTCGCCGGCGGGATCGTGCCCGCGGCGGTCATCAGCATCGGGTAGAAGCGCCCCATCGTCTCCGCCCCCAGCAGCGCGGCGCGGTAGCCGGCCACGTTGGACTGCGAGGAGAGGGCGTCCATCGCCTGCGCGCGGGAGATCCGCGGGATCGCCTCCATCGCGAGCGCCGTCGCCTTCGCGGCGGCCAGCGCGCTCGTGCAGGCCGGGGAGGTGAGCGGCGCGAGGAAGCCGATCAGCAGCGAGCCTGCGCCCAACATGCCGATCTCCGACGCGGTCGGCGGGGAGATCGTGACGACCACGTCGGCGCCCCACACTGCCGTGGCGTCGTCGGTCAACTCCGCGCCGGCGTCGACGAAAGCGGCGTCGGGCAGCAGCGCGTCAGCGCCCGCGCCACGCTGCACGAGAACCTCAAGTCCTCGTGCCTTCAGCTTGCCGACCACCTCGGGCACGAGCGCCACTCGGTGCTCACCCGCCGCGGTCTCCTTCGGAACGCCAACCCGCATTGAGGTGGGGCAACGTATCCGATTGCGCGGACGCGCGCCACCCCGGTGGATCATCTGCGAAACTCGGAGGGCGCATGACGGTCAATCTCACCCGCATCTACACCAAGCTCGGAGACGCCGGCGAGACCCACCTCGGGGACATGAGCCGTGTCTCCAAGATGCACCCCCGCGTGGAGGCGTACGGCACCGTGGACGAGCTCAACTCGACGCTCGGCGTGGCGCTGCTGCAGCCGGGGCTGCCCGACAACATCGCGGCATGGCTGCGCCGCATGCAGAACGATCTGCTCGACCTCGGCGCCGACCTCTCGGTGCCCGCCGGCGACGAGCGCGAGCGGCTGCGGATCACCGCCGAGTACACCGAGTGGCTCGAGCGGGCGTGCGACGAGGTCAACGCCACGCTGGCCCCACTGCGCTCGTTCGTGATCCCCGGGGCACCCCCGCGGCGGCCCACCTGCACGTCTGCCGCACGGTGTGCCGCCGCGCCGAGCGGCGTGCGCTGGTGGTCGAGGACGCCAACCCCGAGACAGTACGCTACCTCAACCGCGCATCCGACCTGCTGTTCATCCTCGCCCGCGCCGTCAACGAGCCGGGCGCCGACTCCGAGCCGTTGTGGGACCCGGCGCGCATGAGGCCGCGGCGAGGCCCGAGCCGTCGTAGGGCCGCCTCAGGTAGCGCGGCGACGCAGCACTGGCCCCGGCCGATCCCAATTCCGGCCCATCGCCACGATCGTGAGCGACACGCACAGCGCCGCCAGCAGGTAGCCACCGAGCACGTCGGAGGGCATGTGCCAGGCGAGGATCAACAGCGAGCAGCCGACCGCGACGGCGAACGCACAGCCGAGGGCGGCCACCAGGGGGCGCAAGCGGTGGGGGGTGACGAGCAGCGCGCACAGCACCAGCGTCATCGCCGCGGTGGCGTGGCCGCTCGGCCAGGATGCGGGCCCGATCCACTGCCAGCCGACGCTGTCGTGGGGGTGGGCCAGCAGCGGCTTGAGTAGCTCGGCGCAAACCAGGCGCGGCGGGCAGCACGATCGCCACGGCGAGTGCCACCCGCGGGCGCCGGCGCAGCAGCGCCACGGCGACGATCAGCAGCGCCCAGGCGGTGTAGAGCAGGGGGTCGAGCAGGTGCAGCAGGTGGTTGGCGAACGTGTCCACGCGGGGACGCCCGAGCTTGGTGAAGTCGTTGAGCAGCACCGCGTCGCGCAGGTGGATCGCGGGGACGAGCTCCGCGAGCGCCCAGCGTGACGGCCATCGCGAGCGCGCACAGGAGCGCGGCCCACAACGCCCAGGCGATGCTCGGCTCGGGCGCGCGGCCAGCGTGGTCGCGCGGCGGCCCACCGGCGCCGTGGCGGGCAGCGCGCGGCGAAGCCGTCAGAGGTGCGCTCGACATCCTCCAGAGGGTAGACGCTCGCCGCCTCGCGAACGCCGACGGACTACCCGATCGGGAACGGTGCCCGCGCCAGCGCGGTGAGCGCCTCGGCTGTGACCCACACCGGGGTTTGCGTGCCGGTGCGCGAGTAGCGCACGCTGCCGTTGGCGGCGACGAGGCTCTGCAGGTAGCCGAGCGGCGAACGGCTCCCGAGAGCGGTGGATCGGCTTCGACGTCGCGCCCGGCGGCCACCAGGCCCTGCACCGCCCACGCGGTGGATTGCGCGTTGGATTCGCCCCCGGGCTGCTCGGGAAAGCCGCCGTCGAGGTTCTGCGCGTGCAGCAGGAACGTGACCGCGCGGCCGACGCCGGCGCCGGAACGGATGCCAGAAGCGACCAGCGCCTGCAGCGCCGCGGCGGTGTCGTCCACGTCGCTGGAGCCGCCCCGCACGTCGAAGTTGAAGCCGCCGTCGCCATCCTGCTGGCGGGCGATCCACGCGCCCGCGGCGCGGACCGCGAGATCGCCCGCCGAGTCACCGGCAGCGCGCAGCGCAAGGACGGCGAATGCCGTGAGGTTGACCTGGTGGGCGAAGGAGCCGTCGCTCTCGCGGTAGCGCAGCAGGCCCGCCAGTAGGTTTTTGCCTGCGAGCGACGTCACGGGGGCACCGCAGGCGCGCAGCGCGAGCATCGTGCGCTCGTAGTCGCCGGCGTCTTCGAGCGTCCCGGCCTGGGCGCGCAGCGCATCGAGCACCGTGTGCCCGTCGCGGCGCACGCTCTGTGGGTTGCGCCCGGCGGCGGCGAGGCCGATCGCCGCCCACGCGGAGTACAGCTCGCTGGTGGGCTGACCCGCCGCGGCGCCCCAGCCGCCGTCGGCGTTCTGCGTGGAGGCGAGGTAGGCAACCTCGGGGGAGAGATTCACGCGGGCGGCGGAGGCATGCGTCACGGCGGCGGCGGGATCGCTCGATGCGCCGACGCCGGAACGAACGGTGCTGGCGAGCGACCGCGGAGTGAAAGCACGAGCCGACTCGCCGGGCAGCGCCAGCGCGCACACGAGTCCGAGGGCCAGCACGGCGAGCGGCACGCGCCCCGCCGGCGCCCCCAGCCGCGTGATGGCGCCGGCCGGCTCCCAACGGATGTCCATACGCGAGCGCACCCGCGCCAGCACGCGCGCGAGCTCGGGGGCGAAGGCGAGGCCGAAGAGGAACGAGGCGACGACGTCGGTGACGTCGAAGGGCAGCGCGCCGGCCACGACCAGCAGGAACGCCGCCGGCGTGTGGGTCGCGCCGATCGTCCACGTGTACACGTTCATGATCTCCTTTGCGAGCAGTGCCGTGAAGGCGCAGGCCAGCGCCAGCGGAAACCGTCCGAGGCGCCTGCCGGAGAGCCGCCCGAGCGCGGCGCCGATCAGGCCGACCAGCCCCCAGGCGGCCATCTGCCACGGGGTGTAGGAGCCCTGGCCGAGCATCACGTTGGAGGCGAGCATCCCCACGGCGCCGACGCTGAAGCCCGGCAGGGGACCGAGCGCGTAGCCGACGACCAGCGTGATCGCGGTGATCGGCTTGACGTCGGGCAGCGCCACGAAGGCGTCGCGCCCCAGCGCCGCGACCGCCGCAAGGGTCGCCACGACGGCGACCATCCGCGCAGAGGGCCGCGCGCGCTCGTACGCCAGCCAGCCGACGAGCAGCACGAGCCCGACGAGCGTGAAGGAGGCGAGGGGCCAACTCATCGCGCGGCCTCACCCACACGCAACCCCACCGCCGCAGCGGAGGCCATATTGGCCGCAGCGGAGGCCCTCCAGGTGATGGATCGCCCACGCGGGCCCACTCGGCGAGCAGCGCGGCGCCCTGCTCGGGCGCGAGCGCGCCCCCGGCGCCGCCGAGGATGCGAGCGGTTTCGGTGGCGAAGTACCAGCCGCCGGCGAGCAGCTCCGCGCAGGGGCCGTCGGCGATCACGCGGCCGTCGGCGAGCAGCACCGCGCGCTCGGCGCAGGCGCAGGCGAACTCGGGGTCGTGCGTGGCGACGATCACCGCCTGGCCGTGCGCGGCGCGGCGGCGCAGCTCCTCGGCGAGCTGCGCCTTGGCGAGGCGGTCCATGCCGCGCGTCGGCTCGTCGAGCGCCAGCACCGCCGGCTCCTCCCCGCCGTCGGTGACGATCGCGAGCGCCAGGCGCTGGCGCTCCCCGCCGGAGAGGTCGCGGGGGTTGCGCTCGGCGAGCTCGGCGAGGCCGGCGAGCGCGAGCGCGCGCGGGGAGGCCTCGCGCGCGACGCGCTCGTGCATGAAGTAGTCGCCGGGGTTCTGCAGCAGCAGCGCGACGCGCCCGCCGCGCTCGATCCGCCCGCGGGTGGGCTCCATCAGGCCGGCGGCGTGGCGCAGCAGCGTCGACTTGCCGGCACCGTTGCGTCCCATCAACGCGATGCTTTCGCCAGGCTCCAACCGCAGCTCGGCGCCGCGCAGGATCGCGGGGCCGCGGTGGAGCTCGTGCCACACGCCTCGCATTCGCAGCGCCGGGGCGGCGCGCGTGAGCGGGCGGGCAGACGTCGGAGCGGTGCGCGCGGGCGAGCGGGGGGCCGGGAAGGTGCCCCCTGCCTGCGGTTGCCCATGTTTACATTACGGACGGCAGGGGGCGCGGGAGAGGATACAGACTCCGACGACAATAGGCGTCGCGCGCGGAGGCCTGCGCGGGCCTGCTTGACGCCGACCGGCGGCGGGGTGAATCCTGCCAGCGCGAACATGCGCGCGCCGGGGGTCTGCAGCGCGGGCTCCTCGCGGATTGCCCATTCCAGGAACGAGTCCGCAGAACCGTCGTGCGCGAGCCGCCCGTCGCGCAGCGCGAGCACGCGGTCGGCGGAGGGCAGGCAGCGCTCCAGACGGTGCTCGGCGAGCAGGATCGTGACGTCCCACTCCTGGTTGAGGCGGCGCAGCAGGCCGATCAGCTCATCGCCGGCGACCGGGTCGAGCTGCGAGGTGGGCTCGTCGAGCAGCAGCACGGGCGGGCGCCCGGAGAGCGCGGCGCCGAGCGCGACCCGCTGGGCCTCGCCGCCGGAGAGCGTGCGGGTGGGCCGGTCGAGCAGGTGGTCGATGCCGAGCGCCAGCGCCACCTCCTCGACCCCGCGCGCGACCGCGGCGGCGGTGTGCCCGCGGCTCTCCAGCGCAAGCGCGAGCTCGGCGCGCACCGAACTCATCACGAGCTGGCTCTCGGGATCCTGGAAGAGCGCGCCGGCGAGCGTCCCGAGGTGCGCGGGCCCGTGCTCGCGGGTGTCGAGCCCGGCGAGCTGCACCCGCCCCGCGAAGCTCCCCCCGTGGAAGTGCGGCGCCAGACCGCACGCAGCGCGCAGCAGCGTGGACTTGCCATGCCCGGAGAGCCCGGCGAGCAGGCAGAATTCGCCGGCGGCGACCTCGAAGCTGACGTCATCGAGCGCGGGGCGCCCGGCGTCGGGGTAGTGGTATGTGACGTTGTGGAAAGAGAGAGACGTTCACAGCTCGATCCCCCGGCGGTCGGCGAACGGCAGCAGGATCGCGAGCAGCGAGCGCTCCGCAGAGCGCGAACAGCCCGAGACTGACGGGGGCGTGCACCAGCGGGTAGGCGGTGAACGAGGCGACGCCGCCGATCGGGCGAGCAGCGCGAGCGCGAGGATCGCCACGGCGGAGGCGGAGAAGGCGAGGTCGTGGCGCGACCACGGCCGCGACAGCCGGGGTGCGCGGGGGGCGGCGGCGAAGCCGCGCAGCTCGAGCGTGGCGGCGACGTCCATCGCGCGGTCGAGCGAGCCGGTGAGCATCGCGCCGATCAGTGCGACCCGCGCGCGAGCGCCATTTGCCGATCGCGGATCGGCGCCACCGTCGGGCCGGGTGCGCTGCGCCTCGGCGATCGCTGGGCGTCGGCGGCGAGCACGGGGATCATGCGCACCGCCAACGAGGCGGTGAGCGCCGAGCGGAACGAGAGGCGGCGGCAGATCCGCAGCAGCGCGTCGGGGTCGATGCAGAGGCTGCAGAGCGCGGTGATCAGGATCAGGACCGTGACCTTCAGCGCGATCACGGCGCCGTACACGAGCGCCTCGACCGTCAGGTCGCCCTGCCCGAACGGGCCGAGGTCGCCGAGGCGAGCGAACACGGTGAGGCCATCGCGGGAGACGAGCACGTTGATCAGCACGATCGGGATCGCCACGATCAGCGCGGTGCGCAGCGCGGGCACCAGCGCGCGGCCCACCCCCGCCCCCCAGCCGGCGGCGAGCACCGCCAGCGCGAGCGCCGCCAGCGCCACGGGGTGGTAGAGCAACAGCGAGGCGGCGATCAGCGCCAGCCCCCACAGCGCGGCGACCCCCGCGCGCGTGGCGTGCAGCGGACTGGCCTGCGGGCGGTAGAGGAGCAGGCCGACGCGGTTCATGCCGGGGGTGGGAGTGGGTATGTGCATTACTTTTTGGAGCCGCCTAGAACACTTCATTTTCGTGAAGCATTAAAGGACGTTTTGGATGACATCTCTTTCCCCCCTATGCCCCGCCGGGCTGGGGCAGCGCCAGCAGGCCGCCGGCGGTGGCGGTGGCGGTGATCGCGACGGCGAAGCGGTCGTGCAGCGCCGCTTCGTCGAGGTGGCTGGCGGCAAGCTGCACGCCGGCCGCGTCGGTGCCGGTGATCAGCCACTCGGGTTCCTGTTCGGTGTAGCGGGTGGCGGCGATCAGCCCGGCGCTGCCGGTGAGCGTGCGCACGGTGGCGCCCTGCGAGTCGAGCAGCGCGATGCTCCGCCCGGAGGCCGAAGGGCGCGCGTACACCCCGCTCGCCGCCGGCCCACGTTCGAGCTTCCGCGCGCCCGGGTCGCCGCTCACCTGCGACCATGTGCCGACGAGCACGCCGCAGGGTGTCGGGCTCCTCCCCGGCGGGTCCCAGCTCGGCGACCGCAGAGGTGACGCCGGCGGCGCGCAGGTGGGCGGTGACGGTGTGGCAGGTGGTGCCGGTCGGCGAGGCGCATTCCACGCGCACCGGCAGCCGCTTGCCTTCGACCCCGGTGAGGAACGGCTGGGGAAGGAGCCGACGACGGCCGGCACTTCCTCGGTTTGGCTCCAGTCGTGCAGGTCCCACCACACGCGGTCGCCCTGATGCACGTTGGTCTCCGCCGCCCCCTTGGGAGCCTGCACGCCGTTGACGTAGTAGAACCAGTCGACCGGCTGCCCCCCTTCGTGCCCGCCGGAGTGGCCGTCGATGCTCTCCACGAAGCCACCCCCGTAGCGAGTGGTGACGGTCGCGTTGCGCAGCAACAGGCTCATCACCGTCTCTTCGCCGCGATTGCGGGGCGCACGCAGGGAGAGCAGCGAATCGGCCCCGAAGCCGCGCGTCACGTCGAGCCGCACGCCCGTCGGCGTCGGCCCGGCGCCGAGGCCGCAGCCAGCGAGCGGGAGGGCGGCGAGCGGTGAGGCGCGACACGAGCGCGAGCCGCAGCGACGCCGCCCACACGCGGCGCTGCTGACCGTCCCTACTTGACATAAAAGACTATCCGCGAGCTGCCGCGGTCGAGCGGGGCGCTGTCGCCCGCCGAGTCGGTGGCCGCGATGTCGAGCACGTAGCGCCCGGGGGCAGACGTGAGGGCAGCAGATAGGAGAAGGAGTCCCCGCCCGACGCCACTGCGAAGAAGCTGCCCTGCCCGCAGCGGACGTGCTCGAAGCGCTCGCGAGAGCCGCTGTAGGCCCAGCAGTGACCACGGTAGGTGCGGCGCAGCCGCAGCGAGATCGAGGTGACGGACGCGTGCGCGCTCACCGTCCCGGCGAGCACCCGGGGGGCCTTCGCGCGGCGATAGACGCCGCCTTCGTGGATACCCGTCACGTGCGGCGACCACCGCGTAAGGGCCGGTGTAGGAGGCGGTGACGGTCGTCGTGCTCGTGGTGGTGCTGCCGGACACCGGGGCGAGCTGCCGCCGGACGGGCGCGGGGTGCCGCATTCGCCATCGTCGCCGCTGTGCGCGCAACCAGCGCTTCCCCGGGGACCGAAGCGGATTTTCGCCGCTGGCGCCGGTCGCGCGCAGCGTGTAGCTCTCATCGCCGGGGAAGGTCAGCGTCGCCTTGCCTTCGAAGTTCGTGGTCGCGCTGGAGCCCCAGCCGCCCCGACGGTGATGCCCGCCGCCGGCGAGTGCTTGCCTTCTGAGCTGTAGCGGTTGACTGTGATCGTCGACCGGCTCACCGACTTCGGCTGTCGGGGGCGTTTCGATGCCGAGCACTTCGGGGGCGGGCGGGCAACTGGGCCCGTAGCAGGAGGGAAAGAACAGGATCTGATCACCAGCTTCAAGCTCTACTCCGCACTCCCCCTCTTCGGAGTAGACGTTGTTACGCCAGAAGCTCCAGTAGTAGTCAGCCGGCGAACCTGCTTCGAACGGATAGCTCTTGCCATCGATCGAGATCGAGTTCGTAGTCATCGAATTCACTGTTCCACGGCCCTTCCCAGTCACCGTGGGTCGCAAGGTTCAGAGCACCCATGGCACTTGTGCCCGAGCAGGTACCGCCTTCCGTCGTCACCTCCGCAGCGTTCGTCGTGACCTGAGTGATGGGCATCAGCGTTTCGTACGCTCCGCTGCCGATGGGGGCCAGCACCCTGACGGTGACCGTGGCCGGCGAGCCTGCCAGCGCGGAGGGCGCGGCGAGAGCCGCGGTGGCCAGGAACACGAGCAGCGCTCCGGCGAGCCGCACGCCACGCGCAGAGACGGACCGGCTACGACCGGGCGCCGGCCGGACACGACGAGAACGATAAGCATGAGCCACCCCTTTCCACGAGGGCTTGTGGGCTTGCGGCCGGAGGCAGGTCTCCTGGCTCCCGGGCCTACCCTTCGCGCCTTCCCGATGGCCGGTGGCCGATCAGTGGCTCACGCTCTCACGCGCGCAGCGGGGGCATCCCCGGTCACAGTGGCGGGTCCGCGCCGGATTCGCACCGGCTTCCCTCACCACCGACCGTATGAACGCCACGGATACTACCGCCCGCGGGGACGTAACGCCAGGTCAGATAGCCCCCAGCTCGCTGTCCACGTCCGCCAGCGCCGCGCGGGCGGCCGCATCGAGCGTGGGGCTCTCGACGAGCAGCCGGCGCGCATGGTCGAGGTCGTCGGAGCGCCCGAAGGTGAGTGCCGCGACGAGGCGTTCGTCGCGCAGATACCACGTCGTGAAGCTGCCATCCTCCAGCGAGCCCCGCACGATCTCCTCGTCCCACTCCCGTGCCGGGCCGACGTACTCGAGCTCGCCCCAGTCGCCGAGCACCGAGTAGAAGTAGGGGACGGTCTCGTGGGGGATATCGCGGCCGAGCATGTTCAGGGCAGCGGTCTTGCCGTGGTTGAAGGCGACGTCCCAATGCTCGATCCGCAGCGGCCTGCCGTGCACGGGGGAGTCGTACTCGCAGATGTCGCCCGCCGCATACACGCCCGGGCGCCGAGGTCGCAAGACGCGAGTTGCAGCGCACGCCGCCTCCCTCCCCGATCTCCAACCCCGCTCCGCGCGCGAGCTGCACGTCGGGCGCGACGCCCGCGCCGATCACGACCACGTCGGCCGGCAGCTCCAGGCCCTTCTTGGTGACGACCTTCGCCACGCGGCCGTCGCCCTCGAAGCGCTCCAGCTCATCCTCGCCGTGGACGGTGACGCCGTGCTCTTCCAGCAGCTCCTGGAAGAAGCGCCCGCCCGCCGCGCCGAAGCCGCGTTCGAGCGTGATCTGCTCCTGCATCACGATCGTGCAGCGCTTGCCCGTCAGCGTCAGCGAGGCGGCGACCTCACAGCCGATGTAGGAGCCGCCGATCAGCACCACCTGCTCGGCGTCCGCCGCGTCCGTGCGGATCGCGTCGGCGTTGCCGAGCGTGCGCAGGTAGTGGATGCCATCCAGCTCGCACCCGGGAACGTTCAGCCGCCGCACGTTCGCCCCGGTCGCGAGCAGCGCCTGGCCGAACTCGAGCTCCTCCTTGGTCGAGAGCTTCGCGGTGCGCGCCCCGGGGTCGAGCGCGGTGACGCTCGTGCGCGTGAGCAGCTCGATCCCCTGCTCCTCCCACCACTCCTGCGGACGGAAGAACGCCTCGCTGCGCTCCTCCTCGCCGCGCAGGTAGCCCTTCGAGCAGTTGGGGCGGTTGTACGGCGGGTCGAACTCGCGACCCACCACCAGCACCGACCCCTCGGCGCCCTCCTCGCGCAGCCAGCGCGCGCAGTTAGCGCTCGCCAGCCCGCCGCCGATCAGCAGGTAGTCGATCTTGCGGGACGCCATGCGGTTACGTTACGCAAAAGCCGGGACGCGCAACGTCAGGGCCGAGGCTGCCCCAACCGCCCGCTGCTCGGCTGGATCGCTGTCGTGATACAGCAGCCATGCCTCCAACAGTCCTTCCGCGAGCTCGTCCAAAGTCGCCCCGGACGCGAACAGCCCCGGGCAGCTCGGTACCTCCGCCCACAACGAACCGTCCTCCTCATGAACCAATGCCTGTATCTCGGTCTGCTCTTCCAAGAAGCCCAACCTTCGTCTGATTCTCTTCATCATAGACCTGCCTCTCTCAGAATCGCCGAAGTCAATCCGCGGCCATAGTCTTCGCCCCGGTGCTTTGGCAGGGTGATCGGCCGACGCCCCGGCTTGCTCATCTTCACCACGTGCTTGCCGCCGCGCGTTGCATGCCAGCCATGATCTTCCAACAGCTTCCTGGCTGACTTCTGATTCAGGGGTACTCGTCTACTCACGACGGCATCACAACCCCACCGGGTGGCGCACCGACCAGTGCGCCCATGTGGGGATGTGGTCGAGGATCCGCCAGCGCGGGCCGTTTTCGTCGCGGTTGGGGCCGACGTCGGTGCCGTCGTGGCTGGTGTCGAGACGCAGACCCGCAATCACGATGAAGACGTGTGGAGTCGGAGTGTCCGCCGCGTAGATCGTCACCCACCGCCCCGGCCCGGGGGCTCCCCAGCTCACGTAGTCCTGGGCGAGCGGGTTATCGCGCACGATTTCCGCGAGCGGCCGCACGCCGGCGCGGTAGAGCACGTAGTTGACGGTGCTCGAACAATCCTCGTCGGGCGCACCCAGCGGGTTGGGGTGGCCGTCGGGCCCGTAGGGGAGGTCCTGCAGCTCGTTGCCGGCCACGACCATCGCCTGCACCGTCGCCGGCACGCCCGTCGGGCACCAGCGCGACGTGGCCGTCGCCCGGGTCGAGCATCGCGCGTTCGCCCGGGATGAAGCGCACCGGCGTCGTGGTCTCGCGCGCCAGGCGCGTGTCGGCGCCTTCGAGCGCCTTCGACGGCGCCTTCGCCACCCGCGCTTTCAAGGTCCGCCTCTTCCCCACCGCTTGTCGACAGCGTCGCCACCCGCCACACCGCCGCCACTGGGGTTGTCCCCGCTTCTCGCCCCCGCCTTCGCATCGGCCAATGAGACCGGCGGCATCGACAGGCCGCTGTACTTCGCCGCCCAGCTCTCGACCTCTTCCACGTACCAGCCGGCATGGTTGTACGCGTAGATCGCCTCGCGGTAGTTGCCCGGCGCGCCCGAGGCGCGAAGATAATTGGCGGCGCCGAAGATCGCGTCCGCCGGGTTCCAGCGATCCGGGGGACCTTCGCCTTCGGCGTCCACCCCGTACTGCGCCCACGTCGAGGCGAGGAACTGCATCGGCCCGCCCGCACCGGCCGAGTTGACCGCGCCCTCATGGGTGCAGGAGGGCGCGGGGTCGCGCCCGTGGTCGCACTCGACCCTGTCCGATTCCCGCGAGGATCGCCCAGTCGAGCCCGTAGCGGGCGGCCGCTCGCAGGTAGAGGCGCAGATATTCGGGCGGGATTTCCGCGCGCGCCAGCGCCGAGACGCCGTGGCCGCCGGCCCCGTCTTCGGCCGCGCCCGGTTCGCCGGCGAACGCCGCGGACCGCCCACCGAGCGTCACAGTCACGACGCCGAGCATCAGCACCACCGCCAACGCGGCCATGCCCGCCAGCACAGTCCAGGCGGGACGGGGGATGCGGAGGGCGCCTACCATCAGCCCCCCAACTGGCGTTTGCGCCCCCGCGCGACCTCGTGGGCGTCGCGCAGCACCGGGGACTCGAAGCCGCCACCTGAGCGCCGCGGCGGATCGGGCCGAGGCGAGCGGTGGGGCGGGACATCGCGAGGTCGCTCGCGGATTCGACCCCACCCACCCGGGCGATCGCGGGAGCGCGGCGCGGCGTGGCCGCTCTCGCGCAGCCCCTGATCGAGCGCCCTGTCGAAGTCCTTCTCAGCGCGGCGGCGCTCGTCATTTGACCCCACCCGCCCCCGCGCTCTGCGGCGGCGACGACGGCACCGGCCGCACCGCGCAACTGGCGGCGCAAGGCGAGCTCGCGATCGATCTCCAGGCGCGCTTCGCGCTGGGCACGGGGGTGCAGTTGCTCGTACTGCCCGCGCCCGTAGCCCACCAATCCCGCAAGCGCCGCGTAGTCGCGCCCGGCGCCGCCGGCAGCGGCGTCCCCCCTATGCGCGCCGCCCGCGCCGCCGCCGACTGTGCTGCCCAGGGCGCCGCCCCCGACGCCGCTAATCGTGCTGCTCTGTGCGCCGCCCGCGACGCCGCCGGCCGTGCCACTCTGTGCCCCGCTCCAGGCGCCTCCTCGCGCGTCGCTGCGCGCCCGCGCCGGAGGCAGCGCGGCTTGCGAGTCGAGCCACTCACTGCGCTCCCGCAACTGATCGGCGGTGTGGGTACGACCGGTGTGCAGTTGCGCACGCTCGCCCTCGGCGACCATGTGTCGCGCATCGTTGAGCGCGAGCTGCCCGCGCTCAACTTCGCCCTCAACGCGCCGCGCGCGGTGGTCGAGGCGGGCGGCGTGGCGGGCGTCGCCGGCGGCCACCGCCTGTGCCTGCCTGCCGCGTATCCGGTGCAGCTGGGTGCGTTTGGCGGAGAGCTCGCTTTGCGCCTCGCCGCCCGGCGACGCGTGGGCGGCAGCCGCCGTGTGCTCGCGCTCGAACATCCGCGTCACCTGCTCGTCGGCGGTCGCCTGCGCCCGCTGGCGACCGATGCGCTCGCGCGTGCGCCGACGCTCCACCGAAGGCGCCGGACCGGTGAGCTTCTTGCGCATCCAGTTGGCGCCCTGCAGGACGGTGCGCGGCCCCTCCAGCTGCTGTTTGAAGCGCTGCAGCAGCGAGCGGTGGTGCTCGCTCGTGGCGCGGTGCTCCCCGGCGATGAAGCCCAGCACCTGGTGGCGCTGGCGGTGGGCGCCCCACCACAGCACCGCGACGAGCAGCCAGCGAGTCCACCAGCCGAGCGCTTCGAGACCGATCAGCGTGCGCGTCATCAGCAGCACGACGCCGAGCAGAAAGGAGAAGATCAGCTTCGAGCAGACCGCGCCGACCAGACGGGTGCCCCACGTGCGGAAGGCCGCGCGACCGCCGTCGCCGAGCGCCGGCGCGAGCACCGCCGCCGGCGCGAGCAGCAGGTAGCAGAGGCTGAGGATCTCCGCGCCCAGCAGGTGCAGCGCGATGAAGCCGAGCAGCCTGATCATCCCCGCCGCACCGATCGCGATCAGCAGCAGCCCGGCGATCGCGCGGCGTCGTGGCGCCCTGCGTGCGGAACTCCGCCTCCGCCGCCGCCGGCCCGCGGCATTCGGTGGCGCTTTCGGAGCCCCCGCACAGCACGCGCAGCAGCGAGCCGGGCATCTCGATCGAGTTGCGCGCCGCCTCGTTGGCTCCCAGCGCGAGGAACACTTCCCCGTTGGTGCGCGCCGCGCGCATCAGCGTGGCGCTGCGCGAGTGCGGCGGCACCGAGGCGTGCGGCGCTTCGCTTTCGAGCGCTTCGCAGTATTGCCGCCACCCGTTCGCGCCCTTCGCATTCCGAGATGTGCGGACGGGTGAGCAGCGCGAGGCCGGCGGCGCGCAACCGCGGTTCCAGACGCGCGGGGTCCTCGCACCAGCTGACGTTGCCAAACTCCAGGTAGCACCACGGCGCGCCGACGGTCGCCCCGAACAGCCCGCTCATACTCTGCGCAAGCGTCCGCGAGGCGTGCGCGGGGCTGCCCTGCACGACCGCCCCGAGCGTGCCCGCGCTGGCCTCGTCCACCCACCGCCCCAGCGCGCCGACGGTCCCGGCGGGGTCGGCGATCACCCACAGCCCGCCCGCCATCATTGCCAGCATCAGCGCGCTCTGGCCGAGCGTCTCCGCCACGCGCCGGCGCACAAGCCCGTTGTAGGCGGCGGCGAGCGCGGCGAGCGCGAGCGCCAACACCAGCCATGGTCCGGTGAACGTGGATTGCGTCGCGCGCAGCGAGCGCTCCAGCTGGCCGAGCACGGAGCTGTCGAGCAGGTCGAGTGCGAAGCACCACTCCAGCGCCACGATCAGCGCATGCACGACCCACACGAGGCCCATCCACACCGGCTCGACCACGTAGTCCTGCTCCACCGTCTGCGTGTTGAGGCCGAGCAGGCCAGTGTCGATGTGGACGTCCAGCCCGTAGTTGCCGGTGGGCGCCCCCGCGGCCTCGAAGCCCGAGGTTTCGCAGTTGCGCCGACTCGCTGCCGGCAGTTCCGCGGGCGTTCCGCAGAGCGGGCTGCCGAGGCCGTTTTCCACGAGCGGATCGCCGCCGCTGGGGGGCGCCGAGGCCGAGGCGTCGCTGCCCGTGACTGGCCCCTCGTCGAGCCCGGAGGCGCCCGGCGCCGAGCTCGACCCGACCGAATAGGGTGACACTCGCTGCGCTCGCATCCCCGATTCGGCCAGCAGAGGCGGCGCGCTGGGGGCGTGCGGCGTGGGGGCGTGGGCGGCCAGGGCTGGCGTTGGTAGGAGCGCCATCACAAGGGCGGTGAGCGCGACCGCGGCCCACCTCGACGATCCACGCCGGCAGCGACGCAACCGCCGCGGCAAAAGGACACGGCGACGAGCCGCGCGAGCGCTGGCTCTCATCGCGCCCGCCCGGGCGTGGTCGAGAAGGCGCGCAGCAGCGACGGCACAACCACATCCACCTGGATCGCCTCGATGCGCCCGTGGTGGTCGCGCAGCAGGCAGCGGCCGGCGTCGAGCTCCAGCAGCGTCTGGCGCATCCGCCGGTCCTCGGGGTCGAGGCCCAGCAGTGCCAGCGCGCGGCGGGCCTCCGCGTCGGAGCGCATCCCGAACACGAATGTCGCCCCGAGCAGGTTCTCGATTGACTCGCGCTCGCCGAGCAGCGTGTCGCTGACGAGCTGCGTGGAGATGATCGGCACCGCCAGCTCGGAGCGGCCCATGCGCTGCAGCGACACCAGCAGCGTGCGCCCGATCGGGTCGCCGAGCAGCCTCCACCCCTCGTCGAAACTGAAAATCTTCAGCCGCTCCCGCTCGGCGCCCATCAGGTGCATCGCGAACATCGCGATCAGCCGCACGATCTGCTCGCCGACGCGCTCGGCCTGGGAGTGCTCGGCGCGCGCGGTGCCCGGCTCGGGAGCGGGCAGGTCGCGGATCGGCAGGTAGGTGACCTGGCGGTGGCCGACCGGCGGCAGCCGCACGTCGGGGTCGGCGAAGCCGAGCTGCGTCAACCCCGAGCGCGCGTACACCTCGAGCGTCTTGGCGACCTGCGCGTCGACCTCATCGCCCTCGCGCAGCGCGCGCACCACCTCCAGGCAGGTGGCGGCGGCGCGCGCGCGCCGCAGCACGCGATCTACGGCGCCCACCACCGCGGTCTCCCACGCGGGCTCCGCGCGGCTGGGCAGCAGGTCGCGTAGGAACGACACGGCGGTGTCCTGGCGCAGGTGCTCGGGCGCCACGCGCAGCGGGTCGAGCATCCCGCGTAGCGCCGGGTCGGGGCGCAGCGCGATGCACTCGGTGTGCGGGGCGACCTGCTCCAGTAGGTGGAAGCGGTGGTCGCCCTTGGGGTCGCAGTCGATCACGCGCGCGCCCTGCAGGAAGGCCTCGTACTTGAGCTTCTGGTCGAGCGTCGTCTTGCCCGAGCCGAGCGCGCCGACGCTGAGGATCGTCGTGTTGCGGTCGCTGTCGGAGCCCTCGCGCAGGCTGAAGCGCACCGGCCGCGCCGAGCCGGTCAGCGTGTGGCCGAGGTAGAAGCCGCCCGCCGAGCCCGCCTCGTGCGTGGCGGTGGGCATCATCGCGGCGACCTGTTCGGCGGTGAGCGTGTCGTCGTAGCCCGCCACGCGCGTGCGCTGGCCGGGCAGGTGCTGGCAGAAGAGCGCGCAGCTGATCGCCCAGCGGGCGGTGCAGGCGGATCTCCCCGTAGGCGCGCCGGCACATCTCCACGCGCTCCTCCAGCTCCTGCTCGGTGCGCGCGGCGAGCGCGATCGCCAGCGTCGCGCGCAGCAGCGGCGGGCGGCTGGAGGACTGCAGGTGCGCGAGCAGGTCGCGCGCCTCCTGCGTGCGTCGGTAGCCGAGGTCGGTGGCACCCTGCTCGCCGTCGGACTCGGCGCGCAGGATCTGGTCGGCGTCCTGGATCCGCCGCCGCGCGATCCGCAGCGCCAGCTCGTTGGGCAGGAAACGCGCGTTCAGGGAGAGGTCGAGGCCGAACGGAAGCGACTCCGACCGGCGCGAACATCAGCTCCGCGCGCGCCCCCGGGAAGTGCACCAGCTCGGGCAGCGCCCCCACCACGAGCTGCGCCTGCCAGCTCGCCCCGAGCTCCGATTCGATCCGCAGCGCCCGCGGCCGGTGCTCGACCCAGCCATCCATCCAGCGCAGCACGTCGCCCTCCAGCGGCGCCAGGACGGCCTCGCCGTTGCGCTCGAACACCAGCGCCCGCGGCTCGTGCAGCCCGTCCACCTGCGGCTCGCCCAGGTCGCGGCAGAACGCGCGGCGCACCAGCCACTGCAGCTCCGCCCCGGTCGCGGCACGCGCGTCGAGGTAGTCGGCGAGGCGCGCGTGCGCCTGGTCGGCCCGCACTCGCGCGCGCTCCAGCTCGGTGGCGCGCAGCAGGCGGCGGTCGCGCGGCGAGTAGCCGCGCTGCGCAGCGCCGCCAGCCACTCGCGCGGGTGGCGCTCCGCGGCGCGCGAAACGTAGGAGGCGACGTCGCGCTCGGGGTCGCGCAGGCTCACCAGAAAGAACAGCGCCGGGCGCTGGGCGTCGAGTTCCTCCAGGCGCTGGGTGTGTGCGGCTACGTAGCGTTTGAGGGCGCGCGAGTCGCCTGCCATCTCTTCCGCGTAGCGGGCCACCTCCCAGTGGCGGCTGACGCGCACGACCTGGATGTCGGCGGCGACCGCCTCCAGGGCGCCGAGCAGCGCGAGGAAGCGCTCGCGCTTGCCATCTTCGGAGAGCCACTCGTAGGAGCTGGTCGGCACTACGAACGCAGCCCAACCGTCGTCGAGGTCGGCGCCGAACACGAGATTCCCGTACACGAGGCTGATCGGTGGACGCACTTCTCGCTACCTGGCCCGCCGGACTTTCGGGACGTGGGCTCGCACGCGCAGCTCGGCACCGCGCTCTAGCGCGAGCACCTGCCTGTTGGCCGTCATCCGCACGGCGCCGGGGCCGCTGTAGCACAGGCGGCGCGGGCGCGTGTCGGAGCCGTCGGGGAGCAGCAACAGCTCTTGCGGACGCCATATCCCCGTCGAGGCAGCGCCCAACCGGCGTGGTGACGCATCGTGCAACCCATGCGCGGGGTGCATGCCGGCCAGCTGACGGGCGCCGAGAAGATGGCGTACCAGTGCGGCGGCGGCGAGGTGAAACGGCCGGCCCTCGACGCGGATCATCGTCAGCAGCGCCGCGCTGCCGGCCGGCAGCAGCAGATCGCGCACGTACCACGGCAGCGCCCGCACGGCCGTCCCCGCCAGCGGCAGCGTGCCGGCGAGCGCCAGGCAGGCGAGGATCGCCAGGCAGTACACAACGCCCCGCACCGGCACCCCGCCGGGGTTGAGCCGCAGCCGGTCCACGCGGTAGATGCGCCGCTCGAGGTCGAACACGGCGCGGTAGGAGCGGATCTCCAGGCTCACTAGCCGAACAGTGAGTTGACGGTGTCCTGCAGCAGGTTGATGCCGGCGGGCGTGGCGAGCAGCACCGCGACGATTCCCACGGCGAACACGCCCGCGGCCTCCCTGAAGTCACGGCGGAACGCGAGCACGATCCCCGCCACCGCGAACGCCAACCCGATCAGGCTCATCGCCACCTTGCGCCCCGTGCTGCCCGCCTTGGAGGCCGCCGCTTCGAGCGTGCTGCCTTCGGCGGAACCGCCCGCACCGGTGCCGCCTGACCCGGAACCAGACCCGGCTCCGGGCACGGACGAGGAGCCGACCGCGGCGCGCGCGGCGACCGGCGCCAACCCGAGGAGGGCGCACGCAAACACGATGCCGAGCAGCAGCGCGGCGCCGGTGCGGGGGTGGTCGGTGAGCGATCGGGGGACATGCACAGTGCGCATCGGGACTCCTTCGTTTGGTGTGGTGGAGGGCGCTGGTGCGGCGGGGAACACGGTTGAGTGCTGATGAGGCAGCGGTGGCGGTGTCGAGTAGCGGCGGCTCCCCGGCGCTACGCGGCGTCAGGGTCCATCTGAATCGCGGAGATCTCCCAACGGCCCTGGGCGCGGAGGACGTCGAGTTCGTAGGCGAGCGTGTACGAGCCGCCGCGCTGGTCCTGGGCCTGCACGAGCGCGAGCACCGCGCCGGCGCCGGGGGCCCACTGCAGGGACTGCAGCGACTGCAGTGCGAGCTCGATGCCGGGCGGCGAGACGCGTGCCCCGGGGGCGAGGTCGGCGGCCAGCTCGGCGGGTGAGCCGGCGAGGTAGTTGCGCAGCGCGCGTTCGACCACGGTGCTCAGCGCCGATTCGCTCACTTCGCGCAGGCGCCCGTCGGCCGCCGTCTGTGCCGGGCCGGAGGCGGGAGGACCGACGAACGCGGGGTAGTCGGCCAGCGCGAGCGGGCTCCCGGGCCGGTGCAGGACGCCGACGGTGAGATAGAGCAGTCCCGCCGTGTCGGTGTCGGCGGCGACGGTGTAGACGTGGTCCCCGGCCTGCGGTTCGCGTTCCTGGACGACCTGCGTCCAATGCACCCGCTGCTCGCCGCCGGCGGGTGGTTGCAACCCGGCGCCGGCGCCGATCCCGGACCCCACGAACGGAGCGAGCGCACGTTCGCGGACTTCCGGGTGCGCCGCTTCCCAGGTGAGGTAGGCGCGCGCGAACAGCGTCGCAAAGCCCTCCGCGGCGAGATCCCCGCCCGCCGGGCGCCGCAGCAGCGCCGCGGGCAGCGCCGCGCGTGGGGGGTCGAGCGCGAAGCGCGCGCTCGCTGCCGCCCCGGCCAGCGCGAGCGCGTAGATCACATACCGCGGCAGCCCGCGCGCGAGCCTGATTCGCCACAGCGGCCGCCGCGCGATCGTCACGGTGGCGTGGGGCTGCTCGCCCGCGAGCGGGTCTCCGTCGGCAGGTTGCAGGTGGGGCGGGGCGCCGCTCATCGCCGCTCGAACCCGAATTCCGCGCCGGCCCCGCGGGTGGGGCTCGCTGCCACGGTCGCGGTCGCTGCTGGGGTGCTCGCGGTTGCCGTGGTGGGGGTCGCGGTAGTCACGGGTGTGGGTGCCGCGGTGCCGGACGCCGCCGTGGTGGACGCAGCTGTGGTGGAGATCGCCGCGCCGGCTGGTGTGGTGGGCACAGAAACCGCTTCCGCAGGGGGCGTTGGCCGTGAGGACCGATATGGATGTGCCGAGCGCGGCGGCCGATTCGCCGGCAGAGGCCGGTGCTCCGCGACGCGCCGAACCGCCACCGAGCCCTGCCGGGTGCGCTTGCGAGGAGGTGAGTCGAGCGGCTCGGCGCTCGACCGCGCGGCCACAATCTCCGCCGGCGATCGTCCGCGAGTCGCGACCCCTACGGCAAATCCGCGCTCGCTCTGCGATCGGGATCGGGCCACATGCAACGCAACCACGCCGACGACCGCCGCGACCACCGAGGCAAGCGCCATGGGCGCCGCGAACCCTCCCCATCGCCGCGCTTCGCGTCGCCTGCCCGCCTGGCCGCGCAGGGCGAACTCCGGCTCGGCCTCGCCGTGCCAATCCTCGGCGGCGAGGAACTCCTCCTCGGAGTAGATGCGGTACGCCTGCCGCGGTGTCGAGCGCAGCCGCGTCACGTGCAATGCCCCCGCCGTGGAGCCCACCGTCGCGGCTCCAGGATCGGTGCATGCCGGCTCCGTCGTACAGCCACGCGAGCGGCCGAGGGCCAGGGTGGGGAGATACCCGGCCCCCGGCCGCATGCGCGCGGATGGGTGTCGCCGCGAGGTCGTGCCTGCGACCGACCTGCGGCGTCCCGGGGGACGCGCCTATGGGGGTAGTGTGGTGGGTTCATAGGTGGGTCCCTATCTCTCTGTTCCGACTCCCGCGCGAGGGTGGGACAGGCGCGAGCGGATCGGCTTGCGCCCCACCCCACGGCTCCGCCTCCACCAGCCGACGCAGCCGTGCGCGGGCGCGCTGGGCGACCTTGCGGTACTTCTCGTGCGACCAGCCGAAGCGCTCGCAAAATTCAGCCCGGCTCATGCCGAGCGTCACTTGACAGGCGAGCACCAGCCGCTGGTCGGATGTGAGTAGCGGCGCCAGCCGCGCGACCTGGCGCAACTCGTGACGGTAGGCGACGAGCGGGTGGATCTCGGCGCGGGGGTCGGCGAGCTCGAGTTCCCGCTCATCCGGGCCACTCCACGGCAGCGCGCGCTCCAGGTGGGCCTGCAGCGGGCTGCGGCCGTGCACCGCACGGCGGCGGTCTTGCACGCGCGAGAGGAAGCGTTGCTCGAGCGCGTTGGCCACGTGCGCGCGGTTGGCGAAGCGCTGGCCGCGGGCACTGCGCGCGAGCAGCTCGAAGATGGCCTGGCTGAGGCAGTCCTTGAGGTCCTCGCGCCGCAGCATGTTGCGGTAGGCGCGCAGCATCGCCTCGCGCCGGGCGCGCGCGACGTGCGCGATCTCCTCGGCCGCCACCCGGCCCCCCAACCCCGGTGCCGCTGCTCCGGCCGCGCGCGGATCGAGTGGATCGGCCACCGTGCAACCGCTGCGCGGCCGGGCCGGCGGCCAGGGTGGGGATGGCGTTTGGTCGGCGTATCGGGTAGACACATAGGCATGTCGCGCCCCGCCGCCCGCAGACCCCCCTCCCGATTTTTTGCCCTCCTCACAAGCCGCACGCCGGGCGGGGCCCCCGCGCCTGGCTGCGACGTGCCGTCGATCCCCCCCTCCCCCTCCCCCCATAAAAATGACCTTCAACGAGCGACTGCAGGCTGTTGACAGCTTCCAGCAGCGCCACCGCGGGCTGAGCTTCCTCGCCGCGGTCGTCAAGAAGTTCGGCGACGACGGCGCCGGCCGGCTGGCGGCGTTGATCGCGTACTACGGCTTCTTCGCGCTGTTCCCGTTGCTGCTCGTGTTCGTGACCGTGCTGGGCTTCGTGCTCGAAGGCGATCGGAGCGCGCAGGAGAGCGTGCTGCACTCGACGCTCAGCCAGTTCCCGATCATCGGGCAGCAGCTGCAGCAGAACGTCCACTCGCTCACCGGCAGCGGCGTCGGCCTGGCGATCGGCGTGGTCGGCTCGCTGCTGGCGGGACTCGGCATCACCGGCGCGGCACGGACCGCGTTCGACGAAGTGTGGCACGTGCCGCGCAAGCGCCGCCCCAACTTCCTCGCGTGGCGGCTGCGCGGGCTGGGCCTGCTGGTGGTGCTGGGCACGCTGACGATCGTCTCGACCGTCGTCGCCGGCTACGTCACGGCCGCGGCCCCGAGCGCGTTGACGGCACTCGCGGGCGTGGTGCTGGCGCTGATCGCCAACCTGCTGCTGTTCTTCTGCGCCTTCCGGCTGCTCACGACGAACGAAGTGCCGACGCGCGATCTGCTCCCCGGCGTCGTGGTGGCCGCGGTGCTGTGGCAGATCCTGCAGCACCTCGGCGGCTACTACGTCGAGCACGTGGTGCGCCACGCCAAGGAGACCTCGGGTCTGTTCGCGTTCGTGCTGGGGCTGCTCTCGTGGCTGTACCTGGGCAGCCAGGTGACGCTGTTCGCGATGGAGATCAACGTCGTGCGCGCGCAGCGGCTGTGGCCGCGCAGCTTCTTCTCGGCGCCGCTGCTGGACGCCGACCGGCGCGCGCTGACCTCGCTCGCGGAGGTCGAGGAGCGCCTGGACGAGGAGAACGTCGAGGTCAGCTTCGAGGACGACGCGTAGCGATTCGCGGGGCGTGTTTGGGCGGGGATGGGCGGCCCCCCTTCGGGGCCGCCGGCGGGGTCACGTACCGCGATTCCGGGGCCCCTTGCACCACCCGCGATCCTTTGTTATAGTAGCTATCAATTCGTAAGCTCATATGGAGCGTATACCGATGCCCACAAGCTCAGACAACGGCAAAACCCCTCCCACCCCCACCCCCCGCATTGATGCCGGCTCCCCGACGGAGCCGCGCACACTGTTGCGGCTGATCCCGCTCGACGACACCGTCGTGTTCCCCAACATGGGGATCACGCTCACCGTGGACGTCGGCGATGACGAGCGCGTCGTGCTCGTCCCCCGCCACGAGAACGAGTTCCTCGAGGTCGGCACGATCGCCGAGGTCGAGGACCATATCCGCCTGCCTGGCGGCGGGCGCGCCGTGGCGCTCTCCGGCCAGCACCGCGCGCTGATCGGCGCCGCGCAGACCGGCATCGACGGCGAGCTGCGCGTCGAGATCGACGAGCGTCCCGACGAGGTGCCCACCGACGGGCGTACCCGCAACCTCGAGCGCGAGTACCGCGCGATCGTCGAGGAGATCCTCGAGCTGCGCGGCGACGACGGGCGCATCGCGGCCTTCCTGCGCGCGATCGTCGAGCCCGGCCCGCTGGCCGATTCCGCCGGCTACTCCCCCAATCTGTCCTACGCGCAGAAGGTCGAGCTGCTGCGCACGCTCGACGTCGGCGACCGCCTGGAGATGGCTGTCAAGCTGCAGCGCGAGTCGCTCGCCGAGCTGCAGGTGCGCAAGCGCATCCGCGAGGACGTCCAGGACGGCGCCGAGAAGCAGCAGCGCGACTACTTCCTGCGCAAGCAGATGGAGTCGATCCGCAAGGAGCTGGGCGAGGACGAGGGCTCGATCGTCGATGAGTACCGCACGAAGATCGAGGCCGCGGAGATGCCCGAGGAAGTCGAGAAGCAGGCCCTGAAGGAGCTCGGCCGCCTGGAGCGGATGGGCGAGCAGACCGGCGAGTCCTCGATGATCCGCACCTACCTCGACTGGCTGATCGCGCTGCCGTGGGCCAAGCGCTCGGAGGAGCACCTCGACCCCACCGGGGCGCGTGAGGTGCTGGACGCCGACCACGCGGGCCTGGAGGACGTCAAGGACCGCATCGTCGAGTACCTCGCGGTGCGCAAGCTGCGCCAGGACCGCGGCATCGAGGCCGACCCGAAGTCGGGCGCGATCCTCACGCTGATCGGCCCCCCCGGCACCGGCAAGACCTCGATCGGCGAGTCGATCGCCCGCGCCCTGGGCCGCGAGTTCGTGCGCATGTCGCTGGGCGGCGTACGCGACGAGGCCGAGATCCGCGGGCACCGGCGCACCTACATCGGCGCCCTGCCGGGACGCCTGGTGCGGGCGCTGCGCGACGCCGGCACGATGAACCCGGTGATCCTGCTCGACGAGGTCGACAAGGTCGGCGCCGACTGGCGCGGAGACCCATCGGCCGCGCTGCTGGAGGTGCTGGACCCTGCGCAGAACCACTCCTTCCGCGACCACTACCTGGACGTGGAGCTGGACCTGAGCCAGGTGATGTTCATCGCCACCGCCAACGTCGCCGACACGATCCCCGGCCCGCTCCTGGACCGCATGGAGGTGATCCGCTTCGACGGCTACACCTCCGAGGAGAAGCTGGCAATCGCCAAGGGCTACCTGTGGCCGCGCCAGCGCGACCGCAACGGCCTGCGCAAGGGCGAGGTGGAGATCTCGGATGAGCTGTTGCGGACCGTGATCGCCGAGTACACCCGCGAGGCGGGCGTGCGCTCGCTGGAGCGCGAGCTCGGCACGCTGCTGCGCAAGACCGCGACGAAGATCGCCTCCTCGCTGCCGGCGGAGGACACGGAGCCGCCCGCCGACGCGGGGGGCGCTGAGCCGACCGTCGCGGAGACGGCGGACGCCGAGGACGGCGAGCAGCCGGCCGTGGCCTCGACGGCGGAGGCGGCTCCGGAGCAGGCAGCCGTCACCCCTGTGGAGATCGACCTGGAGACCGTGCGCGAGGCGCTGGGCCGCCAGAAGTTCTTCCAGGAGTCCGCGTCGCGCACCGCGACCCCGGGCGTTGCGACCGGCCTGGCCGTGACCGGCACCGGCGGCGACGTGCTGTTCGTCGAGGCCACCGCGATGAAGAGCAGCGGCTCGGGCGGCGGCGGCGGGCTGGTCTTGACCGGCCAGCTGGGCGACGTGATGAAGGAGTCGGCGCGCATCGCCCTCTCCTACGTCCGCGGCCACGCCGAGGAGATCGGCATCGACGAGGCCAGCGCGTTCGAGGGACAGGAGTTCCACGTGCACGTCCCCGCCGGGGCGATCCCCAAGGACGGCCCCTCCGCCGGCGTGACGATGGTCACCGCGCTGGCCTCGCTGCTGAGCGGCCGCCCGGTGAAGCACACGGTGGGGATGACCGGCGAGGTCACCCTGCAGGGCCGCGTGCTGCCGATCGGCGGGCTCAAGCAGAAGGTGCTGGCGGCCCATGCGGCCGGGCTCACCGACGTGATCCTGCCGGAGCGCAACCGCGGCGACCTGGACGACATCCCACAGGAGGTTCGTGAGCAGATGAGCTTCCACCCGGTGATGACCGTCCAGGAGGTGCTCGACCGGGCGCTTGAGCCCACGCGCGATGTCGTCGCCCACCAGGCGTCCTAGGCGCCCCGGCCACCCGCGAGCCCACCACCGTCATGCCCCCCGCCAGCTCCCGTAAGTGTCACCCCGTTCCCCTGGAGGTCCGCCGCACGGCGGACCTCCTGGAGCGGCGCTGGCAGCTGTCGATCATCTACGCCGCGCTCACCGGCGCGCTGCGCTTCAGCGAGTTCGCCGAGGCCGTCGCTGGCATTTCACCCCGGATGCTTTCCGAGCGGCTGCGGGACCTCGAGGCCGCGGGATTGGTCGAGCGCACCGTGATCCCCTCCAGCCCGCCCACCGTCGAGTACCGGCTCACCGCGCGGGGTAAGCGGCTCGCGCCGGTCGTCGAAGCGATGCGGGCTTACGCCGAGGGGTAGGCCTCGAACGCATCCGGGCGCCTGACGCCGGGGTGCTACTTCCGCTTGCCGCCCTTCTGGTTGCGCTGCTTGTGCTTCTTGGCTGCCTTCCTCGCAGCTGCGGCCTTCGGGCAGCCGGTGACGCTGACGTTGGTGGTCTGGTGGACTGCGGCACCGTTCTGCGCGTTGAATTCGACCGGCATCTGCAGCGTCGCGGGCTTTTGCTCGCGGACTGTGCGCGTGACGGTCCGCCGCCGCCCATGCACCTTGACGGCGACCTTCTTCTTGACTAGCACACTCCTGGTCGTCGCGCAGAGGTCGCTTTCGGTCGTCAGCGCGCTGTAGGGGCCCTCAGGCAGCGTCAGTTCGAACGTGCTGAACGGCACGTCGGGGATCGTGTGGAACGTGGTCGAGGTGACGTTCCCGGTGATGTGTGTTTCGCCGACCAGCTCGACCGTGACGCCGTACCCCTGCAGCACCATGATCAGGCTCGGCCACCCCGAACCGCCGTTTGAGACGAAATACGCCGGGCCTTCCAACGGCACCGGGATCAGCGGTGTGTGCACGACGACGTGCCCGACAATCGACGGGGCGGGGCACCCGGCCGGGTTCTGGTTGAACTGCGCGGCGGTGCACGCCTTCTGCAGCGTCGGCAGCCGCGAGGGTAGCTGTGCGGGGAGTTCCACTTTGACCTCTTTGATGTTCGCCTGCGTGCCCACCGACCCAGGCGGCTCCGTGAGCTTCACGCTGAGGCTCGCGCCCCCGGTCCTGCTGGTCTTGCCCTGCGTGGAGACCGCGAATTTCGGGGTGAACTTCAGGGTCGCGCAGTTCGTCGCCTGAAACGCGCTCGACACCGGCGCGGTGGCGCCTTCGCTGCTCGAGATCGACCCTTCGATCTTCTGCGGTTCGCAGTTGGTCGGATTGAACGTGAAGTCCTTACCACCGTTGACTTCCTTGCTGATCGCGACCTGCACGTGCTGAATATCGAGGGGGATGCCCTTGATGATCGTCGGCAACGCGTCGCTGGTGATCGTCAACGCGGCGGTCGTGGGGTTGACTTCGATCTTCGCTCTGACGACCACGTTCCCGAGGTTGAAGGGGCCCGCTTCCGCGGGGTTGACGATGCTCAACCCGAACGGGGCGCCCTTGTAGGGGCCGGTGATGTAGACGCCCCCGGGACGCTTCACCACAACCGGAGTCGAGCCGAGCCCTGCGGTGACGACCGTGTGCCCGATCAGGCTTTCCGGACCGCACGTCCCCGCGTTTGCTTCCGCTTCACCACACAGCTTCACACTCGACAGCAAACCCGAGAGGCCCGGGGGGAGCTTGATCGAGAGCCCGCCGAGCGTCTGGTCGGCGTCGGGATGACCCATCGTCGTCAGCAGTTCGGTGAACCCACCCGCCTGGATGTTCGTGCTCCCCGCCTGGAATTCAGGCGCGAACGGCTGCGGGTCCGCACACGAGCCACCGTTCGGACCCGAGGTGATGTTGAACGTCGATTCGGCCTGCGCGACCGTACCACCCGGTTCATAAGACCACGGCACAAACGACGCATGCGTGGTGTAGGAGCCGCACAGCGCGGGTGTCGCCAACGGCGCCCTGGACCCGCCAAAGAAGTGGATGCGGAGATTTTCGAACGGTATCTGCGGCGTGTCTTCGAACGTTGAGATCAACTGCCCCGGCGCTTCGCACCGCACACCAGCAAACGATTCGCCGGTGTTTTGGCAGGGGAAGACCTGGCCCGCGAGCTTGATCAACGCACCCGACACCGGATCTTCAGCAACGAGATACATCGCCACCAAACCGTTGAACGGGTTCAATCCACCTTCGCCGTTCGGCGCCGGATCGGCGATATATACCGCGCCCTTCAGCGCATGCCCCTGCGGCAGTAGCGGCGTTTCGATTTCGACCGTCCCGACCTTCGACCCATCCGGACAGAACGGTTCGGACAGGCTCGGCGTGAACACCAGCCACGCCGCATCCGTAGCAAGCTTGCCCGTGTACCCAACCTGACCCTCACTACAAGCTTCCAACCCACCCGCACCACCAGGATTCAACGCCATGCCCGCCGGCAACGCGACGGTCGTGTCACGGACCGTGCCCTCCGCGAGGCTTTCCCCGTCCAGGATCGACTTCTGCGGCACTTTGACCGCGACTTCAAGACCACTGGGGGTACTCCCGTCCGTCACGTCCGGTTTGACCGTGATTTCCGGGGTAAACGGCAACGCGTCGCAACCATCGACACGCACCGGCGGCGTCTGGCCCGCCAGCGGGAACTGCAGTTCCGCGACCTGCTGCGGGAAACCCGGCGCGGCCCACGAATCGCCGCTGACGGTGCTCGCAAACGGTTCTTCACACGACGTCGGCATCGAGAGAAACGGCGGCGCCGTGCCTTCACCGGCGGGACACGACAATTCGTGTCCCACAATTCCCGCTTCAAGACATTCCCAGCCACGCGAGGAGTCGTGCGCGCTGGCGTCCGGGACACCCCACGCGGTGATCCGCACACCCAACAGACCACTGATCTGCGTGATGTTTTCAGACACGATATCCACCCCGTAATCCCCACCCGGACGCACACTCGTGCGCAACACGATCGGAATGCCCTGGATCAGGAACCCGAGCCGCGCCGGTTCGCCCTGCACCGGCACCAGATTGAACAACGGACTGGGAATATTGTAAAGCTTCCCGTGGAAGCGATACGTGATCAGCGCCACACCCACAGCCGTATCGCCCGGACACTGATTCGCGCCCCCGCCTTCGCCTTGGGTGCGTTGCGTGTTGAACTCCAGTTCGCTGCACTGCGGGACCACCTGCGGATCACCCAACAAGCCCGCCGGCCACACCGTACCGACATCCTTCGGCAAACGCACCGGCTCTTCACCCACCGTCTGATTCAAAAGAATCGTCGTCGTGACCTGAAACGGATGGGACCCCGCCTGCGTATCGACCCCACCACCAACCGCTTCAGGCAACACCGAATAACCTTCGAAACCAAACCGCGGTTCTTCACCAACGCTCAACGGCTTGGACGCGCTCGCCGCACGCACCGCGCCACCACCGGAGATACTCGCCGTGTTGACCTCACCCCCAGCGGACCCGTTGACGCTCACGGGGATCCGCACTTCGATCATCTCGTACGACGCCAACGAGCCACCCGGCGCCACTTCGCAACGCACCACCTGACCAGACACACCACACGGCACCGGGACAGTTTCAGTACCGGCATACAGCAACGCCTGCGCGCCAAACGCCTTCACGCCCGCCGGCAATGTGTCTTCAACGACGACAGGCGACTGTGCGCTGCTGATCGCGGGCGCATCCCCGAGGTTCTGCGCGGTCACGACGATCGACTGGCCATCGCCTTCACCGGGTTCGAGCACCTTCGCTTCACCGGTACCGATCAACGGGTGCACCAGCAGCGGCGAGACCGCCTCTGCACCATCTCCGTTGACGCTCTTGATCAACAGCGGCGCAGAACCAGCCGGACCACCCGTCACTTCGACATTACCCGCACCATACAATTCCGGCGATTCCAACGCCGCCTGCACGACAGCCGCAGTAGCCTGCCTAACCCCACCAAAAAGATACGGGTACGTTTGGAAAGGGCCGATAATCTGCCTGCCCCCATTCTGTTCGGTATAAAGATCGAACGCACCTTCCGCAGCAAACGAGAGTTCCTGCACCTCATCTTTGTCAACAGTCGACGCATGCAGACTCGTCGGACGCGCACCCGCCGTCAAACCCCACCACGGCGCCAACGATTCCGCGCCTGCCACACCCACGCCAACACCCGATACCAGCACACCCGCAACAACAATGCTCGCTGTGAAAGATCGCATCCTCATCGCCGTCCCCTCCGGTCGTTGCCGGCTCTCTTTGCCTTCTTTGCCTTCTTCTTCTTGACGCACTTACCGTGCTTGTTCTTCACGAAGCCCTGCTTGCACCGCACCGCCTTCTTCGTCGCCTTCTTTGCCGTCATCACAACCGGAGCCGGCGGCGTGAGATTGCCGGCTCCGGAGAACGTCGCGCTCGGCGGCGCACCAAACACCCCCGGCTGCGGTTCCGGCGCACTACGACACGAATCCGCCGTAACACATTCACCCGGCACCGCCACCGACGCCACACACGGCGACGCGGACGTACATTCATGCGCGTCATAAATGTCATAGCCCGAGCCCGTGTCCCGCGGCACGAGGCTTTCCGCCGTCAGGAAGAACACATCCCCACCGCCTTCGGCGCCTTCCGCGTCACGACCACCCGTTTCGCTCGCTTCCAAGAACGACGATTCCAAGGCAGACGTACCCGAAGAGATCAAACCAATACAACCACCCGAGCCCGCGCTGAACGTCACGCTCCCCGCCGTACAATCGCCAACACCCGACGGCTCAAACTCATACACATCCTGGACACCGTTGATGTCCTGCGCCACCAACGCATCCAGGCTGTTGAAAAACAAGCGACCCGAATCAGACAAATACCGTGATTGATACCAGCCACTGAAGACGTTCTCCTGGGTCCAGCCGGGGATATTCGCCGCAGATCCTCCCACTCCCACCGGTCGCGCGCCGCTCGGCATGCAGGACCCGCACACGACGCGGCCCGAGGCGGCGTCGTACTCGAACACCTCCTGATCCGGAGCACCCGACACCGCATCGTGATTATCGTAGCCCGTCAACGACCGATCAGACATAAACGCCAAGAACCTGCCGTCGGGAGACACACGCGCCGTCAGCTCGGGCGTATCTGTGTAGTGGCCGCTTTCTTCGGTTTCCTCCCAGTCGAACTTGTCTTCGGGTGAGAGCACCGCCACCAGCCGCGCGCCTTCAAAACCATCCGCGCCGCGATGGATCGTGTAGAGGTTATCCGCACCCGCTGTAGCGTGTTCACCCGCAGCGTTCGCTTCACTCGTCAAAACGCCCTTCGCCACGAAATACACGTACGAGCCTTCTTCGCTCGCACCGAGCACCATGCCCTCCACGTTAGCGCTCTGCCCTTCGGTCACTTCCGGCGTCAGATCGCTCAAGTCGCATTTCAAGCGGCCCGCTTCTACACGCATTTCACATACGTACAAGTCGTAGCCTCCCACGCCCGACTGGCCCTTGATCAATTCCGCGTCATCGATGAAGAACACCGTCGAACCGTCCCCCGAGGCCGCCTGATAGATCGGATCGTCCTTCACTGTGATGCTGCCGGTCGTCGGCGCATCCAACTGCACCGTTTCACCCCGCGCCGTATCCCGCATGTACAAATGCGGTCTTCCCGCTTGGCCGGCGGACCCCGTCCAGATCACCCGCGAACCATCCGTGGAGACCGCACGCGCAACATTCGGACCTTGAAATTCAACGCCGAGACGCGGATCGCTTGCCGCGACCGGCGGTCCGCCGGGCGCACTCGGCAGCAGACTCACCAGCTGCAGCCGTTCCGTAGGAGGCTTGTCCGCCGAGAACTCATACAACCCGCCTTCCGGCGTCGCCGTGCCTGTAAGCGCCGGCCCGCCCGCTTCCACGCTCACCGCGACATGTTCGAGGTCTTCGCTTGCGCCGACCACGTTGGCTTCTCCTACCAATTCTTTGGGGTTACCCCCGAATTTTGTCGTTGCCGGTTCATAGACATCCGAATAGCCCGGCGCGCCCGTCACCAACGGTGTGTAACAGCCTGGGCTCCCATTGGGACCACAGGTCGCGTCGTTGCGCAGATATGGAGTGCGTTCGGTCGCTTCCGGGAACGACTGTTCCCCCAGCGACGCGAACGGCCCAAACGGATCGACGAGCCCAAGCGAAAGATCAGGCGAGAACAACCTGAATTCATTAGACGCACCGCCCGCGTTTGACGCCGAGAACGCTCGGGGCGGCGAGATATCCCGCGCCGACCAACCCGACCCCGAGCGCGTGAACAACACCTGCTCGGCTTCATCATAACCCGCCGGATCCCTTTCCGTCGGAACACGCGCCAGGTCGGTAAAACCGGAACCATCGGCCGCGGCCCGAATCGCCGCAGGCATGCTCAACGAGAAATACGTCGTCCCGCGCGTTTCGACATTCGACACCAGTTCCCACGCCCGCCCATCCGGCAGCACGAGCGGAGCGCCGACCGGGTGGGTCGTAAAGGTGCGATCGGGCCCCGCGAAGGTTTCCACGATACCCCCGACTTCGCTGACGGCAACGACCCGGTAATGATAGGTCGTGCTCGGCGCGAGGCCCTGCAGGTGCTGTTCGACGCTGACAGGATTTACACCCGCACCGATCGCTTCGCCCGGCGCGACAGGCACAGCCGGTTCTTCATAGGCGCCGGTCTTGCCGTACTGGAAGTAGTAGCTCGTACGGCTCCCGCGCGGATCGATACTCGCGCTCAACGTCGCAGACGTCGCACGCACGTCGCCCGACCACTCGTCGGTGAGGCCGCTCGGACCCTCGGTCGTGAAGCATTCTTCGCCTGCACCGGGGTTCGCCACCGTCGCGTTGGCGGCCTGCAACCGGTAGCAGTAGGTCGTGCCCGGTTCAAGGCCTGTCAAGGTCACATGGACCGGTTCGAATACGGACACGTTCGCTACTTTCACCGAGCAGCTGGCTTCGTTTGACAGGCTGCCGGCGGAGCCCCAGATGAAGTCGCACGACGCTGCGCCCGCGCCGAGCGGGTCGACTTCACCGTTCAAAGTGACTTCGATCGCGCCTTTGCCGTCCAAGCGTTCCCCGCTGACCGGCCCGTTCAGGACATCCGGCGCGACTTCACCCGGCCCAAACGCATCGATCACACCAGTATTGGTCTTCGAATTGGCATCGTTTACGAACAGCTCGCCGCTCGACTGATCCACCGCAATCGATTCGACTCTGTGGAAGTTGCCGGCCAGTGTGCCCGTGACCCGGCCGAGAAGCACCCCCGTGAGGCTGAACTCGCTCACGGCGCTTTCTTCGCCTTGAGTCGGCTGGTCGAGGAACAGGCCGTTTTCGGGCCCGTTGACAGCGAGCCCTCTGATGTTCTTGATGCTGCCGAGCGATTCCCCGCGCGTGTTGCGCTCTTCGGTGATCGTGCGCTCTTTGTACACGCCCACAAGGCCCTGTTCCGGTTCGAACGCGTCGATCACGTACGCGTATTCGCCGGGTGCAACTGCTTCGGTGCGGTCGGCGACGAACACTTCACCCGTGCTCGCGCTCACAGCCACGTATTCGGGGTGCGTGAACGTGCCCGGCAGGCGCGTGACGTATTCTTCGCCGCCGCCCGCCATCGGTTTGAACACATCCACGACGTTTTCGCCGGCGTCGGCGACATAAACGTCGCCCGCGGCCCAGTCACCCGGCGCACGCGAAGGATCGACCGCGATCGCGGAGACTCCCCCAAACTTCTCGATCCCGGCCACGCCCTTCCCTTCCCATTCCCCGACAGGAGCACCGGTGGAACCGTCGAACACGCTCACCGTGCTACCCGTACCCACCAGCACCTGCGTTTCGCCGCCCGCATGAGCCACCGCAATCCCCGAGGCGTTGAATTCGGCCGGGTGGGAGAGCTGCAACACAAACGCACCGGTCGAGTCGCTGAACTCATCCATACGATGTTCTTGGATCGTGCCGATAACACGTTCGTCCGTCCACACGTGCCCTTCATCGACCGTCATCGACTGGACTTCCGTCAAATGTCCGGGCGACGTCGCGTACGGGATCGGCGTGCTTTCCGGCACTTCAGTGATGTGCGGTGTCGACAGGTACTTGTGCACGATCAGCGCCTGCGCGGGGGCGGAGGCGAAGGCGAGTACGCCGAGCACCGCCGCGAGCGGTGCGAGGAGCATGGCCAAGACCGACCTATATGAACCGTTCATCGAAGCATCTCCTCCTGGGATACGGAGGGGACGACCCCTCGATTGCATGGCGGCTGAGCGCGCGCTAAAATGCGGGGTATGACTGCCAAAGATCTGCTGCTGGAGCAGGCGCCGAGTTGGAGCGATGCGCAGGCCACAGCGGCTCTGCGCGTGGTCGCGGCCCAAACCGAGCTGGCGGCATACCTCGACGACGAGGCGAGCTGCTCGCCTGAGGAGCTGGACGCGCGCGAGGACGGCTGGGCCGAGGCTAACGCCCGCGAGGCGATCCTCGACGAGCCGTGGTGAGACGCGGTACGGCCTTCTGGCTCGAGCTCGAGGCCGAGGGTCGCCGTCCTGTTTGCGTACTGACCCGCGACGAAGCGATCCCGAGCCTGCGGAACGTGGTTGTCGCCCTTATCACCAGCCGTAAACGAGGGCTCAGGAGCGAGGTCGTCCTCGGGCCCGAGGACGGAATGCCCGAGGAGTGCGTAATCGCCCTCGACAATCTGCGCACCGTGCCCAAGACACTCCTGACCGAGCCGATCACGACACTCGGAGCAGATCGGCTGGCCGAGCTGTGCCGAGCGCTCAACGCATCCGTCGACTGCTGACACCCGCATCACCGCTTCCCCCCCTTCTTCGTCTTCCGCTTGGCCTTCTTTTTGGCCTTGGTCTTGACGGCCTTCTTCGCACACCCCGCCACGCTGATCGGGGTCGTCTGCCCCGCAGCCACCGCCGCGGCCGACGGCGTTTCCGCAAGCTGCAATTCCGACGCCCCCGTCGAATCATTGAATGCGTCGGTGCGCCGGTTCAGTGTGCCCGCAATATGTTCAGCTGCCCACAAGCGCCCTTCATCGACGCTCATAGAGTGAACTTCAGTCAACGGACCGGCGGTCGCACCCCCCGTCACTTCAGTGATATGCGGCGTCGACAGGTACTTGTGCACGATCAGCGCCTGCGCGGGCGCGGAGGCGAAGGCGAGTGCGCCGAGCACCACGGCGAGCGGCGCGAGGGCCGCCACGCCGAACCGGCGCAACCGCACCCCCACAAAACCAGGCAAGCGAACAGACATCATCGACACAACCCCTCCCGATAGATACGGACGACACGATTGTGAAACTCAAGATGGATCTTGTGGTCCTGTTGCATTACGGTCTCTTCACCCACAAAATCCCGGCATCGGGCGACGCTCCCGTGGATCATTGGTGGGAGACGCATCACGCGACCTTGGTTGGGTCGCGAGTGAGGACACTGAGGCGTTGCGCGACCTGAACACCCAGTGGCGTCAGCTCCCACGCGTTCGGCTCGCCGCTCTGGTGTCCCCCGCCGGTGTTGACCGTGAGGCCGAGGCGCTCAAGGCGCCGCAGCAGCTTCGAGATCTGCCCCGGGTCGCTGACCCCAGCGCGCTCCGCGACCTCCCGGTTGCTGGCACCCGGCAGCTCGGCGATGCACGCCAGTACCCTCGCGGTGCGATAGGTGAGGCGCATGTCCACCTCATCCAGCGGATCCTGCTCCGCGCCCACCGATGCCTGCCCGCCCTCCGGCGCCGGCCGCGACACAGGCGCGGGGCGCCGCTGTTCGCGACGCGCCGCACGCGACCCCAGATACTGCAGCGCGATCATCCCCATCAACTCATCCAAAAGCCCCGTCAACGGGCTAGGATCGCCACCGCGCAAACGCGCATACACCACACCGAGCGCCCCACCCACCAAGCCTTCCGCCGTCACCAAAGTGCACTCCTCACCACGCGAGCCCTCCCCGCGACCCTCATCCAAGACCGCCGCCAAACGCGCAAGAATCTCCTCACGACGCTCCAGCACCCCAGGGCCACCATGCAGCGCCTGCACCACACAGATCCGCGCCAACACCGGCTCGCCATCCAGGAACGAAAGAATCGCCCACAGGCCCCCGCGCACCCGCTCACGCCACGCCAAACCCTCCAAGCCCGCCGCCGCAAGCTCCTGCTCAACGCGCCCGGCCACCTCGTCCAGCAGCGCAACCAGACACGCCTCGCGGTTGCCGAACAGGTCGTAGAACGTGCGCCGCGACACCCGCGCCCGCGCGGTGATCCGCGCCACCGAAGTCTGCTCATAACCCAGCTCGTCGATCACCGCCGCCGCCGCGACCAACAACCGCGAACGCTGAATCTCATCCACCTGCACCCGCGGCGTGTCCAACGGCAACACCAGCCGCCTTGACCCGCGCGCCGGACGCCGCTCCACGACCGGCCGGGAACGCTCCCCCACACGCACACGCGCGGACGCGGGCATTCAGCACCCACCCCCCGCGAGGACAAAGCAAAGACGGCGCGAACGCGCCCGACGAGGAAGCCCCTCGGCTAAACCACTAGCCGAAGAGAGAGAGAGAGAGAGAGAGATGCGACAGCGCCAAGCTGGCGCATCTAGCATCAGCCCACCGGGCCGACGCGCACATACCCCTCATGAATCTCCCACTAGAAACCACGCTCAAACAACTCCCTCATCGCTCCGATCCAGACCCTCTCCCATGACTACAAAAACCCTGCGAGCGCTTGACGTCAACCACAAGACGGTATGACCCCAACTGGACCCTATGTACACCAGACCCCCAACAGCAGGAGAACTGGCCCGTGAGCAAAACGTAACACTTTGCCTCGCAGATGTCAAGCCCTCGGGTGAGCTCGTGTACGGCAACCGCAGACTACTGTCAATCTGGGCCTAACGCCGAGCCTGGGCCCGGACGCCGACCGGCGTGCTGAGCTACGGAAATGTATATATTTTCGCGGAATCCACGCAGAAAACTATAGTATTCCGCTAGACTTGGCTCATGAACGACTCCCAGCTCAGGCGTCTGCTGACCGAGCGCAGCCCGTGGCGGGCACGGATTGGTTGGGAGGCGGAGGATCCAGACCTGAGAGCCGCGGGACAGCTTCCGCTGGCCTACGAGCCCGCGCCCCTGGCGGACATCCGCGCCCCGGGACTCTATGTTCTGCGGGGCCCGCGTCGGGTGGGCAAGAGCCTGGAGCTCAAGCGCACCGTCATCCAGCTGCTGGCGCGGGGCGTGGACCCCAAGACCGTGTTCTACTGCTCCTGCGACGGTCTCACCAAGCAGGATCTACGGCGTCTGGTGGCGCAGGGGCACAGCGTCACACGTACGCTGCCGGGTCCCCGTCACTGGCTGCTGGACGAGGTGACAGCCGTGCCGGGCTGGTCGCAAACGATCAAGGAGCTGCGCGATCAGGACACGGCATTTCGCGAGGCCTGCGTCGTCCTGACGGGATCGTCGGCCCGCGATTTGGAGCAGGCCCGCAAGGATCTGGCCGACCGGCGCGGTGGCGTCGCCGACTCCGACCGGCTACTGCTGCCGATGGGCTTCCGCGCGTTCTGCGGCGCGCTGGGGGGATTCGACGAACTGGCGCCGCAGCGTATCCACCCCGGGGATTTCCTCAGCGCGGGATCGGAGCGCGCAATCTCGGAGCTGGAGCCATGGAGCGACGCGCTGGCAAACGCCTGGGAGCTGTTCCTCGACGTCGGCGGCTTCCCGCGCGCCGTCGGCGAGCACGTGGGCACCGGCGCAGTGAGCGATGGGTTCGCCCAAGGGCTGTGGGATGTTGTGCTCGGCGACGCGATCCGAGCGACGCCGATGTCCGAAGCGGACGTGGTGGCGCTGCTGGGCCGCCTGGCAGAGAACCTGTGCAGTCCGATCAACGCCTCGAGCGTCGCCCGCGACATCGGGCTGGCCGGACACCAGGCGGCGATCGACCGTATCGAGGATCTGGTCCGCGCGTTCCTTGCCTGGCGCTGCCACCGTATCCGTGACGGCAGGCCCAACACAGCGGCGCAGCGCAAGCTGTACTTCGTGGACCCGCTCCTCGCCCAACTCGCCCACCACCGTGACCCGCGCTTTCCCGCCCCCGAAACCGCCAAGCTCACCCAGCAGCAGGTCGGCCTCGGGCTCGCGCGCGCGGTGTCACTGCACGCGCCCGCCGCCTTCGTACAGACCGACAGGATCATGTACGAGCGAACCGACACCGGCGCGGAGATCGACTTCGTCGGCCCAGATCTGCAGGTTCCGTTCGAGTGCAAGTACACCGACGGCAACTGGCGCAAGCAGGCCCTCACAATGAAAGCCCGCCACGGCCGCGGCATGATGATAACCCGCTCGCCTCTGCTCACCGGATCCGACGAGCCCGTCTGGGCAGTACCGGCCGGCATCTTCGCCTGGCTACTCGGACACTGAGAGCTCGTCCCAGTCATGAGCGACAGCGCGCGCCGCGCTACCCTTTACGCGGAGAAGTAGGGCCTCGACGTAAGCCCGCGCTCCTCCCAGGGAGCGGACGTTACTTCCGCCTGCCGCCCTTGTTGTGCTGCTTGTGCTTGGTCTTGGCCTTGTGCTTCTTCTTGTGGGTGGTCTTCTTGGCCTTCGGGCAGCCGGTGACCGCGATCTTGGTGCTCTGCTTGAGTTCGGCGCCGTTCTGCGCGATGAATTCGGTGGGCATCGTGAGGTTCTTCGCAGTGCAGAGGTTCCCGGCGGTCGTCAGCGCGGAGTAGAGGCCCTCGGGGAGCGTCAGTTCGAAGCTCGAGAAGGGCTGGTCGGGGACGGTCTTGAATGTTGTTGAGGTGACCCCTTTCTTGATGTCGGTGGTGCCGACGAGGTCGATCGCGATGCCATAGCCCTGCAGCACCAGCGTCAGCGACGGGAACGCTTCGCCACCGTGGCTGACGAAGATCGCTGGGCCCTGCAAAGGGACCGGGATCAGCGGGGTATGCACGGTCGCGTAGCCGATCTTCGACGCCGCGGGGCACCCGGCGGGGTTCGCTTCAAACTGTGCCGCGGAGCACGCTTTCTGTAGCGTCGTCAGGCGGCTGGCGAGCTGTTTGGGGAGTTCGACTTTGACCCTGGCGATGTCCGCGTCGGTGCCTTGGGGCACGTTCGGGTAGGTCAGCTTCGCGGTCAGGCTCGCCCCTTCCGTGCGGCTCGTCTTCGCGGACGTCGAGACCGAGAACTTCGGTTCGAACTTCAGCGCGGCGCAGTTCGTGACCTGGAACGGCGTGGAGAGCGTGCTCGTACCGCCTTCTGAGAGCTGCACCGTGCCTTCGAGTGCCATCTTCGCGCAGTTCGTCGGGTTGAACTGGAAGTTCCCGCGTGTGGTCGTGGCGTTGACATGCTGGATTTCCAGGGGGATCCCTTCGATGCTCGTCGGGATCGAATACGGGGATCCCGGCGGGTCCGAGGTGATCGTGATTGCGGACGTCAACGGGTTCAGTTCGATCTTGCCGCGGACGACCACGCAGTCGCACGCCGGGTGACGGCTCGCCGTGTTCTCCAAGTCGAACGGGCCGGCCTTCGCGGGCACCTCGAACGTCAGACCGAACGGCGCACACCCGGGTTCGCCCACAGTGCAGGCGCCGGTGCCGTTGTAGGGGCCGGTGAGATAGAACTTCCCGCCGGTGACCGTGAACGGCTGGTTGCCGACTCCAACGCTGATCGTCGCCTCACCGACCTTGCTGTTTTCCCCGCACAACCCTTCATTGGCGCGCGGTTCGGGGCACAGTTCGACACCCGACAGGACACCGGACAGGCCCGGCGGCAGCTTCGCCACGATCGACTTCAGGTTCTGTTCGCCGTCCTTACGGTTCACCGTCACCGTCAACGGCGAGAACGCGCCCGCCTGAATGTTCGTAGCACCACCCGTCACGCTCGGGTTGAACGGCAACGCCTGACCCGGATATACACACGGGCCACCACCGGGGCCGTGGTCGATCTGAAAGCTCGATTCCAACGGAACCGCGCCATTGCCGTCCCACGGCGTCAACGACGCCCGCGTGGTGTAGGTACCGCAGCGCGACGGGGTCGCCAATGGTGCGCGTTCCCCGCCGAAGAAATGCAGCTGCAGTTCTTCGAACGGCAGGTCCGGCGTGTTCTTGAACGTCGTGATGATCTGGCCCAGCCCCTGACAGGCGATACCATCGATCACTTCGCCCGCCGCCTGGCACAAGCGCACTTCCCCGGCGAGCTTGATCGTGCTGCCCGAGTAGGGGTCTTCGACCATCAGGTACATCGCGAGCAGGCTCCCGAACGGGTTCGCGCCTTGGGACGCGAGATACACCGACCCTTCGAGTTCGTGTTCCAACAGCGGCGTCTTGATCTTGACCGTCCCGACCTTCGACCCATCCGGACACAGGCTCACACCCGGCTCAAGCGTTTCGATCGGCGCCGGGCTGAACAACGGCGTCAGCACCCCCGGTTCGGACCCCGCGTTGAATTCTTCGAAGCCGCTGCCGTTCACGCCGTGGCCGCTTTCAAAGCCGGCCAGGCCCTCCGAGCACGCTTCCAACCCATTACCACCGGAGGGGTTGATCGCGACGCCCGCCGGTAACGCGACCGTCGTATCACGCAGCGAGGACTCCGCCAGCCCCGCCGGGTTTCGTGCCGCCGTCTGCGGGACATCCACACCAACGGTCAAACCCGAGCTGCTGCTCGCGTTCGTCGTATCCGGCGTCACGCTGATCGACGGCGGGAACCGCAGCGTCGAACAACCGGCCAACGACACGAGGGTACCCGCACCATTCTTCGAAAGATATTCTTCTTTCACCATCCTGCCGGGTTCCTCATACGAATCGACTTCGATCGTCGAGCGCAACGGGCCATGACAACCCGACGGCAACGTCCAAAACGGCTTCGGAGTAAAGCCTTCAAGCGGGACCGGAACCCCGCCGTCATCTCCTTCGAGAAAATGCTGGCGTTCTTCGGCCTGCAGCCGGGCCGGGTCGCCGTAGATAACCAACCGACTCTTCAGGACCGGCGCCGCCGGCGGCGCGTTCACGATCGACGACCGGATCGGATAATCACCACCCGCCGCAGCACCATTATCGATAAACAGATCAGGGTTGATATACGGGATACCCAACTGAAGCGCAACACCACGCGGCGGCACCATATTGAACACCGGTTCTTCAAATTTATATTCTCCAGCATTAGTGTGCTTGCTCCAGGTGAGAAGCAATCTGCCGAGCACCGATCCAGGCGGACAATCTGCCCCGCTCCCCGCGAGTCCTTGCAGCGTGCACTTCTTCGTCGTCGCGTTCGGGTCACCGTACACCCCCGGGGGAAGATCGACGTACAGGTCCTTCAACGCGCCGTCGGGCTCCTGCACCCACAGCGAGTCCGCATTTGATTCCCCACGCTCGAAATGCGAGTTGAATTCGATGGTGTTCACGTACTCGTACGGGTGCGAGCCCGCCTGCGTATCCGGGCTGCCGTCTTCGTTGAGGAACGCGCTTTCGAACTTCTTCACACCAAACCCGACACCGAGCGTCCCGAACAGCCCGCTGCTTTCGCCCGCACCACTCGTGTTTTCAGTCTTCAGCCGGAAGCGATACAGCAACCCCGGCTGGAGGGGAGGTTCTCCAGGGCCTGGGATACCGGCGGAGACGGGCACCGGGCTTGTCCCTTCGCCGAACCCGGCAGCGGGTGGGGTACAGGGGACGCTGTGTTCATAGGATCCATTCAGGACCTGGCCGATTTCGTTGGCGACCCCATATTCGAACTCGCACGAGGCGACAGCGGCTTCGCGCGGGTCCACCGTGCCGCTCAACGTCGCGGCCTCCTTGCTCACGCCCGTCGCCGCGGCGAGCGTCACGGCCGGCGGCGTCGCTGCCGAACACGTAGACCTTGCCTTCGCCCGGGTTGCCCGCGCCCGGGTCAGCGACATAGATGTCGCCAACTCCAGCCATTGACGGCTATACCACCCTGGCCCGAGGAACCTGAGAGCCCCGCTCTGCTGAAGCTCGAGACGAGCGTGCCCGTGCCGGTGCCTCCGAACCCATCGTTGCCGCCGTTCAAAGCGCCGGTATCCCACTCCACAACCGACGACTGATCATCGACATAGACATGACCGGTAGCAGGATCGACCGCGACAGCAACGTCGCCAGATCCGGCGTTGTCGAGCTCTCCAAGCCCCGCAAGCTGCTGCCCCAGCTTCGCCGTACACGAACACGACCCCCCATACAACAGAAAATCATCACCGGTCGGACCGACAGCGAAACCATCAGCATCTTGCGGTTCAAATGGAAGACCCGACTGAGGTTCATGGGCTTCGTTGTTTTTCTGTTCGGCGACCAGGTTGTTCGCGGAGGAGGCATCGAACTCGTCGATCGCGACTCCATTTTGTCCTAAGCCTGAGCCTGGGTTGTTGACGTGAAGGTCGGCGTGGACGACACCGTCAGCGTCGACGGCAAGGCCGAGCAGTTCGCCTTCGGCGGAGCCGGTCGCGAGCGCGAAGCCCGTGATCTGGCTGAGATATTTCCCTTCCGAGCTGAACTTATCGATCACGCCGTGACCGGCGTCCATCACGTACAGGTCTCCGGCGGAGGGGTCGGAGGGGGATTTCGAGTTATCGACCGCGATCGCGGCCGGGGTTCCGCGTGGTTCTGCGGGGAACGCGAACAGTTCAGCCGGTTTGCCCGATTGTGCCGGGATGCCTGTGAGCTGTCCATTAGCGCCCCAGGTTGTAATCGGTACGCCGGCGGCGGTGAACTTGTAGACAGCGTCGGTGCCGATCGCGGCGACATACACGTCGCCCGAGGACTGGTCGATCGCGATCCCGTTCGGGTTTTCAAACGACCCCGAGCCCGTCCCGAATTCGAACAGGGGCGGGTGGGCTTCTCCGGCGAGCGCCGAGGAGGCGCTCACTCCCATCACGCCGAGCATCGCGACCACGAGCGAGACCGCCGTAGTGAATCTTCTGGAGCGCATGATCACTTGCCTGTCCTCTTGTTGGCGTGGGCGGACTTCTTCGCTGTCCGCTTGGGCTTCCTTGTGCACTTCCCCTTCTTCTTCACAAACCCGTCCCTGCACTTCGCCGGCTTTGACTTGGGTTTAGCCTTCGGCTTGACAGCCGCGGGCGGCGCGAGGTTCCCCGCCCCGGCGAACGTCGCGCTCGCCGGCGCACCAAACACCGACGGCAACGCCGCAACCGGCACCCGACACGCATCAGCCGTCGCACACGACACTGGCGCCGCCGCAGCCGGGAAGCCGCCGCCGACACGGGCGTCGTAGATCACCCGCGCTTCTTCGCCGGTGTCGTCCTGCGACAACAGCCGCTGGCGCGACTGGAAGAACACGTCATCCCCGCTTTCACTCGCGCCCCTGAACGTCGATTCGTAGGGGCTCGTGCCCGAGGAGATCAACGACGGCTGGCCATCCTCGTACTCATACACATCGACCTGACTGTTCGTGTCAGACGGCACCAGCGCATCGCTCGTGTCGAAGAACAAACGGCCACCATCCGAGAGCGGCCGTGCCGCAACTCCTGCAAGGCTCGCTTCGCCGACCGGAGCTTCGCCACTGGGATTACACGACGCACACACCAGCGTGGGTGGGTGGGAAGCAGAACCGGCGTTATAGAGGAAGATCTCGGTGGCCGGGTTTCCCCCCGGCGGGATGTTGTCATAGCCGGTCAGGCTCTTCTTTGAGTAGAACGCGAGCCATGTCCCATCGGGCGAGACTATGCCCCCACCCTCGCCACCGCCGAGCGTAGCGATCAACGTCGTCGTAGAGCCATCCCGCAGGTACAGGTTTTCCTGGCCCGCTTGCGCGCCTTCCGCGAGCACTCCCTTCGCGACGAAGTACACGTGCGAGCTGTCCTTGCTGCCGAACGCCGAGACGCCCTGGACGTCCGCGGGTTCGCCTCCCCCCACCGTGAGATCGCTCAACTCGCAACGCGACGCGCCTTCGGGCAGCACACACTCATACAAATCCGGCTTGCCCGAGGCCGCGGTCGAGCCCGGCGTCAGCTGGTTTTCATCGGTGAACAGAACCGTGGAGCCATCGGCGCTGATCGCCTGGAAGGACCCGCCACCCCCGACGCCCCCGGTCTGCGAGGCATCGACCTGCACGGTGCTCGACCCATTCACACGCACGTACAGGCTCCCAGCCGAGGTGAACAGGATATGCGAACCCGTATCAGAGATCGGCCGGCTGCCATTGGATGTTTGCGGGAGCGCGCCTGCCGCCGGGATTGCACCCGGCAGCATCGTCAGCAGCCGCAGCGCGCCTTCATCCCATTCATACAGGTTTTCCCTACCCGGCGTGGCGCTCGCCGTCAGCAGTGACAGGTCACTGAACACGACATGGCTGAGATCCGCCGAGGCGCCCTTGAAGTGCGCGTCAGCCGGCGTCACGCCCGCCGGGGGAGCGTTGAGGAGCCTGTAAGCGCCGGTCGTATTGTCGCGCAACAACAGGTTCTGGTAGCCCACCGGTTCGCCGGGCACGACCTGCAGACCTTCCGCATTACATTCGTGACCGGCGCCCAAAAATCCGCCTCCCGGTTCGGATGCGCGACTGTCACTCCCAAACGAGACGAGCACCCTCGACAGGTCATCCGAAAACGCTTGCGCTGAGGTGGAGTGCGAGTCACACACCGCTCCCGAATATGATTCCAGTGGGATGATGTCTTCCGAGCTCCAGCCGTTCGTGGTGCGCGTCGCGACGTATTCGTTGCCGGCGGTCGGCGCGCCCGGCAACGGTTCATGGGTATCGAACTCGAACCCGTTGCCTTCGGCTGCCGTCGCAGCACCTTCGACCTGCACGGAGGTCTTCGTCGCGGGCGTCACGAGCTCATACGCACGACAGTCCGGCAGCGCCGCGGAGAACCCGCCACGGAACTGTTCGTTTTCGCATTCCGCTTGCTTGGCGGTCAGCGTCGTGAACGTCTGGTCGAGCCCGTAGACAGTGCCGAGTTCGTTCGTGGCGACGACGCGATAGTGGTAGGTCGTGCCCGGTTGCAGGCCGCTCGCGGCGGCCCACACCGCGTGGGAGGTGAGGCCTTCACCGGCGCTGCCTTCGGGGAACGGCGCGCTCTGACCGTGAGGCGCTTCGCCTTCCCGGTATTCCCTCGTGTCGTATTCAAAACGGTACGTCGCCGCGAGCCCACCCGGGTCAACGAGCGCGCCGAGCTTCGCTTCGGAGGTCGTGGCTTCGGCGGAGGACTCCTTTTGCACGCGCGGCGGGGTCGGCCGCGCGAACACCGACACCTTTGAGCCCGCGCCATCGCTCACGTACACCAGGCCGCCCGCTTCGTTGACGGCAACCATCGGCGGCAACTCGTAGGGGCTACCGGTTTCGAAGGAGCCCGCGCCGAGATCGGCGACCTGCACACCCGCGCTGTCGTACTCGACCAGATGCGAGCACGGCGGCGCCCCCACCACCGAGCCGCAGAAGTCAGCGCCATTCTTGACGATCGCCAACACGTCCCCGTGACCGTCCAGCGCGATCGCGTCCAGCACCCCTTTGCTGTTGATCTCAGTGATCTGTTCGTCCTTCTGGTTGAGCTCCTCGATCCGGTTGTTACCCGAATCCGCGACCCACAGATCTCCCGCGGAATCGACAGCGACACCCGTCGGACCGTTCAACGCGCCGCCGTCGGTGAACGTCTTCAATGGTGTGAGCGTGCAGGGCTCCGGCAGCGCCGGGCATTCCGAGGGCTTGTACTCGAGCACCTCGTTCTGCGGTACGACCGGCACATACACGTTCCCCGCCGAGTCAACGCCGATCTGCACAACCGTGCCAAATTCAGAGTTGTTCGAGGGCGGCACTTCAAACGGCTCTCCCACCGGTGCGCCCGTGTTCTGGTCAAACATGTCGATTTCGGCGTTTCCGTGTTCGTTCGTGCCGGCTGTTAGGACGTACACATCGCCGTTGGTCGGGTTCACGGCCGCACCGGAGAAATGCCCTTCTTCACCTGACGGCCCTTGCCCAAACGGAGACGGCGGCGAGATCAGCGTGCCCGACCCATCGAACTTATTGATGTTCGCAAAGGCAAGAGCCGCCACATACACATCGCCGCTTGACTGATCGACCGCGACACCCTCCGGCACCGTCGCAGCGAAACTGCCATCAGAGATCAGCCGGGGCACTTCGGCCTGAGCGACGGCGGCGGTGGAGAACGCGAAGAGGCCGACGAGCGCACAGAGGACCACGAGGGAACGAACCACGAACAGCGCGGCGATCGGGCCGCGGACGGACGCACCACTACCTTGGGCTTGGAGAAGGCCACGGAGCGTCGCGAAGCGCCCGGTCTTCGGCGTGACGGCGGGCTTCGCGATCTGCTCTGGTGGGTTCACCTTGTTCTCCTTCGTCGAGGTTGTGAAGTGGTCAATCGATCTGAGGTGGCGCGTCATGCGGCCTGCTCCCGGTCAAGGGTGAGAACGCTGAGACGCCGGGCGACCTTCGCGCCCAGCGGCGTGAGCTGCCACGCGTTGGGCTCGCCGCTCTGGCGGCCCCCGCCGGTGTTCACCGCGAGCCCCAGACGCTCAAGACGCCGCAGCAGCTTTGAGATCTGCCCCGGGTCCGTCACCCCCGAGCTCTCCGCGACCGCGCGGTTGCTCGGACCGGAACCTCGCCCACCCAGCTCAGCTATACATTCCAACACTCGCGCCGTGCGGTAGGTGAGACGCATATCCACCTCGTCCAACGGGTCTTTCTCCGCGTGCGCGGAAACTGGTTCGCTGCGCGCCAGCCTTGACGCAGGGGCGGGACGACGCTGTTCGCGACGCGCGGCGCGCGACCCTAGATACTGCAGCGCGATCATCCCCATCAACTCGTCCAACAGGCCCGTCAACGGATGACAGTCACCGGTACGCAAACGCGCATACACCACGCCAAGCGCCCCACCCACCAAGCCTTCCGCCGTCACCAAAGTGCACTCCTCACCACGCGAGCCCTCCCCGCGACCCTCATCCAAGACCGCCGCCAAACGCGCAAGAATCTCCTCACGACGCTCCAGCACCCCAGGGCCACCATGCAGCGCCTGCACCACACAGATCCGCGCCAACACCGGCTCGCCATCCAGGAACGAAAGAATCGCCCACAGGCCCCCGCGCACCCGCTCACGCCACGCCAAACCCTCCAAGCCCGCCGCCGCAAGCTCCTGCTCAACGCGCCCGGCCACCTCGTCCAGCAGCGCAACCAGACACGCCTCGCGGTTGCCGAACAGGTCGTAGAACGTGCGCCGCGACACCCGCGCCCGCGCGGTGATCCGCGCCACCGAAGTCTGCTCATAACCCAGCTCGTCGATCACCGCCGCCGCCGCGACCAACAACCGCGAACGCTGAATCTCATCCACCTGCACCCGCGGCGTGTCCAACGGCAACACCAGCCGCCTTGACCCGCGCGCCGGACGCCGCTCCACGACCGGCCGGGAACGCTCCCCCACACGCACACGCGCGGACGCGGGCATTCAGCACCCACCCCCCGCGAGGACAAAGCAAAGACGGCGCGAACGCGCCCGACGAGGAAGCCCCTCGGCTAAACCACTAGCCGAAGAGAGAGAGAGAGAGAGAGAGATGCGACAGCGCCAAGCTGGCGCATCTAGCATCAGCCCACCGGGCCGACGCGCACATACCCCTCATGAATCTCCCACTAGAAACCACGCTCAAACAACTCCCTCATCGCTCCGATCCAGACCCTCTCCCATGACTACAAAAACCCTGCGAGCGCTTGACGTCAACCACAAGACGGTATGACCCCAACTGGACCCTATGTACACCAGACCCCCAACAGCAGGAGAACTGGCCCGTGAGCAAAACGTAACACTTTGCCTCGCAGATGTCAAGCCCAAGCGGGCCTAGGGCGCACCCTGAGCGTGGACCCTGTGATGCCGTGCATGCGCGCGTGGGGGAGGTGGCGCGCGACCGCCTCGGCGAGTGCTTGGCGGCGCTGCTGGTAGTGGGGGCGCATGCGGCGCAGGTGGCGGTCGAGCTCGCCGTGCTCGAGGAAGTGAGCGAGCGTGATCTGCGCGAGCACATGCGTGCCATAATCGTCGAGTGTCTTCTCGCCCGTGACCGGTCCCATCAAGGCCGCGGGCAGAACGCTCCAGGCAAGGCGCAGTCCCGGCGCGAGCGTCTTGCTGGCGGTGGCTGCACATGCAACTGTTGCCCACCCTCGCGATCGATCTCCATGAGCAGCTCAAGCTCAGGCATTGGTCCTCTCTAGAACACGAAATTGGTCCTGGCACATAGACCAGAGATGCGTCAATCTAGTGCCTCGATGCCCAATCCACCGCACACAACCACAGCTGACCACGGGAGCGGCCAGATGACCCTGCGCCCGGGCCGCCTCGTCGGCCCATCCCATGGCCACCGCCTGCTCGGCGACTACCTCAACGCCGCCGCTGAGAGCACGCCCAGCGATCCCCCCCGACCAAAGCCCTCACCCCGAGCCGGTTGACGCACAGGTCACGCCGTGGGCCAACTCACAGCACTGCGAGCCACACCACAGGACGTACCCGCGCTGTCGCGGATGCTCGCCCGCGCGTTCCACGACGATCCGGTAGCGACGTGGACATGCCGTCCCGACGTGCTGCGCTCGAGCATGCTCAAGCGCTTCCACGGCACACGCCTGCGCCAACTGCTCCCCCACGGCGAGGTCTGGAGCGCGCCCGGGCTGACCAGCGCCGCACTGTGGGCGCCGCCGGAACATTGGAAAACGTCGCCACGCCAGGACATACGGCTCGCCGCATGCATGCTGCACCCCGGCCTGATCGCTCGCGCTCCGCTGATCGCGATGGGCATGCTCGGCATCGAGCGTGCCCACCCCCGCACAGAGCCGCACTGGTACCTCGCGGTGCTCGGCACCGACCCCGCCCAACAAGGACGCGGCCACGGCTCAGCTGTGCTCGCACCCGTGCTCGAACGCTGCGACAGCGACCAGGTGGGCGCGTATCTCGAGTCATCCAAGCAGCGCAACATCGACTTCTACGCCCGCCACGGATTCCGCGTCACCCAAGAGCTGCACCTACCCCGCGGACCACGTGTCTGGGCGATGTGGCGCAAGCCACGCGCCTAGCAACAATGGTGTTCGCCGATGCGTCCTCGCCGCCCTACAGGACGCCTCCCGGGCTCTACGGTTTTGCTTCCAGAATCATGTTGAACGGAGTCTCCGCCGCGCGGCGGACCCGGCTGAACCCGCCCTGGGTGAGCACCTCGCGCAAGCGTGCCTCACCTGCCTGCGCCCCAAGCGCCAGCCCAACCTCCTGGGACAGGGACGCGGGCGTGCAGATCACCGTCGAAGCCCCGTAGAAGACCCGGCCGACCGGGTTGAAGTTTTCCTCCACGCGGTCCTTCGCGAACGGCTCGACGATCATCCACGCCCCGTCGGGATGCAACGTCTCCAGCACGTGCGCCGACGCTCCTACCGGGTCGCCCATGTCGTGCAGGCAGTCGAACACGCACACCAGGTCATAGTCGCTGCCCGGATACTCCTTGGCTGACGCCGCCTCGAACACGACGCGGTCATCGACGCCCGCATCGCTGGCCGCCTGACGCGCGCGGTCGATCGAGGGCATGTGGTAGTCAAAGCCGGAGAAGCGCGAGTTGGGGAACGCTTCGGCCATGATGATCGTCGACGCCCCGTGGCCGCAACCCACGTCGGCGACCTTCGCCCCCCGCTTCAGCTTCTCCTTGACGCCGTCGAGCGCCGGGATCCACTCGGTCACCAGGTGCGAGCGGTAGCCCGGTCGGAAAAAGCGCTCCGTGCCGCGGAACAGCCGCTGGTCGTGCTCGTGCCAACCCATCCCCGAGCCACTGCGGAAAGCCTCCGCGATACGCTCCTCGTCCGCATACAGCGACGCAATCAACTCATACGCGCCAAGGATGTAGAACGGGCTGTCTTCGTCGGCCAACGCGAGCGCCTGCTCGTCGGGCAGCGTGTAGCGATCGCTCTCCCCGTCGTAGGTCACATAGCCACCCGCCGCCTGGTTGCGCAACCACTCGCGCACGTAACCCTCAGCCGCCCCCGCGCTCGGCCACCTCTTGCGAGGTCAACGGCCCCGCGCCCGCCATCGCCTTGTAGAGGCCGAGCTTCTCGCCGATCAGGAACAGCGGCGCGCTGATGATCGCGCCCATGTCCGTCACCGCCTGTCCCATAAATACTTCGAGCTTCGCCTCGTCGATATTCGCCGCGCTAATCGCCATCGCGTCTTCTTCCTCCTATGTGGGGTGCAGGTCATCGAGTTCGCCCCCTCCGACCGCCCGTGTGGCGCACCATCCGCAGCGCGCATGAGCTAAGCGGCACAGGCTGGGGCTCCGTCCCTTTGCCCGTGCCGTGCGACCGAACTTGTACCTACAACGGCGCCCACACACGTAGTGGGGAGAGGGGGCCGCCGTTCTGTCGCTCTTCGACCAAAAGGCTGCGAACGTCTTCGCCTCCAGCCGGTCGAGCGATGCTCAGTCACGTCCACCATATTCAGGCCGATCACGTGCGACCACCATGAGGTCAAGGCCCCATCTTCCACCGGGGTACATACGGGCGCGCTAGCGTGACTTGCCGTGCAGCAAGCGGACGAGCAAGCCGGTTTCGCGCATGCCGTCGCGGATCGTTCCGATGGGAGCGCCGCCGTCGGCGGGCGCTCGGATGGTGTCGCCGACGCCATTGCGGCGAGCCGTGCCACCGCGGTCGCCGGCGCCACGCCAACTGACTCCGACCCGTCGCCGTCGGCGACCCGTCGCTACCTGCCGCTCTTCTGGCGCGTACTCGCTCTGAACGGCGCCCTCGTCACGACGATGGCTGTAGCGATCGCGATCGTGTTGCCCGCTCCGTTCGCGCACATCGCCGCCGACGACGCCGCCATCCTCGCCGTCACCCTGACCGTGACGCTCCTCGCCAACGCCCTGCTGCTGCGCCACGCACTCGCCCCGCTGACCCACCTGCCCGCGCTCCTGCGGCGCGTCGACCCGCTGCAGTCCGGAGAGCGCCTGCAGGTGCCCAGCGCCTCGTCGGAGGCCGCGGAGCTCGCGCAGGCCTACAACGAGATGCTCGACGAGCTCGAGACCGAGCGCCTGGAGAGCACGCGGCGGGTGCTCTCGGCCCAGGAGAACGAGCGGCTGCGAGTCGCACGGGAGCTGCACGACGAGGTCGGTCAGACGCTGACCGGGGTGCTGCTGGGGCTGGCACGCGTCTCACGCGACGCGCCGCTCGAGCTCGCCCAACCACTCGAGCAACTGCTCGAGACCACACGCGCCAGCATCGACGACGTCCGCCGCATCGCCCAGCGCCTGCGCCCCGAGCCACTCGAGGATCTCGGCCTCGCCGTGGCGCTGCTGGCACTCTCTCGGCGAATGCGCGAGCAGTCCGGGCTGCGAATCGCCTGCCGGATCCCCGCGGACCTCCCGCCTCAATCGCCGGAGCGCGAACTCGTCATCTACCGCGTCGCCCAGGAGGCGCTGACCAACGCCGTCCGCCATGCGGGCGCCGCCAGTGTAAGCATCGCTCTGCAGCTGCGCTCCGATCGCCTCACGCTGAGCGTCCGCGACGATGGGCGCGGCATGCGTAAGGGGCACCGCGAGGGTGGCGGGATGCGCGGCATGCGCGAGCGTGCCGGGCTCGTCGGCGCCTCCCTGCGGATCACCAGCGCGCCCCACGCCGGCACCGAGGTGCATCTGGACGTTCCGCTCCACACCGAGGGCACATGACCGCGCTGAAGACCAACATCCTGCTCGCCGACGATCACGCCGTCGTGCGCCAGGGGCTGCGGCTGGTGCTCGAAAGCGAACCTGACCTCGTGGTCCGTGCCGAGGCCAGCGACGGGCTGGAGGCCGTCCGTATGGCGCTCGCCCACGACGACCTGCACCTCGCCCTCCTCGACATCTCGATGCCACGTATGACCGGGCTGCATGCCGCCCGCGAAATCCACCGCCAGCGCCCCGCACTGAAGATCCTGATGCTCTCGATGCACGACAACGAGCAGTTCCTCTACGAGGCCCTGCAGGCTGGCGCCAGCGGCTACGTGCTCAAGTCGCTGGCCGACCGCGACGTCGTGCGCGCCTGTCGCTCCGCCGTGCGCGGCGAGCCGTTTCTCTACCCCGCCGCCGTCACCGAGATCGTCCGTCACTACCTCGCCGGACCCGCCGAGGAGCACCCCGACCCCCTGACCCCACGCGAGCTGCAGGTCATCAAGCTGATCGCCGAGGGTCATACCAACCAGCAGATCGCCGAGGCCCTCACGATCAGCAAGAAGACCGTCGAGCGTCACCGCGCGAACATGCTCGAGAAGCTCGGGATGCGCGACCGGGTCGAGCTCACCCGCTACGCGATCCGCCGTGGTCTCATAGAGCCCTGAGCCAGAGGATGGGGCTTGCACTCCATTGCCGCCAGCACACGTGAAGCGCATTCTCTGTGCATGGCATTCAGCGCCGCCGGGCTCCCCGCTCCCTCACAACACCCCCCGGCCCGGCGGCGCGTGCCACTGCGTCCGGCCTCGTCGGCCATCCCGCTCAGATCGCTCACCGTGCTCGTCGTAGACGATCATCCGGTGATGCTGCGCGGGCTCACCAGCCTGTTGGGCGACGAACGCGGAATCGAGGTACTCGCCGGCGTGGATGACCACACCCAGGCGCTCGCGGCAGCGCGGCGACTGCAACCCGAAATCGCCGTGGTCGACTTCCACATGGGCGGCGAGAGCGGCCTCGAGCTCGCCTGCCGGCTCGGCGCCCTCCCCCTCGCCCCGCGCGTCGTCGTCTACTCCGCCTTCCCCGGAGTCGCGCTCGTTGCCGGGGCGCTGGTCGCCGGCGCCTACGCCGTCATCGCCAAGTCCGCGCTGCCCCACGAGCTGATCGACGCGATCCACGCCGCCCGCAACGGACGCCGCACGCTGCCCGTCATCCCCCGGGCCGAGCTCACCACGCTGATCGCCGGCCTGGCGCCACGGGACAAGCCGCTGCTCGGTATGTTCGCGCACGGCATCCCCGCCGAGCAGATCGCACGAACACTCAACCTGACCGAGCCCGAGCTGTTCGATCGCCGTCGCGGAATCGTGCGCGCGCTCTCAGATCCCAGCAATGCCACCCTGCGCCGCCTGACGGGCGGGGCGCTGCACTATTCCCACGGAAACCACTAGTAAGAGCGTCCCGGGATGCGTCGGCGAGGGCTTCGGATCCACTAGTCGGCGACCTTCGCCGGCGTCCACCGCGCCGCGGTCGCAGGCGCCGTGCGATCCGTCCGCCGCATGCCTCAGGATGCCGGGCTCTTTGACGCCCTCCCGTTCGACATCCCTGCGCCCGTGGCAGCACCGTGCGCTCGAGCGCATGGCCGACTGGCGAGAGGGACCGTTCCTGATCTCCGCCGCGCCGGGCGCCGGCAAGACGCGCCCGGCGCTCGAGTTCGCAAAGGATCTGCTCTCGAAGGGAATCGTCAGGCGCGTGGCGGTGCTCTGTCCGACGACACCCCTCACCCGTCAGTGGGCGGCCGCCGCGGCGGTGCTCGGGATGCAGTTGCAGCCCGACGCCAAGGGCCCGAACCCACCGCGCGACTTCCATGGCGTTGCCGTCACCTATGCGCGCGTGGCGGCTGATCCGCACGGCTGGGCTACCAAGGTGCCCACGGACACGCTCGTGATCGTCGACGAGGCCCACCATCTCGGCGAGGACCTGGCGTGGGGCACCAGCTTTCAACGGGCATTCGCCTCGGCGCCCCGCTGGCTGCTGCTGTCGGGGACCCCGTTTCGCTCTGACGCCACCCCGATCCCCGGGGTGCGCTACGACCATGACGGGGTGGTGGTGCCCGACGTGTCCTACACCTATGCGGAGGCAGTCGCCGAGGGAATCTGCCGCCCGGTGGCATTCGTCACGTTCGACGGGACCCTGTCGTGGCGTAGCGGCGAGGATGTCGTCGAATCCTCGTTCGAGACGGTACTGAGCGCGCGTGAGGCAAGCCGCCGCTATCGCACCGCGATCTCGACCGAGCTGCCGGAGGGGCTGCGGCGGATCCTGAAGGAGGCCAACGCCAAGCTCGGGGCGCTGCGCGCGGAGGGCCACCGCGACGCGGGCGGCCTCGCGGTCGCGGCGGATGCGACCCATGCCCGGCGGATCGCGAAGCTGCTGGGCGAGACCACCGGGCGCCCGCCGGTGGTGGTGCTGCACACCGAGGCCCGCGCCGCGCGCAAGCTCGCGGACTTCCGCAGCTCGCGCGAGCCGTGGATCGTGGCGGTGAACATGGTCTCCGAGGGCGTGGACATCCCACGGCTACGCGTGGGGGTATACGCGACGGCCGCCAAGACACCGCTGATCTTTCGCCAAATCGTCGGACGGTTCGTGCGCACGATCCCCACCGATCGAAGATCGGCCAGCGGGACCGAGCCGAGCTGGCTGTACCTGCCTGCCGACCCCACCCTGCGTGTGCACGCCTCGGAGGTCGAAACCGAGCTGCGCCACGCCCTGCACCGCGACGAGCCAGAGGAGGGTTGGGAGGAGCCCGTCGAGCGGCGCGCCAGCGAGCCGTCACCCACCGCGGAGTTCGTGCCCCTGAGCGCCGAGTTCGCCGCCCAGATGACCCTGTTCGGCCCGCCCCAGCGAGCGCACACCCCCGCCACCGTGGCCGAGGAGATTGCCGAGCCAGCCCCGATGGCCGCGTTCGAGCGCCAAGCGCAGCTGCGCCAGGAGCGTAGCCGCCTGGTGGCGGAATTGCACCGCCGGGACGGGCGCAGCCACCGTGAGATCAACGCCTGGATCAACCGGGCGGTCGGACTCGATCGGGTCGAGACCGCCAGCATCAAGCAGCTCGAGCGATCGATCCATGCGCTGAGCCGGGAGCTCACGCGCGCCCGAGCAACACCAAACTCGGCATAATGCTTACAGCCATGCGCGAGCCTGCGAGCGAAGCCACCGGAGAGCCGGGCAGTCAATCGGGAGCCGATTCCACCGCCATCCCGGTCGTCGAGCAATTCTTGGAGTTCCTTCGCCGTGAGGACATCGACGGGGCCGTTGAGCTGATGGCGGTCGATGTGGCGTACACAAACGTAGGATTGCCCACGATACGCGGACGTGAGCGCGTCCGCCGCGCCTTTCAGGCGACGCTCGGCCGAGCCGGCGCCGGGTTCGAGGTCTACGTGCATGCCATCTCAGCCGACGGACCAACTGTCCTGACCGAGCGCACCGATGTCCTAAAGTTTGGTCGGCTGCGGGTCCAGATTTGGGTATGCGGGCGCTTCGAGGTACACGACGGGAAGATCGTGCTCTGGCGAGATTACTTCGACTACATGGCCCTCGCCGCGGCGACCCTCCGCGGCCTGTTCGGTACGGTCGTTCCCGCGGCGCGCGCGACGCCACCCTCAGCGGCTTGAGCCGGCGACGAGATTCTGCTTGCGTACTGTCTTTCTAGGCAAAGCAAGCCCCCGGCAGGACTCGAACCTGCGACCCTCGGATTAGAAGTCCGATGCTCTATCCAGCTGAGCTACGGAGGCGGGGTGTTTCCAACTCCATAGTGTGGCGATCCGCGCCGCGCGGCGCCGCCCGGGTCGGGTCTGACGGCGGAGCCCCACCCGATCTCCCAGCGAGCCGGCGCACGATCTCCCGCCCGGCAGCGCCACGCGAGACTTTAGGCAGCGCATGGGGACGCATTAAGCAAACTTGATCCAGAACCGGTAAAAGTTGGGCCATGACTCCCGCATCGGGCCCCGATCCCGACCTCACCCGCAAGGAGCGCCGCGAGCAGGCGCGCACCGAACGCAAAGCCATGGAGGCCGCCGCCGCCCAGTCGGCGCAGCGCAAACGCCTGATCCAGCTTGGTGGCGTGATCGGCGTCGTGGTCGTGATCATCATCGTGATCGTGGTGGCCTCGAGCGGCGGCAGCAACGGCGGCAGCGGGCTAGCCACCGGCAACCAGAAGAACTCGACCGTCGCCCTGGTCAAGTCGACCATCGGTGGCATCCCCCAGTCGGGCAACGTCCTCGGCAACCCCAACGCGCCCGTGACGCTGCAGTACTTCGGCGACTTGGAGTGCCCGATCTGCAGGCAGTTCACGCTCGGCGCGCTGCCCAAGGTCATCCAGAAGTACGTGCGCAGCGGCAAGGTCAAGATCGAATACAACTCGCTGGAGACCGCCACCCGCGAACAGGAAACATTCCGCGATCAGCAGATCGCCGCCTACGCCGCCGGCAAGCAGAACCTCGCGTGGTACTTCATCGAGCTCTTCTACCACGAGCAGGGCCAGGAGGACAGCGGCTACGCCACCGAAAGCTACTTCCAGAACCTCGCGGAGCAGGTTCCGGGCCTCAATCTCCCTGATTGGAGCGCCGCGCGCAGCGATTCCGCCTACGGCGAACAGGTCACGCACGACGCGCAGATCGCCAACTCCGAGGGCTTCACCGGCACGCCGTCCTTCCTCATCGGCAAGAGCGGCGAGCACATGGAAAAGCTCGAAAACCCCAACCTCGAAGAACCTTCGAGCTTCGAAGCGGCGATCAACAAACTGCTTTCATAGGGAGGTGCGTGCGGTGATGGCGATGACCCCACAACCCCTCCCCCCCTCCTCCTCCTTCCTTTCTCCCAGCGTCGCCAACTGGCTATGAGCGACCGCGCGCTGCGCATCGCGATGATCGTGCTCACCGTGATCGGGCTGGGGGTCGCAAGCTACCTGACCTACGTCCATTACTCGGGCATCCCGCCGCTGTGCAGCACCACGCACAACACCTGCCTGAAAGTGCAGACCTCGATCTACTCGAAGCTCGGCGGCGTGCCGGTCGCGCTGATCGGCCTGATCGGGTACGTGACGATTCTCGCCTCGCTGCTCGTGCCCCAGCGCGAAGAGACGCGCTTCGTCACGATGGCGTTCGTGCTGGTCGGCTTCGGCTTCTCCGCCTACCTCACCTCGCGTGAGGCGTTCTCGCTGCACGAGTACTGCGAGTGGTGCCTGTCGAGCGCGGCGATCATGACGGTGCTCGCCTGCCTGTCGGTGTGGCGTTTCCTGCGCGGCGAGGGGCCGCCCGCTGGCGATGTGGCGACGGGGTCGGCCGAGCCCGAGCCCGGAGCGCCGCTCGTCGCGGGCTCCTGAGCCACCGCTACGCCGCGCCGGCCCAGCGCTGTAAGGTCGCCCACCATGACACCCGCGCGCGATCGAACCGCCGCCCTGGGCGCACAGGGCACCATCGAGCAGAGCGCCACTCGACGCCACAAGCGCGCCGCCGCCGAGGCCGCCGCGGAGCTGGTGCTCCCCGGCTCGCGCGTCGGGCTGGGAACGGGATCGACCGTCGCTCACCTGCTGCCGGCGCTCGCCGCGCGCGGGTTGGAGGGGTTGCGCTGCGTCGCGACCTCCCCCGCCACCGCCCGGGCCGCCCGCGCGCTCGGCCTGGAGATCGTGGAGCTCGACGAGCTCGGCGAGCTCGACATCGCGATCGACGGCGCCGACCAAATCGATCCGCGTGGCTGGCTGATCAAGGGCGGGGGCGCGGCGCATACGCGGGAGAAGATTGTCGCCGCTGCGGCCCGGCGCTTCGTGGTGATCGCCTCCGTCGAGAAGGCTGTCTCGCAACTCAGATCGCCGGTGCCCGTCGAGATCCTGCACTTCGCACCGCACACCACGCTTGCGGCGATTGCCCCAGCGCGGCTGCGCAAAGTGCCCGTCAGCCCGGACGGCAACCTGATCGCCGACTACCTCGGCGCGATTGGCGACCCGGCGCAGCTTGCCGCTCGGCTGTCCGCCACCCCCGGCGTGGTCGAGCACGGGCTGTTCGCGCCGAGCCTCGTGAGCGACATCCTGATCGCCGAGGACCGCGGCCTGGAGCACCGCCGCGGCGGCAAGGGGTAGCCCCATTCAGATGCTGATCAATTCGAGCTCGTCCAGCCGCCGCGCGGCGCGGGAGGCCCACACCGAGCTCTGCTCCCGGTGCAGCACGCCCTCGCGATCCAAACGCGCAAGTGCCTCATCGAGCGTTGACGGCTCGAACTCCGGGATCTCCCGTGTCAACTCTGCGCGAGTCCAGCGCTCTTCGTGATCTTCCCTGAGTAGCTGCAGGACGATCGCTCGCTCGACCATCCGCGGATCGTCGCTGCGCTGCCGTTCATCTGTCGGTCTCTGCATGGGTCACCTCCTCGTCTGTCGCGTCGCCCGCAACCTGCTGGCTGCGGGCTACTTGATTTTCGACCGGCACCGAAACTACTCAGCGCTTGGGACGGGAGGCTCGCTCGGGGGCACCGACTTCGGAGTACCTTTGGATCGTGACTCCCCGCGGACGCCTCTTCGCGTTTGGGTTCGCCCTGGCGCTCGTCCTCGCCGGCGGCGCATGCGCCGCCCTCGTCGGTGGCCTGACCGGTCAGGTGCTCACGATTGTGCTGATCGCCGCCGGCCTGGCCGCGGTGGTGCTGCTTGTGTTTCTCGAAGTCGGCTACAGCGAAGACCGCGAGCTCGCGCGCGATCAGGAGCGCCGCCGCGGCCGAGCACTGCGGGTGCTCGGCGCCCGCCGCGGGCGCTGGGTGACTCGCCGGCCGCGGCGACCGGAGCGCTGATAGCGTAGGGCGATGCCATACGGGTGGTCGACGCTGTCCTATCAAGAGTGGAGCGCGACCTGCGACACGTTGCATGCGCACACCCAGGTTCTCGGCAAGCTGGCGGTGGCGCTCGCGCCACCCGAGCCCCAGCTCCAGCACGCGGCTCTGCGCCTGAGCGCCCGCGGCTGGGAAACCGCTCCGCTCCCGACGCCCGACGGCTCGGGGGCGCTCGTGGTCGCGCTTGACCTGCATGCGCACGAGGCGCTCGTCGAGCATACCGGCGGAGGCGTGCGACGCATCCTCCTGACCCCGCACCGGGCGGTGGGGGAGGTCACGCGCGAGGTGCTCGGTGCGGTCGGCGAGTTGGCGGGCGAGGACGTCGCGATCGACCCCACCCCGCAGGAGGTCGCGTGGAGCGTGGCACTCGACGAGGACGACGAGCACCACACATACGACCCCGCCCAGGTCGCCTCCTACTTCGCCGCCGCGACCCACGCCGCGCTCGTGCTCGCCGCGTTCCGCGCGCCCTACCGCGGACGCTCGACGCCGGTCAACGCGTGGTGGGGCTCCTTCGATCTCGCCGTCAACCTCTTCTCCGGCCTGCCCGCCGATCCCCCCTCGGAGGACTTCATCATGCGCAACGCGATGAACGCCCAGGAGGTCGCCGTCGGCTGGTGGCCGGGTGACGCGCGCTACGCCAAAGCGGCCTTCTACGCCTACGCGCACCCCGCGCCGGACGGGTTCGGCTCGGCCGCGCTCTCACCCGCGGCCGCGCGCTGGGAGGATGCGCTCGGCGAGTACATCCTTGACTGTGAGGACCTGCGCTCGAGCCCCAACCCGCATGCCGCCGCGCTGGAGTTCGCGCGCTCGGCCTTCCGCCACGCCTGCCTGGTGTGCGCGTGGGACCCGGCATTCCCCGCCTCGATCGACGGGACGCCGCCGCCCGTCACCTAGATAGACCGGCCGTAGGCATCTGATACTCCTGAGCGTCCGACCGGGCGGGGCAACAGCGACGCCCGCTCGGGCGGCAACGACGCCCCCACTCACGGAACGCTGTCTAGCGGTGGCGCTTGGGCACGGTGAACGTCAGCGTCAGCGCCTTCACGGGAGCTGTCTTGCCGGCGCTCGTCTGCGTGAGTATCAGCTCCACGTGCAGCTTGTGCTTGCTCGCAAGCAGCGCCCGCCCGGCGCTGTCGAGCGGGATGCTCACAGCCTTTGACTGACCGCCGCTGAGCGTCACCGACACGTGACCGAGTGTCACGGTTCGCTTCTTCGTCTTCGACTTGGCCGCGACCGCGATCACCTTGCCCGAGCGCAGAGTCTCGACGACAGACAGCGTGAGCGAGTCGACACAGGTGCTCGATGCAGCACCGTCACACGCTAGCGTCAGCGACGCTGAGCTGCCCTTCGTCACAGCACCCGCGACGCTCGATGTGCCGGCGCTGACCCCGCCGGGGTTACCACCGCCGCTGGCGGGGTTGCCACCGCCGCTGGCGCCGGGATTGCCTGTCGCTGCGGAGCGATAGACGGTCGGGCAACCGAAGATCCCCGAGGTGGAGACGACATCCAGAGCGTTGGCGTAGACGATGTCGGCCCCCGGCCCGCAGCTGATCTGGTTCTGAAAGGCGTCGTTGGCGTAGATCACACTGTTGCCGCCGGGGCAGGAGACTTCGAGGTTGCAGTATTCCTCGGCCGCGAAGATGTTCTCGGGGCCCGCACCGTCGGGGCCTTCCGCGTAGATCGTGTTGTTGCCGGCGCCGCCACGCAGCGTGTCGCCGCCGGGGCCGCCGTAGATGGTGTCGTTGCCGCCCTCGCCGTCGAGCGTGACCGGCGTGGTCCCGGCGATCAGCGTGTCGCCGTTTTCGCTGCCGTTGACCTCGGCGATGTTCGTCTCGATCGTGTCTTTCTGGCCCGCCACGCCGCTGTCGGGCAGGCCGTCAACCTTCGCCGTCACCGGTCCCGGCGCTCCTTCAAAGAAGACGGTGGAGGTGCCTTCGGCGCCGTCGAACGTCTCGTTGCCGCCGTCGTAGTGCCCTGCGTCGGGGGTGGAAAGATTGAACTCCCATCCGAGCGTGTTGACGCCTTCCCCGCCAGCCTCCAGGCTGCTGCCGCTCGCACCGCCGTAGATGCTGTCGTTGCCGCCTTCGCCGAACAGTTCATCGTTGCCGCCACGGCCGTCGAGCGTGTCGTTGCCCGGCCCGCCGCGCAGTACGTCGTTGCCGGGGCCGCCGATCAGGATGTCGCTGCCGGTGCCGCCCGTGAAGATGTCCCGGTCCGGGTACAGCGCGGGTTCGAATTCCCCTGCGCTCGGGTTAGTGCCCTCGATGTAGTCGCCGCCGTTGCCGGCGTTGACGGTTGCGGATTGGTACTGGAGCGGGGAGTCGAGCACGTAGCTGTCATTTGAGCTCGTGCCGAGGCTCGCCACGAAGTATTCGGCGTCGGGGCACAGGACGCCGAGGCCGCCCGTCACGCACGGGGACTTCGCTTCGACCGAGCCGTTGCCGAATACGTCGTAGTCGTCACACTGTTCTTCCTCTTCTCCGCTGGAATCGCATATGAGGCCACTGTAGTTCTCCCTTTGTCCATCGGTCGACCACAAGCTGACGGTGATCGCCTCTTGCTGAGGTCCGGTGTCGCGGTATTGGCTTGTTCCGCCCCTCGTCGCCGAGGAGTGGCCGGCGGGATCTGTGTAGCTGACTGTCTGTTCGGCGGCGCTCGCGGTTTCGGCGGCGCTCGCGGTCGCGGCGCACGCGAGCAGGCAGGCGACGCAGGCAAGCAGCGCCGCGGTCAGCCGGACCGAAGCCAGCCTCGAATCGATCGGAAACACCATGGGGACACTCGTGAAGATACCCCGCGGAGCGGCGGCCTCGCGCAGGTATCGTGGGCTCTATAGCCATCCACCGCCATCGAGAGGAGCGATCCACGATATGCAGACACGCGCGCTTGGCAATCAGGGACTGCGGGTCTCGGCCGAGGGGCTGGGCTGCATGGGAATGTCCGAGTTCTACGGGCCGACCGACGAGCAGGAGTCGATCGCCACGATCCACCGGGCTCTGGAGCTCGGTGTCACGTTCCTCGACACGGCCGACATGTACGGACCGTTTACCAACGAGCGACTCGTGGGCCGCGCGATCGCCGGCCGCCGCGAGCGCGTGGTGCTGGCGACGAAGTTCGGCAACGAGCGCCGCGAGGACGGCACGCGGGTCGGAGTCAACGGCAAGCCGGAGTACGTGCGCAGCGCCTGCGAGGCCTCGCTGTCGCGCCTGGGCGTCGAGCACATCGACCTCTACTACCAGCACCGCGTCGACAAAACCGTGCCGATCGAGGAGACCGTCGGCGCGATGGCCGAGCTCGTGCTGGAGGGCAAGGTCCGCTACCTGGGCCTCTCCGAGGCCGGCCCGCGGACGATCCGCCGCGCCCACGCGGTACACCCGATCTCGGCGCTGCAAACCGAGTATTCCCTGTGGTCGCGGGAGCCCGAGGAGGCGATCCTCCCCACGGTGCGAGAGCTGGGCATCGGCTTCGTCGCCTACAGCCCCCTCGGCCGCGGCTTTCTCTCGGGGCGCTTCCGGGCGCCCGAGGATCTGCCAGAGGGCGACTTCCGCCGCTACCACCCCCGATTTCAGGGCGAGAACCTCGCGCGCAACCTCGCGCTCGTGCAGCGCGTGGAGGAGATCGCGCGCGAGCGCGGGATCAAGGCGGGTCAGCTGGCGCTCGCGTGGGTGCTCAGCCGCGGCGATGACATCGTGCCGATCCCCGGCACCAAGCGGCGCCCGTATCTGGAGGAGAACGCCGCCGCCGCCGAGATCGATCTGAGCGCGGAGGACCTCGCACGGATCGACGAGGCCGCCCCCGTCGGGGTGACGGCCGGCGATCGCTATGCCGACATGTCGCCGATCGAGAGCTGAGCTTCGAGGCGGTGGGCCTCGTCCAGTTCTGCGGCAAACCCGCAAATATCATGATTTCCAGACACTTCCTGAGGGTGAGCGACGGGATTCGAACCCGCGGCCGCCGGGACCACAACCCTATCCGGTGGTGTCGTGGGGTGTTGTGGGGTCCGCCGATTTAGTTCTGCTGCTGAAGATTCGCCCTCTGGCTATCCGCGGCTGTGGTGTCGTTTGGTGTGGGGCTCCTTACCACACCCTTACCACCCCCCAGGACCAGCGGCTCGCCTATGTCGCCGTCGAGCAGATGGACGTAGGTGGCGAGCGTGAACGCGGCTGAGTGGTGGCCGAGCCACCGCTGGACCTGTACCGCGTTGCGGCCTTCGGCGAACAGAAGGGTCGCGCAGGTGTGGCGAAAGCTGTGGAACCCGACCCACTCCAGACACGCCTCCTCCGCGATCGGCTTCAGCACCCGGCGGCGGGTGTTGCCGACGTGCAGGTAGGCGCCGTTGGTCGCCGGGAACACGAGATCGTCGTCTCCGGGCCACTCGCTGCCCTTGCGGCGCTCGCGGAGCGCCTGCGCAAGGGCATAGTCCAGCGGGACCTCCCGGCGGGCATGGCGGCTCTTGGGCGGACCGAGACGGCCACGCACGACGCCGCGGCGGACCTTGACGTGCGGGCTGGTGCCGTCCAGCTCCACGTGACGCCACTGGAGCGCGATGGCCTCGCTGATCCGCAAACCCGTTGCGGCCAGGAACCAGAAGAGCACACGCCAGCGCTCCGGGGCGAGCGCGAGCAGCGTGGTCAGTTCCTCGCGGCTCATCGCCCGAACCTCCTCGTCCTCGGTGCCCTCGGCGGTCGGCCGGTGGGGCAAGTCCATGTCCCGCGCGGGGTTGGAGCGGATCAGGCCCTCCCGAGCAGCGGTGGCAAGGCACGCGCGGAGCGGCCCCATCACGTTGCGGATCGTCTTGTCCGACAGCGGTTCGCGCCGGTCCGGCGCCTCCTTCGTCGGAGCGGGCTTTGTCTGTTCGCAAAGCCACGCGACGAACTCAGCGACCTTGGACGGTGTGATCTCCGTGAGCCGCAGCCGGGCGGGAAAGAACTTCAGGGCGTACGCCTCAAGCATCCGGTCGTATTCCTCGCGGGTCTGGTCGCGGAACCCGCGACGGCCGCGGCCCTGGTAGCGCTTGATCCATTCGCGGGCGTACTCGTGCAGCGTGACGCGGGAGCGCTCCTGGAACTCGCCGCGGGCGATGTCGGCCGTGCGGGCTGCCTTTGCGCGCCGCGCCTCATCCAGCGTGCGGGCGCTCTGCCAATGCTGCTTGCCTTCCACTTCGTATTGAAAGCAGTAGGCGCTCCCCCGCTTGTAGATGCCGGGGGTCCGTGTCTTTTCGCGGCGGGCAGCCATCACCTATCGCCTCTCGTGCCGGCCTCGCGCTCCAGGATCGCGCCGAGGAACGCCGTCATCGGCTGGTCCCGTTCGGCTGCCTGCACCCGCAGCTTGCGCCAGGTGTCGGGCGAGACGCTGACGCGGATCACCCTCGTCACCGGCTCGCCGGCCTGCTTGCCCCTCCGCTGAGATGCCGCTTGTGTCGTGCTCATGCGCTACAGAGTTGCACATGCAGCGGATGATACGGTAACAGCGTCGCGGCGCACAAGGCTTTACTGGTTTTCGTCCGCGCCCTGACGCCGACATCCGCCAACGGCGCCCCTACGTCCGGACCAAGACCCGCGCCGAGCAGATTCTCGGCTCAATCAAACGCTACTGCCAACGTATCAACCAAACAGGACACTAGACGCGGAGAGTAATCGAGCCATCCCAGGGAATGAGCGAGCCCGCATGGGGGCTTTGCGCTACGACCCGATAGTTCTTTCCCGCATGTGAATGGTGTCCTTGTGGAGCCACCATGATATGTACAGACCCACATGCTGGGGCGCGCAACAAGGCGTGCTTCGCGTTCGCGAGTCGTAAACCTATCACTTTTCTTACGCGACAAGACGGACGGGGAGGCAAAGACATGGGGGAACCCTTTGTCGTCTGGAACGAGACCGGCTGCCCGGTTACGACATTGCCTGGTTCGCTGACGACTAGCCGGTAGGTGTAATCCAGACCTTCTTTGCTTGTCGAGGACAGGTCTTCAACCTTCTGTGTCACCCGCACTTCCGAGCCTGGCGGTAGTGGTTCTGTCTTGGTTTGAGTCACATACTGCGGCTGGCTATCCCACCAGAATTCGAAATGAAAAGTGCTGCTGGGAGCCGCGTCCGTGACAGTGCCGGTCAGCGTAGCCGTACCACCACCGATAGCTGTAGGTTCGCCCGTCGTCACGGCCGCACTTGCCGTCGCGACCACCAGCAGGCTTACCGCCACGCTCAACACAGCAACTAGTCTTCGCAACATAGGTCTTCCGCGATGGGTGCTCATGATGCCTTCTCCATGTCCGATACGATAGCAAAGCTGTGCGGCGGATCTCCACCCCCTGGGAGGGGGTGGAGATGTCCGTGTTGGTGAGCCTGGCTGGATCATGCGGCTACGGACAGTCACCGTTGTTCCAGCCTTTTCCGCCGTAATGCATGGTGCCTGTACTCGGTTCGGTGAGACCGTAACTATAGATCGGATAGCCTTGTGCCAGGTACCTTGTGGGGTAGAGCCATTCGGTGCCCAATTCATTGCCGCCGTTCGCCGTCCATGTATACGCCGCCTTGTTAACGTTGGCTGAGTTCCCTTCTGTTCCAACCGACCCGGTACCCATCCAAATGCAGGGCTCGGACTTGTCTCCCTCGACCTCGCCGCCGACCTGAATTTCGGTATCAGAAATCGGAAAGCCGAGATTCCAATCCACTTCGGTCATATACCCGATCCAGTAGCCGTTGATATAGAACCACCAGTTATAGCCGCCTTTGCCATTAGTGAAGCGCTGGACGGCGAAAAAGGCTTCACTGAGCTGCCCCGGCTCCGATACAATCTCGCCGACCACGTACGGTGATCCTTCCGAACCAACATAGAACGGATACGGTGGATTAAATGAGAACGGATACTGCCCTCCGTTGGCATAGGTCACAAAGAGATGACTGTATACGTCTCCCCAGTAGCCTGGGTCGGCCGCATATCCGAACTCGACATCTGATCCATTGTTTCCATCGATCGCCCAAAGCTGCGTGATTGAATGCTCAGAAGGATCATCTCCCTCGGGTTCCGTGGGAGGGTCATCTACAATCATGTTGGCACCCAACTCATAGGCTCTTTTGTTCGGAGTAGCCCTGGCCTCGAAAACGTGACAATAATAGACGCCGTAGGTGCCGTTATATTCGCATGAGCCGGGCCGTTCGTTCTGAATGGCAGGGGTAACGAGACCCGATTCGAACGCAGCTTCGCTTTCTGGAGTTTTGGGCAGTACTTTCCGCACCGCCGCAGAGCTATGAACGGCGATAGGTTCCGGAACCATGCCACCGCTACAGGCAGGCGGCGGGTTGCCAGCGGCAGCTCGTTCAGCAGCGGCTCCCGGCAACAAAGGAGGGACGGGAACAGTGCCGTCCGGCTGTTTAACGCAGCGATATAGGTTCGGGTTCGCGCTCGCAGCTGGGAGAGGCGTGAGTTCGGCAGCCGCGCTCGTTCCTGCGCCTGTAAGCCCGACCGAGACCCCGACCAAGCCTAACGACACATATCCGATGACCTTTACCGTCCGTCCGATCCGAGCCTTGGGGGCGGGGTCCGCGAAACCATCCTGCCAGCCCATGTTGACTCTCGCCCGTGCCCTGCCAAACCGCATCCCGCCCATGAGGGCCTCCCTATCTCGCTCGAAGGAATAGATGGCTATGGGTTCTATCAGATACAGATGCCATACGTCCAAATGGTTGTAGCAGCTCGATGAGCGATCGGTATTTTTGAGCACCGGGCAGGGGGCTTCCTCAGCGACAGACGCACAAAAGACCCGATCGCCGCATGTGAGACAAACTTTGGATTGTTCACAAGGACGCAACAAATCGACGGTCCCTGCTTGGCTTCTCGACCCGTTGCAGCCCGTCGCGCCGGATCATGCGCAGCCGATCTATCGGTCGTTCACCGTCCGTGGCCCAGACTGCGGTCGGACTTATCGCGGTTGGGCGCGCGGGTCATCCAGCGTGTCGGCGACAGGGCCGAGCGCAGTCGTAGGGGGTTGTGGCTCAGAGCCCAGCCAGGGTTGGGGCGCTCCGGATGCGTGAGCGATGGGGTGTGCGCACGGCTATTGGCCATCTTCTGGGCGAGGCGTGTGATCCGCTGGGGGTCTTGTCCTTCTTCGCCGAGCTGGTCGCGGGCAAGGTGCCAGTCGGTGCCGTGACGGGCGCGGGTCGCCTGGACGTAGGCGGTCTCCTTGCTGGTCTGCCAGCCGCCGGTGAGTACGACGGCGCGATCGACGGTCGCGCCCTGTTGGCGGTAGACGTGCTGAGCATAGGCGAGCCGCAGGGACTCCATGTCCTCCCCGGCGAGCCGGACCGTACGGCCCGAGCCGTCCAGCGTGAGCGTGACGGCTTGGTCGCGCTCGATGCGCGTGACTTCGCAGCGGGTGCCGTTCTCGACGCGGGCCTGTCCTGGAGGACGGTGCTGGGCGATGAACGCGACGTGATCGCCTTGGCGTAGCCCGTAGTGGACGCTCGATAGCGGGAACTCGTGGGCGCCGAGTTCACCGCGCTCGCTGCGTAGGTGCTGCGCGCGGGCGTTGAGACGGTCGATCTCCTTGTTGGATGCGTCCGCGATTAGCGCAACCTTGCGGATGGGGTGGTGTTCGATGAGCTGCGCCCAGGCTTGAACTGCGCTCTCGGCTGCCTCGTCGCGGGTGTCTGAGAGGTGGAGTCGTCCGCCGGCCTTGTAGTGCGCCATCGCGCGCTCTGGTTCGCCCGCGCGAAGCGCTTGCCACGCTCGCTGCTCGCCGGGGTCCTTGGTGCGGTGAATGGTTTCCAGTTCCACCGTTGGGGCATGCTGGGTGAGCCGGTCGAACATGCCGCCGGGGCCGATGGAAGGGAGCTGCTTTCCGTCACCGACGGCGATCAGCTTTGCGCCCGAACGCTCCACCAGTTCGGTGAGCGCATCCAGGCGCTTGTGGTCAACCATGCCCGCCTCGTCGAGGATCACAGTCGTGTCCGGGCCAACGCGGATGCTGCCCGTGTCCGCTCGCGCGACAAGCGAGTCGAGCGTGAGTGTCTGCCCTCGAAGCGCCGGGCTGTCGGCGCCCAACCGCTCGGCGGTGGACCCGGAGACGGCAATCCCGATCGTCTCCCGTCCGCTCATCTGCTCGGCCCGCGCGGTCGCGTCGATCACGACACCCTTGCCGGTGCCGGCGGGGCCGACGAGCACCGCGGCCCGCTCTGGACCCGTCAGGACACGCAGCGCCGCCTGCTGCTCGTCGGTGAGTGGGGCGCCGATGCGCTCCGCGACCTCACGCGCAGCGTCGGCTCTTGCCCTGAGGCCGGTATCCCATCCGGTGGGCCGGGCAAGGCTGGCCATGCGGCGTTCGATCGCCCGCTCCTGCGCGCGGACGGCGAGCGTGGTCATCCGGCCGCCTTCAAGCGTGAGGATGCGCCGGTCACGGACCATCCCGTCCGCGATCTGTAACGCCTGGTGTGGTGTCAGTTCCCCGGCGGTCTGCTCAAGCGCAACGGTTCGTAGGTCCCGTGGCTCGAACACGGCATGGCGTTCGGTCAGCCGTTGCTCGATCCGGTCCTCCACCGGCCGCAGCGTCGTCAGTGGACGCTCGCCGGCAAGCAGGCGCAACGCCTCGTCAGGACCGAAGTCGTATCGGCCGGCCGTCTCGCGCCAGGCGTTCTCGAGATCCGAGCGTGTAGCGAGCCGCTTGGCGCGGCGGTTCTGGAGCGCGAGGTCGCGCAGCTCCCCCCGCTCAGGTGCCCGGCCGTACCGGGCACGGAACCTGTCAGCAGCCCGGGCGACCTCCCTGGAGCGCCCGGAGAACGCCTCGCGCAGCCCCTCGGGGACACCGGCGATCTCGAAGTACTTGCCGTCCCGGCCGGTGCCCTGCTCGATGCGGTAGCCCTCGCGGGCGAGTTCTTCCGCGAGCGCGGAGCGGTAGAACGCGCCAACCTCGCCCGCTGCGCGGAACACGGGACGGGAGGCGACGGCGACGATCCGGTCATCCTCACGGACCGCGCTCGTGATGACGACATGGCTGTGCAGTTGCGGGTCGGGCGCGCTGGCGCCCGAGACACCGCGAGCGGTCGTGTGGCGGTACTCCACCGCGATCAGGTCCTTTGCGGGCTCCTCGACCACCCCGGCGCCGTAGCGACGACGGACGACCGGGACCTGCTCGCGCATGTACCCGACGGCCCTCTCCACAGCGTTCGCGTGCGCCTGCTCGATCTGCTCGCGCTGCCACGGATCACCGAGCGTCCACACTGTCGATACGGACTTCGGGGCGCTGAACACGCTGTCGATCCCGCCACCGCGGCCGCCGTCTGCTCCTGCGCGTCTCAGCCACCGGCCGGTCTGTGGGTGACGGCCCTCCATCAGCGAGACGAACGCCTCACCATCCGCGGGACCGTCCGGCCGGACGCCGAGCTGTTCGAGTGTCTGCGGGTCCGCGAGCCACCGTCCGGGGGCCTGGGCCAACTCGCCGTCCGGGGTGAGGTAGTAGTCCCCGCGCTCGGGTGCGACGGTCTTGCCCTCCAGGTAGCGGGCGTAGTCGCCGCCGCGGGCGGCAGGGATGCTCGCTGCGGTCATCACATGAGTGATGACCGTGAGCGGCCCGAAACGGCCAACGAGTTCGTCACACAGCGATCACACAGCGCTCGTACGCTTGTGCATCTGCCACCCTGATCTCGCCGCCAAGAAAGTCGATGTGGCGCAGACAGCTTGCGACGGTCTCCGCCTCCTCCTCGGGCAGCTGCTGCTCTGTGAGCCACACCCGGCCCTGCTTGCCGCTCAGATCGCTCTCGGGCGGGCGGCCGAGCAGCACCGGGCGAGCACCGCGTGCACCTCGTTCTTCCGCGGTGCGCCCGCACCAGCCCCGCGCGGCGAGCGACACGCCGGCGCAACGAACTCGTTGCCTCATCGGCACCCACACCGCTTTGAGCATCCCGCCGATAGCAACTCGGCGAGCATCGCCGCGTCAAAGCGATCGGTCTTCACACTCGCGTGAGAGATCTCTCTCGTCTCTGCCGCATTGCTCACCACGACCTGCCCTACGTCGCTCTCTTCAGGAGCCGGGCGATCATCATCGCGCCGCAGCTGTCCTCCTACACCACCTGGTCACTGCCATTCAGGCCTGCCTCGAACTCCCTGATCTCCTCTTTAATCGGCTTTGCCCTTCGAGGGCCTTTGAGATGCGCGCCCCGGTGTCGCACCCGCACCACCCTTCGGGGCCGTTGTGCGCCAGTCGGCGACCAGCCGCCGGTAGGCAAGCTCGGCCTGGGCTTGCAGCTCGCGCTCGGCTGCGCGCTGGCTGCTGGTCGGGCTGACGGGCGGCCCGCCATGACGACGCGCCAACGGCGGAGCGCCGGCCAAGAGTTCCAGGCGACGTGTCTTCTGCCGCGTCAGCGATGGTCGCGCGAACGCGTAGTCCTGATCCTTGGTCAGTAGATGCCAACAGAGCACGACGAGCTTGCGCGCGACAGCGACCGCCGCGATCTGCGCGCCGCGACGCGCGCGGACGCGCTCACCGAATGCCTTCAGCGGACCGGGGCTTCGGATCGAGATCCACGCGGCCTCGACCAGCATCGAGCGGGCCTGCGGATCGCCGCGCTTTGAGATGTGCCCATAGCGCGCGGGCTCTGACCCGGACTGACGAACCTTCGGGTCCAGGCCGAGATAGGCAACGAGCTGGCCGGCGGTGGGGAAGCGCGTGATGTCCCCGACCGCCGCGATCACCGCGGCGGCGGTCCCGACGTGACACCGGGGATCGTCAAAAGCCGCGCGAACCCGGGGAACGCCAAAGCCTGCCGGGCGATCCCCCGGTCCAGGGCGGTGATCTCGCCGCCAAGAAAGTCGATGTGGCGCAGACAGCTTGCGACGGTCTCCGCCTCCTCCTCGGGCAGCTGCTGCTCTGTGAGCCACACCCGGCCCTGCTTGCCGAAAAGATCGCTCACGGGCGGCGGCCGAGCAGACACCGGCGAGCACCGCGTGCACCTCGTTCTTCACGCGTGTGCGGCCCGCACCAGCCCCGCGCGGCGAGCGACACGCCGGCGCAACGAACTCGTTGCCTCATCGGCACCCACACCGCTTTGAGCATCCCGGCCGATAGCAACTTGGCGAGCATCGCCGCGTCAAAGCGATCGGACTTCACACGCGCGTGAGAGATCGCGCGCGTCTCTGCCGCATTGCACACCACGACCTGCCCAACGTCGCTCTCTTCGAGGAGCCGGGCGATCATCATCGCGCCGCAGCTGGCCTCCAACACCACCTGGTCACTGCCATTCAGGCCGGCCGCGAACTCCCGGATCGCCTCTGGGGTACTCGCGATCCGACCGACCCGCGAGACCCGGCCGCCCTCAGCGACCGCGACCTTGCAGAAATCAAGGTGAACATCCAAACCAAAGAACCTCACGAGAAACCGCTCCCTTCACGAACTGGACATATGAATGGAAGGCACCGCGGGCAGCGACAACTACGGATTCGGGCTCTCAGCCCAACCGGGTGAGTCGCAGGGGCGCCATCTGTCATTGACGGCTCTCAGCCCAAATGCACGGCGGCCTGCCCACAAGCGTCCTTCCCACGAAGCCCCTGTCCCGGTCAAACGACCCTACGAACCCGACCGGACAGCAGCCCACCCGGTATTTCATACCCGTGTCTGCGACGGCGTTGTTGTGCGCCGCGAGCGCTGGCGAAGACGAGACGATAACGAGCGCATAGACGCGCGTTCCTGTCGCGCATGGGCGGCTCGATGCGGCTGCCGCGGGGCACCGTGACGGGTCCAAGGCGGACGCCGCTGGACGGGTGCCGCGAAAAGTCGTTGGCCGTTTTCGCGTGCTCGCGGTCATAGACACAGAGAGGACACGCCGATTCCCATAACCGCGAGTCGTGAAAGGAGGGTCCTACCGATGATCGAGCTGACCGTCAGGCTCACCGATGAGCAGCTCGCCGAGATCGCCGAGCGTGCCGCCGCGCTCATCTCCACGGGCACTTCTGTCGTCTCGCCGTGGCTGAACGTCTCCGAGGCTGCCGAGCGGCTGCGCTGCCGCAAGGACCGCATCTACGACCTCATCGCCCTCGGCAAGCTCCACCCCCGCCGCGACGGCCGCCGCGTCCTACTGCACCGCGACGACCTCGACGCCTACATCGAAGGACGGGTTGCATGAAGCCGACCCCGCCCCAGCGAGGCAGTGCGACACCGATCCGATGTGGCGACAAGGCGATCCCGCGCCACCCGCACCGCCAGCGGCCTTGTCGATCTACCCCTGAGAGCAAGAGCGGGCGGCCCCCCGCCAGGGAGTACCCGTGATCGCCTGCAGCCGAAGGCGGAACCATCATCAGGCCGCCCGCGGGAAGGCGAGTTCAGCTCGCCGGTCACTGCACGCCGGACCGCCCGGCGTGCCCCTCATCCGTTTCTCCAACTCCGCCTGCTACCTCCACCCTGCACCTGGATTCGTGGCAAACCGCCCCTTCGGATCATGCGATCTCTCAGTCAGCCCGGACCCTCGACAAGCGCTCGCGTGCTTTCCGGGTCGCTGCCTCAAGTTCAACGAGGTCAGCTATCAGCTGGTCGATCGTCTCAGTGTCGAGTTGCTGGGATTCCGCTGCCGCTCTCAACGAGCCGCCTTCGAGGCGCCAAGCCACGTTCAGCGCTTCCCCGATCATCTCGGCGGGGCCATCCGGCTCGGAGGGGTCGCTTGAGCCGCCCGCAATGATCGACGCCAACTTGGCGACGTTACGCTCGGTCACGAGTGGACCTCTTCGGAGAGCGTACGCATTCCACGCGACCTCAAGCTCTTCCGAGGCTTCCTCGGTGAGCCCGAGGATTCGATCATCGAGGCTCACATCCCGTACATCCACCATGAAGCAACGATTGAGTTCGGCGATTGCTCCATCGAAAATCTCCGCCTTCGGGAGCGGAAAGCGGCCGAATACGGGCTTCTCGATCAAGCGCTTCAGGTGCGCGTCATCGGTGAGAACGACGGGCGCAAACAAGAGGCGGCCCTGCGCCCGGCGACCCCTGCGATCAACGGTGAGTGCTGTGTCCACGGCGCAACTGTCGGTCAACAGGATCGCGCGAATCGGGGCGTCGAGCTTCATCGTGGACCCCCGCCCAAGGACGTGGAACTTTTCGGGGTGCTGTTTCATTGCCGGCGTGTAGACGGGGATCATGTCCCCGGAATCCGTCAGCTCAAGATTGTTGTGTTCGGCAATCCTCTCGGCGGCTCGCCGGGGCATTGGTCCACCACCAAGGGCGCTCGCATCGGACCCAACGTGGATGTCGATCAGATGGACGCTCTCGAAGATGTCACCGAACGAGATCGGATTGTCACCGGGGTCCCGGTACACGACTAACGCCGGTGCATGGTGCCGCCACCACGCCACGATCGCCGTGACCGTGGCCCGTTTGGCCGCGCGAGTATCACCTCGTCAATGGCCTCGGAGTCATCCGGAGTTGCAAGCCCGCTGGCCCGCGTCGCCTGCTCAGCTACGTCCTGCTGCTCTACGAACCACTGCACAAGAGCCGTGTCTGGATCGTCCTCGCCTGCAACCAGATCCTGTCTCTCACTCGGGCGTGGTCTTGGAGGGCGTGGTAGTGCAGGTGCCAGAGGCTCCCATCTAAGGCCGTAGCTTGGGGCAAACAGAATGTGCTGCTGTGCCATGACGTGCTCCGCAATCAGCTCATGTACCTGCGGACGATCGCCACCGACAACTATGACGCGCTCCACACCCTCTGCAACCGCGCGACCAGCACGCTTCTCGTCGAAGTTCAGGTACTGCCATTTCGTCGAGGGAGGCGGGGGGTCAGCTCGCCGAGTTGTCCTAGCAAACATGTTCATCCTTCGACATCCTCCTTTTCCAACTCGAAGTATGAGAGCCCCTTCTCAACCATAAACGCCTTCAGTGTCTCCGTCTTGCTGAGCGCCCGATCGACGATTGACCTGAGCTGCCGGAGATCCGTCTCGTCCATAGCGACGAAGATCAACTCCAAGTCGCCGGCGCGAGTCCATGTCTGGAGCTGGAGCGTCTCCACGATGACACCACCCACTGGCTGCGCGTCGACGTCGTCTTGAAACACCGGCCTGAGGTCCGTCACGATCCTGGCAGACTGATAGTTACGCGCGTTCTGGGTCTGCAAGTCCGTGGCCACGGCTGTCGTTGTGAGGACGGCAGTAGCGAGTATCGCCGCGGCCCGCTCGCGCAAGGCAGCGCGGCCCGACTCGTCGAGCTCAAGGTCCGTCGACTGACTGAGCCTCTCCGCGATGGCTTCTGGGCTCATCTGCCGGAGCTGGCCCCGAAGTGCCAGAAGTGGCAGCGCCAGCCGCCTTTCGCCGGGCGTCGCGTTCTCGCCAAGTACCACTGTGGTCGCGTCTCGGATCTGCGATACGGGCGAGAACGGTGGGAGTGCCGCGATCTCGTCCAAGAGCCGTGTGGCGTCGTCCTCGGACAGCCCGGCTAGAGTCGTGAGCGGCTCACGGTACGGCGGAGGAACCCCGAATGCAGTCACGACGACCCTGTCAACTCCGGTGGGCGAGAGACCCCAAGGCATCAGCTCGCACAGTCGTAAGCGGCCTCGGTGGGGGGAGTCTAGGGGACAAGTGGAGGAAGGTTGCCGTCCGTCCGTCTAGCCTGCTGCAAGAACTTTTGCAGGGCGACCGGCGGCAACACTACCAGGGAAGGACGGCTGCCACCGCCTGCATGAGCGCGGCAATCGCGATGCCCGATGCATCTGCGAGGGGTCGGGGGAGCGTAGGGCAGCGCTGATCGGTCAAATCACCTCGCCATGACAACCAGCTCGTCCACCAGCGCTCCCAGGCTGTACGCCCAGGCCTATGCCACCGCTCGCTCTCTTTCGCGGAGGTAGGCGGCGCGCTTGGCGCAGCCGTCCGAGCAGAACCGCGCCCGCTTATCGCGCTCTGGCGGTATTTCCCCACCGCACTGCTCGCACGCCCGCTCGGGCAGCGGCATCCCGCCGGGCAGCACGAGCATGGCAAGTGCTCGCTCCGGCCTTGCCGCGGGCTTGCGCTCCCATCCCGCGTGCCACGCCTCGACCGTGCCCGAGAGCGCTTCAAACCACTCCGCGCGCTCCCACCGGGAAGCCAAGCTGGGCGTACGTCGATGTTGGGATCATCGTTCGTCCTCCTCCTCGATCACGTCGCCGACCAGCTCGTTCATGTGGCGCGCGCACGCCGACACGCGCACCCGTTCGCCATCGAGGTGGACGATCTTCTCGGCGTGCAGGTCATCGAGTGCGCGGTCGATCGCGTCGGGGGTCCACGTCGTCCAGGTACTCATGCAGCTCCGCGCGGGTATGCCATCGCTTCGGTCGCATTAGTAGCGGCGGGATCAGCAGGTACTCGGTGCCGATCTCGCAGTGCGTAACGCGGTCTGCGGGCTCGCTCTCGCCAGGGCTCATATCGACGCCAGTTCCAGACGGTCAAGATGCCGCACGCACCGCGACGCGAGGACGTGCTCGCCCTCGGTGACGAGGACACGCTCGGCCTCCAAGCGCACAAGCCCGTCACGGACGGCCTGCGGCGGGAGGTCCGATACCTGCTCCTCCAGCTCCGCGCGTGTCCACCGCTCATCGTGGTCATCGCGGAGCGCCTGCAAGACGATGGCTCGTTCCGCCATCCAAACCGACCACCGATCGGTCCTGGTGTTCTCATCGGTCATCTTCGGTTCCTCCTTATCGTTGGAGGCTCCGAGGACGAGCCCGCGTCAACGAGGGGTTTTTGAAGGCATGGTGTCTGCGTCCCCTCCGTGGCAAGGTGCGCACCGTGCCACGTGCCCCCAAGCCCGACGCGGCTCTTGCCGCCACGCTGAAACGGTTGCGCGACGAGCACGCGATGACGCAAGAGGCGGTTGCCTGGCACGCCGGGATCGCCGTGGCGACGCTGGCGAAGATCGAGAACGCGCAGGCTGCGCCGAGCTGGGACAGCGTGCGCCGGATCATCGACGCGCTCGGCGTCACCCTGGCCGAACTCGCCGCCGCGGTCGAAGCGCAGGACTCCACTACGCCATAGGCAAAGCCCGCAGTCGGCCTCGCCGGCGGGCTGCCCCGCGCCTCCCCGAGCCTGCGCCGCGGCGCCGAGCAGCGCTGAGCGGCAGGCGCGCTCAGAAGCTGAGCGTGAACTGCCCGGTGTAGCCGATGTAGACGAGAAGGGCGTGCTCAAGCACGTCTCGGCCGATCAGCCCTTGGATGTGCTGGCCCTTGAGAGGCGCCTCGATGACAGTGGCGGCCACGACCACGTTGTTCGGGAAGGCGAAGCGGACTGCGTATTCGTAGCATTCGACGTTCGTCGAGGAGGGCGTGTTGACCTTGGCTACCCCGATCGGCTGGAGGCCGATCTGCGCCGCCAACCCCTCCTGGATGACCGATGAACTCGCCCCTGTGTCGATCATCGCCGCGAGGCCGACCGGCTGAGGGATCGGCTGCTGGACGCGGCGCAGCTCCTCCTCAAGCGCGAGGGGAGCGGCTACATCGACATCAATGATCGGACCTGTCCCCCGCAGGTCCGCCAGGGACACCGTGAACGACGGCACTCAGATGGCGAGTTGGTTGGATACGAAGTTCTGCGGCGTTTCCACGGCGACGATCTCCCTGACCAGGAACGGAGCGTTCCCGAACTGCTTGTAGCCCGCCGCGATCGCGTCAGGCTTGGTGTCGAAGACGCCGATGACGTCGCTCCCGTGCACGAGGGCGAACTGCCCGGCGGCGTGCCCAAGAAGCTCGGCACGGTGCGCCTCGTAGGTTGCGAGCTCTTGCTCCAGCGCTCTGCGCTCTGTCGCCCCGGTGTCGAGGGCTGCGGAAGTGGTCATGGTCATCAGTCTAGGACGCGCCGCGCCCCTTGTCGAAGACGCCCCGCTCCGGCCCTACCGCTCGGTACCTTACCACTTTCCTTACCACCCCACCCTTTTTGGGAACTCTCGATCCGAGCTTACAACAAAAAATCCCCGCATTACCAGGGATTTTCTGAGGGGTGAGCGAGGGGACTCGAACCCCCGACCGCCGGGACCACAACCCGCTGGTTCCAGTGCTTCTCGGGCTACACGGCCCGTGGTTGCTGGCTCTGGGTGCTTCTGAGTGCCTCCGAGTTCGTCTCAATTTGGACCCCAAATTGGACCCCAGCCCGAGGACGGACCCCGGCCTTCGACGCCGGGCCACCGGCTAAGATAGGGACCATGGCTGAGCAGAGGATACCTACGAGCCCACGTCGCCGTCGGACGCTGAAGCTCCGCGACGGCAGGGCCATCCCCGTTCGGGCGGCCAAGCTGAAGACGCCGCAGGAGCGCGTGGCGGCGATCGAGCGCATCGCGGGCAGCATCAAGACCGACGTGATCGTCGACCGCAGCTTCTACCGCAGCGGCCGATAGCCGGCGATGAGCAGCCGCGGCGGCGCGGGACGGCCACGCCTGCCGCGCGGCATAGCCGATCTCAGCTCGGACACCTGGAGGCCACCTGGTGCGGTCACGCTCGATACGAGCGTGGTCGTGGAGTTCCTGCTGCCATCCCAGCGTGCCCATGAGCACTGGCGCCGATTCTTCAGCGAGTGCGCCGAACACGGGACGCTGCTCGTCTTCAACCGCCTTGTCGAGACCGAGCTCTACGACGCGCTCTTCAACATCGCGCTACAGGAACGCTGGGGCAGACACGCCGCCCACGGCCCGAAGCGATACGACGGCCGAGTCCGCGCCCGCGCAGCACGGCTACTCGGCGTCTACCGACGGGAGTGGGAGGAGCTGCTCGACACGAGCGACACCGCGGTGGTCGAGATCGGCGAAGTCCTCAGCCAGGTTCCCGAGATGATGCGCCGCTGCGGCATGCGCTCTCACGATGCCGTACATGCGGCCACCGCGATCCTCACCGAGACCTCGCTCATCGCCACCACCGACACCGGCTACGCCACGCTGCCCGAGGATGTCCTGCAGATCGTCTCAGACCCACATCGCGTGCCCCAGATGCGCCGCAGGCGAGCACAGTGGGCCTTGCGGCACCGCTCCTGAACGAGCGGCGTCTCCGACTCCATTCTCGCTGCCGTCGAAGCGCGCCGGCACAACCTCATGCTCGGCCAGCTCGCCAGCATCGCGGGCGCGACGCGGCTCGGCAGCGGCGTCTCAGGCTCGGCAACAGGGCGTAGCGCGCGGATAAGCCCTGCTCAGCTTCAACGTGTCTCAGAGGCTGAGTCAGCTGCCTCGGTTGCGATGATCGCGCGGAGACGCTCGCCGGCCCAGGCCAGCGCTTCGGCCAGAACGCGAGCCTCGACGTCGCCAAGCACTTCGATCGCGACCGTCCCATCCGAGACCGCACTATGCGGCCAACCAAACGCGAAGCTGCCGTCGTCCGTGAGTGTGAGCGTGGTTTTGCCGCCGTGGCCGGCGTCACCTCCCTGGGGCACGTTCGTCTCCACGCGGGCTGTGAAGATACATGCGTTATCGAATGTCATTTCCTCGTGCTTCATGCCAGCCGGCCTATCTGCATTTTCTGACACAAGCGGGTCAATCCGCGCTCGGGCAGCATCCTGTCGTGCCCTGAGTGCTCGCGCTTCCCTGCGGTTCTTGCCTGTCAACTCGCCCGCGAGCCAGCGGACACGCTGGCGATGTACCTCGCGGCGTTCTTGGCGAGCTACTCTGCGGAGAACCGCCGCCAGTTGAGGGTCAACAGCAGCAGGTGTAGCTTGTGGCGCACCTACCATGATGAGCAAGTCTGGCTGACAAGCCAGGTTGTTGGTTTGCGCGAGCAAGAAGGTTTCCTCGTCACCATCCCATTTGGCAGGAATCTCATCGTACTGCATCCAGTTCAGGAGTCTGTCCCCGGACTGGAGGATGCTGGTCACCGGATCGCTGACACTGCTGCGAACTTTCAAGGAACTACGCACAAGCAGCTCGGATGCTTGCGATCGGAGGTCTTCCAGCTTCTTTCCGAACTCGGCGGCAGCCTTACGAAACTCGTCAGTTGGCACGCCATTCTCGTCTCGCTCTGCCACGCTCATCGCCGTCTCCATTGCCCGGACACATGCCTCTCCACGGCGGTGCGCCTCCGCGAGTTGCACGCGCAGCTCAGCTGCCAATACGCTTCGTTCGCCCGCCAACTGACGGCGGGTATCGACCCACCGCGTCCCGATCACGGTGACAATCGCAGTGCCTACGGCTATCGCTAGGTTGTCGATCATTGGTGAACCTCCAAGTGCCGGCGCTCCGCTCCCGCGAGAGCCGGGCTACTCGCTGGACGACGAGGCTTCTTGATGCTCCTCGTCCGCGCTCGGCTCAAAGGCTTCAGGCGCGAAAGCGTCGTCGACAAGCTGGATCTCGTGTGCAGACCGAGCGTAGTGAACATATATCTGCGTAGTCTTGGTGTCCGCGTGCCCCATGAACTCCTGGATGGTACGCAGCGGTACACCGGTCGCGGCAAGGCGCGTTCCAAAAGTATGGCGTAGGTCATGAAACCGAATTACGGGCACGCGGGCGTCTTTACAAGCGTCCTTGAAGCGCCTGAGCACCTTGGACCGATCAAGCGGCTTGCCGGTCTGCGGATGGGCGAACACGAGGTCCAGGTCGCCATTGAAGGCAGTGCGCCGAGACCAGCGGTCGAGTACGCCGGCCAGCAGTGTCGCCATCGGCACCGAGCGCTTCGTCGATAGCTCTGACTTCCCATCACCAGAGTGCTCGCCTCGAACATAGGTGTTGCGTACGCGAAGCCGCTGAGCTGTCCAATCGACATCGCACCAACGCAGCCCAAGCAGCTCCGACATGCGCAGGCCGGTCATCGCCGCGGCCAGGATCACGACCCGCAGCACCGGGCCAAGGACATCCGGCGGAGGCGGTGGAGACGGCCCCCGGCGTCCCTTGCGGGTCGGCTTCGGCTTGCGGATCACTACCTCGTCGGGAATCTCGCGTAGAACCGCTTCGAGCTCGCTGACAGTCAGAACCTGCAGATCCGGGTTGGAGCCCGACTGCTTGCGACCGGGCTTCTCCGCGCGTCGCTCCGGGTTGTCCCGGATCAAGCCACGGCTGATCGCGTGCTCGAAGACTTGGTGCAGGAACCCGAGGATGTTGCGAACCGTCTTGGGGGCAAGGCCCTCCTTGAGCAGCGCCGCAGCGATCGATTCGACATCATCCGTGTCGAGGGCGGTGATCGCACGTGAGCCAATACGAGGCGTAATGTGGATCCGCTGGATTGACTCGCAGCTTTCGAGAGACGACTTACGCAGTCCGCGCACACGCAGACGCTTCCGCAGCGAATTGGCGACGTCATCCACCGTCGGGACCTCCGGCCCGAGCGGCAGGCGCGGCAGGAGCTCCTCCGCCTCCTGCATCTGTCGAAGCGTCCGCTCCGCCTGCGGACGGGTCAGCCCTTCACGCGCCCCCGGCTTGCGGACGGGGCCAACCTTGCGGTTGAGACGCCTGTCATCGGAGGTTCGCCAGCGGCCGTACCATGCGCCGGACTTGGTGTAGAGCTGGCCTGTGCCGTAGGTGCGCTTGCTCATAGCTCAAGTTTACGCTCGGCCCCGGCTGGCACCGGCTACGTTGTGCTCGGTGGCCGCAGCGGCGAGCCGCGGCAGTCAGACGCGCGTCCGACGAGACCTCCCCACCCCCGGCGTGGGCGCGGCCTCAATCCGCTCCACCCAATGTTCGAGCGCCTCGCGACGATAGCGGACGTAGCGTCCAAGGCGGACATGGGGTATGCGGTCGCGACGAGTCTCGGAATAAACCCATGCGGGCGTGACACGCAGCCACGCGGCCATCTCCGCGGCCGTGAGCAGGTCGCCATCGCCCGCTTGCGGATCGAGTGGATCAGTCTCATGCGGCGTCATCGGCGGATCTCCTTTGGAGCAGTGTGCTCCTATCGACGCATGAGGCCAGGCCACGCCCCCCTCCACTCCGCGGATTGAACCGACAGGGGGCCGCCGGCCGCTCGGCGCGTCTATAGACGATGACCTCATCCAGCGCGACTGTTGCGTCGGAGCGGCCGGACGACCGGCAAGGCATTACGAGCGGTCCCGCGGTTCGCGCGCTGAAGCCCGCGATGCGCCTGCGAGTGCTATCCAACGAAGAAGGTCTCACGCACCTGTGGGACTACCTACGGGCGCACGACACGGCGTGCGTTCCCAACGCCTACGTTGCCCCCGACGGCTTTAACTTGGGGGGATGGGTTCACACGCGGCGGAGCTATCGAGGCAGGGACCACGCGGTCGACGCACTGCTCGAGTCGCTTCCTGGATGGACGTGGGCTCTGCGTGAGCGGGCGTTCGCCGAACAGCTTCTGCGCTTTGAACGGGCGGCGGAGGCCAATCGCCTGACAGGCAATCGCAAGTTACTCAATTGGGCCCATAAACAGCGCCGCGCCGCGCAGGCGGGCAAGCTCTCTCAATCACGGCTTGCACAGCTACGCGACGCCGGCGTCCTTCGTGTGCACCTGCACCCCAATCTGGGCAGAAACGTGTGCACCAGAGGGTCTGAGGAGCACTAATGATCAGCAACAGGTGGGACGTGGCTGGTAGATATGCAAAGCATCCTGGACGAGGAGGTGCTGTCATGGATGAGAAACTGATGGATGCAGCGCGTCGTGTGCTGTTCGCGACCTTGGGCCCCAGGAACCAGGAATTTCCTGTTCTGCACGCATTCGGTAACTTCCTCAAGGGTTGCCTGTCCGCCGAGGCCGCGGTCGAAGGGCACGAGATTCCCCCTCTTGGTGGAGACGCCGAACTCCAGTTTTCGCGTGCGGCTGATGCCCATGCGTTGCGCAACGCAGGGCTCTCTCCCTTCCTGCTCTACGACGCCTATCAGGACGCCATCATGCGAGCTGGAGGGCCAGCGCACGCTCGATTCGATCCCGACGTACTGCACGCGATCGTGCCGCCGACATGGGTGCCGATCGTTGCTGCCCTGATAGCCGACGGACCGGATATAGGTGCAGCTCGAGCACAGGCCGCCATCTATGACTATTCACTTGATACGGTCCAGGCGAACCGGCGTCGCACGACTGGACGGCGCTCGCGTGCGTCGGTGCAACAGATGCGCTACGAGGCGACGCGGCTGCTGCAGACGATGTATTGCCTTCGCGCGCTTCCCGCTTGCCAGCACTGGACGCACGCGCCCAAGCTCGACATGCCCGACATGCCGCAGGGCGGCTACGAAACCGTCGCGCCTCATGTCGAGACGGTACGCCAAGCATGGCACGACGTCACCAACGAGATTTACGATCGCCTCGGCGTGGGAACGATCGAGGAAGAGCTTAGGGCTCTCGATTCGCTGCCTGATGCCAAGCTCGCCACCCACGGACTGTGGCGTCCGGTGCGGGATCGCCTGTTGCTGGTCTTGATGGTCCTGACGGGCGGTCGGCGTAACGCCATCGCTCGGCTCCGCAGAGAGGACTACATACCAGACCACGAAGGCCCGCTGCCCGACTGCCGCCGAGGGGCCGTGCTGGGTCTACCTCCGAGGAAGGGCAAGGGCCGCGATGAGGTTCGGCGCAAGCCGATTCCACGCGAGGCCGCACTCGTGTTCGACACCTACCTCGTGTTGATGGACCGCCTGCTGGCCTGCAGAGGACACGCCCCGGTGCCCGCTGACGCTCCGCTGCTGGTCGCCGAACCGGCGCACTATACAAAGCCCATTCGAGAAGCCTGGCTCCACCACCGCGTGGCGGGCAAGGCGAACAAATGGCTCCCGCTGGTTCCGCGAGACGCGAGACACCTGCCGAAGCATGTGCCGGAGGCCGAGCGCATCTACTGCGGCTACACGCCCCATGAGTATCGACACTTCGCGAACAAGCTCGCCGAACGCGCAGGGGAAATCTGGAACGAGCGTTACCCGGCGACGGGCGGAGATGCCAATCCGCCGATCGCCTACTACGCGGCGGCACTGCTGGACAACGGCGGCATCGAGCAGGATCTGCGGGCTCTCTACGGCGACCGGCTGACCACGGCGATGCTCGAGGTCGTGTCGGGCCGTGCGGCGGAGATCGGCTGGGAGATACTGACCACGGACGTCGGGCTGCGTAAGCGTCCCGACGTCGCTGCGTATGAGCGGGAGCTGATCCTGCTGCGCCGGATCGAGGACGAGGAGCGGCGCTTGGAGCAGACCGCGCAGAAGCTCCAGGCAAGGCACGCGCGCTGTGGCCAGCTGACGCTTCCATCTGCGAACGCGCCGGAGGGCGACCGCCTCGATGTGATCCTGTGCCGCCAGGAGGAGATGGTCGCCTCGATTGGCGAGCTCAAGGAGATCATGCTCGAGAGTTCATCGATCAACCCACCAGCTCATACAGCTCTCCCGGCAGAAGGCCGACACGATCGTCAAGCTGGACAAGTACCGGCTCGATCAGGCGACGTGGCTGCCCGTATCGGACTCCGAGCCACCGGGAGCCGAACACGTCGATTGGGACACCATCGACCGGGGTACGCTCGGGCAGCCGCTGATGCCGTCCGACGCGACCGTCGCGGTTCGTGATTGGCTGACCTTCCGGGAGTTCTGCGAGATTGCCGATCTGGACGCTCGCTCCACGCTCACCAGGTGGGCGAAGGGAGAGCACATCCCCACGCGTCGGAACAAGCGACCCTGGGAGCCAGGTCACGCACCAGTCGATGCCTCGCTCGGGGTCAACTACCGGCGGATCTGGATACCCGGCGTGCATGAGGCGTTCTGGCGCACGCGCCTCATGCGAGAGGCGCTGGCGGAGGCTCTCGGGCGCTGGCCTCGGGAGCAGGCGTGGACCACCAAGGACGGCGAGCCGACCTGGCGCTGCTCGGAGCCTCTCTGCGTCTCGCCCCCGCGGCTGGAGCTTGTTGCGTGATCTACAGGCGCCCCGAGATCAAGGCGGCGAGCTCGACGAACACATGCTTGCCGAGCTCGCCGTCACGAACGCGCTGTTCAACCAGCGCGACCACCTCATCGGGGTCCAGGCGTCTCTTCCCGTCCGAGGAAACATCGCGCAGCTCGCCGCGGCGAACCATGTTGCGGATCTCCCTCTCCTCGACGCGCATGACCCGGGCAACGGCCACCGGAGCGAGCGTCAGGCGCCGCACCTCGATCGCCACGCCGTCGATAAGCACGTGGGGCACGCATAAACGGTAGCTCGACTGAGTCCGGGACGGATGCCTGAACCGGTTGCCTTGTGGGCTATCGCCTGTGGACGACGACCTCAGCGTGGCGACACCTGGCCAACCAGTCCTTCTGTGCGGGCCCCTGCCCTATGGCCGTCCGAGTGACCGGTGTTGGCTGAAGGGCTCGCGTCCATGTTCGGTTCGTCGGCTACGACGTGCTACAGCCTGATTTTCACGCGAGCCCAGATGCGGCCTGAAAGGGTACGGGTTCCTGATAGAACTCGGTGACGGTGGGCCGGACACCGAACATATGCGCTGGCCCGTTTGGTGCGGTGTACGACTTCTACATCGAGCGGCCGTGGCTGATGCAGGTGATCGGCCGCGCGCTATGGGGGATCGACGCATCGGTGCTTTACGACAGCATGGACCTGTTCGCCGAGATAGGCGAGGGCAACACGGTGCTGGACGTGCCGTGCGGCGGCGGGGTGGCGTTCCGTGCCCTGCCATCCGGGCACGACGTGCGCTACGTGGCTATTGACATTGACGAGAGGATGCTTGCGCGTGCGCGCGCCCGCGCGCTACGCAGAGGGCTGTCGCGGGTGGAGTTCGTAGCAGGGGACATGTTGGCCCTTCCGTTCGATGATGGCGAGGCCGACCTGGTGCTCTCCTACAGCGGCCTGCATATGGTCAGCGACCCCGAGCTGGCGGTGCGAGAGCTTGCGCGCTGCCTGAAGCCAGGCGGGCGCCTAATCGGCACAACGTTCCTCGCCGGCGGGACACGGCGCGCCCGGGCGCTGCTCGGAATCGGCGCCCTACGGGGGCATCCGCGGCCTCCGGCGCGCGAGGACCTTGTTCGCTGGCTGAGGGAGGCCGGCATCGCCGATGCGCAGGTCGGCCCTCAGCCTGGGTTCGCTGCCTTCGGCGGCCGTTGCGCGTAACCTATCCTTTACACCTTGCGGGATAATTTGGATAATTTGACTCTCAGGCCAGGGGTCGGGAGTCCAATTTTTGCCTTTACTCTCGCGAGTAGCCACAGTTGGCTTGACTGTTTAAGGCATGCGTACTGGGAGTGCTCTTGTGGCGTCAGTCTGAGGATCGTGTTGTCTTGACCGCCGCGTTCGCGGATGCGGCACGGCGCTACTGGCTCGGGGTTTTCCCTCATGTCTGCCGCGAGCACCGCCGTCGGCAGGCGCGCGCCGCGGAGATCCCGGACCCGCTGCTCGAGCGTGTAGCGGTCGATGCGCTGCGCAAGCGCAAGTGGGGCAACATTGAGGGTGCCTCCGCGTTCGCAGTGTTCGTACCGCACCGTCGGCGAGGCACGGCGGTGCGCGCGATGACAGGCTTTCAGGCAGCCTATAACTACCTCGACGCGCTCGGCGAGCTGCCGAACACCGACCCGGTCGCCAACGCGCGACTGCTGCACCAAGCACTACTCGTCGCGCTCGACCCGGGCGCGACGCAGCTGGACTACTACGAGCACCACCACCTGAGCGATGACGGGGGCTACCTGTCCGAGACGGTCGATGACTGTCGTCTCGCGCTCGCGCAGTTGCCCTCCTACGACGCAGTTGCACCGGCGGCGCGGCGAGCAGCAGAGCGAATCGTGGCCTTCCAAAGCAGCAACACAGGCAAGCTGCAGGGCGACTTTCTGGTGCTAGAACGATGGGGACGAGCGGCGACGCCGCCGGGGACCGGGCTACGCTGGTGGGAGACGGCCGCAGCCGGGGGCTCCTCGTTGTGCGTGTACACGCTGATTGCCGCCGCCGCGCGCCCGCGGGTGAGTTCCGCGCAGGTCGCGGCGATCGAGGCGGCCTACTTCCCCTGGATTGGGGCGCTGCACTCGCTGCTGGACAACCTGGTGGACTCGGTCGAGGACCACGCGACGGGGCAGCACAACCTCGTTGGCCGCTACGCGTCCCCCCAGGACGCCGCGACCCGTATGGGAATGTTGGCGCAGCGCTCGTTGCGCGCGACGGCCGGGCTGCCGAGCGCTCGGGGGCACGCGCTGATCCTTGCGGCAATGGCGAGCTTCTACCTGTCCACTCCCACGGCCCACGCGCCGGACTCCCTGCCGGTCACCCGTGCGGTGCTCGGTGCGCTTGGGGAGCCTGCCACTCTGGCTATGCTCGTCTTCCGCTCGCGGCTGTTCGCCCGGCGCCTCGCGCCCAAGATACCGAGGGAGCCTGAACGACGCCCAGGCGGGGCGGAGGTCGTGATGCCACTGAAGGCGCACCGCGAGGGTTGACTGTAGACTGTAGATGCTTGAGCTGCGCGATCCCATAAAGCACTCCCCGGAGATCTGCTGAGGGGTTAGGTGTCCGACCTACGTCTCAGTTGCGTCACTCACAGCGAATCCATGACAGGTGTCTGAGCCGGGGCAGGACTCGCAGGGGGAAAAATTGACCGAACAAGTCGTCGTCATTTGCCCATATTATGGACACGACACCTCTGAACTGTCATGCGTGTCCCTGCGGCGCCACCGATTCCGGCATTGGCTGCCAGCTCTTCGAGCTCGCGCTCCTCGTGCACCCAGATGCCGAGCCCCACCTCGGCCGTGATCCCGGGACCGAAGCCTGCGAGCAGCCCGCGCGCTCCGGCATCCGGCGACGAGCGCTCGGAGACCCGCCGCAGTGTCTCCAGCACCACTGCGCCGGCGATGTTCCCATACTCGGTCAGTGTCGCGCGACTCTCGCCGAATCGGTCCGGGTCGATGCCAAGGAAGCGCGCGAGGTCGTCGAGGATGCGTGGTCCCCCGGCATGGATCACATAGAAGTCCAGATCTGAGACATCCCAGCCGTCCTCTTGAGCAAGGGCGTCTAGCGCCGGCGCGAGTCCCTCCATTGTGGAGGGCACTCGTGGATCCAGCATGAAGTGAAAGCCGGTCTCCTTGACGTCGAAGCGGATCCATGGCTCGGTGTGGGGCATCAGGTAGGATCCATTGCGCTGGAAGCGGATCCCCTGCCCTCCCTGGCCTCGCATCACCGCAGCGGCCACGGCGTCTCCGAACAGGCCGTTCGAGAGCAGGCTTCCCACGCCGAGGTCGGTGGGTTGATAGCAGAGCGATGAGAACTCGCACGCGACGATCAGGACGTTCGCGTCAGGGTAGGCCTGGCAGAAGTCGTGGGCACGGTTGATCGCTGCGCCGCCGGCAGCGCAGCCGAGTTGCGCAATCGGAAGCTGCCGCGTGCTCGGCGAAAACCCCATGTTGTTGATTAGCCAAGCAGTCATCGAAGGCATCATGAAGCCGGTGCAAGAGACGTAGATGATCAGGTCGATATCGTTCGCCGCGAGGCGGGCGTTCTCGAGCGCCGCGCGAATCACTGCCGGCACACGCCGCTTCGACTCCTGCTCGTAGACCTTGTTGCGCTCCTCGAAGCCGGGATGATCCAGAATCTCATCGATTGGGCGGACGAGGTGTCGCTTCTCCACGCCGGTGTTGGCGATGAGCCTGAGGATCAGGTCCAGCTCCGGGTGGTCACCGTGGAGCCGGCGGCACTGCTCAAGCGTTTCCTCGCGCGTGATCACGTGCTCGGGCATCGCCGTGGCTGGTGAGCAGAGGACACTCATGCGGCGTTAATCTAGTGTGGTGAATACATCTGTCAAGGCGGGAGATCACTCCGGCGAAGGTCGTGATTGCGCGTGGAGTGCCACCCGTTAGAATGCGCGCGGCGCCCCGTCTCGGAGAGGAGGCGTCAAATATGACCGAGGCCGACTCCTGCCAACTCGAACACGAAGCGCGGATATCCAACGCACTGCTGTCCGCGACTGGGCTGACGCGCATCTACCGGCAGGGCGACCAATCCGTGCCAGCACTTCGGGGTGTCGACCTCGATCTCGGTGTCGGCGAGTTCGTCGCGATCGTTGGTCGTTCGGGCTCGGGCAAGTCGAGCCTCCTACATATCGTCTCTGGTCTCGATCGCCCCGACGATGGCGCCGTGCTGCTTGAGGGGCGCCGGATCTCGTCGCTCCCAGAGCCGGAGCTGGCGGTGGTCAGGCGTCAACGGTTCGGATTCGTGCTGCAGTTCTACAACCTCCTCCCTACACTCAACGCGCTCGAGAACGTCGCCTTTCCGCTCATGTTGGACTCGGTTCCTGACGCTCTCGACCGCGCTAGCGCATTCCTGGATCGTGTCGGCCTCAAGTCGAGGGCGGGCCACCGTCCTAACCAGCTCTCGGGTGGCCAAGCCACCCCCAGTCAGAAACATTTTGTGGCAACTGGGGGCGCACCAATAAAGGCGAACCAGGAGCGCACTCGCGATGGGTACCGAAGTGCGCTACCCACCATCCGCCCGGAGGTTCTTCGGGAAGGGGATGACATCGGCGTCGCCCGGGGGCCTGTCGGACATCAGCTTCAGGGCGCCCCTGCGCGTGAGCGAGAAGACCCGATCCGCGAACAGCGCCGATTCGATGTCGGAGGCGCTCATCAGCACCCCGCACCGCGGGTCTGACGACTCCACAAGGGTGCGCAGCAGATCGGACGCCTCCTCCGTCCTGCGGCCCCCAAGCCCGTCAAGCAGATCATCGATGACGACGACCTGCGGGCTGCCAGCAAACGCGCGCGCGAGCCCCACCAGAACCTGCTGCCAGTTCGACAACTCCCCCCACCGACGACCCACACACTCCCGCGCCCCAACCAGCTCGAGTGCCTGCGCCGCCAGCTGCTCCGCGTGCCTGCGCCCATCCATCGCCAGCGGCCACCCCATAAACCTCGACGCCTCCACCTCCAACTCCGGGCCCTTACGATCGACCCACACGATCTCACGCCCCAACATCCGGCTGCGGGCCCGATCCCCCAGGTTGGTCAACCGCTGAGCGCCCAGCGACACGCTCCCTTTGTCGGGGCGCTCCACGCCGGCCGCGATCTTCAGCAGCGTCGTCTTGCCCTCCAACCTCGACCCGATGATCGCCACGACCTCTCCCGGAACGACCTCCAGCGAGACATCCTCCAGCACCCCCGTCCACTCCCCACCACGCGAATAGCCCTTCCACACCCCCTCCAACACCAGCTCACCCATCACGCGCGCACCTCCGCACGGCCGTCGTGGACCTACAGAGTACCGCCGCCCCTTGCTCACCAACTCCTGCTCGGGACTACCGCAATCCGCGAGAGGATTTGGACCCCAATTGGACCCCAGGGCAGCACCCTGGGATGGCTGCACTTGCCAAAAGCTGCCTATTTCCAGGCATTTTAGAGGGGTGAGCGACGGGATTCGAACCCGCGGCCGCCGGGACCACAACCCGGAGCTCTACCAGCTGAGCTACGCCCACCAGGCCGGGGACGAAGTGTAGCGGCGGGTCTCCTTCGGCCCGGGCGCGACGCCCCCGGGATGCTACGACCCGCCCGGCGCCCCGGCCCCCGGACCCTCAACCCCCGCGGGGCGCCCCGGCCGCGGCCAGCAGCTGCGCGGTCACGTCGGTCCCCTGGCGCTTGGCGGTACCCCAGCCGCGGCCCATCGTGAGCTGATCCGGCGGGATCCGCGGACCCTCGAGGATCGTTAGGCGCGCCTGGCGGGGGTCCCAGCGGAGGTCCCCCAGGTCGAACATCCGGTCTGCGGCCCACGGCTCGAGGATCGCGCTCTGAAGTTCCGCGGCGCCCATGTTGAAATGGCAGAGGTTGCGCGGGAAGTGGCGCAGCTCCACGTGGTAGAGGTGCGCAGGATCGGAGAGCGTGGGCAGCGGAACCGCGGCCTGGGGTGGAGCCGCGGCCGGCGGTGGGGCCGGGGCCGGCAACTCGCTCGACACCCGCTCCGGCTCCAAGCCCCCGAGGCTCGACCCCAGCGCCACCACCGCGTCGATCTCGACCTGCGCGCCGCGCGGTAGCCCCGCCACGCCGATCGTCACCCGCGCCGGGGGGTCAGCCGGGAAGTACTCGGCGCACACCTCGTTGACTTCGGCGAACTGGCCGAGGTTGGTCATGTAGATCGTGACCCGCACCGCCTGCTCCAGCGTGGTGCCCGCGGCGGCGCACACCGCGCGGAGGTTCTCCAGGCAGCGGCGCGCCTGTTCGCCCGCGCTCACTCCGACCAGCTCGCCGCTCGCCGGGTCGAGCGGGATCTGCCCGGAGCAGAACAGCAGCTCGCCGGCCGCTCGCACCGCGTGGCTGTAGGGGCCGATCGCGGCCGGCGCCCCAGGGGCCATGACCGTTTGGCGAACACGAGCCATACCTCGCAGACCCTACATCCACCACCGCGACCGGCGCACCGCGCTGTCCGATCCGGTAGATTCCAACTGATGCGACCGACCGCCAGGAGGCTCGTCGTCACGGCCCTGGCGGCCCCGCTCGCTGCCGCGTGCGTCGCGGCGGGCGCACTGCCCACACCCGCGGGAGCGGCCGTGTCCAGCGTTCCGTTCGTGCCGTGCAAAGAAAGCAACGAACTGGCGTGTGCGCACCTGACCGTGCCGCTCGACCCCAGCGGCGCCACGCCCGGGACGATCACGCTGGCGATCCGCCGCCGTCTGGCGCCCGTCGGCGAAGCACACTCCGCGGTGATCGCGCTGGCCGGTGGGCCGGGGCAGTCGGCGGTCCCGTTCTCTGAACAGTTCACCGAACTGCTCGGGCCGATCCTCGACACGCGCGACTTGATCGTGTTCGACCAGCGCGGCACCGGCTACTCACACCCACTGGCCTGCCACGGCTTCGAACAGCCGGGCGCCTACCACGGCGGGGGTCAGTTGATCAAATCATGCGCCGAACAGATCGGCCCCGAACGGGCCTTCTACACCTCCGAGGACAGCGTCGCCGACATCGAGGCGCTGCGTAAGGCGTTGGGCTACGAAAAGCTCGTGCTGTGGGGCACCTCCTACGGCACCAAGGTGGCCGAGGAGTACGCCCAGGAGTACCCCACCCACGTCGAAGCGCTGGTGCTCGACTCCGTGGTGCCCCCCACCGGCCCCGACCCGCTCGACCGCAGCACCTTCGAAGCGATCCCGCGGATCCTGCGCCAGCTGTGCGCTTACGGCCAGTGCGCCCAGATCACCCCCAACCCGATCGCCGACCTCGCGCGGCTGGTGCGGGGTATGGGCGGCGGGATCATAGACGGACGCTATGTCGATCCGCACGGCCATTCCATCCCGGTCCCGATCTCCGCCAACGAGCTGCTCGACATCCTGCTCGCCGGCGACTTCGACCCGCTCCTGCGGGCCGAATTTCCAGCCGCGGTGCGGGCCGCCGCCGTCGGCGACAACGCCCCGCTCGCGCGGCTGCTGGTGCACGCGTTCAGCGGCGAAAGCGAAGAAGGCGAAGGGATCGACACGCCGCTCTTCTACACGACCACCTGCGAAGAGGAGGACTTCCCATGGAGCCGCAGCGCCGGCCCGGGAGAACGACTTACACAGGCCAGGACGCAGATCGGAGCGCTCCCGACGAGCGCGTTCGCGCCCTTCACCGCCACGAACATGCTCGACTTCGACGAGCTCCGCACATGCGCCTACTGGCCCAACGCGGCACCCGCGCCGCCGGCCGTCAGCGAAGCGATGCCGAACGTGCCCACGCTGATCCTCAGCGGCGCCGACGACCTGCGCACCCCGACCGCCAACGCGCGCAAGGTCGCCGCGCAGATCCCCGACGCGCACCTGCTGGTGGTGCCCAACACCGGGCACGCGGTGCTTGAGGACGAGCCGACCTCGTGCGCGCGCAAGGCGCTGCAGGCGATGTTCAAGGGCGGCGTGGGCGTGCATCCGATCGTCCCCTGCCGCGCGGGGCCGCCCACTTCGCCGCTGCTGATCCCCACTCCGCTGGCGCCGGCGCGGCTCGCCGATGTGGCCCCCGCGCCCGGCTCCCACGGCCGCGCCGGCCGGACGCTGCAGGCCGTGGCGCTCACGATCGCCGACTTCGACCGTCAGCTCACGATCGAGCTGCTCGCAGCGAGCAGCGGGGCGGGCGGGGATTCCAGTCTTACCTCGCTGAGCAGCGGCGGCCTGCGCGCCGGGTGGGCCAAGCTCTCGAATGGCGGCCTGAGCTTCCACGGCTACTCCTACGTGCCGGGCGTGACCGTGTCCGGCATCGTGAAGGCCGAAAAGCTCACGCTGCGGATCGGCGGCGCCGCCGCCGCCCACGGCACGCTGCACCTTGGGTCACACAGGGCGCTGGTCGGCGAACTGGGCGGCAAGCGCGTCCACCTTGGGCCGGCCGGAGCGACCGCCACTGCCGCTGCTGTCGGTTCCGACACGAGCACCCTCTTCGCTCTGCGTGGCGCCGCTGTCCGTGCTGCTGCTCGCCGGCTTGCCGGCCTCCTCAGCCCACTCCCCCGGGAGTAGCCTCGGCTTCGCCGAACCGTTGCGACGTCTCCCTGCCATCGCTGATGGTATCCTCCTGCCATGCAGGTGTCAATCGACAGCGCGGGGCGGGTGGTGGTGCCCAAGCCGCTGCGCGAGGAGTTGGGGCTCTCGCCCGACGTGGCACTGGAGATCGAAGTGGTCGACGGACACCTCGAGCTCTCGGTGCCTCACAGGCCGGCCGAGCTCACCGCCGGACCCCACGGGCCCTCGTTCGCGGCCACCGGCACGCCGATCACCGATGAGGATGTGCGGCGCACGCTCGAAGCCGTGCGCGAGCGCCGGTGAGGAAAGCGGCCGACAGCAGCGTCACGATCGCCGCGCTCCTGAGCGACCATCCGGCACACACAACCGCCGCCGACGCGCTGGCCCGCTGCAAAACCACGATCGCGCACGCCGCAGCCGAGACCTACAGCGTCCTCACCCGGCTGCCGGCGCCACATCGCGTGGACGCAAAAACCGCCGCGGCGGTGCTCGACAAACGCCTGGCATCCACATACGCCACGCTGGATGCGAGCGCATACGCGAAGGCGCCCGGCCGCCTCGCCGCCGCCCGCGTCAGCGGCGGAGCGACCTACGACGGTCTGATCGCCCTGACCGCACTGGAACACGACCTCGAGCTCGTCACGCGCGACAAACGAGCCGAGCGCACCTACCGCGCGCTCGACGTGCCCTATCAGCTACTTGGCTAACCGCCGCGCCGGTCGCCTACCGCTCGCTGCGCAAGCGTCTCCCGTGAGCCCTCTTCGCCTTGGCCTTCTTGTTCTTGGCCTTCCTGTGCTTCTTACCGGCCCCGCCCGGCGGCTTCTTTGCCTTCGGAGCGCTCGTGGCCGTCGGGAACGCGATGTTCGGCGTCGGTAGCTGCGCGAGCTCGACGGGCGGTTGGAGTACTGTCGGTAGCCCACCCGTCGTGAACGTCACCGGCTGGCCTTCCAGGGTGTGCGCCGCATTGTCGATGTAGCCGCTTGAGACCGCAACCCGGTAGGCGTACGTCGTCCCCGGCTGCAGGCCGCTCAGCGCCAGCGACACTTCGACCGGGCCGCCGCCCGGCGCGACGGTCCCCGAAGACACCGCCCCGTACTGTGTTTGCGAGCCTTCGTAGACACCGAGTTCGAACGCGTAGGAGACCGGCGCGCCGTCGGGGGTGACCGTGCCGGAGATCGTCGCGCTGGTCGCGGCGAGCGCGCTGTACGCACCCGTCGCGACGCTCGGTTCAGGTACCCGCGCGGTCGTGAAGCTGCCGGCCGGGCCGATGCTCGTGAGGGTTTCCGTTTTGGCGGTGCTTTCGTTCCTGGCCGCCAGCCGGAAGCTGTAGCTCGTGCCGGGCTGCAGACCGACCGCTTCAGAGGCCACGCCGAGCTTGCCGTACAGCGGGGATCGCACCACGGGGGTGGTTGCGACGCCCGGGCAGCTCCCCTGGCCCGCACCCTGGCAGTTCGCGAGCGCTTCCTGGCTTATGGCGTATTCGAAGAAGTATTCAGTGCTCGCGTTCTCCGGGTTCAGTTCGGCGAACAGGACCGCCGAGGAGGGCGTTACGAACTGCGCGCTGGGGGCACCGACGATGTTCGGTGCCACGAGCCGAGTCGTGAACGGCATCTGTTCGCCCGCGAGCGCTTCGGGGGACCTCGCGTTCAGGTCTTCTGCTGCGAAACGGTAATGGTCGGTTTCGTTCGGTCGCACGCTGATCGTCGCGGAGGCCGGACCGGCCACTTCGACTTTCCGCGTCGCTGTCTGTGCGCCGAGCATTTCGCTGCGGCCCCATTCGAACCACGCTTCCGTTGCGGTGACTCCCTCCGGGTTCACTTCGCCTTCCAGCATACAGTCGAACGTCGCGTCCGTTTCATGTTCAGCGCCCGGCACACACCCGAAGGAGCCGGTCACGAGTTCGGCCACAGGCTTCGGCTTGTATGCCAGCACCGCCTGACTGCTATACGTGGCCACGTATAGTTCGCCGTTGCCGTTGAATCCGACACCGGTTATCTTTTCTCGAACCGTCGGAATCTTGAAGGCCGTGAGCAGACGCCCGCTGCTCGCTTCGTATAGCGAGCCGAACAGGGTTGAGACTGCGCCCGTCTGCTGCTGTCGCGCGACAACCGCGAGGTGACCTTCCGAGTCCAACGCCAAACCGCGTATCCTCACTGTTGCCCCGGGCTCTTCCGGCTTCACCGAGAACGACTCGACCTGTTCGCCTTTTTCGTTGAACTCCGTCACGGCATTGCCGGAGCTGCCCGTCGGGGCATACGTGACATACAGGTTATCGGCTTGGTCAACAGCAACGCCGTCCACGCGATCACCCGGCGCAACCGGGACTTCGTCGCCATCCGGTTCTCCGTCGGCCTTGAACACCTGCACCCGCCCCTCGTCGCCGACATACAGCACGCCTTTTTGATCGACCGCCAGCAGATCACCGAATTCCCCTTCGAAGTTGAACGAACCGGATTCAGCCGTCGTATAGGCGCCCGGTGCCCCGCATCTCACACCTTCTTCTTCTTCTTCAGCGGTGCAGAGATTGGTTCCCTTGGTTTCGTTGACACCCTTGCCGATCTCGAGCACGAATTGACCTTCCGGCGTGAACTGCTGCACGCGCTCACCTCGTTCTGAGCCTTCCGCCACTTCGGCTACGTACACGTCGCCGCTCGCGGCGCCGCCGCTGGTGGGATCCACCGCAACGCTGAAGGCCTGATCGAACTGGCCGGGAGCGCCTCCTTCGACCCCAGCCTGGCATTCACCGCCCGCTTTGATTTCTACCTCGGTGCAGACGTTCATTTCCTGCTGCGTCGCGCCGCCTTTTTCGACCTTGGTCTTGTTGACATCCCACCCAAACATCGACACAAACTGGCCGGTCGCAGTCAGCTCCTGCACCCGCCTGTTCCCTCGGTCCACCACGTACACATTCCCATTGGGCGCCCCGGCAACACCTTCGAAGTGCTGGAAGCCGCCGGGAACGCTGCTCACCGTGCCCGGCTGGCATTCGTCTTTGGACACGACCGTGCAGAGGTCTTCGAGTTCCTGGCCGCCGTGGGCGAGGGTCTCCGTCAGGTTTACTTCGCGCCCGAACTGGCTCGCCAGGGTCAGCTTGACCGGCGCTGCGGCCTGCGCACTGCCGGCGCCCACGAGGAGCGCGATCATGCCCGCCGCGAGAATCACCGCGAGACGTCTCGTTATGCGATGAGTACTCATCAGCGTGTCCTCCCGTGGGTGTTCGTGTCCATGCGTCGTCTCGCGTGGTTGTGTCTGCTCGCCTTCGCGTGGTGGGACGCTTTTCGTGCTGTGGGTGCTTTCGTGCACCCGGTGACCGCGATGTTCGTGTTCTGGCTCATGGTCGCCCCGCTCTGCGCGAGGAATTCGGTTGGCATCTTCAGTTTTCCCTGCAGCTTGCAGAGGTTCCCATCGGCGTTCAGCGCGGAGTATCTGCCCTGCGGGAGGTACAGTTCGAACGTGCCGACGGGCACATCCGGGACCGTCTTGAACGTGCTACTCGTCACCCCAGCTTTGCTGATGTACGTCGAACCGGTCAGATCGACGCGGACACCGTCGCCCTGCAACGCCACGATCAGCGACGGGAACGCTTCCCCACCATGCGAAACGAAGTACGCCGGGCCCGAGAGTCCCACCGGCAGTAGTGGGGTCGTGGCCTTCACGGCGCCGATGATCGACGCCGCCGGGCACCCGGCAGGGTTCGCTTCGAAGACCGCGGCGGTGCACGCTTTCTGCAGCGTCGTCAACCGTGAGGGCAACTGCTTGGGGAGTTCCACTTTGACGCGTGCGATGTTTGCCTGCTGGCCGAGCGCGCCCGCGGGGTAGGAGAGCTTCACGTCGAGGTTCGCACCGTTGGTGCGGCTGGTATGCCCGCTGGTGCTGACCGCGAACGACGGTTTGAACGCGAGCGTCTGGCAGCCCGCGACCGCGAACGGGCTCGACACGCTCGCCTTCGCCTCTTCTGAGCCTGAGATCACGGCGGTGACCTGCTGTGCGGCGCAGTTCGTCGGGTTGAACATGAACCCAGGCCGGTCGATATCGACAGTGATTCGCTGCAACCGCAGCGGCACCCCGAAGACGATCTGCGGGACCGCGTAGGGCCCGGTTTCGTCGGTTGTGATCGTCGCCGTCGAGTTTTCCGGGTTGATGTCGATCCTGGCGCGCACGACGATCAGCCCCAGGTTGAACGGGCCCGCGACCGCATGCGTCACGATGCTCAGACCAAACGGTGCACCATCGTGCGGACCGGTCAAATAGACGTTCCCTTCAATTTCGAAGGGGTGCGATCCCGCCCCGGAGGCGACCCTTGTCGTGCCGATCTTCGAAGCGGTGCATTCGCCGTAGACGCTCGGGTCGTTCGCCTGGTCTTCGGGGCACAGCGGGACACTCGACAAGAGCGCCAGCAGCCCCGGCGGGGTGTGGAGCTGGATGCCCTTGATGTACTGCTCGCGATCCGAGCGGGAAAGGTTCATCGCGAACGCGCTGAACTGGCCCGCCTGCGGCGTGACCGTTCCCGCGAGGAACCCGGGTGCGAACGGCTCCGGCGTGGAGCAGCCCTGCACTTCGAAGAACGACGAGGAGAGCGAGTCCGGGGTGCCCGTCACCAGCTGCCCGTCATCGGGGCCGCCCGGTTCTTCGATGCGCCCCGGCGCGCTCCACGGCGTCAGGTCGGCCGTCGTGAGCGCCTGCCCGCAGGAGAACGGGTTCGCGATCGGCGCGCGCGGCCCACCGTTGAGATGAATCTTGACTTCGCTATACGGGGCCTGCACCAATTCGCTCACGTCCGCCGTCAGCTGCCCAGTCGCCGGGTTCGCCTGCGTCTCAAACGGCACCTTGAACTCGATACCCGTGTCCGCCAGTTCCCCTGTGCCACCGAGTTCCAGGTAGAGCTTGTAGAGGTTGCCATCCAGCGCATCCTGATCGGTGCACGCGGCCTGTTCGGCGCCGCCGCAACCGGGCCGGGCGAGGTAGACGTGGCCCTTGACGGGGACCGGCAGGAACGGTGTGATCGCTTCCGCGGTGCCGATGATCGAGGCGTCCGGGCAGTGCCCTGGCGCGAGGTGCCATTTCCCCGTCTTCGCCGAGGATTTCCGATTCTGGGCCGGTGATGTTGATACCTTCCGGCCCGGTCGCGTTGCACGCTTGGATGCCATCGACCACACCTGGAGAGACCGACATGCCCTCCGGGAGCGTCACGCGGGTATCGCGCAACAGCGGCGCCGTCAACGACCCCGGCTGTTCACTCAACGGCACTTTCAAGTTCACACCCAGCCCGACCGGCTCGTCCGCGAGCAATGTGTCCGGTTCCACACCGACACCCGTCCCCGGACCAAAGCTCAACAGTTCGCAGCCCGTGACCGCCGGGAACGACACAGATGCCGACGTGTATCCGCTGTATTCCCCGCCGGCGGCGACGCTCCCCGGTTCCTGCCAGGAATCCGCGCGCCGTGAACGACTCGGGCCCACCCGCGCAATCGGTCGGCATCGAGATGAACGGCACCGACGGCGCATAGTTGAAATGTTCACCGCCACCTTCACAGGCGAAAGGGCTCACGGATGCGACTTTGCGACAGACGCGTCCGCGGGCGGGGTCGTGGCTCGGATCGGCCGGCACACCCCAGAACGTCAATTCGAACTTCTTCAGCGCGATCTGCGGGATCTCCTGGCTCACGACCGTGAAGCTGTAACGTTCCACGCCGGCTTCCCTCCTTCGCACGAGATGCGCCGTCAAAATAGGCTCGTAAACGGGCGTCGTGTTCTCCAGCACGAACTCCGCCGACTGACCCGCTTCCGGGGTCACATTCACGATCGGCGCCAAATATTCCTGATGGCCGAAATCATTCAGCCTGTACACCCCAACCTGCGTGTCCGCCGGACACAGCCGCACGTTGGCGTACGCGAGCGTCGCCAGCGGGCAGCGCGGCACCGCCATCGGATCGCCCAGCAGCCCCGGCGGCAAATCCGTGACGATATCCTTCACATCATGCGTCGCGACGATGCTACCTTCCGAGTTCACTTCGGTCGTGAATTCGCCCGTCGTCGTCAACCCCCACGGATGACCACCCGCCTGCGTGAACGGCGTCCTGTATGGCTTGTTGGCGAATTCATATGACGGTTGACCGTTGTCTTCCCCAACCAGCGTTTCTTCGGTCTTTTCGGTCGGTTCGCCCGTGAGTTTCGTGAAGCCGAACTGTGGGTGCGAGATGACCGTACTCTGCGCGGAGCCCGACGCCTTCGCGCCAGCGCCTTCTACCGACGCTTCGTTGATAACCGCGCCTTCAGGAGTCGAGGACGGCACGTTCCCTTCGATCACCATCGGCAGCGTCTGATCCGGTTCGATCGGACCGTCGACGCCGGTGAGAAGCGCAGGAATACCGCACGTGACCCGCCGGCCAACCGGCGCGGGACAGAAAAACGCGCTGTTGAGATCGGCACCCCGCAGTTTAGACCAGTAGAAATGGACTTCCCTGAATTCAACACCGACTGGCAGCTCGTCGATCACGGTCGCTTCAGCAGCCGGGCCGTTGCCCGTATTGCGCACCAGCACTTCATACAACGCCCTACCGCCGGGAGCGAGGTACGTCGGCGCGGTCGATTCGACGCTCCAACCCGCCGCCGGCGCCGCCGTGGCAGACGATACCGCGGAAGCAGAGAATGCGAAGATCGCCGCGATCAATGCAGGTACGAGAAACAGGGCACGCTTAAATCCAGCTACGCAACTCGGCCGGGTGGTCACCCTCTGCGTGCTTGCTTGCCCGCTGTTGCATGACTGAATTGACTTGTTGTTAAACCGCGTAAACGTTTTTACCGCTATTGAGCGTCCGAGACCGATCATGACTTTGTCCTCCGGTCGCGACTAGCTTTCTTCGCTTTAGCCTTTTTTATGCATTTGTTCTTCTTCTTGACAGAGCCCTTTTGGCATAGCTTCGACTTTTGTTTAGGTTTGGGGGCGACCGTCGCGGCCGGGGGCGGGAAATCGTCGCCCGGAGCCTGCGAGACGCTGCCCGGCACCAGCAGCGGCGCGGGGCTCGTCAACGGACCTTGGCACGCGTCGCCTTCACACGGGCGCCGCTGCGCCCCCGACACGGGGAACCCTTCTCCCAGACGCGCGTCATAGACATCGGGCAGACCATCGGTATCCTGCGGCACCAGACCTTCGCTTGTATCGAAAAACACACTCAACCCGTTCGGGGAGATCACCACATCTTCCACCGGTTCGACACCCTCGCCAGAGGACACCAGCGACACGCTGCCCCCGCTTCCACCCGGCGCTTCATGCCATTCATATACGTTCGTCAAACCATTACCCGCCATCGGCGACAGCGGTTCAGCGGAAACAAACACGATCCGAGACCCATCTTCGCTGACCGCACGCGTCTCCATTTCATACTGCGAACGCACAGGAGAACCCGCCCCACTCACACCGTGGTTACCAGGCGTGATGCTCGACCCGAGCACACCACCATTGCCGTTGGCGTCATAGCTCCCTTCGCCCGTAGAGACCCGCTCGAGCGAGCCCGTCAGCGCGTCATAGCGATACACATCCGCCGCCGCGTTCCTGTCATCCGCGGTCAACCGCGCGTACGTCGTGAACACCAGGAACCGCCCTTCCGGCCCCGCCGTCTGCGACTCGCTTTCATCGCTGGACCACAGCTTCATATCGTTGAGCTCCCCGACATTGCGAAAGACTCCGTTGAGGCGCGATGGGCAACCGGTGTCTTCCACCGAACCCGAGAGTTCCCGATTCGAGCACAGCTCGGCGATAAACGCGATCGACCTACTCCCGGCGTCATACACGTACAGATTGTCCGCGCCCACATGCGGCACCGGATGTCCTTCCCCTTCAAGTGCCTGGCGCTCAGCCCCGCTCAACAGGTCACCACCCGCCACGAAATACACCCGCCCACCATCAGGAGCGACACGCAGCACCCCTTGCACTTCCGCCGGGCCGCCGTTCGGATCGTGCGAGACCTCCGACAAACCCGTCACTTCGCGCCGCGCCCCAGAGCACCCAGGGTCGCCTTCCGGGCACCCGACGCTCGCCATATAAAGGTTGTTCGACGCGTCAGTATCCCCCGGCACCAGCGGCGGCGGCCCCGACACCAGCGGCGCCGTGAAGAAGACCCGCGACCCATCTTCAGAGGCGCCGTCGAATTCAGCCGACCCACGCGCCGGCGCACCTGGGCACGGCACTTCAGAGCACGCTTCCGTGAGCGGCTTCGACACTTCGACAACCCTCGTCCCGCCGAGACGTACGAACAGCTGATTCGGGCTTGTCGCGAGCGTTTCGCCGCTCAGGCAGTCGGTGAAGAAAATCTCGCTTCCATCGACACTGATCGCGTTGAACGTGTTGGGCCCGTTGAAAGCGTAGCCCTCATCTCCCACACGCACTTCACATCTGGGGTTGATCGGCCCACCTTGATTGTTCACTCCGACCTGCGTCAACGAGCTCGCTTCACCACCACAACCACGATTCAACTCATAGAGACGTTCATCGCTGTCAAGTATCACATGACAAAAACTTGGATCGGCGTCCACCTCGCGAGGACTTTCTCCAAAGTCAAGCGTGCCGATGTGTTCCCAGCCAGATTCGTCATCGGGCAAGCCCGTCGAATGCAACAGCACGCTGATTTCACTGTGAGAAAAGGATTCATAGCTCGCGCCAGGATGCCCCGACGCGAACACCGTTCCCAACAACGGCGACACATCGACCTGTTCCAGATTGGCGATCAACCCGGCGGGCGGCATCAACGGTTCCGTCGACCACCCCGACGCGGTACGACGAGCGAGATAGTCCAGTTGGTGCGCACTCGCCGGCGCGCCCGCAAAGGCACCCGGCGAATAGAACGACATGCTTTCACCGTCCGGCGCGACCGCGTCGATTGAGGACGCGGGGAACCCACCCTTGTAGACCGGGCTGACCATCTCATAGTGACGTCGGGGTTCAACGCAAGCGCCGGAGCGCACCAGACACACCACCGCGCTCGCACCCCCATGCAGCGCCTGCACCACACAGACCCGCGCCAGCACCGGCTCCGCGTCGAGGAACGAGAGGATCGTCCACAACCCGCCGCGCACCCGCTCACGCCACTCAAGACCCTCAAGCCCGGCGGCCCCAAGCTCCTGCTCGAGCCGCCCGACGACCTCCTCCAACAGCGCGACCAGACACGCCTCGCGGTTGCCGAACAGCTCGTAGAACGTCCGCCGCGACACCCGCGCCCGCGCCGTGATCAGCGCCACCGAGGTCTGCTCGTAACCCAGCTCGTCGATCACCGCCGCCGCCGCCGCGAGCAGCCGCGAGCGCTGAATCTCCTCCACCTGCACCCGCGGCGTACCACTCGGCACCGCCAGCCGCTTCGGCCCACGCCGCACACGCCGCCCCGCCGGCACAGCACGCTCGGCCGCACGCGCACCCGCCGCCGACCTCGCACCGCCACGCGCCGGCGCCGCCATCAGCACACCACCCCGATCCGGGGCGTCGAAAGCCCACCCCCCACCGGGGCGAGGCAAAAGCGGCGAAAACTCGCCCGATGAGGCGCGACTTCGACTAAGGGCCTATCCCTATAGGGCGTTGGCTGTGCGTGCGGTGTGCGCGCGCTTGAGGGCGATCATGCCGCTCGCGAGTTGGAGGAGGGCGAGATGGTTTTCGTCCTTCTTGGACCAGCGGATGAGGATCGCCCGGTTGCGGTTGAGCCATGAGTGACAGGCCTCGACCACCCACCTCCGCGCTCGCCAGTCCGGGTTGTGATGCTTGAGGCTGATCTCCTCGCCGCGAGCGCGAATGTGTGGGGTGAACTCGCGGCCTTCAAGAAGTTCGCGGACGACGGGGAAATCGTAAGCCTTGTCCAAGCAAAGTCCTTGGGGGTCGGCCTCGGTTGGTTCGGGTCGCTCGATCGGATCGAGTCGAGCGTCGCCTTCAGCAGCTTGTGATCGTTGCGGTTCGCGCCGTCGTGAGCGATCCCGATCGGGACGCCACGTGCCTCGACGAGGAGCGAGCGCTTCGCCCCCCCTTGGCCCGGTCAGTGGGATTAGGACCAGTCCTCGGCCCGCCGAGCGGCGCTTTGCTCATCGCACCGTCGGCCGCCAACCAAGACCAGTCGATACCGACCTGCGCGTCGTAGTCGAGCAGTCCTTGGCGCCAAATCTCATGAAAGACGCCTGCCTGCTCCCACTCCTGAAAGCGCCGATGCGCCGTTGAGGAATTACACACCCCCGTCGCGTTGAGCGCGTTCCACTGCATACCAGTGCGCAGCACGAGCAAGATCGCGTCCATCACCTCACGCTTGGGAAGACCGCGCCGGTGAGTTCCCAACGGATGCTCAGGCGCCTGCGGCAACAAAGGCTCGATTCGCTCCCACAACCAGTCCGGCATACGCCAGCCATCGTCGCGGTCAACCAAACCCATCACGCACCCCCTTATGTCCGATCAACAGATCGAACCCGGAGTTCGCCGCTACACCACCAAAACCCTCCTACAGGGATAGGCCCTAAGCCGCTAGCCGAAGAGAGAGAGAGAGAGAGAGAGATGCGACAGCGCCAAGCTGGCGCATCTAGCATCAGCCCGCAGACCGACGGCGCACACCCCCATCATGAATCTCCCTCTAGAAACCACGTTCAAACAACTCCCTCATCGCTCTGATCCGGACCCTCTCCCATCACTGCAAACAAACCCTGCGAGCGCTTTGACGTCAACCGCAAGGCGGTATGACCCCAACCGGACCCTATGTATGGCCGGCGCCCCACCCGGGAGCACCGCCGTGATGACCTACGGTAACGCAGCCCGAAACAAATGTCAAGCCCCCAATGTGCCCACGCAGGGGACGAGCGCGTCCCCCCACCCCCACGGGCCCCACCGCACCGGCCGCTATTGTCGGTTCCGATGCGCAGACGAGCCCCGCTTACGATTTTCGCGGCGCTGCTCTCTGCGCTGGCGCTCGCAGGCATGCCGGCCTCCGCGGCCGCCTCTCCTGGGACCGGCCTCAGCTTCACCCCCTGCGCCCACGAAGCGAGCTTCGCCTGCACGACCGTCACCGTGCCACTCGACCGCGCGGGCACCGTCCCGGGCGCGATCGGCCTCAGCGTGCAGCGCTTGCAGGCCGGGCTTACTCCGAGCTCCAGCGCCGTGCTCGCGCTTGCCGGTGGCCCCGGGCAGGCGGCCGACCCGCTCGCCGGGTTCATGGCGAAAGCGATCGCGCCGGCGCTGCGCAGCCGCGACCTGGTCGTTTATGACCAGCGCGGCACGGGGCACTCGGACCCGCTCAGCTGCCACAACTCGCCCGCGCTGGAAAAAGCCCGCAGCGAAGCGCAGCTGGCCGAACAGTGTGCGCTGCAGCTCGGGCCGGCGCGCGGAGCGTTCACGAGCGAGGAATCGGTGGCCGACATCGAGGCGATCCGCGCAGCGATGGGCTACGAAAAGCTCGTGTTGTACGGCACCTCCTACGGCACGAAGGTCTCGCTCGAGTACGCCGAACGCTACCCCGAACACGTGGAAGCGCTGGTGCTCGACTCCGTCGTGCCCCCCGAAGGCCCCGAACCGTTCTCGCTCTCCTCGATCCAGGCGATCAGGCCGATGCTCGAAGAGCTGTGCTCGGAAGGGGCGTGCGCGCACATCACCGCCAACCCGTTCGGCGACATCGCCGCGCTGGCGGCGCGGCTGCGCAAGCACCCACTCAGCGGCTCGGTGTACGACGGCGGCGGGCACCGACACGCCGCCACGATGGGCGAGGCCGACCTCTTCAACGTCCTGCTCGCCGGCGACCTCAACCCCGCGCTGCGGGCGCTGTTACCCGCCGCGGTGCAGTCGGCGCTGCGCGGCGACCCCGACCCGCTGTTGCGTATGAAGGCGCTCTCGGAAGGGCTGATCCCCAACGTGCCGCTGCAACCGCGGGGCTCGCAGGCCGAACGGGAAGCCGACGAAGAAGAAAACAACGCACTGTTCCTGGCGACATCCTGCGAAGAGAAGCCCTTCCCCTGGCAGCGCTCGGCCACCCCCGCCACCCGCGAAGGCGAAGCGCGCGCAGCGCTGCACGGGCTGCCGAGCGGCGACCTGTACCCGTTCGACGCCGCGACGGTGTGGACGGACAGCCTCATCCCCGTGTGCCTGGGCTGGCCCAATGCGTCACCCGCGCCGCCCGCCGCCGGCCCACTGCCGGACGTGCCGACGCTGATCCTCTCCGGCGAGCAGGACCTGCGCACCCCGACCTCGGGCGCGCGGCGGGTCGCCGCGGAGATCCCCGACGCGCAGCTGCTCACGGTCCCCTACACCGGCCACTCTGTGATCGGCAGCGACTTCACCGACTGCGCCGCGCTGGCCGTGGAAGCCTTCTTCGGCGGGGCGGCGGTGGGCGGGCAAGCGATTCAACCGTGCAAGCCCGAAGCCAACCCCTTCGGCCCGACGCCGATCACGCCCACCAAGCTCGCCTACGTGCAGCCCGTCCCTGGCCTGAACGGCAACCGCGGGCGCACCCTCACCGCGGTGCTCGACACGATCGTGGACCTCGAGCGCCAGCTGATCGGGGCGACGCTGCAGGTCAACCAGAAACTGCCGAACGGGTCGAGCTTCGGGGGGCTGCACGGCGGTTACGCAAAGCTGAGCCCCTCCGCGGTGAGCCTGCACGATCTTACGTTCGTGCCCGGGGTGGCGCTCAGCGGCACGCTACCCGCGAAGGAGGGCAAGCTGCAGAGCATCACATTCCACGTCGGCGGCGCAGCCGCCACCCACGGCACGATCACGCTCGGGGCCGGCGGGCGCGCCAGCGGCACCCTCGCCGGGCAGCGCTTCAGCGTAAGCACCGCCAAGGCACAGCTCTCACGGGTGGGCGCGGCTTCACGCGAATGGGAGGCGGTGGGCTCGGCGTTGACGCCGCGCTTCCCGCTGCCGGCGCTGGTGCGAGCCGGCAGCGACGGGCTACGCTGAACCCGTGCCCAACGCGCTCGCGAGCCAGACCTCGCCATACCTGCGCCAGCACGCCGAGAACCCCGTGGACTGGCTGCCGTGGGGCCCGCAGGCGCTGGCGGCGGCGCGCGAGCGCGACGTGCCGCTGGTGGTGTCGATCGGCTACTCCTCCTGCCACTGGTGCCACGTGATGGAGCACGAGTCCTTCGAAGACCCGGGCGTGGCGGCGCTGATGAATGAGGAGTTCGTGTGCGTGAAGGTCGATCGCGAGGAGCGCCCCGACGTCGACGCGCTCTACATGGAGGCCGTGCAGGGGATGACCGGCCACGGCGGGTGGCCGCTGAACGTGTTCCTCACGCCCGAGCAGACGCCGTTCTACGGCGGCACCTATTTCCCGCCCGAGCCCCGCCACGGGATGCCCTCGTGGAGCCAGGTGCTGCAGGGGATCGCAGAGACGTGGCGCGAGAACGCGGCGGAGATCCGCGCCGGCGGCGAGCGGATCCGCGAGCAGCTGACCCGCGCGGCGCGGATGGAGCCCTCCGGGGAGCCATTCGACGCGGCGGCACTCGACACGGCGGTGGCGACGCTACGGGGCTCGTTCGACGCGACACACGGCGGGTTTGGCGGCGCGCCGAAGTTCCCGCAAACGCCCGTCCTGGAGTTCCTGCTGCGCCATGGCGAGCGCGAGATGTCGCTCGCGACGCTGCGCGCGATGGCGGGCGGAGGCATCCACGACCAGCTCGGCGGAGGCTTTCACCGCTACTCGGTGGACGCCTCGTGGACGGTGCCGCACTTCGAGAAGATGCTCTACGACAACGCGCTGCTGGCACGTGCCTATCTGCACGCGCACCGGCTGGTGGATGGGGATGGGATTGGGGAGGGGGGCGTGGATGGCGGTCGCGAGGACCGCGCCGCTCACGCCCCCGCGCGCAACGCGGAGTTGGGCGGAGCACACCATGCGCGCGACACCGAGTTCAGCCGCGTGTGCCGCGCTACGCTCGACTGGGCGCTGCGCGAGATGCGCGGCCTCGAGGGCGGCTTCTACTCCGCGTTGGACGCGGACTCCGAGGGCGTGGAGGGCCGCTTCTATGTGTGGCGTACCAAGGAACTGACGGAGATTCTCGGCGCGGACGCGGATGAGGCGATCCGCTGGTTGGGCGTCAGCGAGGCAGGCAACTTCGTCGATCCGCACCACCCCGAACCGGGGCTGAACGTGCTCACCGATCGCAGCTCTGCCCCTCGACCCGACCCCGAGACGCGTGCGCGCATCCGCGCGCGGCTGCTGGAGGCTCGCGCGGGCCGCACGCGGCCAGGCCTCGACGACAAGCGCCTGACCAGCTGGAACGCGCTGATGGTCGCCGCGCTCGCCGACGCGGGGTCGGTGCTCGACGAGCCGCGCTACCTCAACGCCGCCGTGCAGTGCGCGGAGTTCATCCTGCGTGAGCTGCGCGATGGAGAGGGCCAGCTGTTGCGTACCTACTCCGAGGGCCGCGCGCACATCGGCGGCTACCTGGAGGACCACGCCTTCCTGCTGGAGGCGCTCGTCGTGCTCTTCGAAGCGACCTGTGACGAGCGTTGGCTGACCGAGGCGCGCACGCTCGCCGAGCAGACGATTGCCCGCTTCGCCGACCCCGAGCGCGGCGGCTTCTTCTCGACGCCCGCCGACGGCGAGGCCCTGATCGCGCGGCGCAAGGAGCTCGATGACTCCCCGATCCCCTCCGGCGCCTCCTCGGCCGCGCTCGGCCTTTTGCGGCTCGCGCAGATCACCGGCGAGGAGGCCTATGAACGCCACGCGCTCGGCGTGCTGCGCCTGCTGCACGAGATCGCCCCCCACCACCCCTCCTCGTTCGGGCACCTGCTGCAGGCGCTTGAGCTGCACCTCTCGCCGGCCGCCGCGCTCGCGTGCGCCGTACCGCCCGCCAGCTCCGTGGCCACCGGCTCCGTGCAACCGCCGCCGGCCTGACGCGCTCGCCAGCCGGCGGCCGTGGGCTCGCAACCACCGACCCCGCCCGCCGGAGCCGCTTTAGCGGCGGAGGCCCCTCCTCACTCCTCTACAGGATGGACAGGTACCTGTCGAGCTCCCACTGCGAGACCTGCACCCGGTAGTCATCCCACTCCTGGCGCTTGATCTCCACGTAGCGGTTGAACATGTGCTCGCCCAGCGTGCGCAACACGAGCTCCGATTGGGCGGTCAACTCGATCGCGTCGCCGAGTGTCTCCGGCAGCTGCTCCACGCCCAGGCGCGCACGCTCCGCGCCCGAGAGGTGGTAGAGGTTCTGCTCCATCGGCTCGGGCAGCTCGTAGCCCTTCTCGATCCCCTCCAACCCGGCCTGCAGGAGTACGGCGAACGTGAGGTAGGGGTTGCACGCCGGGTCGGGGCAGCGCAGCTCCATCCGCGTCGCCTTCTCGCTGCCGGGGTGGTACAGGGGGACCCGCACGAGCGCCGAGCGGTTGCGCCGCGACCACGCGACGTACGTCGGCGCCTCGAAGCCGGGCACCAGGCGCTTGTAGGAGTTGACCCACTGCGCGAAGATCGAGCTCATCTCGCGGGCGTGGCGCAGCTGGCCGGCGATGAACGCCTTGCCCACGTCGGAGAGGAAGTACGGGTCATCGGCGTCGAAGAAGGCGTTTTTGCCCTCTCTGAACAGCGACTGGTGGGTGTGCATCCCCGAGCCGTTCTCGCCGAACAGCGGCTTCGGCATGAACGTCGCGTGCCAGCCGTACTTCATCGCGTACTCCTTCACCGTGATGCGATAGGTCATGCAGTCGTCGGCCATCTTCAGCGCGTCGGCGTAGCGCATGTCGATCTCGTGCTGGCTGGGGCCGACCTCGTGGTGGGTGTACTCGACGTGGATGCCGAGCTGCTCCAGCGCCAGTACCGTCTCGCGGCGCACGTCGCTGCCGGCGTCGAGCGTCGTCAGGTCGAAGTAGCCGCCATGGTCGAGCGGCTCGGTGGTACGCGAGTCGCGGAACAGGAAGTACTCGAGCTCCGGCCCGACGTTGAACGTGTCGAAGCCCATCCCCTGCGCGCGCTCCACCGCGCGGCGCAGCACGTGGCGGGGGTCGCCCTCGTAGGGGGTGCGCTCGGGGGTGATGATGTCGCAGAACATCCGCCCCACCCCCTGCTCCTCCGGTCGCCACGGCAGCACCGCGAACGTCGCGGGGTCGGGCAGCGCGATCATGTCGGACTCCTCGATCGCGTTGAAGCCGGTGATCGAGCTGCCGTCGAAGCCCATCCCCGCCTCGAACGCGTCCTGCAACTCGGCGGCGTTAATCGAGAACGACTTCAGCTGGCCGAGCACGTCGGTGAACCAGAAGCGGATGAACCGGATCTCCCGTTCCTCCACGAACGCGCTGACGTCCGCGGCGGTCTTCGGCATGGCGATCTTTGTCGCGGCGGTCTTCGGCATGTCCGGCTGCTCTGCCACCCGGCGGACCTTAGTCGATGGCCGGCGCGGGGGGTATCGACGGATGGCCAAAGCGGGTCAGTTTGAGCGTACTGCCCTGCTTCTCCGGAGGCTGGGCTGCGAGTATAGCTATAGTATGTACGATAAGGGGGTTGTGGTTGTTATAAAAAAAGAACCCGATAGCCATTGCGCACAGCTCTTAAATTTTTGTTCAACACCCCGCCCTATTGCAATGGCTATACGACCTACCCGTGTGCGCTCAGCAGCGCCGCGAGCACCAACGCGAAGCCCATCACCACCGCCCACCCTGCGATCCGATCGGGATGCGGGCCCACCCACTCGGCCGGCGTACGCCGCGGCCTGCGCCTGTGACGCATGGTCCTCTCGACCATGCGTGGATGCTGACGGTGCCGTCGGACGTATCAGTGGCCGGCGATCGCCGCCACGAAGGCGGCCACGTCTTCGGCTTCGGTGCCCTGGAAGAGCAACTTCGGCATCTGGCCTTTGCCGCGCGCGCGCCCTTCGAGGACCGCGCTGAGGATGAACGCCTTGCGGGCGGCGTACTGCGCCTTTTCCGGCAGCGTCGCGCCGACGGTCGGGATCAGCACGTCGAGGTCGGGCCCGGTACGACCCACCGCCGCGGCCCCGGCGAGCGTGTGGCAGAGGTTGCAGGAGTGCGAGAACAGTTCCCGGCCCTTCTGCTGGTTGGCATCCAGGTGCACGCCGCCGACGCCGACGCTGGCCTTGTGCTCGGCGTTAGCCACCAACACCAGCGATGGCACGACCAAACCGAAGACGCACACCACCACCAGCCCGGCGGTCAGCCCCCGCTGGGCGGCCTTCGATTCCGCGGGCGTCGAGCCCTCAGAGGCCCCGCGGGGCCGGCGCATCGCCAGCAGGAAAACGCCCACGCCGATGGCCACCAGCAGGACGACAACGAGGAGTACCAGTCCCATTCGGCCCGGCACGATATACGTTGGCGGCGTCGGAGTGCGCCTCCGCGGGCGTTGCGAGCGGATCTCGCAACTTCAACGGCACTCGTGCGGAGCGCAACGTGGGCGCCAGAAAGATGAGAGCTTCCCCATCAACTCCTTCAGGATCTCTTGATCTATCGCGCTAGCCTTTTCATTGAGAGTCGGTCGCGTCCCTCGCGACCTTCATCGCTCGACCCGAGGCACCAGCCATGAGCTACTTCCTACGCCGCCTACCGCTCTCGCGCCTGCTGCTCCTGTGTGGCGTGCTGGTCGGGGTCGGCATCGGTGCGACGGCGCTCGCGACCGCACTCGGCGTGGGGCCCACGCCCCCGCCCAAGCCGCTGCCCGACGCCGTCCACGACGCGCTCACGGCGGGGGCGGGTGGGAATCAAATCCAAGGCGTGAGCGCCCAGGTTCAGCTCACCAACCACTTGCTCGAAGGCGCATCGCTTGCCAGCGGCGGCGGCGAAGCCAGCCAGCTGACATCGAGCCCACTACTCTCCGGCGCCTCGGGGAGGCTGTGGATCTCAAAGGAAGGCCGCGTGCGCCTGGAGCTGCAGTCCGAAAAGGGCGATACCCAGGTCTATTACGACGGGCACACGCTGTCGATGTACGATGCCTCGACCAACACGCTCTACCGCTACACGCCGCCGAAGGAAGACGAAGGCGGATGGGGCTCATCCGGCAGCGGGTCGGGGGCATCCGGCGGAGCCGCGGGCTCCGACTCTCAGCACGAAGTCCCCACCGTGGCGAAGATCGAAGAAGCGATCGCCCACCTCGAAAAGCACGCGGACGTCTCCGGCGCCACGCCCACCGACGTCGCCGGCCAGGCCGCCTACACCGTGCGCGTGTCCCCCAAGGAAGGCGGCAGCCTGTTGGCCGGCGCCGAGCTCTCCTGGGACGCCGGCAACGGCGTGCCGCTACGCGCGGCGGTCTACTCCACCGAGAGCGCCGCGCCGGTGCTCGAACTGGCCGCCACCTCGATCTCCTACGGGCCCGTCGAACCGTCGGTGTTCGAATTCACGCCGCCGGCCAACGCCAAGGTCGAAGAAGTCGTGCTGCCCAAGCACGGCGAACAGGACGGCTCGGCGCAGGACGGCGAACACGAACACCCCAACGTCACCACGCACGGCAGCGGGCCCGGGACGGTCGCCGTACTCGAAGCCAAGGCCAAGGCCGGCTCCTCCTCGCAGACCTCCTCGCTGCCCGACGGGCTGCAGCAGGTCAAGATCAACGGGGTCACGGCCAGCGAGCTGCCGACCGAGCTCGGCACGCTGCTCAGCTTCGAGCGCTCCGGCATGCGCTACCTCCTCGCCGGCGCGGTCTCCCCGGCCGCCGTCGAAGCGGTGGCCAAGGGCCTGTAGTGAACGAAGCGCCGCCGGTTCCGACGAGCGGCGAGGCACCGCCGGTTCGTGCCAGGGGGCTGGTCAAGCGCTACAAGGAGGTTCTGGCGGTCGATCACATCGACCTCAACGTCAACGCCGGCGACGTCTACGGGTTCCTAGGTCCCAACGGCGCCGGCAAGACCACCACGCTGCGCATGGCGCTCGGCCTGATCATGCCGACCGAGGGGACCGTCGAGCTGTTCGGGCGCGACCCCATGCATCACGGTGCGCACGCTCTGGAGGGGGTCGCGGGGTTCGTGGAGGCACCTCGCTTCTACCCCTACCTGACGGGGCGCAAGAACCTCGAACTGCTCGCGGCGCTCGACGGTGGTGGAGCACACGAGCGGATCGACGAGGTGCTGACCGTCGTCGAGCTCGCCCCGCGAGCGAGGCACAAGGTCGGCGGCTACTCCCACGGGATGCGCCAGCGCCTTGGCATCGCCGCCGCATTGCTGCGACGCCCGCGACTGCTGATCCTCGATGAGCCCGCCACCGGACTCGACCCGGCGGGGATGCGCGACATGCGTGAGCTGATCCGTCGCCTCGCGGCAGAGGACATCACGGTGCTGCTCTCCAGCCACCAGTTGCCGGAGGTTCAGGAACTTTGCGACCGCGTGGCGATCGTGGATCGCGGCCGTGTGGTCTACGAGGGCGCGCTCGCCGACCTACGCCGCCAGGGCGGAGCAGGCTACCGGCTGCGCACCAGCGACAACCAGCGGGCGCTGGCGCTCGCCGGCGCCCAGCCCGGCGTCCACGATGCGACGACCATCGATGGGTACGTGCGTCTGCAGGCCGACGAACGAGACGTGGGCGCACTATCGCTCACGCTCGGCCGTGAGGGCATCGCCATCCTTACGCTGACACCCGAGCTTGCGACGCTCGAGGATCTCTTCTTCTCGCTGACCGAAAACCGATGACGCTCACGACCTACCGCTGGGAGCTGCGCAAGCTCATCTCCCAGAAGCGCACCTACCTCGGCCTCGGCCTGGCGGCGATCCTGCCGATCATCTTCGTGATCGCCCAGAACCTGCGCAGCGACCACGGTCACGACCAGGGCAACATCTTCGCCTCGCACATCACCCAGTCCGGCCTCGCCACACCGGTGCTGATGCTGCTGTTCCTGTCGGTGTTCATGCTGCCGCTGATCGCTGCCCTGGTCTCTGGGGACATCGTCGCCGCCGAGGACGGCAACGGCACGCTGAAGACGATCCTCACGCGCTCGGTCGATCGCGGCCAGGTGTTCGCCGCCAAGGCGCTCGCGGCGATGACCTACGGGGCGCTAGCGGTATTCCTGTCGGCCGCCGTGGCAACCGTCGCCGGCGTCGCCTCGTGGGGCTTCAACCACGTCGTCACGTTCTCTGGCAGCGTGGTGTCCGCGCCCGAAGGGCTGCTGCTGGTGTTCGCTTCGAACGCGGTCTACCTGATCCCGCTGCTGACCGTGGTGTGCATCGGAGTGCTGCTATCCACCGCCACCCGCAACAGCGCCGGTGCCGTCGTCGGCACCGTGGGGTTCACGATCCTGCTGTTCATCGTCGGCCAGATCCCGGGCCTGGAAGGGATCAAGCCCTACCTGCTCACCGAACAGTACGAGAACTGGCACGGCCTGCTGCGCACCCCCACCGACTGGGCGCCGATCGGGCATTCCGCGTGGGTCTGCGCGCTGTATGCGGTGCCGGCGCTGTTCGCCGCGTATTTGGTGTTCCTGCGGCGAGACGTCGCGGGGGGCTAGGCCCATGAGGCTCGCGGCCACGGTGGCCGGAGCCCTGCGAACGGATTTCGGGCGCAGCACCCAGCATTTGCTCGGTCGTGAGCTCTAAGCGTCTCGACGAGCTCGATCCGCCAGTGACGTCACCGTGCGTCACACTGCGGACAATCCACCGCCACGTAGATGCAGTATGTTGCCCCGGGTTCGATTTGCCAAATCGTTGTTTTCATGGTATGGTCTAAGTAGTTGGGCTATCGGTGTCTCGCACTGGGTGGCACTCCGCAGGTCTAACGCTGTGAGGGGCTGATTGCAGGTGGGTTCTGGAGAGGTGCGGAAAAATACGGTGCGTCACACGCGCGTCGTCACTGCTGCGAGCCGCACGAATGGCCCTCCCGATCCCCTGCCCACCGCCACCTCGTCAGTTGGTGAATCTGCGCCTCCGGTCGCTGGGCCACGACTGTGACCTCATACATCCATCACGCGTTCATGGGCGTGCTGCTCACTTTGACCTGCGCCCTCACCTTCGGATGTGCACCGGCGCTGGCAGCAAGGGAATATCCCCAACTGCCGACACTCGAACTTCCGGCCGCGGATGGTGGGCCCTTTCACGACCTGCTCCCCAACAGCGTCGCGGTCGACGACTTCAGCGGTGAGACGCTGGTCGCCGACTCAGGCACCGGCCTTATTCACGTTTTCGATACCACCACGGGCGCCTACCTGGCAACCTGGGATGGCTCCAACGTCACCGGTATCGGATCTTTCGGTGGTGCTGGCGTATCCGTTGCCGCTGACGACGCCACCGGCAGAATCTACGTCTTTGACAGCACCAACGCCGTGGTTGATGTTCTTGGAGCCGCGGGCGAATATATCGAAACCTGGCATGGCTCCAACACCCCGGCCAAGTCGTTTGGGAAACCTGTGTTGGAGTTCGGGGTGGTGCTGTTTCCGGACACCGTAACAGTTGACCAGGCAAATGACCGTGTCCTCGTCCTTGACCGTGAACACGATGTCGTCGATGAATTCGAACCGACGGGGGAACACATCACACGACAGATCATTGGCGAACCGGAGCCGTTTGGTCCAGAAACGTTTAGCACCGGCCTCGCGATCGACGAAATCACCAACGATGTGCTCGTCTCCGGCTCGGGCAAAGAATTTCAGTTCGGCCCCGACGGAGAAGAGCTGCCCCCGTTGACACCCATCGAAACGCCACAAAAAGTAAGTGAATTCGAATTCGGGGGGGCGGGCACGAGCAGCCTGACCGGCAATATCTTCGTCCCAACTTCCAGCCATGTATACATCTTCGCCGCAGACGACGAATATCTAGAAGAACTGGCCACGGGCGGGCTGGGCGTCACCGTCGATCGGGCGACGGGCGACATCTACGTCTCACACGATGCAGGAGACGACGTGTTCAGCTACGCTCAAAATGCCGAAGAAGACGCTGTCGTCAACGTCTACAGCGGCGCCCCCACGGTCCCGCCAGTGAGGGCCAACTCACCCCGGGTGACCAAGGGAGAAGCTACGATCGACGTCACGCTCGAGGGTGGCTTGGAGCCAGAAGGGCTCCCGTTGAAGGCCTGTAAGTTCGAATACGGGACGAGCGAACAGTACAGCCACGAAGTCACCTGCTCGCAGCTCACCAAAAAAGAAATTGGCACAGGCTTCGGGTTGGTGCATGTCAGCGCCGAAATGCCCGGAGCGCAGCCGGGCACGGCATATGACTTCCGTCTCGTGGTTGAAAACGCGAACGGGGCAAACGAGAGCGCAAACGAACCTTTCGACACGCCCGCGGCGTTGGGTGTCAGCATCGAAGCGCCATCTGGCGTAATCAAGAATGGCAGCACCATCCTCGCAAGGCTCAACGGAACTGTGGATCCCGAAGGCAAAGCGGTCGAAACGTGCTACTTCGAATACGGCACGAGCCTCCCCTCCGGGAAACAGGCTCCATGCGAACCATCGGCCGCCGGACTAGGGTCAGGGTCCACCGCGGAGAAGGTTCATGCAGCGGTTGGCGGACTGGCGGGAAACACACGCTACGTCTATCGGCTTGTGGCGAAAAACGCGATCGGACTAAGCTCCACAGCAGAAGAACCGTTCGAAACACTTGTCGCCGTGGAATCTCTCAAGAGCTGCGCGGCAAGCGAAGTGTTCAATACGGAAGCGACGCTGCAAGACTCCTTCGAACCCGAAGGACTTTCGACGGATTGGGTCTTCCAATACAGGAAGTCGGAAGCCGAACCGTGGTCGCAGGGCAAAGAAGAACGCGCCGAAAGCCCCAAAGGCAAAATTCTGGAAGTGCAAGGAGCGATTGCGGAACTCGAACCGAATACCAGCTACCGCTGCCGCCTGACGGCCCACAACGAGTATGGCGCCACCGCCAGTCCGGAAGGCGAATTCACGACGGCCGCGCCGCCGATCGTCGATGCGGAGTCCTTCTCGGCGGTGGGATTCTCCGGCGTTACGCTGCGGGCACGGATCGATGGGTTCGGCGCCCGCGATGACTACCTCTTCGAATACGGCACGAGCGACGCATATGGCTTCTCGACGTCCGCTGTAGCGATCGCCAACCCGGTGCGAGGCGAAGCGCCGGTGTTTGTCCCCGTGACGGGCCTGAAGCCGAGCACCACCTATCACTACCGTGTGGTGGTCACCGGGCCACACAATGGCGGGGTGGCGACCGGTGCGGACGCGACGTTCACGACCTTCCCCGAAACAAGCGCATCGCTGCCCGATGGCCGAGCGTATGAAATGGTCTCCCCGGCGGAATCGCAGGTGGCGAATGTGTACGTTCCGGAAGCTGGCAATGGGTCCTTCCCGACGCCCACGACGATGCCCTTTCAGGCGTCCTCGAGCGGAGAAGCGGTGACCTATGTGGGCGCACCGTCGGTCGCAGGCAACGGCAATGTCGATGCCGATGCGGCGAATCAATATCTGGCGAGGCTCACGCCGCGGGGCTGGGAATCGCAGAACATCACGCCGCCCGGCAGTAGCTCGCCGGCGTACCTCGCCTTCTCGAGCGACCTCTCAACAGGGGTCCTGGAAGCGCGCGAACCACTCTCCACGGAGGCCCCGAGCGGAGGATATGACGACCTCTACACCCACGTCGGCGAAAGTGGCTACCAGCCGTTGATCACTGCACCTCCACCCAATCGCTCCGCGGAAGAATTCGCCACTTTCGGGACACTCTCAAGCTTCGGGCCGCTCGGGCCCTCTGGCGGCGCCGGGCTCGCCTATGCCGGCGCCTCGGCGGACTTCAGCCACCTGCTGTTCGAGGCCAACGACGCGCTGGCCCCAGAAGCCGAAGGTGAAGACCCCGGTCACGAAGCCAACGACCTGTATGACTGGGCCGGCGGGAAGCTGAGCCTGGTGAATGTGCTGCCGGGCGACGAAGGTGGCAAACCGGCGCCGGACGCAACGTTCGGAGCTCCCAGCGAAACCGGTGATCCCGCCGATCCCGCCGACTTCAGCAACGTGATCTCCGCCGACGGGTCGCGGATCTTCTGGACGGATCTGCGCCCGGGGCAGGACGAAGGCCATCTCTACGTTCGCGAGAACGCCACCAACACGATTGCGGTCTCGGCCGGAGCGGCTCGATTCTGGACGGCGAGCGCGGATGGTCGTTACGTCTTCTACACCGAAGGTCCCGAAAGCGAAAAGACGCTGTGGCGCTTCGACGTGGAGGACGAAGCCCGCGAACTGCTGGCCGGGAAGGGACTCAAAGGCGAAAGCGCGGGCGTCCTGGGCGTGATCGGGATCAATGAAACGGGTGAAGACGGTTCGTACGTCTACTTCGTCGCCGACGGCGAACTCACCGAAGGCGCGGTCCCGGGCCAGCCAAACCTCTACCTCGACCACGGCGGCAAAACAACGCTGGTCGCGACGCTCTCACCCGAAGACGAGAGCACCGTGGCCTACGGCGGCGCAGGCGGGAGCTTCGGCGACTGGGAGCCCGGCCTGGGACACCGTACCGCAGAGGTGACCCCGAACGGCCAAAGTATCGTCTTCCAGTCGGTGCTCCCTCTCACCGGCTATGACAGCGAGGGGCTCGGCGAGGTGTTCGTGTACGACGCAGAACCGGGGGGAGGTTTGTTCTGCGCATCGTGTGATCGCAGCGGCGAGCCACCCCCGGTGACCGAAGTGGAAGTCGGAGGCGTGGAGGTTAAAATCAAAGCAGCCGCCTACCTGCCGGTCTCCTGGAGCCGCACGTACATGCCGCGCTTCATCTCCGAAGACGGCCGCCACGTGTTCTTCGACAGCTTCGAGCCGCTGATCGCAGCAGACCCCAACAACCAGCAGGACGTCTACGAGTGGGAGCGCGAAGGAACCGCCGCCTGCGGCGAACGAGCTGGCTGCGACTACCTACTCTCCGGCGGCACGAGCCCCTCGGCCTCCTACCTGGTGGACGCCGGCGCAAACGGGAACAATGTGTTCTTCGTCAGCGACGCGCGACTCGTCCCGCAGGACGACAACGAAAGCGATCACCTCTATGACGATCGCGTGGATGGCGTGCAGCCCACGACCCCAGCCGGGTGCTCGGGGTTGACCTGCGTGCAGGAGCCGATTGCCCCGCCGATCTTCGCGGCGCCGCCCAGTGCGACATTCGTCGGTGTCGGCAACTACCCGCCGCCCGAAAAAACAGAGAAATGCAAGAAGGGCTACGTACGCAGCAAACGCAAATGCGTCAAGCATAGGGCGAAAGCCAAAGCGAAAAAGGCCGGTAAGATCCATCGGAGCCGAAGGCGGCGGGCGGGGTCATGAGCCGGCGCCCCGAATCGCTTTCGAGAGCCGCGCTGATCGTCACGCTGGCGTTGTGCGCCACAGCCGGCGTGCTGCTCACGGGTGCCGGGACGGCCGCCGGCTTCGACTCCACGCCGTCGGGCTTTGGGTTTGAGCAGTTCGACGGTTCGTCGCTGGCCGCCGGAGAACGGCTCGACATGCAGGCCGGGTCGCACCCCCAAGAAATGAGTTTTACCTTCGCACTGAACACCGTGGAAGGCCCACACGGCGAAGCGCTCAGCGCCGGCGGGGACCTGCGAGATCTGGAGCTGGGCCTACCGGCCGGACTCATCGTAAACGCCGACGCGGTGCCGCGCTGCACCCAGCGAGCGCTCGACGAAGAAACGTGCGCCGCAATCGACCAGGTCGGCGAAGTGACTCTGAAGACGGCCTCCGGCGAAGAAACAAGCAAGGTGTACAACATGGCTCCACCCGGGACGGCACCCGCGGAGCTCGCGTTCAAGGTCGGCGGGGCGGCCGACGTGCTGGCGTTTATGAGCCTGCGCACCGGGGCACTAACCCCCGGCGAAGGTGGGATCGACCTCGACTTCATCGATCTCCCACCGAAGGGAATCGTGGGCGGACAATTGAAGCTGTTCGGGGTGACCTCGAACGGCGCCGCCTTCCTGACGCTGCCGACCACCTGCGGGGAACCAATCGGCTTCGCGGTAAGCGCGAACACGTGGCAGGACGAAGGGGCGCTCGCCGAAGCCTCCGTCCTCTCACATACGCCGGCCAGCGGCGGGGCCGAGCCGATTGGCGTCGAGGGCTGCGACATGCTGGCGTTCGCCCCGACGATCTCGGTCTCGACCGAAACGACCGAGGCCGACACCTCTTCGGGTGTCACGATCGATGTCAAGTCTCCCCCCGAAGGCCTGCTGGCAGCCAACGACTACGGGCCTTCGGACATCCAGAGCCTGGCCGTCGCACTACCGGAAGGTTTGACGATGAGTCCCAATCGCGCGGAGGGCCTAGTGTCGTGTCCATTGGCGCAGAGCGGGTTGGGTACCGAAGGTCCGTCGTCGTGTCCAGGGACCTCACAGGTGGGTACGGTTCAAATCTCCACCCCGATCCTTCCGAACACCCTCGAAGGTGGGGTCTACGCGCTGCCGTCGAACCCGCCCGATGTGGAATTGCTCATCGCCGGCTCCGCTGACGGCGTGAACATGAAGCTGCGCGGTCTCGTGGCGCTCAATGAAGCTACAGGTCAGGTGACCCTCTCCTTCCCGCAAGCGCCGCTGCTGCCGATCAGCGAGCTGCGGATCTCGCTCAGCGGCGGCGCGCAGGCGGCGTTCGTGACGCCGCCTAGGTGCGGCGTGTATACCGTCAATTCGGATCTGAAGCCGTGGGTGGCGCCGGCCGTCCCGGATACGCTCGAAGCCGGCAACATCGAAATCGCCAACGGCCCCGGGGGCGGTCCCTGCGCCTCTCCCTCGCCGTTCGTACCGACCTTGACGGCCGGCTCCAGCGACGACCAGGCGGGCGGCTTCGCGAGCCTCTCGCTGCTGCTCTCGCGCCCGGACGGCCAGCAGCGACTGGCCGGCTTCAAGCTCCAAGCGCCGCCGGGCCTGCTGGCAATGTTCGGCAGCGTCCAGCTGTGCAGCGAACCGCAGGCCGCCCAGGGTGCATGCCCCGCCGCCTCGGAGGTCGGGCATGCGGTACTCGGCGCCGGCCCGGGCGGCTACCCCCTGTTCCTCCCCGGGCCCGGACAGGCGCAGCTACCGATCTACCTGACAGGACCTTACGAGGGCGCACCCTACGGCCTTGCGATCGTCGTACCGTTCATCGCGGGTCCGTACAACCTGGGGACCAGGGTCCTGCGCGCGCGGATCGAAGTGGACCCCCACACCGCGCAGCTGACGATCGCAACCGATCCGCTGCCAACCATCCTCGACGGCGTGCCGCTGGATCTACGTACGCTCTACGCGATCATCGATCGGCCTGGGTTCATCTTCAACCCGACCGACTGCGGCGCGTTCTCCTTCCAAGGGAGCGCGAGCAGCGTCGAAGGCGCCACCACCCCGCTCTCCACGCCCTTCCAGGTGGGTTCCTGCCAGAGCCTGCAGTTCACGCCCACCCTGAAGCTCTCCACCTCGGCGAAGACGTCAAAGCGGACGGGCGCAAACCTGACGGCCAGGATCACCTACCCGGCAAGCCAGGAAGGGACGATCCTCGCGAGCGGTCAACCGAACCTCGAGAGCGTCAAGCTACAGCTCCCCAAGCAGCTCCCCGCACGCCTCACGACACTGGCGCACGCCTGTCCCGCCAGCGTCTACGCGAGCGCACCCGCGAACTGCCCTGCCACGGCGCTCGTCGGAGACGCGACAGCCCTCACACCGATGCTGGCAGCCCCGTTGGCCGGCCCCGTGTACGTGGTCTCGCGCGCCGGCGAAGCACACCCATCGCTGAACGTCGCACTGCGGGGTGACGGCCTTGCGATCGACCTCGAAGCAACTATCGCGATCGGCAAGCGCGGGGTCACGACCGTCACGTTCAAGACGCTCCCCGACATGCCGCTCGCCTCGCTCGAACTGGCGCTGGCGCAAGGTCCACACTCCGTGCTGGCCACAAACGGGAGCCTCTGCACGCGCGCGCTGGCGGTACCCACCGAACTGGTCGCCCACAACGGCGCGGTAATCGACAAGGCGACCAAGCTCACCGTCAGCGGCTGCCCGAAGGCCGGCATGGCCAAGCGGGGACGCGGACGCGCCAAGCGGAAGGCCAAGCGCGGGAGGAGGAGCAAGTGACCCGGTACCGTCATCACACAGCTCGTCGCATGTTTGCCGGTGCGTTGCTCGCGCTCGCCTGCCTGCTCGCGCTCGGAAGCTCGGAGGCGTCGGCCGCCGGAGCGCCGACCATTCTCGAACACAGCGAGACCTTCGAAAAGGTCGGCCCGACCGAAGCCATCGTGCACGCGCAGTACGCCCCCGAAGGGCTCGCGAGCTCCTACCGCTTCGAATATGGGCCGACCAGCGAATATGGATCCGCGACGGCGCCGACAACCGGCGTCGAAGAATCGGGCACCGTCGATGCGCAGGCGGTGTTGAGCGGCCTCCAACCCGAAACGGAATATCACTTCCGGGTCGTCGCGACCGATACGCCCGGCTCGGGCGACACGGCCGACGGCCCAGACTTCGCCTTTACCACCGCACCGATCACCGGCTCTGGCCTGCCGGACGGGCGTATATATGAAATGGTGTCTCCCCCGGAAAACAATGGCGCGGACATCTACGCACCCGAAGGCAGCCTGCTGAGCCCGATTGCAGGCTCGGGCTCACTCGAAGCTGGGGAAACCCCCACTGAATTTCCGTTCCAGGCATCGCTCGACGGTAACTCGGTAGCGTACGTCGGCGACCCCTCCTTCGAAGGCAACGGCTCGGGCGGCGAAGACCGAGGCAACGAGTACCTCGCGACGCGGACGACAGGCAGCTGGAGGACCCAGAACATCACACCACTCGGCTACACCACGGCGGAATATGTGGCGTTCTCGCCCGACTTGTCGCTCGGGATCCTTGCCGAGGGTGGCCTATTCGACAAGACCAAGCCGCCGCTCTCGCCGCACGGGCTCACCGAATACCAGGACCTCTACCTGCGCACCAACAGCGAAGGCCAATACCGCGCCCTCTTTACCGAAACACCGAAACATCGCTCTCCCGAAGAATTTGGTTGGCTAGAAGAAGGCGAATTCATACCCGCTCAGAAGCTCGCGCAGCGCCCGCTCTACGCGGGGGCCTCCATCGATTTCACGCACGTCCTGTTCGAGGCCGACGATGCCCTGACAGGGCAGGCCGACGCCGCGTACCGCCCGACGGGGAACAACCTCTACGACTCAATCGAAGGCGAACCAATCTCGGTCAACGTTCTGCCCGACGGCAAGCTCGCGCCGGACGCGACCTTCGGGGGGTATCTGTCGCAACCAGACGAACCCCCGGGATGTGGCGGTAGCGGCAGTCATCATATAAAATGGCCCAGCTTCAGCCACGTCATCTCCGAAGACGGCTCGCGCATCTTTTGGACCGACCTGGAAACGGGCGATCTCTATGTGCGTGAGAACGACGCCACACCCAGCGCCACCACCGCGTTGATATCTGAAGGCGGCGAATTCTGGACGGCCAACAGCGAAGGCTCGGAGGTGTTCTTCACCAAGCTTGGGGAACTCTACGAGTATGACGTCAATACTGCCCACACGATCGCACTGGCGCCGAGCGGGAAAGTCGAAGGAGTTGTCGGTACGAGCGAAGATGGCGAATACGTCTACTTTGTCGCCGCCGGCGTGCTCGCGGCAGGCGAGAACGTCGAAGGCGATGAGCCGATCGCCAGTCAGCCGAACCTCTACCTGCTTCACGGCGGCACGACAAGCTTCATCGCAACACTCTCGGGGAGCGACGATGACATCCAAACCGGCTGTCGCTATATCGGCGATTGGTGGCCCAACCTAGGTGGCCGCACGGCGATGGCAACCCCGAGCGGCCAGGACCTCGTGTTCGAGTCGGTCGAGCGACTCACCGGCTACGACAACCGGGGCCTGCGCGAGGTATACGTTTACGATGCGGTATCGGGCCGGCTCTCGTGCGCCTCGTGCAAGCCCACCGGAGAAACGCCATCCGCGGGGAGCTTTCTGCCCGTAGGCGGGATACACTCTCCCACCTACCAGCCACAGCTGATCTCTGATGATGGCAGCCATGTCTTCTTCGAGACCGCCGAAGCACTGACACCGCGCGACACCAACAACACGGTGGACGTGTACGAGTGGGAGCGTGACGACGCCGGCAGCTGCCGAGCGAATGGGGGCTGCCTCTACCTGCTCTCTGGCGGCAGCAGCCCAAGTCCCTCCTATTTTGTGGACGCAAGCGCGAGCGGGGACGATGTATTCTTCGTGACTCGCGCCCAGCTCGTGCCGCAAGATGGGAACAACGACCTGGATCTCTACGATGCGCACGTCGGGGGGGTAGCTCCCCCGACCGAAGCACAGTGCACCGGCACAGGCTGCCAGGGCGCGCCGTTCGCCCCACCCCCATTCGAAGCTCCGTCGAGCCTTACCTTCGACGGCATCGGCAACTTCCCGCCGCTCACGCTGCAACCCGCATGCACGAAGGGCTATGCAAAGAAGCGTGGCAAGTGCGTCAAGGTGCTCAAGAGGAAAGCTAAGAAGCCGGTAAGGCGTAGGCGCATAAAGAGACGGAAAGGCAAAAATGGCAATCCCAAGTGACCTGGGGACAGGCGAATCGGCTATGAAGCACCTCACCACGCCCCCGCCTCATGCTCCACCGGTCGGTAGTCCCCCGCCGAGCGGCCATGCCCGCCGCATCGCACACCGCTCAGCGACACTCCTCGCTCTCGCCCTGGTGGTCGTCGCGACAATGGCAAGCAGCGCTACAGCCGCGACGACCACGCCGTTCGGTTTCGGGTTCACGGCATTCCAAAGCGCGTTCACGATCGCTCCAGATGGGGCGCTAGGGAGGGTGGGCAATGCCGAAATCGACACCCAGGCAGGCACACACCCAGACGAAGCCGTCTTCTACGGAAGCTTTCATGTCAATCCGGAAAGCGAACTGCCAATCGCTGAAGCGAGGGAAGTCCTGGTGAACCTTCCGCCGGGGTTGGTAGCCGACCCCACAGTGACACCACGGTGCACCCGCGAACAGCTGGACAACGGCACGTTGGGGGAATGTCCCGCCGACACCCAGGTCGGCATTCTCACGGCCCACCTCGCCAAATTCGTCGAAGTCAGCCTGCCTATGTACAACATGATTCCGCCCGCCAACGAGCCAGCCCAGCTCGGCCTGGTCTTCGAGGGCTCCCGGCAGTTCTTCAACGCGTCCGTGCGCACCAACGGCGACGATGGGATCAGTGTCAGGGTTCCCAACATCATCGAATATGCCATCACCAACTTCGTCGTCCGCATCTGGGGCTTTCCGGCGAGCGCCAGCCACGACAACGAACGCGAAGGAACCGGGGTCGGCTGTGGCCATGCTGCTTTCACACCTGGGTATGACTGCCCATCGGATACGCCGTTGAAACCCTTCTGGACGATGCCGACGGCGTGCGGGGGACCGCTGACGACCACGGCGATCGCCGATGCATGGGGCCACGAAACCGAACTCGCGGAAGTCCACTTCGAAACCGAGAGCGAAGGACTTCCGTTTGGATACACCGGCTGCGAACACCTGCGGTTCACGCCGTCGATCTCGATCGCGCCAGACTCGGCCGACGCCGAAACGCCAGCAGGACTGTCGGTGGAATTGAAAGAGCCACAGGAAGGCATCGGGGAGCCGGTCGGCACATCCCAGTCGGATATCAAAACCACTACCGTAGTGCTCCCACAGGGCATCGCGATCAACCCGGGCGCAGCGGCAGGGTTGGCTGCCTGCCAACTATCCGAAGACGGGGTCGGAACCACCGGCCCACCGCACTGCCCGACAGCCTCAAAACTGGGGACGGTCTCATTCACGACACCGCTTCTGGAAGAAAGCGTCGAAGGGAACGTGTACCTGCTGCAGTCCTCCCCGCCAAATCTGGAGCTGCTCCTCTCTGCGTACGCCGCCGGGACGTACGTCAAGCTCGTCGGCAACGTGACGCTCGACAAAAGCGGTCAGGCGACGGCTACGTTCACTGAAATACCCCAGCTCCCGGTCAGCAGCGCGAGGATCTCATTCGGCGGCGGCCCGAAGGCCGCGCTTATCACACCCGCGAGGTGCGGAATGTATGGCACGACGTCAGACTTCACGCCATGGAGCACGCCGTTCGTAGCCGATGCCAGCTCCATCGACACCTTCGCGATCGAAGCCGGCCCGGGCGGCGCCCCGTGCACCTCGCAGCTTCCCTTCACGCCGGCGCTGAACGCTGGCTCGACCAGCGACCAGGCGGGCGGGTATACCGGCTTCTCGATGCTGCTGCAGCGCGAAGACGGCCAGCAGCAGATCTTGAGCCTCCAGTTCAAAACTCCAGAGGGCCTGCTTGGAAAAATCAGCTCGGTGACCCTGTGCGAAGAACCGCAGGCGGCCCTGGGCGACTGCCCGGCCGCTTCGCAGATCGGGCACACGATCGTGGGCGCCGGCCCCGGAGCGTTCCCGCTGTTCCTGCCCGAGCCGGGACAGCCGCCCGCTCCGATCTATCTCACCGGCCCCTATGAAGGCGCGCCCTACGGCCTCGCGGTTGCGGTGCCCGTGATTGCCGGCCCCTTCAACCTCGGCGTCACCGTGGTCCGGGCGAGGATCGAAATCGACCCACACACCTCGCGACTGACGATTACGTTCAACCCGGAAACACTACCGACGATTCTCGATGGCATCCCGACCGATATCCGCGATATCGACGCGGTGCTCGACCGTCCCGAATTCATGTTCAATCCGACGAGCTGCGCGCCGATGTCGTTCACCGGCACCGCGTACAGCACCGAAGGCGCGAGCGCCCCGCTCTCGAGCCATTTCCAGGTCGGCTCCTGCCGGAGCCTGAAGTTCGACCCGAACTTCAAAGTCGCGACGCAGGGCAGGACCTCCCGCACAAACGGCGCAAGCTTGACCGTGAAGCTCGTCTACCCGACCGGGGCGCTGGGCGCCAACCAGGCCAGCTCGCAGTCAAACCTGGGGATGGTCAAAGTGGAACTGCCCAAGCAGCTGCCGGCAAGGCTCACGACGCTGCAGAAGGCCTGCTTGGCCAACGTATTCGAAGCGAACCCGGCAGCGTGCCCCTCCGCCTCGGTTGTTGGGAAGGCACGAGTGCTCACGCCGGTACTCAGCGTCCCGCTGACCGGGCCCGCGTACTTCGTCTCGCACGGCGGCGAAGCGTTCCCGACGCTGGTCGTGGTGCTGCAGGGCGCAGGTGTGACGATCGACCTCGTCGGCACGACCCACATCAAAGGGCAAATCACGAGCTCAACCTTCGAGAACATCCCCGATGTGCCTATCGGTCTTTTCGAACTGGTGTTGCCAGAGGGCCCACATTCCGCGCTGACCACCGCCGGGAGCCTCTGCGGCCAGACGCTGGAGATGCTCAGCGAATTCACCGCTCAGGATGATGCGGTGATCGTACGGGATACCAAGCTCTCGGTCGGCGGCTGCCCCAGGAAGAGCCATAAACCCAAGAAGAGGATGCGGCGAGCCAGGCGAACTCCGACTATCACTTCGTATAGACCCCCGCGGCGAATCCGATGAACTTAGTCTCTGCTTCCGCTCGGCGATAGAGAGTCATGGCATCAAAGCCTGGCCGCGCATTCAGCGGACGCGGCAGGGCCAGTATCTTGACGTAGTATGTTTCTCGCCGGCCCTTCGGGGGACATATGGAATAACCTGCATCGCCGAGGCTGTTTCGGCCGACCACCGCGCCTGGCGGCAGCCTCCCCGCTGAGATCCCATGCGAGCTCGGCTTGAGACCCGCTACCGCCCACGCAAAATAGAACGACCCGTGGAACGGCCGCAGGCCAATGATAAACAGTGCAAGTTCATCGGTGCCGTGCGGAATGCGGCTCCACTCCACGGGAAGCGACACGTCGGCTCGATCACAGGTAAAGCGTTCAGGAATGCCGAGCAGTGGCCTTCTTAGTAGATTGGGTAGCGTCACGTCGATCGACAAGGTGGGCAGCCGTTCCTTCGAGGAGCTCGTCTGCAACCGTGCTCCAGTTGTGCTCGGCACGCCGGCCGTTGTCGATGAACCCACCGATCCGCTGCCGCCGGCAGCAGGCACGGACGAACCTCCGCATCCCACGACTGCCGACGCCGAGAATACTACCGCGATCACTATGCCGGCCCGCATATTGGACTTCCGCACGCTAGCCATGAACCACCGCCTCTATAAATGTCTGCACTGTAGCTTTACACACGACACAAGCACAGAGGTGAAGCCGCACCCAGTTGAATGCGACCCCACCTCGCGTTTTTACACTAGAACCTTCACGGTACTACGAGCACGCCTATTCGTGAATACCGAATAGACCACGTCTTGCTGCTGCTCCCGTTCCTTCCCTGATTCGTTCTGTCTGATCGCCACCTTCAAGAGCCGTCGGTTTGCCTGCCAGGGTTAGTTCGTCTTTGCCACTTTCGAGTGTACCGCCTTCTTCCACTTCGAATTCCGTCGCTTCCTGTGTGACAGTGCTGCCTCCATTCTTAACGCCAAAGAGCGTAAAGTTAGCCGTTGATTCAACATTGAAGCGTGGAGCGAAGTTTTGCCCGAGCACCGTCCCTTCTACTTTGTCTTCACCTTTTGCCAGACACGCCGTTCCGGTGATTTTAATCGTTACAAACAGTGTCCCTGACGCTGGCTGATATAATGTTAATAACACATTGCTCCCTTTGGCCCAGACTAGCCTCGACTTCAGGAGAGCCGTTTCAATTGGTTCTGTAACCGAACATCCGGTAAGTTCTTCAGCTTCTTCGAACTGTTTGCTAGTAGTGTTTTCCTTGGTATCAAATACTTTACATTCTTTATACCTCACGACACCCGTATCGCGACCTTTGGGTTCGAGATGACCTTCGCTGGAATCTCTTTCACATCTGATCACGATGCCCAGCGTGGGCGACCACAGCCGGGTGCGCGCCGAAACGTCTTCGATCGTAACGTTGGATTTAAGAGTTTCACCACCTTTGAGGCCGCTCTGTAACGAAATGAACTGCGGCTGTACCGGCCGAGCGGCCTGAGCCACTCCGACCCCGAGAGCGCTCAACGCGAGAAGCGCGCTGAGGCACCCCATCAGTACCTTGAATCTGGACGTCATTATGCCCATCTCCTTCCGCCCCGGCAGAGGCCGAGGGGATCATCCGGCTTTTAGATCAAGCAGCGCAGTGCGCCACTTACGTATGGTCCTCATGATTTAGCGAGCCCTTCACGTGGGATCCTTGCTTAGAGAATCCCCAGATCAAGGGCTAACTCGACACTAGGGCCAGGCGCAAGGTTTGTCAAGGATATCCGGCACCATACTTTGCGGCAAACCACTGACAACCACCGTTTTCGCCAGTATCTGCCTAGTTTTAAGGCTAGAAAAATAATCAAAAGTCGAAAACAAAACCGCGGGACTCGACGGTGTGGGCGTGTTCCGATTCCAGGCGCGAGTGGAAGACAAAAATGCTCGACTCGGCACCCCGGCGCATAGGCCCCTGACCGGGCAATGCGTTCTCGGCAGCACCAACGCAACACCCGTGCAACCCAATACACGAGCGGGATGCGACGCCCTGTCTGTCTCGCCGACGCCCGGGCGGGCGTGCCGCACCGAAGCCCGCGATTGACGACCGCGGGCCGACCGGCAAGAGTGTGGAGCGCTCCCGGCCTTTGAAAGCCTGGCGAGAACACACCTATCATGCCCGGCCCAACTGCGTACCTCCACATCGACACCGGCGTCAGGAGCGCCGGGGCGAGGCGCGGATGACGCGCGTTGCAATCGTGCTCCTCGCCGGACTGGCGCTGACTGCGCTCGCCGTCGGCGTCGTCCTGTCGCGCTCGCCCCTGACGCTGGTCCGGACCAATTCGATCCCAATCGCCACCAGGCTTTCGCGGACGGCCGACACCCGCAACGCCGAAGGCTGCCAGACAGGCGAAACGCTGCCGCGCGATACCGCGGCAGTCCGCCTCAGCATGTTCGCCGTCGTCGGCCCACGGGTGACCGTCAGGCTACTTTCGGGCGGACGCGTGATTACCTCGGGCACGGAGGCCCCGGGATGGGTGGGAGGGGTCGCGACCGTCCCGCTCGTGCCACTGCCGCGCGCTCGCTCGGATCTGAAGCTCTGCTTCACGCTCAGCTCCGTCGACGGGCCGGTGCAGATCAACGGCCAGGACACACCGCGACGCGAGGCCGTGATCTCCCAAGGCGAAGCTCTGCCGGGGAGGATCCGCGTCGAATACCTGCGACCCGGAGGGTCATCGTGGTGGTTGCGCGTGTCGGGGGTCGCGCGGCGCATGGGTCTCGGCCACGCCGCCGGCGGCGCCTTCGACGTTGTGCTCGCGGCCCTGCTCGCGGCCGGCGTCATCGCAGTCTCAACGGTGGCGGCCGCCCGGGGGCTGCGATGAGCAGACGTACCGCCCCGCGGCAGCGGTCGGCCGCGAAGGCGCCGACGAAGACCGGCGCACCGAGCCGCCCTGCCGCCGGGCCGCGGCCGCAAGCCCAGGGTACGCTGGTCGTTCAACGCCGTGGTCGCAACTGGCGGGGCGCAGCGGCAGGTGTGCAGCCGCGTCCGAGCTTGCGGAGCATGCTCGCGCGGATCCCCGCGACGGCCTGGCTATGCGCGCTGATCGCCTGCCTGAACGCCGCGTGCTGGTCGGTGATCACGCCTCCGTTCGAGTCGCCCGACGAACCCTCCCATTACGCCTACGTGGCACACCTCGCCGAAACCGGCCACCTGCCCACCTCCAGCGCTGAAGAATTCACGCCCGCCGAGGGTATCGCGCTCGAAGACCTGCATCTCACCCAAGTCAGCCTGAACCCCCAGAACGGCACGATCTCAACGCCCACCGAACAGCACAAGCTCGAACACGACCTCGGGGCGGGCTACCCGCGGACGGGGAACTCCGACGCCGGCGTCGCCACCACCGAGCCGCCGCTCTACTACGCGCTCGAGGCGATCCCCTATGGCCTGGCCCCGGGCGGCACGGTGCTCGACCGGCTCGCGCTGATGCGGTTGCTCTCGGCGCTGATGGGCGGACTCACCGCGCTGTTCGTGTTCCTGTTCCTGCGCGAGGCGCTCCCGAGCGAGCCGTGGGCGTGGACTGTCGGCGGCATCGGTGTCGCCGTAATGCCCCTGCTCGGCTTCATGTCCGGCGCGGTCAACCCCGACGCCCTGCTGTTCGCGGTCTCCGCGGCGCTCTTCTACTGCCTCGCGCGCGGCTTCCGCCGCGGGCTCACTCCGAAGCTCGCAGTGGCGCTCGGTGCGGTGATCGCCCTCGGCTTCATGACCAAGCTCAACTTCCTCGGGCTGCTCCCCGGCGCGATCCTCGGAGTGCTCGTCCTTGGCCGGCGCGTGGCGCGCACATCGCGGCGAGCCGCCACCCGCCTGCTCGCGCTCGCCGGTGGCGTCGCGGTGAGCCCGATCGTGCTGTACATACTCGTCAACGTGCTCTCCGGTCGCCCCGGAGTCGGCTCGGTCTCCGACGGGATCACGCTCACCGGCAAGCATCCCATCCTTGCGGAGGCCAGCTACATATGGCAGTTCTACCTGCCGCGTCTACCCGGAATGCACCCCTACTTCGGCGGCCTGCTCACGACCCGCGCATTCTGGTTCGATGGGCTCGTCGGGCTTTATGGCTGGCTCGACACGACGTTTCCCGGATGGGTGTACAACGCGGCGCTGCTGCCGATCGCGCTGATCGCGGCGCTCGCGGCCCGCACGCTCGTCGTGCATCGTCACGTCCTGCGCAACCGCCTGAGCGAGGCCGCCGTCTACTTGACGATGACCCTCGGCGTGCTGATCCTGGTCGGCGCCAACGACTACCTGAGCAACGACCCCGGCGAGTACCGCGAGCCCCGCTACCTGCTGCCGATGCTTGCGCTGTGGGGTCTTACGCTGACGTTGGCCGCGCGCGGAGCCGGACGCCGCTGGGGCCCGGCGGTGGGCGCCGCGATCGTGGTCTTGCTGATCGCCCACAACCTCTTCAGCCAGCTGTTGACGATCTCCCGCTTCTACGGCTGACCTGCGAGCGCGCCGCCCAGCGGCAACGCCATCTCGCCCAGCCAGCCTCCGCCCCGGAGCTGCGCGCGGCCTGCCTCAGCTCTTGGTGGCCGCCGGCAACTCCACCGGCTCTAGCTCAACTTCATGCTCCAGCCGGTGCACCTCGCGGCGCTCGATCAGGCCCGCGCCGAGGCGCCCGGTGGACTCCGCGCCGCAGGCGACACCAAAGCGCAGGCACTCGGCCGGGGATTTGCCTTCGTAGCGCGCCGCCACATAACCGGCGAGGAAAGCGTCGCCGGAGCCCCGTTTGGCGACTGGCTCGCGCGGGTCGATGCGGGCCCGCAGGAGCGTCGGCTGGCCTTCGATCTGCACCTGCGCAAAGCAGCCGTCAGGCAGCGTCATGATCGCTTCGCGCGCACCCAGCGCTACGAGCTCGCCCACCGCCAGCGACAGCTCGTGCTCGTCAGCGAACTCGTGGCCGACCAGCTCCTCGGCCTCCAGTACGTTGGGCGAGACGACATCGGGCTCGGCGCGCACCGCGTGGCGCAGAGGATCGCCGTCGGTGTCGATCACCGTCGTGACCCCGGTGCGCTGCAGCTCGCGGATCAGGCCCGCGTACACCTCGGACTCCACACCGCGGGGGATCGAGCCGGCGAATACCACGATCGCCGCGCCGCGCGCCAGGTAGAGGAGCTTGTCGCGAAACAGCTCCACCTCGCGCTCGCCCACCTTGGGCCCGCGCTCGTTGATCTCCGTCTGCTCGCCGGTCGTGGGGTCGAGCACCGAGGTGTTGGTGCGCGACTCCTCGCGGATCCGCACGAAGTCGTTGAGGATCGCCTCCTCGGTGAGCTGCTCGACGATGTGCGTCCCCGTCGGGCCGCCCGCCATCCCCGTGGCGATCACCGGCTGCCCCAGCGCCTTCAGCGCACGAGCGATGTTGACGCCCTTGCCGCCCGCCATCGTGCGCTGCTCGACGGTGCGGTGCCGTCGCCCCAAGCGAAAGTTTGGCACCGAGAGCGACTTATCGATAGCCGCGTTGAGCGTGACCGTGATGATCATCCCGAGTGCCGCATCCGCGTTAGCGCCGCACGGCGCCGGATGGCTCCGCTGCGCGCACGCCTAGCGTAGCCGACCTCTCCACAACGTGGCCTAAAAATTCTCGCGATCGGTCAGGTTCCCAGCGCCCACGCAGTCTCCCGCAAGCGCTCTGCCTCCGCGCGGGCCGCTTCCGCGGGGTCACCGCCCGTGGCGAGGTGCGCACCGACGATGCTGCGCGAGGCGGTGATCAAACCGCCCGCGCGGCCGGGGCGGAAGGCCGGGGCCAGATCCTCCACGCGGCCCCCCTGCGCGCCCACGCCCGGCAGCAGCAGCACTGCGTGGGGCATCAGCTCGCGCGCCCGCTGGAGGTGTTGTGGCTGGGTGGCCCCCACCACCGCGCCGACGTCGCTGAGACCCGACTCCCCCACCCCCGCCGCCCCCTGTTCGGCCACGAACCCCGCGAAGCGCTCCCACACCGGGCGGCCTGACGCCAGCTCCAGATCCTGCACGTCGGCAGCGCCGGGGTTGGAGGTGCGCACCAGCAGCAGCACGCCGGCGCCGGCCGCGCGGGCGCCTGTCACGAACGGCTCGATTGCATCGCCGCCCATGAGCGGGTTGACGGTCGCGAGATCGGCGCCGAGGCGCTCGAACAGCGCCTGCGCGTAGGCGCGAGCAGTGGGCGCGATGTCACCGCGCTTGCCGTCGGCGATCACCAGCAGGCCGCGCTGGTGCGCGTGCTCGATAACCGCTTCCAGCGCATCCCACCCCGGCGCCCCCAGCCGCTCGAAGCAGGCCAGCTGGGGCTTCACCGCCACGCACGCCGGCCCCGTCGCGTCGATCAGGGCGCAGCAGTGCACGCGGGTCGCCACCGCCGTGCGCCACGTCGGCGAGCGCTCGGCCGCGGCATCGTGCACCCCCGGCCACAGCGCCTCGGGGTCGGGGTCGAGGCCGAGCACAATTTGCGATTCGCGCTCCGCCACGCGCGCCGCCAAGGTGTCACCAAAGCCAGATCCCATCTCCGTGCGAGAATACCCTCGCCGATGGACCTCCCCCACGTCGCCTGGATCGTGACCGTGCTGATCGCCCTGCTGACGGCGGCGCTGCTGCTGCTCGCCGGCTACACGGGCTACGCCGTGCTGTCGGTCGCGGTGGGGGCCTCGGCGGCGATCAACCTGTTCTGAAGAAGCCCCGCATCAGCGGCGTGGCTGCTCGATCGACTTGGAGCCGTGGCTGGGAGCGTAGGAGGACGAGGAGCCCGTCGGAGCGGGTTCTTCTACCAAGCTTCTCGCCACCCCGTAAGGCTATGACGCCATTCCACCCTCCAAAGCCTCGCTAGGCTCGGGCGGCTCGTAGTTCCGGACGATGAAGCGGCCGAGGAGCGGCACGGCAAACGAGTACTTGCCGAGTCGATTCTTGTAGATCATTCCCCGCTCCGCAAGACTCGCGAGCATTTGATTGGCATGACTGGGCGAGAAGGTCTTTGAGAGCAGTTGCCTACCGCTCTCAACAAGTTCCTGGATCGTAAATTCCTCGTCTGGATGATCGAGATTGGCGATGGCCCAAAGCAGTTCGCGCTGGCGGTCGGTGATCCTGGCCCAACGGCCCGCAAAGAAATCAGCGTCTAGCTTGCGCTGGATCGCGTCAACAGGAACGATCCGCGGCTCTTCTTTTGCGTGCTGCTGGATGAAGACGTCGAAGACCTCGCGGCAGATGAACTGGATGAAGTACGGATAGCCGCCGGACTCGTGGCAGATTGTCTCAACGGAGTCCTCAGAGAAGTGAATCGGGCATTCAGCCACCTCAATGGGCTTGAGAATCGCCTCGCGGCTCTCCTCGTCATTCAGCTTGGAAAGCGTGACCACGCGAAACATGCGCTCGGCATAGGTGCGCGCGTCCACGAGGCGCGGGAATAGGGTTGGCAGGCCAGCCAAGACGAGCATGAACGGGATGCCCTTCTTCTGGATCGACTGGAAGACATCGAGAAGCACTGACAGCGGAAACTGCTCTTTCTCAGCATGGTCCGAGAGGTTCTGAGCCTCGTCGTAGGCGAATATGACCCTGTGCTGATCTTGCTGGCGTAGGTGATGCCATGCAAATTCAAGTGTCGCCTTGATCTTGTCGGAGACGAGACCAGGCGTGCTGTTGCAGACGGACGCGAGCACCTCGTGCGACAGCGGAATCCTTCGCGGCTCTGTCGGCAGACTGAACCCGGCTGGATGGCGCGGCTGCTGCTCCTCGACCGTTATCGACGAAGTAATCAACGCGAGATCGGCCAGGATGCGCTGCGTTAGCGCCGCCTCGCTAATGCTCGCGGACTCCGAGAGGTCTGCCGTTGCCCACAGCCAGCCGCGCTGCATTGCTCGCGGCTTGAAGGTCTCGAGGAGAACCGTCTTGCCAACCCCTCGGAGTCCCGTCAACACCATGTTCTCGAGGATTTCGTCCTGCTCTAGAAGCCGATCGAATTCCTCGTACTCCCGTTCACGACCCGCAAGGTGCGGCGGCATGTGTCCGGCTCCAGGGCGGTATGGGTTCTTGAATTCGACAGGGCTCATATCCACTTAGCTCCTCCACTAAATTTAGTAGAAGAACTAAATTTAGCACATCGGCTAACGGGAGCTAAAGCCACTAACGCTACCTTGACTGCGACGGAGCGCCTATTGCAATAGCTCTCAGCCCCCCCTGCCCGTACGTCCCTTCCCCCTGCTTGTATCGAAAGCCACCCCTCCAGCGCCCGCGCCGCGCGCCCGCGGTGGCTGATCGCGTCCTTCTGCTCGGCGGTGAGCTCCGCCATCGTCAACTCTGGAGGACCGTCGTCGGGGAGGAACGCGGGGTCATAGCCGAAGCCCCCCTCCCCCCGCGGTGCGGCGGCGAGACGGCCGGTGCAGCGCCCCTCGAACAGTCGCTCGATCCCCCCGGCTGGATCCACGTAGGCGAGCGCGCACACGTATGCCAGCGCGCTGCCCGCCGGCGCCTCGTGCAGCAGCTTGTCGAGGTTCTGCTGGTCGGTGGCGTGCTCTCCGGCGTAGCGCGCCGAGCGCACCCCCGGGGCCCCGCCGAGCGCCGCCGCTTCGATCCCGGAGTCATCGGCGATCGTCACCTCGCCGGTGGCCGCCGCCGCGGCGCGCGCCTTGCCGAGCGCGTTCTCGGCGAACGTCTCCCCATTCTCGGGGGGAAGCTGCACCGCATCGGGCAGCAACACGATCTCATGGTCCGGCAACAAACGCCCCAGCTCGCGGCGCTTGTGCTCATTGTGGGTCGCCAGCAGCAACCTCACGGGAGGGGCGCTCCAGCCTCGGGGGCTCTGACGCGGCCGCCTGCCGGCACAACGCCCCGCGGGACGACCACGAAGAGCATCAACCCGAAGGGGAGGCGATCGCCCGCTCCTGCGCGGCGCGCAGCTGCTCGATCCCGCCCGCCGCCAAGGCCAGCAGCTCATCCAGGGAGGCGCGCGAGAGCGGGGTGCGCTCGGCGGTGGCCTGCACCTCCAGGAGGTCGCCCTCGCCGGTCATCACCACGTTGGCGTCGACCTCGGCCGTGGAGTCCTCGGAGTAGTCGAGGTCGAGCAGCGCGACCCCATCGACCATCCCGCAGGAGACCGCCGCCACCGAGCCGGTCAACGGGGGGCGCTCGAACGCCTCTTTCTCCGCCAGGCGGGTGCACGCCAGCGAGAGCGCCACGTAGGCGCCGGTGATCGAGGCGCAACGCGTGCCCCCATCGGCCTGCAGCACGTCGCAATCGATGTAGATCGTGCGTTCCCCCAACGCCTTGAAGTCGATCACGCCGCGCAGCGCGCGGCCGATCAGCCGCTGGATCTCAACTGAGCGCCCGTCCAGGCGCCCACGGGTGGCGTCGCGTTGCTTGCGCTCGCCGGTGGAGGCGGGCAGCATCCCGTACTCCGCCGTCACCCACCCACGGCCCTTGCCGGCCATCCAGCGCGGCACGCTCTCCTGCGCGGAGGCGGTGCAGATCACGCGCGTCTCCCCCATCGAGATCAGCGCCGAGCCGGTGGCGGTACGCACGAAGCCCGGCTCGATCGTCACCGGTCGCAGCCCATCGGGCGCACGGTCGTAGCTGCGTGCTCGACTCACGCAATCGCCTCCACTGCTGCCAGCCGCACCTGCTCGACCGGGCCGAGCGGCATCTGCAGGAAGCGCGTGCTCTGCTCCCTGAACGTCTCCACGTCGCCGGTGCAGAGAAAGCTGTAGTCGCCCTCCCCTGCGCGCGGATTGAGCAGATCGCGCGTGGAGAGCGCGTGCTCGACCTGGCGCGCGAGCGCCGCCCCGGAGGTGATCAGCATCACCGCTGGCCCGAGCATCCGCTGCAGCATCGGCGCGATCAGCGGGTAGTGCGTGCAGCCGAGGATCACGGTGTCAACCTTGGCTGCCTTCAACGGAGCGCAGGCTTCGCGCACACTGTGCACGACGCGCTCGTCGAACTGCTCGCCGGCCTGGATGATCGGCGCGAGCGTCGGGCACGGCACGGCCGTCAGCGTGACGTGCGGGTCCACCGCATGCACCGCGCGCTCATACGCACGGCTAGCGACCGTCGTGGGCGTTGCCAGCAGGCCGATTCGCCCGGTGCGGGTCGCCGCGACCGCCTGCACCGCCTCGGGGCGCACCACCCCGAGCACGTCCACGCCCAGGGTCGTGTGCATCATCCGCTGCTGAAGCGCTTCCAACGCCGCGGAGGTCGCCGAGTTGCACGCCACCACGAGCAGCTTCACCCGGCGACTGGAGAGCTCCTCGGCGATCTCGACCGAGAAGTGCTCGAGCTCCTCACGGGAGCGTTCGCCGTAGGGGAAGCGCGCGGTGTCGCCGAGGTAGAGGAAGTCCTCGCGCGGCAGCGCCACCAGCAGCTCGTGCAGCACGGTGAGGCCGCCGATACCCGAATCGAACACCCCCACAGGGCGCTCGCGGTTGCCTGCCGAGAGGTTGGCCATGCGACTCATCATCTCAGAGCAGCAGCCGGCACACAGCCATCCCGAACACACCCAGCCCCGAGCTAGCCGGCCCGCACACGCCAATCCGTGCCGCGCGCTACCGTCGCGGGTCTTGAGAGCGCTGGTCGTGTCCAACATGCTTCCCGACGCCCGCCACCCTGAGCGGGGCCGTTTCGTGCGAGACCAGGTCGATGCCTTGCGCCGACTGCCCGACATAGATGTCGAGCTGTACGAGTTCCCGCCCGGCGGCACCGCGCTGATCGAGGCCGCCCGCCGGCTGCACCACCATCACGGCAGGCGTCGGCAGCGCAACGGGGGCCTGGATGTAGTGCACGCCCACTTCGGCCTCACCGCCTGGCCGGCGCTCGCGGCACGCGCACGAGTCAGGGGACTCACGGTCCACGGCACCGACGTGCGCCACCCTCGTACGCGTGTGGCCACCCGCACGGTGCTCCCCCTGATGGACCTGGTTGCCGCCCCCACCCCCGAGCTCGCGCATGAGCTGCACACGCGCGCGACGGGGCAGCGGGGGGTGCGGGTGCTGCCATGCGGCGTGGACATGGAGCGCTTCCACCAGATCTCGCGCGCGAGCGCCCGCGCCGAGCTGGGCTTGGACCCGCACGGACCCTGTCTGCTGTTCCCCGCCGACCCGACACGCCCCGGCAAGCGCTACGACCGCGCGGTGGCGCTCGCCGGTGACGTGCCCCTGCACACTCTCGGCGGCGTCGCCCCCGAGCGGGTGCCGCTGTGGGTAAACGCAGCCAACGCCGTGGTGGTGCCCTCGGACGCGGAGGGCTTCGGGCTGGCGGTGCTCGAGGCGCTGGCGTGCGACGTGCCGGTGCTCGCGACCCCCGTGGGCGTGCACCAACAGGCCATGGACGGCGTCGCGGGAGCGCTGTGCGCGCCGTTCGACGAGGAGCGCTGGCGCGCGGCGGTGGCACCTCACCTCAACAACCCAGACCCCCGGATCGCGGGCCGTGAGCACGCCGAGCAGTACTCCGCGACACGGATGGCGAGACGGCTCGCCGACACTTGGAGAGAACTGCTCCAGCGAGGCACGGCGTGACGCCGCGAGCCCGATGAGTAGGATGGAGTGGTCGATGAGCGCTCCAGCCACGAGTCCGCCCGAGGCCCCTGCCGGCGGGGAGCCGCCCGCGGGGATGGAGCTGCCTCCCCCGCAGCCACGTCCCCCGGGCTTTCGCGAGCGCGGGCGCATGCGCCGCAGGATGCGGTTCCTGCGCAAGGCGCGGGAGCTCGCCTACCGCGACCTCGGGGGATTGGTGTTCGAGATGCAGCGCATGGGCGAGCGCAACGACGAGTTGGTGGCGGCGAAGTTGGGTGTGCTGGCGAGCTTCGACACCGAGCTGCGCGCGCTGGAGAGCGCCCTCGACGAGCGCCACCCGGTGACGGTACTGCGCGAGGCCGGCATCGGGGCGTGCCCGCGGTGCGCCGCGATCCACGGCAGCAACGACCGTTTCTGTCCGATGTGCGGGATGCCGATGGGCCGCCCGGCGGACAGCCCGATCGCGGCGACGCCCCCCGCTGTGCCTGGCGCACCAATGGCGCCCGGCGTCGGTGCGCCCGCGCCGATCCCCGGGGTTGCTCCCCCACCGCTCGCCGCGGCCTCCGTGGCCGCCGCGGCAACCGTCACCCCGGGCCAGCTGCCGTTAAGTGCTGCTCCCGTAGTCCCTCCGACCACGCCCGCTCCGACCACGCCCACCCCGGCCACGTCCGCCCCGGCGGCAGCGGCGCCGCCGCATCAGACCAGCCCGCCGGTGCCGGCGCGCCCCACCACCGAGGCAAACACCGGCGCGCCGGCTCCATGCGCTCCGACACCCCCACCGAGCCTCCGAGAAGAGGACCGTCCCACGGAAATCATCCGCCCGTCGGACGAGCCAAAGTGAGCGTCGCAACGCCGCCACCGCCCGGAGCGCACTCGCAAGAGCCGGTGCAGGAGCGCTGCCCACTGTGCGGGACACCGCTGGGTGCCGAGCAGGAGTGGTGCCTGCGGTGCGGTGCCGCGGCACGCACGCGCCTGGCGGCGACGCCACGGTGGCGAGCACCGGTGATCGCACTGGCGAGCGTGATCGTGCTCTCGCTGGGGGCGCTGACCGCGGCAGCGGTGTCGCTGGCGGGCTCGAGCGGCTCGGGAGGCACCGTTGCGGTGACCCGGACCGTGACCACGCCGGCGGCGGGAGCGGCCACAACGCCCGGCGCCGCGGCGGGATCCGCGACCACAACGCCCGGCGCAGCTGCAGGTCCCGCGAGCACCACGACCGGCGCAACCACGGGGGCCACCGGCACGACGACCGGCGTGCCCGGGGTGAGCACCACAGGCGTGCCGGGAACCACCACGCCGAAAGCGGGGGCCACCGCGACCGCACCGGCGGGCGCGAGCAGCGGAGCGGGCGCCAAAACCACCGGGTCGGGCGCGGCCAAGACGGGCAACAGCACCGGCGCCTCCACCAGCGGCACCTCGGGCGCCTCGACCACCGGCGCAACGAACCCGACGTCGTCGACGACGAAAACCAAAAACCCGCTGGAAAAAGTGATTCAGGCGTATGAACGCAAGCATGGATAGAGCGTTTGCCGGCGAAGCGACGACCGTGAGATAGCGTGCAGGCAACCCGGGGGGGCGTGGACCTGGAGGTAGACGTCGCGGTGGTGGGCGCCGGCGCGGCGGGGCTGTACGCGGCGCTGTGCGCGGCCCGCGAAGGAGGGCGGGTGGCGTTGGTGTCGGCGGCGCCGCTGGCACAGACCGCCAGCTACTGGGCGCAGGGCGGGCTCGCGGCGGCACTGGCACAGGACGACAGCCCGGAGCTGCACCTGCGCGACACCGAGCGCGCGGGGCGAGGCGCGATGCGCACGGCGGCGGCGGAGGTGCTCGTCAAGGAGGCGCCCGAGTGCGTGGCCGACCTGCAGGCGTTGGGGGTGCGCTTCGACGCCGACCGCTTCGGGCGCCTCGCGCTGGGCCTGGAGGGCGGACACTCGGTGCGCCGAGTGGTGCACGCCGGCGGCAGCGCGACCGGCAGGCGACTGCTGCGCGCGCTAGCAGCGCTGGCGGTCGAGGAGCCGCGGATCGCAGTGCTGGAGAACGTGCGCGCCAAGGCGCTGTGGCAGCGGGAAGGCAGGCTCGCGTCCGCCGCGGCCGACGGTGGCGAGCACGCCGGTGGGGCACACGACGCCAACGACTCCGCGGCGCACCGCTGCGGCGGGTTGGTGTGCGAGGACGGGCGCACGATCGCCGCGCGCGCGGTGGTGCTGAGCACCGGCGGCGCGGCGGCGTTGTGGGCACGCACCACCAATCCCCCGGGCTCGCAGGGGGTCGGGCTGCTGCTGGCGCAGGCGGTGGGCGCGAAGCTGGCGGACCTGGAGTTCGTGCAGTTCCATCCCACCGCCGTGAAGGGTGTGGGGGGACGCGAGGGCTTCCTGATCACCGAGGCGATCAGGGGCGAGGGAGCGACGCTGCACGACGCGCGGGGAGAGCGCTTCGTCGACGAGCTGGCCCCGCGCGACGAGGTGGCACGCGCGATATGGGCGCGGATGCGCGAGACGGGAGCCGAGTCTGTGGGCCTCGACATGCGCGCGATCGACCCCGCGCTATTCCCCAACGTGGTGGCGGCGCTGCGCGAGGCGGGCGTGGACCCGACGCGTGAGCTGGTGCCGGTGGCGCCGGCGGCGCACTACACGATGGGCGGGATCGTGACCGACCTGCACGCGCGTTCCACCGTCGCCGGGCTATACGCCGTCGGGGAGACCTCGTGCACCGGCCTGCACGGGGCCAACCGGCTGGCGTCGAACTCGCTGAGCGAGTGCTTCGTGTTTGGGCGCCGCGCCGCCCGCAGCGCCCTCGATGAGCCCGCCGCGGAAGCTTCTGGACACGCGCACGCCGATGAGTTGGAGGGGCTGGCGCAGCGGCAGGCACCTCCGCCCGTGAGCGCCGCCACCCGCGAGGCGCTGTGGCGGGACGCCGGCATCGAGCGTTCCGCCGAGGGGTTGGCACGCCTGGCCGAGGATCCGTATCCGTTGGCGCGCATGATCGCGGCGTGCGCACGGGAGCGCATGGAGAGCAGGGGGGCACACCGGCGCGTGGAGTACCCTGATGCCGACGCGGCGCTCGAGCACCGTCACATCGCCGTCGGCGCGGATCGGAAGCTCACGTGGGAGACGTGGGCGTGACGTATTAACCAGCCCTTAACCCTCCCTTCTGCCCAGCTTTAGATAAATGGCAGAAACTCGCCGATGCGAAACTAAGGAGACGCGAAGATTTACGAAGATCTTCGGTCCTTTGGGGTAGGAGACGTGTTGAATCAGGGTGAAAGGTCTCGGGAGCTAGAGGAGTCCTAGAGATTGGCGGAGGTGCGCGGCGCAGGTCGCGTGGAAGAGCCCGGTCGATACGGAGAGAACGAAGGAGGCGAGGGGGTCGCCATGTATCAGTTCAGTCGAGCGATCTACAGGGAGTTGGCCCCATACATCGCGGAGATGGGGTACCCACCCTCCCGGGCGGGATCCGGGCGGGCCGGATCCTATCCCGCGGCAGCGGCTAAGAGCAACCACGAGCAGGTGCTGCGCGCGTGCGAGTCGGCGATCGAGCGGTTGGCAACAGACCGCCACTACTTTGCACGGCCGGAAAGGACCCTGTTCTGGGACATCCGGATGCACTTCCCGATGAGCCAGCAGGCCAGGGTGCACAGCGTGGTCGTCCGCTACATGGGCCTCGCGCAGCGCTACCTCGCCGAGAACCCGCAGGCCGCGCACGCGTCAGTGAGCGACGAGCCGCTGCAGTGCCGCGCGACGACCCGCAAGGGCGCCGCGTGCCAGCGGACGCCGCTGGCACACAACGGATACTGCCCGTCCCACCAACACCTCGCGGACACCGAGAACAGCGAGCAGTTGGCCGCCTGAAGATTTGAGGGGATCATCCGCGCGGGTGGGTGCGCGGACGACGGCGGTGGGGGTGGGGCCTCCGTGCCCCACCTACGTAGGCTTTGTGGATGCTGCTGGGCGTCGACGTCGGAGGAACCTTCACAGACGCGGTGCTGGTCGCTGCGGAGGGCTCGGCGGTGTACACCACGAAGGTGCCAACCACCCCCATCGAGCAGTCTCGGGGAGTGATGGAGGCAGTGCACGCGGTGCTCGCCCAGGCGAGCGCAGAGCCGAGCCAGGTAGAGCGCTTCGCGCACGGGATGACGGTGGCGACCAACGCCCTACTCGAGGGTAAGAGCGCCCGCACAGCGCTGATCGCCACCGAGGGCTTCGCCGACATCGTCGAGCTGGGACGTCAGGCGCGAGCACATCTGTACCGGCTGTGTGCGACGGCCCCCGCCCCGCTGGCGCCGGCCGAGCTGCGGTTCGAGGCCCCCGAGCGCATGACCCCCGATGGCCCCCTGTGGGCGCTCGATCCCGCTCGGGCAGCGGAGTTGGTCGAGCGAATTGCGCAAGTGGGGCAGGCCGGGCAGATCGGGCGAGGTGGGCAAGCCGAGCAGGCAGGCGTCGAATCCGTGGCGGTGGCACTGCTGCACTCCTACGCGCACCCCGAGCACGAGCGCCTGCTGGGAGAGCTGCTCGCCGCGCGCCTGCCGGACGTGCACGTGTCGCTCTCGCACGAGCTGGTGGGTACCTTCCGCGAGTACGAGCGGGCTGCCACCACCGAGGTCGACGCCGCCCTATCCCCCCTGCTCGGTGCGTACCTGCGCCGCCTCGGCGAGCAGGCTGACGCGCTGGGATTGACACGGCCCGCGATCATGCAATCCTCGGGCGGACTCACCGACGCGGACGGGGCCGCCGCGCACGCGGCGCGGACCGCGCTCTCCGGCCCCGCCGGTGGGGTGCGCGGCGCGCTGGCGCTAGCGGAGCTGGCGGGGGAGCGCGACGTGGTGTGCTTCGACATGGGCGGCACCTCCTGCGACGTGTGTTTGATCGCGGGCGGCCGCGTGGCGGAGACAGCCGAGGGGGTCGTCGCAGGCAGGCCGCTGGCGCTGGCGATGCTCGACATTCACACCGTGGGCGCGGGCGGCGGTTCGATCGCGTGGCGCGACGCGGGCGGCGCGCTACGCGTGGGCCCGCACTCGGCGGGCGCCGACCCCGGGCCGGCGTGCTACGGGCGCGGCGGGGAGCACCCGACAGTGACCGACGCCAACTTGCTGCTCGGGCGCCTGCCCGCGGACGTCCCCCTCGCCGGCGGCCTGCGGCTCGACCGCGGCGCCGCGGAGCGCGCGATCGCCGCCCTCGCCGCCACGCTCGACCTTTCGAGGAAACGCTGCGCGGAGGGGATCGTGCACGTCGCGGAGGCGGCGATGACGGGGGCGCTGCGTGCGATCACCGTCGAGCGCGGGATCGACCCCCGCGGCTTCGCGCTGATGCCGTTCGGCGGCGCCGGCCCGCTGCACGCGGCGGCGCTCGCACGGGAGCTGGGAATACGACGGATCCTCGTCCCCCGCGCCTCAGGAGTGCTGTGCGCGCTCGGCCTCGCCGCCGCGGCCCCCCGACGCGACGCGGCGCGCACGGTGATGCTCACCGGGAACGCGTTCCACGCCGAGCGCCTTGGCGCCGAGCGCGCGATGCTCGTGGCAAGGGCGTGCACGGAGCTCGGCGAGCCGGCCGCCCGCGTCGCAGTCCGCTACGAGTTGCGCTACCGAGGGCAGTCGTTCGAGCTGGCAGTGGAGGAGGAGGATGTGCGCCCACCAAGCGGCGGGACACCAGATCCCGAGGTGTTGCGCGAGGCATTTGCGCGCACCCACGAGCGGCGCTACGGCTATCGCGACGACGGCGTCGATGTAGAACTGGTGACGATCCGCGTCTCGGCTTGGGGTGACGCCCCACACCTGCGGCTGGCATCCACAGAGGGCGAGCCTGCTCGGGGCACGGTGATCGAGGGATCAACGGTGTGCTCCCTACCGGGCTCCACCCTGTATGTGCCCGACGGCTGGCGGGGCGCGGTCGACGACTACGGCACCGTGCACCTGCACGACAAGGGAGCCGGCGAGTGAGCGTCGACCCGATCGAGCTGCAGGTGCTGACCGGAGAGCTGCGCGCCGCGTGTGAGGAGATGGGCGCCGCGCTGATCCGCTCCGCGCACTCGCCCAACATCAAGGAGCGCCGCGACTGCTCCACCGCCCTGTTCGATGCGCGCGGGCAGATGGTGATGCAGGCCGAGCACATCCCCGTGCACCTCGGCTCGATGCCTGCCGCCGTCGCCGCCGTGCTCGGCGAGGATCACTCCGAGGGACGCTCATGGGTGCTCAACGACCCCTTCGCCGGGGGCACCCACCTACCCGACATCACGCTCATCACCCCCGTGCTCGATGCGCGGGGCCCGATCGGGTTCGCCGTCTCCCGCGCCCACCACGCCGACGTGGGCGGGCGCGTGCCCGGGTCGATGCCCGCCGACTCGCGCACGCTCGCCGAGGAGGGCGTCGTGATCTCCCCTCGCCCCGCCACGCCGGAGGAGATCGAGCGGCTCGTCGCGCGCATGCGCCAGCCACAGGAGCGTCGCGCCGACCTCCGCGCCCAGCTGGCCGCCAACCGCATCGGCGCGCGGCGCCTATCTGAGCTGGCGCAACGCGTCGGGGTTGCGCGGCTGCGCGAGGGGATGGACGCCGTGCTCGACTACGCCGAGCGGCGCACCCGCGCCTGCCTCGCGGCGCTGCCCGACGGCGTGCACGTGGCGGAGGACGTGCTTGAGGCGATCGAGGGCGACCTCGTGCTGCGCCTGCGAGCCACCGTGGAGGGGGAGCGGCTGCTGCTCGACTTCGCCGGCAGTGCCCCCCAGCACGCCGACAACCTCAACTGCCCGCTCGCGGTGACGCACTCGGCGTGCTACTTCGCCGTGCGGGTACTCACGGACCCGGACATACCGCCCTCCGCCGGCGCCTACCGGCCGGTGGAGATCCGTGTCCCGGAGGGGTGTTTGTTGAATGCGCGGGGGAGCAGCGGAGCGGGCGGGCACCAGTCCTCCCTCCCACCGGCTCCCGGTGGTTATCCCTCGAGCGCCGCCCGCCACACCTCCGGCGCTCGCGGCGAGGACGACCGCCCGGACGCGGGCGAGGCTCCCGCGGTGGCCGCCGGCAACGTCGAGACCTCCTCGCGCGTGGCCGACCTCGTGCTGGGCGCCTTCGGCAGGGCGCTCGGCCAGGGCACGATGAACAACCTGACGCTCGGCGACGAGCGCTTCAGCTACTACGAGACGCTCGGCGGCGGCCAGGGCGCCTGCCCCGATGCCGATGGGCCTTCGGGGGTGCACGTGGCGATGAGCAACACGCTCAACACCCCCGTGGAGGCGCTCGAGCGCGAGCTGCCCCTGCGGGTCACGCGCTACGCCCTGCGGCGTGGCTCCGGCGGCGCGGGCGCCCACCGCGGCGGCGACGGGGTGGTGCGCGAGATCGAGGCGCTGCGCGAGATGACCTTCTCGCTGATCACCGAGCGCCGCCGCCACCCTCCGCCCGGCGCGCATGGCGGGCAGCCGGGGGCGCTCGGGCGCAATCTGCTCGACTCCCACGAGCTGCCCGGCAAGGTCACCGGCGTGCTGCGCCCCGGGCAGCGGCTACGCATCGAAACGCCCGGCGGTGGTGGCTACGGACCGCCCAAAAAGGCCTCCAGATAACCTCCCGCTCCGAAAAATCTCGCAAAATAGGCGGGGATTTCCAGGCGATTTGGGATTTCCGCTAGGATTTCGTATCTTTAAGTAGGTCGGATCGCACGACGGCACCCGCCCCTCGGAGCCGCGTTGCGAGCAGTACGAAGCCGGAATCATTCTCTAGAGAACCTCGTCCCCTCACATTTGCCATGCCAATTGCTTTGAAGGAATGGGCGGTCACCGTCCGCGCGCTCGCCGAAGGCGAGCAACTTGTCACGCTGCGTAAGGGCGGTATCAGGGAGGCCGACCGGCACTTCCAGCTCGAGCACGAGCGCTTCTTCCTCTACCCCACGTTCGACCACCAGCGCAACGACCTCGTACGCGAGTCCCACCAGCCCGAGTTGCGCCGTGCGCTCGAGGAGGGCGTGTGGAGCGAGGGCGAGCCAACGCTTCAGGCACTCGCCGCCGACGGCGGCGTGCAGCAGCCCGACCGCGTGCGCATCCGCGCGTGGGCCGAAGTCGCCGGGCACTTCACGATCACCGACCCCCGCTGCGTGGACGCGCTCTCGCCGTTCTACGTGTGGCGCAGCGACTATGCCGCCAAGCGTCTGGCGTGGAAGCCGCGCCACCCGTTGCACGTGCTGCTGCTGCGCACCTACCGCATTCCCAGACCGGTCACGGTCAAGGTCCGCGAGGAGTACCTCGGCTGCCACTCGTGGCTGGAGCTCCAGCGCGAACTACCCTTCGAGGGCACCCCCGTGCTCTCCGACGACGAGTTCGAGCGCGCCTCGGAGCAAATCGAGACGATCACCCGCGAGGTCGGCGCCCCGCAGCCTGTGTTGGCGTAGCCCTCACGGGTGCAGGTAAGCGAGGATCGCCAGCAGCGCGAGTCCCGCCAGCAGGAACGCCGCCACCCGCCACGCGGTGGCGCCCCACGGGCGGCCCGCTTGGGCGGTGGGGAGCAGTTCACTCTGCAGCAGCACGTCGCGCGCCGCAGGGACGCCCGACGCGGGTACGAGGATCTCGCGCGGGCCGGCCGCAAGGAAGTCGGGCACGTCAAAGCCGCGCGCGCGGCGCTGCATCGAGGGGATGCCCTCCTCCAGCAGCAGGTTCTGGATGAAGTCCGCCTCGACCTGATTGCGGGCCCCCACCACCTGTGTCAGGTCTCCTTCGGAGTACTGGGGCTTGATCTTCCGCGCCCGACGCTGACGCTCACTTGCCTGGTACTCGCTGGCGCCACGCTGGACCAGCGGCATTCCACAGCGCGAGCAGAAGCGCTCGCTCGGAGGATAGGTGCCCGCGCAGGATGGGCAGACAAGGAGCTCCTCCGCCATCACCCAACCTCGATCGGTACCTCCCTGATCTCGCCATCCTCGATCAGGTAGCAGCGGACCTCCGGCTCATCATCGGCGAGCCCGACGATCAGCCACTCCACGCCCGGCCAGTTGCGCGCGAAGTTGATGTCGGTCTGCGACGGAAAGGGGGCGGTATGCGTGTGCGAGTGGTAGATCGCGCCCATCTCCCAGCCCGCATCGTCGAACTCGTTGATTGCCCGTAGGACATCCTTGCCGTCGATCTCGAAGCGCTTGGGGCTTGGGTATACGTTCTTGGCTCGGTTGACCTTGACCGCCCGCGGCGAACCCGCCGGCCCGTGCTGCTCGTAGGCGATCATCCCGCAACACTCCGCGTCGTACTCCTCGCGCGCGTGCGCGATCACATCGTCGAGGAGGGCGGGAGCTATGACCATCGTCACGAGCGGCGGCTGCGGACGGCGGTCGTAACGCCGGCTCCAGCCACGAGGCGGGTGCCAACGTCGATCAGCCGGCCCCTCGTGTGGGCGGCTACCACCACACGGTGGAGTCGAGGTTCTCGATCTCGTCCACCGGCAGCGTGTAGATGCCGCTGGAGAGGTACTTCCAGCCGTCGTCGGCGACGATGAACACGACGTTGCCCTCGTCCAGCTCGCCGGCGATCCGCACCGCCACGCGCGCGATCGCACCGGAGGAGACCCCCGCGAACACGCTCTCCTCGTCGAGCAGCTTGCGCGTCCAGAGGATCGCGTCGCGGTTGGTGACGAAGATCTTGCGGTCCAGCAGCGAGAGGTCGATGATCGGCGGGATGAAGCCGTCGTCGAGCGAGCGCAGGCCTTGCACCGGCTCGCCCTGCATCGGCTCGGCCGCCACGATCTTCACCGCGTCGCCGAAGGTCTCCTTCAGGCGTCTGCCGTTGCCCATCAGCGTGCCTCCGGTACCGAGACCCGCCACGAACGCCGCGACCTCGTCGAGCTCCTCGAGGATCTCCAGCGCCGTGCCGTTGTAGTGGGCGTTCGGGTTGGCGGGGTTGCCGTACTGGTAGGGCATGTAGTAGGAGGAGTCGGCCTGCGCCATCTCGAGCGCCTGCTCCACGGCGCCGTTTGAGCCCTTGGAGCCCTCCGAGTAGACGATCTGCGCGCCGTACATCTTCAACAGCTGCGTGCGCTCGGGGGTCACGTTCTCGGGCATCACGACCTTCAGGCGGTAGCCCTTGCGCGAGCAGATCATCGCCAGCGAGATCCCCGTGTTGCCGGAGGTCGGCTCGAGGATCGTCTGCCCGGAGCTGAGCGCCCCTTTTCCTCCGCGTCCTCGATCAGAGCTCGCGCCACGCGGTCCTTCACCGAGCCGGTGGGGTTGCGCGACTCGAGCTTCGCCCAGATGCGCACCCCCGGCTTCGGGGAGAGACGCGGCAGCTCGATCAGCGGCGTGTTGCCGATCGACTGCACGATGTCGCCGTAGCGACCCCCGCAGGGCTTGTTGCGCAGACCCTCAGCCGCCATTACTTCACGGAATATAGCGGGGCATCGGCCTGGCCGGCCACGGCTCCCATGGACTGTGGGTGGATATCTACTTTTGGGGCCCAGAACACTTCATTTTGTGAAGTGTTCTGGGCCCATTTCAAAAGACATTCGCCCCACCCCACCTCGTCGATCTCGCCCCGTCCACACCGATCGCTCGGGCGCATGGCTTGGGCTCGGACGCATGGCTTGGCCGCCCAGCCAGTAGGATGCACTGGGAATGAGTCGCAACTACGACTACGACTGGCTGGTGATCGGCTCGGGCTTCGGCGGCAGCGTCAGCGCGCTGCGTCTCTCCGAAAAGGGCCACCGCGTGGGGGTGCTGGAGTGCGGACGGCGCTTCGCCGATCACGAGTTCGCCAAGAACACCGCCGACATGCGCCGCTACACCTGGCGCCCACACCTGGGGATGAAGGGGATCTTCCGCCTGACGATCTTCCGCGACGTCGCCGTCGTCTCCGGCTGCGGCGTGGGCGGCGGCAGCCTCGGCTACGCCTACACCCTCTACGTACCGCCCGCGCAGTTCTTCGCCGACCGCCAGTGGGCAGAGATGGCCGACTGGGAGCGCGAGCTGGCGCCCCACTACGCCGAGGCGCAACGGATGCTGGGGGTCGTGCAGAACCCCCACGACGACCCGGCCGATCAGCTGCTGCGCGAGCTCGGGGATCACCTCGGCGTCTCCGACACCTACCAGAAGACCCCCGTCGGGATCTACTTCGGAGAGGAGGGCCAGGCCGACAAGACGGTGCCCGATCCCTTCTTCGACGGGGAAGGCCCCGAACGGACGGCCTGCCAGCTGTGCGGGCGCTGCATGGTGGGCTGCCCCCACGGCGCCAAGAACACGCTCGTCAAGAACTACCTTTACCTCGCCGAACGGCGCGGCGCGCAGGTGATGCCAGAACGGACCGTGATCGACGTCCGCCCATCGGCGGTCGCGGCAACGGTGGTGACGTCGGCCACGGCGGCACCAGCGGCAGCCCCGGCGACGGCAGCCAGGGCTATGAAGTCGAAAGCGTGCGCTCCGGCGCGTGGCTGCGCAAGGAACGCCGCGTGCACCGCGCCCGCGGCGTGGTATTCGCGGCAGGGCCGCTCGGCACCAACACGCTGCTGCAGCGCTGCCGCCTCGGAGGCTCGCTGCCGCGGATCTCAAACCGCCTCGGGGAGCTGGTGCGCACCAACAGCGAGGCGATCCTCACCGTCACCGTCCCCGAGGAGCAGGCTGCCGGCTTCACCAAGCGGGTCGCGATCACCTCGAGCATCTACCCCGACCCCCACACCCACATCGAGACCGTCTCCTACGGCGAGGACGGCGACTCGATGCGGATGTTCTACACGCTGCTGGTCGGCGACGGCACGCGCGTCACGCGCCCGCTGAAGCTGCTCGCGCAGATCCTGCTGCACCCCCAGCGCTTCGCCAAGCTGGCGCTCGCCAAACGCTGGTCGCGGCGCACGATCATCCTGCTAGTCATGCAGACGCTCGACAACGCGATCGCGCTGCGGCCTCGCAAAGGCCCGTTCGGCACGCTGTGGCTGCGCACCGAACAGGACCCCGAGCGCCCCAACCCGACCTTTATCCCGGTCGCCAACCAGGCGGCCGAGTGGATCGCCAAGCGCACCGGCGGCGTCGCCCAGAGCTCGCTGCTGGAGGCCCTCTTTAACATCCCTACCACCGCCCACATCCTCGGCGGCGTGGTGATCGCGCCCGACCCCGCCCGCGGCGTGATCGACTCCCGCCAGCGCGTCTTCGGCTACGAGAACCTGCTCGTCTGCGACGGCTCGGCGATCCCCGCCAACGTCGGCGTCAACCCCTCGCTGACGATCACGGCGCTGGCCGAGCGCGCGATGAGCTTCGTGCCGGCGGCGGGGGACATGGCCGCCGACCAAGAGGCAGAGGCAGCGCCCGGCCTCATAGCCTAATCGCGGCGTTGGGCGGGAGGTCGCCGCGGGACTACGAGCCGATTATATGAACACTGCCAACGTCCGGCCCTATGCCGCTCCGGAGAGGGGTCCGCCAATGCGGCGGACCCCTGCAACCCGGCCAGTGCCTCTCTACTGCTTTTTGCGCTATCCGCCGTTACATCATGGTTCTTCGCTGTTTTCCCTGACGGAGACGGCGCTGGACTGTTCGACCGTGTTGTTGAGAATCGCGGTGTTGTGGCCCGAGGCCGCCGGGAGCCCGATTTTTGAGTTGATGATCGGATCCAGGAGGGACGAGAAGATGCCGCCGCAACCGGTCACCCCTGGCGCTTCGAAGGTATTGTCGACAAGCGAGTTTTCGCTGATGACCAGGATCAGGCCTTCGGCCCTGGTTTTGTTGGAACCCGCTTTACCTGTGATGGGTTTATTCGGTTCTTTCGGGCTCGTGGTCCCCGATGTCAGTTCGAGCGTCATCGGGTGGGAATTGGAGCCGATGTAGCATTCTCCCCCCAGCAGCGGGTTTTCCAATTTGACCTTGATTGGCAGCACAAGGCCGACTCCGCTCTGGGAAAAGATGTTGTTCTCGTTGAGCACGATCGAGCTCGCGGGCCCCGCCAGTTCCGCGGTGGCGTTCACTCCTGTAACACCGTTTTCAAAGACGAGTTCGCACGCCGCACGCGCTAGACTTTCAAGGACCCCTTTGCCTTTGATTTCATTGCATTTCACCAAGCCCACGAGTCCACCGGGAACTTTCTGCGGCGTTTTCGTCAGCGTTTCGCCATTGGCGGCGCCCACGAAATGCAGCGTTTCCACTTCCGCTTCCCCTTCCCGCGTACGGATGAATCCGCCCTGCAGGGTCTGCGTATTCACGATCGGCACCGCCTGGCTCCCGAGCGCAATTTCACCGCTTTCTGTCTTTGACGCGATACAGGCACTCAATTCGAGGTTGCCGAGGGGACACTGCGCGAAGACGGCGAATTCGCCTTTCGGTGTCGCCATCGCCGGGGAGACGCCGAAGGCTCCGATCAACACCGCCAGCGTTGCCGTCACACATAGCGCTGGACTAATCCGATTCTTAACCATGGAAACCGCCTTTCTGTAGAGTAAATATCTCTCTCACAAGGTAACGAGTTATTTGCGCACGGCACAGCATGTTTCTGATTGGGTTTCCACGCCGCGCTCGGCACCTGGCTGTCTTGCCACCTCATCGCTCCTTCGTTTTGGGACATTCGGTGACGGCAACACGTGTGCTCTGTTCCACTACAGCACCGTTCTGGCCGACGATAGTCGTCGGCATTGGCAATGACGGAGGCGTCGTCACAGTGCGCTTGACCGTCTTCACGATGTGCCTCACACGCCCGTGGACCACCACCCTCACGCGTTTGCGCACCTTCACCGTCTTCTTGCTGGTCATAGCGCACAGGGAGCCTTGCGCGGCCAGTACCGAGTGCGGACCCTCCGGCAGCACGGTTTCGAAGCTGCTGATCGGGGCATCCGGAACCGTTTCGAATCGCGAGTAGGTGATCCCTTTCTTGATCTGCGTCCCGCCGTCCAGCACGATCTCCACCTCACCCCCCCGTTCGTCGGCCTGCAGCACGAACTCGACGTCCGGAAACGCCGCATTGCCGTGCGAGACCACGTAGGCCGGGCCGGTCAGCGGCGCCTGCAAAATGGGGGTGCGCGCCGTCGCGGTGCCGATAACCGATGCCGCGGGACATCCCGCCGGGTTTGCGTTGAACTGCGCTTCCGTGCAGGCTTTCTGCAGCGTCGAAAGCCGCGCCGGCAGCGCCGCCGGCAGCTGCAGGTCCACCCGGTGGATGTTCGCTTCCCCCGGCTTCTGACTCACCTTCACGACGAACGACGCACCGCCGACCCTGCTGGTCCTGCCCGATGTCGAGGCGGTCAAGGAGGGCTTGAATGGCAGGCCGGCGCAGTTTGCGGCCTCGAACGGGCTCGAGACGCCCGCGCTCGCGCCCTGGGTGCTCGTGATCGCGCCGCCAACACCCAGCTCGCTGCAGTCGGTTGGATTGAACATGAAGCTCTGCCGGTTGATCGCGACGTCGACCGTCTTGATCTGCAACGGGATGCCGTCCAGCACGCTCGGCAGCGGATTGGAGAGGATCGAGATCTGCGCTGTGGTCGGGTTCACTCGGATCGATGCGCGAACTATCACGTTGCCCAGGTTGAACGGCCCCGCGACGGCTGGCACCACAACCGACAGGCCGAAGGGGCCGCCGTTATATGGGCCAGTCAGATAGACCGTGCCTCCGGTGACCTGGTAGGGGTCGGGGCCCGCCCCGACCGTCGCCGTCGTTTCCCCGATCTGGCTTTCCGCACCACACTTGCCTTCTTCGGCAAGCGGTTCGGGACACAGCGGGACGTTCTTGATCGCACCGAGCAGACCGGGTGGCGTCGTGAGCGTGATCCCACTCAGGTACTGGTCACCATCGGTGCGGGAGAACGAGGTCGTGAAGGTGCTGTATCCCCCCGCCTGGTTGTTCACCGTGCCCGCGCTGAACGACGGCGCGAACCCGCGCGCACCGCAGCCTTCGTCGATCTTGAACGCACTCGACGGGGTCGCGTTCGGGGTTTCCGGCGCGCTCCAGGGCTCCAGGTCGCTGGCGGTAGTGTATTCCCCACACTCGAGCGGCGTCGTGAGCGGCGCGCGCGGACCAGACTTAAGGTTGAGCTTCAGGTCTTCGAACGGCAGCTGCGGGTTTTCGGCGAACGTCGCTTGGAGCTGGCCGGAGGAGGTGATCGCACTGCTGCCCGGCAGCTTCACGACGACGCCGCTCTGCGGGTCGTTGATTTCGATGTAGAGCTTGATCAGCCGGCCCGCTTCGGCGTCCCCATTCGTGCACGGCGAGCATTCTGGCGAGCCGAGGTAGACCTTGCCCGGCAGCGGATGGTCCAGGAGCGGCGTCCTGACTTCGACTTCCCCGATCTGCGAAGCAAGCGGGCACCCCCCCGGTTCGTTGGATTCAACGTCGATCTGCGCCGGGGTACAGCCCACCAGGCCGCCCGCGCTCGATGGGTTGACGGTGAAACCCTGCGGCAACGTGAGCGTCGCATCGCGCAGTGGTGGCGTGGCGAGACCTTCGGGATTCCCGTTCTGGGAACGTGCAGATCGAAGCTCATGCCTGTGGGTGCATCCGTGGCGTGCGCGGTCGGCTCCAGCGCAATGGTGGGGTTGATGTGCAGAGCGTTGCATCTCGTGGTCGGTGGCGTGCTCGTCGACAAACGCACCCACTCTGGTCCGGAAAGGTCAGGGGAGTGGTTGGGATTGCGGGGACCGGGGTTCTGCCAGGAGTCCCCGAAGACGGTGCTCGTCAACGGTTCGCCCGAGCACGAGCTTGGGTTCGTCAGGAACGCCGTCGGAGACATCCCAGTACCATTGTACACCGCCGGATCCCCAAAGAACGTCAGCTGTGCACCAGCGACAGCGAGACTCGCGTTAGGGATGTTTGCGATAACGCGCAGGTGCGTGCTTGCGCCGCTGCCGACTACGCTCGGATACATCAAAATCGGGAATCCGAGGAAGAGTGTGCCGAGCTCCGCCGGGTGACCGCGCTCGGGCACCATGTTGAACACGGGAAGGCGCGCGGTCAACGGAACTTCGTGACCACCTGTGCGCTGACGGAATTCCTCATAGTCGTCAACGTCGATCGTCCCCACCCGGCTCGCCGCCGGGCAGTACGAGACCGGTCCCTGATGGTAAGAGCCTATGGTCCTGACAAGCGCCGACAGCGGACACTGCGGGACGGCCTGTGGGTCCCCCGTGAATCCCGCGGGAAGATCGAACACGACATCCCTGATATCTTCAACCGGAAGCGGGTACTCTTCGTCGGGTCGATATGCGGTGGAGAAGCCGAAGTCGGTGGTTAGCGAATTGGGGTGAGCACCAGCCTGCGTTTCTGGCGTACCACGCGCGTCGGCAGGATCACTGAAGACATCTTCGACCCCGAAGGGCGCCGGCGCGGACGGTTCCAGGAGCGTCGGCACGCTCGCGGACGCTTCTGGCGTGCCGCCACCAGACACCGTGAACGTCGCGGTTTCCCGTGTGTTAGGTGCAACCCCAGGCCGCACTTTGACTCCAACGTACACCGCGCCGAGTTGTTCCAGCGAGCCCACCGGCGGCGCTTCGCTTGAGGTCTGGCAGCGGAAGGTCAAACTGCTTTCGGCGTTGCATTCCCACTCCGGTTCTTCGCTTTCCAGACGTTCGTGGCCCGAAGGCTCTCCGGGGATTTCGAGCCCCGGCGGCATGGTTCCTTTCAATACGATGGGCGAGCCGTCAGTCGGCGCGCCGCCGACATTCGTCAGCACGAGCCTGTATTCACCTTCGCCACGGTTGATACCGGCCGACAACGTCGTGGGCGTCGGAAACGCCCACAGCCGCCACGCAGGCGCGGGCGGCATCGCAGTTGCCCACGCCGACGGCACGCCAAAGCCCGCCACGGTGACCAGTGTCAGGACCGTGGTCACAAATCCCCTCATGTATGCCCTCCTCATCACTTAACCCTCCTATGAGAACGCTTCGCCCTCGCTCTCCTGGCTTTAGCTTTGGCCTTGACGCACTTACCGTGACTCAACCTCTTGGGCTTGGAACATCTGGCGATCTTCCTCGGTACTACCGTCGCCGTCGGGGGAGGCGCGAGATTGCCGGTCCCAGTGAGACCCATGCTCGCCGGCGCCCCAAAGGTCAACGATGGTGCACCGGGTGCGCCCTGACACGCTTCCCCCGCACAGCCCGCCGGAGCTTCGATCGGAAATCCACCATCGATGCGGACGTCATACAGATCCCGTTGCGTATCGCCGTCGCGAGCCACCAGCGGATCGGCCGTCTGGAAGAACACGTCGCCACCAGACCCGACGATGCCTTCACCGCTCGCGCCGCTGCCTTCGGTTCCCAATGTGACCGATGAGCCCCTCAATTCCCAGGCGCTCGCGTCCTGCCCATCGGAGAGCAGGAACACGCTTCCGTCGTGATACTCATACACATTCTCCGCGAAGCCGCCGGCACCGTTTTCCAAAGGCTGCGCATTCAACGCACCCGGCGTCAAACCGTCGGCGCTGCGGAACACGACAAACGCACCATCTTCGGAAACGGAAAGTCCCTTGTGCGCGAGGAAGCGGTGGGTGTCAGGCGGAGTTTCGGCCGGCAGCGTGCTGGTGTTGCCGTCCTGGTTGAAGCCGTTCTCGCCGACCGAAACACGCACCAGTTCTCCCGACTGCGCGTCATAGCGGAATATCTGCTGGACGGTGCTCGTGTCATCCGGCGTGAGATCGGCGACGCTCGGAAATACGAGGAGCCGACCGTCTGGCGTGGACGTCGCTGCGATGCCTGCTTCGGACTCTTCTGACGGCTCCCAGTCTTTTTCATCAAGTCGGTTCTTTTCTTGAAATTCGCGCTGGAGGAGTTCTTCGCACGCTTCCTTTTCGGTGCCGCTGAGCGTCCCGCACGCGGACGCCTTCTTTGCTTCGAGTTCGCTCGTGGTCTCAGAGGACAGCGTCGTGATGAATGCGAGGTGACCGGCTGGGTAGGCGTCGTCCTGCTGGAAGACGTAGAGGTTGTGCGCATCCGCCTGCGCCGCCTGCCCGTACTCGTTCGTTTCGTTGCCCGTCAGCACGCCCTTCGCGACGAAATACACATGCGATCCGTCTTCTGAGACGCTGACGACCCCCTGAACCTGCGGGTCGGGTGCACCGCCCGACACCGCCACGAGCTTGTCTTCGCCCGGGTCGCCAGCGGTGAGCTCGTACTCATACAGATTGCAGCCACCAACTCCCGTGGTTTCACTGCATCCTCTTCCTTCCGTGGCTGTCGCGCTGTCCCCCGGGTTACTGTCCTCGCTCGCGTCATCGGTGAGCTGCTGGGTACTCGTGAAGAACACCTTCGAACCATCTCGCGATGCGCCCGCAAACCACGCATCCGCCGGTGCCGCGCTGCGGCACTGCACTTCAGCGGGCGCCGCTCCACTCCCACACTCGCTCGGCGAGGGCTCGGAGATCGCGACCGTGCGGTTTTCATCGACTCGGGCGAAGAGCTCATCGACCGGTGGCTTACTGAGAGAACACGACATCGGCGAACTGCGAGCGATGTGATCCGCGCCACGCACGGTGAAGAACACCACAGAGCCATCCGCCGAGACGGCACGAGAATACGTTGCCTGTTCATTCACGGCGGGGCCGAGCGTCACGCCGCATTCACCGATCAGCTTGCCTTCGTCGTTCACGCCCACCAACGCCGGCGGCCCGCTTCGACCCTCCGTATACTCGTATAGCGACGGGGCTTCACTTGCTTCGGTGGTGTCCGTCGTGTCACCCGGCCAGCGCACGTCCTTTGCTTCGGGTCCAACCTTGATAGTTAGGGTGAACAGGACCCTGGAGAAATCGCTCGACGCCCCTGCGTACACCACACCCCCCGTAATTCCCCCACCACCTGTTACTTCTGTAACGTGGGGACGCCCGAAGCCCGACGGGCCTTCGGTTAACGACGGAGGCAACATCGGACCCACGTCGCGTATGGCGCCATCCGCTTCACGCACCACGAGATCGAGGTCGTATATCGACTCGGAGGCACCACGCGCCAAAAACAGCGCTTTGCTCAAATCCGGAGAGGCGTCCAGATAGCCGTCCCATGGAAACTGGGACGCGGACGGGTCGATGCCTTCCGCCCCCCAGCCCAAGGAGCCACGAGCAAGCTCATATATGGCCCCTTCGGCGCTCTGGTCGTTCTGAGCGTCGCCGGGACCGAAGTCACCGAACGAGTTCACGATCGCGTGCGAGCCGTCGGCCGAGAGCGCATCGACTTCAACCCGCGAGCCCTGTTTATACGCTGGCGTGACCTGCTCATACGCGCGGCAGTCCGGGAGCTGTTCGCGAAAGCCTTCGAGGGCCTCGTTCGGACAACTCGCCATATTGACGTCACCTGCGGCACGGGCCAGCGGCGCCATCGACAACCACAGCAACGCACAGAGCGGCGCTGACAACCAGCATGCCCTCGCATGCCGCGACATATCCCTGATGATCCCTCTCCGCACTGGGCGCCTCCATCCCGATCAGTTGCAAGGACATGTGGAGCCCAGGACGCAACCCGGGCTCCACATGCCACCTAGAGAACTACGCTAACGGACTCCATTCTTCTTCGCTAACCAGCGAGACTAACCCCGTACCTTTAAGTTCCGCGGCGGTCCCGTCGAACTGGAATTCTTCAAGTGATTCTTCTTTTCCTGTCCCTCCTTTGATTAACCAGACTGTTTTGGGCTGGACAGGCAGGGCCTTAAGCAGGCCACGATTTGGCCGATCCTCTTTCAGTACCTCCTAATTCGATCGGCAATTCACCTGGGTCGGTGAGCGCTTCGGCGACCTCCCTACCCGTCACGGATGCTTCTCCTTTGAGTTTTTCACATGAACTGGAGAACACCAATGTCGTGAAGATACTGCCTTTTTCCGGGAAGAACTCCACTAACAGCTTTTTTTTCGTTGCTGCGTCCTCCACCAGCTCGTTTTTGAGTTTTCTGGTGGCAATTGGTTCTGTGACCGTGCAGCTACTTCCGTTGTTCAACACTTTGCATGTCGAGAATTCTAGGACCTCGTCGCTTTTGCCAGGTTCCCCTTCTTTTGATCCTAAGAGAACCCCTTCTTTGCTATTTAGGGCTGTACATTCGACTTTAACTTTTGACGTCACATCCGTGAGAACGAATGTGGACGCTGCTTTCGCCGCAAAGAATCTAGTTTCGCCCTGGCCCAACCTTGCTCCTTTGACAGACCAAAACGGCGCTTTTTCGGTTCCTTCCGCCTGCGCCGCGCTGGCCACCATCGCCCCGAACGCAAACAGAGCAAGCAGAGCAACCACCAGTTGCCCCAGCCGGCTTAATCGAGTGGAATACATATTGGTATACTCCTTTGGCTGTAATTGTCCCTGGGGCGCCCTTCGATTGCGCGTAGAGGCGCCCCGGGGCTTGCTATCTCTGCTCCCTACTCCGGCACACAGAGGATTGGTTTGGGCCCCAGCGAGCCGATCCGCGGCACCGCCGCGTATCCAAGCCCGCACGAGGCCGTGGGAACCTGCCCGAGAACCAGCCGAGCAGGCCTGCCTGGAGAGTGTTCGTCGCCATAGAGCGGCACGCAATCCGCCTTCGAGAATCGGAGCGGCGCCGGCACGGCGCCGCTGGTGGTTCGATCGAATAATCAGGAGGCTGCCATGTATCATTGACGCTCAGTAGAACCTACTACCCATATCCATTTGTTGTCAAACGTTAGGTAGAGTCCAGTTGTCCTGAAACCCGCAAATTGCGGGAGATTTAGCTTTCTGAACGACGCTCTTTGCGACCACTTTCTAACGGCGGGGCCCTTGGCCGGCGCCTTCGCCCGCCCTGGTCCATCACAGCCGGCTTTCGCCATGCGGTATCCACGCCGATCCGCTTACGAGTGCCCCACTCACCAACCGCAGGTCCGCCGCCCCCCACAGCCGAACAACCTGGTTGAGCACGCCGTAGCCGTCGGCGCGCAGGCGGGCAATCGTCTGCCACCCACCGCCCCGCTCCCGGCGTTGCAGCACGACCCGCTGACCAGGGCGCATCAACAGCGCCCACACGCGCACGTGCCCACGGTCGACGCGCAGCGGGTCGAACGGGAAGGCGAAGCCCCGCAGGAACGGCTTCGGCCGGGCGAGCGCCGGTTCGGAGCGGCCATCCACCACCCCGGCGCTGTAGAGGCCCGCCGGACGCGGGACGTAGACGACGCTGCCCGTCGAGGTCGCCAGCGGCGTTCCCGGGTAAGGGTCGACCAGGAACTGCCACTCCGCCATGCTGACGTCCGCGATCCACAGCCGGTGTAGCGCGCGTGAGATCCACAGCGCCTGTAGGCGGGGCGGCACGCCGTGCGGGGCCTGAGGCGCGCTTTCCCAGTTGAGCTCTGTCACCCATACCGGCTTGTGCGCCCGTGGCAGCGCAGTGCCGGCGTGTTCGGCCCGCGCCAGCAGGCCGGTCACCTTGGCGATGTCCGCGATCGCCACGTCTTCGGAGGAGGCCGCCGGGCGATCGGGGCTTTCGAAGGAGAGCGGGTGGAAGGCGAGCACGTCGAAGTGCGGAGGGGCGGGGCAGGCAGCGCGCCCGCCAATGGTCGCCGCCGTTCGTGCCTTCCCCGCACGAGCTTTTATTTTCCGCGCCCCACCACTCTCGACCTGAGGACCAGCTTTCGCCCCCGTGCCCCCTTCCAAGCACAGCAGCCCGCGCAGGAACCGCACCGGGGTCATCCGCCCCACGCCGGCCGGTTCGCCGTTGGGTGCCACACCGGTGGCGATCACCGTGTCGCTCCCCTCGACCGCCTTGACGGCGGCGTAGAAGGTGTTCAGCAGTTGCCGATAGAGCAGCGGCGAGAAGGCCCGCCAGCGCCCGCCCTCGACGACCCACTGCGGCTCGAGGTAGCGGGCGAGGTTGGGCTCGTTCCACGCTTCCAGCAGCCGCACGCGCGGGAGTGCCCGACCCGGCTCCAGCGGATCGGGGAAGGAACCGTCGTAGCGGCGCGCCACGGCCGTTGCGAATTCCCCGAAGGCCGCTGGGTTGGGCGCCCAGCTGCCCGGATAGGCGTAGGGCCAGCGGTGGGGGGCCTCCGCGTAGTCCGGCGCGGAGGTCACGACCAGCAGCGGCGTCAGTCCGGCGGCCACCGTGTCTCGCACGGCGGCGTCGACCTTGATGAAGTCGTAGGCGGGGCTGGCGGGGTCCCTCGCGTCAAACCCGGCGGGCGGTTCGCCGCTGACGATGTAACGCCATTCGACCGGGATCCGCACCACGCTCGCACCGGTGGCACGAATCCGCGCCAGCGCCTGTTCGCGTACCGCCGCCTCGGGGCTCATGATCAGCGTCGCGTCGGAGATGCCTCTTGTCAGCCCGCCGCGCGGGAAGGGGCCGTAGAGCAGCGCGTGGTTCTGGGCGCGCACGAAGCTTGGGCGCGTCGGCGGCGGCGAGACGCCGGGTGGGGGCGCGGCGCCATACGGCCGGGGCGGCCCTTCCGGGCCGTACGCCGAGGGAGTTGGCAGCACAGCCGGCGGTTGCAGCCAGGCGGCCGCGGTCAGAGCAAGTGCGAGCGCCGATCTAACGATTGAACGTGACGGTGCGCGTCGGCAGGTTCAGCTTCGCGCCCGAGCCGGTCTTCAGCGTGGTGACCAGCTCGGCCCGCACGCTGTGGCTGTGCCTGAGGTCGTGCCGGCCCTTGCCGGTGACGTGGAGCACCACCTTCACAGTGCCCGCCGTGACAGCCGACACCGACCCACTGGCAAGCAGCAGCGCCGGCGGCTTGCGCCTGTGTCCGTGGCCCTTCTTGTGCGCCGCCGCGGATGCCGGGATGGCGCCCCCCAGCTGGTAGAGGTCCTGCGTGACCGTGCCAGCCTGGTTGATCGTCACCTGATCCGTCCAGCCAGACTTCAGCAGCTTGTGGATTGTGGTGCCCACCAGTTTGAAGATCGAGCCCTGCAGTGCCGGCGGCGCGGGCGGAGGAGGTGGAGGCGGCGGCACCGGGCAGGCCCCCACGGGGCGCTGCGTTTCGCTGCTGTAAGTGAAGGTGGCTCCACCTCCCAGCGCCGTCGTCAGGTGCTCCTTCGCCCGAACTGTCTCGCCAAATTCCAGAGGCTTCAGGAAGTCGCCCGCGAACGACGATCCAGAGAGGGAGGTGATCTGCGCGACTCCTCCGGGACGTTCCGCGACATAGGTGGGGTGGACCACAACAGCGCTGCCTTCGACTTCCTCGTTTTCGGAGCGCTGGCCCGAGAAGTTGGTCGAGCCCGCGCAGACCGTCGGATCCATCGAGGGCAGCCCGTCGTATTTGACCGACTCCAGCACGTTCCCGGTGGGAGATTCGAGATAGACGTAGTCCCCTACCTGGGGCACGACCTGGCCGAGCCAGACTCCCTCTTCCGGCCCATGGCCTTCGTTCGTGTTTTCCGCAACGGTAAGACCACCGGGTTCGGTGATGCGCAGTGTGACCTGCACTTCTTTGGCGTGCGGTATCCCAACGGAACCGCTGGTGGAGAGGATCGAGTTCGCGGGCACCGTGGTCTCACCCTCGACGATCGAGATCGAGTACACAGGGGCTTTGGGTTCGTTCCACGCCCCGGCAACGCCCGGCAGGGCTGCGCCGATGCCCAGCACAAGCAGGCCCGCGCACGATGCACGCCCAAGCAGGCGCTTGCCGGCACTCAATCCAAGGATGGGGACGTCGACGGCGCTCAAGACACGAGACGAATCGAGCGCGAGGCCTAGACGATTGAGTCTTGCAAGAAATCTTGGACGGAACGTAGGCGACCGCGTCGCGGAACGCCCGTCCGTCTACGACCCGCCGGCCATCGCCGGCAGGATCACCAACGTGTCGGAGCCCCCGACCGCGGTGTCCAGCCCATCCAGCACCCGCACGTCCTCGTCGTTGAGGTAGACGTTGACGTAGCGGTTGAGCTCGCCATCGGCCGAGAACAGCTGGCTCTGCGTGGCGGGATGCGTGGCGGCAAGGTCGCGCAGCACGTCGCCGACGTTCTCGCCGGAGGCGCTCACCTGCTTCTCGCCGCCCACGGAGGCACGCAGCACCGGTGGAATCTTGATCGTCGCCATCGGCCGTGCAGCCTAGCGCCTAGCCCGCCGCGGCGCAGAACGCCTCGTAGTCGGGGAACACGCCCATCTCCTCGTCGCGGATCTCGTCGGGGTCGCGCGAGCAGATCGGGCACTCGGGGTCGCGGTGGACCTTGACCTCGGTGAGCGTGGCCCCCAGCGCGTCGTAGAGCAACAGGCGTCCAATCGCGGGGTCGCCGATGTCGAGGATCAGCTTCACGACCTCGGTCGCCTGCAGCAGGCCCATCGTGCCCGGCAGCACGCCGAGCACGCCGTTGGCGCCGCAGGAGGGCGCGAGCTCCGCCGGCGGCGGCTCGCGGAAGAGGCAGCGATAGCAAGGGCCGTCGTAGGGCTTGAACACCGACAGCTGCCCGTCGAAGCCGAGGATCGAGGCCGAGACGACGGGGATCCGCAGGCGCACGGTGGCGTCGTTGAGCAGGTAGCGGGTGGGGAAGTTGTCGACCCCGTCGACGATCACGTCGTAGCCGTCGATGATCTCCATGATGTTCGACGCGTCGATGCGCGTCTGGTACTTGACGACGTTCACGTCGGGGTTCAGCGCGTGGATCGACTCCTCGGCGGAGTCCACCTTGGGGATGCCCACGCGCTGGGTGGAGTGGATCACCTGGCGCTGGAGGTTGGAGAGGTCGACGACGTCGTCGTCGACGATCCCGAGCGTGCCGACGCCGGCGGCGGCAAGGTACAGCGCCGTTGGGGACCCGAGGCCGCCGGCGCCGAGCAGCAGCACCTTGGCGTCGAGCAGCCGCTGCTGGCCCTCCGCGCCGATCTCCGGAATCAACAGGTGGCGCGAGTAGCGCTCGCGCTGCTCGGCCGTGAGCGCACGGGGGATCTCGACCTCGTAGCCACGGTCCTTCCACAGCGTGATCCCGCCGGTCATCGAGCGCACGTGCTCGTAGCCCATGTCCTCGATCATCGTGCGCGCCGCGTATGCGGAGCGGATACCGGAGGCGCAGTAGAGGATCACCTCGGCGGAGCGGTCCGGCACTGCGCTCTCGATCCGCGACTCCAGGTGACCGCGGGGGATGCTCTTCGCACCCGGCAGGTGGCCGGTGGCGAACTCTTCGCTGCCGCGCACGTCGACGATCGCCACACCCTCGCCGATCAGCTCCTTGACCTCGGAGGGGTCGACCTCATTGATGCGGCTCTTGATCTGGCGGAGCAGCTCCGCCGAGGAAACGCTCATCTTGAAACTCCCGAACGGCGGTCGGATTTCATGGACTTCAGAAAGTATAGCGCCTCGGAGGGGCTACGCCCACCGCTGCCGGCGGCCCCCCAGCCAGGTCTCGATCACCTGCAGCTCGTGCAGCCGTTCGGGGGCGAGGTCGCGAGGGTCGCGGTCGAGCACCACGAGGTCGGCGAGCATCCCCGGTCGCAGCATGCCGACACGATCGCCGAGCAAGACCTGCCGCGCAGGGTTGACGGTGAGCGTGCGCAGCGCCTCGTCGAGCGTCAGCTGCTGGAAGGGCCCGAGCACGTCGTCGCTATCGCGCATCAGGCGGGTGGCGGCGGTGCGCAGCGCCAGGCAGGGATCCACCGGTGCGGCGGGGGCATCGCTATGGCAGGAGCTGATGATCCCGTGCTCGAGGTCGCGCCGCAGCGAGTGAATGTGCGCGGCGCGCTCGGGCCCGAGCACCTCATCGCGGAGGCTTTCCCCCAAGTAGTAGACCTGGTTGATCGCGTGACTGACCGACAGGCCCAGCGCCGCCGCTCTGGCGATCTGCTCGTCCTCGACGACGGCGAAGCGCTCGATGCGATGGAGCCCCCCGATCGCACCCGTCTCCCGCCCGGCGAACAACGCCTCGAAGCAGCGCAGCACCTGCTCGGTGGCGAGATCGCCCGTGGCGTTCACGACCAGCTGCCACCCGGCGTCGAGCCAGACCCGCAGCGCCTCACGCAGCTCGGCCTCCTCGTAGGCAAGCGTGCCGTTGGGGCGACCGTTCAGGTAGGGCTCCCCTAGCGCGGCGGCGAAATCCTTGAGCGGACCGTCGGCCTCGTAGGCGATCCCGACCACGTCGTAGTGCTCATCACCGGCCCGGGGGGCCACGCCGAGCGCCCCGGCAAGCTCCGGCGTGAAGGCCCCACGCACCCGCACCGGAGCGCCGGGCATGCGAGCGAGCGTGCCCAACAACTGGTGTTCGGCCGCACCCGCGAACTGGCCGATACCGGCGTCGTACACCGTGGTGCAGCCCCGCATCGCGAGTTCACGCAACGCGCCAGCGCCGAGCTCCGCGACACGTTCGGGAGCTTCCTCGCACAAACCAGCTGCAGCGTCTGTCGCAATTCCCGCCGTGGCGAGCGCGTTCGCAAGCAAGTGCACGTGAGGCTCGATGAACCCCGGCAGCACCGCATGGCCGGCGAGGTCGATGATTTCGGTGCCGGGGGTGTAGTGGCGTTTGACCTCGGTGAGGGAGCCCACGCCGAGGATCGTGGAGCCGCGAATCGCGAGCGCCTCCCCGACCGGGTGGGCATCGTCCATCGTGACGATCGGCCCCCCGCGCAGAATCACTGCGCGCTCGGGCCCGGCATCCTCCTGCGGCACGCCACCGGGAGCAGCGGCCGTCGGCGCGAATGCAGGGATCGTGAGGTTGCCCAGCACCCCCCGCGCAAGCGCAGCGATGCCGGGGCAGCTTGCGAGAACCATATGTGGAGCACCTCTTCTGTGAGCCCGGTCTGCCAGGGACTAAAAACAATACCGCACAATGGATTACACAACCTCGCGCGCAAGAGTGACGCGCGGTCTCCTACGTTCCTCTTACATTCGGGATCTCGATGCGACGCCTACTTCCAATCGCGATGCGCCATCCGCGCTCAATCACGATGCCGCGCCAACTCCCAATCGCGTCGGCCATCCTCACCGCGCTCGCGCTCGCGGCGCTGCCGGGGTGCGCAGGCAGCTCGGGCGCAAGGACGGCCACGAGCTCCACCGCGGCGATTGCGGAGAGTGCGCCCTCGCAGACCGGTTACGAGGGGGCGCTGCTGCCGGGAAACTTGCACCCACGCGGATTCACGCTCACCAACCAGGACGGGAGGCGCGTCTCGCTGAGCGCCTTGCGCGGGCAAGTGACAATCCTCACCTTCCTGTACACCGCCTCGAAAACGACCGCGCCGCTGATCGCCCAGCAGATCCGCGGGGGGCTTGAAGAACTTGGATCGGAATCCCGCCCACCCACTCATGCCGTGGCGATCAGCCTCGACCCCACCGGAGACACGCCCGCGCACGTGCGGGCGTTCCTGCACGCGGCGTCGCTGACCGGCCGCATGGAATACCTGACCGGCAGCGCGGCGCAGCTGCGCCCGGTGTGGCGCGCCTACGCGGTGGCGCCGGCAAGCGCGAGTGCGGTTGCGTACGAACGCGGTGCGTTTGTGCTGCTGCTCGACCGGGAGGGCGCTCCGCGCGTGGAGTTCCCGGTCGAAGAACTTACCCCGGAAGCGCTCGCGCACGACGTGCGAAAGCTGGAAAGGGAATGAGCGCCTGATATCCTACCGGCCAGGTAGGTATTCAAACGATGATGTTCTCAACCAAGGCGGAGTACGGCGTGCGCGTGATGGTCGCGCTCGCACAGCGCGCGCAGGCGAGCCCCGACGGGGAGGAGCCGGTCGTGCCGCTGGCGGAGATCGCCGAGCACGACGGGCTGCCGCTGGCCTACCTCGAGCACCTCGTGGCAAGGCTTCGCAAGGCGGGGCTGATCGAGAGCCGCAGGGGTTCGCGGGGCGGATACATGCTCGCGCGGGCGCCGCGGGAGATCACGATGGCCGAGGTGGTGGAGGCGCTGGAGGGCGCCATCGCCCCGATCGAGTGCATCTCCCAGAACGCCGACGGGAGCATCGTGTGCTCGCGCGAGCAGGACCCTGACCACGTGTGTCCGACCAAGCTGCTGTGGACTCGCGTGCGTTTCTCGATCGTGAGCACGCTGATGAACACCACGCTCGCCGACCTGTTGCCGGCGCCGGCGCCGACGACCGCGCTCCCATTGGCCCCCTCGGCGAAGCGCATCCCGGCAGGCGCCGCCGCGGCCAAGCAGCAACTGCCCACACCGACAATCGCCTGACCCGAAGGAGAACATGGCTGACCTGGAGATACGCAACCTGCACGTGCGCATCGAGGAGCGCGAGATCCTCAAAGGCGTCGACCTGAGCATCGACCGCGGCGAGGTACACGCGCTGATGGGCCCCAACGGCTCGGGCAAGTCGACGCTCGCCAACACCCTGCTGGGGCACCCCTCCTACGAGATCACCGAGGGCTCGATCACGTTCAAGGGCGAGGAGATCACCGAGGCTGAGCCGCACGAGCGCGCGAAGGCGGGGCTGTTTCTCGCCTTCCAATACCCCGTGGCGATCCCGGGGGTGTCGGTGGCCAACTTCCTGCGCATGGCGATCAACGCCAAGCGCGATGAGCCGATCAACGTCAAAGAGTTCCGCACCGAGCTGCAGCACGCGATCGACCTGCTGGAGGTCGACCGCTCGTTCACCTCGCGCCACCTCAACGACGGCTTCTCCGGCGGCGAGAAGAAGCGCGCGGAGATTCTGCAGATGGCGATGCTCAAACCGGACGTGGCGATCCTCGACGAGACCGACTCGGGCCTCGACATCGACGCGCTGCGCACCGTGGCGGAGGGCGTCGAGAAGCTCCATTCCGAGCAGGGGCTGGGCGCGCTGATCATCACCCACTACCAGCGCATCCTGCACTACATCAAGCCCCGGTTCGTGCACATCATGCTCGATGGGCGGATCGTGCTGGAGGGCGGCGTGGAGCTGGTCGAGCGCCTGGAGCGCGAGGGGTACGACGAGATCCGCCGGGAGTTCGGTGGCGTCAGTGTCTGAGGTCGCCGTCAAGCCGGGGCGCCACCGCGAGTCCACGCTCTACCACGCGCTGCATGGCGCCGGGGCCGGCGACGGACGGACGCTCGAGCAGTTGCGCGAAGCGGCGCTGAAGGTGTACGAGTCGCAGGAGCTGCCGGTGTGGCGGCGCTCGGGCTTCTGGACGACGAGCTTCGAGGGCCTCGACCTCGAAGCGCTGCTGGTGCGCCACCACAGCCCCGACGCGGGCGTGCCGCAGGTGGTGCGCGACACGCTCCCCGAGCGCGAGCGCGCCGGGCGCATCGTGCAGCGCGACGGAACCGTGGTGAGCGTCGAACTCGACCCCGAGCTGGAGCGGCGCGGCGTGATCCTCTGCTCGCTGGAGCAGGCCGCGCGCGAGCACACCGAGCTGTTCGCCCAGTGGTACTCCAAGCGCCTGACGTACGACCGCCACAAGCTGGAGGCCGCCAACGCCGCGCTGTGGACCGGCGGCGCCTTCCTGTACATCCCCGCGGGCCTGCACGTGGAGCAGCCGTTCGAGATCGTGTACGCGATCGACGGGCCGGGCACGGTGCAGTACGGGCGCACGCTGATCGTGGGCGAGCGCGGGGCGGCGTTCCGCGTACACGAGTACGACCTTGCGAGTAACTTCGCGGGCCAGGCGCTGCACGCGGGCGCGTTCGAGCTGTACCTGAACGACGGCGCGCGCTGCCACCTCGCGCAGGTACAGGATTGGGGTAGTGGCGAAGTGTTCGACGCCTCGACGCGCTTCGTCGGCGTCGGTAGGGACGCGTACTGCCACTGGCTGCCGGCGCTACTCGGTGGCCACCTCGTGCGCCAGCACCTCGAGCTGGCGGTGAGCGAGCCGGGCGGGGACATGGCGTTCCGCGGTGTGTTCTTCGCGCAGGAGCAGGAGCTGCTCGACGTGTTCGCGGTGGACCTGCACGAGACCGGCCCCTCCGGGGGAGACGTGCACTGGCGCGGAGCCGCCACCGGCGAGAGCCGCGCGAGCTTCGAGGGCCTGATTCAGATCGACCCTGGCGCGCAGCAGACGCACACCTACCTGCAGATCCACACGATGATGCTCTCGCACAAGGCGCGCCTGGACGCGATCCCCTCGGTGCTGGTGAGCGCCGACGACGTGTCGGCCTCGCACGGCGGCACCGTCGGCGAGCTGGACGAGGACGCGATCTTCTACATGCAGACCCGCGGCCTCGACCGCGCGAGCGCCGTCAGGGTGATCGTCGAGGGCTTCTTCGAGCCGCTGATCTCCCAACTGGATGACGAGCCGCTGGAAGAGGTCGTGCGCACAAAGATCGCCGCGAAGCTGGCGGCAGCGCGCGAGGACATCGAGGCGTACGTGGCGAGCAGGTGAGCGCGACCCTCACAGAGCTCGACGTGCGCGCGGACTTCCCGATCCTGACGCGCGAGTTCAATGGGCACCAACTGGTGTACCTCGACTCGGCCTCGACCGCGCAGAAGCCGCAAGTAGTGATCGACGCGCTCGCCGAGCACCTGCGCGCGCACAACGCGAACGTGCACCGCGGCGTGTACGCGCTCGCGCAGGAGGCCGACGCCGCCTATGAGCAGGCGCGCGCGCGGGTCGCCGCGTTCACCGGCGCCGAGGCCAAGACGACGATCTTCGCCAAGAACGTCACCGAGGCGATCAACCTCGTCGCGTACGCGTGGGGCCGCCCGAATGTGCGCGCGGGCGACGCGGTGCTCATCACCCAAATGGAGCATCACGCCAACATCGTGCCGTGGCAGCAGCTCTGCAAAGAGCGCGGCGCGCAGCTGCGCTACCTGGAGGTGGACGAGTCCGGCCGGCTCGACCCCGCGCAGCTTGACGCAGAGCTCGAACGGGGCGACGTGAAGCTGGTGGCGTTCACCCACGTATCCAACGTGCTGGGCACGATCAACCCCGTGGCGCAGATGACCGCACGCATCCGCGCCGCCGGCGCGGTGTCGCTGGTGGACGGCGCGCAGGCGGTGCCGCACATGCCGGTGGACGTCGCCGCGGTGGGCGCCGACTTCTACGCGTGGACAGGCCACAAGGCGATGGGGCCGACCGGGATCGGTGTGCTGCACGGCCGCGCCGAGCTCTTGGAGGAGATGCCGCCCTTCCTCACCGGCGGGGACATGATCGCCTCGGTGGACCTCGACGGCGCGACCTGGAACGAGCTGCCGTACAAGTTCGAGGCCGGCACCCCGCCGATCGCCGAGGCCGTGGGGCTGGGCACCGCGGTCGAGTACCTGCGCGCGCTGGGGATGGAGCGCGTGCGCGAGCACGAGGAAGCGCTGACCGCGCACCTGCTCACCCGCCTCGCGGAAGTGCCCGGCCTGCGTGTCGCCGGCCCCCCGCGCGCGGAGGAACGGGGCGGCATCGCGTCGTTCACGATCGAGGGGATGCACCCCCACGACATCGCCGAGATCGCCAACCGCGGCGGCGTGTGCATCCGCGCCGGCCACCACTGCGCGCAGCCGCTGATGCGCTGCCTGCACGTGGCGGCCACCGCGAGGGCGAGCGTGGGGATCTACAACACCCCAGCGGAGATCGACACGCTGCTCGACACGCTGCTGGCCGGACGCGAGGTGTTCGGGCTGTGAGCCGCCCGTCCCCCTGCTGCTGTTCCGGTGGGCGCATGCGCCCACCGGCCAGGCCGCGCATGCGCGGCCTGGGACCTCGCCGCATGCGGCGAGGTCTTCCAAGTGATGGGGAAGGAACGACGCGCTGATGGACGACCTCTACCGCGACTACATCCTCGACCACTACAAGCGCCCGCGCAACTTCGGCGCGCTGGAGCCCCACGACCTGGAGGCCGAAGAGCACAACCCGTTGTGCGGGGATGAGCTCAGCGTGCAGATCCGCGTGCGGGACGGCCGCATCGAGGATCTGCGCTTCGATGGCCACGGCTGCGCGATCTCGCAGGCGGCTGCCTCGATCGCCTCCGAGGAGCTGATGGGGATGGAGCTGGAGGAGGTCGGCAAACTGGGCGCCGACTGGATGCTCGACCTGCTCGGCATCCCCGTCTCGGCCACCCGCCGCAAGTGCGCGCTCTTGAACCTCAAGGTCGTGCGCGGGGCGGTCAGCGGAGATCACGACTGGCCGGTGTGAGGACGCGATAGAATCCCTACCACAGAGCACGGGATTCAAGCGAAGGAGCACCCCAATGGCCGCAACCGACACCGTCAGGATCACCAAGCCCTCCCCGATCGTCGAGGACGAGCAGGGGCAGCTGCGCGCGCGCCAAGGGATCTCTCGCGAGGTCGTCACCGAGCTCTCCAAGATCAAGGGCGAGCCCGATTGGATGGCCGACAAACGGATCAAGGCGCTGGAGATCTTCGAACGCAAGCCGATGCCGACGTGGAGCATCGATCTGTCGGGGCTCAACCTCGACGACCTCGTGCTCTACTCCCCCCCCACCGCCGGGCGCTACAACAGCTGGGACGAGGTGCCGCAGGAGATGAAGCAGACCTACGAGGACCTCGGCATCCCCCAGGCTGAGCGCGAGCATCTCGCCGGCGTCGTCGGGGTGTGGCGCCAGGAGCCCGTGTACGAGGGGCTCAAGGAGGAGTACTCCAAGCAGGGCATCCTGTTCTGCTCGATGGACACCGCCATCACCGAGTACCCCGAGTTGGTGCAGAAATACTTCATGAACAAATGCGTCCCCGCCCAGGACAACAAGTTCTCGGCGCTCCACGGCGCCGTGTGGTCCGGCGGGGCGTTCTGCTACATCCCCAAGGGCGTCAAGTGCGACCTGCCGCTGCAGTCCTACTTCCGCATGGAGGGCGCCGGCGAGGGCACCTTCGAGCACACGCTGATCGTCGCCGACGAGGGCTCCGAGGTCAACTACATCGAGGGTTGCACCGCACAGACCTACTCGGTCAACTCGATGCACTCCGCCGTCGTGGAGATCTTCGTGCACGAGGGCGCCAAGGCCCGCTACACCACCGTGCAGAACTGGTCCAAGGACGTCTACAACCTCAACACCAAGCGCGCCGTCGTCGACGCCGGCGGCACGGTCGAGTGGGTCGGCGGCTCGATGGGCGCCAAGTACGTGATGCTCTACCCCGGCTCCTACCTGATGGGCGAGGGCGCCCGCGCCGACCACCTCAACGTCGGCGTGGCCTCCGGCGGGGTGCACAAGGACACCGGCGCGAAGGTCGTGCACCTCGCACCCAACACCACCTCCAACATCCTCGCCAAGTCGATCTCCAAGGACGGCGGCATCATGGGCTACCGCGGCCTCGTGCGGATGGGCCCCCACTCGGCGGGCTCCAAAGCGCGCGTGCAGTGCGACGGGCTGATGATGGACGGGATCTCCCGCTCGGACACCTGGCCGGACATCCAGATCCAGAACCCCAACGTCGCGGTCGCCCACGAGGCCACCGTGGGGCGGATCTCCGACGATCAGCTCTTCTACATGGGCTCCCGCGGCTTCACCGAGGACGAGGCGGCGGCGATGATCGTCAACGGCTTCATCGAGCCGGTGACCAAGGAGCTGCCGATGGAGTATGCGGTGGAGCTCAACCGCCTGATCCAGTTGGAGATGGTCGGCAGCATCGGCTAGGCACCATGTCCGAGCCCGCAGCCGACCAAGCCACTGCCACCCCCGCCGAGGTGCCCGCCACCCCGGGCGTCGCGGACGCAGAACCCTCCCCCACCCCCATCGTCGAGATGGAGGACGTGATGGACGCGCTCTCCAACGTGATCGACCCCGAGCTCGGCCTCGACTTCGTCGAGCTCGGTTTGGTCTACGGCGTGGAGGTCAACGCCGGGGACGTGCACATCACCTTCACGCTCACCACCCCCGCCTGCCCGATCGGCCCGCAGGTGACCGAACAGATGGAGGAGTTCGTGGGCGAGCTCGAAGGCGTCACCTCGGTCGAGTGCGAGATGGTGTTCGTCCCGCCGTGGTCGCCCGAGCGGATGTCCGAGGACGCGAAGTTCGCGCTGGGGTTCTAGGCCCGGGCACTCCCGAGCCGCTCGCGTGACTCAAACGGCCTGTAGCGCGGTGACCTTGCGCGCGAGCGCCACCAGCGTGGCGAGCTCGGTGGCGATGCTCTCGCCGAAGGTGTCGATGTCGTCCATCGCGTCGAGGTCGCCCAACAGGCCGAAGTTCATCTGGCCGTTGTAGGACATGATCGCGATCGCCAGCGCGTGGTGCTGGGGCAGGAACGCCACCGGGTAGGCCTCCAGCATCTTGCGGCCCAGCACGTACAGCGGGAACTGCGGGCCGGGCACGTTGGTCACGATCAGGTTGAACAGGCGCGTGGAGAAGTTCAGGCGCGAAGCCTGCGCGAGGATCGTGGGCGGCGCGAAGTTCTGCACCCCCGCGATCACCTCCGCGCCGAGCGCCTGCTTTGACTCCTTCAGGCCGTCCATCTCGCGTTTGACGAACAACAGCCGCTGCACCGGGTCGGGGATGTACACGGGCAGCGGCCCGCGCATCGCCACGATGCGGTTGCCGAGCTGCTGGTGCTCGTCTTCGGCGCGCACCGACACCGGGACCAGCGCCCGCATCTCCAGACCCTCGGTGCGCACCCCACGCGCGATCATGAACTCGCGCAGCGCGCCGGCCACCACCGCTAGCACGACGTCGTTGACGGTGCACCCGAACGCGTTCTTGACGACCTTGAAGTCATCCAGCGCACACCCCACCCCGGCGAAGCGCCGGTGCGGTCCGATGTCGACGTTCAGCGGCGTCGCCGGCGCGGGGTTGAGCACCGCCCACACGATCTCCCCCACACCCTCCGCCGCCTCGCGCGCCGCGGCCAGCGCACGGTCGGGGTGCGCCAGCGCGTCGGCCGCACCCGCGGCCAGCTCCACCCCCGCGCGCAGCGCACCCTTCGCACCGGCCGCCAGCAACTCCAGGGTGCCCGGCTCGCGGTGGGGCTGCCACGCCTTGCCGGAGTGGCGCACCGGCGGCGGCTCGGGCGAGAGGTCGAACAGCACTGTCGCCAGGTCGATCCCGGCGATCCCGTCGATCAGCGAGTGGTGGGTCTTGGAGATCAGCGCGCAGCGCTCACCGCTGAGACCCGCCCGTTCGCCCGACCCCCCAAGGCTGGGGTTGACGCCCTCGACCAGCCACATCTCCCACAGCGGCTTGGAGCGGTCGAGCTGCTGGGAGAAGATGCGCGCGGTTAGTTCGCACAGCTGCTCCCAATCCCCCGGCGCCGGCAGCGCCGTGTGGCGCACGTGGTACTCGAGGTTGAAGCTCGGATCGTCGACCCACACGGGACGCCCAGAGTCGAGCGCAGTGTGTGTGTGGGCGAGCTTGTGGCGGTAGCGCGGCACCAGGTGCAGGCGCTTGCGGATCTGTTCGAGGAACTCCTCGTGGGATGGGGGTGGACCCTCCAGCAGCGTCAGCCCGCCCACGTGCATGTGCGAGCTCGGCCCCTCCTGGTGCAGGAAGGAAGCGTCCACCGCGGTGAGCCGGTCGAGATGACGCTGAGGCATGACTGCCCAGGGTACTTCGAACGCGGCCGTACAATAAGTCCGGTGGCCAACACGGTGGAAAAGATCCTGCTGGCGGCGCCGCGCGGATACTGCGCGGGAGTCGATCGCGCCGTGCAAACAGTGGAACGCGCTCTCGAGCTGCACGGGCCTCCGGTGTATGTGCGCAAGGAGATCGTGCACAACAAGCACGTCGTGGCGCAGCTGCGCGCGCGGGGGGCGATCTTCGTCGACCAGGAGACCGAGGTGCCCGAGGGGGCCGTCACGGTGTTCTCCGCGCACGGCGTGGCGCCCTCCGTGCGCGCCAACGCGCTGGCTCGGCACCTGCAGACGATCGACGCCACCTGCCCGCTGGTGACCAAGGTGCACGTCGAGGCGCGGCGCTTCGCCGAGCAGGGCTACACGATCGTGCTGGTCGGCCACGCCGATCACGAGGAGGTCGAAGGCACGATGGGCGAGGCGCCCGAGCGGATCGTGCTGGTGGAGAACGAGCACGACGTCGACGAGCTCCGGGTGGAGGACCCCGAGCGGGTCGCCTTCATCACCCAAACCACGCTCTCGATCGATGAGACCGCCGCGATTGTGGCGCGGCTGCGCGAGCGCTTCCCCGCCATCGCGGGTCCCCGCACCGATGACATCTGCTACGCGACGACCAACCGCCAAGCGGCCGTCAAGCAGATGGCGGGCGAGTGCGACCTCGTGCTGGTGATCGGCTCGCGCAACTCCTCCAACTCGGTGCGCCTCGTGGAGGTCGCGCGCGACTGCGGCACTGACGCCCACCTGATCGACAACCGCGGCGAGGTGCGCGAGGAGTGGCTGCAGGGCCGGCGCGTGGTGGGAGTCTCCTCGGGCGCCAGCGCCCCCGACGAGCTTGTGCAGGACCTGCTCGACCTGTTCCGCGCGCGGGGGGTGCGCGACGAGGACATCTCCGAATTCCATGTGGTGCGCGAGGACGTCCGCTTCATGCTCCCCAAGCCGATTCGCGACGCCGTCGCGGCGGGCGGAGCCTCGTAGCGCGCTTGCGAACCCTGATCGTCTCCGACCTCCACCTGGGGAGCGCGTCGGGTGTGGACCTGCTGCGGCGCCCGGCGTTGCGCGCACAGCTTCTGGAGGCACTTGATGACGTCGATCGCCTCGTGCTGCTCGGCGACCTGCTGGAGCTGCGCCACGGCCCCCGCCGGGAGGCGCTGGCCGCCGCGCGCCCCTTCTTCGAGGAGCTCGGCGGGGCGTTTGCCGGGCGGGAGATCGTGGCCGTCGCGGGCAACCACGACCACGCCCTGATCGAGACGTGGCTGGAGCATCGCAGCGAGCTGCCCGCCCCGCCGCCGCTCGCCGTCGAGCAGCGGATCGAGGCAGGCGCCGCCTCCTCGATGATGGCGCTGCTCGCCGAGTGGTCGACCCCCGCGCGGCTCACCGTGGCCTACCCCGGCCTGTGGGTGCGCCCCGACGTGTACGCCACCCACGGCCACTATCTCGACTGCCACCTCACGATCCCCACCCTCGAGCGCCTCGGGATCGGCGCGATGGGTCGCCTGATGCGCCGACCCACGCGTGCCTTCATCGGGCCCGACGACTACGAGGCGGTGACGGTGCCGGTGTTCGCCTGGATCGACGCGGTCGCCCGCCAGGCCCCCACCGGGGACGCGATCAACGGCGGCATGACGGTGCGCGCCTGGCGCGCGCTGGGGGGCGCTCCGCGGCCGGCATCCAGCCCAGCGGCCACCGACGGAAGCGGGTCCGACGGGTGGGCGCATCGCAATGGCACGCGCGGCGGCATCCGGGAGCTGAGCCGCGTACGCAGCCGGGCGCTGGCCCGCACACTGCGCAACCGCGCGCTCACCGGTGCCTTCCCGCTTGGCGTGGCGGCCCTCAACCGCGCCGGTCTCGGCCCCTTCAACGCCGACCTCTCCACTGGGGAGCTGCGCCGCGCCGGCCTGCGCGCGATGGGCGAGGTGGCGGCGCGCCTCGGCGTGGGCGACGCGCATGTCGTGTTCGGCCACACCCACCGTGCGGGGCCGCTTCCCGGCGATGATGTCGCCGAGTGGCGTCGCCCCGGCGGCGCGCGCCTGATCAACACCGGTTGCTGGACCTACGACGCCTACTTCCTCACGCCGACGCCCGGCGAGAGCCCTTACTGGCCCGGCAGCTGCGTGCTGGTGGAGGACGACGGCCCGCCCGTGCTGCGCCGCCTACTGGAGTCGCGCACGCATGCGGAGCTCATGCCGGCCCCGGCGTGAAACAGGTCGCCAGGCACTCCACCCCTGGCCCCACCTCCAGCTCCAGCACCCCTGCGGTGTGGCGCTCGTGCTCGACCAGGGGGTAAGCCCCCGGGTGGGCCACCACCAGCTCGGCGCCGTTGACGCGCACGGTGCCCTCGCCATCCAGCACCCCCCACACGCCACCCGCCTCGTAGGGGCCGCAGTAGGCACCCTCGCAATCCTCGCTCTGCGGCTCCAGTCGCGCGTCGGGCGCGTCCTCGGGGCGTAGCGGCGCGAGCGGCTCGCGCTCGATGCCGAGCGACTCCTGGATCGCGAGCTCGGTCTCTTCGTAGGCTCCCTCGCCGTAGTGGTAGTCGAACAACACGCCCCTGCCGTCGAACAAGTAGCGCGCCGGCCACCCTTCATTCTCGTACTCCCGCCACATCTCCAGCTCGGGGTCGAGCAGCACCGGGTGGGTGATCCCGAGGCGCTTCACGGCCGCTTCGGCGGCCTTGCGCTCGCGCCCGGGCTCGAAGCCTGGCGAGTGAATCCCGACCACGACCAGCCCATCGGCCGCGTAGCGCTCGTGCCAGGCGTTGACGTAGGGGCGGGTGCGCATCGAGTTTGGACGACAGAAGTCCCAGAACTCGATCAGCACCGGTTTTCCATGCTGCTGGCCCATGCGCAGCGACTTCACGTTCACCCAACGCAGGTGCGTCAGGAAGGCGGGAGCGAGGATCGTGTCTACGGGAGCGCGCATGCCACACAGCATCGCAAGGCGACGCTCAGAACGACGGACGCCTCTAGGGCGTCGCTGGCCAAGCGATGCAAGGGATTTGGACCCACCCACCCCGCGTGGCGTACCGAAGCTGGGGGTCGGCGTCCTAGTTATCGCAGCCTAAGCGGTCCCACATGTACAGCTGGATGCACTCGTTCGCGAGCTCTTCCGCGCGCCCGCGGGAGAGGCGGGGGAGCACCGCGTCGAGCGCCTGATCCTCCGCCACGCCCTCCTGGAGCGCCTCCTCGCCGCGGAAGCCCGCCGCGATCTTCAGCGCCTCGCGGCGGTTCTCGCCGAGGCTGTGGAACACGCCTTGTAGGAAGGCGGTGTTCGCGATCGGCTGCCCCACCTCCAACGAGGCGTGCCACGCCGCCAGTAGCTGCAGGTCCTCGTCGTCGAGGTCGGCGATCGTTTTGGCGTAGTGCACGGAGAGCTCCTGGTCGGGGATGTCGTCCACCCACGCGCGCACAACCTCGCCGACGAGCTGCCGGCGCGCCTCGCGGCCGATCGACTCGGCGATCACCCGGATCGCGTCCTGGGGCTCGATAAAACAGAGCGGCATCGGTGCAGACTGTAAGCACCGGTGTGGACGGCATTTTTGCCTCAGAGCTCAAGCGCCTCGCGCGCTCGCTCCAGCGAATGCCCGTCGAGCACCTCGGGCGCCACGCCCAGCGTCGCGCGCTCCCCCACCCCCCAGTTGGCGAGCGCCAGGTCGAACGCTTCCATCGGCACCGTCATCGCTTTCGCCAGCTCGTGCGCACGGTGCTCCAGGTGCATCTGGTCACCGATCCCAAACACACGCTTGGCGGCCAGCGTGGTGAGGTCGTCGTGGGCGACGCCGGCGTTGGTGAAGCACAGCGTCTCGGCGCGTACCTCCGCCAGCCCGATGCGGCCGGCTGTGACCAGCAGCTCGTAGCGGCCCATCCGCCCCAGGCCCGGAAGCGTCAGCCGTTCGAAGATCCGCTCGAAGCGCCTCCCGGGGTTCCAGGCCGGGTCGCCCGTGAATCCCAACGCCTGTGAGCCTGCGTGCACGGCCCACTGCAGATAAGCGCGCATCGTGGCGTCACCTCTGGCGGGGTCGTGGGAGGTGCGGGGGCCGAGCGGGATCTCATCGAGGTCCGGCAGCTCGCCCGCGCGCCAATCGGCTTGGAGCGCCTTCCTAATCCCGGCGAATGGATCCGAATCACGCTCACCCTCCAACGGTGAGAGGTAGGCGCTCAGGAAGCACATCCACAGCGCCTGCTCGGGGTCCTCCTGTTCGCGGATCTCCCCGTACAGGTCCGGCGGCGCCGTTCTGAGCGCCAGCAGCCGCCCCTCCGCGAACCCGATCTCCTGCGCGAGGCGCTCCGCGTCAGCAGAGGCGCGCAGGCCGGTCGCCAGCGATGAGCGGTAGCCGTCGTCCTCGGCGCGCTGTTCGTGAATCACGTGCAGCCCCGCGCGGCGACGGGCCTGTGGCGAAGGGCGGCCCGCGCCACTCGTGCCGGCTCGTCCACGGCCATCCTTCCTCCCCTCGCCAGCGCGCGTGCGTGAGCGGCGGCCCTGCCCCTCGGCCGGCGCATGGTGGGCGGGGTTCAATGCGGTCTCGCGGCAGATCGGGCAACGCTCGACGAACCGGTTGTGACGGCAAAACCTCGGCATACCAGGCAGTTTAGTTATCTCATGCCTGTTTCCCCGGCGGTACCCGGAGCAGGAGGAACAGAATGAGGAGGCGGGGTGTGTATCCAACTTTTTAAAAGGTGTGCGCGATTGCACACGCCTCTGGAATTTTTCAATGCGCCCCACCACCAGCCCTGAACTACTTTTGCACTACCCCGAAATGGCGGTGGCGCGCGAAGCCAGCGACGGCGCAAAGCCTTTCGCGCGCGCTCGCTCGATGCCCGCGCGGCGCTCATCGTCGAGCTCGACCACATAGTTTGAGAAGTCCACCTGGATCGTGTGCCGCTTGGAGGCCTGGTAGCGGCGGCTCTGGCGGCGCAGCATCGCCTCCATATCTCGATGCATCTGCGCCGGCGCGGGCAGCGAGTAGTCGCCCATCAGGTGCTCCGCCACCAGCCGACTCTGCAACTCGGCGATCGGCATGATCGCCCCCCACGGCTGCACGAAGCCGATGAGGTACAGCCCCGGGTGCTCCGGCGAGAAGACCCGCTTGTACAGCACAAGGCGGTTCTCGGGCGCTGTGATCAACTGTTCGTCGAAGAACGGGAAGGTGATCTTGTAGCCGGTGCAGTACACGATCAGGTCGGCGAGCTCCTCGCTGCCGTCGGCGAAGCGCACGCGCTCGCCGCCCAGCTCGGCAAGCTCCGGCTTCACCGTGATCGCGCCGTGGGCGAGGCGGTCGAGGATGCGCGAGGAGACTGTCGGGTGCGCCTGCCCCAGCCGGTGGTCGGGCCGCGGCAGCCCGTAGCGCTCCATCGGCCCCACCGTCACGCGCGTGACGAGTTGCATCCCGCGCAGCAGCCACGCGAACGGTATGCGGCTGGGACGCACCCCCGCGTCCAGCGGGCGCCCGAGGATGTACTTGGGCACCACGTGCACCCCACGACGGGCGACCAGCGTGGTCGAGAGCGCGTGGTAGGAGGCGTCCACGGCGATGTCCATTGCGGAATTGCCCATCCCCACCACAACCACGCGCCGGCCGGCGAGCTGGCTCGGTTCCTTGTAGTCGTGCGCGTGGATCTGCTCCCCGTCGAAGCTCCCGGGGATCGGCGGTTCCGGCCAGCGGGGGTTCCAGTGGTGGCCGTTGGCGATGAGCAGCGCGTCGTAGCGGCGGGTCTCGCGTCCACCCCCGATCCTCGCGCCCCCTCCGGCGCCCCCTCCGTCCTCCCCGCCACCCGAATTATCGCCACCGCCCCCACCGTTGCCTCGGGCCCGACTCTCGCCCTCCCTCGCACCCTCCCCGGAGATCGTCACCTCCCACCCGCCCTCCTCGCACGGGCGGACGTGCTCGACGGAGGTGTTGAACGTAATCCGCTCGCGCAGCCTGAAGTGCTCGACGTAGTCGTCGAAATAGCGCGCGATCTGATCGTGGCGGGGGAAGTCGGGATAGGAGGCCGGCATCGGGTAATCGGCGTACTCCATGCGCTCACGCGAGGTGTTGATGTGCAGCGTGGAGTACGACGAGGACATCCCGTTGCGGTTGCCGAACACCCAGTTGCCACCGACCTTGTCGGAGGTCTCAAAGCAGTCGAAGGGGATGCCCCGGTCGGCCAGCGCCTTCGCCGCGGTAATCCCCGAGGAGCCCGCGCCGATGATGCAGGCGCGAGGTAGGGCGTCGGTTGCGCTCATTCCTACGGCCAGTCGAGCTGCTCAGCCAGCTCCGCGGGCCCCAGCTCGATCAGCGTGCTCCGCTCCACCGGCTCGTACTCGCCCTCGCGGAGCGCAAACCATTGCACCTGGCGCTCTTTGTGATCGATGATCAACACCTCGTCGACGTCGTGGGCGGCGTAGAAGTCGAACTTCTTCCACGACGCGTCCCCCGGCGAAACGACCTCTATCACGAGCGCAGCGGTGCTCTGATAGACGCCCCGCGGCAGCGCACGGTGCAGGCCGCCATCGGGCACCCGGAAGTTGCTTTTGCCCTCCCGCCCAAGCCCGAACTCGGTGATGAGCGGTACGAGACCGGCACGGCGCGCCAGCGGGCTCAGCAACTCGGCGAGTTGCTGAAGGATGTACTGGTGTTCGCCGGTGGGGATCGGGTTCATGTGCAGCACACCATCCCACACCTCATCCCGGTGGTCGAGGTCGTGCCGTTCGCGATATTCGCGCAGCTCTTGAAGCTCGACGGGCTCGGGATCGCGGACGAACGTGGCCATTCGCTTAAGCGTAGCTTTCAGAGCGGAGAGCCCGGGTTATTCGACGCTGGCCCCGCCGCTGACGTGCGACGGCGGACCCTCTGGCCCTTCGTCGGCGTCGGCGTGACCCGGCAGCGCGCCGTCTTCGGGGCGCGCGCCGGCCATGCCGGCGGCGCCGTTGCGCTTGCCCGCGAGGTAGCGGTCCACCATGCGGGCGCACTGGCGACCCTCGTTGATCGCCCACACGATCAGCGACTGCCCGCGACGCGCGTCGCCCGCGGCGAAGACGCCCTCCACGGAGGTGGTGTAGGGGGTGACGGCCTTCACGTTCCCGCGCGGGTCCTTCTCGACGCCGAGCTGGTCGAGCAGCTCCTGTTCGGGGTGCAGGAAGCCCATCGCAAGCAATACCAGCTGGGCGGGCAGCTCGCGCTCTGTACCCTCCACCGGCGCAAACGGCGGCGCGGGCTGAGCTAGGGCGACGCGCAGAGCGGCAACGGCGCCGTCCGCGTCGCCGCTGAAGCGCGTGGTCGTCACCGCGTAGTCCTGCTCCCCCACTCCCTCCTCGCGCGCCTCCTCCATCGCGTAGGAGAGGCGGTACTTCAACGGCCACTCCGGCCACGGGGTGCGGTCGTCGGGGCGGTGCGCCGGGGGCTCGGGCAGGAGCTCCAGCTGCACGATCGACGCAGCCCCCTCGCGCAGCGCGTTACCGACGCAGTCCGCGCCGGTGTCGCCACCGCCGATCACCACCACGTGCTTGCCGGCGGCGGTAATGGGCTGTCCCCCGTTCGCCGGGTGCGCGGTGGCGGGGTCGGCACCCAGGGCTGGACGGATCGCGTTTGAGGGGTGCAGCGCCTGCGCGGCGTCTCTCCCCTCGGCCGCGGCTTCGAGCTCCCCTGCGATGAAGCGGTTGCGCTGGTAGAGGTAGTCCATCGCGAAGTGCACACCCCTCAGCTCGCGCCCCGGGACCGGCAGATCGCGGGGCACGCGCGAGCCGGTGGCAAGCACCACCGCGTCGAAGCTTGCGCGCAACTCCTCCACGGTGAGGTCGCGCCCGACGTCCACACCACAGCGCAGCTCCACGCCCTCCTCGACGAGCTGTTGCACGCGGCGCTCCACGATGCGCTTCTCGATCTTGAAGTCGGGCACCCCGAAGCGCACCAGCCCGCCGGCGGCCTCGTCGCGCTCGAACAGCGTCACGCTATACCCCGCGCGGCGCAGCTGCTGGGCGGCGGCCATCCCCGCCGGCCCCGAGCCGACGACGGCTACGCTTTGGCCGGTCAAACGCCGCGGCGAGGGCGGCTCGGCTTTGATCCAGCCCTCGGCGAAGGCGCGCTCGACGATCGCGTGCTCGATCTGTTTGATCGTGACCGCGTCACCCTCGCGGATCTCCAGCACGCACGCCGCCTCGCACGGCGCGGGGCAGAGGCGCCCGGTGAAGTCGGGGAAGTTGTTGGTCGCGTGCAGCTGCGCGATCGCCTCGCGCCAGCGGTCGCGGTAGACGAGGTCGTTCCAGTCGGGGATCAGGTTGCCCAGCGGGCAGCCGTTGTGGCAGAAGGGCACCCCGCAGTCCATGCAGCGGGCTCCCTGCTCGCGCAGCTCTTGCTCGGGGCGCACCACCATGAACTCGCGGTAGTCGCCCGCGCGCTCGTGCGCATCGCGGTAGGGCACGCCGCGACGCTCGATCTGCAGGAAGCCGCCCAGCTTGCCCATCAGTGGTCCGTCCTGTGAGCCCCTTGGCGCCTGGGCGAGCGAAAACCGAGCCTGCCGCGGACGCAGGGAGGGGACAGTGGTAGCACCACGGACCCGACCGAGGACAAAGGCAGGCGAAGGTTTGCAGCCGATCCAGGCGACATGGGGTTTGCAGGACGGACCACTACGCCGCAGCCACTCCCTCGGCCTGCTCCTCCTCCGCCGCCAGCTCCGCCAGCACCCGCTTGTAGTCGCGCGGCATCACCTTCACGAACGCCCCCTTCGCCAACAGCTCCTCCCACTCGGCCAGCACCCGCCGTGCCACCGGGGAGTCGGTGTGCCGCTCGTGCTCGACGATCAGCGCGCGCAGCTCGATCACGTCGGCGGGAGCAGGCGCTTCGAGGTCGACCATGCCGGCGTTGCAGCGCTTGGCGAAGTCGCCCTGCTCGTCGAGCACGTACGCGATCCCGCCGCTCATGCCGGCGGCAAAGTTGCGTCCCGTGGGGCCCAGCACGACGACGCGGCCACCGGTCATGTACTCGCAGCCGTGGTCGCCCACGCCCTCCACGACCGCGCACGCGCCGGAGTTGCGCACCGCGAAGCGCTCGCCTGCGAGACCGCGGAAGAAGGCCCTGCCATCAGTCGCCCCGTAGAGCACCGTGTTGCCGACGATCACGTTGCGCTCGGCGACGAAGTCGCCGTTCATCCCCTCGCGGGGACACACCGCGATCACGCCGCCCGAGAGGCCCTTGCCGGCGTAGTCGTTGGCGTCGCCGTGCAGCGTGAACCTCACCCCCGGCGCCAGCCAACCGCCGAAGCTCTGGCCGGCCGAGCCCTCGAAATCGACCACGATCGAGTCCGCCGGGAGCCCTTCGGCACCGTGCGCTCGCGCGATGTGGCTGGAGAGGATGCCCCCCACGCAGCGGTTGACGTTGCGGATCGGCAGCTGCAGCGTGACTCGCTCGCCCCGTTCGATCGCCGGGCCGGCACGCTCCACCAGCTGCCAATCGAGCGCATCCTCGAGCACCGGCGGGGGCGGCTGCACCCGGCGGCGGGGCATCGGTTGCGATGGGTGGGCGGGGTCATCCGGGTGAGCGGGATCCAAATCCACGTGAGTCAGGATGTGAGTGAGATCCACGCCGCGCGCCTTCCAGTGGTCGATCGCGGGGCCGGCTTCGAGCAGGTCCACGCGCCCGATCGCCTCATCGAGCGAGCGCAGCCCCAGCGAGGCCAGCAGCTCGCGGACTTCCTCGGCGACGTAGAAGAAGAAGTTGACGACCTGCTCGGGCGTCCCCTGGAAGCGCTTGCGCAGCTCGGGATCCTGGGTGGCGATCCCCACCGGGCAGGTGTTGAGGTGGCAGGCGCGCATCATGATGCAGCCGGTGGCGATCAACGGAGCGGTGGAGAAGCCCATCTCATCGGCGCCCAGCAGCGCGGCGATCAGCACGTCGCGGCCGGTCTTCAGCTGGCCGTCGGTCTGCACCACGATCCGCGAGCGCAGCTCGTTGAGCAGCAGCGTCTGCTGGGTCTCGGCGAGGCCGATCTCCCACGGCACGCCCGCCGCCTGGATCGAGGAGAGCGGCGAGGCGCCGGTGCCGCCGTCGTGGCCGGCGATCAGCACGCGGTCGGCGTTGGCCTTGGAGACGCCGGCCGCCACGGTGCCGACGCCGACCTCGGAGACGAGCTTCACCGACACCTGCGCCTGCGGGTTGGCGCAGCGCAGGTCGTAGATCAGCTGCTTGAGATCCTCGATCGAGTAGATGTCGTGGTGGGGGGGCGGTGAGATCAGGCCAACGCCGGGGGTGGTGTGGCGGATCGAGCCGATGTACTTGTCCACCTTGTGGCCCGGCAGCTGGCCGCCCTCGCCCGGCTTGGCGCCCTGCGCCATCTTGATCTGCAGCTCGTCCGCGTTGACGAGGTAGTGGATCGTCACCCCGAAGCGCCCCGAGGCGACCTGCTTGATCGCCGAGCGGCGCCGGTCGCCGTTGGGGTCGGGCAGGAAGCGCACCGGGTCCTCGCCGCCCTCGCCGGTGTTGGAGCGCCCGCCGAGGCGGTTCATCGCGATCGCCAGCGTCTCGTGAGCCTCACGTGAGATCGAGCCGAGGGACATCGCGCCGGTGCAGAAGCGGCGCACGATCTCCTTCGCGGGCTCGACTTGCTCCAGCGCGATCGGCTCACGGCCGGCCCTCCTCAACTCCAGCAGCCCGCGCAGCGTGGCGCGGCGCGCGGCGTCCTCGTTGACGGCTCGCGCGTACTCACGGTACCTGGCATAGGCAGGGCTTTCGCGCACCGACTCGTGCGCCTGCTCGTCGCCGGCCAGCGCGGCCCCCACCTGGGCGTCATCGGTCGCACGCACGGCGTGCTGCACGAGCGCGATCGTCTCGGGGTTCCAAATGTGACGCTCCCCGTCGCGCCGCCACGCATACACTCCACCCACCGGGAGGATGTCGTCGGACGATTGGGTCCCGCCCACCCAGGCGCGGGCGTGGCGCTCCAGCGCCTCCTGCGCGAGCTCGGGCAGGCCGATGCCGCCGATCCGCGAGGCGGTGCCGGTGAAGTGGCGGTCGATCAGCTCGCGGGACAGGCCAACGGCCTCGAAGATCTGCGCGCTGCGATAGGACTGGATCGTGGAGATGCCCATCTTGGAGATCGTCTTGAGCAGCCCTTTGCCGATCGCCTTGACGACGTTCTGCGACGCCTCCTCGGAGCTGACCGTGCTCGCCGCGGAGCCGTTGGCCGGGCGCTCGATCAACCCGCGGTAGGCCAGCTCGTCGAGCGTCTCCAGCATCAGGTATGGGTTGATCGCGCTCACCCCGTACCCGATCAGCGTGGCGAAGTGGTGCACCTCGCGGGGCTCGCCCGACTCCAGCACGATCCCGGCGCGCAGGCGGGTGCCCTCGCGCACGAGGTGGTGGTGCACGGAGGAGACCGCCAGCAGCGAGGGGATCGGCGCGCGCAATGGCCCGATCGAGCGGTCGGAGAGGATCAGGATGTTGACGCCCTCGGCGATCGCCTCCTGCGAGTGCGCGCAGAGGCGCTCGAGCGCCCGCTCCATGCCCGCGGCTCCCTCCGCGATCGGCCAGGTGATGTCGAGCGTGCGCGCGGAGAACTCGTCGTGGGCGACGTGACGCAGCGTCTCCAGCTCGCGGTTGAGCAGGATCGGTTGGCGCAGGATCAGCTTGTGGGCATGCTCGGGCGTCTCGTCGAAGAGGTTGCGCTCGGTGCCGAGTGAGGTCGCGAGGCTCATCACGATCTCCTCGCGGATCGGGTCGATCGGCGGGTTGGTGACCTGCGCGAACAGCTGCTTGAAGTACGAGAACAGCGGCGGCGCCTGGTCGGAGAGCACCGCGAGCGCGAGGTCGTTGCCCATCGAGCCGATCGGCTCGACCCCGTCGCGCGCCATCGGCGTGAGCAGCACGCGCAGGTCCTCCTGGCTGTAGCCAAAGGCGCGCTGGCGGGCGTGCAGCGGCTGGTCGGAGATCGTCACCGCCTCCGACGGGGGTAGGTCGTCGAAGTGCACCGAATTGCGCACATACCACTCGCCGTAGGGACGGCGCGTGGAGATCTCGCGCTTGACCTCGCCGTCCTCGACGATGCAACCCCGCTCGAGGTCGACGAGGAATAGCTTGCCGGGCTGGAGACGCCCTAGGCGCCGGATGCGCTCGGCCGGGATGTCGAGCAGACCGATCTCCGAGCCCAGCACGACGAGGCCGTCGATGGTCTCCACCCAGCGCCCCGGTCGCAGACCGTTGCGGTCGAGCGTCGCGCCGATCACGCGTCCGTCGGTGAACGCCACCGACGCCGGCCCATCCCACGGCTCCATCAGGCAGGCGTGGAAGGCGTAGAAGCTCTTCAGCTCCTGCGGCAGATCCTCACGTTCGCGCCATGCCTCAGGGATCATCATCATCACCGCGTGCGGCAGCGAGCGGCCAGCCAGCATCAGCAGCTCGAGCACGCGGTCGAACGTCGCGGAGTCCGAATCGCCGGCCTTGACGACCGGCAGGATCTTCGCGAGGTCCTCCCCGAATAGCTCGCTCTGCAGCTCCGACTCGCGGGCGCGCATCCAGCTGACGTTGCCCATCACGGTGTTGATCTCGCCGTTGTGGCAGATCACGCGGTAGGGGTGGGCGAGCTCCCAGCTCGGGAAGGTGTTGGTCGAGAAGCGCGAGTGCACCAGCGCCATCGCGCTCTTGGCGCGCGGGTCGCGCAGGTCGGGGTAGAAGCCGGCGAGCTGGTTGGAAACCAGCATGCCCTTGTAGTTGATCGTGCGCGAGGAGCTCGAGGTCACATACAAACCGGACCCCACCGAATCAGAGAGCTCGCAGACGCGGCGGATCACGAACAGCTTGCGCTCGAAAGCATCCTGGTCGAAGGCCGCCTCGAGATGCCCGTGCTCCCGGGCTGCAGGCTCCCCACTGGTGGCCGACTCGGGGACGGCGAGAGGTGCTCCGGAAGCCCCGGCCGGAGCCGGAGCGGGTGGACCCGCGGGCAACTCACCCGCCCCCACGAACAACTGCCAGATCGCGGGGCGGCAGGCGCCCGCGGTGCGTCCGGTGCAGGCGGTGTCCACCGGCACCTCGCGCCAGCCGAGAACCCGCTGGCCCTCGGCGCGGGTGGTGCGCTCGAGCAGCTTACGCAGGCGCGCGCGCTCGTCACGCTCGATCGGGAAGAAGCACATCAGCACCCCGTAGCGGCCACGCGGGGGCAGGTCGAAGTCCACGACGCCACGCAGCAGCTCGTCGGGCATCTGCATGAGGATCCCCGCGCCGTCGCCGGTGGTGGGATCGGCGCCGGAGGCACCGCGATGCTCGAGGTTCTCAAGCGCCTGGATCGCCTGCGCGATGACCTCGTGCGAGGGCACGTTGTCCAGGCGCGCGACCATGCCCACCCCGCAGGCATCGTGCTCGAAGCGGGGGTCGTAGAGGCCAACGGCCTTGGGCGGCTGTTTGGTTTGCGAAGTCATGGCAGTGCTCTTGGGAGGGCCGTGCCTCCCGCACAGGCGGGGTCTACCCGTGCAGGCGGTGAGGGCACCTGAGGCGGAGGCTGAAGCGTAGCAGTGGATTGGGGAGCGAGTGAGCCTCGAAATGGTCGTACGTCCAGCCGCTCATGCGTTCGCCCGACGGCTCGCGTATCCTCACAACGACAGCGTTTGTCGATGACTCCCGCTCAGCGCCAGAGCCGTGGCGACGAAGAACCCGATGTGTGAAAACCGCCCCGGCAGGGCACCATCACCCAAGACAAGGATCCGCGCACACGCCGCACTGAGGGACGCACACACACGATGACTCCGGATATGCAGATCGCCCTACCAGCGCGCGCGGAGAACATCGCGGTCGTGCGTCACGCCTTCGGGGCGCTGGAGGATGCCTACGCGCTGGACGCCCAAATCCTTTCGGACATCCGCCTGGCCGTGACGGAGGCGTGTACGAACGTCGTCGTCCATGCCTACCCGGACGGCCAGGAGGGGCCGATGGAGGTGTTCGCAACCCTGTTGGGCGACGAGTTGACGGTGGTGGTCAGAGACGAAGGTGCGGGCATCGGCCCACGGCCTGACAGCCCCGGCCTAGGACTCGGCCTACCACTGATCGCCTCGCTCACCGAGAGTGTGCAGCTGGGGCGCGACGATGAGCAGCGCACCGAGGTGCGGATGACGTTCTCCCTCACCCACACCCCCCACCCTTACGATGGCCCGTCGCCTACGGCGCTGTTCGGCGCCGCCGATTCCCCGGGGGGCCGGTGAGCGATGAGCGAGGAGCTGTACAGCCCCGAGCAGGGCCGCGACGAGCTCGCATACGAGAGTTCGGCATCGCTACGCCTGGCCAACGGGCCGCTGGTGGGCCCGGTGCTGTGCAGGGTGGTGTCGATCGTACTCGCGCGGGCTAACTGCCCGATGGATCGCATGGATGACGCGATGCTGATCTGCGACGCGCTCAGCGCCCACGTCCCCGCCCATACCGCCAATGGCCATCTCGCTTTCGCCGTCAGCGCTCGCGGAGGGCAGTTTGAGCTGCGTATCGGGGAGCTCGCCGAGCAGGCCGCGAGCAGGCTGGTGGAAGATGCGGTGCTGCCCGGAGTCGGCAGTGTGTTGGAGCGCATGACCGACGGGCTGCGGATCGAACCCGCCGCGAACGGCGCCGGCGAGGAGCTGGTGCTGGAGCTGTTCTTTAGGACCTAGATCCGTAGCCGCGCTGTAGCTACTTGGTGCTGCGCTGAGGCTGTTTCGTGCTGCGCGGGGGCTGTTTTGTCTTGCGTTTCGCTGGGGCCTTGGCGCGTTTGTCTGGAGGTGCGCCGTTGACGTCGAGCACCTCCGCCTCCCGCGAGCGGCGGGCACGCACCTGTTCGATGCTGGCCTCCAGCGCGCTCATTAGGTCGGGAGCTTCCAGCGGTTGATCGCGCGCAGGCGGTTCGAGCACCACCTGCTCGCCGCTGGCCTTGCGATCGATCAGGTCGAGAAGCGCCTCGCGGTAGGTATCGCGATAGTTGGCGGGGTCGAACGGCCGGGCGATCGAGTCGACCAGCCGGTGGGCGATCTTCGAGCTCGTTGTCGCTGAGCTCGACCTTGTCTTCGTGCAGCTCGTGCAGTTCGGAGGTGGGCACCACTTCGTCGCCGAAGTTCATCGTCGTCATCACCAGGACGTCATCGCGGGGATGAATCGCGACGAGCTGCTGACGCGAGCGCAGTACGACGCGCCCGATCGCGACCTTGTCGGTGTCGCGCATCGCCTGCAGTAGCAGCCGGTAGGAGCGAGCGCCGCCGCGATTGGGCACGAGGTAGTAGGGGCGGTCGAAGAGGATCGAGTCGATTTCCTCCATCTGCACGAAATCCTCGATCTCGATCGTGCGCGTGAACGCCGGTTCGAGCGAGGCGAACTCCTCGGCCTCGATCACCACGTGGCGCCCCGGGGCGATCTCGTAGCCTTTGACGACCTCGCCGAAGGGGACCTCCTCCTCCTCGGCAGCGCAGAAGCGCTTTTGGACGATCCGCGCGTGATCGGTGGCGTGCAGTTGGTGGAAGCGCACGCTGCGCTCGCTCACGGCGGTGTAGAGCTTGACGGGCACGCTCACCAGGCCGAAGGTCAGCGTCCCTTTCCACATCGAACGGGCCATCGCCACAGTGTGACCCCCCAACGCAAGCGATGTCAAGCGGTGTCAGCGATCATGCGCCCTACTCGCCGCCGGCCCCAGCGCGCATGCGCGCGAGCGCCTGGCGGACGAGGCGGGAGACCTGCATCTGCGAAACACCAATACGTTCGCCGATCTCGGCCTGGGTGAGATCCTCCACGAAGCGCAGTTGCAACACCAAGCGCTCGCGAGGCGTGATGCGCGCCAGCAAAGGCTCGAGGATCGCGTGCTCTTCGGCGCGACGAAAGCCATCCTCCTCCACGCCGAGCGTGTCAGCGATGCTTTCCCCCGCCTCCTCCCCCCCGGGCGCCGCACGCGGGGCGTCGAGCGAGCCGGCGCGGTAGGCGGCGGCGGCCTCCAGCGCATCGAGCACCTGCTCCTCGGTGCTCTCCACGGCGCGCGCGATCTCACTCACCGAGGGCGAGCGGCGCTGACCCACCGAGAGGCGAGTAACCGCACGGTCGACGCGCAGCGCGAGCTCCTGCAGGTCGCGGGGGACACGCACCGACCAGGTGCGATCGCGAAAGTGGCGCTTGAGCTCTCCCAAGATTGTGGGGACCGCGTAGCTGGAGAAGACCACCTCGCGCTCCACGTCGAAGCGGTCGATCGCCTTGATGAGGCCCACCGACCCCACCTGCACGAGGTCCTCCAGCGGCTCCTCACCATGTTGGTAGCGGCGAGCGAGACGGCGGACGAGGGGGAGGTAGCGTTCGATCAGCAGCGCGCGTGCGTGCCCATCGCCGTGACGCGCACGCGCGAACAGCTCGGCATCGGAGGCATTTGTGCGCGTATCCTCGGCAGTTGTAGACGGGCCAGCCCTCAATCCCTGACCGCCCACGGAGGGTGTCGGCCTCATGCCACGAGCATAGCCACGCCGCCGGGGGCCACCCCAGGTAGGGCTACCTACGGCCTCGCCCCAAGGCACTCGGCGCCGTCGGCCCGGTTGCCGTTGGGGCGATCGCACCGGGGTCCCGCAGCACGCTTCCGACCGTCGTGGGACTGTTCAGCCAGCAGCGAGCTTCCACGCCCTCTCCCCCAGCGACAGCAAGGTCCGCGACGGGACGCTCCAGCGTGCGGGCGAGCGCGGGCAGCTCAGGTACGAGCGCGGGGGCCAGCCAGGTGATCGGCGCGCCACCTGACCAGCGCCCGAAGTCGCACGCTCCGCTCACAAGCAGGTGCTCGCGGGCACGGGTCATCGCGACGTAAATAATTCGCTCCTCCTCCGCCGACTCGGCGCGGCGGCGCTCCTCGACCAGCTCCTCGTAACGCAAGCAGGCCACCGATGCGGACCCATCCAAACGCACCAGACGCAACCCCACACGCTCACCGTCCACCAGCAGGTCGGGGGGCGTACCGTTGCCGCCGCGGCCGAGGTCGGCGAGACACACAACCGGGAACTCGAGGCCCTTGGCGGCGTGGATCGTCATCAGGCGCACTGCATCGGGCTCGGAGCCGGTTGGGGCGTGGGGCTCGGAGCTCTCGGCCTGCGCGCGGCGGTGTGCGACGTAATCGAGAAAGCCCCGCAGGTCGCGCCCCTCCGCGGCCTCGAAGCGGCGCGCGAGGCGCAGCAGCTTGTGGATGTTCGCCAGCCTTCGCTCACCCCACGGCAGCGCGAGCACGTGCCGTTCGTAGTCGGCGTAGGCGATCGCGCGCAACAGCAGCTCAGCGGCGCTGCGCGTCGGCGCCGCGCTGCGCTCGGCGGCAAAGTGCTCGGCGAAACGCTGCAGGCGCTCGCGGTCAGTGGAGGAGAGGTGGTGGTAGAGCTCGCCCTCGGTGACCGCCTCGCCCGGATTCTCCCCCTCCCCATCTCGCATCTGCGCGGCCGCCTCTCCGATGTCGCGCTCATCCATGCCCTCACCACCCGCACACCCAGCTTGGCCCGCTGCCCGTGCGATCGCGACCCACACACCCACGGCTTCCGCCCGAGCCTGCAGTGCCGCCAGCGCGAGGCCGTCGCTGGAGATCCCCACCAACGGGGAGGCGAGCACGGAGTAAAGCGCAAGCTCGTCCAGGGGGTTGGCGAGCGCACGCAGCCACGCCAGCAGGTCACCAACCTGCTGGTGGCCCCAGAAGCTGCCGACAGCCGCCAGCGTGCGCAGGCCGCACTCCTCCAGCGCCCGCTCATACACCGGCAGATCGGTTGAGGCGCGCAACAGTACCGCCACGTCCCCCGCCGCCGCCCGCCCGCCGGCGATCAGTTCGGCGACACGCTGGGCGAGCAGACGCGCCTCGGCCTGACGCCAGAGGGCCGCCGGCGGCAGTGCCCCAGCGATGCGCTGAGCATGGGGTGACTCGGTCCAACCGTTCTTGTCGGTCAGCAGCAGCTCGACCACGGGCGTGTCCTCGTGAGCCTCCTCGCGCGCCGCGATCAAAGGCGTGTAGGAATCCCCGAAGCGCTCGCCGAAGAGACCATTGATCGCGGCGATCAGCGGCGGGCGACTGCGGAAGTTGTGGGCCAACGCGATTGCGGCGCCCTCGGCGTGAAGCCGACGGCGCCGCTCGCGGAAGATCTCGACCTCGGCGTGGCGGAAGCCGTAGATCGATTGCAGCTCGTCGCCGACGGTGAAGAGGTTGTCGCGCTCCAGCAACCCCAGCAGCGCGAGCTGGCGGCGGTTGGTGTCCTGGAACTCGTCCACCATCAGCAGCTCGATGCGCTCCGACCACGCGTGGCGCACCCTCTCGTGACGCTCCAGCAGATCGCGCGTGCACAGCTCGAGGTCGTCGAAGTCGAGCGCCGCGCGAGCGCGCTTGAGCGCCCCATAGCCATCCCCATACGCCACCAAGGCTTCCCCCAGCAGCGCACATGCATGGAGCGCCTCCAGCTCCAGCGAATCCTCGACCAGCGGGTCTTTGGCGAGCGATTCCCGGTGAGGCAGCGGCTCGACGTCGAACAGCGAGGGCTGCATCTTAGGGGGGACGGGCTCCGCACGTTCGGACATCAGCGAGTCGGGCAGCGCCGGCCTGTTCACCCCGCGGCTGCGCTGCTCGGCGTACACCCCCAGCACCATCCGCTGCACACGGTCGGCGCCGTAGCCGGCGAGCAGCTCGATGGCATCGCGGCGGCGTGCATCGGCCAGGAGCAAGGCGAGGGCACGGCGAAAGGCCAGCTGGCGCAGCCGCCCAGCGCCGGCCTCGTCGAGGATCGCGAACTCGGGGTCGAGCCCGGCGGTGAGGGCGTGGACGCGCAGCAGCCGGGCGCAGAAGCCGTGGAAGGTGCCGATCGGCGCGCCCTCGGTGTCGCGCGCCGCCTCGCGCTCGCCCAGCTCCAGCAGGCGCGCGCGCACCCGCTCGCGCAGCTCGGCGGCGGCGCGCTCGGTGAAGGTGATCGCCAGGATCCGCCCCGGGGCAACGCCGTCCTCGCGTACGGCGCGCACGAAGCGCTCGACCAGCACCGAGGTCTTGCCGCTGCCGGCGCCCGCCGCGAGCAGCAGCGGACCACGACGGCGCGCTACCGCCTGCTCCTGCTCGGCCGTGAGGGTCGGGGCCACGGGGAGCTCGACGCTCAGGATTCTCGTCGCGACAGGTGGCGTATCTGGAGTGGTGGGGAGGTGAGCCCTCAACGCTCGCACCGGCAGATCGACGGGTAAACGCAGCCGCGGCCACCGAACCCGCAGGTGGTGGGCCGCGCCTCCAGCTCGCCCGCCCGCGCCTGGGTGGCGGCGGTGCGGGCCACCGCGACGATCTCCTCCACCAACTCCCGCACCTCCGACGCAGGGCGGGTGTCACCGCGCACGCATTCGAGCGCCACGCCCTTCCCCTCGACCGATTCGGGAGACACTCGCTTTGCCGAAGCCGGGGGACACGCGCCTTCGGCGCGAGTCCCCGTTTCGGCCAGCATCCCCGAATCGACCAGCACTCCCCGTGCGCGCAGGTCGCGGCCGGAGAGCGGCTGGTAGAAGCCGCCGGCGACGGGCACGCCCAGCAGCTGCTCCACCGCGCGCATGTACAGGGCGATTTGGAAGTTACGCTCGCCAAGCCAGCGGTCGGGCGGAGCAGGGGAGCTGCTCTTGTAGTCGTACACGACGGCCTCGCCCCCCGGCGCGAGATCCACGCGGTCGATGAAGCCCCGCACCAGCACGCCCTCGCCGAGGTCCAGCGGGGGCAGTCCTCCCGACGGCCCCTCTCTCACCGGCACCCCACCGCCTGGGTCGAGCGCGAGCCCCCCGGAGGTGTCGGGCGATCCGGCCGGCATCTCGGCCCCGCGCTCGGGGAAGCCGAAAGGCAGCTCGAGATAGGTCGGCTCCAGCTGACTCAGGGAATCTTGCCGGGTCAGGTCGAGTTGGCCGACGTCCGCGCGATCGCCGCACTCCGCGGCGTGCTCCAGGTAGCGCTCCAGGTCGGCTTCCAGCCGTCGGCGGACCCCTGGCACGCGCTCGGGGACGGTGGAGAGCGGATGCGCGCGCTCGTGCTCGGCCAGCGCGGCGCGCAGCAGCTGCCGCGCGCGGGGCAGCCGCTCGGTCGTGAGACGCGCCGAGCCTGTCTCTCCACGCAGACGTTCGAGCGTCTGGCGCAGCGCCGCGTGCGCGAGGGCCCCGCGCGCCAGCGGCTCGGCCTCGGGCTCGAGGTCGCGCGCGCCCAACATGCGCTCCACGAACCACTGCACCGGGCAGCCGGCCCACGACTGCAGGCCGGAGGCCGACCACAAACGCTGCTCGCCCAAGTCGGCCAGCACGCGCGGATCGCGCAGGGGCCCGATTCCCTCCTGCGGCGGGGCGCCGGGCTCGGTGGGGGTGCACGAAGAGACCTCTCCCAGCGCTCGCCGGGCTCGCGTCTCCTGGAGATCTCCCACAAAGAGGTCGCAGACGTCGTCCACGAACAGCGAACGGACCGCCGGCAGACCATCGTCGTCGGCGGTGTGCCAGCTCAACACCAGCAGCTCCAGCGGGCGGGAGATGGCCGCGTACAACAGGTAGCGCTCGGCCGCCAAAGCATCCCGCGGGCGCCCCAGGCGCAACCCCGAGGCTTCCGCGAGTGCTCGGCGCTCCTCCTCGGAGAGGTAGGGCTCTGCTCGCGTGGGGGCCGGGAAGACGCCCTCCTGCATGCCGCACACGAACAGTGCGCGCACCCGGCGTGCGCGGAGGGCAAGCGGATCGAGCACCGCCACCGCCTCCGGGATCCCGCTGGATGGTTCCTCCCCTACAACCAGCTCAAGCCCCCGCAGCAATGCGATCAGCTCGTGCGCGTCCGGCGCCAGCCGAGGAGCCGAGTCGGCGAGCTCGCGCAGCTCCTCGAGGGCCTCCAACCCCGCGGTCAGTGCGTGTGCCTCGGTGGGAGCCTGCGGCGCATAACCGAGCCGTCCGAGCTCCGCGGCCGCGCGCTCGATCAGCGCCGCGGGGCTGCGCTGCGCGGCCTCACGCAGCTCCTCGATCGTCTCCAGTGGGCCGTGCTGGGCCTCCCACAACGCGCGCGCCCGCGCCGCGCTGGCCGAAACGGGGATTCGGGCCGAAGGCCCGTGTCCCCCGGCTTCGGTTACCCCGGCGCGCCGCGCCCGCCACTCAAACTCGTCCACGAGTTCGGGATTGCACAGCGCCCCCGGGGCGCGCAGCCACGCCAGTAGATCGCTGAGGCCACCGCCGTCGTCATTCGCCTCGGGGAAGCTCGCTTTCAGCAGGCCCAGCAGGGCGCGGCCGGTGGCGGTGCGTCCGAACGAGAGCCGCCGCCGCATGGCGAAGGGAATGCGGTGCGCCCCGAAGATCTCCGCCAGCAGCTCCGCGATCGTCTCCGGGGAGCGGTGCGCGACGGCGATCTCCCCCGGCTGCACCCCGCGCTCCAGGAGCCCGCGGATCTCCTCCGCGACCAGCTCCAGCTCGGCGCGTTCCCCGCCGCCCTCCAGTAGCCGCAGCGCCGCTCCCGCCGGGATCGGCGCCGGGACGTCGGGCTCGAAGATGTGACGCTCCAGGTGGTGTAGCGCCGCGCGGGCGTCGGGCGCGTAGTGCTCGGCGCGAGGCGGCAGGGGAAGGTGCTCGGCGGCAAGCGGCAGCAGACGCTGAAAGGTGTCGCCGCGGCTGGCAAACGCCGCGCGGCCGGGCTCATAGGTGAGCGAGACCGTCACCGGCGCCTCGACGACGGCGCCGAGCGTCTCGATCGTGTCCAGCTGTAGCCGCGTGAAGTCGTCGAAGCCGTACAACAACACCGGCGTGGCGCCCCACAGCGGGGGGGTACGGCGCAGGGCATCGAGCGCGCGGGTCGCCTGCCGCTCGGGGCTCACACGGGCCGGCCGTAGCCGCTCGAGGCCAGGGCGGTACCCCTCGAACAGCTCGCCCAGCCCGCGTGCGTGGGAGGAGTGCCCCGGGTCCGTCACGGCCCAAGCGCCAAGCGCACCGCGCAGGCGCGCGGGCGTCACCCGCTCCACCTCCAGCTCCTCCAGCAGCGCCGCCAGGGAGCGCACCACGCCGGCGGTGGGAGGCTCCCCCCTCGCATGCCGCAACACCACCGCGAGCGCCCGCTCGCGGGCCAGCCGCCCGAGTGGGCGCCCGGTGGAGCCGGCGCGGCGGAGCACCTCGGCGAGCAGGCCCTGGAAGCGCTCCACACGGGCCCCCGCGGCGGCCCCTTCGACACCCAGCTCCAGCCGATAGCGCTCCACGTCGGCGTGGGTGGGCACGATCAACAGCGGCCGCTCGCCACGCGTGCGATGAGCACCGAAGGCGTCCATCACAACTCCGGCCTTCCCCGCGTTGGCGGGTCCCGTGATCAGCGTGAGCGGCATGGCCGCCCATAGTGGCGCACCTGCCCGACACCACCGACGCAGCGAGCGATTAGCGGGAACTTCGGATTAGCTCTCGGCCACCGCGGCCACGGCCTCCGCCTCGGCGGCCACCTGCTCGGGTGCCTCCGCGGCAGGCTCGCCGGCGACCGTCTCGTGGTCGGGCGGCTTGGCCCCGGCCTTCGCCCAAGCCTCGTTGAACTCCACGCGCCATTTGCCGTCGGGCGTCTGTTGGAGCGCTAGATGGGAACGGAAGGAGCGCCCGGAGCGGCCCTTGAAGCCGCTAACGGGACGGGCGGTGTAGCCGGTGCGGATCAGCTCGCGGGCGACCGCGAGCGGCAGCGTCTTGCCCGCTTTGGACTTCCAGATCACGAAGCCGCAGCCGGGATCGTTGCGCGCCCAGCAGGAGTAGCCCTTGCGGTTTTCGACGATCGAGTGCCCGCAGATCGGGCACGGCCCGAGGTTGGCTTTGGGGATGCGGACGTCTTTCAGCGCCTCGTCGAGCATCTTCACCGTCTCCCCGGCAAAGCCGGCGATGTCCTTCATGAAGTGCTCGCGCGAGTCCTCGCCCCGCTCGATCGCGTCGAGGCGATGCTCCCACTGGCCGGTCAATTCGGGCGAGGTGAGGGGGTGGCGGCCAAGCAGGCGCACGACGTTGAGACCCTTCTCGGTGGCTACCAGCGAACGTCCGTCGCGCTCGATGTAGCCGACGGTGATCAGCCGCTCGATGATCGCCGCGCGCGTGGCGGGAGTGCCGATCCCAGACTCCTTCATCGCCTCGCGCAGCTCGTCGTCGTCGACCAGCTTGCCGGCGGTCTCCATCGCGCCGAGTAGCGAGGCGTCGGAGTAGCGGCGCGGGGGCTTGGTTTCCTTGGCGAGGCTCTTGATCTCGCGCGTCTGCACGTGCTCGCCCTCGATCAACCGCGGGAGCATCTGGTCGGTGCCCTCGTCCTCGTCGCCCGTGCGCTGCTCGCCACCGACGACGCCCTGGCCGTAGACGCCGCGCCAGCCCGGCACGATCAGCAGCTTGCCGCGGGTGCGGAACACATACTTGCCGGCACGCTCGCCGCCGGCGGCGGGGATCGTCGTCTCCACGCGGGTGTTCTCGAATACCGCCTCGGGATGGAACACGGCGAGGAAGCGGCGCACGGCGAGGTCGTACACGCGGCGGTCGTCGTCGGACATGCGATCGACTTTGTGCTCGGTGCGGGTGGGGATGATCGCGTGATGGTCGGTCACCTTGGCGTCGTTGACGACCCGCCCCAGCGGCAGCACATCGAGCGACACCACGTAGGCGGCGCCGGCGGCGTAATCCCTGTTGGCGCCCACCAGTTCGGCGGTGGGCTTGATCTCGGGGATCATGTCTTTGGTCAGGTAGCGTGAGTTGGTACGCGGATAGGTGAGCGCCTTGTGCTCCTCGTACAGCCGCTGAGCGGCGCCGAGCGTGCGCCGCGCGGAGAAGCCGAAGCGCGTGTTGGCGTCGCGCTGCAGCGAGGTGAGGTCGTACAGCATCGGCGCGCGCTCGCGCTGCTCTTTGACGTCGATCTTGGTGATCGTCGCCTGCTTACCCTCACACGCCTCGACGATCGCGACGGCTTCCTCCTCGGTCGCCAGCCGCGGTTTGGCGCCCGCGTGGAAGCGCCCCACGTAGACGCGCTCGCCGGGAACGCCCACCTCGCCGTCCTCAGACCCATTCTCGGCCGCGCCGCCGTCCGCCGCCGAACCGCCACGAGCCGACCCCTCCTCGGTCACCTCAACAGCATTCGATCCGCCCGCCGCCGCCGCGCCGCCATCAACTGACCCATCCCCCTCCCCATTAATTTGATCCCCACCCGCCCCGGCTGCAAACACCGCATCGACCAGCCAGTAAGGCTCCGGCACGAAGGCTTTGATCTCCTCCTCCCGCCGCGTGACGATCGCCAGCGTCGGCGTCTGCACGCGCCCCAACGAGACCGCGCCGTCGAAGGAGGTGCGCAGGCGGATCGTCGCCGCGCGGGTGGCATTCATGCCGACGATCCAGTCGGACTCCGAGCGCGAGCGGGCGGCCTGCTCGAGCAGCGCGACCTCCGAGGCGGGACGCAGCGAGGCGAACGCCGCTTTCATCGCCGAGTTGGTCATCGAGTTCAGCCACAGCCGCCGCACCGGCAGCGTCGAGCCGGCCTTCTCGTAGATGTAGGCAAAGATCAGCTCGCCCTCGCGGCCGGCGTCGCAGGCGTTGATGACCTCACCGACGTCCTCGCGCGAGAGCTGGCGGGTGACCACGGACATCTGCTTTTTGGAGCGCTCGTCGCGCACCACGAGCTTGAACTTCTCGGGCACGATCGGCAGGTCCTCGATCCGCCAGCGCTTGTATTTGGCGTCGTACTCGTCCGGTTCGGCGAGCTGCACGAGGTGACCCACGGCCCACGTCACGATGTACTCCTCGGCCTCCAACCAACCCTCCTCCTTCTTGAAAGTGCCGGGCAGCACGCGCGCAAGGTCGCGCCCGACGGAGGGCTTCTCAGCGATTACGAGGGTCTTCGGCATGGTGGCTCAGAGTAGCGGGTGGGAATCGAGGGGCATCGATCGGGGATCATCCGCGCGGCGCGGTGTGGGCGCCATGCGTGTGGGCGCTGGGCCTCCATGCCCCGCGAACATGCGTTGTGGGGCAGTGCCAGGCGGATACGCGGTCGTGCTCAATCGGGGTCGCACGGCCCGGTGCCGACCGGCGCGCCGGCGCGTTCGAGTTCGTGTGCGACGGTCGCGTTGGCGACCCCGTACCCACCGGCGGGTCCACTTCCCGTGGTGCCCGCGAACACCGTGGTGAGCACCGCCCCCGCGTCGTCCACCACCGGCCCCCCCGAGTTGCCGGGACGCACCAGCCCACGCAGCGGGGTGAGCAACCGCGAGACCGACCCCTGGCCATAGGCGTTCTGGGTGAGCACCTGCTCAGTGGACCCGATGCGCGCCGACTGCACGTCGAAGGGCCCGTTTTCGGGATAGCCAAGGATCGCCCCGGCGGTGCCGGAGGCGGGGTTGGAGGCGAGGTTCAGCGTGGGGAGGTCCAGGCCGGGCACGCGCAACACCGCGAGATCGTATGTCGGGTCGAAGGCGATCGCCTGCGCCGGCAGCCCCGGCGGGCGGCCTTCGACCTCGACCGTGGTGTCGCTCTCGCCGGCCACCACGTGCGCATTGGTGAGCACCTCTTCGGGCCTTGCCACCCACCCCGAGCCCTCGATCGCCAGCCCGCACGCGGTGCCCAGCACGCGCACGACGCTGCGCGAGGCTGCCAGCACCGCGGGGTCGTGGGCGACCTGGGGCGGGGGCGCGGAGAGCGCCGGCAGCGGGCCGGGGAGCGAGGGAATCGGGTCCAGGCGTGCAAGCGCGTTGAGGATCGGGCCGGAGGGGGGCAGCAACACGTTGAGCTCGCCGAGGATCACCGAGCGCTGGATGTCAGCGCGCAGCTGTGTGGCGCTGGGGATTTGGGCGGCGACGGCGGCGATAATCCACACTACTCCGAGGCCGACGGCGGCGGAGAGCAGCGCGCCGAGCGCCCGGTCGAGCAGGCCGACCCCGGGCACCACCAGGGTGGTGCGGCGCAGGCGCCACCCCACCCCCTCCAGCCCCGTGGCGAGGATCGCCCCCGCGAGCAGCGCTCCCACCAGCCCGAAGGCGGGCGCGTAGGGCGAGGCCGAGCCCTGAGGCAGCAGCAGCGGACCGAGGCGGGTGCCGATGAATGCACCGACCGCGAACCCCCCGAAGGAGAGCACGCCCACGATGAAACCCTGACGCAGGCCGAACAGGCCGAGGATCAGCACGAACGCCAGGATCAGCCAGTCGAGTGTCGTCATTCCCATGTTCTACCGTTCTGCGTCGTGGGAATCCGCACCGGAGACCGGCATTGACTGCCACATCGGTCTCCAACCGCGGGCGACGAGGGCGGCGCGGGCGGGTTCTGATCCTGCTGGCGGCGGTGGCGTTCGTGGTGGGGGCGATCGTGGGAGCCGGACACTCCTCTGCATCGCCCGCGCCGAGCGTGGCGGCGCGCTTCGCGGCCGCCTGGGCGAAGGGTGACTACGTGAGCATGTACGGCGAGCTCGCCCCCGCCTCGCGGCGAGCGGTGTCGCCCAGCGAATTCGCCCAGGTGTACAAGGAAGCGCTGATGACAGCCACGGCCGACAGCGAGCAGGTGGTGGGAGCGCCGCAGGGCGCGGCCGGCGACGTGGAGGTGGTGGCGACGAAGGTGCATACCAGCCTATTTGGCACACTCGCCGAGCGCTTTCGCCTGCCGATCGTGCCAGGCCCCCACGAAGGCGAAGCGCGCGTGCGGTGGTCGCGCTCACTTGCCTTCCCCGGCCTGCACGAAGGCGAACTGCTGAGCAGGCACACGGCGCTGCCCCCGCGGGCGGCGCTGCTGGCGCGCGAAGGCTCGGTGCTGGCGCAGGGCCCTGCCACCGCCGCGGGGACGCGCTCCTCTCCGCTAGGAGCGGCGGCGAGCGCGATCGTGGGCGAAGTGGGGCCGATCCCCTCGGGCCGCCTGCAGGCGCTGGAGGCGGAAGGGGTGCCACCCAACGCGATCGTAGGCGTGAGCGGGCTGGAGCTGGCGGCCGACGCGCGCCTGCGCGGCACCCCGGGGGGCGAACTGCTTGCGGTGCCGGCCGGGACCGCAAGCACCGGGGCCGCTGGCGCGGGGACTGCGAGCGGGGGAACATCCAACGCCGGGACGTCGAGCGCGGGGGCCACCAACGCCGGGACATCGAGCGCCGGGACCACCAACGCCGGGACGCCGAGCGCCGGGACCACCAACGCCGGAACATCGAGCGCCGGGGCCACGAGCGGCGGCCGGGTGCTGGCGCGCGCGAATGCCCACGCCGGGAGCGCGGTGCGCACCACGATCTCCCCGGCGCTGCAAACCGCGGCGGTTACCGCGCTCGGCAGCCAGTATGGCGGCGTGATCGCGATGGAACCGGCCAGCGGCCAGGTGCTGGGCGTGGCGGGGATCGGGCTTGACGCGCTGCAACCGCCCGGGTCGACCTTCAAGATGATCACGGTGAGCGGGGTACTGGAAGCGGGGATCGCGCGGCCGACGAGCAGCTTCCCGTACGCCACGGCGGCGAAGCTGGACGGGGTGTTGTTGCACAACGCGAACGGCGAGGAATGCGGGGGCTCGTTGGTAGAGGCGTTCGCGGTCTCGTGCAACTCCGTGTTCTCGCCGCTTGGCGTGAAGCTGGGCGCGGCGCGGCTGGTGGCGATGGCGGAACGGTATGGCTTCAACCATCCGCCCGGGATCGAAGGCGCAGTTGAAAGCACGCTCCCGCCGGCGGGCCAGATTCAGGGCGAACTGGCGGTCGGCTCCACCGCGATCGGCCAAGACCAGGTGCTGGCTAGCCCGCTTGAGATGGCGACCGTGGCGGCGACGATCGCCGACGGCGGGCGCCACCCGACGCCCAGTCTGACCCTCTCGCCCCCGCCTACCCACAGCCCTCCCACCCGCGCGATCAGCGCCGCCACGGCCCGCACGGTGCGGGGCATGATGCTCGACGTGGTGCGCTTCGGCACCGGCACCGCCGCGGCGATCCCCGGGGTGGAAGTGGCCGGCAAGACCGGCACCGCCGAACTCAGCACCCCCGCTGCCTGCGACGCCAGCCCCGAACAGAAGCCCGCCGAAGGCGAAGAACACTCATCCTCCTCTGAACACGCCTCCGCATCGAGCAGCTGCGCGGCCGAACAGAACAACCCGAAGAACACCGACGCATGGTTTGCGGCGTTCGCCCCGGCGCTGCGCCCAAAGATCGCGGTGGGGGTGCTGATGGTGCGCGACGGCGCGGGCGGGGAAAGCGCGGCGCCGGTCGCCAAGCAGGTGATCGAAGCGGCGCTGCAGGCCGGTGGCTGATGCTGCGGGCCGTCCGGCTGGGTTTGCGGGCGGGTGGCTGATGCTGCAGGCCGTCCGGCTGGGTTTGCGGGCGGGTGGCTGATGCTGCAGGCCGTCCGGCTGGGTTTGCGGGCGGGTGGCTGATGCTGCGGGCCGTCCGGCTGGGTTTGCGGGCGGGTGGCTGATGCTGCAGGCCGTCCGGCTGGGTTTGCGGGCGGGTGGCTGATGCTGCAGGCCGTCCGGCTGGGTTTGCGGGCGGGTGGCTGATGCTGCAGGCCGTCCGGCTGGGTTTGCGGGCGGGTGGCTGATGCTGCAGGCCGTCCGGCTGGGTTTGCGGGCGGGTGGCTGATGCTGCAGGCCGTCCGGCTGGGTTTGCGGGCGGGTGGCTGATGCTGCAGGCCGTCCGGCTGGGTTTGCGGGCATCGACCCTCCGCGGCCAACGGTTGAGCCGCAGGCCAACGACCCTCTACGGGCCAACGGTTGAGCGGCGGGCCAACGACCCACTCACCAGGCCGGATATCCGACGAAACCGGTGCCGCGGGCCAACGACCGACTGTGGGGGTGTATGTATTCTTTTTAAAAGGCGTGTGCCATTGCGCACACCTTTTATTTTTTAAACGTCGAGTTCCGCGGAGGCCGTCTGCGTGGGGTCACGCGGGTCGACGATTTTGATCGTCAACGGCCGGTTGTCGAGCGATTCGACTTTGATCTTGTACAGCAGCAGCTCGCCCTGCGTGGGCCCCGCGGCGGCGACGGTGTTGGGTGCGGGGATCTGGTTGTTGGCGGGCACGATCCCACCGCGGTAGGCAAACAGGTTGGCGGCGCCGGGGACGATCGGCTGGTAGACGTTGCCCTGGGTGTCGGCCACGGCCAAGTCGGTGGCGGCGGGATGCGGGACAGTGCTTTCGTTGTAGACCTGCATGAAGACACCGAACCACTCTTCGCCGGGTTTCAGCGCGGCCTGCGCAGGCGTGAGCCCCAGCAGATAGGAGGAGTCTTCGGTGTTGTAGGGGTTGAGCTCGCGCGAGATCTGCACCTGGTAGACGAGCGGCCCGACGTCGAGGTAGGGCGCGTTCTTGCCGCCTCCGCCAGCGTAGGTGCCGGTCGTGACCCGGGTATGTGATTCCCCGCAGGCCCCGAGCGCGAGCGCCGCAAGCACGGCGCACAGGACGAGGGGCCACACCATCCGAGAGCGGCCATCGCTTGGGGCGGGAACCCGGAGCAGCGTGTTGCGGGGCAGGCGGTGCATGCGACGCGGCAGTTTACCCACCGGCAACCGTGACGCGCTGGCCGCGCCCCTCGCCGCTCTCGATGATCGAGCGCAACCGGCGCATCGCCTTCATGTTCTTGCGTCGCAGCCACCCGCGCGCCCCGAAGGACTCCATCAAGCGGTCGGACAGCGTGGAGGGCTGGGTCTCCAGCGTGTACCGCACGCGCGTGGTGTTGCCGGCGCCCTGAGCGAGCTCGTAGACCCCGAGGGTACGGATGCGGTTGGTCTTGCCGCCGCGGCCGACCTCGACGATGCGGTGTGGGGCCTCGACCTCGGCGAAGGTCACGTCGCCCCAGCTAAAGCGATTGCCCGGAGCAGCCACGCGAAAGCGCGCCCCGGCGCCACGGCCGACGGAGTTCTCGCGCGTCAGGTGCCAGTCGTGCAGATAGTGGTCGGTGAACTCGGAGTGGTTGGCGATGTCCTGCAGGTAGTCGAACACCCGCTCGCGGGGAGCGTCGATCAGGATCGAGACGGTCAGGGGGTCCATCGCGCCCGCAGTTTATAGGGCCGCCCCGGACGAAAGCTACGCCGCGCGAGCCATCAGGCGCACACCGTTGCCGTGCGGCGAATGGCGCACGGTCTCGGTGGCCGCGGGATGATCGTGTCGCAGCGGCCGGCAGAGCTCACAGACGACGACGCCCCCGCCACGGCCCTCATAGAGGTGCACGCGCTCCCCCACCAGCGGTGTACGCCCGCAGTCGGTGCAGTGATTGCGGTCGGATGTCAGCACGCCCACGCTGCGCCGCAGCAGGACGCGCTCGAACTGCTCGATGTCCGTGACGCTCGCGTGAGGCATACACGGGATTTCGCCAGCTGGCGGCCATCTCCTCCCGTTTGGAGGCGGCGGCGACAGGGTAGAAAGACCCCGCTACCCCAGGCCCCCCGCTCTCTCTGGCCAACGTACGCCTCTGGGGCTCTCCACGAGTCTCCAGAAAATTACAAGCCTTTTAGACCCAACGGGAAAAGTGCGGTTATGATTCCTCCAGGGTCTGCCGGCAGACGAGCGCCGGGACGTATCCCAATAGGAGAAGAGGAGCTGTGAGATGGTGGAGTCACTAACCTCGGGCACGATGGCGGGAGCGGGATCCTTTCGTTGTCAGCGCTGCGGCTATGTACTTACGCTGGCCGCCTCCGACACGTTGCGCGACTGCCCTGGCTGCGGAGGCGCAAGCTTCGCGCGTGCCTCGCTGTTCAGCGTGGGGCACATCGCGCAGAGCGGTGCTCCGGACCTGACCGGGACAGGAGCCTACGCGCCCGCGGGCGTAGGCGAGGACGATCCGGATTGGCTGGCGCAGGCGCAGGAGCAGATCGAGCATCCCGGCGAGTACCTCGCCTACGAGGAGGACGGCGAGACCGTGCTGGTGGCGCTAACCCAGGAGTGGACGCGGGTGGGACGCAGCCTGGCGGCGGACGTGCGTTTCGACGATCCCACGGTGTCCCGCCGGCATGCTCTGCTGGTACGCCAGCCCGACGGGGTGAGGGTGCTCGACGATCGCAGCCTCAACGGCGTGTTCGTCAACGGCGAGCGGATCGAGTGGCGGATGCTCGAGGACGGCGATGAGATCGTGGTGGGGCGCTACCAGCTGCGATTCCTCAGCGTGCCCGCACCGCACGCCGATCGAGCGCCGGCCGGCGAAGGCGAGCCGATCTCCCGCCGCTCGAGGATCAGCGGCGTTGCCTGACCGCAACCACGCGCACACCATCTCGGGCTCACCGAGACGGGTCGCGGGTCGGGCACCCCACGCGCACCCCGTCTCGGGGCTTACCGAGACGGGCCCGGGTCGTGCCCCATGCCTTGACAAATGCAACTGGCCCTTGACAACGGTATAGTCGCGGGTCTACTCTCTGGGGGAGAGTAGGAGAGGGAAACCCACAGTCCGGGATTCAGCACCTGGAAACGCGCGGTCGCTCACCGGTTGCTCGCGCTCCTCCACCAGCTCCTTCCCCGGGCAGGGAGGGAGGAAAGATGTTGCACAGCAGCCACACCGGCGCCCGGCAACGACCTGTCGGCTCACGTGTCTGCCCCACGCACAAGGCTCGCGATCCGCGCGTGCGCATGCTCGATGCGATGATCGCCACCGCCTCCTACCGCGGCTACGACCGCACGACGGTGGAGCGGGTGCTGCAGACGGCGAACGTTGCGCCAGCGGTTTTCGAGGAGCACTTCGCGGACAAGGAGGAGTGCTTCCTGCAGGCACTCGATGCGCTGATCGCACGCATCGGGGATCGCGTACGGGAGCGCACCGAGTGCGCCGCGCCGTGGCCCGAGCGCGTCCGTGGGGGCTTGGACGCGCTGCTTAGCGCGCTCGCCGAGGATCCCGACGGTGCCCGGGTGGTGCTGGTCGAGAGCCTCTGCGCGTGCCCTGCCGCGAGCGAGCGCCACCACGCGCTGTTGAGTCTCTTCCCGGCGCTGCTGGAGGAAGGTCGCTTCCATTGCGCCAACCCCGACCTGCTGCCCCCGTACACCTCGGAGGCGATGGTCGGCGGGATCGCCTCGATCCTGCACCGCCGGGCGCTGGAGGACCGCACCGGCGAACTGCCCCGCCTGCGCGGCGACCTCGCCTACTTCGCGATGCTCCCCTACTTGGGCCACCACCGCGCGATCGTGGCGGCGTTTGCGAAGGGATCGGCCCCGCAACGCGGCTGAGCCTATTTGGCCCTCGTTACCTGCGGGAACTGGCTCGTCACGCCTTCCCAAGTAAAGGGCGCCTGTTGAGTGCACGCGGGCGCAGCCACGGAGTTGGCGGTGCTGCCCGCTTCATTGACAACGTGGTCTTCAACCAGCTGTTTTTCGATTGGGCTCTGTTCCCCTTTGGGCAAACTCAGCGACGGCGCCGAGTCGGCGCAGTTACCCGTGCTGAATACCTGCAGTCCGCCGTTGGCCAATAGCCGGAGCGCTTCGGGCTTGAGGTAGGGGTTGGCACGGTTGGTGCCGATCCGCTGGCTATAGACCGCGAGGCCTTCCGGGCTGATGGTGTTCAGTGCGCGCAGATAATGCTGGATCGGTTCGCCGGCGAGGTCGTTGTTTTTGTCATGCGCCTCGGCGGCAGCGGTGGCGTTGGCGAACAGTGCCTGCAACTCGGGTACGTACTCACCGGTGAACTTCAGGAAGGGCTCGAAGTTGCGCAACGGCGGCGTGACGTTGCCGAGTAGCGGCGTGAGCTCGCTCAACACGCGTTCGAACGCCGGCAGACCCTTCTTGGAGGCGCTGTTGAACGGGCCGAGGTTGGTGAGCAGGTTGTTGAAGTCGGGCGTGAACGCCTGCACCCCTTCCAACAGCGGCGTCAGCTCGCGCTCCCACGCCTTCGACTCTTCGAGCACGGGGCTCGCCACTCGGGCGAGGTCGTCGAATTCGCGCAGCGTCGCCGACGCGCCGTGCTCGAAGGCCGGAAACAGGCGGAAGGCGTTAGCCCACTGGGCACTACTCGCACCAAGCGCGTGGAACGTGCGCTCACCGTTTACGATGAACCCGCGGAACTGGTGGTTGCGTTCGGTGAGCGCATCGAACAACACGCCCGCGTTGTGTACCACCGCGGTCACCGCACCTTCCTGGGAGGCAAGGATTGAGACCAGCTTGTTGGCATTTTCCACGAACGGCTCGAGCTCGGCGATGTTGGCGTTGATCTGTTCTCCACGCCCGCTGAGAGCGGCTGCCTGCGCCTGCTGCCAGACTTTGAAGGCGTTGCGCACTTCCGGGGTCAGCGCGTAGAGGATGTCGTCGAGCGTCACCGCCGGATCGACCTGGGTGGAGGGCAGTTGCCCGCCGTCGGAGATTGGGTGAGCGCTCACCGCGTCCACATCTTGGATCCCCCCGGACCCCTGTGGCTGATCCGGCCCTTCTTCCTTTCCACCCGGTCCGGCCACCCCCGGCGGGAGCAGTTCGATGTAGGTCTCGCCCAGCAGCGTCTTCTGGCGCAGCACCAAACGGTCGGTAGAAGAGATCGGCGCATATTCATGATCCATTTCGATCGTCACGTCGGCTGTCCCGTTGGCGTGCGTAGCCAGACCGACCACATGGCCGACGTCGACCCCCCTGATGCGCACGTCGGACTGTTCGGCCAGCGCCAGCGTGCGCGAGAGCTCGACAGTGAACCGGTAGCCCTTGGGCTTCAGCGGGACCGGGCCGCCGAAAGAGTCCCATAGGAACAGCAGCAGACCGAAGCAGCTCAGCGCGAATAGCACGATCACGAGGATGTTGGCGAGCGTTGGCGCGCGCTTTTGCATCAGTGGTTCCCTCCCAATGTTGCGCTCGGTGCCATCGCGTTGGCGTCGGGGCCCTGGCCGAAGACACGGTCGGCCGTCAGCGCCTCCGGGCTGACTCCGGTTCGCAGGCTCGCCGCTTTGGCCGCAGTCGAGCTAGGCGCAAGCACCCCCCTGCACTGTTCGGTAGTCGGCGGGTTGAGCAGGCCCACAACCAGTCGCGCTGTGGGATCGACCGCCGCCACCTGATGCAGGATCGGCACCAGCCCACAGTTGAAGTACAGCAGCGCCTGACCCTCGGCTCCGTGCGCGTCGCCCTGCGCGACGACACTGTTGAGGTCGTGGTTGGCCCAGTCCAGGTAGAACAGGAAGCCGCCCTGATTGGGTCCCGGGTTGTAGGCGAGCTCGTTGAAGAATTCGTTGATCACGGTAAACGCGGTGGTGAGCTGCGGGGAGGACTGCGTGAAGTCCTTCAGCGAGGGCTCCAGTTGTTGGAGCACCGGCAGGATCTGGCGGAAGAGCGGCCTGACTTCGTTCTTGAGGATCGGCGTGGTCGTCTTGAGGGCGGCTCGTATCTCCTTCTGCGCCGGCGCGAGCTCGGTGGCGAAGGGCTTGAGCGCGTGCAGCGTGTTGGCGGTAACGCGGGTTGCGGTGGCGAGCTTGCCGAAGCCGTGATTGGCCTGTTTGAGCACTAGTGGTAGTTCGTGCAAGGTTTCCTGTACCTGGCGGTCCTCCCGCGAGAAGGTCGCGAATACTGCGTTGCTGTACTCGACCGACTGGGCGAGTCTGGTGTCTTTACTGCCGAGCGCTTCCATCAGCAGACGGAAGTTGTGGATCCCATGTGCGACGTAGTACTGGCGTTTGGCGACTTCGCGGCCGATCTCCGTGAGCTCGTGGGCGAGCGGCGCGAAGTGCTTGAACGTCGCCGAGAGGTTGGCGGCGTTGCCGTTCAGCCCTTCGCCGACGCCCGCGAGCAGCGCCTGCAAGAGCGTGCGCGTTTCGGCGTCGAATGAGGCGAGGAATTCATCGAGGTTGCCATCCGGAGAGGTCTGCATGACCGGAATCGTGTACCCGCCGTACACGCGCCCAGAAGAGGGCTCGCCCGGAGAGATCTCGACCGTCTCGTCCTTCAGCCCGGTCTTGGGTCGCAGCAGCGCCGTCGCGTCGCGGTAGATGTACTTGGCGTACTTGGGCGTCAGGTTCATGCTCACCAGCGCCCGGCCGTCCCGCAATTCTACGTTCGAGATTTCGCCGATTTTCGCGCCAGCGATCGTGACTGACTGGCCCTGGCCGGGCGTGACCGCCTGCGCGGTCGAGAATTCGCCCTTCAGCACGAACGATTCGTGGCCAATGATCGGCACCCACGCTGGCACCGACAGGCGCTCGTGGGCGAGGATGTAGCCGGTGCTCCCCGCCGCGATCACGATCATCGTCACGACGGCGATGAACGCCGTGCGGTAGCGCTCGATCTGGTCGCGGACCCCGCGCCCCCCCTCTCGTACCTCATCCGGGGCCATCATCCACCTCCATCCGCGGGGCCATGCGACAGCGGGCCGTTGAATTCGGGCAGCTTCTGCGTGTAGCAGGGTACGAGCGGCTTGTACGGCGGCTCGCTGCCCGTGAAGCGTGGGCTGGTGCCTTCAGGGGCCAAGCGCGTCTGGGCGATCAGCGTTTTGCCGGTCGTTGGCGCACCCGGCTTCACGAGCGTCACCGGCGGGGAGAGCAGCGTGGAGCCGGTGCCACCTGTGATGAAGCGCCCGGCCGCGCCGTTACCGTTGAAGTTCTGACTGAAGCCGGCCACGCCGGCCATCGCGTACCAGAATTCATGTTCGGCGGTGGCCCCGGTGGTGTTGGCGCCGTCCTGGAGCTGGGTGGAGCCGGCCGGGTAGAGCACTTTGCTCAGGCACTTGCTGAAGTTGGTGAGCTGTGGCTGGAAGGTCACCTGCGCGGCGGTAAGAGAAGCGATCTCGGGCGCCGCGGTGCGCAGTGCGGTAGCGACGCCGCCGAGCTCGTTTGGCTTTAGCGTGGCCCGCAGCTGTTCGATCCAGGGGAAAGCGGCGGCATCGGTAGCTGGGATCTGTTCCACGCCGGGGATCAGGTCCAGCGCAAAGGTTCTAATCGTCGGCGCGGCGCCCCGCAGTTCTGCGAAGCCGTGTTCGAGGCCGTGGAGCGCGCCCGGCAATTCGGCGACGGCTGTGCGCACGCTCGAGCCCTGCGCGGCAAAGATGTGCAGGAAGGTGTTGAAGTGGCCGACCAGTTCGCCGAGCGCCTGCTCGTGCACGTCGAGTTCGGCGCTGACTTTTTCGATGCTGGCAAACAACTGCGAGAGGTCGTGGGTTTCGGTGCCCGCGAACGCCTGGTTGACGATCGTGCCGTCGCGCAGCGCTTCCGGTCCGAGCCGGTAGGCCTTGTTGAGCGCCTGTGCCATGTTCAGACCGCTCACTTCGGGGGATTGTTCGGCGTTCTCTGCGGGCGTCGGCTTGGCGGTCAGCGCCGCCCCGTATTCGACAAGGAAGGTCTGCAGGTTGGCGCGCGTGTCGGTGTTGAGCGCGTCGAGCAACTGATCGAGCTGCACCGGCTCGGATGTTTGCGTGACGGGGATCGTGGCGCCCGAGGAGAGCGTCGGCGCAGAGGCGCTGCCGGGCTGCAGTTCGACGAACCAGTTGCCTTCGAGGAAGACCTTCGGGCGGATCTTCAGCGTCGCATCGGAGTGGATCGGCAGCCCCTTGCCTTCGATTTCCATCGTCACGCGCGCCACGTGGCTGCTATCCAAACTCGTCGAGGTGACGGTGCCGACGGTGATGCCCGCGATCCGCACGGGCGACTTCGGGCGGACGTTGACCGACGAGTTGAACACCGCGTTGAGGCGATAGCCGTGTTTGAACGGGATGTGTTTGGTGAAACCGAAGTACACGGCGACGACCAGGACGACCAAGAAGACGAGCCCCGTGCGTATCGGGTTGGAGCGTTTTTGCAGCTCGGAGACCGCGGTCTCCCGACGCCGGCGCCACCAGCGCGTGTCGCTCATGACTGCATCCCCTTACCCTTGGCAGAGGCTTCCTTGGGGAAGTCCTTCTGCTGGGAGCCCGAATATGGTGCCCCGAAGAGGCTTTCGCTGCGCTTGGTTTTTTCGTGGTTCGTGCCCAGCGTGGTCGAGGTGTTGCCGATCACGGTCTTGCCGACAACGTACTGCATGTTGCCGGCTTCGCACTCCAGCGGCTGGCCGGGCCCGCCGACGTAGGGGTAGGGGTTGTAGTGCAGGTGGTTGTCTTCGATTTTCGTTTTGGTGGTGACGTTTTCATCGTCCGAGGGCCCATTGGCGGGCGCGGAAGCTGGCAGCCCCTCGCTGTTTTCCCCGGATGGGCTAAGGAGCGGCACAACACGCGCGACCGTGCCGTTGCCGATGCTCTCGGAAAGCGAGTTGGCGAGGTTGCGGAACGCCAGCGTGATGTAGTTGCAGTTGGTCTGCGCGGGCGCCAGGCCGGCGAACAGCGGCGTGCCGAGTTCGGCCGTGCGGGTGAGTTCTTCGAAGCCGAGCAGCACCAATGGGTTTTTGGAGAAGAGTTCGAGCGCTTGCAGCGCGCTTGTCAGCTGCACATTCAGCGCGGCGGCGGTGCGCACGTTGACCGTACCGACCGCGAAGGCGTGGCCAAGCGGTGCCGCGACCTTCGTCAGGATCTTCGCGCTCGGCCGCAGCAGGCTCACGAATTCAGTCGCTTTGTCGATGAACGGCTGCTCGTAGGGCAGCGAGTGGATCGCCTGGTGCAGCGCCGCCGGGCCCCCTTCGATCGTGCGTTCAAGCGCGGGCGAGGCAGCGGCAAAGGCAGTGAAGAAGGTGTCGAGCTCCCGGAAGAGGGACGCCTGCGTTTCGGCCACCGGCGAGATTTCTCTAGAGATTTTGTCCAGCGCGATGAACAGTTGGCCGAGGCCGGTCCGTGGTGAGGCGAGATTGTGCAGTACTGGCACGGAGTTTGCGGCGAGCGGGCGCAGCGTGTGGAGCGTTTCGTTCAGGCCGACGCCGCGCCCGGCGAGGCCGTCACCGAAGGCGTTAGTGTTCTGCTGGATCGCGATCCGCGTCTTCTTGTCGAACATGTTGAAGAGGTCCTGGATCTCCACCGGTTCGCTGGCGTGCGATACGGGGATCGTCCCGCCCGGGGGGATCGTCCGCCGCGAGTCCCCTCGCTTCAGTTCCAGGTACTTCAGGCCGATCGTCGACACAGATTGGACCTCGGTCGTGGTGTCGGCGGGCAGCGGCCCCGCGTGCTTTTCAAGCTTGAGACTGACGATCGCCGTTACCTTGCCGGTGGCCGGGTTCTGGTGGGGAACGATGCTGCTCACGATCCCGATGCGCCGGCCAAAGAGCCGCACCTGATTGCCCTTTTCGAGGCCCGATGCTTCCGGCAGTTCGGCCTTGATGTCGTAGGTCGGCGTGAACGGCAGCCCGTTGTTGGCCCCATAGGAGACATACACCGCCACGACCGCGATCAGCACGGTGAGCGCCCCGATCAGCAGCGGGCTCGCGGCGAGGGAGTTGCGGCGGCGCGGATTCATCACGGCACCTGCGAGGGGTCGCAGTCGAGCTTGCCTTCGTCGGTGAATGGCGCGGATCCGTCGGCCGGCGAGGGGGTCGCGCCGGCGCCGGGGCAGCGACGCAGTTCGCGGGTGTGCAGACCCTCGAGGCCTTCCTGCGGCGTGGCTGCCGAGGTCAGGGTGTTGTTGGCGCCCACCTTGAAGTTGTTGAACACTGCGCTGATGCGCGCGTACTGGCCGTTTGCGTCGTAGTAGCCAGCACTCGTGCCGAAGGTGCGCACGAAGCCCTTGAGGTCGGGGGAGTAAGGCCCGAAGAAAGCGGTCACCGGCACCGATTCCTGCAGCGCCTTGACGTCGCTAGGCGAGCCATTGACGAGCTCCTGGGCGAGCGTGGGCATCGCGAGCGCGCTGTCGGTGAGATCGTTGCTCGGCCCCGGCTTGCTGAGCGCCAGGCTGAGGTCATGCAGCACCGGCCCTGCTTCCCTCACGAGCGGCGTCAGCTTCGCAAACAGCGGCGCGAGCGTCTTGGTGTCGGGGCCCGCGACGGTAGCCAGCTTGCGCAGCGCGGCGAACGTGGAGGGTAGCTGCGCGAACGCGCGGTTGCCCTGCGCCAGGGCGCCCGGCAGCTGCGCGACCCCTCGTTGCAGACTCGCCTGTTCGGCGCCGAGCGCTTCCAGGCCGCGATCGCCGTTACTCACCAGGTCGGTCAGTTCTTCGCGGTGGGCAGCGAGTGTGGTGAGCGCCTTGGCGGAGTAGACGAGGAAGTTGGTGAACGTCCGCTGGTCTTTGCTGAACTCCGCGAAAATATGGTTGGCCGAGGAAAGGAAGGGGCCAAAGTATTCGACGTCCGTGCCAAACACCTGGCTGACGCCGGCATACACTTCGGCTTCTCCCACGAAGTACTCCTGCAGGCCTTTGCGCGTGCTCGGGTTGAACGTGTCGAACAGCTGGTCGAGGTCGGTGGTGCCTTTGCTGGAGCCGGCCGGCAGCGTCGAGCCCGGGGGCAGCGCCGGGGCGTTGTTGGGGCCCGGCGAGAGCGACACATAACGCCCCGCGACGGTTGTCAGCGAGGGCACCCGCACCTGTGCGGTGGTCCCCCGGTGCAACGGCACCAGCGAGCCTTCGATGTGGATCGTGATCAGCGCCGAGCGGTAGTTGTGGGTCAGGGCGATCGCTGTGACACTCCCCACGGGAACGCCGCCGACCTCCACCTGGTCACCGAGTACGAGTTGGCTGTCGTTTTCCAGTTCGAACTTGTAGCTGGCGCCACCGCCACCGGCGAACACGATGTAGGCGACGGCAGCGACCACCACCACGAGTGCGCCGGCCGCCACCCAGCGACCCACGCTGCGCGGCGGCGGGGATATTGGCTGCGGAGGCTCCGGCGCCCGCCCGCCCCCGCCCGGAGGGGGCAGTGGGGGCCGCACAGGAGGGGGCGGGGGCGTGGTCGTCGCCACTCTCATTCACCGCCCTTGGGGTCTGGGATCGCCGCCGCCGATGGCTTGCTGGAGACGTTCGGCTCGGGGATCTCGCCAAGCTGCGCGATCAACTGTAGCCACTGGCTGGGGGTAACCGACGAGCTGGAGACGGCGGCGGCGCGGGCACCGCGGCTGCCGGCCGCGCGCGGTGAGGCGAACGCCACGTGGATCAGTCCGTGGTAGCCGGGCAAGGTCAGCGTGTTGTCGCTGCCCGGGTAGCTGAGCGCGCTGACGATCTGCGCCGGCTTCATCGTGCCCTGCAGCCGCAGCAGACGCCGCACTGCGATTTCGGTGACTGAGCCCTGCCCTTCGTGCCCGGCAATCGGGGTACCGTCGATCGCGGAGATGTCGACCGCGTCGCCCGGCGTGGCGTCGATCGCATTGCCTGCACCCGGCGCGCCCCTCGTGTGCCCGCAGCCGGCCGCGGCGACTGTCGGGCTCAGGCCGGAGACCGAGAGGAACTCGACCGCCGCCAGCACGCGCCGATCGACCTCTCCGGCGCGCACCGCGCCACGCTCGCATACCGGCAGACGCACACCGGGGTCGCGCAGCACCAGTTGCTCAAGTTGGGGCTTTGACGCCAGCAGCACCTGCCCGACAGTGGGCGAGGTCGCGAGGAAGGGGTTCTCGCCCTTGGCCCTGAACGCCGAGGTCTCTTCCAGGCGCACCCAGCCGTCGAGGATTGGCTTGGGGTCGATCAGCGGCGCACCGGTGCCCGCAGGACGGATCTGGAAGAGCATGTGCCCCTCCGTCGTGGCCGTCGAGGTTTGCGCGGCGGCGGTGGATGGCGTCGTCGCCGAGGATGGCGACGTCGCGGTAGAAGGCGTCGTATCTTCCCCTTCCCCGGCCGCGCCGAGGTGTCCGAGCACGGTGCCCGCCAGCACCTGCACACCGGGGCGCAGCGGGTTGAGATAGACCTCGTTGGGGCCGGCGCGGAAGGAGTGCGGGGTGGAGGCCTTCCCACCAGCCCCGCCGGATGTAGCTGGGAGCACCGGGGGTGCCGAGGCCGGCTTCGGTGCAGGAGGTGTTTCCAGAGCGTTAGCGGCTCCCATCGCCAGGCCTGTGGTGACCGCGGCTTGCGAGAGCGGTGAGTGCGACTGCACGCCGGCGCTCGCGGGCGCGGTGGGAGCAGGACCGATGCCGCGGCCGCTACCGCTCGGGTGGGCGATCCGCGCGCTGACGGCGGTGTCCACGCGTGGTTCGAGCACCGGATACACCGACGCGACTTCGCCAAGCTGCGCGTAGGTGTAGGTGTTGCCGAAGGCGTCGCGCAATGAGATGTAGTGCCCAAGCGTCGGCGATTCGCCGACGGCGGTGATTTCGCCGTCCTGCACGGCGATCACGGGTGCCCCGGCCTGCGCGTAGATCACTGTCCCCGCGAGCGTCTTGCCGGGTAGATCGACCCCACTCACCCGCGCGGCAGGGAAGCCGTCGCTGAAGTGCGCTTCGGCGTGCACGGGAAAGCGCGATTCGGTGAGGCCGGTAATCGCGCTCAACAGTTCCGGAGGAGTGCCGCCGAGCAGTTGGGCGCGCAGCATCACCGCTTCCACGTAGGCCGCGGAGTGGTTGTAGGAGAACACGGCGTCGCGGATGTGCTGCGCCCCGCCGGCGGCCGCGAGGTAACGCGCGGCGGCGAAGATCGCGTCGGCGGGGTTGTAGGGATCCTCATAGCCCGAGCCGGTGGCGTCGACCCCGTACCGGGCCCAGGAAGAGGGCAGGAACTGCATCCAGCCCTCCGCCCCGGCGCTCGAGACGTTGACGTCGCGGCCGTAGTCGGTCTCGACCTCGTTGATCGCCGCCAGCACCTGCCAGGGGATGTCGTAGGCGGTGCCGGCCGCTTGGTAGATCGGCAGCAGGAATGGGGGGACGCGGAAGCTTTCGATGAAGAAGTCGGGGATCCCCCCGATCGCCTCGCCAAGTGCTCCCGGCAGCGGCGGGGTGAGCGTCGAGGGCGGCGGCGCAGGCGCGTTCGAGGGCTTCCCTGTGGAGGTCTTCCCGGAGGTCGCTTTGCCCTTCCCTTTGCCGGACGTCCCGCTCGCCCCGGTCTGGCGGTGAGTATGGCTCGCCCGTTCGGTATGTCCGCCGGCTTGGGCTGGCGCGCTCTGCGTCTGGGGGCTCTGGCTCCGCACTTCGGGGGCGGGGGTGGTGGGGGTCGTTTCGGTTGTGCCCTGCGGCGTTGATGGGCTCGATTCCGGAGCCGGCGAGGTTTCGGGTTCCGCGGCCGGTTCGCCCACCTGCCCGTGAACGCCGACCGGCGCTTCGGGGGACGGCACGGTCGTGGTGGTCGTCGTCGCCGTGGGGCTCGAGGCCGTTTCGCCCCAGGCCGCAGAGGCACCCACGACAAGCTGCATCAGCGCGCACGCGACAAGGAGAGCAGGGAAACGATGGCTGTGGCGTAGTGGGAGCATCGATCAGTTGCCGAGGAGATAGTTGAGAAGCATTCCGCCGGCTTCGGAGCTTTCGCTCGGCGGTGCGTAGTAGGTGGTGCCGGGCTCGCTCCTCCGACTGGCTGGGCGACGGCGGACGGGAGGCTCGCTCCGCTGCCGGCGCCCGCAGGGCTCCCGGCCGTTTCCGACCCGGGATACTCAGCCATCGCCTGCGAGAGCGTCGCGCCTTTGAGCATCGCCTCCACCCTCGCCATCGCGAGCGTTGTGTCGCTCGCCTGCGCGTCGGCGGTCTGCGCGCCAGCGCCCGCAGCGCTCGCCGTGCTCACCCCGGGGTTGAAGTTCGAGCGACATTCGGGTTCCACCACGATTTTGTAGGCGACGCATTTATTCCCGACCACGACGGCACGGGCGAAGTGGCCGAGCGAGTCATAGCCGTTGGTGTCGCCGGTGCCCATGAAGATGAAGTCGAGCAATCGCTCCAGCCCGCCGGTCGAGCGCAGGCTGGAGAAGAGTTCGGAGAAGCTCTTGGCGAACGGCTTAGCCGCACTGCCGAGCGACTCGATGTGAGTGAGCAGCGGCTGAGCGGAGACGAGCGCTTTGCCGATCTTCCCCGAGGAGGCGCCGAGGCTCTTGAAGAACTGTGTGGTGCTAGTCGAGAACGGCCCGATGTTCTGGAAGGTCTTGTTGATGCCGGGGGCGGCGACGCCGAGGTCGGTGAATGTGGGGGTCGCCTGTTCGGCGAACGCTTCGACGTGTTTGAGGTAGGGACGCAGCTCGCGCAGGAAGGTCGGGAATTCGTGCAGGTTGGTCGCGAGTTCGGCGCCGTGGCGGGCGGTCGCTTCCGCGACGGTGGTGCTCTGATTGAAGAATTCGGAGAACTGCTTGCGTTCGCGCACGAGCGGCACCAATGCCCGGTTCCCTTCTTCGGCGAGGTTGCCGAGCACCTTGTTCTCCGAGGCGAGGATCCCGAATACCTTTTCCAGTTCCCGCAGCGCCGGGTTGGAGCGGTGCAGAACCGCGTTGAGGTCGCTGCCGCGACCGGCGAAGCCGGTGCCGAGTTCGTTGAGGATGATCGTTAGGCGCTGGTTCTCGGGCAGGTGGCCGATGTCGCTGAGCAGATCGACGCCGACCGGGCTGGAGGTGTTGGTCACCGGCAGCAGATACTGCCCCGCGCCTTCCCGCCCGGACGGGATCTGACGCAGCGGCGGCGGCAGCGGCGCCCCTTCCGCGCGTGCCTGCGTGGGCAGGCAGTTGACGTACTTCTCGCCGATCAGCGCCTGCGGTTCGATCGTGCAACTGGCGTCGGTGCGGAAGTTCTGGAAGCCGGGGTTTTCGATCTTCAGTTCGACGGCCGCCCTGCCATTCGGGGTGGGCGTAACCGTCCCTACGACGCCCACCTTGACGCCGTCGATCTTGACGTTCTCGCTGTTGACGAGGTTGCCGGCGTCGTCAAAGATCGCGCGCACCGTGTAGGCGCCGCTGGAGCCGCCCGCGGCTGTGGCGAGCAGCACCGCGACGACCACCGCGGCCACGCACAGGCCACCGGCGATCGCCGCTGCCGCTCCGCTACTACTCGCCCCAACAGCCCGCTTCCTCACAGCTGCCCCAATCTCTTGTCCAAACAGCGGGCGGGTGCCCCACCCGATGGGGGGTCCTTGCTCGCCGCCGCTTCGGTCGAGCGCCCGCCCCGCGGGCGGGCGCTCATCACTTGCGGTCTACCTTCGCCACCGCTTCCCCGTAGACCTACGCTCTACTTTTTCTTTTTCGGGCACGGCGCTTTGTATTCGGTTACCACAGATTCGCCGCTCTCGAATTTCATTTCAGCCTTCAGCGGGAAGCCGCCCTTGGGGCACTTGCTGGGCAGCGTGATGTAGGAGACGGTCTTGCCGTGCTTCTTGTACGAAGAGCCGACCTTGAGGTCGATCGCTTCGGTCGATACCGCCGCGGCACCGGGGACGGATTCGATCAGCGGGACTTCGGTCTCGAACTCGTAGGCGTACAGCCCGCCCGCTGGATGGATGGTCCCGCCGACGTAGACCTGCGCCGAGATCGGCGAGGGAGCATTGGCGTAGAAGATCAGTTCGCCCTTGGGCGCGAAGAACGCCTGCACGGTCCCCTTCTCTTTGATCGGTTCCCCGGCGATCGTGTCCGAGGCTTCCGCGGAACCCAGGGCGCTGGCCTGCGACTTCTTCGGGCAGGCTTCGGGGCCCTTCAATTCGAGTGTGCTCAGCGTGCAGGTCACGAAGCCCGCGGTCGTCAGCTTCACGCCCTTGGGAGCCCACACGTTGACGCCGCGCAGCTGCGAGGGCGCATCGCCGGTCACTTCGGTGCCCCGGATCGTGAATTCGAATTCGACCGCCGCAGGGGCGCCAAGGATGTCCCCGCTACCCGGAACGCCCTTGAGTGGGACCGGCACGGCTTTGAGCGTGACTGTGGGTGCCGCTGAGGCGACGGCTGGCGAGATGGCCAGTACTCCGGCGACAGCGACGGCAAGGCCGAGCAGCGCCCTGCGGGTGGATGCCATGCGCATCATCAGCTTCTCTCTCCTCTGTACGTTTATGTAGACAGGTCGCCTCGACCCGGGTAGCTCCGAGCCGTTGCCGGCTCGGCGACATCGAGATCCCCGGAGCCTCGCGACTCGGAGAACGTGGCGATTCTTACCGCCACTGTACCCATCGCGGCCGATGGCTTCAAGTTCGAGCGTACGGATACCGTCCTCGTCCCGTTTTTTAGTCAGCGTTGAAAATCCGCGTCTGAGGCCGCTTTTCCCCACAGTCCGAACTCCCTTCCAACACTCATCCTACTTTAGTAGCCTAAGATCCTACTTTAGTAGAACGAAGGCTCAAGTCAAGAGTCATGGTTGGCCTGTCACGCGCCTCGCGGCCGGGAGGCTGGTTTCATACAGGTCCCATTCCCTTAGGAGGAGACCGATGGACTTCCAGCCCAGCGCCCGCTGCCTCGATTTCGAAGCGCGCCTCACGGCCTTCATGGAGGAGCACGTCCTCCCGGCCGAGCCCGTGTATGAGCGCCAGCTGCGCGAGTCCGGCGACGCTCACAGCCAGCCGCCGATCATGGAGGAGCTCAAGACCCGCGCGCGCGAAAAGGGGCTGTGGAACATGTTCCTGCCCGACCCCGAGCACGGCGCCGGGCTCTCCAACGGCGACTACGCCCCGCTCGCCGAGATCCTCGGGCGCAGCCACATCGCCTCGGAGGCGTGCAACTGTTCGGCACCCGACACCGGCAACATGGAGGTGTTGCACCTGTTCGCCACCGAGGAGCAGCGCGAACGGTGGCTGGAACCGCTGCTGGCGGGGGAGATCCGCTCGGCGTTTGCGATGACCGAGCCCGACGTTGCTTCCTCGGATGCGACCAACATCGCGCTGCGGATCGAGCGCGACGGCGACCGGTACGTGCTCAACGGGCGCAAGTGGTGGATCTCCGGCGTGCTGCACCCCCACTGCAAGGTGATGATCGTGATGGGCAAGACGCGGGTGGACGGCCCGCGGCATGCCCAGCAGAGCATGGTGCTCGTGCCGCTCGACACCCCCGGCGTACGCGTCGTACGCGGGCTGCCGGTGTTCGGCTACCAGGACCACGAGGGCCACGCTGAAATCCTGTTCGAGGACGTGCGCGTTCCCGCCGCCAACCTGATCGCCGGCGAGGGCGAGGGCTTCATGATCGCCCAGGCGCGCCTCGGGCCGGGACGCATCCACCACTGCATGCGCTCGCTGGGCGCGGCCGAGCGGGCGCTGGAGGCGATGTGCGCTCGCGCGGCGACGCGCGTCACCTTCGGGGAGCCGCTCGCGGCACGCGCCAACATCCAGGATTGGATCGCCGAGTCGCGGATCGAGATCGAGATGGCGCGCCTGCTCACGCTCAAGGCCGCGTGGCTGATGGACACCGTCGGCAACCGCCAGGCGCGCACCGAGATCGCCGCGATTAAGGTCGCCGCGCCAAACATCGCCCTGAAGGTGATCGACCGCGCGATCCAGGTGCACGGCGGTGGCGGCGTCAGCGACGACTTCCCGCTCGCGTGGATGTACGCCCACCTGCGCACGCTGCGCCTCGCGGACGGCCCCGACGAGGTCCACAAGCGCTCGATCGCCCGCCATGAGCTCGCCCCCCACATGCATTGAGTATAGCGATAGTATATATAAGCAGGTGCTGGTGTTGTTACAAAAAATCCAGGACCCGATAGCCATTGCGCACGGCTTTTGAATTTTTTGTTCGACACCCCGCCCCCACTGCAATGGCTATACGGCCCCCTCTCCACTCCAAACCGACCCACCACCGCCAGCCCCATACCTCACTGAGACGCATCGCCACCCGGCTGCGCGCCTCGCTACAGAGCGCCGCCGCCAAACTGGGCGACGCCCTGCTCACGCTCGCCGCGGGGCTGGCCGCCGCAATCCCCGTGATCAGCGCGACCGCAAAGGCCGTGCAGGCCGGGTGGGTGCCGGTGGCCGACCGCGGGATCATCGCCACCCGCGCCCACGACGTGTTCACCTCGCACGCCCCGCTCGTCGGCCAGTACTCGCTCGCCGGGGAAGTGATCGGCCGCGTGACCCACTCGCTCGGGCCGATGCTGTTCTGGCTGCTGGCCCCCACCGCCTACAACGGCAGCGACGTCGGCATGACCGTGACGATGGGTGCGCTCAACACAGGCTGCATCGTCGGCGCCGTCGCGCTCGCCCGCCGGCGCGGGGGCCGCGTGCTGATGGTGATGACCGCGTGCGCGATCGCGCTGATGTGTCAGTCGCTGGCGGCCGAGACGTTCCACGACGTGTGGAACCCCTCCGCCGGGCTGTGGCCCTTCACGCTGCTGATCTTCCTCTGTTGGTCGCTCGCGTGCGGGGACTACAAGCTGTTGCCGCTGACGGTGGTGGTGGCAAGCTTCACCGTGCAGACGCACCTCACCTACCTCCCCCCCACCCTCGCGCTGCTCGCCGTCGGGCTCGGCGGCCTCGCGGCGGGGGCGGCCGTGCGGCGGCGACGGCGTGCCGCGACCGGAACTTCATCGCCCGACGCCCTGGGACCGGACGGCGATACGGAGACCGACGTCGGTGCCAGAAGGTTGGCGTCGCCAGGGACCGGGCGCGCGACCAAGAAAGCGCTGCCGGCGCCGGATCCAAGCCGCCGCTCGCTGCTCGGATGGGGCCTCGCGACGCTGGCGGTGGCCGCGTTCTGCTGGAGCGCGACGATCGACGGGCAGCTCACCGAACATCCCGGAAACCTCACGCTGGTGGCGGAAAGCGCGACCAAGCACAAGGCCACGGTCGGCGACGAAGTGGGGTGGCACGCCGTCGTCCACGCGGTGGGCATCGCCCCGTGGTGGCTGCAAACCCCCAAGAGCCGGTGGCAGCGCAAGTACGAAGTCCGCTCCACGCCGTCCGCGCTCGCCACGAGCTCAACGATCGCGATACTCGCCGCGCTCGTGGGAGTGGCACTGATCGCACTCATAAGACGCCGCCGCGACGTGGCGACACTGGCGCTGAGCGCGCTCGTGCTGTGCCCCGCCCTTGGCGCCGTCGCGGCCTCCACGCCCACCCCGCGGCGACTGTCGGCCACGCTCGGCTACACGATGTGGTGGGGCTCGCAGGCGGGCATGGTGGTGTGGCTGGCGCTCGCGTGGGTGCTGACGCTGGTGCTCATGTGGGCATTGCGCAAAGCCGTGCGCCGTGTGCCCCACCCCGCCGGCCGCATCGTCGCACTCGGCTCGATACTCCTCACGCTCGCCGGGATCGGCGGCGCCGCGGCGGTGGGCAACGCGGTGGCGGCCCGAGCCACGCCCGACGAACACGCCACCCTGTACAAGCCGATCCAAGCGATCGACGCGCGCCTCGCGCAGGCGGTGCCCCGTGGCGGAAGCGTCGTGCTGGAGGGCACACTAGACGGCGCCACCGAACCGATCAAACCGTCGCTGCGCTACTTCCTCGTCGCTCGCGGCACCCGCGTGATGGCCCCCGGGTCATACCTACGGCTGGGCACGTGGTATGAGCTCTACAAACGCCCATACCGCGAAGCGATCTACCTCAGCGACACCCCGCGCTCGCCGGTCAAGCACGTGCCGCTGGCGTTCGACACAAGCTTCCGTGAAGGAGCGAAGGTGAACACGGTGTACGTGTGGATCTCGCGCCGGCCGGGGCCGAGCCCAATCGCGCCAACTTCGCGGTGAAACGAGACAGCCCGGAGCGCTACGATATAGGGGATGCGCGCACTGGTGCTGGACTCTGAGACCGCCGGGCTGCAGGAGCTGCTGGAGCGCAGGCGACGCTCGGGGATCGACCTCGGCCCACGCGAGCTGGCAAAGCAGATCGAATGGCCCGGCAACTAGCTGGGTAGGAGATCGTCCGCGCGACGTCATTCGCCCCCGCGCGCACGGGCGTGGGGCCTCCGTGCCCCACGACTGCGCCAGCGTCCTACACCGGGCGAGCGCCAGGCAGACCTCACCCGCTCACAGGGTCAGCTGCCGCTCAAACGGTCCCCGGCCGGTGAGGCAGACCGCCCCGCAGCGCGCCGCCAAAGCGAGCGCGTCGGGCAGCGGCAGGCCCGCCCCCAACGCGTAGGTGAGGCCCGCGGCGAAGGAGTCGCCACAGCCGTAGGAGTCCACCGGCGCGCCCGGCAACGGGGCGGCGTCCCATGTGCCCGAGCCGCCAGCGCGCTCCCGGTAGGAGCCGCCACGCGCGCCGTCGGTGAGCACGACCAGCTCGGCGTCCGCCTGCGCGCGGACAGCCTCCTCGCGCTCGATCGCATCCTCGCCGCTGAGCACCAGCACGTCGAGCGGGACGCCGTGCCCGAGGGCGTGGAGCGCACGCGGGCTGGCAACCAACACCCGCGCCGCGCGGGCGGCACACAGCGCGGCCAGGTCGCCGGCGGTGAAGTACACCGCGTCCATCTCGGCGAGCGCGCTCCACGGCAGCTGCGTATCCGTGCCCACCGGCTCCAGACGTGCGCCGAAGGTGGTGATCGTGCGCTCCCGGGAGTCGTCCACCAGGGTCACAGCACTACGGGTGGGCTCCTCGCGCGGCGCGGCCCGCACGTGCACGCCGAGTTCGCTCAGACGCGCCACCGAGCGACGGCCGTGGTCGTCATCGCCGAGGGCAGTACAAAGCGTGGAGGCACCCGCCAAACGCGCCAACTGCACGGCGGCGACCGCCCCACCGCCCGCGGGCTCCTCGAAGGGATCGAGCGCGTGTGCCACCTCGCCAGCGCGGGGGATGTGCGACACGCGCGCGAAGCGCACCCACTCGACGTGTCCCACCGCCGCCACCCGTGGCGCCTGCGCGCTCATACGCTGCGGCCTCCCATTACTCCCGCACAAGCTCCAGCAGCTTGGTGACGGTGTTCCAGTTGCGCGCCGTCGCGACCACCCCGAAGCGTTTCTCAAAGAAGGCGTAGGAGAGCGTGATCGTGCGCACCCCTTCGGGGCACCACACGTAGATCTCGCGCTCGCCGAATCCAAACAGGTCGGGCTCGAAGTCAACCGGGTCGAGCTCCCGCAGCCGCTCGGGATCGGGCGCAGCCGAAAGGAACGTGACGAGCAGCCGCGAAGGCTCGGCGACCGCATCAGGGAGCGGGTTGGCGCTGACCACCCGCGCAAGCTCCTCCGCGGTACGCACCAGCACGCGCACCCCCAGCCCAAGCGAGCTCGTCAGCGCGCCTTCGATCTCGCGTGCCGCCTGTTCCGGTGGCATGCCGGGAGCGGTGAAAACGGCGTTGCCACTCTGCAGGTGGGTGCGCACGTCCCCGTAGCCGAGCTCCTGCAGCAACTCGCGCAGATGAGCCATCGGCACCCTGTTGTTGCCCCCGACGTTCACGCCGCGCAGCAGCGCGATCAGGCGGGGTGCCCGCTCGCCGTGGGCCTCGTTCGCGCACATGGTGACACCGTAGCGACCCGCCTTATACCGCCCGCAACGATCTCCACAGCGAGGACGGCACGGCAGCACGGCAGCCCGGCAGCCCGGCACCTCGGGACACTCCCACAGCCGAGACCGGATCGCGGGGCGTGAGGCACCCCATACACTCCCAACACGTGAATCTGTGGATTCCGGATCGTCCGGGTCACGAGGCCGTCGGCGAGCTGCCGGCGGGCGTGTCGCTCAACCTCATCCCCGGCACGGGCGAGTTGCCACGCGCGGCAGTCGACGCGGAGTTCCTGGTGCCCGGCGCACGCGACGCCCGGATCCCCGAGTTGCTGCCCCGGATAAAGACGCTGCGCGTGATCCAGACGCTGTCGGCGGGGGTGGACTGGCTGCTGCCGATGCTCCCCCCTGGCGTGACGCTGTGCGACGCCGCCGGGACCCGCAACGCGGCCGTTGCGGAGTGGGTGGTGGCGGTGACCCTCGCCTCAACGAAGCGCCTGCCCGAGCTGCGCGACGGCCAGCGCGCGCATCGCTGGGAGTGGCAGGGATCCCACGAGCTGGCGGGCAGCACCGTGTTGATCCTCGGGTACGGCGCGATCGGCGCGGCGACGGAGCGGCGACTGCAGCCGTTCGACGTCGAGCTGATTCGCGTGGCGCGACGCGCGCGGGCCGGTGTGCACGCGGTTGAGGACCTCGGCGGGCTGCTGGCGCTCGCCGACGTGGTGGTGGTGCTGCTCCCGCTCACACCCGACACCACCGGGCTGCTCGACGCCGACCTACTCGCCCGCCTGCGTCCCGGCGCGCTGCTTGTCAACGCGGCGCGCGGGCCGATCCTCGACATGCTGGCGCTGCGGCGACTGCTGGAGGCCGGAAACATCAGGGCCGCGCTGGACGTGACCGACCCGGAACCGCTGCCGCCGGGCGATCCGATGTGGGATGCACCGGGGGTGTTGATCACCCCGCACCTCGCAGGGGACACTCCCGCCGCGGATCGGCGCGCGTTCAGGCTGGTGGGCGAACAGGTGCGTCGCTATCTAAACGGGGAGCCGCTGGCGAACGTCGTCAAGCACGGGTATTGAGCTCAGCCAACAGCGCGTTGACGGCGCACTCGTCGAGCTGGGCTCCCGCTACCCGGCGCAGCTCCTCGCCGGCCTCCTCGGGCGTGCGCGCGGGGCGGTAGGGGCGCGTGGTGACGATTGCGTCGTAGGTGTCGCACGTCGAGATGATGCGCGCCGCCAGCGGGATCTGCTCGCCGGCGAGGCCGTCGGGGTAGCCGCCCCCGTCCCAACGCTCGTGGGAGGCGCGCACGGCGGGCGCGAGGTGGGCGAAGGCCGGGATGCGGCCGACCAGTTCGCCGCCGACCGCGGCGTGGCTGCGCATTACCACCCACTCCTCATCGGTGAGCGCGCCGGGCTTAAGCAGGATCTCGGAGGGCACGGCGATCTTGCCGACGTCGTGCAGCATCGCCGCGTAGCGCACGTCGCGCGCCTGCGCGCGCGAGAGACCGATGCGCAGCGCGACGCGCTCGGCGAGGTGGGCGACGTCCTCGCCGTGGCAGGCGGTGTAGTCGTCCTTCGCTTCCACGGTGGAGGTGAGCGCCGCCAAGGTGGTCGTGAAGGTGCGCTCGAGGTCGGCCACCAGCCCGGCACGGTGCACGGCGGCGCCGAGGGCGGCCGCGACCGCCTCAACCAGCACCGCGTCGGCCTGACCAAACGCGGAGGGGGCGACCGCCTCGATGTTGAGCACCCCCCACACGGTGCCGTCGACGAAGATCGGGGCGCTCAGCTCCGAGCGCGGATCGGTGGAGGGATCGCGTGCGATGTAGTCGGGGTCCAGGCCGGTGTCGTGCACGAGCGCGGTGGAGCCGGACCGCGCGACGCGGCCGTTGACGCCCTCGTGGAGGGGCTGCTCGACGATCAGGAACTCGGTCATCACCTCCGCGAGCGGCCCGGCGCCGGCGATCAGCCGCAGCATTCCGTCGCGGTCGAGGCGCTGGATCGCGGCTAGGTAGAAGGAGAACGTGCAGTGCAGCTCGTCCACCACCAGGCGCACCATCTCCTCGATCTCCTGCGTGGCGGCCAATCGCGCGGTGAGCTGCGAGGCGACCCGCAGCTGTGCGCGCAGGTAGGCGAGCTCGCCGGCGCCGGCGAGCTTCTGCACGCGCTCGTCGGCGCGTTGGCGGCGCAGCGCCTCGGCGCGGCGCTCGCGCTCACGCTCGCCAGCGGCGCCCGCGGGTCGCCGCTCCGTGAGCTCTACGGAGAGCTTCGGCATCGCGAACGCATCGGCCACAAAAGCCCTGCGCTTGAGCGATGTTTGCGTGTGTCCAGCCAGCTCTGGCAAGGATTTTCATTGGGATGGGCGGCCCCCTCCGGGGCCGCCGACGGAAGATCGGGCACGGCCGCTCTACGCCGATGTGCCCCCGGTGAAGGGCCTCTACATGGGGTGGGGCAACCTCGCAGCTGAACGTGGCGGTGAGCATCGCGCCTGGACCCTCAGGCCGGCGCGCGGACATAGCAAAAGCTGGATCGCCTCGAACACGTTTCTCTGAGTGCAACGCGCGCCAGGACGCGGCCTCACTCAATCGTGACATGGAGGTTCTCATGAGGGCAGTCAAGTGGATTGCGGGACTCGCCGTGGCGGCGCTCCTGACGACGGCGGCACCCGCGGTGGCGGACATCCTGCCGGTGGGTGACTGGACGTTCAACGAAGGCAAGGGCACTGTGGCCCACGACTACTCCGGGCATCACAACGACGGCACCCTCCGAGGGCTCGCCACATGGACGCAGGGACGCTTTCAGAGTGGGGTCGCCTTTGACGGCAACGCCGCCGCGGTAACGGTGCCCGATAACCCCTCGCTGGAACCCGCGTCGGTGAGCGTCAGCGCCTGGGTCAAGAGCACCACCAGCCCTGGCAACTATCGCTACATCGCCGCCAAGGGCGCAAATCGGTGCTTCGCCGCCTCCTACGGCCTCTACACCGGCGCGAATGGTGGCCTGGAGTTCTACGTGTCAGCCGATGAAGGGCTGTCGTGGACGCTCTCCCCGGACGCCGGCCAGAGCGTGTGGAACGGACAGTGGCACGACGTCGTGGGCACCTACGACGGCTCCACTGTGCGCCTCTACGTCGATGGGCGCCAGGTCGGATCGGGCACGCCCGACACGACGCCAATCGCCTACGGGCTGCCCACCTCAGGCGAATTCGCGGTCGGCAACTACCCTTGGTGCCCGGAGTCGGGCTTCAGCGGGAGCATCGACGAAGTGAAGCTCTTCAATCGCGCACTCGGCCCACAGGAGATCGGGCTGGCGTATCAAATCTCGCGGCTGCTGCCGAGCAGCTTTCCCTTCGACCTGATGCTCTGAGTCTGAAGCGGAGCCCGCAACCGCCGGATCGAACATGGGCGCCACCCGCCGCGGCCTTGCGGCTGTGCACATCGCACTCGACCGGCCGCGGCTGTGGCGCGTCACCGCCGCGGCCGCCGGACTGCTGTTGTGCGGACTGCTGCTCGCATCCGCGCAAGGCTCGCTCACGATCCTGACCCACCGGCCGTCGGCGGCGCAAGGAGACACCGCCGCACTACCCGCGTGGGCGGGCTGGTGCACGAAGGGCCAGCCCCGCGAGGACCGCAAACGGCTGGCGTACTGCGCCCGCATCGAAGGACGCGTGATCGACTCCACCCACGGACCGGGCCCACTCGAGACGCACGTGGCGGTGGTGGGCGACTTTCACGTCGTGCTCGTGCGCCTGCCCGAAGCTGCGCCTACGCCGAGTTGGGGCACCCACATCGTGGCGATCGGACCACTGTTCCGCGCCCGCGACGGCCAACGCGAGGTGCAGGCATTCTGGGCGAATCCGCGATGAGGTGGCTGGGCACCACAGCCCGGTCGGAGGCCCGCACGCGAGTGACGGACGTCACCCTCAGTCTGGAGCCGGCATGAGATGGCTGGGCGTCACCCTCGGCCTGCTCGGCACCTGCGTCTGCCTGGTCGCCTGGATCTATCTGCGCGACCGGGACACCGGCAACTGGCATCTGCCGGAACGTCAAATCGCGACAGCCGACGCAGCCCGCACGCTCACCGCATTCGACGGCGCCGATTGCGGTCGGCGCTGCACGGTGAAGCTGCTCGGCCGCATCGACTCACACAATTGGCTGGTGCGCATCACCGTTCGAGGACGGTCGCAGTGCCTGCAGCTCAAACTCGCCACGTTCGCCACCGATCAGCCTCACGGGCTGGCAGGGGTCGAGTCGAGCGGCTGCGCGTTGCGGTAGTGACAAACTCGACGCAGCGACCCGACGGCCAGATGTCGCGGTGAACGGGCGACCCTTAAGGACGCAGCAGATCCGTAGTTCTCCCCACCCCGTATGGAGTACCGTGTGCCCGTGACTCTCGTGGCCCAGCCGGCGACATTGGCGGCTAACGCCGCGGGAGGAGAGCCGCTGGAGGACCCGCGCGCGTGGCGGGAGCGGCTCGCGCCCTACGCTCGTGCCAACCGCCCGCGAGCACTGCTATGCCTCGCCACATCGGTGGCGCCCTACCTCGGCCTGTCGGTGGCGATGTACCTGCTGCTCGGCGTGTCTTCCCTGCTGGCGCTGGTGCTGATCGTCCCCACGGCGATCTTCCTCGTGCGCACGTTCATCGTCTTCCACGACTGCACCCACGGATCGTTTCTTCGGTCCCGGCGCGCCAACGCGTGGCTGGGCATCGCCACGGGCCTGTTGTTGTACTCGCCCTTCGTGCGCTGGCGCCACGACCATGCCGTTCACCACGCGAGCTCCGGCGACCTCGATCGCCGTGGCACCGGCGACGTCCGCACGCTAACCGTGACGGAATACCGGGCGCTGCCCTGGCGTGGCCGGCTCGGCTACCGACTGCTGCGCAACCCGCTGATCATGTTCGGTATCGGGCCGATCGTCGCGATGATCATCGGGCCGCGCATCGTCGCGCGAGGCGCCCGCCCGCGCATGCGCCGCAGCGTGCTCGCCACCGACGTGGCGCTCGCCGCGATCGTGAGTCTCCTCTGCCTGACGATCGGCTGGCGCGACTACCTGCTCGTCTGCGGACCACCCGCGCTGCTCGCCGGCTCGATCGGCATCTGGCTGTTCTACGTCCAACACCAGTTCGAGGATGCCTACTGGGAGAGCGGCGAGGAGTGGAACTACCGCGACGCTGCGCTGCGGGGCAGCTCATACCTGAAGCTCTCCGCACCGCTGCGCTTCTGCACCGGGAGCATCGGCTACCACCACGTGCACCACCTGAACGCGCGCATCCCCAACTACAACCTGAGACGCGCGCACGATGAGAACGCGATCTTCCAAACGGTGCCGACGCTGCGCATCTGGGATGCCCTACGCGCCGTCGCGCTCAAGCTTTGGGATGAGGATCGCAGGCGCCTGGTGACGTTCGCCGAGGCGCGCAAGGTTCGATGACGAGCGGAACGCCCTCCTCCCACCAGCCGCGTGTGAGGTTTTCGATCCTCGAGCGTGTGGGCGTCCTTTGCGCCAGTTCATGCACGCCACCCAAGCTTTTGGCCACTGACGCTCAGCGCACGGGGAGAGGATGCGCAGCCCCAGTCCCCGTCTCGTCTACGGTATGGGCAAGGCGGCGAGCGTGTGCGCAGCATCGAGCGACCGGCTGCCTCCGATGTGCAGGCTCCGCAGCCGCCGAAAGGTGCGGGAGCGATCCCGCGCATACGACCAACCATCGGTTGTCGGTCTCAATCCGGATTGCACGAGGCGGTTGAACGTTGCCTGCGCCTCCAGTCGGGCGAGGCCGGCGCCGACACAGTAGTGGGGGCCGTTGCCGAAGGCGAGGTGGGGCGGCCCGGTGCGTGTCAGGTCCAGACGGTCCGGGTCGGGATAGCGCCCGGGATCGCGATTGGCGGCGCCGAGCACGACGAGTGCCTGCTGCCCCTTGCGCACTTTGACTCCGCCGAGCGTGAGGTCGCTGTGGGCGATGCGGGAGGCGACCTGGACGGGGCTGTCGTAGCGCAGCAGCTCCTCGACGGCACCGGCGGATAGATCGGGGTGGCGCCTCAGCCAATCGAGCTGCGCGGGATGCTCCAACAGCGCGAGCGTACCGTTGCCGATCAGGTTGGAGGTCGTCTCATGGCCGGCGGCCAGCAACAGCAGGCACATCGTGATGATCTCCCCGGTGTCGAGCCGCACGCCGCCGTCGGGGGGATGGATCAGCGCACTCAAAAGGTCCTCACCTGGATCTCGCCGACGCTGTGCGACGAGCGGGACGAGAAATAGCATCACCGTCATCGCCGCCTTGCCGATCGCCTCGATCTCGGCGGGCGCCGGGTCGAGCTCGAGCATCCGCGCCAGCGTGGGGGTCTCGGCACGAATCACTTCCGCACCATCGAGGCCGACGTCGAACAGCTCGGCGATCACCGCGAGCGGGATCGGGTAGGCGAGCTCGCCCATCAGCTCGATCTGCTCGCCCTCGGCGAGTGACTCGAACGCGATGTCGACGATCGCGGCGACGCGCTCGCGGATCCTTTGCATCGCCCGGGGCGTGAAGAAGCGGTTGATGGAACTCCTCAGCCGCGTGTGGGTCGGCGGGTCAGCCATCAGCACCGACTCGATCCACAACTCAGCACCAGACCCCGGCCCGCCCAGGGAGGCGAGCACCTGTGAGCTGTTGCGCGGGTCCGAGCTCCACTCCGAGCCTCGCAGGACGGCGGTCGCGTGCTCGTGAGAGAGCACGAGATGGGCTCCGAGCGCCTCGTTCCACTGGACCGGGCCCCGCTCGCGCGCGGCGTGGTAGGAGGGGTAGAGATCCTCGCTGGGAAACGGCCAGGCTGCCCACTCAGGCATGGCTGCTCACCACCTGGCGCTGGTCGCGGAATGCGCGGTCGGCCTTGCCCATGGGAGTAGCTGGATCGGCGCCCTCAAAGTACTCCGCAGCCATCGACCGCCAGTCGTTCGTTCCGCGCAGCTCAGCGAGCAGCGACATCACCCCGATGTCCAAGCGGCTCACGATGGTGTAAGCGGCGGGCGGCGTCAGATGCCCCAGCGCGTTTGCCAACGGGCCCACCGGCGAATAGCGCATCTCTATCAGCCTTGCGACGTACTCCGGGGTGATTGTGAACGGCTGCTCCCCCCAGTACATCTCGAGCGGCTCCCGCCAGTATGCGAACACCTCCTTCGCCGTCAGCGAGCCCGACGGCGTGAAGAAACCCCCCTCCACACTGAGCCGCCACGTCTCATTCACATCTCCCCTTAGGCATTCGCGCATCACCATGCTCAGCGACTCGATCTCCTCGCTGCGAAGCCGCTTGACGCACCCGAAGTCGAGGAAGCTCACGCTCCCATCGTCGTGCAGGATGTAGTTGCCAGGGTGCGGGTCGGCGTTGAAGACGCGGAAGTAATGGTATGAGCCGTAGGCGAAGCGATCGATCGCCTCCGCCCAGTCGTTTCGCAACGCTTGGTCGGCGGCCAACCCCTCGCGCCAGGATTTACCTCGCACGAGCTCCTGGGTCAGTACTCGATCGGTGCACAGCTCCCCGATCACCTCCGGGATGTGGATGAATGGGTGCCCTCGGTAGAGTTCGGCGAACTCGGTTTGGTTGGCCGCCTCGAGTCGGTAATCCAGCTCCTCGATGATGCGCTCGCCTAGCTCCTGCGCCGCGCTCCGGAGGTCCAGGCTCAGTTTCGCCGGGAAGATACCGCCGATCAACCCCAGGAAGGTGGACAGCAACTCGGTGTTCTTGAGATCGGCACGGATGGCGACGGCCACCCCGGGATATTGGATCTTCACGGCGACGTCGCGACCGTCGTGCAATCGGGCAGCGTGCAGCTGGCCGATCGAAGCCGCCGCGAGCGGCTCCCAGTTAAACTCGGCAAACGCGCTCTCGGTGGAGCGGGCGAGCTCGCGCTCGAGCACTTCCCGCGCCAGCTGCGGCGCCATTGGCGGCGCATCGTCGCGCAATCGCGTCAGCGCGGCCTGGTAGGTCGTTTGGAACTCGCCGCCCAGCGCCGGACCAAGCGACACGATCGAGAGCATCTGCCCGGCCTTCATTAGCGCACCCTTGGAGCGGCCGAGCAGATCGGTGTAGCGCTCCGCCGTGCGGACGTGGAACTCCGTGGTGTCCGCGCCGGTCAGCTTGCTCCGTAGCCCCACCACCACCGCCTCGCCGGCAGTACGGGCGGTGAGCCCAACCAGTGGAGCGGTCCGTCGCAAGCGCCCACGGCCGATGCCGTCGCCCTTGGGCGCGGCGTCAGGTGAATCTGGGAAAAACCCGGCATCGGACATTGATTCATCTCCTTCTCGGTCGCCGACCACCTCTACCATCGACTCCACCCTCCCCACTAATGACTGACTCCAGCTAAGTGTATACTTAGTCAGGCAGATGTCAAGCACGACAGGCAACAGCTTGGACAAACCCGCACCGGGCACGACCCGCGAGCGCATCGTCGACGAGGCGATGCGCCTGTTCAGTGAGCACGGCTACACCGCCACCAGCATCGCCAAGATCGAAGCCGCCGCTGGGCTCACGCCGGGAGCGGGCGGCATCTACCACCACTTCGCCAGCAAGGAAGCGGTGCTCACGGCCGGCGTCGAGCGCCAGCTCGCGCGACTCGGCGCGCTCCGCGAGATCCGGCAGGTGCTCGGATCGTTGGGAGACCTCAAAGCCGAACTGACGCTGACCGCTCGCTACATCCTCGCCGAGCTCGACAGCGAGTCGGAGTTGCTGCGCATCGTCGCCTCCGAAGCGCGCCACCAACCACAGCTGCTGAAGACCGCGGTCGACCAGCTAGTGAGCTCTACCTTCGAGGGCTTCGCAGCGTGGATCGCCGAGCGCGGGGCAAGTCCGATTACCGAGGAGCAGGCGGCCGCCATCGCCGTCGTCGGTCTCGGGTCGCTCCTCTCCTCCCGCCTGCTGCGCGACGTCCTAGGTATCCCGGCCCAAGTCGATGACACCACGCTTGTCGACACTTGGGTGGGGCTGATGGTGGGTGCGCTGACCAATCCGGCGCCCCCAAGCTCGGCCTAATGACGAGCAGCGCCGCAGCCCACCCAATCCATCGCCTACTCGGCGACCGCCGAGGCCTCTTCCCCGTGCCACCGCCAGCCTCAGAGGTCTGCGCGTGCTGCGAGCGTCCTCGCAGGCAACACGACCACGCAGGTTTGCCGCGCGAGCCTCCCTACGCGACCCGACCGCGCACGATTACGCGTGCCCCACGCGCGGGGATCATCGTGACGTTGCGGTGCTGGGCGTGCTCGGACTCGGGTCGATCCGCTTCGAGGTCGAGTTGCTGGGCGATCGCGTGCAGCACGATCCGCTGCTCGGCCATCGCGAGTGCGGCGCCGAGGCAGCGGCGGGTACCGCCGCCGAAGGGCAGCCACTCATACGTCCCGGGCTTTTGATCGAGCCAACGCTCGGGGCGGAAGACGAAGGGGTCGGGGTAGACGTCCTCGCGGTGGTGAACGAGCAGGATGCTGATGCTGAGCCCCGTTCCCGCCGGCACCACATACTCACCCAACCGCCACGGCACGGTGACCCGCCGGCCGATGATCGGGATTACCGGACGGCAGCGCATACCCTCGACGATCGCCGCCTCGACGTGTTGCGCCGCCTGCTCGTCGCGGCGCACGGCGGTGCACAGACGCTCATAGGCCACAGGTGTGCGCACCAGACGCTCCCACGTCCATGCCAGCGAGTTGGCAGTCGTCTCAAAGCCCGCCAGCACGAGCGTGAGCAGCTCGTCGCGCAACTCCTGATCTGAGAGCAGCTCACCATCCTCGGTGCGTGCGGAGAGCAGTAGCGAGAGGATGTCCCCCCGCTCGGCGAGATCCTCGGCGCGCCGGCGCGCGGCGATGATCGGGTAGGTGGCGCGATCGAGCAGCGCGATGGCGCTTCGCATCAGCCCGACGGGTTCCTCACTGCCCAGGTTGGTGAGCTCGCCGAGCTTCGCGAGCAACGACGTGGAGGCGCGGGTTAGGTACCGGATCGTGGAGCGCAGACGGCGCTCGGCAGTGCCACGGGCGGGCCGCTCCTCGATGCCGAAGATGCCGGACATAATCACATCGAGCGTGATCGCCTGCATCCGCGGCGCCAGCGCAAACGGACGGCCGATCGGCCAGCGCTCGAGCTCGCGGTTGGTCGCCTCCCCGATCATCCGCTGGTAGCGCTCGATTGCATCGCCATGGAAGGGAGGCAGCAACAGCTTACGCTGGCGCAGGTGGCGCGGGCCGTTGGCGGTTAGCACCGATCCCGACCCGACGATCGGGCGCAGCGGGGACTCCGCTGTCAGCGATGGCACCTGCTCGGGCCGCGCGGTGAACAGCGAGCGGGCGTGGTCGGGGTGGCTGCTCACAACCGTCCCGCCCGCGATCCCCGCCTGTATCTGGAAGACCTCGCCGTATTCGCGTCGCGCACGGAACACGAACTCGATTTGGCGCTGGCTGAAGCGCAGGATCTGCACCCTACGCGCAAGCGCGATCGCCGGTGGGAAGCGAATGGCGTCCCCTGCCTCGGCGGGACCCGCCGGCGAGGCAGGCGCTCCGCTCATGTACATCACCCAGGCACCGGCGAGCGAAGTGGGCGGTCGAGCATCGCGAAACACGCTAGCGCACTCTCGGGGAGTACTAGATCAAAGCGCCGGCAGCGTGAGGCGGTGCGAGCGAGCGATCTGCTCGGCCATCTGCTCCTCGACTCCGACCTCCGCGGCGACCTCCCGCCAGCTGTCGACCACGGCGTTCACCTCCGCGAGGATCGCCTCGGCACGGCCGCGTTTGAGGCCCGCCACGCGTGCCACCGCGCGCAGATCGGCGACTGTGAACCCGTCGCGCTTGCCGTTGATCGACATCTGGTGGCTGTCCAACCAGGGGTTGCCGGGCTGCCACGCCCAGATCACGTCGTAGGCGGGTGCCAGCGACCACGCGCCGGTGCGATCCATGAGAAAGGCGATGTTCTTGACGTGGTCGTCCTGGTTGCGCGCGACCACGTTGAACACCATGCGCCGGAACTGCTGCTCGACGACGGGCGTGCCGAGGGCGAGGCAGCGGATCAGCAACAGCACCTGCTCGTAGCTGTAGGTGCCCGGCTCGTTGTAGCTTGAGTGCTCCAGCGCCCCCACCGTCTGCATGTGCAGCTTGCCCCCGCCGTCAGGGCGGTCGAAGCGGCGGGTCATGAAGTGCCGGCGACCGTGCTCCTCCAACAGGCGGCACTCGGTCATCTCGATTCCGGCCGCACGCGCCATTTTGGAGTAGGCGTACTCGACCGCGCCCCAGCCCTGGGGGTCGGTGAGGCCGTGGTCGCCCGCGCGCGAGACCCCGTCGAACTTCAACAGCCAGTGCCGAAAGCCCGCGCCGACCTCGACCTGGCCCGAGCGGACCTGACCGGTGGCGTCGTTGTAGGAGATGAACGCCTTCGGGCGCGCGCCACCGGCGGAGCTGCCGACGGCGAGGATCGCCTTCATCGCCTCCTCGTCGGGGTGCGCGCTCAGCTCGGCCACGAACTCCGTGCGTTCGGCGAGCACCTCGCTGGCGAGACGCACGAGCGCCTCGACCTGGAGATCCTCGCCGCCGGGGACGTCGGGCTGGTGGGAGGGCTGGAACTCCAACGCCCCCACCCCCCGGGTGCCCACGTAGCAGAGCCGTTGAACGACATCGAAGCTCGCTTGGTCGCGCCCCTGCGAGGCCAACCAGGCGTTGACCAGGGCCGTCCCCCAACGGTCGGGCAGTGAGTCGGCGAGCAGGCCCGGCAAACCACTGAACGCATCGGCCGGCAGGCCGGGGAAGCTGTAAGGCTGCGTGCGCAAGGGCATGTGGACGGGTGCGATCTCGATGCCGCTGCGCACGAACGCCGGGTCGTACTGGAATGTGGCGTAGCGCGCACCCTCGGCGATCGACACCGCCGCGATCCTCGTCCCCCAGAGCATCACCGCCGCGACCGTCATGCGGCGGCTCCACCCGGCTCGTCGCCCCAAGCCCATGGCTGGTCGGGTGGCTCGGCGGGTCGCTGCCCGCCACTCGCGCGTCGGCGGCGCCTACGTTGCTCGCGTTCGAGCTGGGCGATCGGGAGGTCGATCGACTCGGGGATCGCGGCGTCGAGGCCCCCGAGCAGCCCCAGTGTGCGCAGCAGCTTGAGCATCGAGGTCATCTGCACCGACTCGCCCCGCTCCGCGCGCTGCACGGTCGCCTGCCCGACCCCAGCCTCGGCAGCCAACTCAGCCTGGGTCCAATTGCGCTCGAGGCGGTGACGCGTCAACCGATGGCCGAGCTCGGCGAGGACAGCGGCGTCGGTCATGAGCTCGTCTAGATGCATCAGTTTTGATGTGTTAGCGTGGGAAAAGCGAAAAAAACATCTAATCTGATGCAGAGTATAACGCAGGTACTAGGGTGGATCAATCACCTATGATGTTTTAGGGACGTTTATTCTTACAACACATCACTATTGATGCGGTATATGCCTCGGGGTGCTCGCCGAGTCGCCCGTGACCCACTGGCTTCCAGCGCATCCTCACGACGCTCCCGCCGTGAAAGAGTCGCGGGAGCAACGCCGGGAGTGGAGCAAGTGTCAGCGGCCAGGCTCTGCCGCCGGATCGACGATAACCACACCTGCGGCATCGAAGTCGCGTCGGTTGAGCGTCACAACCGCCAGATCGTGCGCCAGTGCGGCAACTGACGACGCGAAGCTGGTGTGCGCGTAGTCCGGGTCTAGCGTCCCTTTTGGTGCCAGCGTGCGCCGGAGCCCTTTCCAGTGGAAGCGATCTCGCCGGCGTCGCGGAGTTCGTTGAGCACAAGCCGCACTGTCGCGGGGCTTACATCTGGGAGTGCGCGCCGGATGTCACGGGTGCGGAATTCGGCGGGCGCGTGGCGCAGGATGTGCTCGCGTACGCGGTCTTGCTTTGAGCCCGTATCGGGACCGGCGGCAGCGACGCGCTGCTCGAAATCCTGGTAGGCGCCGTCGAGGATCTGGACCAGGAAAGTCGTCCACGGCCAGATCGTGTGCTCACCGGCGTGCCATCCGCGCTGAGATTCGTAGAGGCTCTGGTAGTAGGCGTTCTTCGCCTCGAAGATACGCTGCTCGAGGCTCACGTAACGGGCAACGCCATAGCCGGCGGCCAGCAGCTCGTAGGTCGTGAGCAGTCTGGCAAGTCGCCCGTTGCCGTCCGCAACCGGGTGGATCGCAAGGAGGTCCACGATCAGCGCACCGATGAGCACGATTGGGTGAGTTAGGCCTTCCTGCTTCGCCTCGTCGTAGCGGGCGAGCAACTCGGTGAGAAGCATCGGCGTGTCGTGCTCGTCCGGTGGCTCAAAGACGATCTCGCGACGTCCGGTCTCGTAGGAGACGATCAGGTTCTGATCGCTCTTCAGGCGACCTCCGCTGCCGCCTGAGTGTTTGAAGAGCAGCCGGTGGAGGTGGAGTAAGAACGCTACGGTGAGCGGCTCGTATTGCTCCAGGCGCATGATCGAGTCGATCGCGTCGCGGTAGCCGGCGAACTCCTTCTCGTTGCGGTTGCGGAAACGGGGGCTGCCCTCGGCGATCCGCTCAGCCCGATCCTTGGCGACGGTGATGTTCTCGATCGCGTTTGAGGCCGTGATCGACGCGACGCGGGCGTTCTCGGAGAGTGCCCGTAGCAGCTGAGGCATCTGGTCGGCGAACAGGCGTTCCTGGCCCTTCCCGGTATCGATTCTCGCGAGCTCGGCGCCGAGCTCGCGGGGTTGGTTGCCAAAGGCTGTGTCGAGGTCAACGAAGCTCCGCATGGTGCTAATGATCGCACAATGATGCTAAATGCGCCGTCGATTAGCATCACTTTTGCCGAATTAGCACCATCTAGCTGGATCCCAGCCCATAACCTGCCACGTTGAGCCAGGCCGGTTTTTGGCGGAGGCTCTGTTCCGTGGATGCGTCCGCGGGAGAGGGAGCCTTCTGGCATGTCACGAACGAGGAAGTCTCCACCGGAGTTGATCGAGCGGTGTCCGTCTGGCGCTCGAGAGCGAGCGGCCGATCGCCCATGTCGCTGCTGACTTGGGCATTGAGCGCGAGACGTTGCGCAAACACGTCAGGCAAGCCGAGGCTGGTGGCGGCAAGCGTGGCGAGCTGCTCAGCACCAAGGAGCGCGAGGAGATCCGAGCGTTGCGCTGCGAGGTCAAGGAGCTGCGCCGCGCGACCGGCGCACAGACGGTCGGCTTGTAGCCCGGTCTCCATGGCTTCTATCGTCATCAGTAGAACCGAATCGGCCGGCTAAACCGATCACTAAATCTTTACGAGGCCCTCTCGTTGGCCTGCGTTACTCCGTGCGACCGCAAACTTTTGGAGGCCGTCATGTCGACTAACGCACCTGCCCATACCGCCCCGCGCGCCGCGCGCCTCTTCGGCCTAGTGGCCTCGATTCTGCTCTTCGCGATGGGCCTGGCGGCCTCATCGGCTGGCGCGGCCGTCGACTCGGGCATTGCGCCAGCCGAGTCGATCTCGCTGCCGGCGAGCGATTCGCAGTACTTCTACGTGGGGAGTACTGCCGGCGAGCAACCGATGGAATCGGTCAGCTGGCTCGCCGGGCAGGATCTGGCCGTCACTGCCGCCTACTCCAGCCAGCAGGCGATCTCGATCGGCCGGTCGTCCTCCGATAGCGCCTCCTACAGTTCGGCGGCCGGCAACCACGCGATCGCCGGCGCTGGCGTCAGCGGCTATGCGGTCGTGCAGACCTTCTCCGCCCAGGCCAGCAAGATTGGCCCCGGCAAAAGCGGCGGCCCGGAAAAGAAAGCCAGTGGCGTATCGCTGGGGTTGCCGTTCACGACCACGCAGGCCAATGAGATCGTGCTGATCCTCGTAGGCGGCCAGGGCACCGGCACGCTGACCCTGAGCGAAGTCGAAGCCACCACGCTCCAAAATGCAACCTACAGCGAGGCCGGCTCCGACGTGCTTGCCTCGGCCGCGATCTACAATGCGCAGCTTCCGTCGGTAAACACAAAGCCAAATGGCACTCCACGACGTACCTAACCAATGCCGGCACGAGCCTCGGCGCAGTCGCCTACGTGCTGGCTCCGCTACCTCCGCCGACGGTTACGAGCGTAAGCCCGAACAACGGGCCTGAAGGCGGCTCGACTTCAGTGACCATCACCGGGGCGAACCTCACTGGCGCGACCGCCGTCAAATTCGGGGTCAACGAAGCCGCCAGCTTCAAGGTCAACTCCGCTACGTCCATCGAAGCCATGTCACCCGCCGGCAGCGGGACGGTTGACGTGACTGGGACGACTCCGAGCGGCACCAGCGCGACCGGCGCCCCCGACCTCTTTGAATACGTGCCGCCGCATCCGGTCAACGCCTATGAAAACTACGGTTCGGCGACCGTTGGACATGCCATGTGTCGCGGCAACCCGGCCCGCCCCGAATCGATGCCGGGCGGCACCGCCACGCAGACCTTCACGATCCCGCCCGGTGTGGCGTCTTTGTCGAGCGCGCTCGTGCAGATCGACCCCGACAGCACCGTGACGGCACACCTGACGCTGACGATCAATGGCGTCGTGCAGGCGGCCACCGAAGCGCTCGCCGCGGGCGACACCCATTTCGGTTGGCCCGCGGTGCCCGTGAATCCCGGTGATCAGGCGGCTCTGTCCATCTCGTTTACCGCGACCTTTGGGAAGATCATCACCGTCTACAGCGCCGCCAACGTTGGAGGAACCCTGACCTACAGCAACTCCTGCTCGGACGGGGCCCCCTCCGGAACCACCGAAAACGGACTCCGCGCAGTCGTTAGCGGACTGAGTCCATAGACCGCCCGGTGCCCCTACGCAACACAACACCGAGACACCGATGCGGGCGGCAAACGACATGATCCCAAGGGACAGAGGAGGAGGCACCAACCATGCAGGGACCTAGTGTTGACTACCGTGAAGAAGTAAAGCGCCGGCTTGATGATTTCAACAACGAGGAGGCGCTTGAGGGTCTGTTGACTGAAATCAACGGCGCCCTCAACGAGGATGCCGAAGTTGGCGACCCCGAAAATGACCTCGCAGCGATCGAAAGCTGGGCGTCGTTGGCATCATATGCCGCAGGGAGATTCTATGCTCCCGCAAGTCCGTGGCCCCGTGACGTCGCTGGCTGGAGTACGAAAGCCGTCGAGCGCCTCCGCGGCATTGCCAACACCCTGGCCGAACGGCTACGAACAATCGTTGGCGTAGTGGGTGCTACAGGCTTCTCGGTCGGTGTGGCTTTTCCGTGGGGAGTCTCGATCGCGCTCAACTGGTGACGATCCCAGCCTCGCGACGATCCGCGTAACCTTTCGCTCAACGTCGATTGTGCGACGTAGATCTACACCTTGTCCTACGCCGCCCTCGTCCGGTAGAATAGGGTCAGAAGGAACCGACCATGAGTAAGCTCAACCTACAGTCTGTCGTTTACCACGAGGGTGACCATTACGTCGCTCAGTGCCTCAATGTCGACGTAGCCAGCTTCGGCGGTACCGAGGCTCTGGCGAACCTCCGCGAGGCCCTGGAACTCTACTTCGAGGACGCCCCGACCAGCGACGCCACACCGGTCGATGCCCCCGAGGTCCGTGCCCTAACCTTGCAAGGTGCCTAAGGGCCTATCCCTGTAGGAGGGTTTTGGTGGTGTAGCGGCGAACTCCGGGTTCGATCTGTTGATCGGACATAAGGGGGTGCGTGATGGGTTTGGTTGACCGCGACGATGGCTGGCGTATGCCGGACTGGTTGTGGGAGCGAATCGAGCCTTTGTTGCCGCAGGCGCCTGAGCATCCGTTGGGAACTCACCGGCGGGGTCTTCCCAAGCGTGAGGTGATGGACGCGATCTTGCTCGTGCTGCGCACTGGTATGCAGTGGAACGCGCTCAACGCGACGGGGGTGTGTAATTCCTCAACGGCGCATCGGCGCTTTCAGGAGTGGGAGCAGGCAGGCGTCTTTCATGAGATTTGGCGCCAAGGACTGCTCGACTACGACGCGCAGGTCGGTATCGACTGGTCTTGGTTGGCGGCCGACGGTGCGATGAGCAAAGCGCCGCTCGGCGGGCCGAGGACTGGTCCTAATCCCACTGACCGGGCCAAGGGGGGGCGAAGCGCTCGCTCCTCGTCGAGGCACGTGGCGTCCCGATCGGGATCGCTCACGACGGCGCGAACCGCAACGATCACAAGCTGCTGAAGGCGACGCTCGACTCGATCCCGATCGAGCGACCCGAACCAACCGAGGCCGACCCCCAAGGACTTTGCTTGGACAAGGCTTACGATTTCCCCGTCGTCCGCGAACTTCTTGAAGGCCGCGAGTTCACCCCACACATTCGCGCTCGCGGCGAGGAGATCAGCCTCAAGCATCACAACCCGGACTGGCGAGCGCGGAGGTGGGTGGTCGAGGCCTGTCACTCATGGCTCAACCGCAACCGGGCGATCCTCATCCGCTGGTCCAAGAAGGACGAAAACCATCTCGCCCTCCTCCAACTCGCGAGCGGCATGATCGCCCTCAAGCGCGCGCACACCGCACGCACAGCCAACGCCCTATAGGGATAGGCCCTAAGCTCTACTCCTCGGAGGAGATTGTGAGGACGCTGGATCGCGAGGGGTTCCTCTTCGTCTCCCAGCGTGGCAGCCACGTCAAGTATCGCAAGACCGGCAGCCCCACACTCACCGTTATCATCCCCGCCGGGCGTAAGCAGATTCCACGTGGCACTTTCCGCTCGATCCTGCGCCAGTCCGGACTGGACGAGAGCGCATTTACGCGAAGGTGAATCGCCCATTGCCGCTTGTGCGACATGAAGACCTGAAAGTTAGTGCCGGCTATCTCAGGCCAAGGTTTACGAGTCGGTAGCCCATTGCAAGCTCCGAAACCTTGCATTGCAGCTAGCTGCTGGGTGTCCGGTATGTGCGGGAACCGTGAAGTCACCATGTCGCGGGGCATCAAAAGGTCAGCGGCGAATTCGTTGGGCCGCTCGCTCTGTTTGCCAGTCATAACCAGGTGGGTCGCCCTCAGTGACATCATGTGGAAGCGGTCATGATGGCTGAGCAAATGGTGGCCTAGTGTCGTGTTGGTTTAATTTGTTTGCAGCTAGGGTATGTGGTGGTCATGCCTATTCCTACTGCCGTTTCAATCGAGTTGACCGACGACGAGCGGTCGGTGCTCAAGAGCTGGACGCGGCGCCGCACGAGCGCTCAGGCACTGGCGCTGCGGGCGCGTATCGTGCTGATGGCCGCAGAGGGGTTGTGGTCTAACGGCGAGATCGCCGAAGCGCTGGCGGTTTCGCGGCCGACGGTCACGAAGTGGCGCAACCGGTTCGCGCAGCGCCGCCTTGAAGGTCTCGCGGATGAGCCGCGGCCCGGCAAACCGCGGACGATCACCGATGAGCAGGTCGAGGCCGTGGTGACCAAGACCCTGGAGAGCGCGCCGAAGAACGCGACGCATTGGTCGACCCGGTCGATGGCCAGGGAGGTGGGGATGACCCCGGACGCGGTGATGCGGATCTGGCACGCCTTCGGGTTGCAGCCGCACCGTCAAGAGACCTGGAAGCTCTCCAAGGATCCCTTGTTCATCGAGAAGGTCCACGATATTTGCGGCCTGTACTTGAATCCGCCCGAGTGCGCCGTTGTGCTCTGCGTGGATGAGAAGAGCCAGATCCAAGCACTCGACCGCACCGCACCGACGTTGCCGATGCTTCCCGGCACCCCCGAGCGAGCGACACACGACTATGAGCGGCACGGCACCTCCAGCCTCTACGCCGCGCTGAACCTGGGAAGCGGGCAGGTGATCGGCTCGCTGCACCAACGCCACCGCGCGGTCGAGTTCCTTAAGTTCCTCCAGACGATCGATGAGAACGTGCCCGCACACCTCGACGTGCACCTCGTGCTCGATAACGCCTCCAGCCACAAGACCCCGAAAGTCCGGCGCTGGCTCGCTGCGCACCCCCGGTTTCACCTGCACTTCACCCCAACCAGCAGCTCGTGGATCAACCTCGTCGAGCGTTGGTTCGGCGAGCTCACGACCAAGCTCCTGCGCCGCGGTGCACACCGCTCCGTCCGCGCACTGAACACCGACATCCGCCAATGGATCGACACCTGGAACGAGAACCCCCGCCCCTACGTCTGGACCAAGACCGCCGAGCAGATCCTCGACTCAATCAGCCGCTACTGCCAACGAATCAACCAGACACGACACTAGCTCATGTGCGATTGAGAAGCGTTGTCGGTTCTCGGAGCTACGGGCGACGAAGCGTGGAGTGGGGTCTTTGGCTACGCGGCGATCGGGCATATCAGCGTGCAGACTGCGCGCGACCGTACGAATCGTCGGAGACCGACTGGCCGTTACCCGCCATCCAGGTCTCAGCCGTCCACCCTCCATCGACGAACGCCTACTCCGGACGGTCTCAGCATGGGGCCCCGAGGTTCAAGCGGAACTTGCGCAACTGCGCATCGGAGTGGTCGGGCTCGGCAGCGTCGGGGTCGCGTCCCGTGAGCCGGGGGAATTGAGGTTGCGGGCGTAGCCTCCGCTTTGACCCTGAACAAGTCGAAGATGGAGGTACGCCCGCATGGAGAAGGTAGCCCCGAGTGAGAGGTTTCGCCGAGAGCTGGAGGAGGTCCTGGCTGGTGTCGACGGGGAGCAGGACCCGGTGGAGGTGGTCGGTCGCCTGGGAGCGCGTTTGATTTTGCAGCAGGCGTTGGAGGACGAGGTCACGGAGTTCCTCGGCCGCCGGCGCTATCAGCGCGTCGGGGAGACGGTTAGCCACCGCAATGGGCATGAACCGAAGACGATCAAGACGACGAGCGGCTCGCTGACGGTGGAGCGCCCGAGAGTCCGCGATGCGGGGAAGCTGGGGTTCGTGAGCAAGATCATCGGCAAGGGTGTGGCTCGCACCCATGCGTTGGAGTCGTTGGTGATCAGCAGCTTGTTGCGGGGCCTCTCCACGCGGGATGTGGGGCGGCGTTGGAGGAGGTCTTCGAGGAACCGATCGCGTCCAAGAGCACGGTCTCCCGGATCTGCGAGGACACCCGGGAGCGCTACCGTCGCTGGTGCGAGCGGCGCCTTGAGGAGCACGACATCGTGTCCTTGTTCCTCGACGCGATTTACCTGAAGCTGCGCCCCGAGGATCAGCCCGCGGAGGGCGTCCTGGTGTGCTGGGGGGTAACGCTGGAGGGCCGCAAGGTCCTGCTCGGGCTGGCCCTGGGGAGCCGTGAGAGCTACGACAGTTGGCTCGCGTTCGCCCGGGACATGATCGCCCGGGGCCTGCGCTCGCCGGCGCTCGTGATCGCTGATGGGGCACCCGGTATCTGGAAGGCCGTGCGGGAGGTTTGGCCTGAGGCTCTGGAGCAGCGCTGCACAGTCCACGCGCTGAGGAACGTCACCGCGAAGCTGCCCGAGCGCCATCACCAGGAGATCAAGTAGTGCTTTGTTAGGTTCGCTCATCTTGTCGGGGTGGGTTGTTGAGGGTGAGCCGGTCGAGTTCGACGGGCTGGGAGCAGGTTTGGCAGCGACCGGTCCAGCACTTGAACAGCGGCTGGAGCAGGAGGATTGCCTGAGGGAGGGTCAGGCCGGCCGCGGGTGATTTGGGTACTGCCGCTCCAGGGTCAGGAATCCGTGAGCGGCGGTCACCAGCGCGGTGTGGTGATACCACCCGAGCCATGAGCGGCCCTCGTAGTGGTCGAGGCCGAGCTCGCCCTTGAGTTGTTTGTAGTCGAGCTCGATCTTCCAGCGCATCCGCGCGAGCCGCGCGAGCCGCTCGAGCGGGGTGTCGGCGGGGAGGTTTGAGATCCAATAGTCGGTCGGTCCGTCCTCGCCCTCGGGCCATTCGGCGATCAGCCACTCTTCGCGCGGGGGACCCTCGGCGCCCTCGCGCCATCCGCTGCGGTGCTGATCGTCGCGCCAGCCATGAGCGGCGTGAACGCGCGCGAAGATGAACCTGGAGGAGACCGGTTCGCCGTCGGGTCCGTCGCGGAAGGCGACCGTCTGGGCGGTGTCTGCTCCGAGCCCGCCGATCAGATCGCCGATTGGTTCGGGCTTGCGGTCCGGCCGCGGCCTGAATGGCACCCGACCGTCGTTGCCCTTTGGGGTTGGCACTGCGAAGGCGGTGCCGTGCTCGAACACCTTCGTGGTCGGTCCAACCGACAGCACGTACTCGCACCCGGCCTGATCGAGACGGTCTCGCAGCCTGGTGTTCTCACCGTACGCGTGATCCCCGAGCACCGGCGCCTTCGGCACATCCCAGCTGGCGGCGCGCTGGACCAGCTCGACCCCGAGCTCCGGCTTGGTCTTGAACATAACCTCATCCGGGATCTTTGCCTTGCGCCGCCGCTCCGCGTTCTCGCACCAGTCCTCCGGTAGATACAGCGCCCACCCCAAAGGAACCGTCCCCCGTCTTCCGACCGCGTGGACCGACACGCCGATCTGACAGTTCCCCGTCTTCCCCAACGTCCCCGAGTACTGATGCTTGACCCCCGGCGAGTCCTTCCCGTCCTTCGGAAACCCAGTGTCGTCCAACACCCACGCCTCAACACCAATCCGGGGCGCGACCCGCTCAGCGACCGCACGCACAACCAGCCCAGGATCCCATGGACTGTCCGCCAGAAACTGCTGCAAGCTCTGATAGTCAGCGTCCCCGCCGAGGCGATGAACCATCGGCTCAAGCGACTTGCGGGCCCCCTGCTCGATCAACCCACGCAGATACACCCCGCCGTTGAGCACCTGCACCGACCGGTTCATCGCCGGCGCCAGCACCTCAACCCCGAACGCCTCCAGCCGATCCACCACGACCGACGGCGCATCGACCCTTCCGCTCAGACCCGAACTCGCTTCGCTCACCGCGACCATCATCGCTCCTCACGTCGACAACCAAACGCGAGAAGGATTCGCCGCAACCCAAGCAAACTCCTACAACAAAACTAACAAAGCACTACAAGACACGCTGGTGGAAACTCTTCGACGATGCTCGCTCCCCGGGCGAGGCCCGCCGCGAGCTGCAGGCATCATCGAGGACTACCGGGCCGCGTACCCCTCCGCGATGGCCGTCATCGAGAACGACCTGCCCGCCCTGGTCACCCATCTGCGGTTCCCTTCCCAGCACCGCAAGCGGATCAGGACCACGAATCTGCTGGAGAGAACGTTCGTGGAGGTCCGCCCGGCGCACCAAGGTGATCGGACGGTTCCCCGGCGAGACCTCCGCACTGTCACTCATCTGGGCAGTCCTTGAGCTCACAAGCCGCGGCTGGCGCGGCGTAAAGATGAACCCCAAGACCGTCGCGGAAATCGGCGTTTACGCCGCGAGCTACGCACCACACCCGCCCAGCCCCCAGCCGAGAGCACTCAGGAGGTGATCGCCGCATAACATCCCACCCAGCGGGGGCTACACCCAGCCAATTCCCCCGGCAACTGGGACGCGACCGCGTCGGCTCGATGGTGCTGAGACACTCGCCCCGGAGGGCGGGATGCGACCCGCCTTAGATTGGCGACGCCATTAGCAGCCCCCTATCAGCCGACAGACGCGGTCATCCTCGCCAGGGAACGCCGAAGGCCCAGCCCCCGGAGGGACTGGGCCGGTTCGACCTTCGTCAAGATGGTGGAGAGGGTCGTACGTTGCGCAAACCCCGTGGTCGTGCAGACGGAGTCGCTGAGCATCTAGCTCACTCGACGATCCTTTTGCGCAACGCTTGCAGGGTCCGAACATGGTGCCAGAAGCTGACATGTTGATCCAGTCCAACGACGCGGGAGTCTGACGCTGATCCTGGATTCTGCCTAGCGCTACCGTTAGGCGCCATGACCGCGGCGAACCCGATACTCGACACGGCTTCCCAGCGCCCAGCCACCGGGATGGACGTGCCTGCACGAAAGCTGATCCTCAAGACCCTGGAGAGCTGCTCGAACCAGGATGCTCTCTACGGGTTCTGGGGCGATGACTACGCGAACTTCGACGATTACACGAGAGCCGTTCGGGAAGTGTGGCTTGACGCGCCGGCTGACCGCTTGATCAACGCCGTGAAGCGGGCAGCCGGCGAACAGCCGGCGGCGGTGAGCGTCGGCGCTGTGCGCCAAGGCGAAGAGGCTGTGACCGAAGCCGCGCTCCTCCACATGCCCGAGCCGGATTTCCGCGTGGCGGTCTTCAAGGCATTCAGCAAGGACAAGCTCAACTCCACGGTCACGCGCATCACGAGCATCTGTCGCAAGCGCGGCATCCCGTGGGAGTTCAACCGCAGCGACGGGTTTCGCTGGATCGGAGACGAGCATGTGGAGGCAGCAGTGCGCCCGGCGCTGAGCGCCATCGAAGACCCACGCCTCATGTCCGCCAAGAGCCACTTCGAGTCGGCGCGGTCGGAGCTGGCGCTTGGCACGCCAAGCGCTCTACCCCAGTCCGTGCATCAGTCCGCCTGTGCGGTGGAGAGCGCGATGAAGGCCGTGCTCAAGCATCGCGGCGTCGCCTATGACGAGAAGGACGCCGCCTTCAAGCTGTTCGACCTGCTCGTGGCTTCCGACCTCGTTCCTGAGTTCATGCGATTCTGCGTGCTCGCCCCTGCCTCGCCGCGCAACAAGGTGGGCGGTCATGGCGCAGACAAAGAACCGCACCACGTGCCGCAGGAGATGGCGGAGGCGGTCCTGGCCTCGACGGCGGTCGCCATCGCCTATTTGCACAAGCTCCTGCCTTAGGGCCTATCCCTGTAGGAGGGTTTTGGTGGTGTAGCGGCGAACTCCGGGTTCGATCTGTTGATCGGACATAAGGGGGTGCGTGATGGGTTTGGTTGACCGCGACGATGGCTGGCGTATGCCGGACTGGTTGTGGGAGCGAATCGAGCCTTTGTTGCCGCAGGCGCCTGAGCATCCGTTGGGAACTCACCGGCGCGGTCTTCCCAAGCGTGAGGTGATGGACGCGATCTTGCTCGTGCTGCGCACTGGTATGCAGTGGAACGCGCTCAACGCGACGGGGGTGTGTAATTCCTCAACGGCGCATCGGCGCTTTCAGGAGTGGGAGCAGGCAGGCGTCTTTCATGAGATTTGGCGCCAAGGACTGCTCGACTACGACGCGCAGGTCGGTATCGACTGGTCTTGGTTGGCGGCCGACGGTGCGATGAGCAAAGCGCCGCTCGGCGGGCCGAGGACTGGTCCTAATCCCACTGACCGGGCCAAGGGGGGGCGAAGCGCTCGCTCCTCGTCGAGGCACGTGGCGTCCCGATCGGGATCGCTCACGACGGCGCGAACCGCAACGATCACAAGCTGCTGAAGGCGACGCTCGACTCGATCCCGATCGAGCGACCCGAACCAACCGAGGCCGACCCCCAAGGACTTTGCTTGGACAAGGCTTACGATTTCCCCGTCGTCCGCGAACTTCTTGAAGGCCGCGAGTTCACCCCACACATTCGCGCTCGCGGCGAGGAGATCAGCCTCAAGCATCACAACCCGGACTGGCGAGCGCGGAGGTGGGTGGTCGAGGCCTGTCACTCATGGCTCAACCGCAACCGGGCGATCCTCATCCGCTGGTCCAAGAAGGACGAAAACCATCTCGCCCTCCTCCAACTCGCGAGCGGCATGATCGCCCTCAAGCGCGCGCACACCGCACGCACAGCCAACGCCCTATAGGGATAGGCCCTAAGCTGCGCTCTGGTCCCGTCCCTTGGGGGGTTCTGGCGCAGATGGACTCAGCGCAGGTTGCCCCAGCCTTGTTGTTGCAAGCGGCGACAGGGGCGGCGGCTAGGCTTCGATGCCGTCATGAACGTCCCCGACCAGCCACTCTCCCACGAGGTTCTGGAGCGCGCACGCGCGTACGTGCGCGTCGATCAGCGGATCGTCGCGGCGCTGCCCGAGTTGGGCGAGGCGATCCGCTCGTTCGAGCCGGTCCCGGGTCCTGCCGGGGAGAGCGTCGCCGGATGGTTGGCCGAGCGCGCCCTGAACGAACCGCAGGAGGCGACCGTCCGAGTGCGGCTCAGCCACGGCAAGGTCACGGGGGTATATGCGCTGTGCGCCGCGCAGATCGCGCTCAGCCGCGAGGGACGCGCACAGCTCGGCGGCGTGCACTACCGCACCCAACCGGCGATCCTGCTCGCGCAATTCGCGCGCACCGCAGACACGCCTGGCATCGGCGACGAGATGCTGCGTCATGCCGACACCAGCGCGCGCCGCGCGCTGCTCTACGTCGGTGCGACCGCCCTCGTGGTTGACCCGTTCGACCAAGACACCGCCGTGATGTGGCAGCAGCGCTTCGGCTTTCAAGATTCCGAGCAGCCGGTGCCGGGCAACCCCCGGCTACGCCGGCAATGGCTCATCCTTCAGCAGTAGTCGGCGCCTTCGGCTTCCAACTCGGCCATCAACTGGTCGGCGCTCTCGTGAAACGCGCGCACGCGAGGATCGCGGCGCGAGCGCTCCAGATCCCGCTCGTCAATCACGATCACCGCTCGGTCGAGCACGTCGTGCAGCTTGTCCTTGTCGAGTGCGGTAGCCACGACCTCAGCGTACCGCAACACGACCGCGAAGTAGGCCTGGAGACGCGGCACGTAGAACGGACCTCGCCGCACGGGCGTCGGGGCGAACTCCTATTCGTTGGAGCTGAAGGGGCCAACGTAGTAGTGCCCGTGTTCGTGCGTGACCGTTGCTGTTATCTCCTCGTTGTGGTACGGGCCCGAGCGAATCCACAACCAGCTACACACGAACGTCGAGCCGCCTGTCCGTCGGCATTTTGTGCCGAACGACGAGACCTCATTCAACGGGTGTCGACCTTCTGCGTGGGCCGCGCTGACGAAGGCCTTCTTGGCCTGTCCCAGCGGGCTTGTTTCCTGCCTGCGTTCTTCGGCCCTTTCCTTCTTTTCTTCCGCTTCTCTCTTGGGCCGTTCTTTGCGGCGCCGCGCAGCTTCGTGCTCTCGCTTGAGCTTTTCACGCTTGCGGGTCGATGTGCACCAGGCAGCCGAGACGCTGCCAAACTGTCCGCTGCTCGTGATCGTCGGCCCGACCAGGCCGTGTGAGGTGACGACAAAGCTACCTGTGACACCGGGCGCGTCACACGACCAAGCTATCTGCACAACTTCTTCGGAGTTCGGCTCGTCAACATCTTCGACTTCTCCGGGGTGATCGACTTCCCATGAAGTGGATACCAGCGCTCTTGAGCCTTCGCTTATCGTGGCAGCGTCTTTCAGTGTCTTGGCCCCGAGCCCTTCTGCAAGTTCGTGTGGTAGTAGGGCGACCGATTCTTCGAGGGTGATGCACTTCTCCGCGCCCGTCGTCGTCACGCTTATCGTCGTATAGCCGGGATGACTCCATGTATGTCCAGGGTGCGCTACGGCAGTCGCCTGGACCGTTGCTGCTTCGAGCGCTTCGCTGTGCCCTACCGGACAAGAAGCCGACGCGGACGTGACGCTGGCGAACATCGTGACGACCATCGTCGCCACGAGGGCCAGGGACTTCATGTGGGCCACGCCGCGATAGCCGTGCGCAGAGGCGGGTATCGTCGTCCTTGAGCGCCGCACGATGGCGCAAGGGTAGCGCAGCACACCGTCGAGACGGCAGCTCGATGGAGCGCTGTAGAGTGCCCCCGGGTGGCGCACGGATATCGCCTTCGCGTAGAGGATCAGGCTGGCGCAGCCTACATTCTGCGGCGTGTTGGCGCTCTGGCCGAGATCGAGCAGGCGGTTATCGCGCATTGCGCGGAGCACGCGCCTCAACCTCCGTACAGACCACAGGAGATCAAGAAGCGGTTGGCCCCGAGCTGGAGGCCAGAGGTGCGGGTGCCGCCCTTCGGGCCGCAGTACGACAATCTGCCGATCAACGACCGCTACGACCTGTGGAAGTCGTTCGAGCTTGACGGCGGCGCGCGGATCGGCGTGGCGATCGAGATGGAGCGATGGGAGGTCTGGACCGACCTGCTCAAGTTCCGGCGCGGAATCCAGCGCCATCAGATCGCCGTTGGCGTGATCCTGCACGACAATCCCGCAAACCTGTACTACGTCTACCATCATCTGCGGCTCATCTCCGAGCCACTTTTTAGCGCGCTACCGGTCGTGTTCGCCGCGCCGGAAGGCGAGGGACTGGAGACGGCTGCGCCTCCAAGCAATCGCCGCTTCGCTCCCTACCGGATGCCCAACGATCCGGTTGCCTGACCGTTGCAGCCTTTAAAGATTTCCTAAACCTTTGCCGTAGGCTGACCCATTTTGACGGTCAAAAGCACTTTTAACTATTGGAGGGAGTTTCTTCCGAGCTTCCCCCTTGCAGGGTCTTCCGCCGGCACCAAACACTCTGAGCCAAGACACTCGTCGCCCGCGCAGGCGGGCGTCAAAATCTGCGCACAATAACTACCGCCGCGGCGTTCATGTAAGAGCGCCGCAGTTGGTCGCGCTCTCATCTGAGCAGGAGCACGAAGCGACGGCGCTGCTCGCCGGGCTGCTGCGTGACGCGGCCCACAGGGATGGAGGCGGCGTTTGCGGCAGCGCTTTGGGCAGCGTTTGCCCCGACGCTTTCGACGGCGCGACCCCGCCGGCTGGGAGGCCCGAAAAGCCGCACGGGAGCAGGAGATCGGACCAGTGAGCAAGCCCCGACAAATAAGGACGAGTGATCGTTCCGAGAGATCAAGAGCCGCACAGCGGCGTGGGATGCGAGTGAGCGCCGATCGCGTGTTCGATCTTGCGCGGCATTTGACATGGCGTGACCGGGAGATCGCCACATGCCTGTATGACCATCAGGTGCTCGCCACCGGCCAGCTTGAGCTGCTGTTCTTCTCCTCGCGTCGTCGTTGCCAGGACCGGCTGCTGTTCCTCTACCGGGAACGTGTGATCGACCACTTCTACCCGCACGGCCCGTTCGGCTCGGGTAAGCCGCAGGCGCACTGGCTGCTCGATGACGCCGGCGCGATCCTCGTCGCCTCAAGCCTTGGCGTGGAGCCCAAGCGGCTGGGCTGGCAGCGCCGCGAGGACTGGGCCTCGCACACGCAGCTCGCGCATCGCCTGGGAGCAAACCAGTTCGTGTGCGATCTGATCGCCGCAACCCTGCCCGATCCTCACATGGGCGTGACCGCCTGGGACTCGACCCGCCGCGCCACCGAGCGTCTTGGCAGCAACGGGCCTGTCGAGCTTGTGCGGCCAGACGCGGGCCTCATCCTCGACGTTCCCGCCGGCGCGATCGAGTGCTTCCTTGAGTGGGACCGTGCCACCGAGACACAGCAGCGCCTTGAGGACAAGATCGAGCGCTACAAGCTCGCCGAGGCTCGCCTGCACGACCAAACGCAGATGTGCAACGTCCTGTTCGTCGTACCAGGACCGGGCAGGATCGACACGCTACGCCGGGCGTATGCCGCGCTTGAGCCCAAGCGAGAACGCCACCGTCAGGACAGCTCTCTGGTCAACCTCGACGGGCGCTGGCCGATACTCGCCACAACCACGACCCGCGCTGCGGACGCAGGGCCGCTGAGCAGACTCTGGGAGTCGATCACCGACCCCACTCAGCCGCCGGTCGCACTCAGCGAGCTGCCCATCAGCCATGGCCTGGGACCGGCCGACATGGCGTGCGCGCTCGGGCGCCGCTGGCATCACGAGCAGCCCGGCTTCTGGGATCGGCTCTCTCCGCTGCACCGCCGCCCGGAAGACCCCGGCAGCGGCGAGCATGAGGGCTTGAAGCCTGACGACGGATCTGATCTGATCGACCAGCCCCACAGCCGCGACGACTACGAGCGGGAGGCCATCCCATGACGCGCATCTGCCTCTACACCCGCATCTCCACCGACGAGGAGAACCAGCCAACCTCGCTCGCCTCCCAGCACGAACGGCTGGAGGCATTCTGCAAGGTGCAAGAAGACTGGCGAATCGTCGCCCGCCACGACGACCGCTCGACCGGCACGAAGCTCGACCGGCCCGGCCTGCAAGCCGCGCTCGACCTCGCCCGCCAAGGCCGCATCGACCAGCTACTCGTCTACAGGATCGACCGGCTATCAAGAAAGGTGCGCCAACTCTCCGGCATCGCCGAGGAACTGGACAAGCTCGGCGTGATCCTGCGCTCAGCGACAGAGCCATTCGACACCGGCTCACCGGCAGGCCGGATGATGCTGCAAATGCTCGGCGTGTTCGCCGAGTTCGAGCACGCCACCATCGTCGATCGCATCACCGCCGGTATCGAACGCCGCGCCAAGGAAGGCCGCTGGTACAGCGGACGCCCACCCTTCGGATACACGCTCCACGACGGCCAACTCGCACCAGACCCGATCACCTCGCCGACCGTCAAGCGCATCTACCAGCTCTACACGCAGGACCGGCTCGGCACAATCGCAATCGCCCAGCAGCTCGGCGCCAAGCACGCACCGGCGCCGAGCGCCGGCTGGGGCCACCCAGCCGTCCACCGCGTCCTCACCAACCCGACCTACCTCGGACGCATCCGCTGGCGCAACCAGGACTTCCAGTCCACGCACGAGCCATTGATCGACCAAGCCACCTTCGACCACGCCCAGGCGATCCTCGCCGAGCGCGGCAGCGACGCATCCCGCCGCCGCGGCAACCGCTCGGACTTCCTACTCTCCGGCGTGATCCGCTGCGGCCACTGCGGACGCGCCTACATCGGCATGTCAGCGCGCGGCAAAGGCGGCACCTACCACTACTACGCCTGCACCGCCCGCCAGAAGTACGGCCCCAAAGCCTGCCAAGGTGAGCGCGTCTCACGCGAGAAGCTCAAGACCGCCGTCCTGCGCCAACTTACCGGCATCTACCGCGACGGCCCGCTGATCCACGACGCCCTCGGCGCCGCCCAAGAGCAAGCGCAGCGCGAGCGACCAGCGCTCGGATGAGCAACGTCGCTCGATCACCGCCGAGATCACCCGTGTCGAACGCTCGATCGAGCGCTACTTCGAGGCCTTCGAGCAAGGCCGACTCTCCCCCGAGCGCTGCGAACAACGCGTTTCGCGCCTGAACGCCCGCCTCGACGACCTCCGCGCCCAACAGGCCGAGCTCGCCGACAACGGCGCCGACGAGGCCGCACACGCGCCCACAGCAGCCGACCTCGCCGCGACCGCCAGCCAACTCGAATCAGTCATCGCAGACGGCGAGCCCGAGAAGGCCAAGGCGCTCCTGCGCATCCTCATCGCCGAGCTGCGCGTCAACGGGAAGACCGACATCCAGCCGACCTACCGCATCATCACGCCCGATCGCGCCATCACAACCGGGGTTTGCGCAACGTCCGAAAAAGTGGAGACGGCGGGAGTCGAACCCGCGTCCGCAGTCGCGTGAAAAGGCGGCTTCTACGAGCGTAGCCGGCGCTCTGGTCTCATCCCCTGCTCGCCTCGCCGGCGGGGTTGCGGGGGACCAGCTCCCTGAAGGTGTTCCCGGTTCGGCGAGAGCGGACCTTGCCGGGTGAGCCTGCTATCTGATCCCGGTTATCCCCGCCGCAGGCTAACGGGGGCCGAGACCTCAGGCCTGGTTTCTAATCAGGCCGCGAGGGCGTACTCGTGTGAGTCCGCACTTATGGTTTTCCGGGTGATTTACGAGGCCTCCCGGAACCTCGGCTCGCCACCACCCCCACGAACCGACCGCGTCGAAGCCTGTCGTCCCCCGGGGATGTTCTTGCTTACCCAGTGTAGCGGGGCTGCTTAAACAATCGACGCGGTTCCGGGCCGCCTTTCGAGGAACCCGCCTCGGCGGGCCTTGCGGCCCTCCGGCTTGGGTGGCGCGGCCTCACACCTCGTTGGCCTCGCTCTTCGGCGGCTCGGTTCCGCGTCTAGATCCAACATACGCCCGTCCCGCGAAGAATGCAAGAGCTTTTCATAACTCTTCCCGCAATCTCCGGAAAAACCCGAACGGCCCCGGGGTGCACCGCCTGAAGAAGCCCCGCTAGCACGGCACCCCGAAGGCTCGTGAGCACGCTCTTAGCCACCACTTATCGCGCCTGCCACAATGGAGATGCCATGGATGAGATCCCCGTCGTATCCGCGAGCTACCCGTCGCACTCCACCACCACGCTGAACGGCGTCCCCCTGACGCCCACCACCGCCCCCGCTCCCGCCGTTGACCGGGGCGGCCAGCCCTTCGGCCAACAGCGCCAGGGGCTGCGCAAGCGGATCGGCAGCGCCTTCGCGGGACTGGCGGCGCTGCTGGCGAAGTTCGGCGCCGTGCTGAAGGGGCTGCTGGTGGCGCTGCCCAACGCGAAGATCTTCATCACCGCCGGCACCGCGCTGATCTCCGTCGCCGCGTATTCGCTCTTCTGGGGGTGGGAGTTCGCCGCCGGCTTTGTGGTGCTGCTGTTCATTCACGAGATGGGCCACGTGATCGCGCTGCGCCGCGAGGGGATTCGGTCGAGCGCGCCGATGTTCGTGCCCTTCATGGGCGCCCTCATCACCTCCCGCTCGCTCGGCGACAACGCGCTCGCCGAGGCGCGGGTTGGGCTGGCCGGCCCGATCCTCGGCAGCCTCGCCGCCGCGGTCGTCGCCGTCGTCGGGGAGTTGCTTCACTCCGACATGCTGATCGCGCTCGCCTACGTGGGCTTCCTCATCAACCTCTTCAACCTGCTGCCGATCGTGCCGCTGGACGGCGGCCGTGCGATGGCGGCGATGGCGCCGTGGATGTGGTTCGTCGGCTTCGGCGCGCTACTCGTGCTGCTCTTCTCGCTGCCCTCCAACCCGGTACTGCTGATCATCGTGCTATTCGGCGGCTTCGAACTCTACCGTCGCTGGAAGCTACGGAAAACCCGCTCCCCGGCACAGGAAGCGTATTACCGCGTCGCCCCCCACCACCGCCTGCTGGTCGGCATCGTCTACATCGGCCTCGCCGCGGGGCTCGCCTTCGGGATGGCCGAGACGCACATCCTCACCTCCGCCGGGCACTCCTTCGGCCGGTTGTAAGTCACGTCGCTCCCGCGGGGTCAATGAGCAAGCGAGGCAAGGGGACTGAGCCCACCCACCCCGCGTAGCGTGCTCACCAACCGAGAGACGCGAGAGCTCAACGGCGGGCGCGGGTCACGCGTTCCATATCCCGCTTCATCTCGCGCTCGCGAATCGCCTCGCGCTTGTCGTACAGGTCCTTGCCCTTCGCCAGCGCGATCTCGACCTTGGCGCGGCCTTCCTTGAAGTAGATCCGTGTCGGCACCAGCGTCAGGCCGCGCTCGCTGACCTTCACCGCCAGCCGTTCGATCTCGCTGCGGTGCGCCAGCAGCCGGCGGTCGCGCTCGGGCTCGTGGTTCTCGCGCGCGGCGGGCGCGTAGGGGGGGATGTGCACGCTGTGCAGCCACAACTGCCCGTCGTGGATCGCCACATACCCCTCTTTCAGCTGCGCCCCCGAGTCGCGCAGCGCCTTCACCTCGGTGCCGCGCAGCTCGATCCCACACTCCAGGCGCTCCAGCAGGTGGTAGCGGTGGGAGGCGTAGCGGTTGCTCGCCACGTCCCCCGCGCCCACCTTGCGCTTGCCGCCTCGCGTCTTCGCCATCGTCCTCCGAGCCTACCGCCCGCGCGGGGCCCGCTTTGCCTTCTTGCGCGATGCCTGCTTCGCTGTTGTGCCCGATGCCCGCTTTGTCCGTTTTCCGCCAGCTTGCTCCTCATCATCGGTCGGCGCCAGGTCGAGGTCCACGCGGCCGCGCCGCGGATCCACGCGCCCCACCCGCACGGCGATCGGGTCACCGAGGCGCAGCGTCACGCCGGAGCGCTCGCCGCGCAGGATCGTGCCCTGCTCGTTGAGCTCCCACCACTCGCGGGTCGCCCCGCCGTTGCCGCGCGAGGAGCGGTGGGGCCGGGCGCGCGGGTTGCTCGTGCGCCCCGCCCCCAACCCGGCCCCGCCCTCCGGGGCGGGGGCCCCATCCTCCCCCTCCTTTGGGGCCCGCGCCGCCATCGTGGCCGCGAGGCGTCGCACCGGCAGCATCCCCTCGTAGCGGTAGCCGCCCGGGGCGGGCGGGTTCAAATCCCCCCCCGCGGGGCGGCCGAACGCGACGAACGCACCCGCGCCGATCACGCCTACGACCTCGCCTATGAACGTCTGCTCCAGGCCGTGCTCGAGCAGCTGGCGCTCCAGCGCGAAGCAGCGCGCCACGTCGTCGCCGTCGCGCTCCAGCTGCATCGCTTCGCGCTCGCGCTCAGAGGTCCACTCGCCCAGCTCCACGAGGGTCTCCGCGCGCGGGGCGCGCTCTGGCTCGCCCAGCGTCGCGAGCAGCGCGCGGTGGCATACGAGATCGGGGTAGCGGCGGATCGGCGAGGTGAAGTGGCAGTAGCACGCCGACCCCAACCCCGCGTGGCCGAGGTTGCGGGGGGAGTAGTACGCCGGCTGCAGCGCACGCAACACCAGCCCCGTCAGCGCCTGCCGGCCGCCCGTCGGTGCCACCGCCGCGTCGCCGCCGCGCGCGCGGGCGATCGTGCGCTGCACGTGAGCCTCGACGAGACGCGAGGCCTCGCCCACCAGCTCCGCCGCCTGTGCGGGGGACATCTGCGCTCCCACCGCCGGCGTGGCCACGCCCAGCGACGCCAGCTGCTCGACGAGACGCTCGACGCTCGCCGCCCGCGGACGCTCGTGCACGCGGTACAGGCACGGCGCCTGCTTGCGCTGCAGCTCCTGCGCAACGGCCTCGTTGGCGGCGATCATCAGGTGCTCGATCAGGCGGTGGGACTCCGTTTGCACGCGCCCTTTGATGTCGCTCACTTCGCCGTGCTCGTCGAACTCGAACTCGGGCTCCTCGGACTCCAACGTGAGCGCCCCGCCGTGACTCAAGCGCTCCTGCGCGAGCGCCGCCGATGCCTCGCGGGCGGCGGCCAGCGGCTGCGCCCACGGCTCGCGCGCCGGCTCGCGCCCGGCGAAGATCGCGTCCACGCGCTCGTAGTCGAGGCGCTCGTCGGAGCGGATGGTCGAGCGGTAGAACGCGGTGCGTCTGACCTCCGCGCCATGCAACTCCAGCTCCACGGTCACCGCCGCACGGTCCCTGCCGGGCAGCAGCGAGCACGCGTCGTTGGAGAGCGCCTCGGGGAGCATCGGCTCCACGGCACCGGGCACGTACACGCTGGTGGCGCGCTCCCGCGCCTCCACGTCCACCGGGGAGCCCTCGCGCACGTAGGCGCTCACATCGGCGATGTGCACCCACACCGTGATCGCGGGGTGGGCGGGATCCGATCCGCTGCGCTCGGCGGAGATCGCATCGTCGAAGTCGCGTGCGGTGGCGGGATCGATCGTGAACGTTGCCAGCTCACGTAAGTCCCGCCGCGCCCCGGCACCGACCGCGACCCGCGGACGCTCGCGTGCAGCCCGGGCCGCCTGCTCGACGCCCTGCTCGAAGCGGCGCGCGAGGCCGCGGTCGCGCATCAGCTGCTCGATCGCCTCCTGCGCGCTCTCGCGCTGCTGCGGCGGCCACACCACGCGTGCCCCGCCCGGGCCGCCCGGGCGGCGACCGCCTTTGCCGCTCTGACCGACGCCGCGAGCCGCGCTCCCGCCAGCCCCGCCGCTTCGGTCCCGCTGCCCCTCCCGGCCACCCCGTTTGCCCCGGCCGCCCCCGGGTTGGTGAGGTTTCACTTGACTTTGGCGGCGAGCGTTTCGAGCGCGACCGCCAGGGCGTAGGGGGTGTCGATGAGCTTGGCCGGCACCTTCACTTCGGGAGTGATCCCGCCACCCTCGCGCACCCCACCGCCGCCGAGGTTGTGGCCGTTGGGGGTGAAGTACTCGCCGACAGTGATGTCCAGCGCGCCGCCGTTGGCGAGCGACTGCTCCTCCTGGAACACGCCCTTGCCGAACGTGTGCGTACCCACCACCGTGGCGCGGTGGTGGTCCTGCAGCGCGCCCGTCGTGATCTCCGCGGCGGAGGCGGTGTCGCGGTCCACGAGCACGACCATCGGGATCGAGGCCGGGATCGCTCCCCCCTGCGCGCGCAGCACCTGGGTCGGCTGCACGCGCCCACGCGTGGTGACGACGACCGCTCCGCGGGGCAGGAAGTAGGAGGCGATCAGCTGCGCCTCTTCGACGAGGCCGCCGGGGTTCGAGCGCAGGTCGAGCACCAGCCCGCGCACGTGCTCCTGCTGCAGCTCGTGCTCGACCGCTTCGAGCACTTCCGCGTGGGCGCCGGCGCTGAACTCGGCGAGCGCCACCACGCCGAGGGGGATGCCGTGGACCTTGCGCGTGATCGAGGCGACGACCGGCTCGGAGATCGTGGCGCGGGTGAGGGTGACGGTGCGAACCGTAGGTTGCCCGCCCGCCCGCTGCCCGGCCGAATTCCCGCTCGACGAACCGCCCGAACCGCCCGCATGTCCGCTCGTATGTGTCCCGGCGTCGCCGGCTGGCTGGCCCGCGGCGGCCGGTTCTTCCACGCGCAGCGTCACGTCGGTGTCAGGGGCACCTTTGACGAGGCTGGTCGCGTCGTCCTCGGGCAGGCCCGCGAGGCTGCGGCCGTTGACCGCGACGATCAGGTCTTCGGGCTTCAGGCCGGCGCGGGATGCCGGCGTGTCGTTGAAGACCTGCACGATCTGTAGCCCCCTGGAGTTGGGGTTGACCTCGACGCCGATGCCGCTGAAGCTGCCGGGGTGATCGAATTCGGCCAGTTCCTTGGGGGTGAGGTAGTGCGAGAAGGGGTCGTTGAGGCTGGCAACGGCGCCCGCGATCGAGGCGTTGGAGAGCTGGGCTTCGCCGATCGGACGGTAGTACTCCCGGTGGATCCGCGCCAGCGCTTCGTCCACCACGCGCGTGCCGCGGTTGGCGACGAACGTGCGTTGCATGAACCCGGGTAGGTCTTCGGGGTGCCCACCCCACCAGATGCCCGCCGCCATCAGCGCCAATAACAGCACCACGACCGCGGCAAGCGCGGCCACGAACGCCAGGGGTCCTCGACGAGTGGTCATCGCCCCTCAGCCTACGAGGTTGCACCCCCGGAGCGCGGCGCAAGTCCAATAAGGTAGGGCGATGGCGAGCATCACCACCACCACGGTTCCCACCAACGGGCTGCCCGTCCACCGCGTGGAGGTGCCGGGCACGCGCGCGCTGACGGCGCTGGTGGCGTTCGACGCCGGCGCGCGCACCGAGCGCCCCGAGGAGAACGGGATGGCGCACTTCCTCGAGCACCTCGTGTTCAAGGGCGGCGAGAAGTACCCGACGTACACCGACGTCAACGAGACGGCCGAGCGCCTCGGCGGCGTGCTGAACGCGTACACCTCCCACGACCTCGTCGCCTTCCACATCACCGTGCGCGCCGAGTCCGCGCCGGCGGCGATCGACCTGCTGAGCGACTTCGTGGGCCGCCCGCGGATCGACCCCGAGGAGCTCGACCGCGAGCGCGGTGTGGTCATCCAGGAGATCAACCGCGCCTACGACCAGCCCTCGACCGTCGCCGAGTACCTGATCGACCGCGCCGCCTTCGGCGAGCACCCGCTGGGGCGCACGGTGCTGGGCCCCGAGGAGAACCTGCGCAGCTTCACGCGCGCGGCGATCGTCGCCTTCCGCGAGCGCCGCTGGGCGGGCGCCCGCGGGGGTGCGTTCCTCGTGGGCAACCTCGACCACCTACCTCCCGAAGCCGAGTTGCACGAGTGCTTCGCGCGCTTCCCCGCGCTCGGCGAGCCCGAGCCCTACGTGCCGGCGCCCGCGTTCGCGCCGCAGATCGCGGTCGAGCAGCGCGACACCAACCAGTCGCACCTGCGCATGATCTACCGCCCGGCGGTGGACGTCACCGATCGCCCCCAGCGCGCGGCGCTCGCGATCTACTCGACGCTGCTGGGGGGCTCGATGGGCTCGCGGCTGTTCGATGAGATCCGCGAGAAACGGGGCCTCTGCTACTCCGTGTACGCGCTCGACCACTCCTTTGCCGATGTGCCGATCCTGCAACTGGGGTCGGGCCTTGACTCCAGCAAGTGCATCGAGGCCTACACCCGCATGCGCGAGATCGTCGAGGAGCTGCGCGCCGACGGCCCCACCGAGGACGAGGTGGCCCGCGCCCGCGCCTACGCCGCCGGCCGGCTGGTGCTGGCCTTCGAGAACACCAACGCCGTCGCCCGCTACGCCGCCAGCCAGTCGATCGTGTTCGACGAGGCGATCGACCCCGACGCAGTGATCGCCGCCCTCGACGCGGTCACTTACGAGCAGGTCCGCGAAGTCGCCGAGGGAATCACCGAGAATCTCGCGGTTGCCTGCGTGGGGCCTCACACGGCCGAGGAGTTCTAGGCCGACTCGCCCAGCGTCGCGCCGTCGGCCTTCGGGCGCAGCGGCGGTGGCTCACCTTGTGAGCGACGGCTTTTATTCAGCGAGGTCAACGTCTCGACCCGGCGATCGTCACCGACCATCTCGCGGATCCAGTGGACCGCATCGTCGACGTCGAGCGAGCGCGCCTCGACCATCGCCTCGATGTCCACCCAGTCACGGGCACGATCGAACATCGCCTTGAAGACCGCGAGCGCGGTACAGTCGAGCACCGGGATCGAGTGGCCCTCGAACGGGACGAGGCGCACGTGCGCCTCAACGCGATCGTGGAATGGCAGCACGCTGAGGAACAGGTCGATTGGGGTAATCCCCCAGCGCAGCCTCACCTGACCGTCGCGTTCGGCCCGCTTCAAGCTGAGCGCCGCTGACCTCGACTCCCGCCGGCAGCGCCGCGAACACCTCCCGCGCGCGCTCGGGGGGGACGAAGACGTTCACATCCACGTCGCGCGTGCCGCGCGGCTCGAGGACGCAATAGCCGAGCGCGATCGCGCCGCCGATTGCATGCGGGATGCCGGCGGCGGCGAGACCGTCGTGAACGGCAAGCAGCTGGTCGCCGAGCTCGCTCATGAGCGCAGCCGGATCAGTGGTGGATACTCGAGCTCGCCTCTCCCCTTGAAGGGCAACGACCCGGCCAGATCAAGAACCATCGACAGGACCCGGCCGGAGTGCTCGGCCGCGGCGTCGTTGGCGGCGGGAACCAGGTCCAGCTCGAAGCCCGCTCCACGCGCTATACGCCCCAGGGCCGCAACGGACGGCTGCCGGCGGCCATGGGCGTAGGCGTTCAGGACCGAGCGGTCGATTCCCGCGCGCCGCGCAAGCTCGGCCTGGCTGAGTCCGCTCCTGGCGCCGATCTGGGCGATGAGCGTCGGCGCAAGGTCACCCTCTCCAGTGGGCATGCTCGTGAGCATGAAATTATGTTAGCGTAAGCGCACACAAACGTCAAGGAATGTTGGCGTTTGCGCCTACACCCTGCTCCCTACCCGATCGCCACCATGCGGTCGATCGGCACCCGCGCGCGCTCCGCGATCTCCGGCGAGACGCGCACCTCCCACTTCATCTCCCTCAGCGAGTCGCGCAGCTTGGGGAGCGTGATCATCTTCATGTACACACAGCTGGCCTCCGCGTTGGCGGGAATGAACTCGATGTCGGGCGCGGCCATCCGCAGGGGGTAGAGCATCCCCGTCTCGGTGGCCACCACCACCTCGCGGCGCTCGCCGACACCGCTCTCGCCGGCGCTGCCATCGCCATCCGGCGTCGTGGTGGCGCCCTCGCCATCCACCCACCGCTCGACGCCAGCGCCCTCGACCGCCCCGGCCGCCGCCCGATGCTCGGCCTGCTCGGCGTACTTCAGCATCCCCCCGGTCGAGAGCATGTGCACGCCCTCCGCGGCGATGTCGCCGGCGGCGAGGAACTCCATCACCGAGGTGGTGCAGCCGCACTCGGGGTGGATCAAAAAGTCAGCCCCGGGATGGGCGGCGCGCGTGGCGGCGATGTCGGCGGGGCGGATGCCGGCGTGCACATGGCACTCGCCGTCCCACACGTGCATCCGTTTGCCGAGCTCCTTCTCCACGTAGGCGCCCAGCCACATGTCGGGCCCAAACAGGATCTCGGTGTCGGGGCCGTGCGTGTCGTAGATGTGGCGCACGACCTGCACGGCGTTGGCCGAGGTGCAGCAGTAGTCGGTGAGCGCCTTCACCTCGGCCGTCGTATTCACGTACATCACCACCACGCCGCTCGGGTACTGCGCCCGCCACTGCGCGAGCTGCTCGGCGTCGATCGAGGCCGCCAGCGAGCAGCCGGCGTCGAGGTCGGGGATCAGCACGGTCTTCTCGGGGCACAGGATCGAGGCGGTCTCGGCCATGAAGTGCACGCCGCAGAAGACGATCGCCTCGCCCTCGGCGGCGGCCGCTTGGCGCGAGAGCCCGAGCGAGTCGCCCACGTAATCGGCGACGTCTTGTACCTCTGGCACCTGGTAGTTGTGGGCGAGGATCACCGCGCCGCGCTCGGCGGCGAGCGCGCGCACCTCGCCCTGCATCTGTGCGATCTGCTCGGGTGCAAGCTCCGGGGTGGGTGCCTGGGTGGGGACCATCGGGAGGTTCATGGCAGCGCCTCCAAGATCATCGAGAGGTCAAGCGCCGGCGCCGAGTGGGTCAGGGCGCCCATCGAGATCCATTCTACCCCGGTCTCCGCCCGCTCCCGGAGCGTCTGCAACGTCACCCCGCCGCTGGCCTCCAGCCGCGCGCGCCCGGCGACCAGGGTCACGGCGGCGCGCAGTTGCGCGACGTCCATGTTGTCGAGCAACAGCCGCGGCGCCCCCGCGGCGAGCGCCTGCGCGATCTCCTCGGGGTTGCGCACCTCCACCTCCAGCGTCTGCGCCAACTCGGGGGCAGCCGCGCGCGCGAGCTCCACCGCCCGTGCGATCCCGCCCGCAGCGGCGATGTGGTTCTCCTTGATCAGGATCGCGTCGTACAACCCCACGCGGTGGTTGTGCGCACCGCCCGCCGCCACCGCCGCCTTCTCCAGCGCTCGCAGCCCCGGGGTGGTCTTGCGCGTGTCGAGCACTCGCGCACCGGTTCCCTCCACCGCACGCGCCGCACGCGCCGCCATCGTCGCGACCCCGGAGAGGTGGCCGAGGAAATTGAGCGCGGTGCGCTCGCCGATGAGCAGCGCGCGCGCGGAGCCCTCGATGCGGAGCACCGGCAGAGCTGTGGTCCCGCCACCGCCGCGCTGCACGGGCTGAGCCAACGTGCCCTCGCCGCCGCGAGGCGCGGGCCGAGCCAACGTGCCCTCACCGCCACGCGCCGACTCGCCCGGCTCGCGCCACACCCCCTCCCTCACCAGCCGCTCACAGACCGTCGCGGGGTCAAGCTGAGAAAACACCGCCTCGACGGCGTCCAGCCCATAGATCGCCCCGGGCGCCTTCTGCGTGATCGTCGCCCGTGCGCGCGCGTCGGCGGCAACGGTCGCCTCGGTCGTCACGTCGCCCGGCCCGACGTCCTCCTCCAGCGCGCGGCGCACCAGCGCGGTGAGCGTGTCCCTCACCACTAACCGGCCGACGCAGCCATGAGCAAGTACGCACGCACGAACCCATCGAGGTCACCGTCGAGCACGCGCTGCACGTCGCCCATCTCGTGGCCCGTGCGGTGGTCCTTGACGAGCGTGTAGGGGTGCAGCACGTAGGAGCGGATTTGCGAGCCGAAGTTGACGTCCTGCGCCTCGCCCTTCTCGCGGGCGATCTCCGCCTGACGTTCGCGCTCCTGGCGTTCGAGCAGCTTGGCGCGCAGCATCGCCATCGCCGTGGCGCGGTTGGATGACTGCGAGCGCTCGTTTTGACACTGCACGACGATCCCGCTCGGGCGGTGGGTGATGCGCACCGCGGAGTCGGTCTTGTTGACGTGCTGCCCGCCGGCGCCGGAGGCGCGGTAGGTGTCCACCTGCAGATCGTCGTCGACGATTTCGATCTCCCCGGACTCCTCCACCACCGGGGCGACCTCGACGCCCGCGAAGCTCGTTTGACGGCGGTGGGCTGAGTCGAACGGGGAGAGACGCACGAGGCGGTGCACCCCACGCTCGGCGCCGAACAGCCCGTAGGCGTTCTCCCCCGCGGCACGGAACGTGGCCGACTTGATGCCCGCTTCCTCGCCGGCGCTGGCCTCCAACAGCTCGACCTGAAAGCCACGCGACTCCGCCCAGCGCATCTCCATGCGCAGCACCATCTCCGCCCAATCCTGCGCGTCGGTGCCGCCGGCACCCGCGTTGACGCTCACCAGCGCGTCGCCGGAGTCGTACGGGCCGGAGAACAGCCGCTGCTCCTCGAGCGCCGCCAGCCGCGCCTCCGCGGAGGCGATGTGCTCCTCGACCTCGCCCTCCAGCGACTCGTCCTCCTGCGCAAGCTCCGCCAGGCCCTCGAGATCCTCGACGTCGCTGTTGAGCGCACGGAACATCTCCAGCCGCCGCGCCACCCGCGCATGCTCGGCCGACACTTTCCCTGCGCGCTCGGAGTCATCCCAGAAGCCCGGGGCTTCCATCTCCCCCTCGAGCGCGCTTACGCGCTCGCTTAGCCCAGCCGGGTCAAAGATAATCCGCGAGCAGCTTCAACTGGTCGCGGATGGCGGCAAGTCTTTGGGGGACCGACTCGGTGGAAGCAGTGGTGGGCATGGTCCCACGCTATCAGTGCCGGGGCGTCTCACCGGGGGTGTGTGCTTCTTGCCCCTCAAGCTCCGTGGCACTTCTTGAACTTCTTCCCCGAACCGCACCAGCAGGGATCGTTGCGCCCAACCGTGTGCTCGGAGTCCACCGTGCGCTGCTCGACCACCGGCACGAGTTCCTGTTCTTCGCCGCCCCCGTTGGTCGCATACGCCTGCGCGCCGGCAGCGCCTGCGTTGGCGGCCGCGGCGGCGATCGCGCCGGCTCCCATCGCCGCGCTGCCACCTGAGTAGGAGACCCGCGCGGGGCGCGTGGAGTTGCCTGCCGCGGCAAACGCAGGTACTGGCCCGGGGCCGCCACCTCCGCCATTCTCGCCATGCACCTGTACCTGCACGTTGAAGATCAGACGGGTGTAGTCGGCCCAGATGCTGTTGATCAGGTCACCGAACAGGGTGAACGCCTCATTCTTGTACGCGACCAGAGGATCGATCTGCACGAAGCCGCGCAGGTGGATGCCCTCGCGCAGGTAGTCCACGTCGAACAGGTGCTCGCGCCAGCGTTCGTCGATGATCTGCAGCAGCAAGAAGCGCTCCAGCTGGCCCATCAACTCCTCGCCGAGCTCCTGCTCGCGCGCGTCGTAGCGCTCCATCGCCTGCGCCACCAGGCGTTCGCCGAGATGGGCGCGGTCGACCGCCTCGGGGGTCATCTCCTGCGGGTCGATGTCGAGCGGGAAGAACTGCGAGAGCGCCCCAAACATGGCATCGACGTCCCAATCCTCGAGGTAGTCGCCCTCGGTGTACTGCTCGATCGTGCGCTCGATCACGCCGGCGATTTCGGTGCGCGCCTGCTCGCCCATCGGCCGCCCCTCGAGCACGTCGTCGCGGTAGGCATAGATCACGCGCCGCTGCTCGTTCATCACGTCGTCGTATTCGAGCACGCGCTTGCGGATCAGGAAGTTCTGCTCCTCGACCTTGCGCTGGGCTTTTTCGATCTGCTTGGAGAGCATCCCCGCCTCGATCGGTTCCTCGTTGCCCTCCGCGTCGACCCCGCCCAGTTTGTCGAGAATACGGTAGATCCGGTCGCCCGCGAACAGCCTGACGAGGTCGTCCTCAGCTGACAGGAAGAAGCGGGTCTCTCCTGGGTCGCCCTGGCGCCCGGCGCGCCCGCGCAGCTGGTTGTCGATGCGCCGCGACTCGTGGCGCTCGGTGCCGCAGATGAACAGGCCGCCGGCCGCCATCACGCGCTCGCGGTTTTCCTCCACCTCGCGCTCGAGCGAGGGCAGCACCTCGGCCATGCGCCGCTCGTAGTCGGCCGCGGCCTCCTCGTCAAGCTCGGCGCCCTCGCGGAGCGGCTTCAAGCCTTCGCGGGCGAGCTGCTGGTGGGAGAGGTGCTCGGGGTTGCCGCCCAGCTTGATGTCCACGCCACGACCGGCCATGTTGGTGGCGATCGTCACCGCGCCCGGCTGCCCCGCCTCGGCGACGATGTCGGCCTCGCGCGCGGCGTGCTCGGGCTTGGCGTTCAGCACCGTGTGCGGGATCCCGCGCTGCTTCAGGCGCTCGCCCAGCAGCTCGGAGACCTCCACGGAGATCGTGCCGACGAGCACCGGCTGGCCGTTCTCGTGGCGCGCCGCGATCTCCCTGACGACCGCGCTCCACTTGCCGTCCTTGGTCTTGTACACCTGATCGTTGCGGTCGTCGCGCACCATCGGCACGTTGGTCGGGATCTGCACGACCGGGAGCTCGTAGATCTTCATGAACTCCGTCGCCTCCGTCAGCGCGGTGCCGGTCATCCCGGAGAGCTTGTCGTAGAGGCGGAAGAAGTTCTGGTAGGTGATCGTGGCGAGCGTCTGGTTCTCCTCCTGGATGCGCACCCCCTCCTTCGCCTCGATCGCCTGATGCAGGCCCTCCGACCAGCGCCGGCCCTCGAGGATGCGACCGGTGAACTCGTCGACGATCTTCACCTCGCCGTCGATCACCGCGTAGTCGACGTCTTTCTTGTACAACGACTCCGCGCGCAGCGCCTGGTTGAGGTGGTTGACGAGGTGGCCGTTCTCGGCGCGGTAGAGGTGGTCGATGCCGAGGAAGCGCTCGGCCTTGGCGACGCCCTGCTCCATCACCGACACCGTTTTGTGCTTCTCGTCGAATTCGTAGTCGAAGTCGGCAACGAAGTCCTTCTTTGAACGGGGGTCCATCCCTTCGGGGGTCTTGCCCGGGGTGAGGCGGGGGGCGAGGCGGGCGAACTTGACGTACAGATCAGCCGCCTGTTCGGGGGCGCCGGAGATGATCAGCGGCGTGCGCGCCTCGTCGATCAGGATGTTGTCGACCTCGTCCACGATCGCGAAGGGGTGCCCCCGCTGCACCTTTTCGGCAAGGTCCTTGGCCATGTTGTCGCGCAGGTAGTCGAAGCCGAACTCCGAGTTAGTGCCGTACACCACGTCGCAGGCGTACGCGCGATGCTTCTCCTCGTAGGGCTGCATGTTCTGCAGCACCCCCACGGAGAGCCCTAGAGCCTCGTAGACGGGGCTCATCCATTCGGCGTCGCGGCGGGCGAGGTAGTCGTTGACAGTGACCAGGTGCACGCCCTTGCCGCCCAGCGCGTTGAGCGCCACCGCGAGCGTCGCCGTAAGCGTCTTTCCCTCGCCGGTCTTCATCTCCGCGATGCAGCCCTCGTGCAGCGCCATCGCGCCGATCAGCTGCACGTCGAAATGGCGCATCCCCATCGTGCGCTTGCCGGTCTCGCGCACGATCGCAAAGCACTCGGGGAGCAGCGCGTCGAGATCCTCCCCGTTGCCCGCGCGCTCGCGTAGCGCATCGATTCGCTCGCGCAGCTCCGCGTCGCTGTCGTGTTCGAGCTCGGGCTCAAAGGCACCGATCAGTGCGACGCGCTTCTCGTACTGCCTGAACTTCTTTGCCTCGCCGACGTTGAGGGCGCGATCCAGGATGGACACGCCCTCAGGGTAGCGATTATGAGGCGCCCGGAAGCTCGGGAGCGACCGCCAGCGTGTGCTCCGCTAGCGCCGCGCGCGTCTTGCGCCGGCGACGTCGCATCACGCGGTGACGCTTGACCTGGCGGGCGAGCTCGTCGACCACAAGGTTCAGCGAGTGCAGCATCTGCGGCGAGGCGTCGCGGGCGCGCAGCGTGGTGCCCTTCAAATAGAGCGTCGCCTCGGCCACCTGACTGTCGGCGACCCGTGGGTTGCGCTCACGGATCAGCTCGATCTCCAGGCGCGCGAGTTCGGATACCTGCCGCGAGACCTTCGTCAGACGGCGTTCGGCGTGCCTGCGCAAATCGTCGGGAACCGGAACATTGCGGCCCTTGATCTCGATCTGCATGTCTTGCCTCCTTTTGCGGTTGGGAGACTGTTTCCCACGATGCTACGCCTCTAAGCGGCGGTTGTCCATCGGCTTTTTGCGGATCTCTCCGAGTATCCCGACCCAAGCGCTGAGTATGGTCGGCTGGCTCCATTGGAGCGGCTGCCCCCGTAGCTCAGTGGATAGAGCGGTACTCCGACGAAGTTACAGGTCCCGGGGTTCGAATCCCGGCGGGGGCATCGGCTATCATCGGTGATGTCGGAGTATCGCCATCTGAGCTGGATCTTCAGCCTGATGGAGGGAGAGCCCGCTTCGGCGGGCTCTCTTTTATGTCCGACGCTGTCGCAGGCTCTCAAGGATCCCCGCGTGCCCGGCGATCGCACCGATCAGGATCGCCCCCGAGGCGACCTCGGTGCCGGGGAAGAGGATGCTCTCGCGCAGCTGCGCGCCGGCGCCGACTCGCGCACCGTCGCCCAGCACAAGCGGGCCCGTCAGCCGCACCCCGGCGCCGATCCGCACGTCGCGCCCTACCCAGACGGGCCCCTCGACCTCGGCGTCCCCGGGAATCGGCGCTCCGCCGTCGCCGCCCGCACCGCCGCCGGCGACGATCACCCCCGGGACGACCTCCTCGCCGTCCATCTCCAGACGCAGCTCACCGCGCAGCGCGTCGAAGGTACCCTGGCGCAGCTCCGCCAGCGAGCCCACGTCGTTCCAGTAGTCGTGCACCTCGTGGATGTGGAAGGGCACGTCGTTGGCCAGCAGCGCCGGGAACACGTCCTGCGCCCAGTCCACGAACGGGCGGTCGGGGAAGTAGTCGAAGATCCGCGGCTCGAAGATGTAGATGCCGCAGTTGCCGAGGTCCGACAGCGCCTCCTCGGGCTGGGGCTTCTCCTGAAAGCCGGTGATCCGCCCCGCGCGGTCGTGCAGCACGACACCGTACTCGCGCGTGTCGGCGACCTTCTTCACCGCCAGTGTCGCGACGCCCCCGGCCTCGCGGTGGCGGGCGGCGAATGCCCGCAGATCGATGTCGGTGAGCGCATCCCCGGAGATCACCAGGAACGCCTCGTCGCCGAAGAACTCCGCGCAGCCCCGCACCCCGCCGGCGGTGCCCAGCAGCTCCGGCTCGGTGCGGTAAGCCAGGCGCTCGCCGAAGTACTCACGGATCGAGTCGGGGAAGTAGTGGAGGTTGGCGATCGTCTCCTCGAAGCCGTGCCGGTCGAGCAGGTCGACGATGTGCGCCATCACCGGCCGGTCGAGCACCGGCACCATCGGCTTGTTGATCTCGTATGTCAGCGGGCGCAGACGGGTTCCAAGGCCCGCCGCGAGAACCATGGCTCGCATCGCGCCGGCACGCTATCGGATCAGATCAGTACCGGTAGTGGTCAGGCTTGTACGGCCCCTCGACGGGCACACCGATGTAGGCGGCCTGCTCGGCGCTCAGCCGCGTGAGCTTGACGCCAAGCGCATCCAGGTGCAGCCGCGCGACCTTCTCGTCGAGGTGCTTGGGCAGCACGTACACGCGCCTCTCGTACTCGTCGTTCTTCGTGAACAGCTCGATCTGCGCGATCGTCTGGTTGGAGAAGGAGTTGCTCATCACGAAGCTCGGGTGCCCGGTAGCGTTACCGAGGTTCAGCAGGCGCCCCTCGGAGAGCATCAGGATCGCGTGGCCGTCGGGGAAGCACCCACTCGTCCACCTGCGGCTTGATGTTCATCGCGCTCGATCCCCGGGACCTTGGCCAGGCCGGCGATGTCGATCTCGTTGTCGAAGTGCCCGATGTTGCCAACGATCGCCTGGTGCTTCATGCGCGCCATGTCCTGCGCCTTGATGATGTCCTTATTGCCCGTGGTGGTCACGAAGATGTCAGCCGTCGCGACGACGTCGTCGAGCGTCCTGACCTCGTAGCCCTGCATCGCCGCCTGCAGCGCACAGATCGGGTCGATCTCGGTGATCACGACGCGCGCGCCCTGGCCGCGCAGCGATTCCGCGCAGCCCTTGCCGACGTCGCCGAAGCCGCACACGACCGCGACCTTGCCGCCGATCATCACGTCGGTGGCGCGGTTGATCCCGTCCATCAGCGAGTGGCGGCAACCGTAGAGGTTGTCGAACTTGGACTTGGTGACCGAGTCGTTGACGTTGATCGCCGGGAACAGCAGCTCGCCCGCCTCGACCATCTCGTACAGGCGGTGCACGCCGGTCGTCGTCTCCTCGGTGACGCCTTTGATGCCCTCGCCGATCTGCGTCCAGCGCTGGGGGTCCTCGCCGAGCGAGCGCTGCAGCACGGACGAGGATCACCTGGTACTCCTCGGAGTCGGCCCGTCGTCGCCTGCCGGATCCGGGGACGGCGCCGGCGGCCTCGTACTCGGTGCCCTTGTGCACCAGCAGCGTCGCATCGCCGCCGTCGTCGAGGATCATGTTGGGGCCGGTTGACCCGGCGCCGGGCGGGCTCCGATCACTCCGTTCGGTCCGTCCTGGCCGGCCAGCGCAGGCCTGCTCGGTGCACCACCAGTACTCCTCGAGCGTCTCGCCCTTCCACGCGTACACCGGCACGCCCGCGGCTCCTCGGGCGTGCCGTCCGGGCCGACCGCGACCGCCGCGGCGGCGGGGTCCTGGGTGGAGAAGATGTTGCAGCTGCACCAGCGCACGTCGGCGCCGAGGGCGGTGAGCGTCTCGATCAGCACGGCCGTCTGCACCGTCATGTGAAGCGAGCCGGTGATCCGTGCGCCCTTCAAGCGGCTGCGCGTCCGCGTACTCGGCACGGATCGACATCAAGCCCGGCATCTCGTGCTCGGCGAGCGTGATCTCCTTGCGACCGAGCTCCGCGAGCGAAAGGTCGGCGACCTTGAAATCAGCGCTGAGAGCGGCGGTGGGACTCATTGCTGACATGACGAGTTCTCCTATCCGGTCATGTGAGCGCCCTTGCTGCAGAGAAAGCCGAGCGTGGCGGATGACAGCCCGTCGCAGCGCTCCTCGGCCGTCTCGGACGGTATCACACGCTCCTGGCCGATTCGGCCACAGCCACGAGCCACTCCCGGGCTGGCAGAGAGGCAGCCTAGCGCTCGGCCAGGGCCGACTTCAGCTCGTCCAGGATCTTCACGGGCCCAGGATCGACCCCGCGCAGCGTCGCCATATAGATCGAGACGAGGTCGCCGAGCAGCACCAGCGAGAAGACCCGCTCGATCGCGGTCTGCCCACGTGTCTCCAGCCGGAAGCTGGCCGCGGCGTTGTCGGCGATCAGGCGCTCGGTGAGGTCCATCCGCTCCTTCACGCGCGGGTGGGCGTCGGAGTCGTCGAGGAACACCGCCGAGAAGCGTCCGAGCTCGCGCGCGCCCTCCCAGCCCACGATCTCGTTGTGGTCGAGCTCGGGCAGCTCGCTCGCAGAAGCTCGGCTGCTTGGCGTTCTCGTTGATCTGCGTCTTCCAGCGGTAGGCGATCGGGTTGGTGAGCCCGGCGCCGGCGATCACCGGCGTGGTGCCCGACAGACCGCGCGCGATCGTCTTCGCCAGCGACTCCTCCGGCGCGTCGGGGCCCCACTCGGCGACGAGCTGCTCGGCGTGGGAGGCGGCGACGTCGATCTCCGAGGTAAGGCGGGGACCGGCTCCGCAGAGCGCGGCGACCTCCAGCGAAGCAACCGTCATGTAGGCGACGGCCGCGCGCGGCTGGAAGCCGCCGGGGAGCGGGATCACCGGCACCTTGTCGGCGCGCGCCAGCTCAGCCAGGCGACCGCCGGTGGTGACGACCACGCGCTGGGCACCCAGCGCGCCAGCGGACTCGTAGCAGGCGAGCGTCTCCTCAGTGTCGCCGGAGTAGCTGGCGCACAGCACCGTGGTGTCGGGCGTCGTCCACGGCGGCAGCCCGTAGGCGCGGGTGACGAGGATCGGCCGCGAGGCGTGGTCGCCCAGGGCCGCGGCAGCCAGCGCGCCGCCGATCGCCGAGCCGCCCATCCCGGCCACCACCAGCCCGCCGGGCGTGTCCCACTCGTTCATGATCGCCGACTCCACCCGCCACAACGCGTCGCGCAGGTGCTCGGGCAGCGTGAGCACGTCGGCCAGCTGTCCCGTGGAGTCCACCTCGGCGATCGCCTCGCGGGAGAGCGCAGCCATCAGGTTCTCGGCGCTCATGAGAATCTCAACGCTCCGTCGGGCAGGGTCACGCCCGGGAAGATACGCGCTCCGCGGGACACGATGTTGTGCGCCCCGATCGTGACCCCCTCGCCCAACACCGCGCCGTCGGTGATTTGGGTGCCCTCGCCGACGCGACAGCCCGCGGCGACGATGCAGTCGCGCAGCGTGCAGCCCGGGCCGATCTCGGTGCCGTTCATGATCACCGCGCGCTCGACCGTCGAGCCGGCGCCGACGGTGACGCCCTGGCCAAGCACCACGAGGCTCCCGACATGGGCGCCCGCCGCCACGCGCACGCCGGAATCCAGCACCGCCGGCGGGATCGCGCGCCCCTCGACCTGCACATCCGGGGCGAGCGCCATGAAGTCGCTGCCGAGCCGCTCGCGCACGGCGGTGTGGACGTTGCCCTCGATGATGTCGAAGGTGCCCTTCAGGTAGCGCTCGGGGGTGCCGATGTCCAGCCAGTAGCTCTCCGAGGGGAAGCCGTACAGCCCGCTGCCGATCAGCCGTGGCCACACCTCGCGCTCGATCGAGGCGTTGCGTTCCGCCGGCACCAGATCGAGCACGTCGCGCTCCAGCACATAGGCGCCCGCGCTGATCAGGTTGGTGTAGGTGTGCAGCGGGCGCTCCCCGCCCAACCTGCCGCCGGCGCCGGATGCCCGTCCAGCTGGTCGGAGGAGGGCTTCTCGACGAACTCCTGCACCGCGTGCTCGGGGGTGAGCCGCACGAGCCCGTACGCCGTGGGGTCCTCGACCCCCACCAGCGCCAGCGTCGCGCGCGCGCCGGTGCGCTCGTGCTGGGCGATCTGCGCGGTCAGATCGATGTCGGTGAGCACGTCCCCGTTGAGCATCAGGAAGCGCTCATCCAGCATCGACTCGGCGAACTTCAGCGCGCCCGCGGTGCCGCGCGGATCGGGCTCCTCGACGAAGCGCAGGCGGATCCCGAAGGCGGAGCCGTCCCCCAGCACGTTGCGCACGCTAGGTCGCGAGGAAGCCGCAGGACATGATCACGTCCTCGATCCCGTGGGAGCGCAGCCATTCGATCATGAACGCGATGAACGGGCGGTCCACCAGCGGCACCACCGGCTTGGGGATCGTGGAGGTGAGCGGGCGCAGGCGCGTGCCCTCGCCGCCGACGAGGATCACGGCCTGCATCTAGACCCGCTCCTCCGGCCGGCACCCAGTCGCCTGCATCTAGTCCCGGTCCTCGAGCCGGCGCCCGGTCGGCGGGTCGGAGGGTCTGCCGATCCCCTCGTACAGCAGCCCAGCCGCGCGCACGGCGGCGGCGTCCAGCGCGTTGCGGCCGTCGATCACGACGTTGCCCCGCATCGCATCGGCGACCTGCACCCAATCGAGGTCGGTGCATTGCGGCCACTCGGTGACCAGCACCGCCGCGTCGGCCCCGTGCAGGGCATCGATCGCGCAGTCGGCCAGCTGCAGCCCGCCGAGCAGCTTGCGCGCCTCGTGCTCGGCAACCGGATCGAACGCGGTGACCGTCGCTCCGTCGGCAGCCAGCCGCGCGGCGAGCACCAGCGAGGAGGCCTCGCGCATGTCGTCGGTGTTGGGCTTGAACGCGAGGCCGAGCAGCGCGATGTGCTTGCCGACGAGGCTAGCCGAGGTGCTTGTGCAGCTTGCCGATCACGCGGCGCTTCTGCAGCTCGTTGACCTCGATCACGGCGGTCAGCAGCTGGAAGTGGTAGCCGGAGTTGCCGGCGAGCTGTTTGAGCGCCTCCACGTCCTTCGGGAAGCAGGAGCCCCCGTAGCCGATCCCCGCCTGCAGGAACTTCGGCCCGATGCGCGCGTCGAGGCCCATCCCGCGCGCCACCTCGACGACGTCGGCGCCGGTCTCCTCGCAGACGTTGGCGATCTCGTTGATGAACGAGATCTTGGTCGCGAGGAAGGCGTTGGAGGCGAGCTTCACCATCTCCGCGGAGGCGATGTCGGTGCGCACCAGCTCGCCGTCGCCCGCGCCCCCGTGCGCGGCCGTGAGCAGCGGCCGGTAGAGCTCGACCACGGCGTCGCCGGCCCAGTCGCCGATGTCGCCGACGACCACCCGGTCGGGGCGCAGGAAGTCGTCCACCGCCGAGCCCTCCTTGAGGAACTCCGGGCAGGAGACGTAGCGCAGCCCCGCCTTGCCCCGCTCGCCGAAGACGCGCTGAATCGAGGCGCCGGTGCCGCTGGGCACCGTCGACTTCATCACCAGCGCGTGGCGGTCGGAGGCGGGGATCGCCTCGACGACGGCATGCACCGATGAGAGATCGGCGTCGCCGGAGTAGGTGGGCGGCGTGCCGACGGCGACGAACAGCAGACGCACGTGCTCGAGCGCGGGCCCCAGCTCGGTGGTGAAGTGCAGGCGCGCGGCGTGCCTCTGCAGCAGCTCCTCCAGGCCGGGCTCGTAGATCGGCACCTCGCCCCGGCGCAGACGCTCGATCTTCTCGGCGTCGATGTCGACGCACCACACCTCGCTGCCCAGCTCGGCGAAGCCGGCGGCGCTGACGAGGCCGACGTAGCCGGTGCCGATGACGCCGACGGCTCGCGCTCGACGCTCATCTCAGACCCACCGAGTGCTCGGACGTTGACCGTCAGCCGCCATCGACCGGGTGGCCTCCTCGACCAGCACGAGCGCGCGGTTATCGGCGAACTGCAGGTAGCCGGCGGACTGCTTGAAGCGCACGATCTCCGTGTCCGAGCGGTACAGCCGCAGCTCGGTGGGCTTCAGCGTCGCCAGCACCGGCTGGTGGTTGGCCAGGATCCCGATCGAGCCGGTGCCGGTGACGGTCGCGAGCATCTCGATCTCCTCGCTGAACACCGGCCCCTCGGGGGTGAGCACTTCGGCTTGGAACTTCGTGTGAGCCATTAATCATCCCTTCTTGCCTTAGACAGACGGCGCATGCGCCGCCGTCCCGACGGGCGCATGCGCCCGTCGGCGGGGCCGCACATGTGCGGCCCCGTTCCATTCGATTGCGACTGATGATCCCCACCACGCCGTACTTCTTCGCCGCCGCGACGACCTCGTCGATCGTGCCCTTCAGGAAGAAGGCGCTCTCGGGGACCTCGTCGTGCTTGCCCTCGATGATCTCGTCGAAGCCCCTGATCGTCTCGTCGATTTTGACGTACGCGCCCGGGGTGCCGGTGAACTCTTCGGCGACAAAAAACGGCTGCGAGAGGAACCGCTCGATCCGGCGCGCGCGCTGGACGGTGAGCTTGTCCTCGTCGGAGAGCTCGTCGATGCCGAGGATCGCGATGATGTCCTGCAGCTCCTTGTAGCGCTGCAGGATCTCCTTGACGCGGTTGGCCACGCGGAAGTGCTCCTCGCCGAGGATGTCGGCCTTGAGGATCGTCGAGGTCGAGTCGAGCGGGTCCACCGCCGGGTAGATGCCTTTCTCGGAGATCGCCCGCGAGAGCACCGTGGTCGCGTTGAGGTGCGCGAACACGGAGGCCGGCGCCGGGTCGGTGAGGTCGTCGGCGGGGACGTAGATCGCCTGCACCGAGGTGACCGACCCCTCGCGCGTGGAGGTGATGCGCTCCTGCAGCTGGCCCATCTCCGTCTCCAGCGTCGGCTGGTAGCCCACCTGCGAGGGCATCCGTCCGAGCAGCGCGCTACACCTCGGAGCCGGCCTGCACGAAGCGGAAGATGTTGTCGATGAACAGCAGCACGTCCTGGCCCTGGTCGCGGAAGTATTCGGCCATCGTCAGCCCCGACAGCGCGACGCGCATGCGGGCGCCGGGCGGCTCGTTCATCTGACCGAACACGAGCATCGTCTTGTCGAGCACGCCCGACTCCTTCATCTCCAGCCACAGGTCGTTGCCCTCGCGCGAGCGCTCGCCCACGCCGCAGAAGGCGGAGAGGCCGCCGTGCTCCTTGGCGAGGTTGTGGATCAGCTCCTGGATCAGCACGGTCTTGCCCACGCCGGCGCCGCCGAACAGCCCCACCTTGCCGCCCTTGGCGTAGGGGGCCAGCAGGTCGATCACCTTGATGCCGGTCTCGAACATTTCGGTCGTCGGCGTGAGGTCCTCCACGCGCGGCGCGTCCTGGTGGATGCCGCGGCGCTCGACGTCGGCGGGCAGCTCCGCGCCGAGGTCGATCGGCTCGCCGAGCAGGTTGAAGATGCGCCCCAGCGTCGCCTCGCCCACCGGGACGGTGATCGGGCCGCCGGTGTCCACCACCTCGACGCCGCGCGCCAGGCCGTCGGTGGTGTCCATCGCCACCGCGCG
>CAVYWG010000005.1:0-48522 GCA_963772075.1 uncultured Solirubrobacterales bacterium | reverse complement strand
CGAGCAGAGCGGTCGCGTCGCGGGCCAGACTTCGTGGCCGATCCTGTTGGCCGGCTATCGCCTGGCATGCATTACGCCGCGGGCTTGGGGATCATTGGGCGAGACATGGCGGAATATGGCGAATGGAACCGCAAGGGAGCGACTCTTAGCGACGTGACGGCTCGCAAGGAGTACGGGGTCGACTCGGATTTCATCGTCAAGGGCATCAACGCTGGAAAGCTCGAGTATCGCGAAGGGGCGATCCACGGTAACCCGTACATACGCGTGCTGAGGGGTCAGCTCGAGGCGTACGTCGTGGAGGAGTTCGGCGACGATTATCTGCGTAGCTGGCAAGCGAAGACAGAGCTGCGGGGAATCGCGCGGGAAGCGGCTCAGCTGCGCAAGCGGCTGGACGAGCTCGAGGCAAGAAGAGCGCAGATCGAAGGCGGGCATTGACCGCCGTGGGCCCTGAGTCGAGCCGTGCTTTGCTCCGGTGGCGGGGGTTTGGCGCTTGTTGCGGGATCCGGCGGCGCGCCGCTGTCGCGCGTGTTCTACGGTCTGGTGCTTGAGTGGCGGTAGACGACGACGCGGATCTGGTGGCCATCCAGCTCGGGTGGCGCAGCGCCGCGCACGCGGGCAGACGCAGCAAACGCCGCTGAGCGAGGAGGTCCGAGTCGCGCGGATGATCGTGAAGTCGGCGGCGGAGGTCGACTCGGCGCTCGACGCCGAGGCGTGGGCGTCGCATTTGCTGGGCACCCTCCGCGAGCAGCGGCACGGACTGCCGTTCCCCGAAGCGGTTGAGGTCGATACTGCTCTGTTGTTCGGCGAGCCGCTTGTTAGGCGGCTGGCCACCTTCGACGATCCCGCCGCGAGGGTTGCGCTGGCGTCGATCGCGGAGCTCGAGGACGGCGAGCTGGGGGTCTTATCGGCGGAGCTGCTCGCCGGCTCGGCGCCGGTGGCCGGTGTCCCGCGGTGGATTGAGCAGATCGGTGAGTCGGAGGTCGTCGGTGCTGCGGTGATGAGCGAGGCGGTGTTCGACGACGCTCGCACGGTCTTACTCGAAAGCCGTCATCCCGATGGTGAGACGATGGCGGTCGGTGTGCTGATTGACCGCAATCTCGGCGGGCTGGCCAAGGACGTCCTGCTGGCCGAGTCGATCGAGCAGGTCGCGGGCGCGACGGGTCGCTACTCGGCTGGCGAGAAGGCCGAGCTGCAGCTGGAGCAAATCGAGCCCGGCGTCGCCGCCGGGCTGATCCAGGCGGCGATCGCCCGGACGGATATGACCTGGGATCCACCCGTTGACGAGGACTTCTGGTCCGGGCGGGCGCTGGCGCTTCTGCGTGCCGAGCAGACGCCCGGTGTGGTCGAGCCGCCAGAGCCCACCGAGCTCTCAGGCGAGGAGCGCGACAGGCTGCGCGAGGAGTTCCTCTCCTCGCCCGAGGGACGCGAGTTCGCGCCTGAGGCCGAGGAGGCCTGGGTGGCGTCGCTGGCGATCGACTTCTGCGCCGGCTACACGGGCGGCGACCCGCTGCGGTGGAGCCCGGTGGTCGTCGAGCTGTTCATGGCCGACTGGGTTCCGCGTAAGGTCCTCGCGACGCCCGAGCTGCTCGACCGCCTGCCTGCCGCGCTCGATGCCTGGGTACGCTTCGCCGCTCGCCGGCGCGGGATCCCGCAATGGGCCGCTGAGGAGACCCGAGAGTCGATCGTCAAGTGGGCGGAGGAGACGGCCACGGCCGCAGTCGACCCAGCTGTCGGCGGGCCCTCCAAGCAGTTCCTGCTGGCGGCAAAGACGGCCGGCGTTGACCTCGAGGACGAGCAGGCGCTGGGCACCTTCATCAAGGGCTGGAACGCGCGCAGCGAGCTGGACGTCGCCGACCTTGAGGTGCCGCAGGCGATCGAACCCGACGAGATCCTCCAGCTGAAGATCACGCTGAAGGGGATCAGCAAGCCGCCGGTCTGGCGTCGCGTCCGGGTCCACGCCGACACCACCTTCGCGATGCTCCACCAGATCATCCAGGCGGCGTTTGGCTGGACCGACACGCACCTACACTGCTTCGAATACCAGGGCGAGCAGATCGGCGTCCCGGACCCCGAGTGGGACAACGACTGCGCCAACGAGGCCGAAACGACGCTCGCGGAGGTGCTGCTCGGCCTGAAGGATCGCATCCGCTACACCTACGACTTCGGCGACAACTGGGAGCACGACATCGCACTCGAGAAGGTCATAGCCCCGGACGCCAGCGACGGACGACCAGCGCTCCTCGCCGGCAAAGGCGCCTGCCCGCCCGAGGACTGCGGCGGCCCCTGGGGTTACGCCGAGCTGAAGGACGCCGACGACTTCGACCCGGCATCCTTCGACCTGGAGCCCGCCCAGCGACGCGTCCGCGCAACCGGCTGCTGAACACCGGCGCTCGCCGACAACGTCGTAGTCGAGGTCTACCCGGCAACCTACGGCCGGGCCTCCTCCCGCGGTGACGCTCGCCCGGAACAGCGCAGCGCGTCAGCGACCAAACGCTTGCAGCCAGCCCATAGCCGCACGTGAGCGCTTCCACGCGAGCAAAAGCCACGACGCCGCTCGATCACATGCCAGCAACGGACGAGCTGCGACAGTCCTACTCGGCTCCGGTTCGCTCTCGTATACGACGCGGAGCTGCCCTTCAACGCCCCCCGCTTTACCGTGACGGAGCGAGGAGGGTTGCGAGTTCGGTGGGTGTCTGGGCGAGTGCGTTGGCTCCGGCGGCGAGTAGCTCTTGTTCTGAGCCTATGCCCCAGAGAACGCCGATCGCAGGGATGTTGTGCTCGTGGGCGGCGGTGATGTCGTGCTTTCGATCGCCGACCATGACCGGGCGGGCGTCGGGCGCGAGTTCGCGTGTCGCGCGTCCGATGGTGGTGGCCTTTTGCTCGTTCTCGCTGTCGAGCGCGGGGCCGATCACGGCGGCGAAGAAGCGGCGCAGGTCCAGGGCGTCGAGCAACGGTTCGGCCAGCGCACGCGGCTTGGATGTGGCGATGAGGAGCGGCAGGCGCTCCGAGAGCTCGTTGAGGATCTCGCGGATGCCAGTGAAGACGGTCGTCTCGCTCGCGGCCAGCTCGCGGTAGCGGGCGCGATAGGCATCGACGCACGGCTGAACCAGCGGCTCTTCGTCTACCAGCGCCCGGAAGGTTTGATGCAGGGGAGGGCCGAGGTGCTGGTGGAGTTCGTGCTCTGGCCTCGGGGGCAGACCCTGCGCGGCGAGCGCGGCGTTGACGGAGCGCGCGAAGGGCACGCGCGAGTCAACGAGAACGCCGTCGAGGTCGAACAGCACTGCGTCGTGGTCAGCCATTGCGCGGCAGATCATGACTGCCTCGCCAGCCGAGCGCCGTTTACGGCGGCGAGACGGGGCGTCGACATAATCCGGGCGCTCGGCGGATGCTGGCCTCTTCGTAATCGAGGAGGGAGGCGTTCATGGTTGATCCATCGCGGGTTCGGGTGACGGGACCGCTGGTGCCGTATGTGGATGGGTTCTGGTCGGAGCTGGCCGCCGCGGGCTATACGGCGTGGTCGGTGGAGGCGCAGCTGCGGCTGATGGCGCATGTCAGCCGGTGGCTGGAGGCCCAGGGGCTGGGCGCGTCCGATTTGACGTCGGAGGCCGTCGAGGAATTTCTGCGCGCCAGACGCCGCGAGGGCTATGTGGACCGGCTCTCGCCGCGTGGTCTCGTGCCGTTGCTCGACTATCTTCGCGGGCTCGATGTGGTGCCTGCGGCGAGCACGCTCGTCACGCCGGTGGAGCAGCTCGTGCAGGATTACTGTGGATACCTGTTTCGCGAGCGGGGCCTTGCTGCAGGGTCGGTGAGCCAGCGTGAGGATGTCGCCCGCAGGTTCCTCTCGAAGCGATCGGAGCCCATCCGTGAGGATTTGAGCGGCCTGTCCGCGGCGCAGATCACCGCGTTCGTGCTGCGCGAGAGCACCCGACGCAGTGAGGCATCAACGCGAATCATGGTGGACGGGCTGCGTTCGCTGCTGCGCTATCTGCATGTGGAGGGCTGGACACCGACCGCGCTCGCCCCGGCGGTTCCGTCGGTCGCCAGGCGCCAGCATTCGCTGCCGCGGCGGCTGGAGGCCGGGCATGTCGCCGCGCTGCTGGAGGGCTGTGACCGGGCGAGCGCCGTCGGTGTTCGGGATTACGCGATCCTCTTGCTGCTCGCCCGGCTGGGGCTGCTCGTCGCGGAGGTCACCCGTTTGAGGCTCCAGGATGTCGACTGGCGCGCCGGCGAGCTGTTTGTCCGCGGCAAGGGCAACCGGCTGGAGCGCCTCCCGCTTCCCCGCGACGTGGGCGAGGCCCTAGTCGACTATCTTCGCCGAGGACGCCCCCGCCGGCCCTGCCCGGAGCTGTTCCTGCGTTTCTTGGCGCCGAACGTCGGGCTATCGGGGAACGGGATCACCACGCTCGTCTACGCGGCGTGTGACCGGGCGGGCCGCCCCCGCTTGGGTCCTCACCGTCTGCGTCATGGTCTTGCGTGTGACCTGCTGCGCCACGGCGCACCGCTGGGTGAGGTCGGGCAAGTTCTGCGTCACAAGAACCTGCAGACCACGAGCATCTACGCGAAGGTCGATCGAGTCGCCCTCTCCGGGCTGGCGCTGCCCTGGCCGGAGGCACGGTCATGAGCGCGCTTCGAGTGGCCGCCGAGGACTACCTGACGATCCGTCGCGCGCTGGGGTACAAGCTGAACCACCAGGGCCTGGCGCTGCTCTCATTCGTGAGCTACGCCGAGGAAGCGCGAGCGTCCACCGTTACCAGCGAGCTGGCGCTCGCGTGGGCGATGCTGCCATCGAACGCGATGCCCCAATACTGGCGCCAGAGGCTGTCCGTGGTGAGGGGCTTCGCCCGGCACATGCAGACCCTCGACCCCAGCACCGAGGTGCCGCCCACCGACCTGCTGCCCCCCTTGCCACCCAAGCGGGCCGTCCCGTACCTGTATTCCGAGGCCGAGATCCAGAGGCTGATGCGGGCGACCGAGACGATCGCTCAGCCGCTGCGCGCCGCGACCTACAACACGCTGATCGGGCTGCTCGCCGTGAGCGGGTTGCGGGTCGGGGAGGCGATCGCCCTCGACCGCGACGACCTCGACCCGGGCGCCGGTCTGCTCGTGGTCCGCGCCGGCAAGAACGGCAAGCCCCGAGAGGTTCCCCTGCACCCAAGCACCGTCGTGGCGCTTGGTGACTACGCCCGCCAGCGAGACGAGCTTCACCCCAGTCCCCGGGGGCCCAGCTTCTTCATCTCCACGGCGGGAACGAGACTGGATCACGGCACCGTTTGGAAGGAGTTCACGCGGCTTCGACGCCACGCCGGCGTTCACGCGCCGCCGGGGTCTCGCCCGCCGCGCCTTCACGACTTGCGTCACGTTTTTGTTTTTCGGACGCTGCTCAACTGGTATCGCGCGGGCGCTGACGTCGAGACGCGCCTGCCGCAGCTCTCCACCTATCTCGGGCATGTCGACCCGGCGTCCACCTACTGGTATTTCCATGCCGCCCCGGAGCTGCTCGCGCTCGCCGCGCAGCGCCTGGAGCGTCACGAAGGGAGTCACTCATGAGCACGCTTGCGCCGACACTCCAAGCGTTCTTCACCGACCGGCTGATCTACCAGCGCCATTCGAGCCCACACACGATCGCGGCCTACCGAGACACGATGCGCCTGCTGCTCACCTACACCGAGCAGCAAACAGGGAAACCACCATGCAGCCTGGACATCGCCGACCTCGACGCGCCGTTGATCGCGGCGTTCCTTCACCACCTGGAGCACGAGCGCCGCAACAGCGTCCAAACTCGCAACGCCCGGCTCGCGGCGATCCACTCCTTGTTCCGGTTCGCCGCGCTGAAGCACCCCGAACACGCCGCGCTCATCCAACGCGTGCTCGCGATCCCACCCAAGCGCTACGACCGCACGATCGTCACCTACCTCTCCGAGCCGGAGACCCATGCGCTACTCGCTGCCCCCGACCGTGCGACCTGGGCCGGCCGGCGCGACCACGCCATCCTGCTCCTCGCTATCCAGACCGGCCTACGAGTCTCAGAGATCGCGCAGCTACGCCGCCACGACCTCCCGCTCGGCACAGGCGCCCACGTCCGATGCCAAGGGAAGGGCAGAAAGGAACGCTGCACCCCGCTCACCCGGCCAACACTCGCGACCCTACGCACCTGGCTACGCGAACACGACGCCGATCCACCAGCGGCCCCGCTATTCCCCAGCCGTGCCGGGCGCGCTCTCACCCGCGGCGCGATCTGGCGTCTGGTCACCACGCACGCCACCACAGCCAGCGGAACCTGCGCCTCCCTTCGCGCGAAGCACGTCACCCCCCACACCCTGCGGCACACCACCGCCATGACGCTCCTGCACGCCGGAGTGGACACCTCGATCATCGCGCTCTGGCTCGGCCACGAGGGCCTCGAGTCGACCAACATCTACCTGCACGCCGACATGGCCCTCAAGGAACGCGCACTCGCGCGAACAACCCCGCCGAACACCACGCCAGGCCGCTATCAAGCACCCGACACCGTCATCGCATTCCTCGCCAGCCTCTGAACGTGCTCCCCTGCCCCGCGACTTCCGCGCAGCGAGCGCCGCCGTCCGGGGCGTCTGGGCGCACAACCGGATCTGCGCCGACGATCCGAAACTATGATCCCACGATCCCCGCGAAGTATTCCCAGGACGCCGACGACGTGAAGCCCGACCACCCGGCCTTTGAGCACATGCGCCTCGCTATTGAGGCGCTCGCGACCAGCCCAGGACCAGTCCACGCTCGACTGCAAGCAGCAGAGCCACACTTCGGCGTGGCGCACGAAAGCAAGACGCGGACCCCCGCAGAGGAGCGCTTGAGAATGCGCATCGGAGCAGGCCTCGTCGAAGGCGGGGACGACGACTCCGATGTCGCAGAATCCATCGCCTCGCTCGATGAGGCACGAGCAGTCGAGATCGCCAGCGACATGCTCCGCCTCTACGAACTGATAGCCGGCCTCCGCACAGACGACGGCTACCAATCAACCGAGTAATCACGTTCGCTGACCAAGCGATCCGCACCCCCCAAGCAGGCCGCATCCACCGACGCTTTACCTCCGGTAGAGCTGCCCCCGTCGCGGCTGGCTGGGTGATGTCCAGTCGGTCGATCGCGTTATGTCGCCCCAGCTCGAAGGATCAGGCGCAAAGAGAAGGGATCACGGCCCCACGCGACATAACCCGACCCGCGACATAACTCAAGAAGACGCGGCTGTCGCTGAGGTTGACTGGACTCGACGCTCTCTTCTCCGACGAGGTTCTGTTCTCCGCTCATTCGGTCGCGCGCGGCAAGCCGCACCCGGACCTCTTCCTGCACGCCGCCGCCACGATGGGGGTCGAGCCCTCGCGCTGCGCGGTCGTCGAGGACACGCCCTTTGGGGTCGCCGCCGCGGTCTCGGCCGGGATGCGCGCCCTTGGGTATGCGGCCGATAGCGATGAGGCGGCGCTGCGCCGGGCGGGTACGAGACGCTCATTGCGCTCCACGAGCTGCCGGCAATGTTGGGGATCGGCTGACCCGCCGGTATGGTTCGCGCGGGCGGCGCGCCTCGGCGACAGTGTGCGCAGTTCACTGTGGAACGGACCTCAGCGAACACCTGAGCCTGAGACGGCGGCGCGAGCGAAGATCGGGTCACCGACTGGCATCCGTCCTCGCCGTGGACGAACAGCGCTACGTGCTCGGCGGCTTCGGGCTCGGCGTCCACGATGCGATCCAGGCCTTGCGCGCGGACTCCTCGTCCCCAAAGGACTCCCCCAAGTTGACCGTACTATCGAAGATTGCGTAGTGCACAGCGCATGACCGAGCGACCCTTTGGGGTGCTGTGGTCGGAGTCCTCCGCGAGCACCGCCAAGTCGAACTCGACGCGAAACGTCGGGTCCTGCGCGGATGAGACGGGCACTAGCCCTCCCGGTCGGAAGAGAGCCCACCGAGAATCTGTTTGAACTCCTCAACAGTCGCTGCCCGGCCCTCGAATGTGGGCGTAACCGTCGAGTAGGAGGGATCGGGGCGCAGCACGAGGCGTCCGTCGGGCAGCTCATTCTTGGCCAGGTAGTCGCCGGCGCAATCACCGGCAAGCGTGACGTGCATCGCGCTCTTGGACATGGCTTCTCGTGTGCCACGCTCGGTGACGAACGCCAAGTACGACTGTCGCCGACAGACCTCAGCGCAGCCTGCTTTCGGTGTCGCCGATGCGTGTGCTACGAGCCGCTGCTTGAGATGGTCTGCGCTGAAGCGCACGTAGTGGCCGAGGCGGTGGTGGGGGATGCGCCCGGCGCGCGCCTGGGCGAGCAGCCATGTGTGGGGTACCCCCAGCAGCTGCCCGGCAGCCTTGGCGTCGATGAGCGGCGCGAAGGGCGCGCCCTCGTGGTGGATGCCGCGGTCGCGATGCCGAGGAAGTACAGACCCGGCGCGTTTCGCATGTGGTACTGGCCTGATGCGCGAATGGACCGAGCGAGCATGGGACCTCCAGTCGTTGTCGTGATTACTCCCCAGGCCTCGTCCAGGGATCTAGGTCTGAGGGTGTGAGGTGCTCTCATATCGGGGCTGCCTTTCAAGGATTCGTGTTGGCCTGGCTCCGGCAGGCTCCAGCCTGCCGGAGCTACACGCCGGGTCTCCCGTAAGGCGTCTTCGATCTCGGCGGACGGCCGGGATCGCGTGCTGCGAGCCGCTCACACCCGACCTCGCCCGCGTTCCCCAACCTTGGCGGCGTGCTCGCCGCTCTCGCGTAGGTGCCAGCCATCCGGGCGGCTGACGAACCGTGTCTGCTTTCCGCGGTACAAGTGCGAGGAGACCCTTGCCAGCGGCACCGCGAGCGCCTTCGCGATCTCCCCCGCGCGCGAGCCGGGATGCCCCGCCAGGTACTCCGCTACGTCCCCCTGTGTGATCTGCCCCGGTGTGCGTGGCTCCCCGAGGAGAGCGGACCGGGCGGCCTGCAGACGCTCACGCTCGGATAGAAGCTCTTGGTAGCGCGCAAGCTCCCGTCCAAGGCGGCGAGCTTTGGGTCTTCTCGGCGACCACGCCACGAGACGCGACACCAAGCCCATGGGCACGATCAGCCATTAGAGCACCCTTGGAGATAGATATCTACGCAGTAGGGCTTCGCGTCCCGGCCGCCACCCGTCGGACCCAACTACGCAGCAGGTTGGGGCTGAGAGCGCTACTATCGAGTGACCCGACGAAAGGAGGCTCGTTTTGGAGCGCATTCCGCGGGAGCCGGAAAAACCCATTGGAGGGATCACCACGCCCCTCCGACCGCCTCATAATGGCTGAGCGCCGAGGCAATTGGGGTAGCGACGTGGATTTTTTGTAGCAGGCTTTAACTGTAATAAAAGTAGATTGATTTATTTTGTTCTTAAGGGCGGTTTCGAGGGCCGTCCCCTCGAAAGCGCTATCTATATGGGCTCCCCTGAGCGCCCTCCCAAGGCATCCGGCACCTCGACCTGGAACGCCTCCGCTACGAGTTGCGCATCCTCCTCACGTGGCGCGTAGTGCAGATAGCGCATGGTCGTCTGGATGTCCGCGTAGCCCATCCACTCCTGCACGCGCCGAATATCAGCCTTGGCGATCATCCGCGTCCCGAACGTATGGCGCAGGTCGTGAAAGCGCAACGGCCGCAACCCCGCGTGTTTGAGCGCCGTTTGGTAGCGACGGCGAAGTGCCGAACCGTCGAGGAACCCACCGGCTTCGCCCACGAATACAAGGTCGTCATCGGACGTGAACAGCTCGCGGTCGGCCAACCGCGCCAACACCTGCGCAACGTCCGGGGCGAGGGGCACCGAGCGCACCTTGCCGGACTTCGGCGCCGTGAGCGCGCCGCCTGCGTAGCTTGCCCGCACGCGCAGCACGGAGCCCGCGAAGTCCACGTCGCGCCAGCGGAGCGCGATCAGCTCGCCACGGCGCAGGCCCGTGAAGGCGGCGGTCAAGTAGAGCGCCCCGTCCTGCTCGGAGGCGGCGGCGCGGACCAGCGCCCAGACCTCCTCGGGGCCAAAGACCTCGATGTCGCCCGCGAGCTTGACCGGGTGGCGCTCGACGCCCGACACCGGGTTGGTTGGGAGCCCGTAGAACTTGCAGGCCCGCGCGAAGATGCCGTGCAGCAGGACCACGATCCGGTTCTTGGAGCTGTTGGACAGCGTCCGAGGGGCGAGCCCGCGCCGCGGCGCGTCCTCCCGCTTTGGCGCCTCACGTCGGCGTCCCCCGCCACCCACGCCCGTCAGGTTGGATCGCCACAGCTCGATCTCCGCAGTGGTGATGTCCTCGATGTGCCGTGAGCCGAACGCCGGCAGCAGGTAGGCCGCGACGATCGAGCGGTAGCCGCGCAGCGTGGAGGGCTTGAGGCTGCGGTCCTGTTCGGCGTAGCGCAGGAACTCGCTCGCGGCGTCGGCGAAGGTCGCCCCCGTGCGGACCATCCCCGGGAGGGTGCCCTTGCGGGCCTGGTGGATGACCTCGCGCAGCCAATCCTCGGCCTGGCGCTTGGTGTAGTAGCCCGCCGGCGGCCTGCCGCGCTCGCTCCACGCCGGGCCGATCCGCTTCTGGACCTGGCGGTCGTCGGGGAGGCGGTACTTGGCGTACCACACCGCGCCGCGCTTGCGATCGACCCGGAAGACGTGCCCGCTCGGTGGCCTGCTCGCAACCTGCGCCATGACCCAATGATACCTGGGCCTGGGACATATTGGGGACATATTCCCGAACCTGGCGCGATCGGGTTCATGGGATTTGGCTTAGATACTGGCCTTTCTCACGCGCCAGGAGAGATTCGAACTCCCGACCTTCGGTTCCGTAGACCAAATCAACCGTTGTGTTGGGTGTCGTGCAGTCGGCCGATTTGGCTCTAATGCAAGGAATCCGCTTGTTCGCTTCCAGGCGTGGTGGAGTGCAGTGGCGTGGGCCATGTTTGCACTTTGTTTGCACCCCGCCCGAGCTTCAGCGGCTGCCCTATGTCCCCGTCGAGCAGATGGATGTACGTGTCGAGCGTAAATGCGGCGGAGTGGTGGCCGAGCCATCGCTGGACCTGTACGGCGTTGCGGCCCTCGGCGAACAGCATCGACGCGCAGGTGTGGCGGAAGGCATGGAATCCGACCCACTCCAGGCACGCCTCCTCGCGCGCCGGCTTGAGCACGCGGCGGCGGACGTTGCCCTGGTTCAGCGGCGCCCCGTTGCTCGCCGGAAACACAAGGTCCTCGGCGCCCGGCCACTCCGACGCTTTGCGGTGCTCGCGCAGCTCCAGCACGAGCGCGTGGTCGAGCGGTATCTCCCGTTTGCCGTACTTGCTCTTGGGAGGCCCCATGCGGCCCTTCACGAGCGCCCGGCGGACCTTGACGTGCGGTATGGACCCGTCGAGTTCAAGGTGCCGCCACTGGAGCGCCACGGCCTCGCTGATCCGCAGACCTGTGGAGGCCAAGAACAAGAAGAACATCCGCCAGTTGTCCGGGAGCATCCCGAGCAGCGTCGATAGCTCCTCGTGGCTCATCGCCCGGACCTCCTCCTCTTCGGACTCCTCGGCGGTCAGGCGGTGCGGGAGGTCCACGTCCCGAGCGGGGTTCCCCGACCGGATCAGGCCCTCGCGGACGGCCGTGGCAAGGCACGCCCGCAGCGGGGTCACGATGTTACGCACCGTCTGGTCGCCGAGGGTCCGCCCTTCCTGCTTGGCGGGGTCGCACAGCCATCCCACGAAACCCGCGATCCCGCTCGGCGTGATCTCCGTGAGCCGCAGACCGGCCGGGAAGAACTTCAGCGCATACGCCTCCAACAAGCGCTTGTATTCGTCGCGGGTGCCCTCGCGGAATCCGCGCCGGCCGCGGCCCTGGTAGCGCTCCACCCACGCGCGGGCGTACTCGTGCAGTGTGATCCGGGAGCGCCCCTCGAACTCCCCCCGCTCGATGTCCGTCGCCCGCGCGGCCTTCGCGCGGCGGGCCTCATCGAGAGTCCTGAAGGTCTCGTACCGCTGCTTGCCATTCTCGCGGTAGGCGATCATGTAGCGGGAGCCCCGCTTGTAGATTCCAGGGTGCTTCGTCTTGATCGTGGGAGCGGCCATCGGGGTTTCTCCTTTGTAGCGCTGGACGCGGACAGTGGGCGTTACGACAGGGCTTCGATCGCTGCGTCAAGGTGCGAGCGCTTGAACAACAGCCTGCGTCCGTCGCGGCGCGGCGTGAGGCGTCGCTGGCTCACCAGATCGTAGATACGGCTCGTCGGACACGCAAGGTGCTCCGCGGCCTGCTCCACGCCGATCCAGGGCTCCGGCGAGCTGGCTCCCGTCAGGCTGTCGGTAAGCAGCTCGGCGACGCGGTTGGCGATGGCCTGTACGAACGCATCGGGTACTTGCAGCTCCAGGGTGCCCGCGCTCATGGTCGTATGCTCTTGTGGGATCGCATCCGCTCTGTATGTAAGCCGGGCACCGCCCCCGCCGAGCAAGCGAATTCCTCGCATGCCCCAATGCAAGGGCGGCTCGACAGCGCAACCCGTAGCAATTGGATGGGTCAGATATCGGGATGTGCATCATGGTTTCCTCCTGGGGTCCGGGCTCCTTTGAGCCAGTTGGGCACCTGCCCAAACTGATTGCCGCTTTCGCAGGTCGTGGAGGAGCTGTCAAGCAAGTTCGCAAGTGACGGCAGTGCCCCGCCGCAGGCGGGGACTTGAACTTGCTTTACAGCGGGGGAACGACCTGCTACCCCCATCCCGGCGCGCCGCCGCCGGAATGGTCCCTACTAGTGTTCTTCGACGGCTTTCTTTGCTTCTTCTGAGGCTTCTTTGGCTTCTTCACTCTTTTTGGCTGCTTCTTCCGATGCTTCTTCGCTTTTCTTGGAGGCTTCTTCGCTGTTGTGTGCTCGTTCTTCTGCCGCTTCTTCGCTTGTTTTGGTCCGTTCTTCGGCTGCTTCTTCGCTTGTCTTAGCCCGTTCCGCCGCTGTCGGCTTATCGCCTGTTGCTGAGCCACCACAGCCAGCGACGCCGCCAACTGCGCACAAGGCAACCAAACAGGAGAGAAATATGCGGAAGGCCATACGGTTGTTCATCGGCGACAGAATATGCCACTGCTCGCCCGAGCCACCGCGCGGCTCCGACCCGGCTCCTGCTCCGTCTTCATCGACCGCCATCCCCGCCACGTAACGTCATCCTTCCACGCCACAAGCCACCCAGCCCACCACCAAGACACCCCACCCGTGCCGACGACCCATGTCCGCCCTCCCCCTCCGGCCTCTACCGATCGATGCCTCCCAGTCCTCCTTGTCGTTGTTCTCCACTTCCACCCTGCTGCCCACTCGCTCCCCTCCCACGCTCTGCGCCTGGCCCCACCAAAACATCTGTGATGTGGTGGGTCGAGGAAGGGGGTCCCCGGGTTGGAGCGAAGCGGAGAGGCGGGGACCCCCTTCCTCAATGCTAGGCGCAGAGCCAAACCTCGCCCGCGAACGGGCAGCAGGGTGTCCGTCTGGGGTGTTCGCCTTATAGACGTACACCCAAACGAACACCCAGACGTACACCCCGCACCCCAAACGGCGGCAAGGACAAGACCGTTGTCGTCGGCGTCAAACAACGCGGCGGCGGCCAGCGAATCCCGCTCCGTCGCGGCCGAACTTCGCCGAGCCGTCCAAGCGCACGTCGATCGGGCATCCCAGGGCAGCAAGCCCAGGGGCCGCTAGCTTGGGGAAGTCACCGCCGCTCGATCAGCCCGATCCGTTCGCACGCCGCGCGGGCCTCAATGGCCGGTGGGCGCAGGCCCGCGTGGTCGAGCAGATCTTTGTCGCCAGTGATGATCGCCTCGGCACCCGACGCTTTGGCGAGCGCCAAAAGGTAGTCATCGTCGGAGTCTCGCAGCACGGGCTCGACATCGGTGGGGTCCGCAAACATGACAGCGAGGTCGCTATATGCCTCCAGCGCTTCTCGCGCATCCAATTCGCTCAACAGCCCCCGGAAGTAGGGCTTGGTGAGGTTGTCGAGCACCTCATCGACCAGCAGTGGGCAGGCGACAGCCTCCAGATCGCCGTTGTGGACACCGGCCAGCAACAGCGCCGGCGGCGACGCCAGCGTTCCCACGAAGGCCGCGAGCACGATGTTGGCGTCAAGGACGTAGCGGTTCAACCGGCCGCTCGCCGCGCAGTCCGCGACCGGCGCGACGAGCGCACGCCACGCACGGCCTCGGCCATGACCTCATCGTCATCGACCCCGGCCGCCGCACTCCGCTCCTGCACGCGACGGATCGTCTCGAACCCGAGTTGAATCCGTGCGACCCGCTCCAGCATCTCCCGGTCGCTCTTGCCGGGCGAGCGCTTGCGAAGCCTCGACAGCAGATCGCTGTCGATCTCAACGGTTGTGGTAGCCGTGGCAGCCATAGCGTCCCTAGATCGTATCGCCGTCGCCCTGGAGGCTTCAAGCCTTCGCAGCGACCTTGGCGCAACGCCCAGCCTGCGGTCGCGTCCGAGTGCAGGGGCAAACTTTGCTGTCAATGGCAATCGAGGTTGATCCTGACGCCTTGACGGCGCTCTGCTTCCGTCGTGTGCCGCACGATGTCGTGGACCGTGACGTGGTGCTCGCCGCGCTGTGGCAGCTACTGGTCGAGCACGCGCAGCTTGGGCTTGCCGTCGCCGGCAGGACGATCCGGCACACGCATCTCGGCAAGCGATCGGGCTTGCGAGCGACGGACTTTCGGGCCGCTCTTGCCGAATTACAGCGTGACGGGCTGATCGGGAGCGCGAACAATGGCTACTGCCTGACGAGCGGTGGTTATCAGGCCGTCCATGAACTCGTTGACGTTGATCGCATGGTCGAGTTGGCGTGAGGAGCCCAACGCGCGGCCTAGAGGCCAATGCCTGAGAGTTGCCCCGATCGGAGATCGGCGCACAGGACAGCCGTAACGCCCCCGCCACAGTCGAGAGGAGTCCACGATGCAGAACCTACCCAACGATCTTAAGTTGCCGACCGTCGCCATTTCGCCTGAGCGTGCCCTGGTTATCCGCGCCAAGGCGACCGACACACGGCCCCCCTTCGAAGGTCGAGTCCTCGCCGTGGGCTGGTACGCAGACGCTCAGAAGGTCGATGGTATGTCCGCAGAGCACGTCCTCGTGTACCTCGTGCTCGACCGACTTGCGGAGGAAAAGACTCCGTTCTGGGTGCGCTCGGATTTTGTCGAATCCGCCACTGAGAGCGCCTAGCCGTCAGCGAGATTTGCTACGGGCCGCTGAACATGCTGGGGAGCTTGGCCATCAGGCATGTTTACACTTCCGTTTACACCCCAGCCTTGGACGGCCCTCTTGGGAAACCCCGCTGTACAAAAAAACCCCGCCTGAGCGGGGCTTTTTCTCACGCGCCAGGAGAGATTCGAACTCCCGACCTTCGGTTCCGTAGACCGACGCTCTATCCAGCTGAGCTACTGGCGCAGGGGGATCAGTCTAGTGGGCGTGCGACGCTGCGGGCCCGCGGGGTGCACGGGACACGCGGCGGACCCATAAACCGGGGAGATCGGGACGGTTTGCAAACCATGGGGGTCCAGCTCGATTAATTGCCCATAGCTTCTGATCGAGCCAGAAGGTCGGCGCGCAAGACGACAGGCCACGGCGGCAATCGGGCAAACCGGCGACCGACTCAATCGGGAGGCGGCTGAGCCACGTCGGGATCGTCGAGGTCGACGAGATCGCGCGGCCGCCCTGCGGCCCGCTTCATGCCCGCAGATGCTCCAACCCACATACGGGGATCGTGACTCCGGCGAACTCGACATCGAGCGTGCCGCCTGCACGAGACACGCGAGCAGCTGATGGAACGACGGACTGCTCAACGGCCTCCCGGAGAAGTAGGTGGCGGGGCCCCTCAGGGCAGCCCGGCGTGCGGTACGTCGACGACGGTCGTGAGCAGCACCGCCTCTCGCGTGTGCGTGCGGTTGGCCTCCAGGAAATCCGGCGCGGCGCAGAGCAGCAGTGTGCACCCGTCCTCGCCGCCGAGTGCGCACGCGAAGATGCCCAGACCGTCGGGCGTCCGTATCTCCTCGAGAATCTCGCCACCCTGCTCGACGCGGACGCAGCGCGCGCCGATCGCGTCGGCGGCCCAGATGCAACCCTCGGCATCGAGCGTGCAGCCGTCCGGAGCGAACTTCAGCTGGGGGAATGTCTGCTCGAAGGGCCCCAGCTCGGGCGTGAAGGCCACCTGTGCCCAGACCCTCCGATCGCTCAGCGAGCCGTCGTCCTCGAGTGTAAACGCGGTGAAGCGAGCGCCGGCCGTCTCCGCGACGATCAGCGTGCCGTCGTCGGGTGTGATCACCAAGCCGTTGGGGAACCTCATGTCGTCGTCGAGCACCGTCACCGAGCCATCCGGATCGACCCGCATGAGCTTTCCCGGAGCCGGATCGGCAAAGCCCATCAGGTCGAAGCCGAACTCCCCGACATATGCGCGCCCCCGGCGGTCGACCACCATGTCGTTCAGGTGCCCCGCGCAGTGCGTCGTCAGATCGGCATGCACGGACACCTCGCCGGTAGAGCTGCGACGCAGCACGCGATGGTCTCTCATCGACACCACGAGCAACGAGCCGTCGGGCATCCAGCCCAACCCCGAGGGCTGCTGCTCGACCGACATCACCGTCGCGGCTGCGCCGTCGGGAGCGACCGTCATCACCACGTGTCCGTAGAAGTCCGACACCCACCAGTGACCTTCGTGCCAGCGAGGCCCCTCGAAGAACGCGCCCCCCTCGAACAGAGTCGTGAAGTCTCGCGCCGGCACAGCGAGATACTACCGGCTCAAACTCCCGGCGAAAACGGGGAGGGAGGGACGAAGATCGAACCCCGATGCTGCCTGGCAGCGCATCAGGGAGCTCCACGCCAAGCGCTTCCGGGCACGGCCATAGATTGCTCCTCCATGGTGGCTACAATGGCCGCGATGGAGGCCGCCGCCGCATCCAACGTCGAGCAGCACCCCGCGGATGATCCCAAGCTCCGCGATGCCCAGCGTGCTCGCCTCGAGCGGTTGCGCGATGAGCTCTTAGCCGAAGGCGCAGATCCCTCCAAGCGCCTACCCGAGCTGCAGCGCCGCGCCGACGCCTGGCCCAAGTGACCACCCGTCCCAGGCGCGACTTCCTGCTCGACAGCGGCGGCGTCAGCGCCCTTGCGGGCGATCAAGACCTACTCGCCGGATATCTCGAACTGCTCAAGCTCCGCTTCGATGGAGCGCTTCTGGTGCCGGTCCCGGTTCTCACCGAGGTGCGATCCGGCCATCGACGCTCCGACGTGCTCGTCGACCGCCTGATCAAGGCGATCGGCGCCGAGGGCGATATCTATGCTCCTCTCACCGTTGACGCCGCTGTGCGCGCCGGCGTACTGCGCGCCGAAGCATCGCGTCAGTCGCGTCGAGAGATCTCTACCACTGATGCGCAGATCGTGGCGATAGCCGAAGAATTGAGCCATAAATGTGCGGTGACCATCATCACCGGCGACCCACACGACATCAACTTGCTCGTCGGCCTGATCCGCCGCAGCAACATCGCTGTGGATGTCGCCAATTGAGAGGCTCGTCAACGTGGTTGTACCCAGGCAGAGCCATCTATGCAACCGCCGATTCGGCCAGTACGGAGGGGAGAGCTACGGATATGGCAGGAAGTCCTCTCCGACGGCTTCATGAGGAGCGATTTGGGACCGACTAGGCCCTCGGCGGTCAATCTTGTGTACTAGCGCGCAATCGTCTCGCGGTCGAGCTCATTTGTGAGTAGCGCAGCCGATCTCATTCCTCAGCTCACGCCATGTCAAGATCGGCAACGCTGGCTCAAACATGAACGCTCCCCCCAGGGGCTGTTGGAGCACGAGCGCCCCACGGATCTCCCAGTTGAGCAGATTCGTAGAGCCAAGGGCAAACTCGGCGACGATAGCGTCTCGATTTCGCTCGAGCCACTTGAGCCGGCGCTGGTGCTTGGGGATCTCTTCTTCAAGTTGCCTGACCTCGGCTCGCAAGCTGAGCGGGGTCACGTCGGGGGCGATGCTTTTCGCGTCTAGAGCCCACACAATATGTTGACTTCGATCGAGTGCGAGCACGTCGATGTCGCCGATTGAGTTCCCTTGCTCGCTACTCAGCGGTCTCCCGCCAACATGCTTGCAGCGAATCCTCACTGGCAACTGAAGGGACTCGATCAGCTGACCGAGCTTATCCTCCCATTCGGACCCAATGGACCTCCTGAGCCTTGCCGCAGCGACCCTTAGCTGAGAGTCCTCAAAGCGTAGGCGGCCCGCTTGCAGACGACTGAGCAGATTCCTCACCGCGATGAGTACGTGCATGCTGCTGAAGAGCACGCTGTCGTCGACGATCAATAGCGGGCGACGCAGATATCCGGCATCTCGTCCGGACTTCCAGGGCTTGAAAGGGCTCAACAGTGGGTCATAGTTCGGCTCGGGCCGTGAGCACATGAAGTCGATCACGGCGCGGCAAACCTCGGCGTCGATGCTCGTGACAAGCGCCGTGTAGAGAACTAGGTCCTCGCTCTTTAGGCGCATCGGACCAAAAACGCCGGCGGCACGATCGGAGACCGCCCGCATCACACGCGCGAAGTCGTCGAGTGAAAACCCCAATGCGAGACGCATCGCATGCGAAGTCTCTCTCCAAGCGCCATCCAGCTCGACTGGTTCATCGAGCTTTAGTTCGGGCGTCGGAGTATCGCGCGCCCACCAACCTGGATAGGACTCGCGTGATACGTCGGGTGCCGCATCGCTGATCAATTGCATCTGCGCTTCGCGGGCATCCATCGCCTCACCGGCGATGACGATCAGCACCGGCCCGTTCGGCGGGACCATTACGTCCAGCTGTACGAGTCCGCCGTACGCGGCGTCGCTCGTCGCCGCGAAGTTGAGAATCAACTCGGCGAGTCCCCGCAGCCGATCGAGGCGCTCGCGATTCACCCGCCGCGTGCCCTGCGGAGACCGCGCGTACGTCATCTCCACGAGGAACCGGGCTGCTCCATTTCGGATCCCATTTTCGCGCGCCGAGCGCAGCTTATCTCGCTCGAACTCGCCGAGCGCGGCGCGGGCCGGATGCCAAATCGCGGTGGCCTCTGTCTCCAGGGCAATTAGCTCGCACAGTCCGACGAGATGTTCCAAGAGCTCAGGGCCGTATTCGTCCATCTCCCGCCCCAAGCGCTCGATCCCGCCGGCGACAGCTTCGTTGAGCCAGTCCTTTGCGGTTGAACCACGGGCAAGGCCGATCGCCCCAGCCCGACGCAAGGCATTCGCCAAGTCGGCGTCGGCGCGCAAACGTGCGATCCCGGACGTGGGTTGCACACTCGGAGGAACTGGGGGTAGCTGCGGCGCCGTGGCGTCATTCCAGACCATGAATGTCCCAGCACCCGGGTTTGGGGCGGTCAGGACGCCCGCAGGCCCTCCACAGACGAGCAGCGCGCTGATCGTGAATAACCGCTCAGCCCCCTGTTGGAGAGGTTGCGGCGCAGGCGTCCCCACGATCCACGACGGCTCGCTATCTGCAGGCTGAGCGAACAGCAGTTGTATTTCCGCCGTCGTGCCCTCGTCGAGCTCGACGATTAGAACACCGTCGTGTGTCGCACGTTCGACATGCCAGTCACACAACTCGCAAAGCGCGACAGTCTCTGCCATCCACTGGCGTTGCATGTGCGCGGCGATCTGATCTAGGCGCGTGCTCAGTCGGACTCGCTCCCAGGCTTGGGTAAGCACTGCCGATGACAACGAGAACGGCGCGGCAACCAACACACCCTGATCGAGTCGCATCAGCGGTCGGTAGCCACGACTGTCGAGATCCTCGAACACACCGAACAAAGGATCGAGCAGCGAGAGGTCTCCGATCCGCTCGAGCCGCTGCCCGGATACGACGACGGCCCTCCGAAGACGCTCGAGCTTCTGCTGGCTTGGGATTGTGATCTTCCCGTGTCCATGCGACGGCCAATGCGACCCGGCGAGACCAGAATCAATCAAGGCGGCCTCGGCCAATGCGAGGCCGGTCTCGAGCATGGCGTGCGCCGTCGCGAGATGAGGATCCACCTCGAGCAGCCCGATGAGTGCCTCCGACAACAAACGAGCGGCAATCGCCTCGCAGCCGCCCCGACCAAGCGGTATCGCGTACTCGCGGCCGCCTACGATCGTCATCTGCGCCGCCGGGTAATCGACGATCCCCGGCGGTGACGCAGCGATCAACCGGCGAGCCTCCGAGCCCAAACGCCAGGCCCGCCAGCAACGCGCGTTGGGTCGCACTGGTCCACCTGGGCCATAGACGGCGAGAGCCCCCAGGCGTTCCAGCGCTCCGAGATGATCGACGTTCGTCGGCAACAGCGACAGAGCCGCCGCGTCCCTGACCATCACTAGGCGGCGTATCCGCCGCACGGACACAGATTTAGTCTTCTTGCGACGCCGGTGCCGATGCATTGCCAAAGCATCGGCCATGCATCGGACTCCAAAAGGTCGCACTCCCCCCTCGCATTCGAGGCGCGTCCAGCGAGCCTTCCCGGGGATTGACACTCGCCCGTGGCCCTTGATCCCGAAGCCCTATGGGGAGCGATAAGTCCCTGGGTCACGGGCGCGTGATCGAGCAGGCATATCGTCTATGGCGGTCGACCACCCAGCGCAGATCACGGCGTCGGGCAACCCTCCAAGCAAGATCGACGTCCGAAACCAGCGGACCGAGTTCGAGCAAAGACCTCATACAGGCCGGTACGGAGAGGGAGGGATTCGAACCCTCGAACGAGGTCAACCCCCGTTACGCGATTTCCAGTCGCGCCCGTTCAACCGCTCCGGCACCTCTCCAACATCGTGCGCTGCACGGCGGATCCCTAAGGCTACCGACCGCGGCTGGAGCAGGCGCGCGGACCGTGGCGCGGATCGCACACGACACCCGCGACGCGCCCCGGCGACACGCGCGGCCCACACCCACGACGGCGACGGATGGTAGGCTCCAAACGAACCCCACACCCCCACGGAGAGCCGCCGAAACATGCTTCTCGCCTCAACGCCAGCATTCAGCAAGGACGTCGGTCTGATCATCACGTTCATCGGGATCGGGATCGTCGTCAACGTGATCGTCGTGTACATCGCGATCCAGGTCAGGGGCGAGCGCCAGCAGAATCAGGAACACCGCTCCTCGCGCAGGCGACCGCCGGGCTCGTGAGCGAGCGCGCGCCCGCCCCGTCCGCGGAGCTGGCGTGGGCCGGGGTGGCCGAGCACGCGCGGATGGTGGCGGCGGGCGAGGTGTCCGCGCAGGAGCTGGTGGAGGCGTCGCTGCAGCGCATCGAAGCAGCGGGGGACACGCTCAACGCGTTTCGCTGCGTGCGCGCGGAGGGGGCACGCGCTGACGCCAGGGAGGCCGACCGTCGCCGCGCGAAGGGCGAGCGCGCGCCGCTACAGGGTGTGCCCGTGGCGATTAAGGACGACGTGGACCTCGCGGGCGAGGAGAGCCGCTTCGGCTGCCCGGGCGCGTTCGCGCCGCGCGCGGCCGACTGCGAGTCGGTGCGCCGCCTCAAACGGGCGGGGGCCGTCATCGTCGGCAAGACCAACACGCCCGAGCTCGGCCAGTGGCCGTTCACCGAGAGCCGTGCGAACGGCGCGACGCGTAACCCGTGGAGCCTGGAGCACACCCCCGGGGGCTCCTCGGGCGGCGCCGCGGCAGCGGTGGCGGCCGGGCTGGTGAGCGCCGCCGTGGGCTCGGACGGGGCCGGCTCGGTGCGGATCCCGGCGGCGTGGACGAGCCTCGTGGGGATCAAGCCCCAGCGCGGGCGGATCTCGACGTGGCCGGAACCGGAGGCGTTCAACGGGATGACGTGCCTCGGCCCGCTGACGCGCACGGTGGCGGACGCTGCGCTGATGCTCGACGTGCTGAGCGGACCCCACCCGGGCGACCGTCACCGCCCGCCGCCGCCGGCGGAGCCGTACGCGGCGGCGGCCAAGCGCGCGCCCGGGCGCCTGCGGATCGGGCTGTCGCTGCGGATTCCCTTCAGCCTTGCGCCGACGAAGCTGGATGGCCGCGTGCGCGCCGCGGTGGAGCGGATCGCGGAGGTGCTGCGCGCGCTCGGCCACGAGGTGGTGCGCGAGGACCCGCCGTACCGGCTGATCGGGCTGACGTTCGTGCCGCGCTCGACGGCGGGGGTCAACGAATGGATCGAGCGCGTGCCCGATCCGACACAGTTGGACCCCCGCACGCTGCACAACGCGCGCATGGGGCGGCTCTTCGGGGGACCGGTGCTGGCGTTGGCGAGGGCGCTGGAGCGCCCGCTGCAGCGCCAGGTCGGGAGAATCTTCAAACGCGTGGACGTCGTGCTCGCGCCGACGACCGCGAAGCCGCCGGAGCGGATCGGCGCGATCGACGGCCTCGGCCACTGGGACACGGACAAGGTTGTCGTCGGCGCGTGCCCGTACGCGTGGCCGTGGAACGTGCTCGGCTGGCCGGGCGTGAACGTGCCGGCGGGCCTCACCGCGGAGGGGCTGCCGCTCGGCGCCTCGCTGCTGGGGCCGGCCAACAGCGAGGCGCGCCTGATCTCGCTGGCGGCGCAGTTGGAGCAGGCCGAGGGCTGGCAGGCACGCCGCCCGTCGTTGTTCGCTTGAGGGAGTGGGGGAGGGGATCATCCGCGCGGGTCGGCGTGGGACCGTGCGCCCGGGCGCTGGGCATCGTGCCCAGCGGCGAAGCGCAGCGTGAGACCGCGGATAATGAGCGGGTGAGCGCCAACATCTACTACCACCACCCCGCGTGCATGGAGCACGATCCGCGCGCGCAGATGCCGGGCCACCCCGACACTCCGGAGCGGCTGGTCGCGCTCGAGCGCCACCTGGAGGGGCTCGACTGGCTGGGGTGGGAGCGACGCGCGGCGCCGGCGGCGAGCGAGCAACAGTTGGAACTGGTGCACAGCGCGCGCCACGTGCGCGCGATCCGCGAGTTGTGCGAGGCGGGCGGCGGGGAGATCGACGCCGACACCTACGTGGGCGAGGCCTCCTACCGCGCGGCGCTGCACGCCGCGGGCGGGGCGTGCGCGATGGTGGAGGCGCTGCTCGCGGGCGAAGCGGCGGTGGGGTTCTGCGGGGTGCGGCCCTCCGGCCACCACGCCGAACGTGACCGCGCGGGCGGCTTTTGCCTGTTCGACAACGTGGCCGTGGCCACTGAGTACGCGATCCGCGAGCACGGCGTGGAGCGGGTGTTCGTGCTCGATTGGGACGTCCACCACGGCAATGGCACCGCCGAGATCTTCCGTCGGCGCAAGGACGTGCTGTTCGCGAGCATCCACCAGGCCGGCATCTTCCCGGGCAGCGGCCCGCTCGGGGATGTGGGCTCGGGCGAGGGTGAGGGCTACACGATCAACCTGCCGGTGCCGGGCGGCTCCGAAGAGGAGTTGTGGCTGTCGCTGATCGAGCACGTGGTCGCGCCGGCGGCGGCGGCGTTCGAGCCCCAGCTGGTGTTGGTCTCCGCGGGCTTCGACGCGCACGCCGCCGACCCGCTGGCGGGATGTCGGCTGCGGACGGAGTCCTTCGCGCAGATCGCCTGTCACGTGCGCGACGCGGCGGCGGCGGGCGCCCCGCTCGGAGCGGTGTTGGAGGGAGGGTACGAACCGCGCGCGTTGGGCGAGTGCGTGCAGGCGACGCTCCTCGCCCTCGCCGGCGAGGGCGAGGCGATCAGCGCAGCGCCCGAGGCGCTGCTGACTTCACGCGCCGCGGCGCAGATCGGCCACTACTGGCCGCTGTAGGCGAGCTGGCCAACGCGTAAGCCGGTTGACACGCCGGCGTGCGACCCGAGGATGCCCAGGTGCGCGTGCCCGCCGCCCGGGAGCGGGGAGAGTTGGCGGCGGGCCCCGCGCGATGACCGCAGAGGGGAAAATGTCGGCGGCCTCGGCTCATGGTTGCATCCCCGACCGCACCCGCCATCCCGGAATTACCGTTCGTTACGCGTGCTTACCACGCTCTAGAACCGGGGGTTTCCCGCAGGCGTGCAGATGTACGCCTCCGCACGACCGGCTGGACGAGGCCACCCCGCGGTCGCGCGTGCGAGCAACGCGGCCGTGGCTAGGCGACCGCGCGTAGGTGGCGGTAGGGCTCGCCGCGCAGCGAGCGCACGAGCGCGTCCACCACGCCCTCCTCGTCCTCGGCGCGGCCGTCGGTGACGGCGGCGATCACTGCGCGCTTGCGCTCCAACAACGTGGCGATCGTCTCGTCGATCGTGTCCGCGGCGAGTAGGTAGGTGGCGTTGACCGCGTCCTGCTGGCCGATGCGGTGGCAGCGATCCTCGGCTTGGTCGTGCTTGGCGGGGGTCCAGTCGAGCTCCAGGAAGGCGACGTTGGAAGAGCGCGTCAGCGTCAGCCCCTGCCCGGCGACGTCGATCGAGCAGATGACCAGCTGGTTGCCCTCGCCGTCGGGCGCCTGGAAGGCGTGCAACGCCGCCTCGCGCGCGGTGGGGGAGTCCTTGCCGAGGATGTGCAGCGCGTCGGGAAAGCGCTCGATCAGCGCGTGTTGGATCTCGCGGTGGTGGGCGAATACCACGAGGCGCTCGCCGGATGAGAGGAAGTCGTGGATCCACGTCAGTGCGCCGTGCAGCTTACCGCGCGCAGCGAGCAGCTTCAACGCGTTCAGCCTGACCAGGCGCTCGGCGCGCAGCGCCGCCGCGACCTTCGCGTCGAGCTCGCGCAGATCGAGCGGCTGGCTCTGCAGCCACGCCACGACGTCGCGCTCGGCGAGGCGGTACTCGGCCTCGTTGGTCAGCTCCACCGGCACCACCGCGCGCGTCTTGGCGGGCAGCTGCGGCAGCACCTCGGACTTCAGGCGGCGCACGAAGCAGCGTGCCCGCAGGTGCCAATGCAGGCGCAGGTGCGCGTCGGGCCCGCGGAAGCGCCGGCCGAACTGCGCGCCGGAGCCGAAGTCGTGCAGGCGCCCGAGGATCCGCAGTTGCGCGATCAACTCCGGGGGGCGGTTCATCACCGGTGTGCCAGTTAGCGCCATCACGAGGCCGTCGCTCGGCACCGCTGCGGCCAGCCGCTGCACGGCTTGGGTGCGCTTGGCGGCGGCGTTCTTGCAGTAGTGCGACTCGTCCAACACCAACGCGCGGGGCTCCAGCGCCCGCAGCTCGTCTAGGCGCGCGGCGAGGATGTCGTAGTTGACGACGGTGAGCTCCGCCGGCGTGAAGGAGCTGCGCCCGGTGCCCATCAGCACGCGCACGCCGCGACCCGGTAGCCATCGTTCGATCTCGCGCAGCCAGTTGAGCTTGAGGCTGGCGGGGCATACGACCACGGCCGGGTAGGCGCCGTCGGCCTCGATCGCGGCGAGTGCCTCGATCGTCTTGCCGAGCCCCTGCTCGTCGGCGAGGAAGGCGCGCCGCTGGGCCAGCATGTAGCTGACGCCGGCGCGCTGGAAGGGCTTCAACTCGCCCCCCAGCCCCGGGACCTCGAGTGCCGCGTCGGTCGCGGCCGAGAGCGCGACGAGGCCGGCCGCGCGCGCGTGCTCCTCGCGGATTTCCTGCAACAGCTCGAGCGCAGCCGGATCCACCCACGTCCCGTGCTCGACGAGGAAGGCGTCGAGCTCCGGCACGCAGAAGGGGTCGGCGCGAATCGCGGGCAGCTGGGCGTGCTCATGCCCGGCACCGGCGCCGCGCCGCGGCTTCACCGGCAGCGCACCCCCCAGCCCCACAAACGCCTCCAGCTGCGCGGGGTCGTGACCGGGTGCGAGCACGAACGTGGGGTCGTCGTGGATCGCCGAGTGCTCCAGCACCGCCGGCGGCGCCGGGCGCCCCTCGCGCAGCGCCGCCGCGCAGCGCGATGCAGCCGCGCTGATCCAGCCGCGCAGCCGTCCGTCCATCAGCTGCCACGACTCAAGCGTGAGCGGCACGCTCACACCGCCCGGCACCGTGGCGGCACGCTCGCGCAGGGCGGGTGGCAGGCGCTCGGGGTCCCCCAACAGCAGGAACACGGGTTCTTCACCCGAGCCCCCTACCTCGATGTTGCCGCGCCACTCCGTGGCTCGTTCCAGCCACGCGCTCACGCGAGCGTCGACGCTCCCCGCCTCCAGCTGGTCGAGCAGCTCGGCAATCTGCGGCGCGTCGTGCGCCACCGCCGCCAGCGCGTAGGTCCCCGCCGGCCCATCGCCCCCGCGCAGACCCGCACGCTCGGCGAGTACGCGCGCCAGCGGGGTGTGCACGGCGGCGAGCAGGATCCACTGGCGGTCGCGGCGGTCGCGGCACAGCGCGACCTCGTCGAGCGCGTCGAGGCGGGCGGCCATCGCCTGCGCCCGCCGTCGCTCCTCCTCCGACTCTGTGCCCTGCGATCCGCCGCCCTGAGATCCGCGATCGCCCTGCCGCGCTCCCCCACATCGCCATCCGCATCCCCGCCGCCGGCCTGTGTGTCGGCGTCCCGCAGCCGCGCGCCGGCTTCGCGGCGGGCCTGCTCGCGCAGCGCCACCAGCGCCAGTCGCGCGTCCTCGCTGAGGCGCAGGCTGGGGAAGCGGGTGTTCAGTTCAGCGACCATTCGCACCGCGAGCTCGTCGAGCGGAATCTGCGCGCGCCCGATCGCGGGCAGGCCGTAGGCGTCGGGGTGTTCCATCAGCGCCTCTAGCAACTCCGCGTCGCCGTCGGTCGCAAAGCCCAGCCACCATCCCGCGTCGGGCCGCACCCGCTCGACCACACACTCTCCGCGCCGGCGCTTGCGCCGGCGGCGGTCGATCGCGTGCGTGAGCGCCTCGCTCACTTCGGGCCGCGGCAGCTCGGCCAGCAGCCGCGCGAGTGCCTCCGCGGGCTCGGGCTCCAGCGGCACGCACCACGCCCGCTCCTGCGGATCCCAACGCCGTCCGGGGATCGCGCGCAGCAGCGTGCGCAGGTGCTCGTCGTAGGGGAAGCGCAGTACCGCCTCGCCCTGGTCGAGGGTCGCGTGAAAGGGGGCCGACATGAACCCTGCACGATAGGCCCCGCCGGGGATGGGAGAGTCAGCCGGCATCGAGCTACGCCGTGCGCCACTATGTGCGGATGCCCGAGCGGATCGGATTCATCGGCCTCGGCATCATGGGCTCGCGGATGGCCGCCAACGTGCGGAGCGCCGGCTTCCCGCTGACGGTCTGGACCCACACCCCCGGCAAGGCCGCGCGGTGGGCCGCCGAGCACGACGCCGTGGCGGTCGAGACTCCTGCCGAGGTGGCACGCGCGAGCGAGATCGTCGTGAGCATGGTCGTCGACGGTGAGCAGGTCGCCTCGGTGCTGCTGGGCGAGGAGGGTGCGGTAGCCGGCGCGCACGATGGGCTCCTGTGCGTGGACATGTCCACGATCGCCCCCGCCGACACCCGCCGCATCGGTGCGGCGCTGGCCGAGCGCGGGGTGCGGATGCTGGACGCGCCCGTCACCGGCAGCGCCCCGCGCGCCGAGGCCGGCACGCTGACGATCATGGCCGGCGGCGAGGCCGAGGACTTCGCCCGTGCGCGGCCGCTGTTGGAGGCGATGGGTCAGGTGATCGTGCACGTCGGGGCGCTCGGGCAGGGCGAGATGCTGAAGCTGATCAACAACTCCGTGGGCGCCGCCAACGCCGCGGCGCTGGCCGAGGGGCTGCTGCTCGCGCGCGCCAGTGGCCTCGACCTCGATGCCTTCGCGCAGGTGCTCGCCAACGGCTCTGGTGCATCCGCGCAGCTCGATCTCAAGGCGGGCGCGATGCGCGCGCACGACTACACCCCGTTGTTCAAGACCGCGCACATGCTCAAGGACGTGCGCCTCTGCCTCGATGAAGCCCAGGCGGCCGGGCTGCCGTTCCCTGCCGCCGCACACGCCCGCGACCTGCTCGCGGCGACGGTCGGCCGCGGCCACGGCGAGGAGGACTACGCCGCGCTGATCGAGGCCGCCGAGGGTCTCGCCGGGCGGCGGCTTTAGACTCAGCGGATGCCGTCGAGCAGCTCTGCGGGCGAGGCGAGCCCGAGGCCCCTGGCGAGGATCACGAGCGTCTCCAGGCGCGGTGAGCGCTTGCACCGCTCCAGGAGGCTGATCTCGGTGCGGTGCAGGTTGCACACTTCGGCGAGCGCCTCCTGCGAGAGCCCCGAACGCTCCCGGTGCGCGCGCAGGTTCTTGGCGAACTGGCTGCGTATCTGTTCCACGGACACCTGCTAACTGTCTCGCCTCGCAGACGAGAGGTCTACAGATCTTTGTCTACATCGTGCCGGCATCGCAAAACCCTCCCTGCGCGGTTGGGTCATAAACGTCTTGCTAGCTTATCGACAAGCCTGGGCTGGTCTTTATCAGCTGGAAATAACCGTATCCATACCCAGGCTCGTGCGTATCCGGCTTGACCTTTGGTGCTCGCGACACCTGGTCCGTGGGCTGTGGACGCCGTGAGCACGACCGACAACGGCGATGGCAGCGATGGTGGGGGCAGGATTCGAACCTGCGTAGGCAGAGCCAATCGGTTTACAGCCGATCTCCTTTAACCACTCGGACACCCCACCCGGGTGCTGACGCAGTTTAGCCCTACGACGCCTCGCGCAACAGTTGCGCCTCGGGCAGCGTCTGGAGCTTCTTGAGCGTGCGGTTCTCGATCTGGCGCACGCGCTCGCGCGTGATGTTGAAGGCGCGGCCGACCTCCTCCAGGGTACGCGAGCGCCCGCCGGTGATGCCGTAGCGCATCTCCAGCACCTCCCGCTCGCGGCGCGGCAGCACGGCCAGCACTCGCACGATGGTCTCGCGGCGCAGCGACTCCGAGGCGGTCTCGAACGGGGATTCGGCGGCGATGTCCTCGATGAAGTCCGCGAGCGCCGAGTCATCCTCCTCGCCCACCGGCTTCTCCAGGGAGATCGGCTGCTGGGCCATGCGCAGGATCTCGCGCACTTCGGCGATCGGGTAGTCGAGCTCAGTGGCGAGCTCCGCCGCGGAGGGGTCGCGCCCCAGCGATTGGATCAGCAGGCGCTCGGCGTGCAGCACCTTGTTGAGCTTTTCCGCCATGTGCACGGGGATCCGGATCGTGCGGCCCTTGTCGGCGATCGCGCGCGTCACCGCTTGGCGGATCCACCACGTAGCGTAGGTCGAGAACTTGTAGCCGCGGCGGTAGTCGAACTTCTCCACCGCCCGGATCAGCCCGAGCGAGCCCTCCTGGATCAGGTCCAGGAAGGTGAGGCCGCGGCCCATGTAGCCCTTGGCGATCGACACCACGAGGCGCAGGTTGGCCTCGACCATCTGCTGCTTGGCGCTCACGTCGCCGCGCTCGATGCGCTTGGCCAGGCTCACCTCTTCGGCGGCGCTCAACAGCGGCACGCGCCCGATCGAGCGCAGGTACAGGCGCAGCGAGTCGAGGCTCGACTCCGCGCCCTCGAGCTCCAGCTCATCGAGGCCCGCCCGCCCAGGCAGCTCGACATCGTCGAAGCCCGCCCGCCCGCGCAGCCCGATCACCGGGTCGAGGTCCACCGGCTCCTCCGTGGCGTCGTCCTCGGGTTCGGGTGTCTCCGCGCGGTGCAGCGGGATCGGCCGTGGTTCATCGGGCTCCTCGCCCACCCCCCGATCCACTTGCTCGGGCGCGACTAACGGCTCTCCCACGATCTCGATGCCGTGCTCCTCCAGGTAGCTGAGCAGGTCCTGCACCTGCTCGATTGCGAGCTCCGCCTCCTCCAGCGCCCTCGCGAGCGCGTCGGAGGCCACGAAACCACGTTCCTGGCCGTCGGCGATCAGCGCCTGCAGCTCCTCGATTTCGACCACCGCGACCTCCGCCGCCGCGGCCGGCTCCACCGGAGCGTGGCCGACCCCCCTGCCTTCCAATCCTGCGAACTCAAACAACGCCTTCTCGCTCACCTCTTGGACCCCCGGGATCCATACTGCGCCCATCGCGGCGAGCCGCACCCGCCGCGCCTCCCCTACCAGCCTGCTCCTCCGCGCCTCCTACGCGTCTCTTCGGTGATTGCCACCGGCTCTGCTCCAAAGTCCTCCCCAGCCTTCTATTGCACGCGCTGGGTCTGCCTGCCCAAACCCGCGACTGCCCTTGACGTTGCGGCCTTGTCCGAAATGATCTGCGGAGTGATACCAGATATCAAGGCCCCCATGCGCAGCTTCCACGGATAAGGACCTACCGGATAGCTCCCAAGGGCTCGTGGCCCTTGAGCACCGCGCCGGCCGGCTGGGGGATCGCGTGTACTACGCTGGCGGGCGGTGGCGAGCACGATGCGCACGAACCCCTCGCTTGACCCGCCGGCGCCCGCGGCCCCGGCGACGCCCGAGGATGTGCAAGCCCGCGCGCCCGCCGTGCGCGTCGGCCTCTCGCGCGTGGGGGTGACCGGCGTGGAGAAGGTGGTGCGCATCCGCGACGAGCTGTTCTTCGCGCGCCTGGAGTGCTTTGTCGACCTGGGCCGCGACCAGAAGGGCGCGCACATGTCGCGCTTCGAGGAGGTCGTCAACGAGGCGATCGGCGAGGTGGTGCTGACCGAGTCGCCGTTTCGCGCGGAGACGCTGGCGCGCGACATCGCCGAGCTGGTGCGCGAGCGCCAGGGCGCCGAGCGCGCCGAGGTGACGGTGGCGGCGCGCTACCCCGAGCACAAGCCCGCCCCCGTGTCGGGCGTGCCCACGCAGGAGATCTACACGCTGCACGGCCGCGCCGTGGCGCTCGCGGGGGGGACGCGCCACGTGGTGGGGGTCTCCGCCACGGGGATCACCGCCTGCCCCTGCGCGCAGGAGCTCGTCGCGGCCGGCGCACGCGAGCGCCTCGCCGTTCGGGAGGGCTTCTCCGCGGAGCAGATCGAGCGCATCCTCGCCGCGGTCCCGGTCGCCACCCACAACCAGCGCGGCCTCGGTACGCTGCACATCGGCTGCCTGGAGGGCTGCGAGGCGGAGATCGACGCCTCGACGCTGCTGGGCATCGTCGAGGGCTCGATGTCCTCGGAGATCTACGAGCTGATGAAGCGCTCCGACGAGGTCGCGGTCGTCGAGAAGGCCCACCGCCGCCCGCGCTTCGTCGAGGACTGCGTGCGCGAGATGGTCGCCGGTGTCGTCGCCGCCTTTCCCGGGCTCGACGGCGCGAGCTTCGTCTCCGCGCGCCAGGAGAACCTCGAGACGATCCACGTCCACAACGTCGTCGCCGAACGCCACGGCCTGCTCTCCGAGCTGCGGGGCGAGATCGACTCCGGCCTGCCGGCCGCGCATCAGACCACCTTGGAGGAGTGGCTGAACGACGGCTCAGCCTGATTGGTGCGACTGCGCCCGGGCCATGCGCCGGCGCAGGCCGAAGAAGAAGTCGAGACCCGAGAGCACCGTCGCGAGTACGGTCGCGTACAGCAGCAGCGCGACCCACAGCGGTTTGCCGGGCACCGCGATCACGGCGAGGATCGCGGCGATCTGCATGCACGTCTTGACCTTGCCGAACATGCTCGCGGCCATCACCACGCCCGCCTGCGTGGCGCCCATCCGCAGCACCGTCACCGCCAGCTCGCGGGTGATGATCACCATCGCGACCCACGCCGCCAGCCGCCCGAGCGAGACGAGTGAGAGCAGGGCGGCGACGATCAGCAGCTTGTCCGCGAGCGGGTCCATCAGCTTGCCGAAGGTCGTGATCGACCCGCGCGTGCGCGCGAGGTAACCGTCCGCGAAGTCGGTCAGCGAGGCCAGCGCGAACACCACCGCAGCGAGCACGTCGCCCGACGGCGTGTTGCCGAGCAGCGCGACGACCAGCACCGGGACCAGCATGATCCGTAGCACGGTGAGGACGTTCGGTAGGTTCAGTGGGAACATGGTCGGGGGTGCGTGGCGTGGCGCGTGGCGGGCGTGGCGGTCTGGCAGCATTATGTCGGCAACGGGGCACGCGGGCAGGAGGCGTGGGCGCGGATCGACGGGTACGGCTGCACACCGCGAACCGCTAGGGTGGCGCCATGGACATGCAACTCGTGCCGATGGTCGTCGAGCGCACCGCGCGCGGCGAACGCGAATTCGACATCTACTCGCGGCTGCTCAACGAGCGGATCATCTTCCTCGGCACGCCGATCGAAGACCAGGTCGCCAACCTCGTGGTGGCGCAGCTGCTGCACCTCGAGGCCGAGGATCCCGAAAAGGACATCGCGATCTACATCAACTCCCCCGGCGGCTCGATCTACTCGGGCCTGGCGATCTACGACACGATGAACTTCGTCAAGCCGGATATCGCGACGATGTGCGTGGGGGTGGCGATGTCGATGGGCTCGCTGCTGCTGGCCGGCGGCACCAAGGGTAAGCGGGCCTGCCTGCCGAACAGCCGCATCCTGATCCACCAGCCCTCCGCCGGCTTCGAAGGGCAGTCCACCGACATCGAGATCCACGCCCGCGAGATCCTCAAGGTGCGCGAGCGCATCGACGAAATCTACGCTGAGTGCACCGGCCGCCCGCGGGAGGAAGTCCGCCGCGACATGGAGCGCGACCGCTTCTTCACCTCCGCGCAGGCTCTGGAGTACGGGATGATCGACCGGGTGCTCGAGAGCCACTGAGGGGCTCCTCCCTCAACCCACCCCGTGCTCGATCGTCCCCAGCCCCTCGATCTCGATCCGCACCACGTCCCCCGCTGACAAAAACACAGGCGGGTTCTGGCCGAGCCCGACGCCCGAGGGCGTGCCCGTGAGGATCAGATCCCCGGGGAAGAGCGTGCAGGTCTCGGCGATGAAGGCCACCAGCTCGGGGACGGTGAAGATCAGGTTGGAAGTGCTCGAATCCTGGCGCAGCGAGCCGTTTACCCACGTGCGCAGGCGCAGCGCGTGCGGGTCGGGGACCTCCTCGGCCGTGGTGATCCAAGGGCCGTAGGGGCAGAAGCCGTCGGCGCCCTTGGCGCGCGTCCACTGCGGCTCGCGGCCCTGCAGGTCGCGCGCGCTGACGTCGTCGGCGACGGCGTACCCGGCGACGCGCCCGCCGGCGCCCATCACCGCGGCGAGCTCGCCCTCGTAGTCGAGGCGGCGCACCACGGCGGGGCAGCGCACGGGCGCGTTCGGCGGCGCGGCGGAGGCGGGCAGCTTCATGAACACCAGCGGCTGCGCGGGCCGCTCGCCGCCGGTCTCGGCGACGTGGTCGGCGTAGTTGAGCCCGATCCCGAAGATCGCTCGCGGTGCCGGCACCGGCGCGAGCAGCGTCACCGCATCAAGCGGCCAGCTCGGCCCCGGGCCGCCGGCTCCGCCGACCGCGGCGGCGCTCTGCGCGAGCGCGGGGCTGCACAGCACGTCGAGCACGGTCAGGCGCTCGTCGGCGAACGCGCTGACGTGGCCGTCGGCGACGGTCCCCGCGCGCGGCGCCTCGCTTCCCGGAGGCTTGAACGTGGCGAGGCGCATCGCCGCAGCGTACGCCAACCGCCGCTTGGCCGCGCGCGGGTCGTGTGCACTGCTAGAAGATTGCGACTGAGACCGCTCGAATAGTTGACTCAGGCCCCTCGAAATCGTGGACCAAAGACCATCCGATACCTTTTGGGCTTGTAATCCAATACCATTTGGTATCGTCTTCCAATACCTCACGACCTGAATCCCTTCCACTTCTCCGGGCCGTTGCCCCCGGAGGAGATGATCGACCGTCTGGAGGAGGCGGGCGAGCTGCTCGATCTTGCGCGGGGCGCGCACTCCGTCCGCCTGGTGGGTCCGCGCCGCTACGGCAAGACGACGCTGCTGCAGAGGGTGCTCGACGATGCACAGGACGCGGGCATGGCCACCGCGCTCGTGGATCTCGAGGACGTGCTCAGCCTCGGAGGCATCGTCGCACGGATCGAGCGCGCTTACGCCAAGCGCCTGCAGGGCCCACTGCGCACGCGCGTGGAGCGCCTCTTCAGCACGTGGAACCTCGGGCTCTCGCTCGGCGGACCGGGCTTCAGCGCCACGCTGCAGCGCAATCCCAACACCAACGTCGAGGTGGTGCTGCTACGGCTGCTGGACCTTCCGCGCGAGCTCCATGAGCGTACGGACAAGCGCAGCTTGATCGTGTTCGACGAGATCCAGGACATCCTCGCCGTGCAGGGCGCGGACGGGCAGTTGCGCAGCGTGATCCAGCACCACCGCGAGGCGGCCTCCTACGCCTTCGCGGGCTCGGCGCCGGCGACGATGCAGCGTCTGTTCGCGGACCCTCGTCGCCCGCTGCTGGAGCAGGCGGTGCCGATGAGCCTCTCGCCGCTCCCGCTCGGGGAGGCGGGGGACTACGTGCGGGAGCGTTTCCGGCGCACCGGCCGTGACCCGGGTGATGCGCTTGCCGCGCTGCTGGCGTTCGCGCGGGGGCACCCGCAGCGCACGATGATGCTCGCCCACTTCCTCTGGGCCGCTACCCCGCGCGGGGGCGTGGCGGACGAGACGCACTGGGTTACGGCGCGCGAGGCCGCGCTCGATCACGCGCGGGGGTACCTCGCGGCGACGTGGCGCGGCTGGGCTACCAACCAGCGCAGGGTGGCGCTCGCACTGGCAAGCACCCCGGGAGGCCCATACACCTCGGCGGCGCGGGCACAGGTGGGGATCAAGAAGTCGAGCGTCCTCTACGCGCTGGAGGCGCTCGCCGACCGTGCCGACGTGATCGAGCCGGACGGTCAACCGATTCTCACCGATCCGTTGCTCGAGCTGTGGCTGCAGCGCCTGGCGGTGGAGTGAGGATGGCCGGCCTGAGCAAACCCGAGCGCCTCCTGCTGGCGGCGGTGGCCGCAGTGACGGCGGCGGCGGGCGCGGCCAACTACGGCGCGTGGGCCGCGGTGCCGCGCTTCGCGCTGGCGACGGTGGCGCTGGCGGGCTTGGCGTGGGCGGTGGCGCTCGGGACCGAGCAGCTGGGCGAGCACATCGGCCCGCGCGCGACCGGGGTGCTGCAGGCGACGCTCGGCAACCTGCCGGAGCTGCTGGTCGTCGTGTTCGCGCTGAAAGCGGGCGAGCTCGTCGTCGCGCAGACGGCGCTCGTCGGCTCGCTGCTGGCGAGCGCGCTGCTGGTGCTGGGGCTGACGATCGTCGCGGGCGCGCGGCAGGCGCCGGACGGGGTGATGCGCTTCTTGAGTCGCCTGCCCAACGACGCCACGACGCTGCTGCTGGTGACTGTCTTCCTGATCGTGCTGATCGGCCTCGCGCTCAGCTCCGGCAGCGCCGCGGGCGCGCACGTGGACACGATCTCCGTGGTCGGCGCCTGCTGCCTGCTGGGGGTGTATGGCACTTGGCTAGTGCCCTACCTGCGGCCCCGGGCCTCCGCCACAGGGAACCGCGCATTGCAGTCGCCGCCGCCGGAGCCGGCGCGCATCTCCCTGCGCGCGGCGCTTGTCCTGCTCGTGGCGGCCGGCGTCGGCGCGGGCTTCGTTTCGGAGTGGTTCGTCAGCGCGCTGCGCCCGGCGATCGCGATCCTCCACATTTCCACAGCCTTCGCCGGCCTCGTGATCGTGGCGATCGCCGGCAACGCGGTGGAGCACTTCGCGGGCATTACGCTGGCCGCGCGCGGCAAGGCCGACCTGGCGATCGCCGTCGTCAAGAGTTCCGTGGCGCAGATCGCCGCGTTCCTCTTCCCGGCGCTGGTGCTGATCTCCCTCGCCCTCCCCACGCAGCTGACGTTCGCGCTGCAGCCGATCTACATCGGCGCGCTCGGCCTGATGACGATCGCGGTCTGGCAGGTCACGGGCGACGGCGAGGCGGCCGCCTTCGAGGGCTGGGCGCTGGCGGCGATCTACGTGATCGTGGCCGTGGTCGCCGCCTACCAGTAGCAAGCCCGCGCGGCGGCTGGGCACGGAGGCCCAGCCCCCACGAGCGTGGCGCCCACGGGCACCCGCGCGGATGATCCCAACCCTACCCCCGGGTCAACCCCCCGATCAAGGCCCCCGCCAACCCTCCGGCCGTCGCGGCCTGCGCGTTGCTCGTGTCCGCGCCCTCCACCGGCGCGATGAACATCGTCTGGATCGCCAAACGCCCGGGTCCCGTGAAGCGGTTCCAGGTGAGCTTGCCGCCGCCGCCCATCAGCCCCGTCTTCAGCCCCATCGTTACCGACTCCAGCGTGACCGTCGGGTCCTTGTAGAGCCAGGCGCCGGCCTCGACGTCGAGCTGTTCGCCGGCGCCGAGCTCGACGAGGAAGACGTTGCCGTTGCCGTGCAGCCACACGATCGCGTCGCCCGTCGTGGCGCGGAACTTGTCGATGAAGAAGCCGGTGCCGCCGAGCAGCATGTTCTGGATGCCCTTCACCCGTTCGAAGGAGTAATCGAGGTTGTCGGTGGCGGCGATGAACTGGTGCTCGCGCACATCGAGCCCTTCGCCGAGCTTCAAGTGCATCGGGATGCACTGCCCGGGCGCGTCGCGCGAGAAGGCGATGTGCCCGGCGCCGAAGGTGCGCGTGACGAAGTAGTCGAGCCCCGCGATCTTCCGTTTGACCCCGCCGTGCAGCTTCTTCAGCTCGATCTCCACGCGCGTTTCCTTCCACAGCAGCACGTGGTGCTCGAACATCACCGAGCCGGGCCCGAGCACGACCTGCAGCTCGGGCACCAGCTCCCCGCGGATGTGGTAGGTGACGTCCGCGAAGCTCTCGTCGCGGATCGTGGTGGGAATCGGCTCGGGCAGCTGCATTGCGTGGCCTCCTTGGGCTGGCGTCGAAAGAAAGTGGTGGATGGGCGTCGTTCGGGTGGGTGGGCCACAAAGCATGGCGCGGCCCCCGGCTGGATCGGATATCGGCAGGTGAAGGGGTGGGGATGAGGACCCCGCCCGCCGAGCGGGCGGGTCCGGATGGGTCACGTGCTGTGGAGGCCCGGCCCGCGTGTACGGGTGCGCGTCCTTCGAGCAGGCGCTGGCTGGGCGATTGGGTGCGGCGACGAAGGGGACTTGACAACTTGCCCGCACTCTGCGTATAGTGGTCTTATCCTGCCGTCGAAAAGCGGCAGTGGGGAGTGTAAAAAGCAAACATAGGGTCTGGCTCGGGTCTGGTCACGCCTGTCAACGACCTTTTTTCAAAAAGGCGCAGGTGTTGCCCGGTAGGGGTGGGTTTCGTATGGATTCCTCCAGGGAGGGGATGTTTCGATGATTGCTGCGACCAGCGGCGGGCCGCGTGATGCCACGACCGTGCTCGTCCACCTCGAGAGCCCCGCCAGTTGCCTCCCGTGTGGCGGGCGGAGGGACCTGCTTGCCGCTGCCGGCAACGACTTCACAACACCAACCAAGGAGAACAAGGTGAAACCCACAGAGCACACCGCGAAGCCCGCCGTCACGCCGAAGATCGGGCGCTTCGCGACGCTCCGTGCTCTACTCCACCCCCAAGGGAGTGGTGCGCCGCTGCGCTGTCTGATCGCCACCCTCCTGATCGCTCTCTGCGCTCTGCTCACGCTCTCCGCCGCCGCCGCCCAGGCCGAACCTCCCAAGCTCGTTTCCTACGGACAGTTCAGCGCGAACGAGGCGCACGCGGTTGGTGTTGCTGTGGAAGGCTCTGGAGACCTGTTCGTGTCGGGTCTCGAGGGGGAAGGGTTTGCCCCCGCGTCGGTGGTCAAGCTCGGTCCTTCGGGCAACTTGCTCTCGCCGCCGTCCCCGTTTGGGTCTGGGTACTACTCGGGTGTTGCGGTGAACCCGGCGAATGGCGACGTGTACGTGCTCGGCCAAGAAGGCTTCTCCACGCCCACGATGATCTTCGTCTACGACCCCAACACGGGTGCGTTGCTGTCGTCGTTTGAAGTCCCGGCGTCACGCAATGACTTCTTCACAGATGTCCAGATCGCCACTGACTCGAAAGGCAACGTGTACGTGCCGGTGGTGCCGGATAACGAGGTGCTCGAGTACAGCCCGAGCGGCACGCTGCTGAAGACATTCACGGGCTCCGGCGCCGGTGCGCTCAAAGAACCGACCGCAGTTGCGATCGACTCCTCCGGCGACCTGTGGGTGGCGGACTCCGGCAACAACAGGATCGTGGAGCTCGACTCCAGCGGTGCGCCGGTAGAAGTGGATGGCAAGCCCGTGAGAATCGAAAGCGAAGGCGTTTTCTCCGTGGCACTCGACGGCCATGGGGACGTGTTCGCGGTCGTCCAAAACGGCGCGGTCCCGTGCGGCGAAAAGCCGTCGCCCTGCGTGCATCTCGTCGAGTACAGCGCGGAAGGCAGGCAGCTCGCCGATGTGGGGGCCGGCCATTTCGGCGAAACTGGTGGCGGGTCGAGTCGCTTCTACGAGATGGTCGCGGTGGATCAAGCGAGCGGGCGTGTATATGTGACCGACGGCCAGAATGAGACCGTCTGGGTGTTCGGGCCTCCCGTCGCGCCTGTGGTCGACAGGGAGCTCACCGCCGAAGTCGGCGTCTCCGAAGCGAAGCTCGGGGCGCTCGTGAACCCCGGCGGCATCCAGACGACCTACCGCTTCGAATATGGCACGACGACTGAATACGGCAGCTCGACGCCGTTCCCGGAAGGCAGCGTCGGTGAAGGACTGGAAGCGCACGCGGTGTGGGCGTCCGCAAGCGGCCTCGCGCCCGGGAGCACCTACCACTACCGTGTCGTGGCGAGCAACGAACTGGGAACGGTCTATGGCCCCGACCAGACCTTCACCACGCTGACCGCCGAGCAGGCGGCGTGTCCGAACGAACAGATGCGCGGCGGCTTCTCCGGGAGGTTGCCCGACTGCCGCGCCTACGAGCTCGTGACGCCGCCGGTCAGGAGCGCGTCCCAGTTCGATGCTCGGGTGGATACGGCGTACTCGAGCACGGCCGCCGCAGATGGCGAAGCGCTCACGCTCACCATCCAGGAACCGCGGCCGGGAGCGCCCACCGCCGGCGAATATTATGTGGCGACGCGTGGCGTGGGCGGCTGGATCGAGGAAGACATCATGCCGCTCGAATCCTATGACGGGGTGGGCTGCATGGAATATCAACCCGTGTACGCCTACTCGGAACAGCTCACCAAGGACGTGATGCTGGCTGGCGGATCGTCAAGCGCCGCGGCCAAAAACACCGCGGAAGACGCGGAATCGTGCAACCCCGACGGGCGTCAGGTCGTGAGCGGCGAACCGGTGGGCTATGAAAACCTGCTGGTGCGCGAAAACGCGACCGGCACGTACCAGCTTGTCAATGTCACGCCGCCGGGCGTGACGCCGGCCAACGCGATCTTCCAGGCCGCTTCCGCGGACCTCAGCCACGTGATCTTTACGGAGACCTCGCCGCTGGCCGAAGGCGCGCGGTATGGCGTCGAAAACCTGTATGAATGGGACGAAGGCGCGCTGCGGCTGGTGACCGTGCTGCCGGAAAGCGAAGGCGGCACGGCGGTCCCCGGATCGCTTCCGGCAAACGCTACCGATCACCTCGGTATGCCCCTGCACGAAGGTGTGGTCTCCAGTGATGGCTCGCACGTCCTCTTCACCTACGGTGGCGCCATCTATGACCGCATCGACGGGCAGCGCACCGTCCAGATTGACAAAAAACAGGGTGGATCAGGCCCTGGCGGTGGCGGCTCCTTCAAGACTGCCACCTCCGACGGCCAGCAGGTCTTCTTCCTCGACGAAAGCAAGCTCACGGCCGGCTCGACCGCGGAATCCAAAAAACCGGATCTGTACGAGTGCGTGCTGCCTGAAGGCGCGAGCGAATGCGAATTGACCGATCTCACGGTCGCTGCGGGGAGCGAACACGCCGACGTGCTGCGCGTCACGCCGCTCGGCGGCGATGATAGCTCCGACGTCTACTTCGTCGCCGAGGGCGTGCTGGCGTCCAACACGAGGGAATTCACGAACAGCGAAGGCAAGACCGTCGTCGAAGGCGCGGAAGCCGGGAAGGAAAACCTGTATCTGTGGAACGGCAGCAAGACGACGTTCATCGCCTCCGGCGTCATCGAAATAGGGGGGTTCGAGTTCGAAGGCGAGCAGGCCTCGCCCGACGGCCAGTGGCTTTCGTTCGAATCGAAAACGAGCCTGACCGGTTATGACAACGTCGCGCCGGCGGATGAAGCCGCCGTCAGGGAGCTCTTCCTGTACAGCGCCACCACAGGTCAGGTCGTCTGCGCCTCGTGCAACCCCTCGGGCGAACCTCCGGTCGCAGGAGGCGGTGTGGTGCAGTTCCCGGGAGACGACCATGGAGAAACCTTTGGAATCTTCCGGAGCCGGCACGTGCTCACGGACGCCGGCCAGGTGTTCTTCGAAACGAGGGAAGCGCTCGTGCCCTCCGATACGAACGGCCAACTCGACGTCTACGAGTACGAGGATGGCCAGGCGTCCCTGATCTCGAGCGGCACGAGCTCCTTCGAATCGAACCTGGAGGACGTGAGCGAAAGCGGCGATGACGTGTTCTTCCGCTCGACCCAGCAACTCGTGCCGCAGGACAACCAGCAAGGACAGATCGTCATCTACGATGCGCACGTCGCGGGTGGCTTCGCCGAACCGTCCTCTCCGCCGCCGTGCACGACGGCTGACGCCTGCCGCACGCCGGTCTCGCCGCAGCCCTCGATTTACGGGGCGCCGGCGAGCCAGACGTTCTCCGGCCTCGGGAACCTCGCCCCGCCCGAAGCGCCCGAAACCAAGCCGAAGGCGAAACCCGTGAAGTGCAAAGGTGACGGGTCCCGGAGGGGCGAGAAGAAAGGCAAGTGTGTGAAAAAGACGGCAAAGAGGGCCAAGAAGTCCGCCCGCGCCAACAGGAGGGGTAAGTGATGACGCGCTCCAGGAGAATCCCAACAGCACTCTCGCTCGCGGTCGCTGTGATCGTGACGCTGGGAGCGGGCGCGTCCCCGGCGTTCGCCGGCGAAGCGCACCCGTTCTTGAATATCAGCTTCGGCCACAATGCGACGGAAGCGTTCTCGAACCCCAACGGGATTGCGGTCGACGAAACGACTGGCGACGTGTATGTGGCCGACATCGGCACGGACTCCATCTACAAGTTCAACGCCAACGGCACACCTGTCAACTTCGCTTCGCTAGCAGCAACGAACTGACCGGGATCGCCACGCCAGCTCACGCGTTCTCCTTTCCGTCGTGTACGGCAGTCCCGCGGCGATCGCGGTCGATAACGCTTGCGTACAGCACACCCCGGCGCTCACCGGCAGGGCCTGTGAAGAATTTGACCCCTCGGCCGGCGATCTGTACGTGATGGATTCCGGCCACGGCGTGATCGACAAGTTCAGCCCGGAAGGCAGGTACCTGAACCAGATTGGGGGCTTCCCCATCCACCGGCTCCGCCGCAGGCGAACTGCTGGGGCTGGGTGTCGACGGGAGCGGCACCGTGCACGTCGACCTGAGCACACTAGATGGAGCAGGGAACTGCTGATCGACGAATTCGACAGCGCGGCCGTGAACTCTCATCGCTCGCCAGAAATGGCATAGCGACGACATCACTGGTGCGACTGGGCCTCCCCGGCGAACCCAAGGCCCACGGCTTCGCGGTCTCCGCCACGGGCGATGACTACCCGATCTACGAACCGTCGTGCTCGTGTACGGTCAAGTGCGGGCAGAAACTCTCCCCGCTCGGTAGCGTGGACGGCCGCGAAGCGGGCGACGTCGCGGTGGCCGTCGATCCCGCGACCGGCCACCTCTACGCGGACGATCAGTCCTCTGTGGCCGAGTGGGACACGGGCGCGATGAACCGCAACAGCGGGCCGGGCAAAAGCGCTGGCACGCTTGTCGCGCGCTTCGGCTCGCCCGAACTTTCGGGGACTTCGGGCCAGGGCGGGATCGCCGTGGACGGCAAGACCGGGGAGATCTACGTCTCAAACCCTGCAAACGGCAAGGTCTACGTCTTCGGCAGCGACGCCCCGGCCGTCACAGCCGGCGAACCGACGGGCGTGACCATACAAGCCGCGAGCCTGGGCGGGACGGTCGATCCACGAAGCGCCGCTGTCAGCGAATGCGAGTTCGAATACGGCCTCACCAACGAATTCGGCGAAGGCCCTTACAACCACAGCGTGCCCTGCAAACAAACACCGGCCGAGATCGGAGCGGGAAGCAGCCCGGTGGCGGTCTCCGCGCAACTCGAAGGCCTCCAGGCCGGCGAACTCTATCATTTCCGCCTGATCGCGACCAACGCCAACGGCGCGGGGCAGGCGAGCGGTATGCTCGCGACGCAGGGCGTAGGCTTCGGCATCAAGAACTATGAAATCAGCTTCCTGAACGAAAACGGCACGCCCGACACGCAGGCGGGCTCACACCCGTTCCAGTTCGTCAACTTCTTCGAGCTGAACTCGCACTTCAAGCGCGAGGAATCAAACGCTGACTCACCCTACATCCGCCTGCCCGACGGCGTCTTGCGGAATGTCAAGATCGATCTGCCCCCCGGCTTCGTCGGCGACCCCAATGCGGCCTCCCAGAAGTGCACCGGACAGGAACTAAGTAACTTTACATTACAGTGTCCACGCGAATCGCATGTAGGCAAGCTGAACCTGTACTGGTCACTAAACGCGACTCGTCAAACGAGCCTCGAAGACGCCCTCTTCGCCATGGCGCCCGTGCGCGGTGTGGCTTTGCAGCTAGGCACCAATTTCTTGTTGCCCCTGCTGTATATCAACAATGGCGTTCTCGCCGGCGGCAATTATCCCGTGCAGACGACGGTGACAGAAGCGCCGACGTCGGCACCCGTCCTCAGTAGCAGGGCGGTGCTCTCCGGTGTTCTTGGCCCCTGCGTGAAAGTGCCGCTGGGAACCGGTAAGTTCAACTACACCGGGTGTACGGAACTCGCCCAAGTAGGCACGGGCGAATACGAAAGGGCACCGGAAGGTCGCAAAGCCTTCCTGACGATGCCGACCGGCTGTCACGGCCCCCTGGGCTCGACGATCGAAGCCGAGTCGTGGGCGGAACCGGGCAAGTGGGTGAAGAGGAGCACGGTCACGCACAACGCCGCCGGTACTCCGGTCGCGCTGACGGGTTGTTCGAAGCTCAAGTTCCCGGCGGAAATCAGCGTCGCGCCGGACGGCAGCAACGCGAGCACGTCCTCGGGGCTGACGGTGAATGTCCACGTCCCACAGACCGCCGCGCTCAACCCCAATGGTCTGGCGGAGTCGGCGCTCAGGGACACGACCGTGGCGCTGCCTCAGGGCGTCGCGATCAACCCGGCGGGTGGGGATGGCCTTGAAGCGTGCACCTCCGAACCGGCAGCGCTTGGGGGTGCGCTCGGGAGCCCTGGCGATCAGATCGGCTACAAGGGCCAGGAAGAATTGAACGAGAATACGAACCGGGTGTGAAGTGGGACACGTTCACGCCGGAATTGGCGAGTCTGCTGGCGCCGGGGTCCAACTTCTGCCCGAACGGGTCGAAGGTCGGCACGGTGAAGATCAAGACGCCGCTGCTCGAACACGAACTGGAAGGCGCCGTGTATCTGGCGACGCAGGACAACAACCCGTTCGAGAGCCTGGTAGCGATGTACATCGTCGCGGAAGACCCCTATTCGGGCAGCTTGGTCAAGCTCGCGGGCGAAGTGTCGTTGAACCCGGCTACTGGGCAGATCGTCACGACGTTCAAGAACACCCCGGACGTGCCGTTTGAAAACCTCGAACTGCACTTCTTCGGTGGGGAACGCGCGCCGCTGGCGACACCGTCGCATTGCGGGACCTACACGACGACCGCGGTGTTTACGCCGTGGGACGGCAACGGTCCCGTGACCGCGGAATCCTCGTTCAACATCGAACACGGACCCGGCGGTGCCCCGTGCCCCGGCGCCACCCTGCCGTTCAACCCGACTGTGAACGCGGGTGCGACGAACATCCAGGCGGGGGCGTTCTCGCCGCTGACGGTGACGGTGAACCGCAAAGACGGCGAACAGAACCTGAAGTCGATCGAAGGGAAACTGCCGCCGGGCCTGTCGGGTGTGCTGACGGGTGTCGAACTGTGCCCCGAACCGCAGGCCAACGAAGGGCTGTGCGGGGAAAACAGCAAGGTCGGCGAAGCGACGATCGGTGTTGGTATTGGCAACGACCCGTTCACGGTCACCGGCGGGAAGTTCTATCTCACCGGCCCCTACAACGGCAGCGGTGGCTGCACGGTCGGTGAAGCGGGTTGCGCGCCGTTCGGTCTGACGTTCGAGGTGCCCGCGAAGGCTGGCCCGTTCGACCTCGCGAACACGAAGAACAACCATCCCCCGTGCGACTGTGTGCTCGTCAGGGGCAAGATCGAACTGAACCCGCAGACTGCCGCGATCACGATCACGACGAACCCGCCCGGCTCCCCGGACTCGATCCCGACGATGATCGAAGGGATCCCCCTGGAAATCCAGCACGTCAACGCCACCACCACACGCGGGAACTTCCAGTTCAATCCAACCAACTGCTCAAAGATGGCGCTCACCGGCACGGTGCAGTTGAACGAAGGCGGCACGAGCACGATCACGACCCCGTTCCAGGTCACCAACTGCGCCGCGCTGAAATTCGAACCGAAATTCAGCGTCTCGACATCCGCTAAAACGAGCCGCACTAGCGGGGCGAGCCTGAGCGCGAAGCTGACCTACCCGAACGTGCCGCAGGGCACCGACGCGGACATCGCGAAGGTCAAAGTCGAACTCCCCAAACAGCTCCCGAGCCGCCTGACGACGCTGCAAAAGGCGTGCACCGCGACGCAGTTCGAAGCGAACCCCGCCGCCTGCCCCGCTGCATCGAAGATCGGCTACGCGGTCGTGCACACCCCGTTGATCCCGGTCCCGTTGACCGGCCCCGCGATCTTCGTCAGCCACGGCGGCGAAGCGTTCCCGTCGCTGACGCTGGTGCTACAGGGCTACGGCATCACGATCGACCTCGTCGGCACGACGTTCATCGACAAAGCCGGCATAACCTCGACGACGTTCAAGACGGTCCCCGACCAGCCGTTCTCGAGCTTCGAACTAACGCTCCCCGAGGGCCCCTACTCCGCGCTGACGACCGCCGGGAACCTCTGCACCGCCAAGAACCTCACGATGCCCACCGAATTCCTCGCCCAGAACGGCGCCGAGCTCAAGCAGAGCACGAAGATCGCGGTCACCGGCTGCCCGAAGACCAAGAAGACCACCCACAAGAAGAAGCACAAGCACAGGGCCAAGACCAAGCACAAGACGAAAGGCAAGCACGGGAAGAAGTAAGCGCGGGGCGCGGAAATTTGGGACTCGATAGCCATGTCGTGTTGACCCGCGAGCGTGTGAGCGACCTCGAGCGTGCGCGGATCCTTACCGCGATCACCGAGCTGACGCGCGAGCGCGGGGTGCGGGGCGTGACGGTCGCGCACATCGCGGCCGGCGCGGGCGTCTCGCGGCGCACCTTCTACGAGCAGTTCAACGATTGCGAGGACTGCCTGCGGGCAGCGTTCGAGCTCGCGGTCGAGCGTGCCGCCGAGACGGTGCTACCGGCGTACGAGGCGGCCGGCGGCTGGCAGGAGAGGATCAGGACCGGTGTTGACGCGGCGCTCGGGTTCCTCGACGCTGAGCCCGCGATGGGCGGCCTCTGCATCGTCGACGCGCTCGCCGCGGAAGGCGCGGTGCTGGAGCGCCGCGCGCGCGTGGTGAACGCGCTGGTCGACGTCGTGCACGAGGGGGGAGTCGCTCAGCGCTCCGCCGTCGCGCGTGGCGCGAAGACGAACGGTCGTTCCCTCGCCCGGGGCTCCGCCGGCCGGGGCGGGGGATCCGGGCGACCCCCGCGGATCGTCGCCGAGGGCGCGGTCGGGGCGGTGCTCGCGGTGATCCACGCCCGCATGACCGCCGTCGACCCCAAGCCGCTGAGCGGCCTACTCGGCCCGCTGACGAGCATGATCGTGCTGCCCTACCTCGGGCCCGAGGTGGCCGAGCGCGAGCTCGCGCGGCGCCCGCCCCGGCGCAGAACCGCTCCGGCGGCGCCGCCCACCGGTGACCCGTTGCGCGAGCTGGACATGCGCCTCACCTACCGCACGGTCCGCGTGCTGCTCGCGGTCTCCGAGCGGCCGGCGGCCTCCGGTCGGCAGGTCGCCGACGCCTCGGGCGTCACCGACCCCGGCCAGATGTCAAAGCTGCTCTGGCGCCTGGCCCACCTCGGCCTGATCGCCAACGACGCTCCCATCCTCGGGCGCGGCGAGCCAAACGCCTGGAGCCTCACCCCGAGGGGCCAGGAGGTTGAACGGGCGATCCGCGCACAGGTGGTGAGGCATCAAGATGCCTGACTGGTATGCTTTGATGCCGTGCGAACGACGGTCCGGCTCGACGATGACCTGCTGGCGGAAGCGAAGCAGCGTGCGGCGGCCGATCGCACAACGTTGGGGTCGCTGATCGAAGACGCGCTCAGGCGGGCGCTCGCTCAGCGCTCCGCGGAGCGGGCTGGGCGCATCACGATACGTCCGTTCGGCGATGTACAGACGCTCCCCGGCGTGGACCTGGACGACTCGGCTGCGCTGCGCGACCTGATGGACGGCCTGCGCTGGCGCCATCCCACCCCCGCGTGAAGAGCCTCACTCTCGGATCCCGATCAGCTCGCTGGCCCGGTCGCCCTCTATTCCGGCACGTTCGAAACGTTGCATACTCCACGTTCTATAGGTATGGCCAGGCGGGTCGGATGCTGCGGCCGCCGTGAGCGCCGTCGTGGCTCAGTCGAAGATGTCCGCGGCGGTGAGCGCCAAGGTGTCCGTCGCCACGCCGGTCAGGCGCTCGCGCGCGCAGACCGCGTAGCGCGGTGCGGGGGCGACTCGCGGGAGCGCCTCTGCCTTGCGTTGCAGCTCGCGCACGGTGCGGCGGCGTCGGTGCTGCGCGCCCACTTGGCCTCGCCCAGCAGGACCGCCTCCTCGCCGCGCCCCGCCAACGCGACCGCGTCGATCTCGACCGCTGGGTGCTCGGACCAGAACGGGCCGATTCGTACGATGTCGGGGGCGAGTGTCCCGTTGGCGGCGAGGCGGCGCAGGTGCGCGCGGAAGGCCTCCTCGAAGCGGGGTCCCATGTGGTCGTCAGGCGTGCCATCAGCGGCGAGAGGATGCTCGGCCCGAGGCCCCGTTCGATCTCGGCGCGGTAGGGCTCGACGATGCTCAGCCAGAACGCGAGGAAGTTGTCGGCGATGCGGTAGCTGCGCCGGCGGGTGCGCGAGCCGGCGTCGGTCACGGGCACGACGTCTCGACGAGGCGTAGCTCGATCAGCCGCTCCAGCGTCCGTACCGGCTCCGCGCGGACGGCCTGCTCGATCTCGCCGTGCTTGCTGCGCCCGGCGGCGATCGCGCGGAGTACCAGCGTTCCGAGGCCGCCGGTGTCGCCTTCGGTCGCTAGCACGAGCCGTTCCTCGTCGAGCAGGGTCCGCCCGGACGGCAGACCAGCCGTGCCAGGTTCTCGCGCACCGATTGCTGTTCGTCCCACCAGGTCAGATACAGGGGGATACCGCCGAGGATGCCCCACACGAGCGCGCGGGTGGGCGCCGGGAGTTTGCCCAGCATCGCCGATGCCTCGTGGGGCGCGAACGGGTGCAGGGGCAGCGCTAGGTCGATCCGGCCATACAGCGGCGCGCGCTCCTCCTGGATCGCCTGCATCGTGCGCACCGCCGAGCCGCACAGCAGGATGCGCAGCCGGGTGCGCTCCCGTGCGTGATCGGAGAACGCGCGCAGCACCCCCGGGAGCTCGGGCGCGGCACCGAGCAGCTCGGGGAACTCGTCGAGCACGAGCAGCAGCGGCTGATCGCCGTAGCAGGCCGCGAGGCCTTCAAGCGCGTCCTCCCAATCCACGAACGGCCGTCTCCCGAGATCGCGCGCGCCCTGGTTTGCACACACGGCCTCGGCGTGGTGCGGCCGAGCACGCGCAGCTCGTCCGGCGCGGGGCGCCCCGCGCCGGTGTGAAACACAGTCCGCCGGCTCTCTGCGAACGCGCCCAGCAGCGCGGTCTTGCCGACCCGTCGACGCCCCCACACGAGCGCCATACTCCCGCTCGGCGGCTCCTCCCACCAGCGGCTCAAGGCCTCCAGCTCGGCGACTCTGTTCACGAACACACACCCAGTGTAACCGACATCGACTGTCGGTTACGTCCGATGTCAGTTAGGTCGGCGGCTCGACGCCGGGCCCGAGCATGCTGCTGGCATGCTATTCTCGTCCGGTGAGCGCGATCCAGGTCAAGAACGTCCCGCCCGAGTTGCACGAGCGCCTGCGCGCACGCGCACGCTCGGAGGGCCGGAATCTGAGCGACTACGTGCGTGACGTGCTCGAGCGTGACCTGATGATGCCGACCATGCGCGACTGGCTCGCCGGCCTCGCTCGGGACGAACCTGTGTCGAATCTCTCCTCGGAGGAGATCGTCGCGACCATCCATGCCGGCCGCGAGGAGCGCGATGCCCAGATCCGCCACGCCCTCGTGGATCGCGATTGACGCCTCCGCGCTGGTCGAGCTCCTGTTGGAGACGCCCTCCGGGCGTGGGATCGCCAAGCAGGTCGCCGGAGCGCGGCTGCTCGCGCCGGACATCGTCAATCCGGAGGTCATGCAGAGTCTGCGGGGCCTCGAGCGGGCGGGCAAGGTCTCCAGCGAGCGCGCCGCGACGGCGATCTCGAGGTTGGTTCACAGCCCGATCGCGCGCGTACCCACGACCGGCTCTGCTCACCGGCGCATGGTCGCTGCGTTTCAACCTGTCGGCGTACGACGCTTGCTACGTAGCGCTTGCGAGGGCGCTTGACTGCCCGCTGCTGACGGCCGACGCTCCCCTGCGCCGCGCGCCCTCGCTCGGCGTGACTTTTCTTTGACCAGGATCGTCGGAGACAGTGCCCGGGGACTCCGAGCCCGCCGCCCGCGAGCCCCGCGTGTAAAGAACCAAGAGGAACGCGACCGCAACACGCAAACCGCGCTAGACTTGCGGGACCTCGCGCCAGGC
>CAVYWG010000004.1:0-74392 GCA_963772075.1 uncultured Solirubrobacterales bacterium | reverse complement strand
GCCGCCGCGCGCGGGATGGCTCGGGGGTGGCGCTCTCGGCCGCTGTGCCTGCGTCGCTCATGGCTGGCTGTGCCCGTTCACGGGCCTAGCAATAGCAAGATGCGCCGGAACCAGGCGAGCCGCGAGGCGGTGATCGATCGCCGGGATCGCTGGTCGCTTGACGATGCCAGTTGAGCATTGAGTCGGGCTGGCAAAGCCCTACCGTCCAGTTCCGTACGCTTCCGTACTGATCTGCTACTATATGTCCATGACAACAATCAAAGCGGAGGAGGTTCGGATTCCTCGCCGAGCTCGGGAAGCGGTTGCCCATCATGAGGAGGTTGTGGTCTTCAACCGAGAGCGACCGGCTTACGTGATCATTCACCCGGACGATCACGGGCAGGCGGTTGTCTCACGTCGCGGACGGTCCCTGAGGGAGGCACTCGCACTGCTCACGCAGGCTGCGCCGCCTGATTCAGCGTTTGCCGAGGACATGGAAGCAGTGCTCGATGCCGTTGGACCAGCGCCAGCCGATCCATGGGCACAGTCCTAGACACCACCGTTTTCATCGAGCTCGAGCGGGCCATGCGCGGCCTACCCGCCGCGCGGGCTATGACAGAGGTGGCCCAGCGCTTGGAGTCGCGACTCGGCGAGAACGAGGAGGTTGCAATCGCCGCGATCACCGCGTCGGAGTTGCTGCACGGCGTGCACAGGGCCACCGAGGAACATCGCGGAAGGCGCGCAGCGTTCGTGGAGGCCGTAATTGCGGCATTCCCGACGATGTCCTTCGACCTTCTCGTGGCACGGGTTCACGCGCGGCTCTGGGCTGGCTTGGCCTTGTCTGGGACTGAAGTCGGAGCCCACGACCGACTCGTTGCTGCCACCGCCATGTCCTCCGGATGGCGAGTCGGCACGGCCAACATCCGTCACTTCAACCGAATCCGGGGCTTGGAAGTGACCTCTCTCCAAATGACCTGAGCCACAATCGACTCTGGACTTGGCGCGCATACCCCATGCCCCCGTCAGGAGTCGAACCTGAATCCACCGCTTAGGAGGAACGATCGCAAGGCGCGCTCGTGACCCGGAAACACTGGCCGTTCTTGCTGATCTGGTGCGCTCGGCCACGCACGAGCACCCCGCCGCTACCCGGAGGGGACCACTATCCGGCAGTGGCAAGTGCCCACTGGCAGATTCGGAGCCGAGGTCGTCAGCGCTGTCGCGATGGACTGCTACGCGGCGACGGCGATGCCGGCGGGAACGTAGTGCTCGACCGTCAGGTCGTCGCGCTCAAGCGCGAAGCGCACGCCGTCCTCGGCGAGCTGGTGCGCCTCGGGGTAAGTATCGGCGACCACGGTCCAGCGAGGCACGTCGGGCGAGGAGGCAACCCAGGTGTCCTCGTCCTGGCGATAGAGCACACGTACCGTCATAGCCTCATCAGAGTAGCGCGAGGGCGTCCCGCTCGGCAAGGCCGACCTGGCTGCACAGGATGTCCTTCACTGTGGCTGGGCGGATCGTCTGGCTGTCGTGGAAGGCAAAGATGATCGAGGGCCGGCTCGGTGCTTCCAGCTTGCGATGCGACCCCTTCTGGCGGACAATTTGGTAGGCGAGGGGTTGAGCTTGCAGCACGCGCAGTAGCTTCTTCGCCTTCACGGACGGGAATTGGGCCACCGCGAGGATTCTACGCTTTGGAAAGGTCGGTTCGGTCTCTATTCGCGGGATCAAAGCCGGGGCAGATCACAGCCTGTCCGTCAAACGGGGTCCACTCCATGCGTCGGAGAGCTCGGTTGTGGGCAGTGTGAGTGTCTGCTGTCCGGTTGAGAGCGTGCAGGGTTGGACGAAGGTGAAGTTGCACGGGGCGCTGTAGGTCTCGATTGGGTGGCCGTCGGCGGCTAGTGGATCTTCCGCTTAATTCGCTGGTTTATGCCTCGAGTACCTTCCCGGTGTATGTCCACTTGAAGGGTTTGGCGGTTTGGTTGTAGGTCTCGATGAAGGCGAGCATCTGCTCGGCGAGGTCCTGTTCTGAGGTGAACGCGCCGTGCTTGAGTAGTCGGCGGTATGCGATCGAGAAGAAGATCTCGACCTGGTTCAGCCACGAGGCGTGGGTGGGGGTGAACTGGAAGCTCCAGCGCGGGTGCTCGGCCAGCCAGTCTGTGACCTCCTGGGTGCCGCGGGTGGAGAGGTTGTCGCTGACCGCCACGATCTTCTGGCCCGCAACGATGGGGATCTCTGTGTCGAGCTGGTTCAAGAAGCGGATCAGATCGTGACGGTTGCGGGTCTTTGAGGGCATCCCGAGCACGTCGCCTTCCTTGACTTTCAGGCACGCGAACAGACACTGCGTGCCGTTGCGGACATATTCGTGCTCGCGGCGGGCCGGGTTGCCCGGCGCGGGCGGGGTATCAGGCTTGGTCGGTGCCTTGGCCTGGATGCCCGTCTTTTCGTCGATCGAGACGACCAGCACATTCTCCGGCGGATCGACGTACAGGCCGCAGACCTCTTTCAGGCGCTGCTCGAACTCGGGATCAGAGAAGTCGCTCATCACCCAGTAGTCGGCCAGGTGCGGCTTGATGTCAGCGCGGGCGAGGATCGTGTGCGCGTGCGAGGAGGACATCCCGACCTCCGCCGCCAGCTCCTCATAGGTCCAGCGCTCGCGGCGCTGACCCTCCGGCGTGTCCGGCGGGCGCGTGCACGCCTTGGCGATCAGCTTCGCGCGCACCTCAGAGGAGAAGGCGAGCGGTTTACCGGGCCGCGGCAGATCACGCAGCCCTACGATCCCCTCGCGCTCATAGCGCGACCGCCACTTCTGCACGGTGATAGTCGAGCACCCCACCATCCGGCCGATCACCACGGCCGAGCGACCCTCGGCGGCATAGAGCACGATCTGGGCGCGCTCGACCATCCGCACCTCCTCGCTTTCCGAGCGCACGATCCGCTCGAGCTCTACACGCTCGCCCTCCGGAACCTCGATGCACTTCGCCGGCGCAGCCATACCAAACCCCCATCATCGCTGGACAAGACCAGCAACGAGTTCGGCAAACCATAAAGGACCCCTGCAACAACAAGCGAATTAAGCGGAAGCACCACTAGGAGGATGCTCTGAACTCCTCCGCCGACGTCTTGCGCAGAGACAGTGACGCTTTCGGTGCCCCTGTGGAAGCTGTCATACCGGACGCTCGGCTGGCCTGCGGACAATGAGACAGGGAAGGGGGGGAAAGGCGCCGTCGGGCGGGCGAACGCAAACCTCGCCAAGCGAGGGCTACCACCGCTTCCGGAGCACATCACGCCGCACTCTCTCCGCCGGACGTTCTGCTCTCTACTGTATGCGCTCGGGGAGCCCCCGACGGTCGTCATGGACGAAATGGGCCACACCGATCCGGGCCTCGCGCTGCGGGTCTACGCTCAGGCTATGCGCCGCGGTGAGGACGAGACATCGCGGCTCCGGGCGCTGGTCGAGGTCGGGTTATGGCCAACAGTGGCCAACGGGACGAAAACGAGGTCGCGACATACTCGGAGCGGATGGCCGCTTGATGCAAAAACACCTTGATTTGCAGGGTGCTTTCTCAATGCCCCCGTCAGGAGTCGAACCTGAATCCACCGCTTAGGAGGCGGTTGTCTTATCCATTGGACTACGAGGGCGTAGGCCCCGAACGGCGCAGGGCTATTGGAAGGCTACCGGGCCTGGTGCAGTGCGGCCGGGCTTGATCGAGGCTACCGGGCCTGGTGCAGTGCGGCGGGCCTGATCGAGGCTACCGCGGCAAATGCAACGCGGCGAGGCGGTCGAGGTCCTCGCCGGTAAGGCGGTGGGTGATCCACTCGGGCATCGTTTGGGCCCGCAGGCCGCTGTAGAAGCGAAGCGCCGGTTCGTTCCAGTCGAGCGCGGCCCATTCCAGGCGTCCTCCGCCGCACTCGCGCAGGCGCGCCGCGACCGCGGCTAGCAGCGCCTTGCCGACGCCCTCGCGGCGGTGGATGGGGCGCACGAAGAGATCCTCCAGCCACACGCCGCTGCTGGCGAGGAAGCTCGAGAAGGTGGGGAAGTAAAGGGCATAGCCGATCACCGCTTGGGGGTTGCTGAGCTCGGCGATCAGCGCCTGTGCGGCGGGGTGGGAGCCGAACAGAGCTTCGCTCAACTGTTTCTCGGTCGCGTGCAGCTCGTGCATCAGATCCTCGTACTCGGCGAGCTCCGCGAACATCTCCAGCAGCTCGGGCACGTCCCCCGCGCATGCGTCCCTGATGACCAGCGACCGGGGAGGGGCCGTCGGGCGGGAGCGGGTGGAGCGGCTGCGCCCAGCCATCACCGATCGGGCCGCTCGGGGTAGATGTCATCGATCGTGGTGAGCGCCGCGTACTCGCCCGAAGGCCCCTCGCCGAGTGCTGCCTGGATCGCCTGCGCGCCGCCAGCGAGACGGTCGAGCACGCTCACCACTCCCACCACTGTCAGACCCTCGCTGCGCACCCGCTCCAGCGCCTCGATCGTGGAGCCACCGGTCGTAACCACGTCCTCGACGAGCACGCAGCGCTCGCCTGGAGCCAGCTCGGGGCCCTCGATCCAGCGTTGCAGGCCGTGCTCCTTGCGCTCTTTGCGCACGATAAACGCCTTTGGGATTCCCGCCGCGAGTGCCGCGCACGCCACCGGGATCGCGCTCACGGGAACGCCGCCGACCGCGTTCGCTCCCCACGCGCGGGCCCGATCGGCGACCAGCGCTCCGATCGCGGCGAATGTGTCGGGCAGCAGGATCGCGCGCTTGGCATCGACGTAGTACTGCGCCGTGCGTCCGCTGGTGAGCGTCACCTCGCCGATCACCAGCGCCTGCGCGCGCAGATCCGCCTGCAAGCGCAAGCGCGCCGCATGCAGGTTGCTCGTAGGTTTGGCCAGCGTGTCCACTTCGGGATCTAATCTAGCTCGATGCTCTCCTATTTCGGCAGCTGGCGTGCGTGCGTACTCTCCTGCCAGCGACCGCGTCGCAGCGGTTCGCTCGCTTGGTGAGGCCGGGCGCATGCTCCCAGCACTCGTCACGTCGTTGCGGATCGCCTCGCGGATCGCTTGCCTGATCGTGGTCGTCTCCTTTGGGCTGTTCGTCATCGATCAGACCGGCAGCGCGTCGGCGCAGCAGCAGGAAAAGGTCAACGGGACGAATGGAGGTCCGGCGCCCAAGCAGGCTGCGCCCCCCGCCAGGGAGGACGAAGCGCACAAGGTGATCGACGAAGTCGCCGGCAAGCTCACCTCGCCCTTCTCGGGGATCACTGCGGGCTCCACCAGCCAGTGGGTGATTCGCGGGGTGGGCACCGTGATGGCGCTGCTCGTTTACGGCGTTGGGCTCGGCTTTCTTGCGCGCTTCCTGCGTCTGCAGGTGTAGCCGGCCGGACTCAGCAGTCCGTCAGTTGTACACGTCCACCGGCGTTCCGAGCTGAACCCACGCGTAGATCGCCGGTGCGTCTGGGATCGGCACCCGCAGGCAGCCGTGGCTGGCGGCGTACGTCGGTACTTCGGGGTACCCGTGGATCGCGTAACCGCGGATGAAGTAGTTGGAGTCCACCATCCCCTCCGAGTTGACTCCGGGCGTCTTGAGGTAGACGTGGAAGCGACCCAGCACCGTTGGCGTCGAGGGCTTGCCCGAGCTCATCGTGTAGATGCGCCGCACGCGCCCGCCCGGTTCGATCTCGGCGAGCACCTGCGCGGCGAGATCGGCCTCCACGTGCCTACCGTCTCGCGGGTAGCGCACGTGGAAGGCGCCGGCCCCCCGCTGCAGCAGGTGGAAGACCTGGGTGTCCGTGTCGGGCACGCGTTCGAGTCCCGTCAGCTTGCGATAGGCCGTCACCGCCTGGCCGGTCGCTTCGTCGAAGACGCCATTCATCGGCACCGCGTAGTGCAGCGTGCTCAGCGCCGATTGCAGCAGCCACACCCCTGGTCCGCGGGCACCTTCGCTCATGTCGGGGGCGATTACTCGCATCTGTACCGGCTTCGCCTTGAACGCCGTCATCTGTGGCGTAGCGGCGTGTGCCGCGCTCACCTGCACCAGGCCGGGGCGCGAACTTGAGTAGCCGAAGTGGAAGTGACCTGTCTCGCCGGGCCCAGGCAGCACGCTCACCGTGTTGGTCGCGACTCTGCGTCCATCCCGGGCGAAGCGCACGGTAACTGTCTGACCGGCCTCGAACGGGCGTACCACGCCACTCACAACGAGGCGTTCGCCGGCAAGCAGAAACACCGGATGGCCACGGAGGCGCTGGGTTGCGAGCGTCATCTGTCCGGCGACCGGGCTCGATGGCGGCGACGATGGCGGGGCGGTGACGACCATCCCTTCGATCGTAGGACGCCGGGCGACGTATTGGGCTGCGCGGCCCCGGCGGTGAGGTATCTGCTTGCTGGGGGTCAGTTGCGGCTATCAGCTCGCGAGGACTCCTGGCGGCGGGGTGATCACTCCGATCCACCGCAGCGTAAACCCGAGCGCCGCGATCATCCCGAGCGCGGCGACGGTTAGCACCGGGATCTGCCAGCCCCACCCCTCCAGGGCACCGAAGGCGAGGCAGTTGTTCAGGCAGTGCGTTGCGATGCACGGATACAGCGAGCCGGTGTAGCGGTACAGCAGGCACAGCCCGAACCCGAGCGACGCCAGCGGGATCAGATCAACGACCGGCGCCGAGCCGGTGTGCACGCCGCCGAACACCAGACCCGTGATCAGCGCCGCCGGCCACAGGCCGCGCCAGTTGTAGAGCGCCCGGAAGATGAAGCCGCGGAACAGGAACTCCTCGCAGATCGGCGCCACGACGCATGTCAGCCACGCGCTTAGCAGCAGCAGCGTGGTCCCTTCGTTGGCACCCAGCTGTTCAAGCAGTTTCTCCTTCGTGTTGACGTTCAGGATCTCCGCCCAGATCGCGCTGAACACCAAAAACGTGAACAGCGTCACGAGGATCAAGCCGAGCGCCCACAGCCAGCCCAGGCGCGGGCTCAGCCAGCCGATGCCGGGCCGCTGCAACCCAAACTGCCAGGCGCGCACCGTGCGCCCGCCAACTTTGGCGAGCAGCACCGCCACCAGCACGAAGGCCCCGTCCTGCACCACGGTGTCGAGGATCTCAAGCCACCCGGGGATCGAGGAGGAGGTGATACTGACCCCGAACAGCGCCGCCGGGATGTCCACCACCAGCCCCCCCACCGCCGCCAGCAGCAGCCCACCGAAGAGCGCCGCCGGCGCGGTCCACCACGGCCAGGTGTTGGCCGGCAGCCGCGGGCCGGAAGGCCCGGGAGTCTCGCTCGGCACCGGAGCAAGATAGGGCTCGAGCGGAAACAGGACGAGGTCGGTTTCGAGCGGTGAGGGGGATGGGATGTCGGGCTGGAGCTCCATGTGTGTATTCATCGTCGTCGGGGTCCAGCCAGCTTACGGTCAATGTGCGTCATCCACGCCGCTGTCCCCTCTCATCGTCGCCGCTATCCAAGCAGCGGTGGCAGCTGCGCCAACGAGGAGATGCTCGGCACGCCGGGGGGCGGCTGCCCGGGCTCGGCATCCTCGCGGCGCAGCAGAACCGCGGAGATCCCGGCGGCGAGCGCCCCATGGATGTCCTGGTCGAGCGAGTCCCCGACTTGCACCGCGTGCTCGGGCCCGCACCCAGCGAGCGCCAACGCGGCCGTGAAGATCTCGGGAGCCGGCTTCGGGTGTCCCACCTCGGCGGAGGTCACCACCCCGTCAACCATCCTCTCCACCCCCACGGTGCGCAACACCGCATGCAGCGATACGTCCCAGTTGCTCACGACCACCAGCGTCAGGCCGCTGGCGCGCAGTCGCGCGAGTGCGGCGGGCACGTCGGGATAGGTGCTGAAGCGCAGCGAGTCCAACATCGCCGCGGTCAGCTGCTCGAGCGAGAGTGCCTGCACCGCCTGCGGGGGAAGGTGCGCGCGCAGCACCTCGGCGCAGCGGCGGCGCAGATCCTTGAGCGCATCCGGGTCGCGTCCCTCGTGGTGGTGGGTCCGGTAGTAGGCGATCTCCGCGCGGAAGGCTCTTTCGGCCTCGGCGAGCGAGAGCTCCACGCCGTGAGTGTCTTGCAGCCGCTCGACCAGCCTGGGCCACGGTGACTCGAGCGCCACCAGCGTGCCCAGCCCGTCCAGCAGCACCGCGTGAATGTCTATGCCACCCAATGCCAGGTCGCAAACTCGCCCACGAACAGCACCATCAGCAGAGCCATCGTCGCCAATACCGGCAGGCGCGCCCGCGGCCGTTCCGCCAGCCACGCCCCCAACCACATCGCCAGCGGGAACAGCACCACCTCGAACCGCGGCAGCGACATCAGCGGCTGGGGCGCCACGGGGTAGGAGAGCGGCAGCGCGAGCGCCGCCAGCACGTACGCGCCGTACGCCAGCGGCAGGCGACGCAGCACGCCGATCACCATCGGCACCGCCGCGAGCAGGAACGCGAACAGCATGATGTTGTGCCCGGCGTCCACGAACGGGTCCCCGCCGGCCACTTTGAAGTACACGTGGGTGCGCTGGAAGGAGAGCAGCTGGCGCACCCCGTCGAAGGCTGCGCGCGCTCCATCCCAGACGGCCACGTATGGGCCGGCGAAGTGCCTGTTCCATGCTTCTTGGGCGTGGAATGGCAGCAGCACGCTGCCACCCGCCAGCGCCAGGTAGGCCATGTACGCACCCACCCCCACCGGCAGCGCCACCACCCACAGCACGTCGCGGCGCACTCGATACCGAGGCCGCCACCACGGGCGGGTCGGGAGATCGGGCCGACTGGGCTGCGCGGTGGATCGCTCCTCCTCCCCTGCTTCCTCCTCGCGGCGCGAGCGGCGGAGGAGGAAGTCCGGTGGGCGATCCTCCCGTGGCCCGTACAGATAGAGCACCAGCATCGGCACCACCAGCACCAGCCCCGCGCTGCGCGTGGCGCTCGCCAGCGCGCCCAGCACGCCGGCCCATCCCCAGCGTCCCTGGCGCGCGCAATAGAAGAGGCCGACCGACAGCGCCAGATACAGCGACTCCGAGTACACCGCGGAGAAGAAGAACGCCATTGGCGCGAGCGCCGTCACGAGCACCGCCAGCCGTGCCACGTCGTTGCCGCGACTGGAACGCGCGGGGTGGGCGAGGCTCCCTCGATACAGGTGCCGCAGCTCCAAGCTGCTCAGGCGGTGGATCCCATACAGCGCCGCCGCCAGCGCCACTAGCGAGAGCGCCACCCCCGCCGCGATCGGCGGAGCCCCCAGTTCCGAGAGCGCGCGCACGCCGAGCGGGTAGAGCGGGAAGAAGGCCGCCCGCGAACCGGTGCCGAAGGCAGCGAGCTGGGGGCGGTAGCCGTAGTGGGCGATCACCAGGTACCACACCGCGTCCCAGCGCGCTACGGGGGCGGCCAGCAGGTTGCCCAGCCAGCCGAAGCCGCTCGTGACGCCGGCCGGGTCGAAGGCGCTGCGCGCGTGCCCCACGCCAAACGCCACCACCGCGCTCACGCCGGCCACGAGCACGATCAGACGGGAGACCCACAGCGCCCGCCAGCAGTCGCGTACCGCCGCCATCCGCGGTGCCTCCGCACGGAGCCGCGCGTACCGGCCCGGCGCATCGGGAGCCTTGGAGTCCGGCGAAGTCGGGACCTCGGCAAGCGTCGCGCTCGCAAGCTCGCCCGGGCTGTCCCCAACGGCTATCTCGGCGGTGTCGCTGCTCATCGGCGTTCACCGGCAGGAAATCACACATCGGGGAGGTACCCTCACACAAGCAGCCCGCGCCCTCCTGCCATGTCCAGACTCACACGCCAGCGCCGCCGCCAACACCGGGGGCCCTCCCGCATCCTGTTCGTCACGCTGATCACGGTGGCGGGCGCGCTGTTTCTCGGAGCCGTTGGCGCGGTCGCTTACGTGATCGCGGTCGCCGACTCCACCCAGGGCCTTGCCGGCCGCCACCCGATCGTCGCCGGCGCCTCCTCGCAGGTGTACGCTGCCAATGGCACGCGCCTCGGGTTCATCCAGTCCAACGAGCTGCGCTCGCCGATCCCCTGGTCGCAGATCCCCGCCAACCTCGCCAACGCCACGGTCGCGATCGAGGACCAGCGCTTCTACCACGACGACGGCATCGACCCCACCGGGATCTTCCGCGCCGCCGTCAAGGATCTCGTGCACGGCGAAGCGATCCAGGGAGCGTCCACGATCACGATGCAGCTGATGCGCAACCTCTACCTCGGTGGCGACGAGCGCACGTTCAAGCAGAAGATTACCGAGGCGAAGCTGGCGCTCGAATACAACGAACACCACAGCAAGCGCTCGATCCTCACGAGCTACCTCAATAGCGTCCCCTACGGCACCGTCGGCGGGCAGACCGCGATCGGGGTGCAGGCCGCCTCGCGGATCTTCTTCGACAAACCGGCCTCCCAGCTCGACCTCGAGCAGGCCGCGCTGCTGGCCGGCTTGCCCCAGGCGCCCTCGGAATACAACCCGTTCCTCTACCCCGCGGCGGCCCGCCAGCGACGCAACGAGGTGCTTGGCAAGATGGCCGAACTGCACTACATCACTACGGCGCAGGCGGCTGCCGCGCAGCGCGCGCCGCTGGAGACCGCGCATGGCGACTTCTACTCAGAAAAGAAAGAAGGCTTCTTCTTCGAATACGTCCGCCAGCAGCTGATCCAGCGCTACGGGCGCAAAACTGTGGAACGGGGCGGCCTGCAGGTCTACACGACGCTCAACCTGCACGAGCAGGAACTGGCGCACAAGGCGATTGCCGAAGTGCTCGACGAGCCTGGTGACCCGGCGTCGGCGATCGTCACGATCGACCCTCACAACGGCTATATCGAAACGATGGCCGAGTCCGAAAGCTACGAGCAGTCGCAGTTCAACCTCGCCTCCGAAGGCCACCGCCAGCCGGGTTCGACCTTCAAGGCGATCGATCTCGCCGACGCGCTCTCGCGGGGGGTGGACCCGAACACCACCTACTACCTATCCCACACCCTCTACAAAGGTTGGCTGGCCGCCGAACCGAACTACGAAGTGCACACTTTCGAGGGCACGTCGCTGAACAAGTCGATCAACCTCGTGCAGGCGACGCTCGCCTCCGACAACACCGTCTACGCACAACTCGCTGCCGACTTGGGCGAGGAATCGATCACTGAAACGGCCTACAAAATGGGCGTCAAGACCCATCTGCTCGGCAACCCTTCGCAGGCACTTGGGGGCCTCGAATATGGGGTCACGCCGCTGGAAATGGCCGATGTGTACTCGACGCTCGCCGATGGCGGCTACCGCAACACGCCGATCGCGATCACCAAGGTGGTGTTCCCTGGCGGCCACGTCGATTCCAGCTGGGGCACGCCGCACCGCGTGAAGGTGCTCTCCAACGGGGTGACCGCCGAGGAGACCACGATCCTCCACGAGAACGTCCTCAGCGGCACCGCGGTGCGCTCGGCGATCGATTGCCCCACGGCCGCGAAGACCGGCACGACGACCGAACTGGTCGACGCATGGTTGGACGGCTATACGCCCGAATACGCGACGGTCGTGTGGATGGGCTACCCCAAGGAACGCGTGCCGATGACCGACGTCCACGGCGAAGCCCAGCAGGGCGGGGCACTGCCCGCGGTGATCTGGCACGACTACATGGCGGCGGTGACCGAAGGCAAGCCCTGCGTGGAATTCCCCCAGCCGACCGAACCGCTGGTGTACAAACCGTTCTTCGGCAAATACGAGACCATGGACCAGTCGGGCGCGCCCGGCACCGGGTTCGAACCCAACCTCGGGCTCGGTTCCGGCAGCAACGCCACGCCGAACGCCCACGGCAAATCCCACCACGGCAAGGAAACAGCCGCGCCCGGCGTGGTCAAAGAAGCGCCGGGCGCGGGCACCGAACCGCAGGCTGGTGGTGGGGCGCCAACGGAAAAACCCCCCGCCGAACCCGCCACTCCGAACAAAGCTCAAGCCGAACCGGGGGCTGGCACCCCGGGCGCTGGTGGGGCGGGCGGGGTCAATACCGGTACGCCCGGTGCTGGCGGTGGCCCGGGAGGCACCGGGAGTGGTGGCACGGCGCCGCCGTGACGCCCCGATCAGCCGGGGGCGCGTCGGGGTGAGGACCTCGACGGCGGGGACACGGCGCCGCCGTGATCGCTACCTGGTGCTAGGTTGTGCGCACTCGTGGCAAAGGAAGACAAGGTCGAATTCGAGGGCGAGGTGATCGAGGCGCTGCCGAACGCGATGTTCCGCGTGAAGCTCGACAACGATCACGTCGTGCTCGGTCATGTCGCCGGCAAGATGCGCCGCTTCAGGATCCGCATCCTTCCGGGGGATCGCGTCCGTTGCGAGCTCTCCCCCTACGATCTCGACCGCGCGCGAATCGTCTACCGGCATCGCTGAGGGCTCCGTACGCTGCCTGGCGCCGGTCGCGAGCTCTTCCTGATCGAGGCCATCGCCGCTGAGCTGGGCCCGGAGCACGCCGACGGTCGGGTGCTGCGCGGAGTCGGCGACGATGCCGCCGTGGTGCGTGCCCGGGCGGTGTGCGTGACCTCAGTGGACGCGATGGTCGAGGGGGTTCACTTTCGCCTCGGGGAGGAATGGATGACGCCGGCGCAGGTGGGAGGCCGGGCGCTCGCCGCGGCGCTGTCGGACCTCGCCGCGATGGGCGCCGAGGCCGGGGAGGCCTTCCTCGTGCTGGGACTGCCGCCGGCGTTCACCGAGGCGCAGGCGCTCGAGCTGGTAGGTGGCGCTCATGCGCTCGCACGCGCCACCGGGGTGACGATCGCCGGTGGCGACGTGGTGGGGGCACCGGCACTCATGGTGTCGATCACGGCCGTCGGCTGGGCCGACTCCGAGGACGAGCTGGTCGGCCGCGACGGAGCACAGCCGGGCGACCTGGTGGGCGTGACCGGCCGCCTCGGCGGCGCCGGCGCCGGTCTGGCGGTGCTGGAGGGGCGAGCTGCCTCTGCGGCGCGCGCTGTGCCCGAGGCGGGGATGATGCCCGAGGCGGGGATGATGCCCGAGGCGGGGATGATGCCCGAGGCGGGGATGATGCCCGAGGCGGGGATGGTGCCCGAGGCGCCAGCTGTGTCACGGGAGGAAACCGGCTCGCAGCGACCGGCCGGATCGGCGGTGGACGCCATGCTCGCCCGCCTGCGCAACCCGGTTCCTCGCCTGGCCGAGGGCCGTGCCCTCGCAAACGCGGGAGCGCGAGCGATGATCGACCTCTCCGACGGCCTGGCCACCGACGCCGGCCACATCGCCCGCGCGAGCGGCGTGTGCGTGGAGATCGACCTGGGTGCGCTGCCGCTGGACGAGGGCGTCGCGGAGATCGCCGCCGAGCTGGGGGTGCCGGCCTGGCAGCTCGCCGCGGGGGCCGGCGAAGATTACGAGCTGTGCGTCTGCGTCGCGCCCGCCAACCGCGAGCGAGCCGAGGCGGCGCTCGCCGACGCGGGGGGCGCGCAGGTCATGTGGATCGGGAGGGTGCAGGCGATCGGCGGAGCCGCATCGGCCACCGGTGGGGCGACCCAAGCCGGAGTGGTGTTGCTGGACGCGGATGGACACGCCCAGCAATTGGAGGGGTTCGAGCACCGCTGGTGAGCGTCGCGGCCGTTCACGGCACGGCTGGTGGGTGCGATGGCCGCGTGGGAGCCCGCGGGTGAGGGTCCGCGACGGTCCAAGGGCGCCTCCGTGGCCGACCAACCGGCGTCGATTCGAGATACATAGGACTACCCGAATAACCCGACGGTCAAGATATATCCACGGCGTCCGATATTCGTGCCATGCGTACGTCACTGCTGCCGCTGGACTCGGTGCTCGGGCCCCGCGAGCGCCGCGTGTTGGGCACCGTCACGGCGGTTCTGATTGCGCTCGTCCTGGCGACCGGCGCCCACGCCGTCCTCGGTCTCGGCGGGAGCTCGGTCGAAGAACCGATCCGCGATTGGCTGACCTCGGCGGTGTACATCCTCGTCGGCGTGATCGTGTGCTGGCGCGCGGTACGTACCACGGAGTCGCGGAAATCGTGGATGATCTTCGCGTTCGGGATCTCGATCTACGGCCTCGGCAACGTGCTGTGGGCGGCCTGGATCGAACACCTCCCCAACCCGCCGATTCCCTCGATCTGCGACGGGATGTGGCTGACGCTGTACCCGTGCTGCTACATCGGGATCGTGGGCCTCGCCCGCCTGCGCGAGCGGCGCGTACCGGCGCGGATGTGGCTCGACGGCATCATCGCCGGGCTCGGGATCGCGGCGATCGGCGCGGCGATCGTGGTGCGCCCGGTGCTCGCGACGGTGTCGGGCGGCACGGCGGCCGTGATCACCGAGATGGCCTACCCGCTGTGCGACCTGCTGCTCGCCGCGCTGGTCGTGGGGGTGCTCGCGCTGCGCGGGTGGCGACTGGACCGGATGTGGGGGATGCTGGGCGCCGGCTTCATCGCGCTAGCGGCGGCCGACTGCCTGTATGCGCTGCAGGTGGCGCACGGAGCCTCGGCGCCCAGCGCGCTGACCAACCTGACCTACGACATCGGCGTGATGCTGCTGGCACTCGCGGCGTGGCAGCCGGGGGCGGCGATCGAGACCGACACCGTCCCCAGCTCCGCAGTGCTGGCGATCCCGGCCGCGTTCACGGTGAGCGCGCTCGGCCTGTTGATCTACGACCACTTCAGCCGCCTCGACCCGATCGCGCTGACGCTCGCGATGCTGACGATGCTGTTCGCGTTTGCGCGCGTGGCCCTCACCTTCCGCGACGTGCACGCGCTCGCCGAAACGCGTCGCCAGGCAATGACCGACGACCTCACTTCAATGCCCAACCGCCGCCACTTCCTGCGGTGCGTGCGCGAGGGGATCATCGCCAGCCGGGCGACCGGCGAGAGCCTGGCGCTGATGATCGTCGACCTCGATCACTTCAAGGAGCTCAACGACACGCTCGGCCACGACGCCGGCGACCAACTGCTGCGCCAGGTGGGCGAACGGCTGCACGAGGTGCTGCGCGCCAGCGACACGGCCGCCCGCCTCGGGGGAGACGAGTTCGGCGTGCTGCTCTCCGATTCCAGCGACGGCGCGAGCGCCGAGTTGGTCGCCGAGAAGATCCTCAAGGCGATCGCCCAACCCTTCCCGATCAAGAGCGTGGGGCTGCGCGTGACCGCCAGCATCGGGATCGCGATGTTCCCCCAGCACGCCGAGAACGACGAGCAGTTGATGCAGCACGCCGACGTCGCGATGTACGAGGCGAAGGCCGCACAATCGGGGTACGCATGCTATGCCCGCGAGCGCGACAAACATTCGCTGGAGCGCCTCACGCTCGCCGGGGAACTCTCGCACGCGCTCGAGAACGGCGAGATCGAAGCCCATTTCCAACCCAAGGCGGACGCCGGCAGCCGCCGGATCGTCGGCGTCGAGGCGCTCGTGCGCTGGCAGCATCCCACGCGCGGGCTGATCTCACCGGCGGAGTTCGTGACCGTCGCCGAGCAGGCCGGTTTGGGCCGGGCACTGACGCGCAGGATGCTCCACCTGGCGCTCACACAGGCGCGGATCTGGCGCGACGAAGGCTTCGATCTGCACGTCGCCGTGAACACGACGGTGGCCGACCTGCAGGACACGCAGTTCCCGACGGAGGTCGCCGCGACGCTCGAGGCCCACGGGCTCCCCCCGGAGGCACTCGTGCTGGAGGTGACCGAGAACATGGTGCTCGCCGATCCGGTGCGCGTCGGCGATGTGCTCGCGCAGCTCGGCGAGCTCGGCCTCGGCCTCTCGCTCGACGACTTCGGCACCGGCTTCTCCTCGCTCACCCACCTCAAGTCGCTGCCGGTCGGGGAGGTCAAGATCGATCGCTCGTTCGTCGGGCGGATGACCACCGATCCGGTCGATGCGGCGATTGTGCAGGCGACGATCCAGTTGGCGCATTCGATCGGCATCCGCGTGGTGGCGGAGGGGATCGAGGACCAGGTGACGTGGAGCTCGCTGGTGGCCAACCGCTGCGAGTTGGTGCAGGGCTACGCCCTCTCGCGGCCGCTGCCGGCGATCGACCTCGACACGCTGCTGCGCGCCCAGCCGCCGCCCGAGGACGCGGTCGAGCAGCTCGATATCACGCCAAGCGCAGAGCTGTCGTTGAATGGGCATGGCAGCAACGGGCACAGCACCAACGGGCGTAACGGCCATTCGGCGAGCAGGCGCCCCTCCGAGGCGCTGCGCGACCTGACCGCGTTGACGCGCTCGCATCCGATGATGGACGCCGTGATCGATGAGATCGACGGTCGCATGATCCGCGTCGGGTCGCAGTGGCTGGCGGACTTTGCCTCCTGCAACTACCTGGGGTTCGACCTCGACCGCGAGATCATCGAGGCGGTGCCCGCCTACCTGGAGGCGTGGGGCACGCACCCGAGTTGGTCGCGGCTGCTGGGCAGCCCGGCGCTGTACGAGCAGATCGAGGAGCGCCTCACCGCGCTATTGGGCAGCGCCGACTCGCTGGTGCTGCCGACGATCACCCACATCCACCTCTCGACGATCCCCGTGCTCGCGGGGTCGGGCACGATCTTCCTCGACTCGCGTGCGCACAAGACGATCTACGACGGTGCCCAGATGGCGCGCGCGCACGGCGCCACCGTGGAGCGCTTCCGCTTCGAAGATCCCGTGCACCTCGACGAGCTGCTGCGCGGTGCCCGTGCCGGCCGGCACGGAGGGCCGCTGTTGGTGTGCATGGACGGGGTCAACTCCATGACCGGCAACCCGCCCGACATGCGCGCCTTCGCACAGGTCGCACGCGAGTACGGCGCGTTGCTGTACGTGGACGACGCCCACGGCTTCGGCGTGATCGGCGAGCGCGGCCCCGCCGAGCGCTGCCCGTACGGGATGCGCGGCAACAGCATCGTCCGCTACTACGGCGAGAGCTACGAGAACCTGATCCTGGTGGGGGGCTTCTCCAAGGCTTACTCCTCGCTACTCGCGTTTATCGCGTGCCCGACCGAGATGAAGGAGCTGCTGAAGGTCGCGGCGGCGCCCTACCTCTACTCGGGGCCCTCCCCCGTGGCCTCGTTGGCGACGACACTCGCCGGCTTCGAGGTCAACGAGCGCCGCGGGGAGCAGTTGCGCGAGCGTGTGTGGCGGCACACGACCCGTGTGACGGAGTGCCTCGCGCAGCTTGAGGTGCAGACCCCCAACCACTCGGGGCTGCCGATCGTCGAGATCCCGCTGCGCGACCATGAGCACATCGGGGAGGTGGGGCAGCTGTTGTTCGAACGCGGCGTGTACGTCACGCTCGCGGCCTACCCACTGGTGCCACGCGATGAGGTGGGTTTTCGCGTGCAGCTCACCGCGGCCAACACCGATGCCGAGATCGATACGCTGATCACGGCGCTGGAGGAGCTCGCGGGGATGGGTGAGCTGCGGCCCGCAGAGCAGGAGAGCCTCCCGTCGGTCGAGCAGGCGGACGCCCCGCAACGCGAGTCGGTGGCATGAGGGTTCGTCAAGAAATAGATGGCGGGATCAGGACCCCACCCGGCCGCACCGGACCGGACCGTCAGATATTGCTTGGTGGGCCCTAAGATCTGAGTACGACGTGATCGTCCGCTACCGCGCTCTGTTCTCCACGCCGGGGGTCGGCCGGCTGCTGTTCAGCTCGGTGGTGGGGCGCCTGCCCTCGGGCATGTTCTCGCTGGCGATCCTGCTGTTCGTGCACGGGAGCACCGACTCCTTCCTCGCGGCGGGGGTTGCCGTGGGGGCGTTCTCGCTGGCAGGCGCAGCAATCGGTCCGCTGCTCGGCGCGCAAGTCGATCGCCACGGGCAGACCCGCGTGCTGCTCGGTGCCGCGTTCGCCCAGGCGGGGCTGCTGGTGGCGCTGGTGCTCGTCACGCAGGCGGGCGAGCCCATCGCCGTCACCGTTGCGCTTGCCGCGTTCGCGGGCGGCACGTTGCCGCCAATCGGTGGTTGCGTGCGCGCGCTGTGGGCGGAGGTCGCCGACGGCGAGGAGCTGCAGACCGCCTACGCCCTGGATGCGAGCACGCAGGAGACGATCTGGACGCTCGGACCGCTACTGGTGGGGCTGGCGGCAGGATTTGTCTCACCCGCCGCCGCGGTGCTGCTGTGCGCCGTGCTGACGGTGGCTGGGGCAGCCTACTTTGCGAGCTCCACGCTCTCCCGCGGATGGCGCGCTGAGGTGACAGCGCGCAAGCGGGGGAGCGCGCTGAGCGAGAGCCCCAAGCTGCGCATGCTGCTCTATACGGTCGGGCTGGCCGGCGTGGTGATCGGGGCGGTCGAGGTGGGGCTGCCCGCGCTGGCGGTGCAAGCGGGCGCGCGCTGGTCCTCGGGTCCGCTGCTGGCGCTGTTTAGCCTGGGCAGCATGGCGGGCGGCTTGATCTACTCCGCCCGGAGCTGGGCGCTGGAGATCGCCCGGCGCTACAGCGTGATCCTGGCGGCGATGGCGATCGCGGTGGCGCCGCTGATCGCGGTGCACGCGCTCGCCCCCGTGTTCGCCCTCAGTGTGCTCGCCGGGCTCTGCCTGGCGCCGATGATCTCCTGCCAGTTCTCGCTCGTCGGCGCACTCGCGCCGGAGGGCACCGTCACGGAGGCGTTCACCTGGCATCGCGCCGCCACGGTCGCCGGCATGGCCGCGGGCTCGGCGCTCGGGGGGTCGCTGATCGACGCCCATGGCCCCAGCGGGGCATTTGCGCTGGGTTGCGTCGGCGTGGCGGCGGCCGCGGCGTTGGCGGTGGTGGCCCGCCGGCGCATCACACCGGCCGCTGCCCCCTGTGCGATCGGATCGACGGCGCGGGAGCCGGCGTTGCCCGCGACCACGGAAGGCCCGGTGCCGTTCGAGCTCGCGGCCGAGGCAGTACGACTGGCCGTGGAGGCGCTGTCACTGGCTGCGGAGGACTCGCCCGCCTACACGGCCGAGCGGCCCGCGCGGGTCATGCTTGCAGCCGAGGCGGTGGCGCTTGCAGCAAAGGCGGTGGCGCAGAGCGCCGTTTGAGAGGGCGCGGCGCCAGCGCCGCGCCCACGGGAGTGGTCTTCGTAAGGCGCGCATACACCAGCAGCCGTTCGGCGGCGCTGAACGGAGGGGTGCAGGCGGAGAGCACGAGGCGGCTATAGCTCGCGTGGCGAATCGCGGCGTACACGTCGCCGGGAAGGACGCTGCGCTGTCCCATCACCGTGTACACGAAGTGCGCGTAGGGCATGTCCAGGAGGATCCGGTCACCGCGGCGCAGCTCGTCGATGTGGCGGAAGGGCGCGAGGAAGGTGGTGCGGTGGCCGGCGATCGCGGTGGTGGCGCCCAGGCCGGGGAAGCGGGTGCCCGGGTAGATGCTCTGTGTGTAGATCCCTGGTCCCTTCTCCAGTTCTTCGGTGCCGGTGCCGTACACCAGCACGAAGTTGGCGCCGATGCGGGGGATGCGGATGGCGCCCACAGCGCTGCCGAGCGCCGTGTGGCGAGCGAGCTCGCTCGCCAGGAATGAGACGCGCCGGCGCTCGTCCATGAGCTCCAGCAGGCGCGCGTTCTCCCGCGCGGTCGGCTTGGCGTGTTCGAGCGTGCGCAGCGAGCCCCGCAACTGGTCTTGCTGCAATTTCGCATACAACGCCGAGAACGGCTCCTGCCACACGAGCGTGACGCCCACGTCGAGCAGCGCCAGCACCCCCAGGACGATCAATGTGCTCGAGAGCGCTCGCAGCAGGCGGCGAACGCGCGCCGGACCCTGGCGGCCATGCACGGGGGGGCGGGTAGTGAAGAGGATCTCGGACACAATCGATCGACCTCGAACGGGTTTCCTCAGGCGATCTCACACCAGACTACCCGGGGTGGGCGCCAGACCGGACGCGAGGTCACGAACGTGTCCGGTGCTCAACGTCGCAGCGCGGACTCCGTGCCGACCGAAGCTGGGAGACACGCGCCGGCGCGCATCCCCATTTCGGCCAGCGACCCGGGTCCAGCATAGGACAGCGGCCCGCGGAGCTTGATCGGCTCGCGGTCCTGCGGCCACCCCGGTGGCTCACCGGGGTCGTCGCCGCCAACCTCGCGCGGGGCGAGCGCGACCAGCAGCGCCGCGGCAAGACAGCCGAAGGCGACGCTCCACAGCACCGCGGCGGTGAGCCCGATGCGCCCGCTGGCGAGCAGCAGCAGCGCGGTGTGCACTACGCCACCAAGGCCGAGGTCGAGCTGGTGGGCGTAGAAGGCCACCAGCAGCACGAGTGGTACCACGCCGAGTGCGACCAGCGCCAGTGCCTGGAGGCGACCCCCGCCTGCGCCGCGCCCGCTCGCACCCCACGCGCCCAGTGGCGCGGCGACCGAAGCCGGGAGACGCTCGCCTCTGGCGAGCATCCCCGTTTCGGCCAGCACCAGCCACAGGTTCAAGGCCGGCAGGAGCAGCAGCGCGGTGAGCGGATCGGACACCCACACCACCACCGTGAGGCCGCCGAGCACGAGCAGCATCCCGAGCGCGGCGGCGTCGGCGTGCCCGCGCGTGGGCGATCGGCGAGCCGCCGTGTCGTGCGGGTGGACGGGGAGCCCGAGCCGGCGCATCAGCGCGGGCCACGCCAGCCAGGCGAGCACCAGCACCAGTACGCTCGCTAGCACCGCCTCCAGGGCGTGCGTGTCGAACGGGAGCGCCGCCGGCGAGACGGGTGGGCGTGGCGCGGAGATCGCGCCGAGTGAGCCCAGCAGCATCGCGAACACCGCGCACGCGAGAAACGGGAGCGCGCACGCTAGCGCCCACACGACCCAGCGCCCGACCGACTGATCGGAGGCACCGGTGGGACCCGGTCCTCCGGACCGCCTCCCACCGGCATGGGTGCGCCCGTGCCGCCGGCGCATGCGCGCGAGGCCGTCCCCGAGCACCGCCAGCGCGGGCAGCAACAGCGCCGCCACCACCAGCCGCAGCGCCCACGCGGGGATCGCCTTTTGCTGGATCGGCAGACCCGTTTCGAGGCTCCCGTTCGTCTCGCCACCGCCGACTTCCGGGCCGCCGTCCAGCGCATACACGGCAGCCAGCGCCCCTCGCCCGAGCGCTTCCAGCCGCGCGGCGCTCACCGGTTCGCTGGCCGCGGGAGGCAGTTCGCCGCCGGCCCCCACCAGCACCGCCGGCAGCCCGTGAGCCCCGAGCGGGCCCTGTTCGCCGCCAGCGAGCGGGAAGACGAGGTGCGCGAGCGTGGCGAGTGTCCCCGAGGCGGCGGCGGTCGTGCCCCCCGCCTGTTGGGCGACCGCCGCCGCCACGGTGCTCGCCAACAGCGCCGGCGCCGAGCCGGGGGAGGCCGAGAACGAGGCCACCTGCGGCCCCGGGGCGCGCGTGCCCGCGAGATCGCCGAGCACCAGGGCAGCGTCGATCGGCCGGCCCGATGTGCCTTCGCCGGCCACCCCCGCGCCCCGCCCTCCGACACCCGCTCTTCCCGCCATATCAGCCAGTTCGCTCGCGTGTGCCGCAAAGTCCGTGGCGCCCCCGTTGCCGCCCGAACCGCCGCTGGTGGAGACCAGCACGATCGTGCGCTGCGTCTCGCCGGCGGCGAGCACCCGCGCGAGTTCGAGCAGCGCCGCGGTCCCCGACAGCTCGGCCTCCGCGCCCCGGCCGGCGGCGTCGCGGTGGGCGAGGATCACGATCGGCGCCTCCCCCGTGGTGCCGGGCCGTTGCGCAATCACCGTGGTCAGCGTGCGCTCGCCGTCGATCGTCGCGGCGCGCACACTGCGCGTACTCACCGCGAAACCGCCCTTGGCGGCGCTCCCCAGCCCGCGCAGCGTGTGCGCCACGTACGCGGCGAGCCGCTGGTCGCCGGCGCTACCGGGGCGGCGTTCGGGGAACTGCCGGGCGAGCCCCTGCAGCGTGGCGAAGGCGCGCGCGCCTTCGAAGGCTTCGGGAGCGAGGTTGGAACCGAGCGGCGCGGTGCGCCCGGTGAGCGAGAAGCCCGCGATCACCAGCGCGAACAGCAGCGGCAGGAACGCCGCTCGGTAGATGCGTCCGTTGAGCACGCCGTCCAAACCATAACGTCAGCCACCACCCCGGGTGACGCGGTACGTGACCCCGCCCGGCGTAGGGGATCCGGCCCCGCCCGCCCGCGCCCCATCCAAATATCCATATCCGCCGACGACACCTGCGCGTCCGGACACGCATCCGCACCCGGGGCGCCTGGAGGATCGGTATCGTGCGCGCGTGCTCCAGCCCGTCGCCGTCGGAACGAAGACGCTCGCCGATTACACCCATATATGTGGGCGCGATCTGATCGATGAGATCCGCGAGCTGGCGGAGCCGCTGAAGGGCAGCCGCGTGGCGCACGTCTCCGCGACGGCGTTCGGCGGGGGCGTGTCGGAGATCTTGTACACCCTGGTGCCGCTGATGCGCGACGTGGGCCTCGAGTGCGAATGGCAGGTGATCTACGGCCGCGAGGAATTCTTCAACGCGACCAAGCTGATGCACAACGCCCTGCAGGGCGCGCCGGAGGACCTCGACGAGGAGCAGTGGGAGACTTGGCGGCGCTACAACGAGATGAACGCTCGCGAGCTCGCCGGCGGGTGGGATGTGTGCCTGATCCACGACCCCCAGCCGGCCGCGCTGCACAGCATGGTGCCGGGCAAGGCGAAGGGGTGGGTGTGGCGCTGCCACATCGACCTTTCGACTCCCAACCCGGAGACGATCGCGCACCTGATGCCCTACATCGAGGACTACCCCCAGTCACTGTTCCACATGCGGGAGTACGTGCCGCCGGGGATGACCGGCCACGTCAACATCGTGCCGCCCGCGATCGATCCGCTCACGCCGAAGAACATGGCGCTCTCGCCCGAAGACGCCGCGTACGTGTGCGGCCAGTTCGGGATCGACGTGGATCGGCCGCTGCTGTGCCAGGTGTCGCGCTTCGATCCATGGAAGGACCCGTTGGGGGTGATCGACGCGTATCGCATCCTCAAGGAGCGGATCCCCACCGCCCAACTAGCGCTCGTGGGCTCAATGGCCAGTGACGACCCCGAGGGGTGGGACTTCTTCAACGCCACGATCGCCCACGCCGACGGCGACCCCGACATACACATCCTCAACAACTTCAACAACGTTGGGGCGATCGAGGTCAACGCGTTCCAGTCGCACTCCGACGTGTTGATCCAGAAGTCCACGCGCGAGGGCTTCGGGCTGACCGTCTCAGAGGCGATCTGGAAGGCGCGCCCGTTCATCGGCGGCAACGTCGGTGGGATCCCGCTGCAGGTCGAGGATGGGGTCACGGGCTTTCTCGTCTCCAGCACCGAGCAGTGCGCCGAGCGTGCGTACGAGATCATCGAGGATCCGGCGCTGGGCAAGTCGTTGGGCAAACGCGGCAAGGAGCACGTGCGCGCCAACTTCCTCACGCCGCGCTACTTGCGCGATTATCTACGTATCTTCAACGAGCTGCGACAGTCATGACCGAGACACCGGCACAGCGAGCCCCGCTGGTGCTGGTGAGCAACCGGGGGCCGGTGACGTTCCAGGCGGGCGGCGAGGTGCAGCGCGGCTCGGGTGGGCTGGTGACGGCGTTGACCGGGCTGGCGTCGCACCGCGAGGCGGTGTGGATCGCCTCGGCGATGAGCGAGCAGGACGTGGAGGTCTCCCGTGCCCACGGCGGCGGCGCGTTTCCCGTGCGCTCGCCCGCGGGCGAAGAGTTCCAGGTGCGTCTGGTGGCGAGCGACCCCGAGGCGTATGACCGCTTCTACAACGTGGTCGCCAACCCGATGTTGTGGTTCATCCAGCACTACTTGTGGGACTTGTCCAACGCCCCGGACATCCGCCGCCACGAGATCGAGGCGTTCGAGTTCGGCTACAACGTCGTCAACGAGGACCTCGCGCGCGCGGTGGTGGAGGAGCTGGAGGGGACGCGCGAGCCCGTCGTGATGGTGCACGACTACCACCTGTACACGCTGCCCGATCTCGTGCGCCGGGCGCGCCCGGACGTGTTCCTGCACCACTTCATCCACATCCCCTGGACGCAGTCGGACGCGTGGCGGGTGCTGCCCTCACGGATCCGCGAGGAGATCTTCGCGGGCGTGCTCGCGAACGACATCATCGGCTTCCACACGCGCTCCTACCGGCGTAACTTCTTGCAGTGCTGCGAGGATTTGATGGGCCTGGAGGTGGACTTCGAGCGCGGCAGTGTGCGCTACGGCGGGCGCGAGGTGTGGGTGCGCGCGTACCCGTTGCCGATCGACCACCGCGCGACCCGGCGCATCTCCCAGGGCGCGCGTGTGAAGGAGCTCGAGCGCGAGCTGTTGGCGCGCCGGCGGGACTTCCTGATCCTGCGCGTGGACCGCGCCGACCTCTCCAAGAACGTGCTGCGCGGCTTCTCGGCGTTCGACCTGTTTCTCGAGCAGCACCCCGAGTTCTCCGAGCGCGTGACGTTCATGGCGCAGCTGATGCCCTCGCGTACGGACGTGCCCCAGTACGCCGAGTACCTGGAGCGCATCGAGGCGCTGGTGGCCGTCGTCAACCACCGCCACGGCACGCCCGACTGGATGCCGATCCAGCTGAAGCTGCGCGACGACCTGGAGGAGGCGATGGCGGCGTATAAGCACTACGACGTGCTGCTCGTCAACGCAATGTTCGACGGCATGAACCTCGTCGCCAAGGAGGGGCCGCTGGTCAACGAGCGCGAGGGGGTGTCGATCCTCTCTGAGAACACCGGCGCGCACGAGGAGCTGGGGGAGTACGCGCTGTCGGTCAACCCGTTCGACATCCAGGAGCTGGCGGACTCGATCTTCGCGGCGCTGACAATGCCGGGCGCCGAGCGCCGCCGCCGCGCGCAGGGGTTGGCGGAGATCGTCACCTCGCGCGACCCCGGCGACTGGATCGACGAGCAGCTGGCGGACATCCGCGCGAAGGGCAACTCGCAGTAGGGGATGGGATGCGCGCGAAGGGCAAGTCGCAGTAGGGGATGGGATGAGGACCCCGCCCGCCGAGCGGGCGGGTCTGGATGGGTCACGTAGTTCGGCCCCAAGGCTGCGGTCACGGAAACGAGGGCGCCCTGTGGTGTCCACGACGAACCCTATGGCCCTGTTATCATCCGCGCCCGTCGCGTGACCCTGCCCGCACCCACATACGATCTCGTGCTGCTGCTCGACGCTGAGGCGGAGGAGCCAGCGCGCGCGAAGATCCTCGCCGACGCGCGCGAGGCGATCGCGGCACAGGGCGAGCTGCTGCGCGACGACGATTGGGGGGATCGGGCGCTCACCTACCCGATCGCCCACAAAGCGACCGCGAAGTACCACCTGCTGCAGTTCCACGCCGGCTCCCCCGAGCTGTTGAGCGGCCTCGACCGCACGCTGCGGATCGCCGACGAGGTCGTGCGCTTCCGGATCGTCAAGCTGAAGCCGGGCACCCCGGAGGCGCCGGACATGAGCGCCCCGGGCGCGAGCGCGGCGGTTGTGGCCACACCCACACCCACACCGGCGCCCACGCCCGAGCCGGTCGTCGCAGCCGAGCCCGTCGGCTGAGCAGTCAGAGCCGGTTTGTGTACGCGCGGCCGGCGGTTGCCGCCCGCCACACGTGGGTAATACACTCGGGGTCGTGGACCGCATGAAGACAAGCAATCGTTCAATCCCCCGCTCGGACGTGCTGAGAGCGTCCCCGCCGATGTTCGAGTCGCGCCTGCTGGACTTCTTCTCGCGTGTGCACCCCGCGGTGCCGCCCCTGCTGTTCGTTCCGGTGATCGCCGTGATGGCGGCTTGGAGCCTCGCGCAGCTGAGCGTGGCGACGACGGTGGGCCTCGCGGTGGCTGGGTACGCCCTGTGGACGCTGTTCGAGTACTGGCTGCACCGGCTGGTGTTCCACTTCGAGCCCGACCATGGCATCGGCGCGCGCCTGCACTGGATCATCCACGGCATCCACCACGAGCACCCCAACGACCCACTGCGCTTGGTGATGCCGCCGGCCGTGAGCGTGCCCCTGGCGGCGATCGTGTTCGGCGTGTTGTACCTGGCCTTCGGCGAACGCTACGCCCCCGGGCTGGGGGCGGGCTTCTTCGTGGGGTATGTGGTGTACGACATGCTGCACTACTACCTGCACCACTTCGCCCCCAAGGGGCGGGTGGGACGGATGCTGCGCGAGCGCCACATGCGCCACCACTTCCAGGACGACACACGCGGCTTCGGGATCAGCGCGCCCTACTGGGACGAGGTGTTCCGCACCTCCCCGCGCAGCGGCCGGGAGTCCAGGTAAATCTCGCAACGAGCGGGTTGGAGTGCGACCGCGCAGAAGTGCCGCCCGTGGGCGGGTCTAGACTCGGGCACTTCATCCACACATAAGACGAGAGCCCCACTTTGCGGGGTACGAGATAGCCGAAAGGAAGATGAACCGTGGGCACAGTCAACATCAACCGGGTCGTGATGACCGGCAACCTAACCAGGGACCCCGAGCTGCGTTCGCTGCCGAGTGGCATGTCGGTGTGCAAGCTGGGGATCGCTTGCAATACGCGTCGCAAGGACCAGAGCTCCGGGGAGTGGGTGGACAAGCCCAACTACTTCAACGTCACCGTGTGGGGAGCACAGGGCGAGAATGCCGCGCGCTTCCTCTCCAAGGGCCGCCCGGTGGCGATCGACGGACGGCTGGAGTGGCGCGAGTGGGAGGCGCAGGACGGGACAAAGCGCCAGGGAATCGATATCATTGCCGACTCGGTGCAGTTCCTGGGTTCGCGCGATGACTCCTCCGGAGGGGGCAGCTTCGCCGGAAACGGAGCCTCTCAAGGTGCGGACACCCCCGTCAACGAAGGGGACTTTCAGCCCGCGCCGGTCGGCGCCGCTGGCCGATCTTCGATCGGTGGCGACGACGACATTCCGTTCTAAGCAGACAAAAAAAGGAAGGTAGAGACAAAGTGGCAAAGGCACGGGGCCGCAGCAAGCCGGCCCGCAGGAGAGAGAAGCGAGGCGGCCCCGGCGGCGGCCGGCGCAAGCCGTGCCAGCACTGCCGCGACAAGATTGAGCAGGTCGACTACAAGGACGTCGCCACCCTGCGTCGCTTCATCTCCGAGAAGGGCAAGATCCGCTCGCGGCGGATCACGGGCGCCTGCCGCCGCCATCAGGCGCAGGTGGCGCGGGCGGTCAAGCGCGCCCGTGAGCTGGCGTTGCTGCCGTACGTAAACGAGGGCGGGCGCGACGACAACCCCCGCCGCGAGCGCGGCGACCGCGACCGGGGGCGGTAGGCGTGTTCCGCCTGCGCCTCCCCGCGTGCCGGCGGGCTCACTGATGCCCGAGGCGATCCTCCTCAAGGACGTCGAGACGCTCGGCGAGCAGGGCAAGGTCGTGGAGGTGTCCAAGGGGTACCTGCGCAACTTCCTGCTCCCCCGCAAGCTAGCGCAGCCGGCCACCCGCGGTGCGGTTGAGGCCGTCCGCCGCCGCCAGGAAGCCGAAGAGCGGGCGGAGCGAGAATTCGTCGAGCGGGCGGCCGCCAACGCAGCGCTGCTGAACAAGACCGTGCTGACGATCCCCCAGCAGGCGGGCGCCGATGGGCGTCTGTTCGGATCGGTCTCCGCGCAGGACATCGCCGAGGCGATCCGCGAGGCGAGAGGTCTCAAACTCGACCGCCACAACGTACACCTCCCCGAGCCGATCAAGAACGTCGGCACCTACATGGTGGTGGTGGACGTCGTCGAGGACGTGACCGCGACCGTCAAGACTATGGTGGTCCCCAAGAAGTAATCCCGAGAGGGGGTCTGAAAGCCCGCCCGCCCGGGCCTGCCCTACCCCAGCCTATGGATGGTCGTCCCCAAGAAGTAGGCAGACTCAGACGGCCGTCCGCCGTGCCTGCGAGCATGCCCTGGTGCAGGAGTTTCCCTCGGAGATAGCGGGTTGTCCTCTGCGGCGCGACCCAGCGTCGGGCTAGAGTCGCGGTGGCTATGAGCGCCGTCGCCGCCACCAACGGCACGGGCACCTCCACGGTGGCCGTCGCCCCGCCGCACAATCTCGAGGCCGAGCAGTCGGTGCTCGGTGCGATCCTGCTCTCCGACCACTCGATGTATGCCCTCGTGATTGAGGAGGGCTTGCGTCCGGAGGACTTCTACCGCGATCGCCACCGCTCGATCTACGAGGCGATGCTGGCGCTCTATGAGGAAAGCGAGCCGGTGGACGTGCTGACAGTCGTCGAGCGCCTGAAGCAGACCGGCAAGCTCGACGAGGTGGGAGGCATCGCCGCGGTGGATGAGCTCACCGGCGTGGTCCCGGCCGCCGGCCATGCCCGCCGCTACGCGCAGATCGTGCGCGAGAATGCGCTGTTGCGGCGGCTACTGAAGAGTACCTACGAGATCCAGGCGAGCGTACTCGACCATCACGCCCCCCCGCGGGAGCTCGTGGAGCAGGCCGAGAAGGCGATGCTGGAGGTCGCGCGCGACGATCGCAAGCAGGACTTCCGCACGATCGAGGACGTCCTGCACGAGGAGCTCGACAAGCTGCACCGGCTCTCGCTCGAGGGCACCTCGCTGACCGGCACACCCTCCGGCTTCAAAGACCTCGACGAGATCACGGGAGGCTTCCAGCGTGGGAACCTGATCATCATCGCGGCGCGCCCGGCGATGGGCAAGAGCGCACTGGTGTGCAACATCGCCGAGAACGCCGCGGTCGAGCACAAGCGCCCAGTGGCGCTGTTCTCGCTGGAGATGGCGGAGGCCGAGCTGGCCCAGCGCTTCGTCGCTTCGCAGGCCCGGATCAAGGGCGATGAGCTGCGCAAGGGCCGCGTCAAAGAGGAGCGCTGGCCAAAGATCCTCACCGCCTCCCAGCGCCTGGCGGCGGCGCCGCTGTGGGTGGACGACTCCTCCGACGTCGGCCTGCTGGAGATCCGCGCCAAGGCGCGGCGCCTGCACTCCCAGTGCGAAGGGGGGTTGGGGCTGATCATCATCGACTACCTGCAGCTGATGCGCACCGACAGCCGCTACGACAGCCGCGTCACCGCGGTGGGTGAGCTCAGCCGCGGCCTGAAGATCCTCGCGCGCGAGCTGGGGGTGCCGGTGATCGCGCTCTCGCAGCTCTCCCGCGCGGTGGAGACGCGGCCGGACAAGAAACCGCAGCTGTCGGACCTGCGCGAGAGTGGGAACCTCGAGCAGGACTCGGACCTCGTGATGTTCATCTACCGCGACGAGTACTACGACGAAGACTCCGAGCGCCCCGGCGAGGCGGACCTGCTGATCGCCAAGCATCGCAACGGCGCCGTCGGGAAAGTCACGCTGACCTTCCACAAGGAGTATCCAAAGTTCATGAACTACGCCGGCGAGCGCTACGCGCAGTGACGGCGTAAGCTGACGTTCGACATATCAGGCAACCTGGGAGGACATCCGTGATCATCGCCTCAAGCAGCTACCCGTTCCTCGAAGTTTTCTGGACGATGCTGATCTTCTTCGTGTTCGTGATCTGGATCTGGATCTTGATCGGCATCTTCGCCGACCTGTTCCGCCGCCACGACACGTCGGGATTTGCGAAGGTCCTGTGGATCATCTTCATCATCGTGCTGCCCTACCTCGGGGTGTTCGTCTACCTGATCGCCGAGCATCGCGGCATGGCCGAACGGGCAGTCAAACAGCAGCAGGCTGCTCAGGAGGAATTCGACAAGTACGTTCAGTCGGCGGCCGGCAAGGGAGACCCGACGGAGCAGATCACCAAGGGCAAGCAGCTGCTCGACAGCGGCGCGATCACGCAGGCCGAGTTCGACGCGCTCAAGCAGAAGGCGCTGGCCTAGCAGGGCTCACGCTCTCTTTGGGGGACGGGGTCGGTTCTCGTGATCGACCCTGTCCTCCGGGGCCCATCGGGATAGCCCCCTACACTCCATGCGGCATGCCAGGAATAGTGATCGTGGGCGCCCAATGGGGCGATGAGGGTAAGGGCAAGATCGTCGATCTGCTCGCCGAGCACGGCGACGCGGTGGTGCGCTTCCAGGGCGGCAACAACGCCGGGCACACGATCGTGCGCGACGGCGAGGAGTGGAAGCTGCACCTGATCCCCTCCGGCATCCTCTACGCCGGCAAGCGCTGCGTGATCGGCAACGGCGTCGTGATCGACCCGAAGGTGCTGATCGAGGAGCTCGACGCGCTGCGCGCGCGGCGCATCGACGTCAGCGGCCTGCGGATCTCGGCCAACGCGCACCTGATCATGCCCTACCACCTGCTGCTGGACTCCGCCGGGGAGGCAAAGCTGGGGCGCCTGCAGATCGGCACCACACGCCGGGGGATCGGCCCGTGCTACGCCGACAAGGCGGCGCGCCTGGGGATCCGCGTGCAGGACCTGCTCGACGAGAAGATCCTCAAGAAGAAGATCGTGGCGGCGATGGAGCCCAAGCGCCTGTCGCTGCGCCCGTTCGAGAAGGATCCGACGCTCGACCTGCGCACGATGACCGAGGAGTACCTCATCTACGGGCATCGCCTGGAGCAGCACATCGCCGACACCGCGAAGCTGATGTGGGAGCTGCTGGACAGCGGCAAGCGCGTGATCTTCGAGGGCGCGCAGGCGACGATGCTCGACATCGACCACGGTACCTACCCGTTCGTCACCTCCTCCAACCCGGTCGCGGGTGCGGCGTGCATCGGCGCGGGCGTAGGCCCGAAGGACATCGATGAGATCTGGGGGATCGCCAAGGCGTACGCGACGCGTGTGGGGGCGGGGCCGTTCCCGACCGAGTTGGACGATGAAATGGGCGACCGTCTGCGCACGCGTGGAGGAGAGTTCGGCACGACCACCGGCCGGCCGCGGCGCACCGGCTGGCTGGACCTCGTGGCACTGCGCTACGCCACGCGCCTGAACTCGCTCTCGGCGCTGGCGATCACCAAGCTCGACGTGCTCTCGGGCCTCGATCGGATCAAGGTGTGCACGAGCTACCGCGGCGCCGAGGGGGCCGAGTTCGACAGCTTTCCCTATCACCAGACGGTGCTCCACCACACCACCGCCGCGTACACCGAGTTGGGCGGCTGGAGCGAGGAGATTGGCGAGTGCACGAGCTTCTCGGAGCTGCCCACAGCTGCTCAGGAGTACATCCGCTTCATCGGCGAGCACGCCGGCGCGCCCGTCGCGCTGATCGGGGTCGGCCCGGGCCGCGATCAGGTGGTGTGGACCGAGGCCGGTCGCAAGACGCTGGCGGCGCGTAACGGTAACTCCCCGGATTAGCCGTTACTCCCCCACACCGGCCGTCCGGCTTCGTCCGTCCGCCCAGGCTCAGCCCGCGCCCTCCACCAGCTTCACCAGCACGTCGACGACCCCCGGGTCGAACTGGGTACCGGCGCAACGCCGGAGCTCGGCGATCGCGTCGGCGAGGCTCATCGCCGTGCGGTAGGAGCGCGTGGTCGTCATCGCGTTGAAGGCGTCACAGGCGCAGACGATGCGCGACTCGAGCGGAATCACGGTGGTGCGCAGCCGATCGGGGTAGCCGGCGCCATCCCAGCGCTCGTGCGAGGAGCGCACGACCTGGCCGACCTCCCGCATGAAGCCACCGACGCGCTCGAGCATCCGCTGGCCCTCGATCGTGTGGGTCTTGATGATCTCCCACTCGTCGGGGTCGAGCTTGCCGGGCTTGTTGACGATCTCCTTGGGCACCGCGATCTTGCCGACGTCGTGCAGGAGGGCGCCAAACTCGACGTTGCGAGCGTGGTGGGCGTCCAGTCCCATCGCCGCGGCCACTTCGATCGCGAGGCGCACCACGCCACGGCAGTGCTCGCCGGTGTAGGCGTCGTCGGCCTCGACCACGTCCCCCAACACGAGCGCGGTGCCGCGGTAGGCGTCGCCCAGCTCGATCAGCTGCTCCAGGCGGACACGGCGTTCGCGGGAGAAGATCCGCAGGATCGCGAACAGCGGCGCGATCAACAGCACCGCCCAACGCTGGTGTGCCCCCGCGATCGCGACGAGCAGCCCGAGCGGGGCGAGCGCGGCATCGATCAGGTAGACCTCGCGCACCTCCTCGACGAGCTCGCGGATGCCGATGCCACCGCAGAGGCGCTCGCGCACCGCGCTGGCGGCGAAGTCGCAGGCGAACTGTGCGGCGAGCGCGAGCGCCAGGATGGCGAGCGAACGCAGATCGGCCAGGTTGGTGGGGCTGGTGTCGTGCGCGAGCAGCAGTACGAGCACCGGCCCCAACGAGAACCAACTGTTGGCGGGCACCGTCAGCAGCCGGCTGGGCGCAACGCGCCCGCGCAGCACCGCTGGTGTCATGCCGAGCGCCAGCGACAGCGCCACCAGCGGTGGCACCAACGGGAGCGGCGCCGCGAACAGCAGCGGCACGAACACGGCCTGCGTGGGGACCGTGAAGCCCGAGCCCACGTCGATCCTGATGCGCCCAGCCACGGCTAGGCCGACGACGTATAGGGCCGCGACCGAGATCGAGTGTTGCGATCCCGATCCGATTCCACCCCACCCCGCCGCACCCGACGTCCGCCCGCCGGCGGTGACTGCAAGCAGCAGCGCGGCACATGCGAAACCGCCGCCGACGATCACCTCGCCACGCCGCTCGGCGATGTCCATCCGCCGGCCCTGGCGCAGGAACGAGGTCCGCGCGCGCTCGGACTCGATGATGGCGTACGCCGACACGGATTACATACTCCTGCGCGCTTTATCGCCCGGCGGTCGATGCGCCTTGAGCGAGGCGGCGGCGCGCCATCGCGGCAGCAGCCATTTGATTCGATTGAACGGAACGAAGCGCTTTGAGCCAGTGTAGATCCCGATTATTGGGGTCGCCCCGGCGTTGGGATTCATACATGCGTCCAAGCCCCTTCCATACAGGGGGATCTGTGCTTCATGCTGGCAGCCAGCTCAAGCGCCCATTCACATAAACACTGCAAAAGGCAAACTCGTCGTGAGGCGAGGACGCAAAGCAAGAGGTCTCCTTGCGGGAGAGGTGGCTTACCCGGCCCCCGCTTTTCAGGTTGGAGATGGCTCGGCCGCCGGTAGAACCACGGAGGCTATTGTGTTCTCGCTTTCATCTTTTTTCGGTCGTCGCCCGCTTCCAGCCCTTGGAGGCTTGCGTTCACCTTTGGGGAGCATCGCCCTCTTCGCGGTAGTCGCGACTCTCTCGTTGCTGCCCGCCACCCCGGCGCAGGCGGCGCTGGTTAGCACGGGCGCCTGCAACAACGCCGCGCTCAGCCAACCTTTCGCCCAGTGGGGGGACACCAACTCCTACGAGCTGGTTCCACAGGGCGACTTCGAGGGCTCGCTCTCGCAATGGACGCTCCGCGGTGGCGCGTCGCGGGCACCCGAAAGCGAGCCCTACGGGGCCACCGGTGAAGTCGGTCGCTACTCGCTCGCGCTGCCCGCGGGCGCCACGGCGCAGTCGCCGTACACCTGCGTAAACGCCAGCTACCCCTCTTTCCGGTTCTTTGCGCGCAACGGCAGCCTGCTCTCCACGGTGCTGGTTCAGGTCCTCTACAAAACGGTGCTCGGTCCCGTCGCCCTGCCGCTGGGGGCCGTGGCGCTGAGCGACACATGGCAACCGACCCTGCCGATGCTCACCGGCTCGGTCGTAGGCGGCCTGCTCTCCGGCGGCACCGCGCAGGTGGCCTTGCGCTTCACGGCGCTCACCGGCGAATCGCGGATCGACGACATCTACATCGATCCCCGCATGCGCTGATTGGACCGAGCCTGGGTCGGGCGGGCAGGGACGCCCGGGGGGCAGGCGCGACCGGTCGGGGGGCCGGTCGCGCCGCTCGCTCGCCGTGGACTTACCCCTACAGACATGAGGATTTGTACGGAGGCCGCCGAATCAGGGCTTGATTAGCGTTCGCATTGGCTGGATGGCGGGTACCAACGGCGAACAGAGGAGAGGTATCGCAAATGAGCGTGATGGGGGCGGTCTTCAACCTCAACCACCCGGCGCACACGGTGGACTGGAACTTCATCCACCTGTCGGTCGCGAACGTCGTGGTCATCGGCCTGATGCTGATCGTGTTCGTCCTGGCGATCCTGCTGCCATTCCCCGGCGCCGCCGCGCGAGACGCTGGACGAAACGGGGATGCTCGCCGGAGGCGAGCGTCTCCGGCTTCGTTCGTCGCGGGGGCGGCGCATCGTGAGCGCCACCGCCACCACCACTCCCACCCGAGGCGCAGCATGAGCGCCACCTCCACATCCTCCCCGCCGGCCGCCCCGGGTACCACTTCGAAGTCCTGGACCGTCAAAGTCCGTGAAAAAGGCGTCGAGGCGCTGCCACCCGACAGACTGCTGCCCGACGGCCAGCCCACGTATGTGGCGTCCTGGATCTACGTATTCGGGGTGGCAAGCATCGCCTCGCTGATCGTGATCATCACCTCGGGGGTGATCCTCGCGCTGAAGGGCCCGGCGTGGTGGCACGAGACCGGTGTCGGGCACTTCTTCAACAGCATTCACATGTGGAGCGTGGAGCTGTTCTTCTTCGCGATGGTCATCCACCTGTGGGGCAAGTACTGGATGGCGTCCTGGCGCGGGGGCCGCGGCCGCGTGTGGGTCACCGGTGCGATCACCTTCCTGGTCGCCGTGCCCTGCGCGCTGACGGGCTACGTCTCCCAACAGAACTTCGACGCGCAGTGGATCTCCACGCAGGCCAAGGACGCGATGAACTCGGTTGGCGTGGGCGCCTTCTTCAACCTCACCAACTTCGGTCAGATGTACAGCTACCACATCCTCCTGCTCCCGATCGCCGTGGTGACGCTCGTCAGCATCCACGTCCTGCTCGTGCGGCGCAACGGCGTCGTGCCGCCGTTCGAGCTCGACGAGAAGCTCGCGGCGGTGCCGGCCGGGCGACCCACCCCGAACGGCTCCCCGCAGGCTGCCACCGGTGTTTCGACCGCGGGACAGTCATGAGCTTCCTCCGCACCAAGGACAAGACACAGCCCTGGAAGGGCAGCTACGCGCCGTATGACCTGGTCAAAGAGCTGTGCATCGCGGTCGGCGTCATCGCGCTGCTGGCGGTGGCGCTCACCGTGCTGTTCTCCTCGCCCGACGACAAGCCCAGCACGATCGCCCAGTGGTCGCACGAACTGCGCGTCGACTTCGCCACCACGGCGGCGATGGAGCTCGACGAAAAGAGCGAGACGGCGGAATACGGCCCTCCCTACAACCACAGCTCGGGCAGCGTGCAGCACTTCCTGTTCCTGCACCCGCAGCGGTGGTTGGGCGTCAGCCATCCGATCGACACGGCCGAGGACTACGTGGTCAAGCCGCTGGAAACTGTCCCGGGCGATCCCGCACTGAAGAGCGCGCTCGCTGAATACAAGGCCGCGCCGGCAACCCAGAAAAAGGAATGGTCGGAAGCGTACGCCGGGCCGCTCGAAGAATATGCGACGGCGGTGGAAGAAAAGAAGGCGCCGCCCAGCGCAGTTTCCGTCGACACGAGCACGGGAACCGTGACGGTCAAGACCGCCGGCGCCGGTCCGGTGCCGACGATGATGGCCGGCCTGCAGAGCCTCGCCCAGAGCGGCGGTCTCGAAGGCGGCCTGGTGTCCAGCAGCCAGTTCTTCCAGACCGACTACACCAAGCCGCTGCTGTTCATGGCCGACGGCGGGCTGCTCGGCGAACGCGCCGAACAGCAGCACCTGCTCGGCGAGCAGTGGGGCCTGATGAACGAGACGGGCAGCTACCCGGGGCAGCCGTGGCTGTGGCTGTATGCGCTGTGGTACCAGGTCGAACCGATGAAGAGCTCCCCGAACGCCGACATCCAGGTGCTGTTGATCATGGGCGTGCTGAGCCTGGCGTTTATCTCCATCCCCTTCATCCCCGTGATCAACCGCATACCCCGCTGGATCCCGATCTACAAGCTGATCTGGCGCGAGCACTACCGGCGGGCGTAGCTGCTGCCGGTGGGCCAGACAAGCGCCTATACGTCCCCGATACCAGGTGACCTACCGTGAGTGACACGCTGTGACACGAGTGGTAGTATGTGCGTGTGAGCGATCATTTCACCCTGCGTCTGCGCCCTGGGGCCGGTGAGCTGCTGCGGATGCATGCGCGGCGAATGGGCTACGCGCCGCGGGCGCTCGCACAGCGTTACGTGGATGAGGGCCTGCGCCGGGAGGAGCACCCACTGGTGCGCTTCGCCGACGGGCCAAGCGGCCGGCGTGCCGCGCTGGTCGGCAGCGGCCTGGATGTGTGGGAGGTCGTGGCCACGGCAAAGCAGAACGAGAACGATCTCGAGCAAACCGCGGCGCTGCTGGAGATCCCGCTCGGGTTGGTGCAGGCGTCGAGCGCCTATTACGGCGCCTACCAGGAGGAGATCGACACGCAGATCGCCGACAACGAGGCCGAGTGGGAGCGTGGCTACGCCGCATCGCAGGCGGGGCGAAGGGCACTGGAGGAGTGAGGGTGCTGCTCGATGAGCAGCTCTCAGGGCTGATCGCGCGGCTGCTGCGCGAGCGCGGGTTGGAGGCAGAGGCGGTGGTTGAGAGAACCGATCTGCGGCAGGCGCCCGACCACGAGGTCATCGCCACGGCGTGCCGTGAGGAACGAGCGGTCGTCACCAACAACATCAAAGACTTCCGTCCGCTTGCCGCCGAGCGGGTCGCCAGCGGCCGCGGTCACGCCGGCCTAATCCTCCTGCCCGCCGCTCGCAGCCGCAGCCGCGAGGCGACCGGTGTGCTCGCCGATGCGATCGAGCAGGTGATGCGGGCCCATCCCGACGGCATCCCGAGCGCGGAGTACTGGATCGCCCCTTGGTCGTGAGCGCGCGACGTCCGCTCCAGCTTTAGCTCCGCCAGGCCCTACCGCCGCGCGGTGGCGAAGCCCGCCAGCGTCGCTGCCGCCGTGCCCGCGGCGACGGCGAGCGGGAGCATGAGGCTCTGCTTCTCAAGCAGCGCCCCGACCAGGGCGCCAAGCAGCAGTGCCGCCACTGCGCCGATGCGCCGGCGGGAGTTGCGCGGGGCGCCGCCCGCGGGGTCGGCTACGAGGCCGGTGAGCGTGAGCGTCATCACCGTGGTGGTGAGGTCGGGGACCGCGAGCTTGCGCACCGTGGCGTTGCGCACACCCATCGCGATCGCCACCAGCGCGATCACCGCGTAGGCTGCGAGCGAACCGATCGTGACGGTAACGACGGTGGCGAGCACCGCGGCGCAGGCGAGCAACGCTGCCTCCAGTGCCAGCGCGATGCTCACGTGCCGGCGGCGGCGCTCGGCCAGCCGGGCGGCGATGCGTCCGCCGATGCCCGCACCGAGCAGAAAGGCGAGCAGCGAGATCAGCGGCGCCAGCACCGGCAGCCCCCCGGCGTGCGCGAGGCCGAACCCGAGCAGCACGACGTTGCCGGTCATGTTGGCGGTGAACACGTGGCCCAACCCGAGGTAGCTGACCGCGTCGATCAGCCCGGTGGTGACGGTCAGCGCCAGCAGCACCGGCAGCAGGCGTCGGTCGTGCGGGGCCTGGGTCACGCCGCCCGCTCGCGCAACACGGGGCTCCAGCGCTCGGGCTCGCGCTCGGCCTGCTCGTGCGCCCAGCGGAAGTGGTGGATCGCCGAGCGGCGCAGCGGCTCGCCGAGCAGCAGCCCCGCAAACGCCCAGCGCCGCGCGTGGCGCGGGGTCTCCAGTGCGAGCGCCAGCGCACACGCGAGCACCCACAGCTGCAGGACTCGGTTGTAGGCGGGCAGCTGCTGAGGTGTCAGCCCCTCGGCTTCGACGAGTTGGGGGATGCCGCCGCGCAGCTCCCACGGCCATGCAATGAAGTGCACGACCCCGCCAGCCAACCCGGCGCCGTTGTTGAGCGCCAGCCACTTCTCGATCGCCTCGCCCTCGCCCAGCCACGCCACCGCGGCCCACGCGGGCAGCCCCGTGGCCCACAGCGCCACCGCGCCACGCCGGCCAATGAACGGCTCGAACACGAGCCCCACGCCGGCGCGAACCTCGAAGGTGTGATGCGCGGCGGTGCCGAGCGCGGTCATGACCGTGAATGGGCGGCGTGGTCGCAGGGCTCGACGACGTGCCGAGGGCTTCGTCCGTTTGTTCCTCGGCACTGTGCCCGTGGGGGTTGCCCAGGCTTTAGCGGCGCTGTGCGCCGCCCGCCGCAGGATCGCGCGTCGCAACCTTGGGCTTTTCAAGACCGCTGCGCTTGCTTTCACCACCACTCTCCGCGGCACCGTGCGCTCTTTTACCGTCGCTCTCCGGGGCATCCCGCTCCTTTTTACTCCGATGGCGCCATCCAGGTGGCGTCATCGAGCTGTGGTGGATGGTCGAAGTCCTCGGTGTGTGTGAGCATCCAAGCGGCGGCCTCGTCCATACGCGGCATCGCGAGCGCGCCGGCGGCGGTGAGGTCGGCTGCCTCCGCGAGCACCGCATCGAGCGCCGCCCAGCCGGGCTCGCCGGTGAAGGCGACCGCGAAGGGGTGAAACAGCAGCGCAAAGTGGCCTTGGCGCTGGGCGTGCGTGTGCAGAGCGGCGACCAGCTCCTCGCCCAGCTGCTCCGGCGCGTACGGCGCGGGATTGCCGCGGTGGCGCTCGCGCAGCCCGGCGAACTGCGGGAGGAACGCGTACGCGTCGAGAAGCTGCCAGCGGAACGGCAGCACGGCGAGGCCATCGCGCGTCCCCTCGCGCTCGCCGGCGGGGGAGACGTAGGTGTAGCCGCGCTCGGCGAGCAGCGCGAGCGTGCGCGCGGTCAGCCCGCCGCCCGGGGGACGAAAGCCGCGCGGCTCAATCCCGATCGAGCGCATCGCCTCCGTCGCGCGGTCGAGCAGCGCCGTCTCGGTGGGGCCGTCAAGCGCCCCCCACTCCTCGTGACGCCACGCGTGCACCGCGACCTCATGACCGGCCTGCGCCAGCTCGCATAGCGCGGCAGGGTACATCTCGGCGTTGAGCCCCTCGACGAAGAACGTCGCCCGCACGCCTCGGACGGCGAGCAGCTCCAGCAGCCGGGGGAGCACTTCGCGCACGGTGAAGTGCTCCCCCTGGGGCACCTCCTCGGGCCACATGCCGAGCTCCAGCTGGGCGGCCTCACCGAGGTTGTCGAACGTCACCGACACGGCGGCGTCGGTGCTTGCGCCCCACGCGCTCATCGGCTGAGAATAGTCCCAGCACGCCCGTGCGATCTTCGTCAGTCGAAGCGGTAGAGCGTGGCGCCCGCTCCAGAGGCGTTCTGTCCCGGCGTGTACCAAGGTGCCGTGGGGACTCCAGCGCCCGCACGAGCGCCCACGCGGCGGCGAGCTCACACAGCACGAGCAGCGGGTCGGGGTTGTTGAAGCGGCTCATCGCCACGAAGATCGGCGTGAGCGCGAGTCAGCGCGGCCAGCAGCGCGGCGCGAGGCCCGAGCGTGCGGCGCACGATCTTGTGCAGCAACAGCACCGAGGCGATGCCGCAGAGCGCCTCCGGCAGCAGCATTGAGAAGCTCGAGAACCCGACCAGCCGCCCGGAGAGCCCCATCAGCATGTTGGAGAGCGGCCCACGTCGGAGCGGCCCGGCGAGTGGGCTACAGGCCCGGAGACACAAGCGGGGCCGAGTCCTCGACCGCCGTCGCCAGCGGCGCCCCGAAGCTGACCTCGATCAGCGCGCCGCCGCCGGGGGCGTTCGAGGCCCGCGCGAACCCGTGGTGGGCCTCGGCGGCCTGGCACACGATCGCCAACCCCAAGCCGGAGCCCGGCAGCCCGCGGGCGGACCCGGCGCGGTAGAAACGCTCGAAGACGCGGGGAAGGTCGGCCGCTCCGAAGCCGGGGCCGTGGTCGCGGACACAGAGGACGCCATCGCGCAGCCGCACCTCGACGAGGCCACCCGGCGAGCTCCACTTGCGCGCGTTGTCGAGCAGGTTGGCGACGGCGCGGTTGATGCGCTCGCCGGCGCCGCGAACGACCGTGGGCTGCAGCTCCACCTCGAAGCGCAGATCGCAGCGCCGGCGGGTGCGCTCCACGGCGCCGGCGACGATCTCGTCGAGGCGCACATCGTCGGACGCGAGCTCGCCGTGGCTACCGCGCGCGAGCTCGGCGACGTCGGCGACCAGCGCGGTGAGCTCGTCGAGCTCGTCGATGATGTCGCGTCGCAGCGCCTCGCGATCCTCGGGTGCCAGCCGCGCGGCGTCCTGGAGCACCTGGATGTTGGCGCGTAGCGAGGCGATCGGGGTGCGCAGCTCGTGACCGGCGTCGGCGATCAGATGACGTTGGGCGGCGACGGAGCGCTCGAGCTCCTCGAGCGTGGCGTTGAACGAGGCGGCCAGGCGCGCGAGCTCGTCGTGGCCGCCCACCGCCAGGCGGCGGGAGAGATCGGGGTTGCCCGTGAGCTGCTCGGTGCGGCGCGTGAAGCGGGCGATCGGGGTGAGGGCAGTGCGCGCGACGAGCGCCCCGAGCAGCACGGCGAGCACGATCCCGGCGACGCCGACCAGCAGCAGGATCAAGAGGATGTGGCTGAGCTCGTGGTCGACCGTGGTGAGCGGCAGCGCGACCAGCACGGCGCCGTGGGGACCGGTGCCGAGCGTCAGCACGCGCAGGTGGGTGCCACGCACGGTGCGATCGGCGAGCAGCCGGCCACGCCCGCTCGCGGCGATCGCCCGCTCGGCGCCGTTGGGGTCGATCGTGGGCGTGGAGCCCTGGCCGGCCGGGATGTCCACCGCGCCGGAGGGGTCGATCAACTGCACGTACCCCGAGGGCCCGCCGAAGCGCGCGGGCGCGACGCGGGTGGGCAACGGTGGAGGTCTGCCAGCCGGCGGGGGCATGCCGTCACCGACAGAGCCGTTGTCGCTCGCCCCGGGCGTGCCCGGCGCTCCCGGAGGCGGCGCAAGGAACCCTGCGGCGCGCTGGCGCAGGGAGGTGTCGACCTGGCCTCGCAAATCAGAGCGCACCGCGATATACACCACCACCGCGGCGAGCAACACCGCGATTGCGACCGCGAGGCCGGCCACCGCGGCGATGCGAGTGCGCAGGGTCACGGCTCGCGCAGGACGTAGCCGACGCCGCGGACGGTGTGGATCAGCGGGCGCGCGCCGATCGCCTCCAGCTTGCGGCGCAAGTAGCCGATGTACACGCGCAGCGCGTTGGAGGCGGGGCCGAAGTCATACCCCCACACGCGGTCGTAGATGACGCTGCGCGAGAGCACCCGGCGGGGGTTACGCATCAGCAGCTCCAACAGCAGGTACTCGGTGCGGGTGAGCTCGGTGAGGCGCTCGCCCACGACGGCGCCGTGACGGTCGCCGTCGAGGCGAACCTCGGCGAAGGAGAGCCCCTCGGGCTCGCCCTCTTCGCCGTCGGGGCCCGAGCGGCGCAGCAGCGCCCGCAGCCGCGCGAGCAGCTCGCCGACATCGAACGGCTTGACGAGGTAGTCGTCGGCGCCGGCATCGAGGCCATCAATGCGGTCGGCGACGGCAACGCGCGCGGTGAGCATCAGGATCGGCACGCGGTTGCCCAGCCGGCGCAGCCGGCGGCACACCTCCAGGCCGTCGATGCCGGGTAGCCCGATGTCGAGCACGACGGCGTCGGGCAGCGCCTGCGCGACGAGCTCAATCGCCTGCACGCCGTCCTCGGCGAATTGCACCTCGTACTCGGCGAGCGCAAGCGTGCGCCGCAGCGCTTCGCGCACCGCGCGATCGTCGTCGACAACCAGGACTCGCACTCACTCGATTGTGACGTGCGCGCCCACAGACGCGAACCCGCTCCTACGTTGTGCTTACACGCGGGTTTCGGCAGGGGTGATCATTGGAGATCATCCGCGCGGGTTGGCGGCATGCCAGGGGCGTGGGCGCTGGGCCTCCCTGCCCAGCGGCCGAGCGGGTGAGCGACCCCCGCCAACGGGTTGTATGTTTCGTGGAGCGATGGCCCAAACCACCTTCTACTTCGACCTCGGTTCGCCCTACGCGTACCTGACGGCCGAGCGCCTGGGCAAGGTGCTGGAGGGGCCGGTCACCTGGCAGCCGATCTCGTTGGGTGGGCTGTTCAAGGCCAACGGGCGCTCCTCGTGGGCGGCCGGCGACCCGGCGACTCGCGCAGCGGGAATCGAGGAGGTGCAGCGCCGCGCGCGGGCGTACGGCCTGCCCGCGGTGCGCTGGCCGCAGCCGTGGCCGAGCAACTACCTGTTCGCGATGCGTATCGCCACCTTCGCCTTCCGGGAGGGCTGCGGGGAGGACTTCACACGCCAAGCTTTTCGCGACGCCTTCCAGCACGGCCGCGACCTCGGCATCCCCGAACAGGTGTTGCAAAGCGCCGAGCGGGCCGGCCTCGACCCGCGCGCGGCGCGGGCGGCGACGGAGGACCCGCAGGTCAAGCAGGCGCTGCGTGCGGCGACCGACGCCGCCCACGCGCAGGGGGTGATCGGGGTGCCGACGCTCGCCGTCGGCGGGCAGCTGTTCTGGGGCGATGACCGCCTTGCGGATGCCGCCGCGGTGGGACGCGCGCAGGGGTAGCCGCGCAGGCCGGATAACGCCGAGCGAGGCGGCCCAGGCTCAGAGGCCCGTTTGGGCGGTGATCTCCCCGGCCTTGACGGCCTTGGCGAGGGCCTTGTAGTCGCGGTCGTTCTGCTCGGCGTAGGCGGCTGAGAACTCGACGATCGCGCGGTCGAAGGAGGGCCCACGGCCGAGGTAGGCCGCGATCGCGATGCGATCGCCGCTGCGGGCGTGCGCCCGCGCGAGCGTCCACCCGCACAGCCGCCCGTAGGCGGACAGGCCCGATGGGACCATCTGGTCGATTTCGGCCGAGCCCTTCCAGTCCTTCAGCTGGCGTCCGTAGAAGTCGCGCTCCTGGCCGTCCATCCCGGACTCGACGTGCAGCCAGCCGAGGAAGATGTCGCTCGAGGCCTGCATCAGCCGTTGGCCGGTGACGACCCGCTCGCCGTGGTTGACGAACTCGCTGGGGCCGAGGAACTCCTCGAGCACCGACTCCTGCGCCTCCTTCATCTGCAGAAACAGCGGGTCCTGGCCGTCGCGGCCGAGCATCAGCGCGATCCAGGCGCGCGTGCCGACGCTGCCCACGCCGACGACTTTGCGCGCGAAGTCGGCGAGGCGGAACTCCTCGAGCAGCACGCGCCGGTCGTGCTCCAGCGTGGCGCGGTAGGAGCGCACCAGTTCTTGCAGGCCGTCGAACATTTCATCGCGTTCGGAGCCCTTGACGAGGTCGTCGATCGGGACGATCAGCGGCGGTTCGGCGACGATCCGCACCTCCCCATCCACGACGTGCGTCAGTTTGGAGAAGGCCGACATGCTGTCCTTGGTGCGAGCCTTGGCGAGCGCCTTCTCGGTGCGCTTGTACTGCCCCGGCTTGAGCTGGGACCCGAGCTCCTTGAGTGTGTTCTCGATGTCCAGGTGGGCATACCAGACATCGAGGTTGTTCATCGCCGCGAACCCAGTCATCGCAACGCGGTACTCCTCGACGGTGTCGAGCACGATCTGCTCCTGATCCTTGACCGCGAAGCCGTTGAAGCGCGCGGCGATCAGCATGCTGGCGGCGAGGCGCTTGACGTCCCACTCCCAAGGGCCGGGCAGCGTCTCGTCGAAGTCGTTGACGTCGAACATCAACCGCCGCTCAGGCGATGCGAACACGCCGAAGTTCGACAGGTGCGCATCGCCGCAGCACTGCACCATCAACCCCGAGCGCGGCGTCGCCGCCAGGTCGCTGGCCATGATCAGCGCGGCCCCCCGGTAGAACGTAAACGGCGACACCAGCATGCGCCCATAGCGGATCGGCACGAGCTCAGGTACGCGCGTCTGGGCCTGGCGCTGCAGCAACCCGATCGGGTCGCGGTGGGCCGCCGGCCCGAACGTGGCGTGGCTGGAGCGCGGCACCTCTGAACGCGCCGCCTTGCCGCGCGCCGCACGCTCGGCCACCGTCAGGTGGGGCACGGTGGGTATCGGCACGAGCACCTCAATCCTCTCGGCTCTATCGCCAGACGCGCGGACATGAGCAGAGGAGATGCCAGCGCGTCGTCTATGCCCCACTATACGCTGGCAGGTCTTCGTGGCCTGAAGCAGCGTGACTTCAAGGGCGCTATCGTCGCGGTTGACTTCTATCAGCGTACGTCAGTGGTGGACGTCGCCAAGGAACTCAACAGCCGTGACCGCTGAAGTCCTCCCGCGCTACGCACAATTGCAGTCAGGTGAGTCCGCGGAGCGTGGTCGAGCGGCCCGCAGGGCCACGCCCCGGTCGGCCCACGGCGAGTGGACGCCCGCGCCCGAGCGGACCGATCCCGTCGCGGTGCTCGCGGCCCAGGCAGCCACGCGCGTACCGGAGCTCGTGCCGATCCGCTACGGGCGGATGCTCGTCTCGCCGTTTACGTTCTACCGCGGCGCGGCGGCGGTGATGGCGGCGGATCTCGCGGCGACGCCGGACTCGGGGATCGTGGTGCAGGCGTGCGGCGACGCCCACATCTCCAACTTCGGCGGGTTCGCGGCCCCCGATCGCCGCGTGGTGTTCAGCCCAAACGACTTCGACGAGACGCTTCCGGGCCCGTGGGAGTGGGACCTCAAGCGGATGGCGGCCAGCGCCGAGATCGCTGGCCGCGACGTGCGCCTGCCGGCGGACAGCCGGCGGTGGATCGTCGAGGGGTGCGTGCGGGAGTACCGCGAGGCGATGCGCGACTTCGCGGGCCGCAGTCACCTCGACGTGTGGTACGAGCGCCTGACAGCGAGTGAGCTCGTCGATCGCTTCGGCGGAAGGTTGAGGGGCCGGGGCCGGATCGAGTTCGCGCAACCGTTCGCCCGGGCGCGCCGCAAGACCAGCGTGCGGGCAGTGAAGAAGCTGACCGAGCGCGCCGAGGGTGGGCTGCGCTTCAGCCACGTCCCGCCGTTGCTGATCCCGATCCGTGAGCTGGTCGGCCCAGTTGACGCGCGCGAGCAGTCGGCGTTTGTGCAGAAAGTGCTGGACCAGTACGCCGAGAGCCTCGACCCCGATCGGGAGTACCTGTTTCGAACGCACCGCTTCGTCGACATGGCGCGCAAGGTCGTCGGCGTCGGCAGCGTCGGCACCCGCGCCTGGGTGTTCCTGCTCGTCGGGCGCGACGGGCAGGACCCGCTGGTGCTGCAGGCCAAGGAGGCGCAGCCCTCGGTGCTCGAGCCCCACCTCGGCGCGAGCGAGTTCACCAACCACGGCGAGCGGGTCGTGCGCGGCCAGCGCATCTCCCAGGCGGCCAGCGACATCTTCCTCGGTTGGCAGCGCAGCGTCGGGCTCGACGGCAACGAACACGATTTCTATGTCCGCCAGCTATGGGACTGGAGGGCCTCCGCCGACCTCTCGATGCTGAGCGAGGCGGGCCTGCACGCATACACGCGCGCATGCGGGTGGTCGCTGGCCCGCGCGCACGCCCGCTCGGGCGACCGGCTCGCAATCGCCGCCTACCTGGGCGCCGGCTCCACGTTCGACCGCGCGATCGCCCGCTTCGCCACAGCGTATGCCGACCAGAACGAGTTCGACTACCAAAGGCTCGCCGAGGCGGTCGCCGAGGGCGAGATCGCCGCTGTTACCGGCGTGTGAGCATCCACCTTGGTAGTGGCACCAGCCCGACGGCGGTTGGGTAGACTCGCCGATCGAAATGGCCCCCGCGATGTCTGACCGCGACGCCTCACGCCCGCGGGTGGCGCTCGCCAAGGTCCCCGAGATCACCGCGATCTTCTGGGTGCTGAAGCTCCTCACCACGGGGATGGGCGAGTCGATGTCGGACTTCCTCGGCGGCAAGAGCGTCCCGATCGCCGGCGCGATCGGCATTTTCGGGCTCAGCTTCGCGATTTGGCTGCAACTGCGCCAGCGTGAATACCGAGCGCCCATGTACTGGTTTGCGGTGATGATGGTGGCGATTTTCGGCACGATGATGGCTGACGGCATACACGACGGCGCGAGCATTCCCTACACGGTGACCACGCCTTTGTTCGGGCTGATCGTGGCGGCGGTGTTCGTCCTCTGGTACCGCAGCGAGGGCACGCTCTCGATCCACACGATCACCACCCGCCGGCGCGAGTGCTTCTACTGGGCGGCGGTGCTCGCGACCTTCGCGCTCGGCACGGCCGCGGGAGACCTGACGGCCACCTCGCTGGGACTCGGCTTCTTCCCCTCCGCGCTGCTGTTCATCGCGATCATTGCGATTCCCGCCCTCGGCTGGTGGCGTTTCAACATGAACTCGATCGCGGCATTCTGGTTTGCGTACATCGTGACCCGGCCGATCGGCGCGTCGTTCGCGGACTGGCTCAGCAAGCCGCCCGCGCTCACCGGCCTCGGCCTCGGCGACGGCACCGTCAGCGGCCTGGCGCTGATCGTGTTCGTCGCGCTCGTCGCATACGTCACCGTGACCAGGCCCGACGTGCAGGGCGAGCTGCGCAGCGAGCGACAACCGGCCCACCTGCCCGAGCTTCTGTTGGCACTCGACGCAGAGGCCGAGTAGGAGCGAAGCAATGAGGGGGAAGGCCCGCGTGCAGATCGTCGTCTCGGCTGATGAGACAGCTCTCATCAAGCGTTCGCCCGGCGCCGGTAAGCTCGGGGGCTGCAAATGAGCACCGAGAGCATTGGGGCAGGCCGCCAGCCCGCGGTCGACTGGCGACGCGCCGAGTTTGTGCTGACACTGCTCGCGTTCCTCGGCTTCCTCACGGTGCCGATTCGTATCACCACGATCTACGGCGGCTTGCCCGCACATCCGCTGTTCGTGCACGTGCCCGTGGTGCTGATCCCGTGCACGATCGTGGCGGCAATCGGGTTCGTGATCAAGCCCCCGTGGCTCTCGCGCTACGGGATCGCACTGGCGCTCGTGTCGATCGTCGCAATGAGCTCGATCTTCCTCGCGATGCAGGCGGGCGCCGCGCTGCGCAACGAGCTCAACCTGCAGGGGCAGGCCGCCACACTGATCTCCGAACACTCGCACGCTGCGCACATCCTCGCCTACATCTACGTGTTGTTCACCGCGACACTGATCCTCACTTTCGCCGCGCAGCGGATCTCCGGTGGGATGCCCACCGGCCTGGGGATCGTGGACCGCCTGCTCTCCCCGAAGCCGGCGCTCACGGCACTGCGCGTCGTGCTGGTGCTGCTCGCGATTGGCGCCGGTTACATGTGCTTCCGAACCGGCGACCTCGGCGCAAAAGCGGTGTGGGAGGGCCGGCTGCAGGCCGCCCACCACGGCTTCCCCCACTTCCCCGCAGGCCCGAAGGGCGAACCTGGGCTATACCCGCCGCCGGGTGGCGGCGGGCCCTAGCCACGGCCTACGGCGTGTGCGGGGCAGGCGAGCCCGGCGTCCCCGCCGCGCGCGTCTGCTCGTCCTGGAACGGCGGATAGGTCTCGGTGAGCAGGGCGAGGTAGGTGTCCGATCGCGCGATGTAGGAGTTGGCGAGCACCATCAGGTCGAACAGGCCGCGCGGCATCTTGCCGGTGATCAGGATCACAAACCAGGCCGCCACCGCGCCGACCTCGAGCATCAGGTTCATCACGTAGCGCAGGATCAGGATCGGGATCGCGAGGATGATGCGGAGCAGCGTCTTCAGGCGGCTGTAGCCGTCGAGTGGCCCCTCAAACAGCATCCGCACCGGGTAGGCGGAGTCGTCGGAGCCGCCAAAGGACGGGTAGTGATCGCACAGCAGCGCCGCGTAGGCGGTGAAGCGCGCGAGGAAGCGTGTGAAGCCAGCGACGAATTCGTAGAGGCCGCGTGGGTAGTTGCCGGTAATGACGATCGCAAACCACGCGATCACGATCACCACGTACGCCACGATCGCGTACACATACAGCCAAATCGCCAGCGGAATCGCCAGAATCAGCCTGAAGAAAGCGGTCAGCCGGTTGCGCTGCTCGACGTAGTCGGCTTCGAAGATGACTGGGTAGGACATACGGTTCTCCCCCTCACTGGTTTACCGAAATGTGCGTCTGTTGTCGAATGCTCATTTTCCACACTCCGCGAATCGCGATATCGTACTCGGTCCCGCCCGGGTCGCCTTGACCTGCCTGCACCGCAACCAAAGGATTCGTCATCGTGACCCGTACCCGTTCGCTGCTCATACCGCTCTTGACCTTAGGCTGCCTGGCTGTGAGCGCGGCCGCAGCGCAGGCCTGCACGAAGACCTGGAGCGGCGGCAGCGGAAACTGGTCTGAAGCATCCCACTGGGGCGGCAAAACCCCGGAAAGCGGCGACGAAGCCTGTATCACGGCGACGGGCACCTACACCGTGGCCATCACTACCGACGCAGTAGCGAAGACGCTGACCGTCGGTGGGACCGCGAGTGCCCCGACCCTCGACGTGGTCGGCGCAAGCCAGAGCTACCAGGGCAACACCTACAACGAAACGACGTTGGGAGCCGAAACCATGTCGTTCGCAGCGAACACGAAGCTGATCCTGGAAGCAACTGGCGGCGGCAGCGCGAAACCAACGGGCGGCGGAGGGGTCGTGCAGGCCTACACCGTCACCGAGGCGGGCCAGATCGAAACGGCGAGCAGCGACCCGGATATGGACAACCGCATCAGGGTCTCCAATCTACAGATCGATCCCGGTGCCGGCCTCCTCGATGCGTCGGGAACACTCCTTTTCCTCAAGGAAGGCGAAGGCGCATACCCGTGGGCAGCGACCAACGAAGGAACCTTCACGGTGGCACCGGGCGCCAGCGCTGAAATGCAGCCGAGCTTCTCCGGCAAAGCTGGGTTCATCAACGCAGGGTCGGTCATCAACGAAGGCTCGATCACCACTCACGGCGCTGAATGGCAGCAGCAGGCCGGCTCGGAGTCCGGCAATCCGGTCGCGCTGCAGAGCGCGTCCACACTGGTCGACTCCGCCGGCACCGGCAGCTTTCTCGGTAACTACGGCACGCTCACGCTCACCGGCACCATACCCGCGGGTCAGACAGTCACGGTGCGCGGCGAGCCATTCAACTCCGGTGGGGAGACCTACTACAGCACAGCGCTCAGCACAGGCGGTAACGAACTCATAAACGACGGCACGCTGATCCTCAACCCGACCGGCGAAGGCTCGTCGTCGGGCGGTCAGGTGAGCGTAGGATCCGGCTCGATCCACAACAACGGAACGATCACCGTCACAACCGAAACGCCGACCCGCCTCGCGCTGCTGGAAGAGGGGCTGACCAACGGCCCGGCCGGACGGCTGGAAATCAACGGTGGGATCCTGCAGGGCAATCCCGGCGGCGTCACCAACGAAGGGCTCGTCACGCTCGCACCGGCAGCGGCGATCCAACTCGAGGAGGGCGGCGCGTTCGTCAACAAGGGCACGTTCTCGCCAGAGATCGCCGGGGCCTCCAGCTTCGGCGTCGTGCAGCTCACGAGCCCCTGCTGCAACGGACCGGGGATCTTTACCGCCGGCGGCACGCTCGCGCCGATCCTCATCGGTGGGTTCACCCCCGCCGCAGGACAGGAGTTCAATGCCTTCGCGCTCGACGGCGGCAAGTTCGAAGGCACCTTCGCCACGGTCGCCAACGGCTTCACCGCCGACTACGCGCACGAGGCCTCAGATCCCGCGTTTGTCGGCGCTGTTTACGGCGCGCCAGCCGGCAGTGGCCCTCACAGTGTCCCGGCACCGAAGCCCCAGGTCGTTCACGTCGGCTCGATCTCCCACAAGCAAGGCCAGCCAACCGTGGCACTCTCCTGCCCGGCCGGCGGGACCGCGTGCCAGGTTGTAAGCGTTCAGGCCACCGTTATCGAGCATCTGAAGAGTGGCAAGATCACCGCCGTCAGCGCGCGCAAGGGTGAGAAGAAAGCGACGGCAAAAAAGAAGCGGGTGGTGATCGCGACCGGCAGCGCGACACTCGCGGCAGGCGCCTCCAAGACGCTCGAGCTCACGCTGAACGCGACCGGCAACGCGCTGTTGAAGAAGTACGGCAAGCTCACGGCGATCGTAACCGTCAGCTCGGGCGGTACGACGATCAGCACAGCGACCGTCTATTGGCAAAAGGCCACGAAAGGGAAGAGAAAATAACCAGGGCGTAGATCGCCGCGGCAGTCGGTCGCTGTGAGCGTAGATCAGCGCGACGGCCAGCTGGCCGAGAAGACGCTCCTAAAGCGGCGGGACCTGGTTGTTGACCTGCGGCCCGTGGTACAGGTGATTGTGGTCCTTGCAGGCGGCAGGGAAGAAGAACTGGACGCTGTCGCTACGCACGCCGTTGTAGCTGGCGAACAGGGTCACGCGGCCCCGGGTGCCGACCTTGCACTGCGGGTCGGTGCTGCTCTGCACGCGGACGATGATCTTCATAATGTTTCCGGGGAAACCCCACATCACCGCGTAGTGCGAATGGTAGACCAGATGGTGCCCGACCGTCATGATGATCAGATGGTCCGGCTGGTTGGCAACACGATCGACCTGGCAGAGGATCCCAGAGACAGTGTTATCGACGAGGTTGATGTCCCCGTGGCCACGGGCGTAGCTGCCGCTAGCCCCCGTGATCGGCGCCCCCGTGTGAAAGCCCCACGGTGGAATCCCACCGACGATCGGGATCTGCGAGCAGAACTGAGTCGGGTCACCGCCAGCCGAGCCAGCCATACCGATCAGCGCCAGCAGCGGCATCAGCCCCAAGCCCGCGAGTCCAGCGCGCCGCATGATGGGGTTGCGCCTCATCGCGAGGCCAACTATAGCCTTCGCAGCCAGCATCCAAGACCAGTTGGACGGCCGTACGCAACGAAACGCAAGGACTCCGGCGAGGTGGTCGGCAGCAGGCTCCCCATGAGTCCCCACCAGCAACCCCAAACACTCAACCAAGCCGACGCGGGGACTCGAACCCCGGACCCCTTCATTACGAGTCGCCCACTTGCCCATCATTTTGGGCTTTGTTGAGCCACACTGAGGTGCTTAAAATGTCCCCAGATGACCTCAGAGTGGGGGAGTTCGGGACACGTTTCGGGACACGCTTTTTTCGACCGCAGGGGACTCGTCAACCGGCCGTGATGAGGTCATCCCATCCGTCGATCGAGCAGTCGGCCGGCCCCCGGCCCGGCTCCCGCTGCACACCCTGTCACACCCCTCGTGGGTTGACAGGGTGTGCCACGCTGCCCCGCGGACGGGGGCCGGGGGACTGCGCTCCGCCGCGGTCGGGGCCCCCGACCAGGCGAAGCCTGGTTGGGGAGCGGCGGACGATCGACCGTACGGATGAATGTCAAATCTGCTGGGTGGGTTGCAAGGAATTGTGCAGTGGGGCTGATGGTGGTGATGAGCCGGTGGTCAAGGCCGGCCGCAGGCCGCCCCGGAGGGGCTTGGCCTTTACACCGGCGTGCTTCTGATCGGCACAGCAGCACAATGTGGTTGGTCCGCCCCTCCGGGCGGACCTGGTCGCTTTTCGTTCGGTTCGCGCTGCGCCTGCGTGCGTGGTGAGCGGGGGTTCTCGCCGAGCCATACGGTGGCCTGGCGTGCAACAGTTTGTGTTGGGCGTCGGTGAAGACGAGCTAAAGCGCAGGCGTTCGGGCTTGGGCCTGCCGCGCTGCTTGCCGCTGAGACGGCGTTGAAGGTGCGCGCCCACGTGTCGCGCCGGCGCCCTTCTTCTTGGCTGGCCCTGTTGCTTTCCAGTCGGCGATCAGCCGCTGGTAGGCAGCCTCGGCGCGTTCTGTGAGCTCGCGCTCAGCGTCTCGTTCGGCAGCGGTTGCGGATATACGCCGGCCGCCATGGCGTGTGGGCAGCGGCGGTGCGCCGGCGTCGAGTTCGGCGCGGCGTAGCTTGGCGCGTACGCGGGAGGGTCTCGCGAAGGCGTAGTCTTCGTCCTTGGTGAGCAGCTGCCAGCACAGACACGCGAGCTTGCGAGCGACCGCGACAGCAGCGACCTGTGAGCCCTTACGCACACGGATGCGTTCCCGCGAAGGCGTGCAGCGGCCCGGGCTGACGAACTGCGATCCACGCGGCCTCGACCAGCGCTGAGCGCGCTTGGGCGTTACCGCGCTTTGAGATCCTCCCGTGGCGCGCGGGCTCATCCCCGGACTGGCGTACCTTGGGGTCCAAGCCGAGGTAGGCGACGAGCTGACGCGACGAGGAGAAGCGGGAGATATCCCCGATCGCAGCCATCAACGTGACGGCTACGCCCACACCGACACCAGGCACGCTCATCAGCCTGCGAGCGTCCTGTGAGCTCTTCACCCACCCGGCGAGCTTTTGGTCGATCTGGGCGATCTCGCCGTCCAGGAAGTCGATCTGGCGCAGACACCCAGCGACCGTCTCCTGCTCCTCGGTGTCCAACTCCTGTTCGCCAAGCCACGCGCGTCCTTCCTTGCCGAACAGGTCAGTGACGGGCGAACGCCCAAGCAGGCAACGCGAGAGCGTCGCGTGGATCTCGTTCTTGGCGCGGGTACGCTGGCGCACGAGTGCCGCGCGCCGCGCGACCCGGCGACGCAGCGCCGAGGTCTCCGCGTCGGGTACCCACACCGGCTCGAGCATCCCAGCCGCGAGCAGGTCCGCGAGGGTGCGCGCATCGAAACGGTCGGACTTCACCCGCGCGTGAGAGATTGCCCGCACCTCCTGGGCGTTGGCGACAACCACCCTGGCGACATGAGGCTCAAGGATGCGCGCGATCTCCATCGCCGGGCCCGTCGCCTCCATCACCACCTCATCGGTCCGGCACAGGCTCTCCGCGAACAGCTCCAGCGCGCCGCGATTGGTCGCGATACGACCAGCCGAGCGCGTCTCGCCGTCCTCACGGACAGCGACCTCGCAGAAGCCCTGGTGGACATCGAGTGCTACCTGACGCATCTCATTCTCCCTTCCATGATCCTCGTTGACAACGGTGGAGCAGGCGCAGGGCAAACGACAACTACGGATTCGCGCTCGCAGCGCAACCGGGCAAGTCGCAGGGGCGGCCACATAACTTTCCGGGCTCTCAGCCCATACGGTCTGAGCAGCCTGCCCTCATCATCTGCTCCAGGAAACCCCTGTCCCGATCAACCGAAGCTACGACCAGGACCGGACAGCTCCCACCAGCAGTTTCATCCCCGTAACTTGGCTTTTTGCGTGGGTGGCACGCTTCGCGTCGACGCGGGGCACGAGGCCCCGCGCCCGCGCGCCTGGGTGGACACCGACTCACGCGGACGATCCCCCCAACACGAGATCGCAAGTTGCCCAGCGTCAAACGATGGCACACCAGGCGTATGCGTGTCCTGGGTCGATGACGTGGCGGCCACCAAGGATCTCCGTCTTCTCGAAGACCTCCTCGACGTCGTCGTCCCTGATGCCATCGAAGGCTGCGTCGGCCAGGGTGTAGGCGGTCTCGTGGTCGACGGGCTGCCTGCCGGTGTCGAGGCGGTCGATGATGACCCACCGCTCGGCGTACTCCTCCATGACCGTGATCGAGACCCCGAAGTCCTGCGCCACGGAGGCGGAGACCTTGTCGATGTCGACCGCGATCAACTCGCCGCGGCGCGCCTGTGCTTCGCGCACGGCGAGGGCCACCGCTTCGCAGGCACGCTCAATCCACCCCGCGTCGTGCTTGTCCGCAAGGTCGGCGTAGTCCTCTTCGGTCGGCAACCACGCGTCGTCGGGGTCGTAGAGGATGTCGGCGTGCGAGAGCTGAAGGTCCGTGTGATGTCCTCGCCGGCGAGGTCCCTCCGCGACCATCCAGTCAATCTTCAACACGCTTGCGGCCTCATCCAGCTCGCCCGTATCGCGCCACAGCCACGCCCGTCGCGCCGCGGGAGCCTTGACGTGAAAGTTGCCGAGAACGTGCGGCCCAGCGCCCGGCGCTCCCCGCGGCCGGTCGCGAGCACGGTCCAGGAGGTTGGCGCCCGCATAGCAGTGGTCCAAGCTGTCGTCGCTCAAGAATCGCCCCAGGAGATGGTTGCCCCGCTGCCGGGCAAGCACCTCATCGTGGGTCCTTGCATTCCAGTCGCGCGTTGCGCAGGCACGCGTGATCCGTCGGTACTCCTGCACGACGACCCGAGCGCGAGCTTACGCCGAGTGTCGACGCCAGAAGGCCAGTTTGGCCTCCGAGCTCATCGCTTTGTACAGCGGCCGCGTTCGACTTTCGCCCTTCTCCTTCGCGGCGTGCAACTCAGCACGCAACGCCTTCAGCTCAGGGCTGAGTGGCTTCGTTGTGCGCTTCTTCGTCGTGGCCATAGCCTAAGCGTAGCAATGGTTGACGCCTCCTCATCAAGCACGCCGACGGCCCGCGCAGGAGGTAGAACGAACCTCAGCGAACGTCCGAGACGGCACGAGCGAAGATCGGGTTGCCGACTGGCATCCGTCCTCGCCGTGGACGAGCAGCGCGACGTGCTCGGCAGCTTCGGGCTCGGCGTCCACGATGTGATCCAGGGCTTTGCGCGCCGACTTCTCGTCCTCGAAGGACTCGACCAAGTTGCCGGTGCCGTCGAAGATCGCGTAGTGCATAGCTCACGCCTCTACATGGAAGATATCGTCCAATACTGCCGGAGCGCTGCGATCCGCTCCCCGTACGATCCGATACACGGTCGTGGCCTCGCGCACAGGTACCACAAGGAGATCATCGCCTGCCATCAGCGCAGCTTACTGTCCGCGCCTACATGCCGACTGTCACCGACGCGCGTGTCTCCGAGCCACTGCTTGAGGTCATCGGCGCTGAAGCGCACGTAGTGGCCGAGGCGGTGGTGGGGGATGCGCCCGGCGCGGGCCTGCGCGAGCAGCCATGTATGGCGATACTTATGGCCGGGTGTCAGATCAGGATGCGCGCGCAACATGTTGCGCAGTGCCAGACCCTGGACGCCGTGCTTTTCGGCCAGTTCTTCAGCGTTGATCTCTTGGGTCATTTTTTCGGCCTCACCCACCAAGTTGCATCACTGAGGCATCCGGTGCCTCGACCTGGAAAGCCTCCGCCACCAGCCGTGCGTCCTCCTCGCGGGGCGCGTAGTGCAGGTAGCGCATCGTCGTCTGGATGTCGGCGTGGCCCATCCACTCCTGCACCCGGCGGATATCCGCCTTGGCGATCATCCGCGTGCCGAAGGTATGGCGTAGGTCGTGGAAGCGCAGCTGCCGCAAGCCCGCGCGTTTGAGCGCGGCATTGTAGCGGCGGCGCAGTGCCGAGCCGTCCAAGAACTCGCCCGTCTCGCCGGGGAACACGAGATCGTCCTCGGCAGTGAACAGCTCGCGGTCGGCCAGCCTCGCCAGCGCCTGCGCCACGTCCGGGGCGAGCGGCACCGAGCGCACCTTGCCCGACTTCGGCGTCGTTAGCGCCCCGCCGGCGTAGCTCGTGCGCACGCGCAGCAGCGAGCCCGCGAAGTCCACGTCGCGCCAGTGCAGCGCGATCAGCTCGCCCATCCGCAGGCCGGTGAACGCCGCCGCGAGGAAGATCGCCCGGTCCTGCTCGCTCGCCGCGGCGCGCGCCAGCGCCCATACCTCCTCCGGGCTGAAGACCTCGATGTCGCCGCTGCGTGTCAATGGCGGCTTCTCAACGTCCGCCACTGGGTTCACCGGCAGGCCGTACATCTTCTTGGCCCGCTGGAAGATGCCGTGCAGCAGCACGAGGGCCTTCGTGCGCGTGCTCGGCTTGCGATCGACTGTGGCGATCCACGCTTCCACGTGCGCGCTCGTTACGTCCTCCACGCGCAGTTCACCGAGGGCTGGAGCGATCCACGCTTTGACGACCCATCGGTAGCCCTGCACTGTGGAGGGCTTGCGGCCCCGGTCGTGCTCGATGTAGTGCAGGTACTCCTCAGCCGCCTGCGCCACCGTCGTGCCGGTGCGCACCGTCCCCGGCAGCTTCCCCTGTCGCGCCTGGTCGAGCACTTCGCGCAGCCACTCCTCTGCCTGACGCTTGGTGTAGTAGCCCACCGGCGGGCGCCCGCGCGCCGACCATGCCGGGCCGATCCGCTTCTGCACCTGGCGACCGTCCGGCAGGCGGTACTTGGCGTACCAAGCCGGGCCGCGCTTGCGCTCCATACGAAACACGTGTCCGCTCGGGGGCTGGGCGGGTGCAGCGAGCGGTGCGGCCATGTCCACAAGGTAGCGCCGATCTCGGGACATATTCGGGACACGCTTTGAACCTGGCGCGATCAGGTCCATAAAAAGCCCCGATTTACGGGGCTTTTTGAAGCCGACGCGGGGACTCGAACCCCGGACCCCTTCATTACGAGTGAAGTGCTCTACCAGCTGAGCTACGTCGGCGCGGAGCTTGATGCTATCGCCAGCCCGGCTCTCTTACAGCCCCGCCAGCGCCTCCAGCAGCGATTTGCCGTGCTTCTCGCAGAAGGCGGGGCCGATGCCGCGGATCTCGATCAGCTCTTCAGTGCTGGCCGGGCGGCGGCGCAGGATCTCCTCGAGCACCGTGTTGGCGGCGACCGTAAACGCGGGCTTGCCTTCCGCCCGGCCGAGACGCCACTCCCTGAGCTTCTCGTACTGCGCCTCCTCTAGCGGGTCGGGGGATGGCGCCGGGGCAGAGTTGGCGACATCGTTGAGGCCACCAGCGAGCGCAAGGCCGCCGCGCGAGCCGGCGTAGCCGTTGGGTGCTGACCGCGCCGACCCGTTCGCCGCAGACCCCGTCGTTCGTGCGCGGGTGCTGCCCTGCGCCCCCGCGGCCAGCGCTCGCTCCAGCTCCGGGTCGGGATCGCACACGCTGCAGCAGCGGCCTTCCCGTGCGCCTTCTTGAGAGTCGCCGAAGTGCTCGAGGATCTCCCGGCGGCGACACTCTTCGGCGTTTGCGATGAACTGCTCGATCGCACGGTAGGACTCCCACCCTCGGTCCTTGGCGGCCTTGATCGCAGCATACGCAGCGCGGCCGTCCAGCTCGCCGGTGAGGCGCACCCGCAGCACCCCGCGCGTGCCTGGTTGCAACTCAGCCGCGTGCGCCCGCTCGGCGATCGAGAGCAGCACCCGCTCGGTATCGTCCAGTTCCCGCGGGGCGATCTCTACGATCCCGTGCTGCGCACGGCGGCCGAGGCGGTTGAGGTACGCGCGCACATCTTCCACGCTGCTCTGGCGCTCGGTGTTGAAGCGGATCAGCCTGCCGAGGTCCATTCGCGAGGCCAGTAGCAGCGCCCGCGCCGGCTGCCCATCACGACCGCCGCGACCAGCCTCCTGGTAGTAGGCCTCCAAGCTCGTCGGGATCGCCCAGTGCGCCACGGTGCGCACGTCCGCCTTGTCCACGCCCATCCCGAACGCGTTGGTCGCGACCACGACTTCGGCCCCGCCGGCCATGAACGTCTCCTGTGCTCGGCGGCGCTGCGCCGGGGAGAGCCCCGCGTGGTAGGCGACCGTCGCGATTCCCCGCCCCGCGATTAGCTCGGCCACCTCCTCGGTGTCCTTGCGTGTCCCGCAGTACACGATCGCCGGGCGTGCCTCGGCGTCCTGGAGCACGTGCAGTAGCGCCGCGCGCTTACGCCCCACCGCCCCCTTGCCTTCGACCCGCACCACGTCGAACGCGAGGTTGGGGCGGTCAAAGCCCGAACTCACCGACACCCACTCCCGCAACCCCAGCTTCGCCGCGATCTCCGCCGCCACGCGCGGAGTGGCGGTGGCCGTGGCCGCCATCACGGGGGGCCGCCCCAACGCGGTGATCGCGCCATGCAGGCGTAGGTAGTCGGGGCGAAAGTCGTGGCCCCACTCCGCCACGCAGTGCGCCTCGTCGACGACGAACAGTCCGACCTTGCGGGTGCCCAGCGCCTCCCTGAAGGCACGCGAGGCGAAGCGCTCGGGCGCCGCCAGCACCAGCTGCGCCCAACCCGACTCGATGTCCAGCAGCGCCCGCGCATTGTGGCCCTCCTCCATCCCCGACGCCAGCATCACCGCCTTCACGCCGGTCTCCTCCAGCCGCTTCCACTGGTCGGCCATCAGCGCGATCAGCGGGCTCACAACCACCACCAGACCTCGCCCCGCCAGCGCGGGCAGCTGGTAGCACAGCGACTTCCCCGCCCCCGTCGGCATCACCACCAGCGTGTCGCGCCCTTCGAGCGCCGCCGCCACCGCCTCGCGCTGGCCCGCACGGAACGTACTCAGGCCAAAACGCGCCAGCAGCTCCTCCGGAGCCGGCGGCGGGGCGGCGTCCTGGGATTGCGCATCCACCAGCTCCCGCAGCCCGCCCGCCGCGCCATTCAGCGTCACGCGCTGCTCGGCGTCCAGCGTGCCCCACAGCTCCCGCGCCTGGCTCAGCACCCCACGCGCGCGGGCGCACGCCAGCGGGTCGCCCGGGCGCTCCTCGAGCTCCCGTCGCGCGACTTCGATCGCCTGCTGTATCTCCTGCATGCCCCGACCGTAGCGCCCGCTCCGGCCGGTACGCTCGCCCGAACGCGGGGAATCCCGACGCGCGACCCGAGAGAGGGAGCAGGTCGCGCGTCGGGAGCTTCAGAGCTTGGCCGGAAGTCGCGCCTCAGCGGCGGCGGCCGGCCTTCTTCCCCTTCGCGCGAGGCTTGCTCTTCTTGTGCGGCTTGCGCTTGTGTTTCTTCGTCGAGCCCTTCGGCTTCGCCGGGCAGCCTGTGATCGCGACTTTCGTCGTCTGCTTGATCTCAGCGCCGTTCTGCCCGACGATCGTCATCGGCATCGAGAGGCTCGCGGACCCGCACAGGCCTTTCGGGGTGAGCGTTGCCAGCGCGGAGTTGGGCTCCTCGGGCAGGTTGGCTTCGAAGCTCGAGATCGGCGCGTCAGGGACCGTCCCGAAGGTGCTGGAGGTGATTTTCGTTTTGGGGTTGATGTGCGTTTCGCCGGCCAAGTCGATCGTCACGCCGTCGCCCTGCAGTACGAACACCAGTTCCGGGTACTGCGCCCCGCCGTGAGAGACGAAGTACGCCGGGCCTTCCAGCGGCACCGGCAGCACCGGCGTGTGTGCGATCCCGGTTCCCACGTCAGAGGACGCCGGGCAGTTCGCCGGGTTCGCGTCGAACGTCGCTTCCGTGCACGCTTTCTGCAACGTGCTCAGGCGCGCCGGGAGCTTCATCGGGAGTTCCAGGTGGACCGAGCGGATGCCCGCTTCGCCGCTCTGCTGGGTGACCTTAACGTTCATCGAGGCACCGTTGACGCGGTCGCTGCCGTTGCCCTGCGTCGTGGCGGATAGCGACGGTTTGAACGGGAGGGCCGCGCAGTCGGCCGCCTGGAAGCGGCTGGAGGGGGTAGACGTCGCGCCTTCGGTGCTTGTGATCGACGACCTCATATGCATTTCTTCGCAGTTGGTTGGGTTGAACGTGAAGTCGTGGCGGTTGATGTCCACGTTGATCGTGCGGACGTCCAGAGGGACGCCCTCAAGCATGTGCGGAAGCGGGTCGCTCACGACCGTCAATTCGCCCGTCTTCGGGCTGATGGCGATCGACGCACGGACGACTTCCTTACCGACGCCGCCGTGTTCGCCCTTCAGCGTGAACGGGCCTGCGACGGTGGGCACCACGATCGAGAGGCCGAACGGCTCGTGGTTGTAAGGGCTGGTCAGGTAGACCTTGCCGCCCCTCACCCAGTAGGGGTCTTCTCCGGGGCCCGTGGCCACAGTCGTTTCGCCGATCTGGCTTTCAGCGCCGCATGTGCCTTGGTTGGCCTGCGGTTCTCCGCACAGCGGTACCGTCGAGATATTCCCCAGCAGGCCTGGCGGCGTCGTAACGGTGATCCCGCCGAGATCCTGTTCGCCGTCGTTGCGACCGATCGTGACCGTCTCGTCGCTGAAGCCGCCCGCCTGGGGGTTCGTGGTGCCGGCCGTCAACGTCGGGGAGAAGCCGCGGGACCCGCATCCTTCGTCGATCGTGAAGCTGCTGGTCGGTTCGGACGCCGGATTTCCGTCCCAGGGCGTCAGCTGCGACGTCGTCGTGTAGGTACCGCACGAAGATGGCGTCACAAGCGGCGCTCGTGGCCCTCCGAAGAAGCGCATCTTTAGTTCGCTGAAGGGGAGCTGGGGGAGATCAAACCCAGTAGTCGGGTCTTCGCCGAACCTCGCGCTCACTTGGCCCGTCGCTTCGTCGAGCTCTATCTCACCCGGAAGCTTAATGATCGCCCCATTGCCTTCCGCTACCAGATAGAGGGCGAACAGCGAGCTGAAGGGGTTCGACCCGGCGCCCGGCAGGTTGCCCTGCTGCGCCACATAGACCGACCCCTTCAGGGGCTGTTCGAGCAACGGCGTGATGACTTCCACAGATCCGAGCTTCGATTCGGCCGGGCAGTTCGCGGGCTGCGCCGATTCCAGATCAATGCCCACATCTTCCTTGTTGCTTTCCTTTGCTTCTTTTGCCGGTTCCCTGCCCCTGAGTAGCGGGCATGCATTCAGGCCATTGGCTGCCGATGGCGAGACCGTCACGCCCGCGGGGAACGTGACGAACGCTTCCTTGACGTTGGACTCGGCCAAGCCGGTGAGGCTTTCATCCTGGGGGACCCTTAGGTCGACTTCGAGCCCCGTCGGCGATTCGGTGCTTGGGGTCTCCGGTTCGGCGGGGCGCACCGACAGCGACGGGCTGAAGTTGAGTTTTTCGCAACCGGTCACCGCCGGAGATTCTGAGCTCGCTCGCACAAACTTTTCCGGTTCTTCCCAGGTGTTGACGCTCATCGCCGCCATCAGCGGACTGGCGCTACAGGCCGTCGGCAGCGTCAAGGCCGGCTTGGTGAGTGGTCGCACAGGACAGTTGAAGCGATAGTGAGCTTCTTCCGCGTTCTGAGGAAATGGGGTGATCGGTTCCCCATTTGTCTCCTCTTCTTCCCGCCTTTCGATCGCCCCCTTCAAATCTTTTTCCCATTCTAGCCTTTCATTCTGTTTTCCTATAACTGTCGGGTTAGCTTCCACAGAAGGGCTCGTGGCGCATAGGCCACGTTCTTCGTTGTGAACCGGGGAGGAGGGATCGCCCCACACGGTCACGGCGGCGCTGTAAATCCCACCCTTCTCCAGAATATCCGCGGTCTTCGCCGACACCTCGTAGTCGCCGCCTGTCTGTGCGTTACCGTAGATGTGGACGATGATTCCCGCCACATCGAAGCCGAGCTCGGCCGGAGCTCCACGTGGAGGCACCATATCGAAGACGGGGACATCCCCTTCCGCGCCCGCCACCTCAAGCTTGAGGTAGGCAACACCGACTGCGGACGCAGTTGGACACGTGAACTGGCTGTCAAGTTCTTCCTCGGTGCACCTCGCATCAGTGACATTTGGGTTCACAATCATTCCAGCGGGAAAATTTACTTCCAAATCCTTTACGTTGCCGTTGGGCGCCGTTTGCCCTTCGTGTTCGTGAGTCGAAAATTCGATTGTAGTCGTCATCGCATAGGGATGTGAGCCGGCCTGGGTCGCAGACGTGCCTCCGGCTTCGGCTTCGATCGTGTTGTCGAACTTTGCAATTTCGAAAGGCTGGGCCGCCAAGCTATGGGACGGGGCAAAGTATGCGAGGAGAGCAAGCGACCATATAGTGGTCAGCGCAACCACCACGAAGCCGAACACCAAAGTGCGGGTGACACCGTGACGTTCACCACCAAAGTACGCCAGGAGAGCCACCGACAAGATGGCGGCAAGCACCACCACCACGAACGCAAACGCAATAGTGCGTATCACGCCTTCGCGTTCAAGGACGATCAACAGCGCCGCCGGCAAGGCGTACATAAGTACCCTCACGCAACCTTTGCGTTTGGCCAATGGCGGAGAGGCAAATCGCTCCCTTATCGCGGGCCGTCGATCAACCATTACTTCCCTCCCCCGTCGATTTTCTTGGTTGCGCCAGCGTATTTCTTCTCGGCTTGCGCCCGGCAACGTGGCCGTCGCCCACCTGACCTTTTCTTGCACGCCTTCAGCGCCTTCGCCAGCTTCTGCGCGCGCGTCAGCGGCTTCGCCGTAGACTTGACCGGCACGTTCGATTCCGCTGGCGGCGGGAGGTTCCCGGCCCCCGACAGCGTCACGCTCGACGGCACGCCGAACACGGGCGCCGTCGTCGAGGCGCCATGACACGTTTCGCTTTCGCATGGCGCTTCGGGCGACGCCTGGTTCTGGGCGGCGATGCCACCGTCTTCGTGCGCATCATAGACGTCTACGTTCTGATCCTGATCCTGGCTCACAAGCGACTGGCGGGTGAAGAAGAAGACATCTTCGCCGTTTTCGCTCGCATCACCGAAATACGACGGGCCCGTGCTCTGGCCGGTCGAAATCAGATACAGGCAACCTCCGTTCTCTACACCTTCATTAGTGCCACAGCTGCCGGCACCTTCCTGCTCCCACTCGTACACATTTTCCTGGCCATCCGTGGCCTGCGCCGGCAGCAGCGCTTCCGCTGTCTGGAAGAAGACGCGCGTACCGTTCGCGGACAGGTTTCGCGTCATGAAAGAATTGTCAGGCACTGGAGCAGAGTCGAGGCCGTTGTGTGAAAGATACGCCTGGTCGCTCGCAGGTCTTCCTGTTGGATTACACGATACACAACGAGGGTTGCTCAGCGACAGCGATTTGGCCGGATCGTATAGATAGATCTCGTTATTTCCGGCATTGTCGTAGCCCGTCACCTGATTGCGTGAACTGAAGAGCAGCTTCGCCTCTTCGCCGGAGACACGCGATGCCTTGTAGCCTTGGTCGGATGTGTCCGCTGCATCGCGGGGAAACCCTGTCCAATCGGTGTAGTCCTCGGTTGTGCGGTTGAGCGTTGCTATGAACGTGACGGGGGTGGAGGCACCGTCGTGCCACTCATAGAGATTGGCGTCTTCGCTTCCTTCCACCGCTTTCTGGTGCTCACCGTTTTACCCAAGGGTTTGCAGAATATGTTTCTGACCTGCCCTGGCGAGCCTTCGGACAGCTGCTTAGCGGTCACCGTCCTCGAAGTCGCCGCGCTGCACCCCCGCCTACGGGCGCCGTGCCGTTTGGGCGGTCAGCTTGGGGTCCACGCGACCGCGGCTACCACCACCCGCAACCCCACCCCCGACCCCCCTTGTGGGGGTCCCTATCCCAACCCCTCTACCCCCGCTCGTGCCACACCACGCGCGCGCCGGCAGCCGGCACCAGCGTGATCGCGCGGCGGCGGACGCGTTCTCCCTCCTGGAAGCCGCGCCCACGGGCTGGTACCGGCAAGCGGCGCCGCCGCGTCTCGGGCGGCAGCGAGGGCTCCAGCTCGCCGAGGATCGTACGCAGCATCAGCTTCATCTCCAGCAGCGCGAACGACGCCCCGATGCAGCGGCGGATGCCGCCCCCGAACGGGATCCACGCGAACGTCTCTGGCTGGCGGTCGAGGAAGCGCTCCGGGCGGAACTCTCGCGGAGCATCGTAGGTGCGCGGATCGCGGTTGGTCAGCCAGATCGACGGCGCTACGCGCGTCCCGACGGGCAACTCGTACTCGCCCACGCGCAGCGGTTGCTCGAGGGCCCTGATCACGAGCGGCACCACGGGGCGCACCCGCATCGTCTCGTGGATGACCGCCTGCATGTATTCCTCGCTCTCGCCCTCCTCGATCTCGGCGGTGAGGCGCGCCAGCTTGTCGGGGTGGCGCACCAGGCGCTCGATCGCCCACGCCACCGAGGTCGCGGTCGTCTCGTGCCCCGCCAGCAGCAGCGTCACCAGCTCGTCGCGCAGTTCGGCGTCGCGCATCGCCACACCCTCCTCGTCGCGCGCCTGCATCAGCAGCGACAGGATGTCGGAGCGCTCCTCGAGATCCTTTTGCGCGCGCCGGCGCGCGATCTCCGCGTAGATCACCCCGTCGAGGTGGTCCAGCGCCCGGCCGAACCCGCCCTTTGGGCGCTCCAACGTCGGGCGACTGAGGGCCGTGCGCAGCAGCATCGGCAGCGTCAGCGGGGCGAACAACGCCCCCACCGCTTTGCGCAGTGGATCCATCCGCTCCGCCTCCACGCCGAACACCGCCTGCAGGATCACCTCCAGCGTGATCGCGCGCGTGCGCTCCTGCAGCGCCATCGGCGCTCCTCGCGGCCACTGCGCCGTGTCGCGCCGTGTCGCCTGCACGATCGTCTCCTCGTACTCCTTCATCCGCTCCCCGTGGAACGGTGGCAGTAGCAGTCGCCGCTGGCGTATGTGCTCGGGGCCGGTCAGCGTCAGCACCGAGCTCGGCCCCATCACCGCGGCGATCGGCGAGCTGCCCGCCGCCGAGGGCGCCACCTCCGGCGGAGCCGTGAACACCTGCTTGACGAGCTCCGCCCCGCTTACTACGACGATCCGCCGCCCGCTGGGGAAGAACCGCATCGTGAATGCCTCCCCGTAGCGCTCGCTGCAGCGGTCGAGCATCCACGGCAGCCGCACCGCCCACGCCACGGTCTGCGCTACCGGCGGCCACCGCGGCCCCGGGGGCAGCGAGGTGCTTCTCGGCGCTTCGACCGCCGGCAGGGTGCTAGCTGCGCTCGCCATCTCTAGGGACTCTACCGTGGTGGCGTGGCCGGCCTCCTGCGCGTCGCTCGCTGTTTCTACCGCGGCGCCGGGCGCCCTTCGACGAAGCGCCGGCGCAGACGCGCGGGACGCGTGGGCGCGCTGGATTGCGCCAACGCCTGCGCTAGGCGGGCGTGCGCGCGCTCCACCGCCTGCTCGTCCAGCCGCTGCGGCTGGCGCTCGACGTAGCCCGCCAGCATCCGCGCCGGCACCACGCGCACGCCCTTGCGGCGGCTCAGCGGCCGGTCGACCCACGCGCGACTGAACACCACCAGCGGTTCCACGTGCTCGTCGACGATCCGCTCCACCGCCTTGCGTTGCGCCTGCGCCTGGCCAAGTACCGAGCCGTGCAGCCGCCCCACCCTGATCGGGCCCGGATGGCTCTTGGTCTCAACCGTGAACACCCCTCCCGGGCCGATCACAATGTGGTCGACGTTGCCCCTCCCGAGGCTTGCGTCGTGCACCACCCGCCACCCTCGCTCGGGCAGGTGCTCCAGCAGCCGCCCGACGTGCTCTTCACCGCGGGCCCCCCGGTCGTGGCGCTCCACCAGCGGCAACACCCACCGCGAAATCGCAAAGATCGCGAGCAGCAACGTCACCTCCGCCCCTAGAAAGCGCGGGTCCTGCCAGCCGAAGCGTCGGCCCATCACGGTCGTCGCTGCCGCCAGAGCCCCCAGCGTCAGCAACGTGCGCATCCGCAAGCGCTGGACTAGCGAGCGGGTGTACTGCCCGGGCGCGCGGGCCGTCGGATCGCGTTCGAGGCGCACACTTCGACATCGGTCCACCTCCGGTATGCCTTTAGAAGGGGTTCCCCGCACCGTCGAGGTTGAGCCCGTCGCGACGCCGGTTCACCTACGTCGCCAGCAGCGCCTGCAGCCGGTAGGCGAGCGCCTCCAGGGCGAGCTCCTCGGAGACGTTGAGCGTCAGCCGCAGGCGGGTGTCGCGCACGAGCTCCACCGCCTCGCGCAGCCGCGCGGGAGAGCGCCCCGCGGCGTCGCGCTCCAGCTGCGGGCGGCGGTCGAGCGCGTACACCAGCTCGCCGGCCCCCTCCGCCACACACCAGAGGTCGCGCAGCCACAGCTGGGCCAGGCGCAGCGCGAGGTCCAGCGCACCGCCCCGCGCGCGGCGCTCGGCGCGGCGCTGGGCGTCGAGCGCTTCGCGCTCATGGCGTTTGCGCTCCTTGGCGGGCAGCAACTCGAGCTCGCCCGCCACGCGCGCCGCCAGCTCCTCGCCGGCGTTGGTCCCGGCGTCACGGGCGGCCTGCAGCAGCTCGTCCAGATGCCCACCCACCCCGCGCGCGGTGTCGCCGACGAGGGCGCCCCTCACGAAGCCCTCCACACGTTCGCGCAGGCGGCTGCCCCACTCCCCCGCCAGCCGGTGGGCGAGGCTGGCGTCGCCGAGCCCCAAGCGCGCGCAGGCTGCGAGCGTGGCGTCCGCGACGGTGCCGTAGGCGGTCGTGCCGTCGGCGATGGCTGGCGCGCCGGCACTCTCTCCCATGTGCTCCTCGCCGGGTACTACGGCGTCGGCCGACATCCCGCGGGCCCTGAGGCGCTCCTCGATGCGCGCGGGCGGCAATGGGTCGAAGCGTACCTGCTGGCAGCGCGAGGCGATCGTGGGGAGCAGCTCGCGGGGCGTGGGGGCGAGCAGGATGAAGTGCGCGAACGATGGGGGCTCCTTCGAGCGTCTTCAACAGGCGGTTGGCGGCCTGGTCGTTGAGCGTGTGTGCGTCCTCCAACACGAACACCCGCCGGCGCGACTCGAACGGCGTGCGAGCCGCCGCGGCGACGACCGCCTCCTCGACGTCGCCCACCAGCATTTCCCCTGCACCGCTCGGCGTGACCCACGTCAGATCCGGGTGAGCCCCGCGCGCCGCGCGCCCGCGCACCTCCTCGGGAGCGGGCGACCCCGCGGCGAGCAGCGTCGCGGCGAAAGCGCGCGCGACGGTGCGCTTGCCGACCCCGGGCGGACCGTGGAAGAGGTAGGCGTGAGTCGGACCCCGTCCGCCTCCTCTCTGCCCCTCGCCGGAGGCGTCCTCCCCGTCGAGGAACCTCAGCGCAGGCGCCAGCACGGCGCGGGCATGCGGATGGGCGTCGAGGCCGGGCAAGCTCACGCAGCCCATCGTAGAGGCGTGGAGTCGATACCGTCCCGGCGATGGCGCCGGGCACGCTGATCACAATCGAGGGGCTGGACGGTGCCGGCAAGACGACGCTCGCGCAGGCGCTCGCGCGGGAGCTCGCCGCACGCGGGTTGCGCGTGGAGCTGCTGCGCGAGCCCGGCGGCGTGCGGCTCTCCGAGCGGATCCGCGAGCTGGTGCAGGATCCCGCCCTCACGGTGGGCGCGCGCGCGGAGGCGCTGCTGTATGCCGCGGCGCGCGCACAGCTGGCGCAGGAGCGCCTGCTGCCCCTGCTCGAAGCCGGCGCCGTGGTGCTGCTCGATCGCTTTGTGGATTCCTCGCTGGCCTACCAGGGCGCCGGCAGAGCGCTGGGGGTCAAGCAAATCCGCGAGCTCAACCGCTTCGCCACCGAGGGTCTGCAGCCGGATCGCACGCTGCTGCTGTGCGTCTCCCTGCGATCCGGGCGCACGCGGCAGGGCGCACGCCCGGGAGCTCCGGACAGGATGGAGCTGGAGGGGGAGGAGTTTTTCGCGCGAATCGACGCGGCCTACCGAGACCTCGCGCGAGCCGAGCCGCGGCGGATCTCGGTGCTCGATGCCGAGTTGCCGCCGGATCGAGTTCTGAGCGACGCGCTGGCGGCGATCGCCGATCTGCTCTGAGCCGGGTGTCGCACGTCTAGCATTGGGCTCATGCTTTTCGGCGCCATCTCCGTCCGCGGCCTGTCGCTCGTGGCCGCGCTCACGACCAAAACCGTGACCGTCGTGAAGACCACACCCACGACCAAGCTCTCCACCGGCGCGCTCGTCGCGGCGGTGGTAGCAGCGCTGCTGATCGTCGCGTGTCTGGTGTGGGCGGCGGCGCGCTGGTGGGCCTACGAACCTCGCTGGCGGGTCTCGCTGCGCCACTGCATCGCGGAGGCGAGCTGGCGCCTGTCGGGCACTTGGGAGGAATTTTCAGACTGGGCCCGGCTGGGCCGCTAGCAGACCTTGGGCCTCCTAGAATTGAAGTTCGCTCCGCCTTTTTCCGTCCGGCCCAAGCGGGATGCTGTTCGGCCCCGAGAAGAGAAGGAGCGAGGCTGATATGAGCACGATGTCCCACCCCACCATCGAGGAGACGACGCCCGGGCAGGCGCTGTCGATCGAGCGCCTTTTCACGTCCCCCGGGACGCACCCCTTCGATGCGGTGGAGTGGGAGTTGCGCGATGCGCGGATCGGCCACGGGGATCGGGTCGCCTTCGAGCAGCGCGACGTGGAGTTCCCCAAGAACTGGTCGCAAAATGCGACAAATATCGTCAGTCAGAAGTACTTCCGTGGGCAGCTCGACCACCCCTCACGCGAGCACTCCGTGAAGCAGATGATCGCGCGCGTGGCCGGCACGATCGCGGCGTGGGGGCGCGAGCGCGGCTACTTCGCGACCGACGCGGACGGCGAGGCCTTCGAGGCGGAGCTCACGCACATCCTGCTGCACCAGCTGGCGGCGTTCAACTCGCCGGTGTGGTTCAACGTGGGCTTCGAGGAGAATCCCCAGTGCAGCGCCTGCTTCATCCTCTCGGTGAAGGACACGATGGAGTCGATTCTCGAGTGGAACACCAAGGAGGGCATGATCTTCCGCGGGGGCTCGGGCTCGGGGATCAACCTCTCGAACATCCGCGGCTCGATGGAGCCGCTGGCGAAGGGCGGCACGGCCTCGGGGCCGGTGTCCTTCATGCGCGGCGCCGACTCGTGGGCGGGCACGATCAAGTCCGGCGGCAAGACCCGGCGCGCAGCGAAGATGATCGTGCTCGACGTCGACCACCCCGACATCCGCGAGTTCATCCAGTGCAAGGCCAAAGAGGAGGACAAGGCGCAGGCGCTCCGGGACGCGGGCTTTGACATGTCGATCGACGGCGAGGGCTTTTTCTCGATCCAGTACCAGAACGCCAACAACTCGGTGCGGGTCACCGACGAGTTCATGCGGGCGGTCGCCGAGGATCGCGAGTGGCGCCTGACCTCGCGCGTGACCGGTGAGCCGGTCGGCGGGGCGATCCCCGCGCGCGAGCTGATGCGCGAGATCGCGCAGGCCGCGTGGCGCTGCGCGGACCCGGGGATGCAGTACGACACGACGATCAACCGCTGGCACACCTCCCCGCGCTCGGGGCGAATCAACGCGTCGAACCCGTGCAGTGAGTACATGCACGTGGACGACTCGGCGTGCAACCTGGCGTCGCTTAACCTGATGCGCTTCCGCCGCGCCGACGGGACGCTCGACGTGGAGTCCTTCGAGCACACCGTCGACGTGATGCTGCTGGCCCAGGAGATTGTGGTCGGGCCCTCCTCGTACCCGACCGAGGAGATCGCCGTCAACGCCCGTGCCTTCCGCCAGCTTGGGCTCGGCTACGCCAACCTCGGGGCCTATCTGATGGCCGACGGGATGCCCTACGACTCCGAGCGGGGCCGGGGCACGGCGGCAGCGATCACGGCGCTGATGACCGGCCGCGCCTACCGCCGCTCGGCCGAGGTCGCGGGTGCCCTCGGCCCCTATGAGCGCTACGCCGAAAACCGCGAGGAGCACAACGCGGTGATGCGCATGCACCGCGACGCCGCCTACGTGATTCCCGACGGGACATGCACGGACCAGGGACTGCTCACAGCCGCGCGCCGCTCGTGGGATGAGGCGGTGGAGCTCGGCGAGCGCCTCGGTTACCGCAACGCACAGGCCACCGTGCTGGCGCCGACGGGCACGATCTCCTTCCTGATGGACTGCGACACGACCGGGGTGGAGCCCGACTTCTCGCTGGTCAAGTTCAAGGAGCTGGTGGGCGGCGGGCAGATGACGATCGTCAACCGCACCATCCCGCTAGCGCTGCAGACGCTCGGCTACTCCGAGCCGCAGATCGAGCAGATCGAGGCGCACCTCGCCGAGCACGGCACGATCGTCGGCGCCCCGGGCCTGAAAGAAGAGCACCTGCCGGTGTTCGATGTGGCCGTGGGCGAGCGCGCGATCTCGCACATGGGCCATCTAAAGATGATGGGCGCGGTGCAGCCCTTTATCTCGGGAGCGATCTCAAAGACCGTCAACCTGCCGCAGAGCGCGACCGTGGAGGACATCCAGGACGCCTACACCGAAGCGTGGCGGCTGGGGATCAAGGCGCTGGCGATCTACCGCGACGGCTCGAAGACCGCCCAGGCGCTACGCACCGACGCGCAACAGGGCGAGCCCGCTGCCCAGGTTGACGTCGATGCGCTTGTGGAGAAGGCAGTCGCCAAGGCGCTTGCCGCGGCGGGCCCACGCCGTAAGCGGATGCCGCGCGAGCGTCAATCGATCACGCACAAGTTCTCGATCGGCGGCCACGAGGGGTACATCACCGCGGGCATGTATGAGGATGGCAGCGTGGGCGAGATCTTCCTGACCGACATCGGCAAGGAGGGCTCGACGCTGCGGGGGATGATGAACTCGTTCGCCACGGCAATCTCGATCGCGCTGCAGTACGGGGTGCCGCTGGAGACACTGGTGCAGAAGTTCAGCTACATGCGCTTTGAGCCTGAGGGCATCACCGGCAACCCGGAGATCCCCTTCGCGAAGTCGATGCCCGACTACATCATGCGCTGGCTGGCCTCACGCTTCCTGGACACCGACGCCCAGGAGGAGCTCGGCATCCTCACGCCGGAGGTGCGCGCCCGCAAGGCCGCCCAGGAGGCGGCCCAGTCGGTGATCGCCTCCGACACTGCCGGCCCCAGCACGGGCGAGCACATCGGCGACGGTGGCGGACGGGGGCCGATAGGGTCGGGTGGGAACGGCGGGACAAGCGCACCCACACGCGCCTTCACCGACACCCCACCGGTGGTGCCGGCCAGGCTCCGAGGCCTCGACCTGGGGCCGGCGTGCAGCCAGTGCGGAGGCATGATGCAGCGCACGGGGTCCTGCTACACGTGCAGCAGCTGCGGCAACAACACCGGTTGTGGTTGAACCGCGACAAAGTCAGCCAAAACCTGATTGCATTCCAGGTATGGGGAGTAGAGTTGTTGCGCCCGCGGCGCTCGCCGCGCTGATCGGGCTTGCCGCGCTCACGGGCTGTGGGGGCGCTACGAAGACGACGACCACGGTGGTAACCGCGCCGGGCCAAGCCGCCAGCGGGGCGTCGGCCACACAGGCGGCGGTTGGCGCAACGGTCGCGGCGGTGGAACGGACGCCGATCACAAAGGCATCTTTCGAACACTGGATGTCGGTGACCGCCGCCATCAGCCACTCCAAAACACACACCAAGGCAGCGCACACGGCGCTCAAGAACCAGGTGCTTGGCTTCCTGATCACCTCGCAGTGGGTGCTCGCCGAAGCGGCCCACCTGGGGCTCAGCGTGAGCGAAGCGGAAGGACGTCAGCGGCTACACCAGGTCACAGCCAAGCAGTTCCCCAAAGCCTCCCAGCTCAAGCACTACCTCGCATCGATCGGCGAGACCGAAGCCGACCTGCTGATGCGCGTCAAGGGCGAACTGCTCGAGTCGAAGATCGCCCAGCACGTCACGGCCAGCAAGACCGCCTCCACCGAACCACACCTGCTGTTGAGTGACTTCCAGAAGGGCTTTGAAGCGCGCTGGCGCGCACGAACCAGCTGCCAGTCCGGGTACGTGATGGAAGACTGCCGGGAGTACAAAGGGGCCCTGCACGCGCCGGCCGCGAGCGGCTCCTCATCGTCGACCACGTCTTCCTCCTCCTCCTCGCACGCATCCACGACCAGCGCGAGCTCCAACTCGAGCGGCGAGCTGCCCTCGACCCCCGGGGCAATAGCCATCAGCAGCTCCGCGTTCGAACGCAACGGCGCGATCCCCGCGCAGTACACCTGCGACGGGGCCAATGTCTCGCCCCCGCTGCAGTGGCAGCATCTGCCCGCCCACACCAAGGAGCTCGTCCTGTTCGTCATCGACGACAGCTCCGACAGCTCACAAGGAGGAATCCGCTGGGTGATCGCGGGCCTCGAACCGGGCCTCTCCGGGATCTCCGCCGGGCAGTTGCCCTCGGGGGCGGTCGTGGGCCTCAACAGCTCCGGCAAGGCCACCTACGGCGGCATCTGCCCGTCGAAGGGCAGGTCCGCCTCGATCGAATTCGTGCTGTGGGCGCTAAGCAAAACGATCCCGCTCGCCAACGGCTTTACGCCGGCGGTCGCCGAGCACGACTACAGCCACAGCGAGTTGGCCTCCGCCACGACCTACGCGACCTACACCCGCCCGTAAGAAGACCGATCAGGTCAGCAGATGGTCGCCTGCGGCGGCCCGCTCCGCCACCTCATCGCCCGCATCGCTGCGGCCCAGCACGCTGATGAAGACAGCGGCGAAGCCGATGCCGAAGACGAGGAACTCCAGGAAGCACATGCCAGCGCCCGCGAGTTGCTGGTCGGCGATCGCCGAGAGGCCGAAGGCCCGCGGGGCGTGGATGTAGAGCGGGTACTCCGGCTTCGCCAACCACGTCAATGGCAGGCAGACCGCGGCGCTCGCCAGGCGCGAGAAGCCCAGCAGCGCGAGGCGCTGGCCACCGGGGCGCAGGCGCGCGCGCGGCAGGGGATCGATGATCAGCCACCACAAGGCGAGGCCGGTGTAGAAGAGCGTGGCGTGCTCGAAGGCGTGCACCGCTGCGTGTTCGGTGGCGAAGTCGAACACCGCGGGGATCGCCCACGCCCACGTGGCGATCGCCCACGCCGGGATCGCCACCCACGGCGAGGTCAGCCGCGCGAGCACGCGCCCGAAGCGCCCGCCGCCGGGCGCCACCGCGCGCAGCGCGCCGCCGGAGAGACCGAGCGGCAGCAGTGGGCGGCGCAGCCCGAGCACCAGCAGCGCGGGGGCGATGTCGGAGAGCAGCACGTGCTGGGCCATGTGCGCGGAGAGCAGGTACCCGTCGCCGATCGCGTCGAGCGGCGAGCACAGCGCCACCGCCACCACCGCGAGGCCGGCCGTGTAGGGCACCCAATGGCCGGCGCCCACCGCGTCAGAGCGCGCCGCGGCGCGGCGGTAAGCGCGCGCGTAAAGCACACCCGCGAGCACCAACGCGGCGAGCGGGAGCGGCTCGAAGGTCCACGAGCCCCAGCCGGGGATTGAGCTCATCGTGCGCCTCCTGTGGCCGCCGCGCGGATCGTCGGGTCAATCATGCGCGGCATCCTATCGATCCTGTCCCGGGGGGAGTGCCTCAGCTCGTTTCGTAGGAGGCCGGCGGCGCTGCATCGCCGCGGATCGCCGCCAGCTCGGCGAGCAGCTGCGCTCCGCTGGTGCCCCCGAGCACGCGCAGCCGTGGCAGCCGGTTGGGATCCCCTCCCGGCTGGGCCCAGCCGGGCACGACGGTGGTGGAGCCGCGGTAGCCGGCGGCCTGCACGGCGGCTACCACCCTGGCGTTGTACTGGCCAGAGGGGTAGCAGAACCAGTTCACGGGCACGTGGTAGAGGCGCTGTACTTCGCTGCGGGCGACCGTCACCTGGTAGTGCAGCTCGGAGGAGTCGAGGGTTGTGAGGTCGGCGTGGCTGAAGCCCTGGGTGTCGAGCTCCCAGCCGGCGGCGAGCAGGCCGCGCACCTGTTCGGGGGAGAGGCCGCCTTGGGAAGGCGGCAGACCAGTGAGCTGCAGGTTCTCGACCCCTCCCACCCGAGCCGGCGCAGGACCGGCAGGGCGTTGGTGTACTGCGATTGGTAGCCGTTGTCGAACGTGAGTACGATCGGCTTGCCCGCGGGCAGCGGCGCCCCTTCCTTCCAGTTGGCCCACAGCTGATCGAGCGTGACTGCGTGAAAGCCCGCGTGAGCGAGCGCCTGCATCTGTTCGGTGAACTCTTCACCGAGACGTACAAGCCGGGGTACGGCGCCCCCGTGGGTGGGGGATTGATGACGTGATACATCAGGATCGGTACCGCCTCGGTCCCCGGCGGGCCCTCGACGGCCCGCCGGCTCGCGTCCGATCCCGAAGCCCTCGATGCCGCAGTCCGCCGCCTGCCCGCCCGCCGCAGCGGTATTTGCACGCCCTTTTGCCCCTGCTCCGCCGAGGGCGTGCACCCGAGGGCGCCGACGAGCCGCACGCGGCCAGCGCCACCACGGCGACGAGGGTCGCCACGCCCAACGGTGGGAGGGCGAGGCCCCCGCTCAGTTGAGGCGGTTCTTGAGTGCGCTGGCGGCGGAGAACTTGGCGGCCTTGCTCGCGGCGATGCTGATCGTGGCGCCGGTGGCCGGATTGCGTCCCTGCCGGGCGGCGCGGTGGCTGACGCTGAACTTCCCGAAGCCGGCGAGGGCGACCTCGCCGCCGGCGGCCAACTCCTCCGAGACGGCCTCGATCGTCGCGTCCACTGCCTGACGGGCCTGGCTGGCGGCCAGTCCGGTGCGCTCCGCGACCTTATCGGCCAGATCGTTCTTGGTCATGCTTGGCACGCCTCCCTTATATGGGGTGTGATTGCTCAAAACGGGCAGATTAGCGTCCCGCGAGGACAGATATGCGCCGATTCGGGCAGATTCACGCCGAGACGCGCACGGGAGGGGGCGTTTCGCGAGGCTCCCGAGTCTTCTCCAGGGGCTCGGGGAGACGCTCCGGGAGACGCCCCGCGGCGTACATGGTCCACAGCGCCGCCAGCCAACAGCCGCAGGCAAGAAGGACGTGCACCCACACCAGCTCGGTGGGGAGATGGGTCTCGTACTATCGAGGCCGACGCCCCCTGGAGGGCCAGCAGCACGCAGAGCACGGTGGTGCAGCGGCGCACCAACGGGTCGGCGCCACGGCGGCGCGCCAGCCACCATACGAACACCGCCGCCAGCTAAACACGAACGCGATCTCGGCGTGGCGGTGGATCACGAAGTCCATCGTGCCGCGCCCGTCGAAGTCGAGGCGATCGACGCGTTCCCTGGGGGCCCCCGGCCGGGGCCCGGCGGCGGTGGCGGCGGGCCGGCGAAGATCGTCACGCGCCCAGCGCGACGAGCGTGTGGGTCGGCCTCACGAGCGTACGATCGCGCCCGGAGGGACGCTGGCCGAAACGGGGTCGTGGTTGCTCGGCGGAGGGAGGTCCGCGGCGCGTGTGGCTCGACGTGCAGGCGCGGCGGCGGCCACGAGGATCAGCATCGAGAGCGCGAAGTGGCCCATCACCCAGCCGTAGTCGAGCTCGCCGCGCACTGTCAGCCCGCCGAGCGCGACCTGACAGACCCCGCCGAGAGGCAGCAGCGCGGCGAGCCATATGAGGTCGCGGCGATATGGGCGGCGGCGGAGCGCGCCGACCTATGCAAGGCCGGCGGCGATGCTCACGGGCGCTGCGACGACGCGGTTGGAGAACTCGATCAGCGCGTGCGTCTTCAGCGGGGGGCAGAGGTCGCCGGAGCACTTTGGCCACGTGGGGCAGCCGAGGCCCGAGCCGGTCAGTCGCATGGTGGCGCCGGTGAGACGATCAGCGTGAGCGCCCCCCAGCGTCAGGTAGGCCAGCACGAGGCTACTGGCTCGGAGTCACGGTGCAGCCGTTGCTGCGCTCGCGCAG
>CAVYWG010000003.1:0-9968 GCA_963772075.1 uncultured Solirubrobacterales bacterium | reverse complement strand
CCGATCGCCCACCGTGGCGACATGGAAGCGCTGATGGCGGGCATCCCGCTCGGCGAGATGAACACCTCGATGACGATCAACGCGACCGCCGCATGGCTGCTGGCGCTGTACATCGTCGCCGCCGAGGCCGAGGGCGTGCCCCGGGAGCAGCTGCAGGGCACTACCCATAACGACATCATCAAGGAGTTCCTGGCGCGCGGTACCTACGCCTTCCCGCCTGCGCCCTCGATGCGGCTGATCGCCGACACGATCGCCTACACCGTCGAGCATGTACCGAAGTGGAACCCGATCAACATCTGCTCCTACCACCTGCAGGAGGCCGGCGCCACCCCGGTGCAGGAGATCGCCTACGCGATGTCCAACGCGATCGCGGTCCTGGATGCTGTCAAGGAGAGGATTGGAATCGGCGACCCCGCCCGCATCACTGAGGTGTTCGGCCGGATCTCGTTCTTCGTCAACGCCGGCGTGCGCTTCGTCGAGGAGCACGCAAAGCTGCGCGCGATGGGGATCCTGTGGGAGGAGTTGGGACGCGAGCGCTACGGCGTCACCGACCCGCGCCTACTGCGGCTGCGTTACGGCGTGCAGGTCAACTCACTCGGCCTCACCGAGGCGCAACCGGAGAACAACGTGCAGCGGATCGTGCTGGAGGCGCTGGCGGTGACGATCGGCCGCGACGCCCGCGCCCGGGCGATCCAGCTGCCGGCGTGGAACGAGGCGCTGGGGCTGCCGCGCCCGTGGGATCAGCAGTGGTCGCTGCGCATCCAGCAGGTGCTGGCGTATGAGACCGACATCCTCGAGTACCCCGACATCTTCGAGGGCTCGCGGGTGATGGAAGGGCTGGTGGAGGAGCTGCTGGAGGGCGCCCGCGCGGAGATGGCGGTCGTTGCCGAGCACGGCGGCGCGGTCGAGGCCGTCCCCTACATGAAGGCCGCCCTGGTGGACTCCCACCGCGAGCGCCTGCGCCGGATCGAGGCGCTCGAGCAGACCGTGGTCGGCCAGAACCGCTTCACCGAGAGCGAGGAGTCGCCGCTCACAGCCAATGGATTAGGACCCACCCGCCCCAGCATCCTCGTCGTCGACCCGTCCGTGGAGGCCGAGCAGATCGCGGCGGTGCGCCGCTGGCGCTCGCTGCGCGACCAGGCGAAGGTCGACGCCGCCCTGGCCGAGCTGGCGCGCGCGGCAGGCGAGCTCGACGAGAGCCTGATGGAGCCGACGATCGCCGCCGCGCGGGCGGGCGCCACCACCGGCGAGTGGTCGGCGACGCTGCGCGAGGTGTTTGGCAGCTATCGCGCCCCGACGGGCGTGGGCGAGGCGAGCGGCGCTCCGGCCGAGGAGGGCGACACCGGCCCCGGCGGCCCGGGCGCAAACGCCCAGGGCGCCGACGGCGGCGATGCAGCGCGCGAGCTTGTACAGCTGCGCGAGCGGGTCGCCACGCTCGCCGAGCAGCTGGGCCGCCGCCCGAAGATCCTCGTCGGCAAGCCCGGCCTCGACGGCCACTCCAACGGCGCCGAGCAGCTAGCGGTGCGCGCGCGCGACGCCGGCATGGACGTGGTGTACGAAGGGATCCGCCTCACCCCAGCCCAGATCGCCGCCTCGGCGCTGCAGGAGGGCGTGCACGTGATCGGCCTCTCGATCCTCTCCGGCTCCCACCTCGAGCTGATCCCCGCGGTGCTCGACGCCCTGCGCGAGGCCGGCGTCAGCGCCCCGGTGGTCGTCGGCGGAATCATTCCCGAGCAGGACGTGGCCCCGCTGAAGCAGGCGGGCGTCGCCGCGGTGTACACGCCGAAGGACTTCGATCTGACGCGCATCGTCGGCGATATCGTGGAGCTGGTCGGCGAGCGCAACGGCGTCGTCGTCGCGGTGTAGGCGCTTGCCAGAAGGCGCGCAACTTGGGAGCCGGCTGCGCGAACGCGACCTGACCGCGGCGCCGGCGACCCTCAACCTTCTGGAGAGCACCACCGCCGCCGACCGCGAGCAGGCCGCGGCGCTGCTGCGCGAGGTCTCCCCGGCAGCGCTCGGGGGCGAGGCGCAGGGACACATAATCGGTGTCACCGGCCCCCCGGGCGCTGGAAAGTCGACGCTGCTTTCGGCCCTGCTGCACGAGTGGCGGGGCATCAGCCCGACCCCCTCCCCGACAACCGCCGCGGCCCCCTCCTCCACGACCGCCGCCCCCTCCCCGACGACCCCCGACGGTGCCGGCCGGGGCCGCACGGTGGCGATGCTCGCGGTGGACCCCTCCTCGCGCCGCTCTGGCGGCTCGCTGCTGGGCGACCGCGCGCGGATCGAGTTCGACCCCGCCGACCGCGGAGTCTTCATCCGCTCGACCGCCGCCGGCGAGCGGCTGGGCGGTCTGGCGTGGGGCACTCGCGCGGCGGCGCAGGCGCTGGCCGCCGCCTTCGACGTGGTTGTCGTCGAGACCGTGGGCGTGGGCCAGGCCGAGACCGAGGTGGCGGAGGTCGCCGACACCGTCGCGGTGGTCGTGCAACCGGGCAGCGGCGACGTGCTGCAGTTCCTGAAGTCGGGGATCATGGAGATCCCGGACGTGCTGGTCGTCACGAAGGCCGACCTCGGCCAGGTCGCGACAAGCGCCCGGCGCGACCTCTCCGCCGCGCTGCGCTCGCTTGGCAGGCGCTCCACCACGGTTGCCGCGGTCTCCTCGCTGCCCCCGGCCACCGGGATCGACGAGCTGTGCGGCCTCCTCGACGAGCACTGGTTGCGCCTCACCGCCGGCGGGGGCGGCAACCTCGCGGCCCGGCGCCTGCGCGCAAGGCGGGCGGGCGCCCTCACCGACTTCGCCGTCGAACATGGCGAGCACGGCCTGCGCGCGCTCGGCGGGCGACGCGCGGCGGAGCGGTGGCTGGCCGAGCAGGACCCGGCGCTGGACGAGGCGGCGCTCATGGCGACGCTTGTAGGCAAGATATCGAGCTGATGGCGCGCGATCTGGCGACAATGCTCGGGGCTTTCGTGGCTTCTGCCGCGCTGGCGGGAGCGCTCGGCGCGGTCAACCTCGGCACAGCGCTGGCATTCGGGCAGATCGGGTTCGCGATCGCGCTCGTGTACGTGTTGCTCAAGCGACCCTGACAGTATGCTCCCCCGCGTGGGAACGGGCTGCTTCATCTCGCCGGCCAAGACGATCGATGGTGCGGTCGAGCGCGTGAAGCTCGCAGAGTCACTGGGCTACGAGTCGGTGTACGTAATGCACGTCGCCGGCTGGGAGTCGCTGACGGTGCTGACCGCGTACGCGATGGCGACGAGCAGCATCAGGGTAGGCACGGGCGTGGTGCCGATCTACACGCGTACGCCGGCCACGATGGCGCAGACGGCGGCTACGATCGACGAGATCTCTGGCGGGCGCCTGACACTCGGCCTCGGCGTATCGCACCGACCCCTGGTCGAGGGCTGGCACGGCCAGCGCATCGACCGCCCCGTGCACGAGATGCGCGAATACGTGGCGATCGTGCGCGCGATCCTGTGCGGCGAGGATCCTCCCGCCGGCGAGAAGTGGCAGACGGGCTTTCACCTCTTCGGCCTCGACCCGCGCCCGCAGCTGCCGATCTACGTGGCCGCGCTCTCCCCCGCGATGCTGCGCCTCGCCGGCGAGGTCGCCGACGGGGTGCTGCTGTGGCTGTGCTGCCCCGACTACATCCGCGACGTGGTGATCCCCGAGGTGACGGCGGGCCGCGAACGGGCCGGCAAGACGCTGGAGGGCTTCGACGTCGTGCCGGCGGTCCCGACCGCGCTGGTGGAGGACCCCGCGGCCCCCTACGCGGCGATGCGCCGCGACCTGCTCCCCTACTTCGGCCTCCCCTTCTACCGCGCGATGCTCGAGCGCTCCGGCTTCGGCGCGGAGATCGAAGCGTTCGACGCCGCCGCGGGCGACGTCGCGCAAATGCAGGCAGCGATCTCCGAGCGCTTCCTCACCCAACTGACAGCGGTCGGCGACGCCGCAGCGGTAAACGCGGGCCTGAATCGCTACCGCGCCGCGGGCGCCACCACCCCCTGCGTCGGCCCGATCCCGGGCAGCGATTTCGAGGCTACGCTGCGGGCGGGGATCGCGTAGGAAACCCGACCAGCCGTCCAGCGTCGCGCATCCGTGTGCACGGCCCTGTAGCCTGTCGCGATCCCTTTCAGGCAACCATCCGCACTCTGGCCGTCCCGACGGCTGCGGGTCGCGAGGAGGTACGTGCAGATGAGAAAGTTCAAAGCCCTGCTGGCGTTGGTGCTCGCCGCTGGTGGACTCGCGGTGCTCGCGCCGGGCGCCGCTGCCTCGGGCTCCGCCGAAGGCCCGCCGACCGGCCCAACGACTGCGCCCTTCACCCAGTGCCCCGCGATCGGCCTGGACACGAGCTGCGAGTTCCTCGTCGATGTCACCGATGCCAACCCCGCGAGCAACCCGATCGTCCTCCGTGATAGCTCCCAGGGCTACTACGACGGCAGCGACGATGTGACAGTCGCGGTGCAGAACGACTCGAGCGCGCCGTTGAGCAGCATCCACCTGGGCATCAAGGGGTCGGGCGATGGCTCCTTCGGATTCGACGGCGACGGACTATGCCTGCCGCCGACCGGACCCTCTCCCGAAGGCTGTCCCTTCGGGCCTAGCGGTAACAACGAAGACCCGTTCGACTACTACGGACCCGACGCTGAACTCATAGCTGACCCCGAAACAACCGACTCTGGCACGGTGGTCTTCCCAACTGCGCTACAGCCTGGGCAGTACACCTACTTCTCGCTTGAGGCTCCACTTGCGGGTGTCTACGTGACTGCTGGAACGGCCAACGACGTCATCGGCTCAACGCTGACCGACCCTTCCAACATCGAAGTCATACCTGGCTCGACGATCGCGCTCCCTGCGCCGGCGAACGTGACCGATCAGGCGACAATCGACGGTCCCAACTCGGGATTCGCAACGGGCACGGTCACCTACAAGGTGTACTCCGACCCAGGCTGCACAAAAGAAGTCTTCAGCTCAAAAGTCACGATCACCACAGAAGGGGAGATTCCACCTTCGGAACCGGTGGGAGAAAAACTGCCCACCAACGCCAACTACTACTGGATGATCGAATACTCCGGAAATGAAGGAGAACACCCCAACAGCAAAACCGCGAGCTACTGCGGGAATGAGGTCATGACCTTTGGGACGCCACCGGTCGCGGCGGGAACCGTCAGCACCAACCTCGTCGCCTCCAACGGCGCCAGCGGAGCGCAGATCACTGTGCCCCCCGGCACGGCGGTCCATGACACGGTTGCCGTGGCCGGCGCACCGCAGAGCGGCCGCGTTACCTACTACGTGTACAGCGACTCCAGTTGCACGGCCCAGATCAAGACGCCCCTCGGCGGCGGAGTCGTCAAAAACGGGGTCTTCCCGGCCTCTGCGGCCGTCACGCTGCCCCTGGGCCCCTACTACTTCCAGGCGGCCTACTCCGGCGGTGGAGGCATCGCCGCAAGCAGAAGCCCCTGCGGCAGTGAGGTGCTGACGGTAGCGACACCGCCCCCGCCGCCCCCACCCAACAGCAGCTTCACGATCGCGAGCGTCGTCGCCAACCCCAACGGGACGATCACGATCACGTTCATCCCTGCCCAGTCGGGCACGGCCTCGCTCGTCGTGACGGTGCCGACCGCGTCGATCGCCAGCACCTCCGCCACGGCGGCCAGGGCGAAGAGGTCGAAGAAGTGCAAGCCCGGCCAGGTCAAGATCAAGGGCAAGTGCCGTCCCGCCACCACCGTGGCGGGAACGACCACCGCCAACGGAACGGCGGGCGTGCCGCTGACGCTGACGGTCAACCTCTCCGGCAAGATCAAGGCGCTGCTGAAGAAGGGCAAGACGGCCCATCTGGTCGCGACCCTGACTTACAAATCGTCGCTCGGTGGAACCGCAACCGTGGACACCTTCGCGGTGACGATCAAAGGCAAGCGCTCGCACCACCACCACAAGTAGCGCGGTAATCGCGGACGGGCGCTCGTGGGTGCCCGTCCGCATGCAGAGGCCAATCGCCGCGTAACGCGATCGCGTTACGGCAGACTGCAGGGGTATGGTCATCCTGCTTGGCTTCGCCCTGCTCGCCGGCGCGGGCACCGCGCTCTCCCCCTGCGTGCTGCCCGTCCTGCCCGCGCTGCTCGCCTCCGGGGGCGCGGGCGGGCGGCGCCGGCCGCTGGGCGTGGTGACAGGGCTGAGCCTGACCTTCGCGATCACGATCGTCGGGATCGCGAAGGTCGCCGACGGCGTCGGCCTCGGCTCGGACCCGCTGCGCGCGGTCGCCGTGATCGTGCTGCTCGGCGCCGGCGCGATCCTGCTCGTGCCGCGCCTCGGCGATCGTGTGGAGGCGCGCATGTCCCGCCTGGCGGCGTTCGGGCCGCGCTCGGGGGGCGACGGTTTTCGTTCAGGCCTGCTGGTGGGAGCTGCGCTCGGGTTCGTCTACACCCCCTGCGCCGGACCGATCCTCGCCGCGGTGATCTCCGTCGGCGCCGCCACCGGGCGTAGCGTCGCCGTGGGGATCGCCTATACGCTCGGCTCGGCCGCGGTGCTGCTCGCGCTGACGCTCGGCGGGCGCACGCTGTTCGAGCGGGTGCGCGCCGCCGGCCGCGGGCCCGCGCTGCAGCGCACGCTCGGGGCGATCATGGTGGCGACGGCACTGCTGATCATCACCGGCGAGGACGTGCGCTTCGACCAGTACATCGCCCAGCACATCCCCGAAGTCAACCTCACCGCGTCGCTCGAGAAATCGCACGCCGTCGAAAGTCGCCTGCACGAGATCACCGGGCGCAAAGCGCGCTATACCGCCAGCGTGGGCACGCCGGTCGCCGTGCACGGCGCCAGCCAGGCGACGCTGCTGGCTGACGCGCGGCAGCTGCCGACGCTGGCCACCGCGCCGGAATTCAAAGAAACCGAGGATTGGTTCAACACTGGGGTGGGTGGGCATTCAAACACGCCGCTGACGCTCGCCGGGCTGCGTGGGCGCGTGGTGCTGGTCGACTTCTGGACCTACACCTGCATCAACTGCATCCGCACGCTCCCCTACCTGAAGGCGTGGAACGCCGCCTACCACAACCAGGGCCTGACGATCGTCGGCGTCGAGACGCCCGAGTTCTCCTTCGAGCACGACGCCGCCAACGTCGCGAGCGCGATCGCCACATTCGGGATCAAGTACCCGGTGGTGCAGGACAACGAATACGGCACGTGGGACGCCTACAACAACGAGTACTGGCCGGCCGACTACCTGATCGACGCGCACGGCCACGTGCGCTACGTGGCGTTCGGCGAGGGCGACTACGACAAGACCGAATCTGCGATCCGCGCGCTGCTCGCCGAAGCCGGCTACCACGTCGGCGGCAAGGGTCACCCGGCGGGCGTGATCGTGCCGAGCGACGAAGCGACGCCCGAGACCTACCTCGGCACCGCCCGCGCGCAGGGGTGGATCAACGGGCCCGTGGGCGGCGAACACGACTACGGCGCGGGCACGCACGCCAACCTCGAACTCGACACCTTCGCCTACACCGGCACCTGGAACATCTCCGAACAGCCCGCCGTCGCGGTCGCGCATGCGGGCATCGAAGCGAACGTGGAGGGCAAGCACGTCTACCTCGTGCTGAGCTCCGCCGGCAAAGTGCCGCGCCACGTCGAAGTGCTGCTCGAAGGCCACCGCATCCCGGCTGCCGACGCCGGTGCGGACGTCCACAACGGCATCGTCACAGTGCAGGGCGAACGCCTTTACACGCTCGTGTCGTTGCCGCACGACGAACACCATCACCTGACGCTGCGCTTGCAACCGGGGGTCACCGGGTACGCGTTCACGTTCGGCTAGCCACTGTCGTTGCACGCACCGCCCACACGCCTGCATACAATGGCCTTATGGAGAGTTCTGCCTCGGAGACGACCGCCCGCAGTTGGCTGCGCTGCTACCGCTGCTGGTCACAGGAGCTGGAGGTGCAGGTCCACTACGAGGGGATCCACAAGATCGACCCCGACACCGGCGAGCGCTCCGAAGTCGTGGACGAGTTGCAGGAGGCAGTGGTGCAGTGCCTGGACTGCATGCACGACCAGCCCCACCTCGGCTTCAACAACGGCCGCGTGGAGCCGATCGAGGACCGCTGGGAACGGATGATCGCGGGCACCCCCTGGGTCGCCTCGTGCACCGTGACGGTGGACTCCGAAGACGTCGAGACCTGCTCCGGACCGGAGGCGGGCGACGCCCTCTCCTATGCCGCCTTCGGCGACCATGGCGTGCGGGAGTTCTTCACGCATGTGCGCTTCCACAAGCACGAAGACGACGCCCGCATCATCGTGCACCTGCTCGTCGAGCTGTACGCGCGCTCGCTGGAGGAGGCCACCGATGTGCTCGAGCAGGCCGCCCGCGGCGCGCTGACGATCACCTCGCTTGCCGAGGAGTCCCGGCCCCCCGCGTCAACCGACGGCGAGGCTCACTCGCACGATTAGACACGGGCGGACTGGAGGAGAGCATCTTCTGGGCGTAGAGGCGCTGATCGGCGATCCGCAGCGCCTCCTCCGCGCTGTGCGCTTCCAGCCCGAGTAGCACCTCGCCGTAGCAGGCGCCGATCGTGAAGTGCTCGCCGCGCTCCAGCAACCCACCGGCGAGGTTGGCGGCGAGCTCCGCCGGCTCGCCCGTGACCTGAAGCAACGCGCAGAACTCGTCGCCGCCGAGCCGATAGGTGAGCCCGTCGGAGCCGGCCCGCTCCGCGAGCCTGCGGCTGAGACGCCGCAACAGAGCGTCCCCGGCCGGGTGCCCAAAGGTGTCGTTGTAGTGCTTGAAGCCGTTGAGGTCGAACAGCAGGAACAGCTTCGGGCTCGACGCCGTGGCCTCGGCCGCCGCCAGGCGGAGATCCTCGAACAGCGCCCGGCGGTTGCCGAGGCCGGTGAGCGCGTCGCGGTGGGCCAACTCGCTGCTGGAGGCGATCAGACGGATGTTCTCGGCCGAGGTGACCAGCAGCCGCAGCAGGACCGCCACGAGCGCTGCCACGGCCAGCCAGATCGACACGCCGGCGGCCCCTGTCATGGTCCCTTCGACGCCCCCCTTGACGAGTACGCCAATCGCGACCGCCCCGGCGACCACGGGCGCAGCCGTAACGGCCACCAGGGTGTAGCGCTCGCGTACCCTCCCGCTGTCCGGCTGCCACGCGGCACACGCCAGGATCAGAGCTCCCAGCAGCCACAGTGTGTCCAGCGGGGTGCCCGCCGTGTAGCCGCCGTGCGCTTCCAGATAGACGAAGCAGCCGTCGGCGACCGCCGTCACCGCAAACCCCAGCGCGATCAGCGCGAACGGACGGTCCACCTGCCAGCCGGCGACGATCAACATCCCGAGGACGACCGCCACCAGCAGCACATCCGCGAGCGGATAGGCGAGGTTGAAGGCGGCCGCGACCGAGCCGCTGTGGGTCGCCGCCAGCACCGGGGCGAACAGCGCGCCGCAGCCGAGCGCGCCCACGGCGAGCATGCCGCCGAGCCCGTCGAGCCACAGGCTGGCGCGCGGATGGCTGAGGCGCCGGCGCCCGAGCAACACGATCGCCACGTACGCGCCCAGGTAGAAGCCGAGATACAGCCCGCGCTGCACGTTCGGCTCAAGCGTTTCGCTGATCGAGGACAGCACTTCCCCGGCGGCGTCGCAGGCGAGGCTGAAGCCGAGCGCCAGCCAGGCGACCCTCGCCGTGGCAACCGTCAGCCCGCGCGCGAGGCAGACCGCCGCGCAGCCCACCATGACCGCGTCGTACCACCAATCGTCGAACAGCCGGTCGGACGCTCCCCAGCCGAGCACGAGCACCGAGTGCGCGAGATGCGCGAGCACCATGCAGGCGAGTAGAGCGATCGCGACCCGTACCCAAGCGGGCGTGTCAGGGCGTGGCAGGACCTGCCTGAGATAGCTCACTCATGGAGTATCGGCCGGCGAGCGAAGCCGATTGAGGCGAAGTGCCAGACTTAGGCGAGACGCTCTTCGAGCGCCTTCAGCTGCTCACGCAAC
>CAVYWG010000002.1:0-270631 GCA_963772075.1 uncultured Solirubrobacterales bacterium | reverse complement strand
TGCCGTTGGTCGCCGGCCTGTCGATCTGGTTTCGCCTCGTCTCAGCCGGCGCTTTCCGGCGCACCCGTGAGACGATCGGGACGATCACCGCCTACCTGCAGGAGACGCTGTCGGGCATCCGCGTGGTGCGCAGCTTCGGACAGGAGCCCCGCCACGAGGCGCAGTTCGCGCAGCTCAATCGCGACAATTGCGACGCCAACATGGTGACGGTGCGGCTCAACGCTGCCTACTTCCCCACGGTAGAAATGCTCTCCGGCGTGGCGCTCGCGCTGATCGTGCTGTATGGCGGCTACCAGGCGATCAACGGCCACATCACCGCCGGCACCGTAGTCGCGTTCGTGGCGACGCTCGCGTTCCTGTTCGAACCGATTCAGCAGCTCTCGCAGCTGTACACCACCTACCAGTCGGGGATGGCGGCGCTGGAGAAGATCTTCCAGCTGCTCGACACCCCACCCACGCTGGAGGACAGCCCCGGTGCCGCCACGCTCGGCGCGATCCGCGGCGACGTGTGCTTCGACGGGGTTTCCTTCGCCTACAACCCGCGGCGCAAAGGGCGGAAGGCCGGGACAGGGTCGAGTGCCGGCGACGAGGGCGCCACGCCTACGCAAGGTGAGAGCCCCAACGGCAATGGTGCCGCGGCCGCGTTGACCTCAGCGATGCCAGCCGCCGGCGCAGCTGGTCGGAGCCCCAACGGCAACGGCGCGGCTCCCGCGGAGGTGCTGGCGCTCGACCAGATCGACCTGCACGTCCCCCCGGGCCAGACAGTCGCGCTGGTGGGCGCCACCGGCGCCGGCAAGTCGACAATGGCGAAGCTCGTCGCCCGCTTCTACGACCCCACCGCGGGGAGGGTGTTGGTGGATGGTCAGGACCTGCGCGAGGTGACCGCCCATTCGTTGCGCTCGCAGATGGGGATCGTCCCCCAAGAGGCCTTCCTGTTCAGCGGCACGATCGCCGAGAACATTGCCTTCGGGCTCCCCGACGCCACGCCCGAGCTGGTCCGCGACGCCGCGCACGCCGTGGGGGCCGACGAGTTCATCGCGGCGCTGCCGCGCGGCTACGACACCGAGGTGGGCGAGCGCGGCGCCCAGCTCTCCGCCGGCCAGCGCCAGCTGATCGCCTTCGCGCGGGCGCTGATCGCGGACCCGCGCATCTTGATCCTCGACGAGGCCACGTCCAACGTGGACCTCCACACCGAGGGCCGCATCGAGGCAGGCCTGCGCCGCCTGCTCGCGGGTCGCACCGCGATCGTGATCGCCCACCGCCTCTCCACGATCCGCCGCGCCGGGCGGATCGTCGTACTCGAACACAGCCGCATCGTCGAGCAGGGCACCCACGACGAGCTGATCGCCGCCGAGGGGCGCTACCACGCCCTGTATCGCGACTGGTCGGCGCAAGCCGCGGCGTAGGGCTTCAGGCACAGACGCCTCAATCCCCTGCATTCACGACGTTTCACAGAAAGATCATATTGTCTATTGACTTTATGAGATTTATGTCCTAAGGTGCTCGCCGTGGGCCGGCCCAAGCGGTCCACAACCGACATCACCAAGCCCAGAAGCACCAAGACCCCTAGCACCTAGACCCCCTATTGCAAGGAGAAAGCACCATGCCCCGAATCACCACACCCACCGCCCCCCGGGGCCGACGGCGATGGCGCCGATTGGCCCTCGGCGCCGCCGTCGCGCTCGGCGCCGCCGTAAGCGCTCCCGGCAGCGTCGCCGAGGCGACAACGCCTACGGCGCCGCCACCGGTGACGATTCTCACCTCACAGTCCAACCTCGGCCGTGGCGACATTTTCATCTCTCCGTTCGGCGACACCAGCACGTATGCCAACGGCCCCGAGATCCTCGACCAGCAGGGCAACGTCGTCTGGTTCAAAGCGGTCCCCGCCGGCGAGGAGGCGAGCGACTTCCGCACGCAGACCTACAACGGCCAGCGCGTCCTTACGTGGTGGCAAGGCACCGGGCTGGGCGGCCTCTCAAGCGGCACCAACTACATCTACAACGACCGCTACCAGCAGATCGCCACCGTCAACGCCGGCAACGGCCTCAGCGCCGACGGACACGAGTTCCTCATCACCCCCTGGAACACGGCGTTGATCCTCTCCTACACCACCGCCACCGCCAACCTCACCTCGATCGGCGGCCCCGCCGACCAAACAGTGATCAACGGCGTCGTGCAGGAGATCGACATCGCCACCGGCCAGGTGCTGTTCCAGTGGAACAGCGCTGACCACGTGCCCTACAGCCAGAGCGAGCAGCCGCTGCCGGCGTCGCCGAGTACACCGTGGGATTGGTTTCACATCAACGCGGTGAAGGTGGACACCAACGGCGACTTCCTGATCGACGCCCGCGACACGTGGACGACCTACGAGGTGGACCCCCACACGGGGAACATCCTTTGGCAGCTCGGCGGCAAGGACTCGAGTTTCACCCTCCAGGCCGCCCCAGGGCAGGTGCTGGACAGCGCAGGCGAGATCTTCGCCTGGCAGCACGATCCCCAGCCGTTGGGCAACGGGGAGTACACGTTCTTCGACAACGAGTCCTCCGGCACGCCCCTGCTCCCCTCCAGCCGCGCTGTCACGGTGCGGTTGAATCCGTGGACACACATCGCCACGCTGCTCTCCTCCGACAACCAACCCGAGGGCCTCTCGGCGGCCTCACAGGGCAACGCCCAGACGACCGACAACGGCAATCTCTTCGTGGGGTGGGGAGCGCTGCCGTACTTCTCGGAGTTCGACCGGCAGGGCAACCTGATCTTCAACGCCGAGTTCCCTGCCGGGGTCAACACCTACCGGGCCTACCTGCTGCCGTGGAACCCCGGCGGCTTCAGGTCGCCGTGGGGCCCGGGAGGACCGGGAGGCCCCTGGCAGGGCCGGCGGTTCGACTCGTAGCGCCGACGCTGGAGCCCCTCCGGCCCGCCAGCACGGGGGTCGGAGGTGGCCTGCGCGTCGGACCTCGTCGGCGGACTGCGCGTGCGCGAGGTGGCGCATCTGGCGTGCGGAAGTAGGGCTTGTTCGCAGCACGACTGACGCGAGACCGCCGCGAGCTTCACGCTAAACTCGTACCATCCATGCCGACGCTCGTGCTCGATCCGCCTCCCGCCGAGATCGAGGCGCTTTTGGAGCGCCGCCGCAGCTTGGGGCAGGATCGCCGCGACGAGATGTGGGAGGGTGTACTGCACATGACTCCCGCCCCACTCCGCCGGCACGCGCGGCTGCAAATGCAGATCGGCGCACTGCTCGAACCGTTCGCCCGCGTCGCGGGACTGGAGGCTGTGGCGGAGTTCAACCTCGGCAGCCCGGACGACTACCGCATACCTGATTGCGGCCTGCTCGCGCCTGGACCCGACGAGCTGTACCTATCCACCGCCGCACTGGTGATCGAGGTGCTCTCTCCCGGCGAGGAGACCCTCCAGAAGCTACCTTTTTACGCTAAACACAACGTAGACGAGGTGCTGATCGTCGACCCCGAGAGGCATGCGATCGACTGGCGCGCTCTCAACGAGGGCACCAGCGTATACCACGCGGTCGAGCGCAGCGCCCTGATCGACCTCGGACCGGCCGAACTTACCGAGCGGATCGACTGGCCATAGGCCTCCCGGTTTCGCCCTGGCCCAGAGAAACTACTACCACTCCGGGACAGGGACTCGAACCCCAAATTCGTGCTCCAGAGGCACGCGTGTTACCGATTACACCATCCCGGAAGGAAGTTCAAGGATAGTGTAGGACCACGTTAGAGGGGTGGTGCGGTGCACCCCGAGCCCTCCTGGTGCAGACTCACACCGAGTTGTGGCAGCATATGGACACGATGGCCGCGCAGATTGGCATACGCGAGCTCGCGACAACCTGACCGCGAGGATTCCTCCGCGTCCGCGCTGCCTACCCCCCCGGCACGCCGCCATTCGGCGCGAAGAACCCGGTGATCGAGCCCTCCAGGCCGGGGTCGAGCACGAGCAGCACCTCGTCGCCGGCCTCGATCACGGTGTCGGCCTTGGGGACGAAGCCCGCGCCGCCGCGCAAGACGGAGATGATCAGCGAGCCTTCGGGGAGCTCGATGTCGGCTACGCGCCGGCCCACGGCGGGGGCTCCCGGGACTACCTCAAGCTCGATGATCTCCAGGCGCTCCTCTTCGAGGGCCAACAGGTGCACGAGACCGTAGCGGGGCACCTCGTGCTCGATCAGGCGCAGGATCAGATCGGTGGCCGATACCGCCGGCTGGATGCCCAGCAGCTTGAAGTGCTCGTGGTTGCGGGGGTTGTTGACGCGGGCGATGATGCGGTCGCAGAGGTACTTCTCCTTGGCGACCTGGCAGACGAGCATGTTGTCCTCGTCGTCGCCGGTGACGGCGATCACGAGGTCCGCGCGCTGGATGCCGGCGCGCTCGAGCACCCATAGCTCGGTGGCGTCACCATATTGAGCGGCGTGCTCGAACTCTTCCTCGATCGAGAGGTAGCGGGGACGGGAGGACTCGATCAGCGTGACCTCCTGGTCCTTGGCGATCAGCTCGCGGGCGAGGTTGCGCCCGACCTTGCCCGCGCCGACGATGATCGCGTACATGGCTAGGCGGCGTGCTCGACCGTCAGCGCGCGCTCGAACATCTCGATCGCGTGCTGCGTCGGGGAGATCGTGTGCAGGCCCAGTTCGCCGTACCACCCGGCGCGCGCGGGGTCCATCACGCGGGCGATGACCTTCGGCACCTCGAAGCGCTTTTGGGCGATTTGGGCGATGATCAGGTTGGTGTTGTCGCCGTTGGTCGAGGCGATGAACACGTCGGCGCGCTCCACGCCCGCCTGCACGAGCGCTTCGACCTCCAGTGCCGTGCCGACCGTGAACAGCCCGCCGGCCTCCTCCCAGCTGGTGGCCTGGCCGGCGTTGAGACGCTCGTGCGAGAGCAGGTCCTCGTCCAGCACCGACACCTCGTGGCCGGCCGCCAGCGCGGAGCGCGCCACGGCCGCGCCAACACGCCCGGCGCCCACGATCAAGACGAACATGAGCCGCAGGTTAGACGATGCCGGCTCCGGCGGCAGGTCGGGTCCCACGCGAACCTGCAGGATCGGAATCGCCGTCCACGACCGCATCGAGGCGCAACGGTGGCGCGGTGACGATCACGCGGCAGGGGGCGCGAGCGACAACGTAGCGCACGACGTCCCCGGCGTAGCTCTCGAGGCCCCGGCGGCCCCCGAAGCGAGCGCCGCCGAGGATTCGGGAAGGCTCCTCCGCGCCCAGCACGATCGCTTCGACGCCACGGCGACGGGCCTCCTCGACGATCGCCTGGCCGACGCTGCGGGCGCGGACGGTCGCCGTGGCGACGTGCACGCCGGGGTGTTCCTCTCCCACCACCTTGGCGCGCGCCAGCGCCGCACGGGCACCCCGGAAGCGCTCTTCGGGCAGACGGGCGTCGAGCGTGAGCGCCATCGGCATCTGAAAGATCCACACCGCCTCGATCGTGACGGCGTCGATCGCGGCCTCGTCGGTCGGCTCGCCGGCGACCAGCAGCGCCGCCGTACGCACGATCTCGTCGTCCAGCGCCTCCCCGTGTAGCGGCACGAGGATCGAGCCGTAGTCGCGCGCGCGCGGCTGCTCGGGCCGCAACACCTCGGGCGCCACCGTGACGCGCCGCAGCGGCGAGCTCTCGTCGAGGCGGCGGTAGACGAGGTAGAGCACCATGCCGGCCGCCATCCAGCCGAGCCCGACGTAGCGCGCGGGGTGGTGGACGAGGATCAGCGCCACCCACCCGGCACCGGAGAGCAGCGCGCCGAGCACCGCCAGCAGCGGCAGCCGCCCGCCGCGTAGGCGCACCGACAGCGGCGCGCGAAAGGGGCGGCGGCGCAAGGGCTCGCGGTAGCGCAGGCGGATCACCGAGAGGTGGGCGATCGTGAACGAGAGCACCGCCCCGAAGGCGTAGATGCCGACGAGGAAATCGATGTTCTCGGGGATCACCAACACGGCGGCGAGCAGTCCGGCGAGCAGGATCAGCAGCCACGGGGTGGAGCGCTGCTGGTGCAAGCGCCCGAGGCCGCTTGGGATCTGGCGGTTGGTCGAGAGCGAGTAGGCCAGGCGCGAGAGGCCGAGCATCGCTGAATTGGCGGCGGCAATCAACGTGACGGCGATCACGGCACCCATCGCGTAGCGCAGCACCTGCGAGAGCGCGTGGGGACGCAGGCGGCCGACCAGCCCGATCACCGGGTCATCGAGATAGCGGTGGGCGAGCGCGGAGTAGGTGCCGTGGATCGGGAAGGCGGTGACGGCGAGCAGCGCGACACCGACGTAGGCGAGCACGAGCACGGCGATGCCGCTCACCAGCAGGCGCTTCAGCGCACGGCGGCTGGCGATCACCTCGCCGGCGAGCCCCGAGGCGTACTCGACCGAGGTGAACGCCATCGTGGTGATCGTCACCGCAAAGATCAGCCCCGACCACGAGGGGGCGCGGCCGAGGTGGATCGAGGACCACAGGGTGTGGGGGTTGAAGTAGAGGACCAGGCCGAGCGCGATCACGAACAGCTCGAGCGCCAGCGCGCCGACGACGAGCACCCCGATGCGCAGCCCGCGGCGCGAGGAGAGGCCGCGGATGTTGGCAGCCACGACGTAGGCGATGATCGCCAGCGCCAGTACCAGCGCCTCGGTGGAGTGTCCCAGCGGCGCCCAAAACACCTTCAAGTATTGCGTGGCGGCGTAGGCGCAAACAGCGATCAGGATGATGTAGTCGAGCAGGATCGCCCAGCCCGCGACGAACGAGACGAGCTCGTTGAAGGCGTAGCGAGCGAACACGGTGGAGCCCCCGGGCTCTTGGTGCAGAGAGGCACCCTCCACGTAGGTGAGCGCGGTCAGCCCGAACATCACAGCCGCGATCAGGAAAACCAGGGGGGTGAGCCCGAGCGCGTGATCGACGACCACGCCGAGTGAGAAGAACACGGCGCTCGCCAGTGAGGTGTAGACGATCCCGAACAGGATCGGGCTGCCGATCGTGCGCTCGAGCGTCGCGGCCGACCATGCGGTGAGCCGCTCGCGCGCCGGCTCCCTGGAGCCCTCAGGCTCAAGCCACTCCCAATCGGAGCCCGGGGCGGGGCTCATCGCATCCCTGGGAAGTGACCCATGTCGCAACCGGTCGTGTACGGGATGTATTTCATGTGATCGTCCGCGCGGCGCGCTGCTCAACACGCGTGCTTCGGTGGGGCCTCCCTGCCCCACCCCCCACGCGTGCCTCTCCACTTGAGGTTATGACCCTGGGCGCAGCGACCCGGAGATTGACTCAGGTAATCAACGGAATGATCAGGATCGCGACGATGTTGGCGACCTTGATCATCGGGTTGATCGCGGGCCCGGCGGTGTCCTTGAAGGGGTCGCCGACGGTGTCGCCGGTGACCGAGGCGGCGTGGGCGTCGGAGCCCTTGCCGCCGAACGCGCCGTCCTCGATCAGCTTCTTGGCGTTGTCCCACGCGCCGCCGCCCGCGGTCATCATCACCGCGAAGAAGAAGCCTACGACGATCACGCCGATCAACATGCCCCCCAACGCCTGGGTGTCGATCAAACCGACGATCACGGTCATCCCGATCGGCAGCAGCGAGGGCAGGATCATCTCGCGCTGGGCGGTACGGGTGACGATGTCAACGCAGGTGGCGTATTCCGGCTCTTCGGTGCCCTCCATGATCCCGGGGTGCTCGCGGAACTGGCGGCGCACCTCCTCGACGACCGCGCCGCCGGCGCGCCCGACGGCCTCGATCGACATCGAGGCGAACAGGCACACCATCAGCCCGCCGAGCAGCAGCCCGATCAGCACGGGCGGTTCGTTGATCGCGAAGCTCAGCGTGGTGCCGTGCGCTTCCAGTTCCTGCTTGAAGCCCGCGAACAGCACCACCGCGGCGAGCACCGCCGAGCCGATCGCGTACCCCTTGGTGACGGCCTTGGTGGTGTTGCCGACGGCGTCGAGCGGGTCGGTGACGTTGCGCACCTCCTCGGGCAGGTCGGCCATCTCGGCGATCCCCCCGGCGTTGTCGGTGATCGGCCCGAACGCGTCGAGCGCGACGATCAGCCCCGTCAGCGACAGCTGGCCCATCACTGCGACGCCGATGCCGTAGATCCCGGTGGTGCCGCCCCCGGCGAGCTTCCACGCGCCGAGGATCCCGAGCACGATCACGAGCGCCGGCAGCGAGGTGGCCTGCAGACCCGAGCCGAAGCCCTGGATGATGTTGGTGGCGTGTCCGGTGAGCGACGCTTTGGCGGTCTTCTTCACCGGCGAGAAGCGCGTGGAGGTGTAGTAGTCGGTGATCAAGAACAGGCAGGCGGTGACGCCAATCCCGATGATCGCGCAGAGGTAGAGTTTCCACCAACTGATCGACTCGCCGGTGGCCTTCAGCGCGACGCCGTGCATCAGCCAGTAGGTGACCGGTGCGAACGCGGCGGCGGCCAGCAGGCCGGAGAGGACGAGGCCCTGATAGAGCGCGCGCTCCACGTTGCCGGTGGTCGTGCGCACCGCGAAGGTGCCGATGATCGAGGCGATAATCGCCACGCCCCCCAGCACCAGCGGGAAGATCACGACCTTCGTGGACTGTTCGAAGGTGAGCACCCCCAGCAACATCACCGCGACGGCGGTGACGGCGTAGGTCTCGAACAGGTCGGCCGCCATCCCGGCGCAGTCGCCGACGTTGTCACCGACGTTGTCGGCGATCGTCGCGGGGTTGCGGGGGTCGTCCTCGGGGATGCCGGCCTCGACCTTGCCCACGAGATCGGCGCCGACGTCGGCCGCCTTCGTGAAGATGCCGCCGCCGAGACGCGCGAAGATCGAGATCAGCGAGCCCCCGAAGCCGAGCCCGATCAGCGCGTCAACGGCGGTCTTCTGCGATTCGTTGAACACGGCGGTGAGCAGCCCGTAGTAGCCGGCGACGCCGAACAGCGCGAGGCCGACGACGAGCAGGCCGGTGATCGCGCCGCCGCGGAAGGCGACGCTCAGCGCCGGTGAGACGCCCCCGCGGGCGGCCTCGGCGACGCGCGCGTTGGAGCGCACGGAGACGTTCATGCCGATGTAGCCGGCCGCGCCGGAGAGGATCCCGCCGATCGCGAAGCCGCAGGCGACGGCGATGTTCTGGACGAAGATCAGCGCAACAAACACGACCACGCCGACGATGGCGATCGTGGTGTATTGGCGGTTCAGGTAGGCGCGTGCGCCCTGCTGGACGGCCAGCGAGATGCTCTGCATGCGCTCGTTGCCCGGCGAGAGCGCCAGCAGTGCGCGCGTCGTCAGGAGTCCGTATACGACGGCACAAGCGGCGCAAACGAGGGCGACGACGACCCCGTGGTTTGTCAGGAAGCTGCTCAACAGAAATCCTCCGGTCGGTTGGCGTGCCGCGCGAGGCTCGCGCGCACAAATGTCCACCATCCGCCCGGATCGCTCGGTCAAGCGCCTACCCGGCGGAAAAGCGCGCGCAGTCTATCGCGCCGCGCGGCGGAGGGCGTTTAGGGTGGCCGGCGCGCGTCGTGGTGGGGTATGGAGGCCCCACCCTCGGGCGCCTGTCCTGCACCTTCACCCGCGCGGATGATCTCCAATGCTCGCCCGAGAACGGATCAGCGCCCCGGAATCCACAACCGGCCGCTCGACTCCGCGGGACCCGGCCCAGGTTTCGCGCCCGGCTGCGAAGGAGTGGGAGCTGCCGGCGGTGCGGCCCGCGGTGGGGTGGGAGCGGCCTGCGACGGGGTCTGCGAGGGCGGTGGCGCGGGCGTGCTCTGCGACTCGCGCGCATACGCCATCTGCAGCTGCGAGAGCGCATCGCGCAACGGGCGCGCTTCCTGGGGCGCGCGGCGCTCGACCACGGGCATCAGGCCGCGCACGGCGTCGATCGCGTCGCGCACCTGCTCGAGGTCGCGCTCGGGGTTTCCCTGCTGGGGTGTTGCCGGATCCGGTCCGCCGAGGAGGCCGAGGCGGCGCGCGCCGATGTTCAGCAGCGACACGGTCGCCTGCAGCACCATGTCGGCGCTCGAGATGCGGCTCAGTTCGGCCTCGTACGCCGCGCGCAGTTCCTCCTCGCTCGGCTGCCCCGTGGCTCCCGCGCCCCCGGTCTCGCTCTGTTGGGCCTCCTGCGTGCTCACACCGCCACCTCCGCTGAGTAGGTTTGCCTGGTCTCCGCCACCGCCGCCGCGAATACCTCCTCGCGCGTCGCGCCCTGCTCGATCATCGCGCGCTGGCGCTGAGCGCCGTTGCGCTCCGGGAAGCTCAGCTCGATGCCGAGCTCCCCGCGCACCGGAGCACTCCAGCTCGCCAGGCGCTCTATGGCCTCGCGCGCCGGGTACTCCTCGATGCGCTCGACGTCGATCAGCCGCCCGTCGAGGCCGAAGCGGATCGCGCGCCACATGTTCTCCTCGACCATCCGCGGCAAGGGGTCCGTGAACGGCAGGCCTTCGTCGATGTCGCGCGCGGCCTGGCTCACACACGCGACCAGTAGTCCCGCCAGCGCCTCGGACTCCGTCGCGGTCGTTTGGGCGTCGCAGATGCGCACCTCCACGGTGCCGAACGCGAAGTGCGGGCGCACCGACCACCACACCTGCGTGTACTCCACGATCGAATTGGTGCGCTTCAGCTGCTCGATGTACTCACGGTACGCCCCCCACCCGCCGAACGCGTCGGGCACGCCGCAGCGCGGGAAGCTGCGGGTGAAGCTCTGCGTACGCGCCGAGTGCAGCCCCGAGTCGCGGCCGTCGAGGTAGGGGGAGTTGGCGGAGATCGCCAGCAGCAACGGCAGTACCCCGCGCAGGCGGTCACACACCCGCACCGCGCGATCGGCGTCGCGCACCCCCACGTGCGCGTGCATGCTGAATGTGTTGTTGCGCCACGCCACGTATTTGAGGCCCTCCTCCACGCGGCGGTAGTGCGGCGTGTCGATGATCCGCTGCTCGCGGTAGTCGGCCCACGGGTGCGTTCCGGTGGCGCCCAACGCCAACCCCTGCTCGTCGGCGAGCGCGAACAGCCGCCTGCGGCGCTCGCGCTGGCGGCCCACGGCGTCGTGGAAGTCGGCGCCGGGGCCTGAGACGATCTCGATCTCCGCGGAGATCAGCTCGCCGGTGATGTGCTCGTAGAGCAGCGGATCGCGCACGTGGGCGGCCTCGCGCAGCGCTTCGAAGCGGGGCACCATCTCCAGCGTGGCGGGGTGCAGCAGCGAGAACTCCTCCTCCAGGCCCACGGTGCCATCCACCGCCTGCGCGAAGGTCTCCGCCGCCCGGTCGAGGTCCAAGCCGCTCATGGGTTAGGTCAAATAGAAGTACAGTGCGTACAACAGGTCGACGGCGGGGCTTGAGGTGTGGACGGTGACCTCCGGTGGCACCGCCAGCAGCGACTCGGAGTAGTTGAAGATGATCTTCACACCCGCCTGTACGAGCTCGTCGGCGAGCTGCTGCGCAACGTCGCCGGGAATCGCGAGCACGCCGACGACGATGTCCTCGTCTTCGACCATCTGGCGCAGCTCGCGCGTGTGGCGTACCACCTTGGTGCCGACCGTGGTACCCACCTTGTCGGGGTCCACGTCGAAGATCGCCACCACGCGGAAGCCGTGGTCGGCGAAGATGTCCGAGGAGGCGATCGCCTTGCCGAGATGGCCGGCCCCGAACAGCGCGATGTTGTGCTGCCCGGCGGTGCGCAGGATCTTGCGGATCTGCGACACCAACGACTCGACGTTGTAGCCGACGCCGCGCTTGCCGAACTTGCCAAAGCCCGAGAGGTCGCGGCGGATCTGCGTCGAGTTGACGTGGGTGTAGTCGGAGAGTTCCTGCGAGCTGATCGTCTCCTTGCCCATCTTGCGCGCCTGCGTGAGCACCTGCAGGTAGCGCGACAGTCGCGCCGCCACTCCCAACGAGAGCCGCTCCTGGTGGGTGGGCATCCCATCCCCGGGATCTTCACGTCCGTTGCGCCCGACCTCCGCCGTGTCGCTGAGCTCCCCGAATGCCATCGCCCGTGACTATAGAGATGGTTCCCGTTGCCTCTCGCACAGATTATTTTCAGCGGCGCCGCCCGGACGCACCACCTACACCGCCCGCCTGTTCTCCGGTCGCGTACACGTCGAGCGGCAAGTAGTCGGGGTAGGGCAGTCGCTCGGCGAAGCGCGCGGCGCTGGCGATCATCGCGGCGTTATCGGTGCACAACACCCGCTCGGGCACGTGTACCTGGAGGCTCGCGCCCACTTCGCCCAGTCGCCGGCGCAGCTCGCCGTTGGCCGCTACTCCCCCACCGACCGCAAGGCGATCGAGACCGGTCTGCTCCAGCGCCCGCTCGGCCCGTTCCACCAGGCGCCCGACGATCGCCGCTTGGTAGGAGGCCGCGAGATCGGCCGCTCGCGCTGCCAGCTCCGCCTCGGAGAGCTCGCGCACCCTGTACAGCAGCGCGGTCTTCAAGCCGGCGAAGGAGAAGTCGAGGCTGTGTGCGAACGCCTGGCGACCGACGCCCAGCCCCGGACGCGGCCCGCCCGCGGAGAACGGGAAGGCCTCCGGATCGCCATCCTTGGCGAGGCCTTCGAGTGCGACGCCGCCGGGGTAGCCGAGGCCGAGCATGCGGGCGCCCTTGTCGAACGCCTCTCCTGCCGCGTCATCGAGCGTGCTGCCCAGCACCTCGAAGCCTTCGTGCTGGCGCACGTGCGCCAGCAGCGTGTGGCCGCCGCTTGCGATCAGACATACGAAGGGCGGCTCGAACGGCGGGGTGGGTGGGTCTCCGGTCAGGATGAAGTTGGCCGCCACGTGGCCCTGCAGATGATCGACCGCCGCGAACGGCAGCTCCCGCGCGGCGGCGATCGCCTTGGCGGTGGCAAAGCCCACCAGCAGCGCCCCCACCAGACCCGGGCCGCGGGTGGCGGCCACCAGATCGATCTCATCGAGGGTCGTCCCGGCCCGCTCAAGTGCAGTGGTCACGACGAGGTTGACGATCTCCAGGTGCCGGCGGGAGGCGATCTCGGGGACGACCCCTCCGAAGCGGTTGTGCACCTCCTGTGAGGAGATCACGTTCGACTGGATCCTGCCCTCTGCATCGATGACCGCTGCGCAGGTGTCGTCACAGCTGGTCTCAAGCGCGAAGATCATGCTTGCCCCCGATTCGCCTGGCCCTCTGCGGACAGCCCCGCTGCCGCCCCTCACAGGAAGCCGGGGTTGGGCACATCCTCCAGGGACCCCACCAGCGTCGCGGGGGTGCGCCACATCACGAGGGCGTCCTCGCCGTTGTCCTGGTAGTAGCGTCTGCGCATCCCCGCGGCGCGGAAGCCCTCCCGTTCGTAGAGGCGGATCGCCACGTCGTTGGAGCGGCGCACCTCCAGCGTATAGCGCGCCTGCTCGTCCTCGACGCGCTCGTACAGCTCGCCCAGCAGCGCCGACGCCACGCCTTCGCGACGGTGCTCGGGCGCGACCGCGACGTTCATCACATGCCACACGGTCTCGTAGCGCGAGCAGATCATGTATCCCACCAGCCGCCTGCTCCCCTCCGTGTTCATCACCGCGGCGAGGCAAATCCCCGAGGGCTTGGAGAGCTCCAGGACGAACATCGCCAGCGACCACGGCGTGGGGAACGCGCGCCGCTCGATCCCGATCACCTGTGGCAGGTCCGGGTAGGCCAGGCGCCGGATCTCCAGGTGTGGCTGCTCGGCGGCGACGTTGGCGGCTAGCGGTGTGCTCACTTCTTGCTTTCTTTGTTTTCCAGGGAGATCTCCGCGTCCGGCCGGCGGCGGTAGTCGGGCAGCACCGCCTCGGGATCGCCCGCCGGCGCGCTCACGGCCAGCTCGCACAGCACCCCGGCATCCACTCGGTGGAGCGGCGAGGTGTCCACTGGGACCGCGACCGCGATCGCCTCCAGATATCCCCGAAAGCGTAGCGCTCCGTCGCCGACGGCCAACCAATCGCGTTGGCCGTCGAGCGCCCTCGGAATCGTGACCAGATCCTCCGGCGACAGCGCACGCGGCGGGGCCAGCTCGCCCTGTGCGTCGTACGCCGCGGCGAACGCCTCGCCGCGGCGGGCATCGATCGCCGCCAGCACACCGCGTGTCTGCGAATCCGACTCCCGTAGCGCGGCCTGTGCAAGCACATGCAAGCTGCTGACGCCCACGACCTCGATCCCCAGCGACTGTGCCAGGCCGCGCGCCGTGGCAATCCCGACGCGCAGCCCGGTGAAGGTGCCGGGACCCACGCCCACGGCGATCCGCTCCAACGCGTCCCAGCCGATTCCCGCCTGCGCCAGCAACTCGCTCGCCAGCGTCAGCGATCGCGTGGTGTGCGCGGGGCGTTCTCCCTGCTCGGGCTGGTCGTAGGCCCGCAGCGTGGTCCCATCGGTGAGCCGCAGCCCCACGGCGGTCGCGGGCGTGGCGGTGTCGAAGCTCAGGACGTTCATTGCTGCATGGATATCTCGATCCGTCGCAGGTCGCCGCCGCCGTGGGTGATCGTCACCCGCGCTCGCGACCCGCCGAGCTCTGGGCTGCCCTCCTGCGGCCACTCCACGAACGCGATGCTGTCAGCCGTCAGGTAGTCCTCCAGCAGGCCGGGAGCCTCATGTTCCAACCCTGCCAACCGGTAGAGGTCGAGGTGGGCGACGGTCACCTCGGCGCCGCGGTAGCGGTGCCCAATCCCGAAAGTGGGGCTGGTCACCGGGTCGGCCACCCCCAGCGCCCGCGCGGCGCCCCGCACCAAGGTCGTCTTGCCGGTGCCCAAATCGCCGCGCACCAGCACCACGTCTCCCGGCTGCAGTTGCCCCGCCAACTCGGCGCCCACCGCCTCGGTCTCAGCGGGGGCCGAGGTTTCGCGGGTGAGCACAGGTGGAACTCTACGCCGCGAGCGCCTCCGTACGCACCATCCGGGCGGAACGTCTCATGACGCCACCCGCACGCGCACCGAACGCGCCGCTCTGACCGCGCGGATCGCTCCGGCGCGCTCCAGCAGCTGGGCACCGTTCTCCGCCAGCAGCGCCTCGCGGCCAGTGGGTGTGGGCTCGACGACGGGTCTGTCCGACCCGTACACCAACTGCTCCCCACCGACCCTGCGCGCCATCGCCTCGACCGCCGCCGGGCCGTAGCTGGAGGTGTCGTAGAAGACGAGCGGATCGTGCAGGTCGCAGTGCGGCCCACCACGGGCCGCGAGCCGCTCGCTGAGCAGCGGCGCGCCGCCCGCGAGCATCGCGAACACGACCCGCAGCCGCGGGTACTCACGCCGGCCGAGCGTCGCGAACGTCAGCCACGCGGCCTGCATCTGGGCGACATAATCGGTCAGCGACCGCCACCACAGCGGCTCGCTCAGCGAGGCCTCTGCCGAGCGTAGGCCCGGCGCCGGGCCGGGGTGCACGAACAGCGGTGCCCCACGCGCTTCGATCCGCTCCAGCAGCGGCGCGCTCAGCCCCAGCGCACCGGGGCCGGCGAGCGCCCCCGCGGGCAGGCACACCCCGATGCAGCCACGCGCCAGCAGTCGGTCGACGTCGTCGGGGTCCTGGTCGTCGAGCGCGATCGGCCCCCACGCGGCGAACCAGCTGGGCAGTGCCAGCACGCCCTGCAGATGAGCGTCGATCAGATCGTCCGCCTCCTCGCGCGGTAGCGCCTCGACGCCAATTGCGCTCGACAGCGCCACCACCGCAAGGGCGAGGCCGTCGCCGTTGACGAGGCTCACGCGGTGGTGTGGCGATTCAACCTCGCGGTCGATCACGTAGGGCTGCTCGCCCGCACTGTGCAGCACCGTCAGGCCGTGCGAGCGCCGGACGAAGGGGAGCGTCCGGCGAGCGGCCAATGCGTCGAGCAGCGGGTCAGTCCAGATGTGCTGATGAATGTCGATCTGCATGGTTCTCGAGGGATCTCCGTCGTCTTTTGGCAGCCGGCGAGTGGACCCGCCAAACCCGTATACCTCATAAACTAGATCAAGAATATCATGTTTCGCTCGGAGCGCAACCCCAGAAGGCGTTTTTTGCAAGCTTCTTTGCCAAAAGCCTCCTCAAGTTCGACTGAGTAGCTGCCGATACTGGACAAACCTCCTCCTCCCTAGCAGTGCGACCGGCCCACGATCCCTCTCCCGTGGGCCGGTCGTCTTTAAGGGCTGGGGCCGCCTCAGAACAGCCCGAGTTGATCGACCTCGGCCACCGGCTCCGCGCCGGCGCCGGGTCCGCTGGGGGCGGGGAGCTCCTCGAGCTCCCCGGCCACCTCCGGCACCTCGAGCCACTGTGGTTGCTCCGGCGCCGGCAGCGCCAGCAGCTCCGGCAGGCGGCTGAAGTCCTCGCGCAGGGTCTGGAGCATCCGCGGCGTGTAGAGCGCCGCCGCGGGATGGAAGATCGGGTAGAGCCGCACCGCGCGGCGCCCTACCTCGAGCACCTCCGGCTGCCCGTGCAGGCGCGTGATCCCGGTCGGATCGTCGCGCAGCAGCTTGGTGGAGAAGTTCCCCAGCGTGCAGATCACCCGCGGCTGGATCAGCTCGACCTGGCGGTACAGGTACTCGCGACAGTTCTCGATCTCCACCTGCTGGGGGTCGCGGTTTTCGGGAGGTCGGCACTTCAACGTGTTCGCGATGAACACGTCCGCACGCGCCATCCCAATCTCCCCCAGCAGCTTCTCCAGCAGTTTGCCCGCCGCGCCCACGAACGGCAGCCCCTGCTCGTCCTCGCTGGCCCCTGGAGCCTCCCCCACGAACATCAGGTCTGCGTCGGCGTTGCCTGCGCCGAAGACGACCGTCTTGCGGGTCGCCGCCAGCTCCGCGCAGCGCGTACAGCCCTGCGCCTGCGCGAACACCGCCTTGAGGGCCTCGCGCCGCTGCTCGGCTGAGAGCTGGCTCTCATTGCCCGACATCGGACGGATGCTAACTCTCATGTGTCTACGAGGGCCTGCCTCCCTATCTGTGAACCTGCGCACACAGTGCCCCAAATCCCCCACGGCCCACCTAAGCGCTGTATAATTCCTTGCAGGCCATCAACCGGGCACGCTCGGAATGGACCCGAAGAGCACCAGAGCATCTCCTAACTCGCGCCGGTATCCGCAGGAACTGGACCGAAGGCCATGAGCCGACATCCCCACCGACTCACCTCGCTCGCATGAGTACGCTGCGCGCCTCGGGAGCCTGCACCGCAGGGGACGCGCCGGCATGAGCAGCCCCCGCGCCTTGTGGGTCTGTACCGGAGGCCAGGCGGCGCGATGAGAACGCTGCGCTCCGTCGGGGAGTTGCGGGCCGCGTTGGCGCCGGCCCGACAGGCCGGCTCGACGATCGGGCTGGTGCCGACGATGGGGGCGCTGCACGAGGGGCACCTTTCGCTGATCCGCAGGGCTCGCGAGCAGTGCGACGTCGTGGTCATGTCGCTGTTCGTCAACCCGGCGCAGTTCAACGAGGGCTCGGACCTCGAGCGCTACCCGCGCTCTGAGCGCCACGACGCTGGATTGGCGGCCGAAGCGGGCGCGGACCTCCTGTTTGCACCCTCGGTCGAAGAGGTGTACCCGCCGGGCTTTGCAACCGCGGTGGAAGTGCTCGGGCTGACCGACCGCCTGGAGGGCGCCGCGCGCGGCTCCTCGCACTTCCGCGGGGTGACCACGGTCGTCACGAAGCTGTTGTGCATGACGATGCCCGACACGCTCTACCTCGGCCAGAAGGACGCCCAGCAGGTGGTGGTGATCCGCCGCCTGGTGGCCGATCTCAACCTGCCCGTGCAGATCGAAGCACTGCCGACCGTGCGCGAGAACGACGGGCTGGCGCTCTCCAGCCGCAACGCGCTGCTCGACCCCGCCGCGCGGCCCCGCGCGCTCGCGTTGCACGCCGCGCTGCGCGCCGCCGGCGAGCTGGCCGCCAGGGGCGAGCACTCTGCCGCCGCGCTGCTCGACGCAGCCAACGCCGAGCTGGCGGCCGCCGAGGTGCGCTCCGACTACCTCGCGCTGGTCGATCCCGACACGCTCGAGCCCCTCCCCCGTCTCGATCGGCCGGCGCTGCTGGCGATCGCCGCGCACGTCGGCGGGGTGCGGCTGATCGACAACGTCACGCTCGAACCCGTGCGCAGCGGGAGCGAGCATCGCACCGCGCGAAACGTAAATGGAGCGGACACAACCACAGTCACCATCGGCGAGAGGAGAGACGAGACCCCATGCAGCGCGTGATGCTCAAGTCCAAGATCCACCGCGCGACGGTGACCGACTGCGACCTGCACTACGTGGGGTCGATCACGATCGACGCCGACCTGTTGGAGGCCGCGGACATCCTCGAGCACGAGCAGGTGCACGTCGTCGACGTCGACAACGGCGCCCGCTTCGAGACCTACACGATCGCCGGCGAGCGCGGTTCGGGGGCGATGAAGGTCAACGGCGCCGCCGCGCGCCTCGTGCACCGCGGCGACACGATCATCGTGATCTCCTACGGCCAATACGACCAGGCCGAGATGGAGCGCTACGAGCCCCGCGTCGTGCACGTGGAGGCCGAAACCAACCGCATCATCACCGTCGACGACGCGGTGGCGACCCTGCTGGGCAGAGACCTCTCTGCTGAGCCTGCCTCGAAGAACGCGTACGAGGTGCGCGCCTGACGCCGCAGCCCGAGGGCGCCAACCGGCGTCAGAGAGGAATCGAACACACCATGTCCAGCCACCCAGGAGCCCGCCCCACCCACCAGTCCAGCGTTCAGATCCCCCACGACCCCGGGCGCCTGCCGATGACGCTGCCGCTGCTGGCCGAGAAGAAGCGGCTCGGCGATCCGATCGTGATGGTCACCGCCTACGACTACCCCTCCGCCCGCGCCGCCGAGGCAGCCGGCGTCGACCTGGTGCTCGTCGGCGACTCCGCCGCCACCACGGTGCTCGGCTACAGCGCCACCACGCCGGTGCGCCTGGAGGACATGCTGGTGCTCGCCGCCGCCGCGCGGCGCGGGCTGCGCACGCCGCTGCTGATCGGCGACCTGCCGTTCGGCTCGTATGAGATCAGCGACGAGCAGGCGATTGCCACCGCCGTGCGGATGGTGCAAGAGGCCGGCTGCGACGCCGTCAAGCTGGAGGGCGGCGGCCCCGCCTCCGCCAGCCGCGCGCGCGCGATCACCGGCGCGGGCATCCCCGTCATGGGCCACGTCGGGCTCACCCCGCAGACCTCCACCGCGCTCGGCGGCTGGAAGGCACAGGGACGCAGCGCACAGGCGGCCGCGAAGATCGCCGAGCAGGCGCTGGCGCTGCAGGAGGCCGGCTGCTTTGCGATCGTGTTCGAGGCGATCCCCGCCGCGGTCACCGAGGAGCTGACGGGCAAGATGGAGATCCCCGTGATCGGCATCGGCGCCGGCCCCGCCACCGACGGACAGGTGCTCGTCTTCCACGACCTGCTCGGCATCCGCGACGGCCTCGGCCCGCGCTTCGTCAAGCGCTACGCCAACCTCCAGGAGGAGATGAACGCCGGCGTCCTCGCCTATGCGGAGGACGTCCGCGCGCGGCGCTACCCCGGCCCCGAGCACACCTACAAGATCGATCCGGCCGAGGTGGCCGAGCTGCACGAGTTGCTGGGCTGAGGCCGCCGGGGGCGCCGGATCAGGTTAGGCCGGCGCCCCCGGTCGGCTTGTCCGAATGCGTGGAGAGGTGGTCACGGATCCGGATCTCCGCGGGCCGCCCAAAGAGAGGGATAGGCGCCCGGGAAACCTGCAAGCCTTGGTGTGTCTGTGCTCCGCCTACTTCTTGTGCTTCCCGCCCTTCGCCCTGTGCTTGGGCTTCTTCTTCGGGCAACCGGTGACCTTGAGCCTGGTGCTCTGCTTGATCACCGCGCCATCCTGAGCGACCAGTTCGGTCGGCATCGTCAGCGTGCCGGCCTTGCAGAGGTTCGCGCCATTCGCGGTGAGGGCAGAGTAGGGCCCCTCGGGCAGCTTCAATTCGAAGCTCGAGAAGGGCGCGTCGGGCACCGCGTTGAAGGTCGATGTCAGGACGCCCTTTTTGGAGATCGCCGTTTCGCCGCGCAGGTCGATTGTGACGTTGTCGCCCTGTAGCACGACCACCAGTTCGGGGTACTTCGCCCCACCGTGGGAGACGAAGTACGCCGGCCCATTCAGGGGAACGGGCAGCACCGGTGTCTTCGCCGTCGCCTCGCCCACCATCGAGGCGGCCGGGCAGCCGGCGACGTTCGCTGCGAACGTCTGTTCCGGGCACGCCTTCTGCAGCGTCGTCAGCCGCGCCGGCAGCTTCACGGGCAGACTGACCTTGACCCTGGCGATATTGGCCTCGGTCCCCTGCGGGGTGCTCGGGTAGGTCACCGTCGTGTCGAGGCTCGCGCCATCCTTCCGCGAGCTGTGCCCCGACGTCGTGACCGCGAACTTGGGTTTGAACGCCAGCGCCGCGCAGTCGGTGATCTGGAAGGGCACTTCGAGCGAGGCGGTGGCCCCTTCCGCGCTCGTGAGGCCCCCCGTGATCTTCAGCGGGTTGCAGTCGGTTGGGTTGAACGTGAAGCCCGGCCTGTTGATCGTGACGTTGACGTGCTTGATCTGTAGTGGGATGCCGTCGATGATCGTCGGGATCGCGTCCCCTTCACCCGGCGAGTTGGTCGTGACCGTCAATGCCGCCGTCAGCGGGTTCACTTCGATCTTCGCGCGCACGATCACCGGCCTGCCTTCCTGCAAATCGAACGGGCCGGCCTTCGCCGGATTTACGATCGACAGGCCGAAGGGGGCGTCCTCATATTTTTCGGTGATGTACACCTTGCCGCCCGTGACGCTGAACGGGTCACCGCCGACGCCGACCGAGACGATCGTTTCCCCAATCTCGCTTTCCGGCCCGCACGTGCCTGCGTTGGCCTGCGCTTCGCCGCACGGTTTCACCGCTGAGAGCAGGCCCGACAGGCCCGCGGGCATGTGCAACTGGATGCCCTGCAGGTTCTGCTGACCGTCTTCACGACTGAACGTCGTCGTGAACGGCGTGAACCCACCCGCCTGCAGGTTGGCCGAGCTCGCGTGCAGCGAGGGCGTGAACGGGAGCGGGCTCTGGCACGCCGACCCGTTCGGGCCGGAGGAGATCTTGAATTCGGAGATGGACGGGACCGGCGCGTTGCCCGACCACGGGGTGAACGATGCGTTCGTCACGTAGGACCCGCACCGCGCCGGTGTCGCCAGGGGGGCGCGTTCCCCACCGAAGAATTCCAGTTCGGCGTCTTCGAAGGGCAGCTGCGGGTTGTTGTCGAAGCTCGCGGTGATCTGCCCCGTGGCCTCGTTCAGCGACACGCTGCCCGGGAGCTTGACGAGTACGCCCGACACCTGGTCCCGCACGACGACATACATCGCCACGAGCGATCCGAACGGGTTTTCAAGCGGCCCCGCAAAGTTCTGCGGCGAGGCCAAGTACACAAAGCCCTTCAGCGGGTTCGGCAACAGCGGCGTATGGATCGTCGCCGTCCCGATCTTCGAGGAGTTTGGGCACGACGGTTCTTCTGGCGTGAATTCCTGCACGTGGGTTTCGGGATTTTCGCCCTTGAAGCCTATCTCGGCCTGCGTACACGCCTGCAGCCCATCAGCAGCTGAAGGGTTCACCTGCAACCCTTCGGGCAGCGTGACCGTGATGTTCTTCAGGTCGGACTCCGCCAGGCCGTTGGGGACCAGGATCGAGCTCTGGGGGACGTGCACGTCGACGTTCAACCCGCTCGGACTGCTCCCCGCTTCGCTGTTTGGGGTCACCTTGATCGACGGTTCGAAGTTCAAGCCTTCGCAGCCGTCGAGGGCAATCGAGGGGGATGTCTGGTCGTGGAGCTTGTAGGTCAGCGGAGCGGCATCCTGCGACGGTTGCCGCGGCGCCGACCACGAGTCCCCTGTAACCGTCGACTCCAATGGTTGCGCAGATAGGTTCCCGCACGATGTCGGCAGCGCCAGGAACGGCGCGCTGATCGTGTCTTTGGGACAGCCTTCCTGCGAACTCTGGCCGAGGCAATAGACTTCCGAAGTCGCTGTAACTTCATCGCGCGAACGATCATGCCGCGGATCGCCCGGCACACCCCAAATGGTAACCTGCGCCGATAGGAGCTGCCCCGTCTGCGTGATATTGTCCGAGCTCAGCGTCACCCCGTAGTCTTCGCCAGTGCGCACCGAGGTGTCTAGAAGAACCGGAATCCCGGGTGCATTGAACCCGAGACGCGCTGGCTCACCTGGGGCCGGCGCCATGTTGTAGACCGGACTCACGACCGTAGTATTCAACGGATGACCAAGCGTGACCACCGCCGCCCCGAGCTGCGTGTCCACCGGACAGGTTTCCTTGTAGAGCAGCGCTTCCGGGCACTGCGGGAAAGGTGTCGGGTTTCCAACAAAGCCCGGTGGAAGAGCGAAATGCAGGTCCTTCGGGAGCGCAGGCTGCGCCACTGCGGCGATATGCGCGTCGAATTCTTCAGTGTGCGCTTCCGTGCCCGCGTCGAGCACCATCGTGCCCGTCAACTGGAACGGGTGAGAGCCCGCCTGCGTATCCACCGTCCCGTTCGCGTTTTCCGGGGTGAGCTCATACGTTTCCACGCCGAACGGCGTCTGCGAACTATCGATCGTCAAAGGATCGCTGACGGACACCCCAGGCGCACCGCCACCGGACACGCTCACATCGTCAGCTAGCTGACCGTCCAACGTTCCGTTCACGCTGACCCTGATCTTAACTTCCACGCGCCTGTAGGGCGGCAGGAAGCCGGCGAAGCTGCACACGACTTCCGAAGAGCCGGAACACGGTCCCCTGCCGTAAAACCCTTCCGTCCCCGATCCCGCAGCATAAAAAGCTTCGGTCGCTTCGATACCGGCCGGCAACTTATCCTTCACCGTCACCGGAGCGCCTTCGCTGCCGTTGACTTCGCCGTCGCCGAGATTAGTCGCCAAGATCACGACCGTACCTTCCCCGCCGGGCGGCAGGTACGTTGGGCGGGAGCCAACGTTCACATGCCACCATGGAACTTCGGGGAAAGCTTCCGTAGCGGACGCTGGCGTGGCGACCATTCCGAGCGCGAGGATCGTCATCCCCAGAAAGGGGGCTATAACACATTTTTCGAAAGCTCGGAAGATTGTCATCGGCCTGCCCTCCGGTGATTGCTGGCCCGCTTTGCTTTCTTCGGATTCTTCTTTCTCACACACCTGGCGTGCTTCTTGACGAAACCTTTCTTACACTTTGTGGGCTTCGGTATCACGGCGGGTGGGCCGGATCCAGGCGCCGGGTTGCCAGCGCCCGAAAAGGTTTCACTCGGTCCAGGCCCGAAGATCGCCGGCTGCGGAGTGGGGGCCGGCTTGCAGGCGGCTTCCGTGGCGCACGACGCCGGGAACGATGCTTCCACGGAGCACGGCGACGCCGGCAGGCACACGTGGGCGTCGTAGACGGCCAACGCCGAACCTGTGTCCGCCGGCGCCAGCCGCGCCGAGGACAGGAAGAACACGTCATTGCCGTCTTCGCTCGCGTCCAGGAACGCCGATTCTTCACCTGAGGAACCAGACGAGATCAGCGCGACACACCCGTTCGAGTGTCCGCTGAACGTCACACTCGACGTACCGCAACCGCCAACGCCAGCCGGCTCATACTCGTACACATCTGTGACACCGTTCGTAGCCTGCGGCACGAGCGCATCGGGACTGTCGAAGAACAGTCGGCCTTCGTCGGATAGATACCTAGACTGGTAGCGCGCAGCACCATTTTCCATCGCCGTCCATCCCGGAACAATCCCCGCCAGCCACCGTTCTCGCCAAATGAACTCCTGATCAGCCAACACCGACGATACGGGATTGGCACGATCTAGCACCCCGGTCGGCCGCTCGCCAGTAGGGTTGCACGACGCACACACCAACTGGCCGGAGGGCGCGCCAGCCGACGGCGCCCTGTAGAGATAGACCTCCTCGTCGGCCGCACCGGCAGCGCTGCTGTTGGCATCGGTATTATTGTATCCCGTCAAACGCCGATCCGACATAAACGCAAGATACTCGCCGTTCGGGGACACCCTAGAAGTAATATTTTCGATCGAGGGTACACCGTATTGCCCCCCCCAACTCGGCTGATCTTCGGTCGAGAGTACGGCAATGAACACCGGTGCTTCCCACTTCTTGCGTCCAGTGTCGTAGTGTGAAACGTAGAGATTGAACTGCCCATTTTCAGCCCTTTCATTGCGCCCGTTTGCGACTTCTGTCAATTCGCCCTCCGCGACAAAATACACATACGAGCCGTCTTCGCTTGCGCCCAGGACCGAGCCACCGTTGAAACCCGCGCGCACATTCGCGTGCTGCCCATTATTGGAATCGACGGTCAAATCTGTCAACTTACACGTCGCTCGACCCACTTCTTCCACGATTTCACACTCGTATAGATCAGCGTCTTCCCGGTCTGCCGTGGAGCCTACTGTCAACTGCGCTTCATCGCTGAAAAACACCCTCGATCCGTTGCTGTTCGCAAACTGAAACGTCGCTTGGCCTCCGCCGCCGAGCGCATGTTCTTCGGGTGTATCGATCTGCACTGTCTGCTCATTCGATACCTCCCGCAGATAGAGGTTTTCTCCCGACGACCACACAACGCGCGAGCCGTCGCTCGATATCGCGCCCCGCGCATCTTCGTCGTCAGCTCCAAACTTGCTGGGGTTCTTGGACTGTACGCCTTCGGGCAGCACGCTGATGAGCTGCAGCCTCCCAGCGGCCCACTCGTAAAGACCTTCTCCTTCCGTCGTTTCCCCATCCGGCGTCTTTTCCGTCAGAGGCACGTCAGATGCGAGGACCACATGGCTCAGATCGGCAGTGGCGCCGTCGAATCGAGTTGCTCCGCCGAAGACGGCGCCGGGGAACACATTTGCCCGTTCTTCCACCCTCAGCTTACATTTTTCGCTCGCCGGCGGCGGGCAGCCCGTCACAAGCGGCAGGTAGCCGCCTTCCGTCTGAGCTTCAGTATAGACTTCCTGCTCGAAAGCTTCAGGCAACAGTGGCGCATCAGCCCGCAGATAGCTCGTCTCTTCGGACGCTGCCGGCGATAGCAATGCCACCTTGGACCCCATCGCTTCTTCTAGAGGCTCAACGAGGCCGACCGCCAGATCGGGCGAAAAGAACTTGTATTCCCCCTCCGACCCACCAGTGAGAGGAGCCGCGTGTTCGTGAGGCGTGGCAATGTCCCGCGAGGACCAGCCGTCATCGCCGCGAGCGGAGAACGCCTGAGAATAGAACGCCTCTCCCGCCGGGTCGGCTTCCGTGGAGCCGATCACCCCGTAGCTGAACGCGTCGCCGTTGACGGCAGCCTGAATCAGCACCCCCGAGGGCTCGATGGGCTCGATCGCAGCCGACGCGCCACTGCTGCCCGGTGCCGGAGAGACGAGTTCCCACGCCCGTCCATCCGGCAGTTCGAACTCGCCACCCGCCGGCCGCGTCGTGAGCGATTGACAGGTCCCCGGCATCCGACAACCCGGCGTTTCGCCTTCTCCGTTCTTGGCGAGGACGCGGTACCAGTAGTTCGTGCGCGGCGTCAGATCCTGCGGGTGCACTTCGACGACCACGCCTCCGCTGCCCGCGCCTGCTTCGCCTTCCGGCGCCGGCGGCGCGGGGAACACCTCGCCTTCTCCGGCGAGCAGGGCCGCTTCGCTTTTGGCATATTCGAAACGATACGTCGTGTCCAGTGCACCCGGATTGATCCTTGCCTGCAGCGTGGCGCTACTCCCTGAAACGTCTGCGACCGACTCTTCTTCGATTGAAGGAATCGCTGCCAGCGTCATCGTTGGGGCGCTCAACAATGCCCCCCCCACCGACACATAAGCAGCAAACACCAACCAAAGCCGCGGTTTCCAATACCTACCAATCCACCAAGAAGAGACAGAAGAGCCAGCACCCAACCGCCCCCTATTCCCAGTTAGACTATCGTCACTCCCGACCATTCTCGCCCCCTCCATAAGCTGGCACACGATGCTTGTGCGTGGGCCTATGCAGGCCCACGCACAAGAGTAACAACCTTACTTCTGCATCAACAGATTATCCGCTGATCTCCATACTTTCTAAGGGAAAGATTTCATCTTTCGTGGTAATTGCTGACTGTAGCAGTTTTCCTGGTTCAAGGCTCGTTTCAGTTGACAGTGTTAATTTCGTAAGAAGACTACCTAATACTTCGAGTTCCTGGTACTGCTGTTCATAGTTTTTAGTTAGGTGTTCGTACAAGAGGCTAAAATGCCCTGGGGGATCGATTAAAACATTCAGGCTGGTAGAAGGAATTTCGCCAATTACCTCTCCTGTTACTTTGACTGTTACTGTTTTGGTGCTATGGACACATTTGAATTCAGCAAAGCCCGCACTTGATTCTTTAGGCAAGAGGACCAAGCCGACTTTTAAAGTGCCTTTGACATACCCCAGCTCGCCTTCGAGTGTATTCGTAATAATTTCTTCTTTCCCCGCGTTCGAGCATGCATAGCTTTCGAGGAGGACTTTGAGTGTACATCCATTGAAAGTTACGACCACGTTTGTAACTTTATCCGTCCCGCTGGCACCTGAAACTTCACCTCGGTCTTTGTCGGATGTGCATTTTACTTCTAGTTCGCCATTTTCGCCGCTTTTTGCCACCAGTTTACCTTCGCCGCTTTTGGAGGAGAAAGCCTTGTTGGTACCCGAAAATATGAACCCCGGCGTACTAGCCGAGGCCGTAGCCACCGCCACCGCGCTCATAACAAACGCAGCCACGAGGCAGAGCCCCATGATCTTCATGAACCTACTGGTCATTTTAAGTGCTCCTTGGATTTGATTTTGAATGAACCCATCGTGATCAACATCCTTGTGTACTGCATCGCAAATAACTCCATTTTGGGTAGAGTGAACCGGTTCCCCAGCGCCCGCTTTTTCACAGCAAGCCACCACGGCGCCCGGCGCTATCGACTTCGTGTGCTTCGATTTTGGGTAAGGACGACCGTACCCCGGGGCCCCTCCAATGAGGCGAGAACGCCCGGAATCGGCGCTATCTACATCCATTGTGCTGCGGTTGAGGGTGGGTAAATCCCAGTACCCAGACGCCGTCTTCTACGGCAACGCCATGGTGCCGGAACTAACTATGTGCAGTGCCCAATCATCGGACCATCAAGCGTATCTCTTGACGTGAGACAGATTTTGAAACCGCGCGAGTACTGTACCACATGTCGGGATAGATTGCGTCGCCATGTTCCAGCGTGCTTCGACGACTGGCCCTCAGCACCGCGCCCGCCGGGCCCAGATAGGGCCCCTACTGGTTCAATTCCACCGTGTTCATGATGGTCTTGTAGGCGAAGACCGCGCGGGCTTCCGTTTCGGCCAGTTCCGCTTCGAAGCGTTCGATGCTGTGGTAGAGCGAGATATCGCCGGCGGTCGCGTACGGCTTGGCGAGCCGCAGGATCAGCGGGCCTTCTTCAGCTTCGGGATCGACCGCTTCGTACTGCTTGAGGAACTGGGTGGTGCTCGCCGTTAGCGTCTGGTAGCCGCTGGCAACCCATTCTTTGATGTCGCCACAGAGGTCCGGTACGGTGAGGCTGACCAGCTTGTCGAGCTTCGTCGCGTAGGTCTTCACCGCGTGCGTGAGTCGTGGGTTGCTCCAGTGCAGGCCTTTGACCGCGTGGTAGAAGGTCTTGACGGGGCCGGCCCCGGTGCGGTAGCCGACGACCGTCATCGCAGCGATGACCTCGTTGTCGAGCTGTTCGGCGCCGTGGTTCTGGGGCGATTTTGCTGCCGCCTGCGGACACTGAGCGGCGACTTCCTTGGCGTAGCGGTTGACGTTGGCGAGTCCCTTGGGGAGGTCGGGACGAGCCGCCTGCAGCAGCACCTTGGCAGCGCGCGCGAGCGTCTGCGTGGCGGCTACATCAGCGGTGGACCTGGCCGACGCGGCCGGCGGCGCCATCGCCGAGGCGACGATGGCCAGCACTACGACTACCGAACCCGAAAACGACATCCTCCCCATACCTACCAGAGTAGCATCTGCTCGCGGGCAGCGCTAGCCCCCAACCGTCGGTGTTGTCCAGCTGCCGGGTCGACGGCGCTACTTCTTGTGCTTGTGGTGGTGCTTGGCGGGGGTGACGTCGATCGTGCGGGTGCTCAGGAAGGTGGCACCATTGGTCTGATCGGAGACGAGAAGCTTCGCACTCAGACGCCCGTGATGGGCAGCAACGTAGTGCTTGCCAGCCTTCGTCAGGTGGACGGTGAGCTTATGCGTGCCCTTGCTCGTGAGCGTGAATTTGCCGCTTCCCAGCGTGATGGTCTTCGTGTGCCGATGCTTCTTCTTGCGCGCGGCGCTCGCCGTGGCCGGCGGGTCGACGGTGATCGTGAGCGTGACCGTACAGGGGACCACTTCGCAGGTGATGGTGACGGTAATGCTCGTACTGGTGCTGGACGCACCGCCACCGATCGATGAGGAAGAGCCTACGGTCAGCACCTCCGAGCCACAGGTGCTCGTGCTGGGGGCGTTTCCGGGACCGGAGATGCTGCTCACGTTGCCGCCGTAGGACGCCTGCCAGTAGTAGGTACCCTTAGCGAGGGCCGTCGTGACCGGGGCCGACGCTGCCGCGACGCCGCCGCTGACAGCGCTCCCGCCGCCGCTGAACACTTTGCTGGCCGCGGCGCAGGACGAGGACGAGTAGAGCGTGTAGACGACGACGCCGAACGCGGTGCTGGCGTTCGCTCCGGCGATCGTGGCCTTGTCGGTCTCACCTACCGTGCCGGCGGGAATCGTGATGCTCGCGCCGGTCGTCGTGCCTGAGGTCTGGCTGGTCGTGAGCGTGGTCGGGGTGGGCGGCGTAACCGCATCGGTCGCGACGAACTGCTGGGCATAGACGGAGCCGTTGTCGCGCCATGCCGCCCATCCCTGCCCGGTTGGGCCGACGGAGCTGGTCACTTCGTTCGCGCCCCCATCGGTATTGGGGTTCAACGTCGCAGGGCCGGTCCAATTCGTGCCCCCGTTTGCGCTGTAGGCGAGGCTGATCGGACCGCCACCTCCACCAAGGAGGAAGGTCGCATAGACGCCGCCGGCTCCGTCCTGAGAGACAGCCGGATCCCCCTCTCCCTGGTTGCCAGCAATAGTCACGTAGGGCGTGTCGAAGTTCTCGTTCGTCTGGTCGAAGCGGTGGTAGACGATGTTGTTGTGCGCGGTGTCGTTCTCAAGCACGCCGAAGCCGCTCGGGCCACCGGCGACGGCGAAGTTATCCACGTTGCAGTCGGCCTGCGCGGCGGCGACCTTCCAGGCGCTGTTGGCCATGCCCGGGGAGATGTTGTAGTTGTTGGTCGAACTCTGGGCGCCACTGGCGTACATGTACGCGGTGCCGTTGCCGGGGGCGCAGGCAAAGGGTCCATTGGAGTTGAGCGTGTCGAAAATGCTGAGGACCCCCGGGTTAGTCCCCGTCTGGGAGGCGAACTGCCCGCCAGAGTTGCTGATCGTGTCGGGGTTCGTTTCCGGCTCCAGCTCGGCGAACGGGTAGGGCCCCCCGTCCGGGATTGGCGTCCCATCGCATTCCTGAGTGGAGCACTCGGGCGGCGACGTGAGCGGGAAGGCGTTGAACGTCGGCGGCCCACCCGCCGACTGCCAGCCGAACCCGAGCTCATTGGTGCCCGGTGTCACGACCGCGCTGACCGGGCCAGTATCGGCGCTGAGGATGCCATCCGCGACCGACTTGCCGCCGTCCACAATGGTGAACGTCGAGCCGCCATCGGTGGACTGCCACTCCTGCTCGGGCTCATATTCGCCCCCCGAGGAGCCGGCGGTGCCGTAGACATCGGCGAGGATCACGACCGTCGAGCCGTCGACCAGCACGTGGACGCCGTCGATATTGCTGCCGCTGTCGGCGGGAACCAGGTTGCCCGTATGCGAGCAAGCGGTCGCTCCTGCCGGAAGTACGCAGTACTGGACGATGTTGGTAGTGACGGGGGACAGGTCCTTTTCGTTGTTCCATGCGATGTACGCAGTACCCGAGGAGTCCACGGCCACCGAGGGCGGGCCGCTCTCAAAGGGCGTGCCGATGTTGATCGGGGTGCCGCTGACCGCGAACGCGTTCGCCGCGGATACAAGCGCCGTTAGAACGACCAGCCCACCGAGCAACGCGACCCGACGCAGCGCGGCCTTCCTTGACGTGAACAACATCACAGCCGACATGGTTCCCCAATCTGTCGTTGACACCTGCCGCCGAGCCTCGCCATCCGAGCGGGCCGCAGCGCAACAGTAGCGTGTCTCCAAGACGGGATCAGCCGTACTCAACACTTCGTAACACACGGGCCGGAGCGCCGGCCGCGACCGAGAACGGCGGGATGTCGTGCGTGACGACGCTGCCCGCGCCGACAACGCAGCGCTCGCCGATAGAGACGCCGCTCGTGACGACGACGTGGGCGCCCAGCCAGCAGTTGGCGCCGATCCGCGTGGGGCCCTTCGAGGTGAAGCCCTGCCAGGGGACCGGCTTATCGGGGTCGTCGTGGCGGTGGGCGGCGTCGGAGATGAAGCAGCCGTTGGCGAGCATGCAGTGCTCGCCGATCTCGACCAGCTCGTAAGCGGCAACCATCACGCCCTGGTTGAGGAACGTGCCGGCGCCGATCCGCACACGTGCGGAGCCAGGGGCGGTGATCCAGACGCCCGGCTCGAACAGCACCCCATCCCCCACCTCCAGACGGCCCTCGCGCAGCGCCTCCAGCACGTTGCCCTGCAGTGGCCAGCGCGCGAAGGCGCCGCGGCGCATCAGCTCCCAGTGGATCTGCGCGCGGTTCCAGGGCAGCGTGTTGCGCTCGTACCACAACCACTTCTGCGCCCACAGCCTGGCCTCGCGGGCCAGGCTGTTCACGCCGGAACCTTCGCCCGTGGTTTGCGCCTGCGGGCTTTAGCCGGCCCAGCCCCGTTGGAGGACGCCCCCGCCGCCAGCAGCGGCGCGAGGAACTGCCCGGTGTGCGAGGCCGGCTCGGCGGCGACCTCCTCGGGGGTGCCCGCGGCAACGACGAGGCCGCCCTCCTCGCCGCCCTCGGGACCCATGTCGATCAGGCGGTCGGCGCACTTGATCACGTCCAGGTTGTGCTCGATCACGACCACCGAGTTGCCAGCGTCCACGAGGCGCTGGAGCACCTCCAGCAGCCGCTGCACGTCGGCGAAGTGCAGCCCCGTCGTCGGCTCGTCGAGGATGTAGAGCGTGCGCCCCGTCGCCACCTTCGAGAGCTCCGTGGCCAGCTTCACCCGTTGGGCCTCGCCCCCGGAGAGCGTCGTGGCCGGCTGGCCGAGGCGCACGTAGCCGAGGCCAACCGCGTCGAGCGTCTCCAGGCGCCGGCGCACCTTGGGGATGTGCTCGAAGAACTGCACGGCCTCCTCGATCGGCATGTCGAGCACGTCGGCGATCGACTTCCCCTTGAAGCGGATCTCCAGCGTCTCGCGGTTGTAGCGCTTGCCGGCGCACTGCTCGCAGGGGACGTACACGTCGGGAAGGAAGTGCATCTCGATCTTCAGCTGGCCGTCGCCCTTGCACACCTCACAGCGCCCGCCCTTGACGTTGAAGGAGAAGCGCCCGGGCTTGTAGCCGCGCGCGCGGGCCTCCTGGGTTTTGGAGAACATGTCGCGGATCACGTCGAACAGCCCGGTGTAGGTGGCGGGGTTGGAGCGCGGGGTGCGCCCGATCGGGGACTGGTCGACGGCGATGATCTTGTCGAGCTGCTCCAGCCCCTTGATCGCGCGGTGGGCGCCGGGCCGGGCGCGCGCGCGGTGCAGGTGCGCGGAGAGCGCCTTGTAGAGGATCTCGTTGACGAGCGTGGACTTACCCGAGCCGGAGACGCCGGTGACGCAGGTGAGCGTGCCGAGCGGAAACGAGGCGTCGATGTCGCGCAGATTGTGCTGGGCGGCGCCTTCGACCTTCACATAGCCAGTGGGCGTGCGGCGCCGGGCGGGCACCGCCACCGCCAGGGTTCCGGCGAGATACTGCCCGGTCGCCGACTCGCGCACCCGCTGCACCTGCGCGGCGGTGCCCTGCGCGACGATCCGCCCGCCGTGTTCGCCCGCGCCGGGGCCGAGGTCGACGAGGTGGTCGGCGGCGCGCATCGTCTGCTCGTCGTGCTCGACCACGATCACCGTGTTGCCGAGGTCGCGCAGCCGCTCCAGGGTGGCGATCAGCTTCGAGTTATCGCGCTGGTGCAACCCGATCGAGGGCTCGTCGAGGATGTACAGCACGCCGACCAGCGAGCTGCCGATCTGCGTGGCAAGCCTGATCCGCTGCGCCTCCCCGCCGGACAGCGTCGCCGAGGCGCGGTCCATCGAGAGGTAGCCGATGCCGACGTTCTCCAGGAACTGCAGCCGCTCGGAGATCTCGCGCAGGATCAGACGCGCCACGTGGCGGTCGGTCTCGGAGAGCTTCACCTCATCCAGCCACTCGATCGCGCGCCGCGCGGAGAGCGCGCAGAAGTCCTCGATCCGCGTGCCCCCGACGAGCACGGCCCGCGACTCCGGACGCAGCCGCGCGCCCCCGCACGCGGGGCAGGGCCGCAGCGACATGTACTCCTCGAGTTTCTCCTTGACGCCCTCGGACTCGGTTTCGCGGTAGCGCTTCTCGAGGTTGGCGATCAGCCCGGCGAAGCGCGTCGAGTAGGAGCGCCGGCGGCCGAAGCGGTTGCGGTAGGTGATCGCCAGCGGCTCTTTCGTGCCATGCAGGAACAGGTCCTGGTGCTCGCGTGGCAACGCCTCCCACGGCTCGTCGAGGTCGACGCCGTAGCTCTCGGCGAGCGCCGCGGCGACTTGGTCGTAGTAGTTGGAGAAGGCCGCCGCCCGGCTCCACGGCGCGAGCGCCCCTTCGGCGATCGACAGCGTGGGGTCGGGCACGAGCAAATCGGGGTCGATTTCCATCTGCGCCCCCAACCCGTGGCAGCGCTCGCACGCGCCGTGGGGGGAGTTGAACGAGAAGATCCGCGGCTCCAGCTCGACCAGCGAGGGCCCGTGCTCGGGACATGCAAAGCGCTCGGAGTAAGTGACGATATCGCCCGATCCCTCCCGGCTCGCGGCCGCCGTTGCCGCCTCACCGGGCTCGCTGCTCGCGGTACGTGACCCAGCGGCGGAGCCGATCATCTCCACCTCCACCAACCCGTCCGCCAGACGCACGGCCGTCTCGATCGAATCGGCGAGGCGCTTGCGCACGTCGTGGCGCATGATCAGCCGGTCCACGACGACCGAGATGTCGTGCTTGTAGCGCTTGTCGAGCACGATCGATTCCTCCAGCATGCGGATGCGATCGTCGATCCGCACGCGCGCGAAGCCGTCGGCGCGCAGCTCCTCCAGCAGCTTGCCGTACTCGCCCTTGCGCCCGCGCACGACGGGCGCCATCACCATGAAGCGCGTGCCCTCCGCCAGCTCCATCACCTGGTCGATGATCTGCTCCGCGGACTGCCCGATGATCGGCCGCCCGCAGATCGGGCAGTGCGGCTTGCCCACACGCGACCACAGCAGGCGCAGGTAGTCGTAGATCTCGGTGACCGTGCCGACGGTCGAGCGGGGATTGCGCGAAGTCGTCTTCTGATCGATCGAGATCGCCGGCGAGAGCCCCTCGATCGAGTCCACGTCGGGCTTGTCCATCTGCCCGAGGAACTGCCGCGCGTACGCCGACAGCGACTCGACGTAGCGGCGCTGGCCCTCGGCGTAGATCGTGTCGAACGCGAGGCTCGACTTGCCCGACCCCGACAGCCCGGTGATCACGACCAGCGCGTCGCGCGGCAGCGTCAGGGAGATGTCTTTCAGGTTGTGCTCGCGCGCACCGCTGACGACGATTTGGTTGCTCGAGGGCATCCCGCACATCATACGATGGCGAACAGACGTTCGGGTGGGAAAGGATTTTGAAAGGATTGGGATGGGGGTTGGGCCGCCATGCGGCATTGGCCGCAGCGGTGCTACGGCCTCGGTAGCGTGCTGCGGGGGACCGGGCCCGCGCACCCGCGCGCGTCAGTCGCCCAGGCCCGCGAACAGCGATGTGACGTCGAGGTCGGGTACGCCCTCGGCAGGCGAGGGGACCGTGGCGCCGACACCGTAGATCTCGCAGTGGTTGTACCCCTTGGGTCCGGGGTCCGTGCGGACCTCGACCGTGCGGCCGGGGACATCCACGAGCCAGTAGGTGGGTATCGGGGCTCCCGCGTACAGGTCGGCCTTCTCACCGCGGTCCTCTCTGTGCGAACTCACCGCGACCTCGACGGCGAGCAGCGCCGTTCGGGGGTGCCGGCCGCGAGGAGGCGGCCTCTCGATAAGAGCAAGGTCTGGCTCGGGCAGCGCGCCCCACCTAGCTTCCAGTGGCAGTTGCACGTCCAGCCACGCCCGGGCTGTCCCCAGGTGACGCGTCAGGCGCCTGATCACTTCCGCGTGCTCCTCACCTTGTGGGCTCACCTCGACCAGCAGCCCTTCCAGCAGTTCGATCGGCAATCCCTCCAGCAGGCCCGTGGCAACCATCCGTTCGTAGGTCCCCACATCCAGCCGGTGGATGTCATCCTCGCGGTGGGAGTACTTGTTGATGAGCAGCCCTTCGAGCAGCTCGACCTCCACGCCTTCCAACGCCCCAGCCTCGACCAGGCGGTTGTACGTCCCGACGTCCATCCGGTAGAGCGGGAGCGAGCAGTCGGCAGGTGCGATACGGGCAGCCTGTGTTGCCATCGGTTCATTGTGGCACGCGAGGATACGGACCGATGGCGAGGTTTCAGAGCCGCCGGACCGCGCCAAGCCACAAGCGCCCGACCCCGCGCGTGCTGCGGCTCCGACCGCAACAGCCCGTAGGCTCCACGCTCGCGCCGGCCGGCCGTGGCGGCGGCGCATCCTCGACAAGCTGCCCGACGAGCAAACGATGCGCGCGATCGAGCTGCAGTAGCGACGACTGGCCGGGCCCCTCCCCCGGCCCTACACGATCCTCCGCGTCGCCAGGTCAATCGTGACCGTGTCACCCGCCAGCGGTTCCTCGTCCTTGGCCGATTTGCCGCGGGTCGGCTTGAACGCCACGGTAAGCGTCGGGGACGCACCCGACATGTCCACGGTGAGCGTCAGGTAGCCGTACTCGAGGATCGGCTCGACGGCCACCGCATACCCTTGCGGGAGCGTCGCTTCCGCCGCATTCGGCTTGGGCTTGGTGACGTTGTGCCCGCCGCTGCCCGCCACGATGTAGGGGATTTCCGCCCCTTCCACTGTGCGCGTGTAGCGCTGGTAGAGATGGGCGTGCCCGGAGAGCACCACGTCGGGCCGCAGCCCGGCGGCCGCGCACGCCTTGTCGATGTCTTCGGTGAGCCCCCGCGTGCCGCCGTGCTTCTCGTCCACCGACAGCGGCGGGTGGTGGCAGGCGAGCAGCACCGCCCGTTCGCCCGCTTCGCGCTGGGGCTTCAGGCGCGTGAGCTCCGCCGTCAGGAATTCCAGCTGGCGTTCGTCGAGCGTTGGGTAGCGACCGCCCTCGGAGGAGATCACCCCAGGACCCTCCAGCACGCTGGAGTACAGCCCGACGATCGACACGAACGGCGCGTCGAGTGTGAAGTACACGCCCGGCTGGTTCATCGCCGAGCGCACCAGGCCGCCCGAATCGGGCGAGGGGCCGGGGGCGGCGGCGCAGAAGTTACGCAGGAACGCGAACAGCGATTCGGTGTTTTCACTCTCTTCGGACGGGAACCCGTCGTGGTTGCCGGGGATCGCAAAGATCGGCGCGTCGTAGCCGCGGAAGGGCTCGTAGAACTGGTCGTAGTAGTACTGGTGCTCGCCGAAGCTATACACCACGTCGCCGAGGTGAAACAGGAACATCGGCCCCTGTCCCGGCGCGGACCCCTTCAGCTCCGCCGTCATCGCGTCGGCCACGCTGGCCACGGTGGTGACGTGCGACGCTTCCGATGGCCCGGTGTCGCCCGCGGCATGGAAGCTGATCCGCTTCGCCGCCACGCACGGCGCGAGCGGGCCGGCGCCGATCACCTGTGCGAGCTGCATCCGCGGTGGGGTCACGCGCGGCGGCGGGACCGGCTGCAGCTGTTCTTCGTGAGCTTTGTAGTAGGGGGACTTGTAGTACGCATCGCTGGTGTTGTCAACCTGGAAGGCGCTCTCATCTTCGCCGGGGTGGGGGTCGGCGAACAGTTGCCCTTCGGGCCCCACGAGGTTGGAGCTGAGCCCCGGCACCGGGGGCGTCGTCGAGGGAGCCGGTTTCGGCGCGGCGGGGGTGGGTTCTGGAGCGGGAGGGACAGCCTTCAGCGCCTGCAATAGCTGTGTGCCGTTGGGACGGCCCCAACCGGTGCACGCGTCCCAACCCGGACCCGCCTTGTAGCTGCCGTTGTTGCCGGCGACGATGTCGAGGAGGCTGTCATTCAGATGCGCGTACAGCTGCGGGTTGCAGAACCCCAGCGGCGTCCCCGTGAGCTGGTTGAGCAGCGTGATCAGCGCCGACCACAGCGGCGCCGAGGCGCTCGTGCCCCCTACGCCGCCCAGCTGGCCGTTCGGGCTCAGCACCCACATCGGCGTTTCGGGGTCGGCGAGGCTGGCGACGTCGGGCACGCCGCGCCCGGTTTTGCCGCTTTTGTCGGCGTTGGCGGGGACCCCGGCGGCGGCCTGCCACTCGGGCACCGCGAACAGCCGACTCACGCCGCCGCCGGTGGCGCCCTCCTGTTTGGCGAGGTCGTTCCACACCTTTTCCGAGGTGATCGTCCCGCTCGCGGGGTCCGCTTCCAGGCGGATGCCGCCGCAGCCCAGCACCCACGGGCTCGAGGCGGGGAAGTCGACGTGCGGGGTCTTCGTGCCGGGCTCGTCGGCCGAGCCTTCGTCGCCGGAGGCGCAGCAGATCGTGATTCCCTGGGCGGCGGCCTGTTCGAAGGCGCCGTTGACCAGCTTCACCGCCTGCGCGGTCCACGCGCCCTTCGTTTCGTCGTCCTCGGGGTTGCCATAGGAGCACGAGATCACCTTCGGCTTGCTGGTCGTGTCGGCCACCGCTGCCTTGATCGCGTTCACCCATCCCTCTTCGGTGAATTCGGTGAAGTACACCGCCACGTCCGCCCCCGGTACGACGCCGCCGACCGTGCACAGGTCGAGCAGCACCTCACCCGTGGCGTCGTTTCCTTCGCCGTTGCCGGGCTGGTTGCCGGGGCCCTGCACGACCACGTCGGTGAGCTTCGGCGCCGCCTGTCCGAGGGTTTTGGTGAAGTAGCCTTCGAGCGCGCTTGGTTCGTAGCCGCCCTTGGTGCCTTCGCCGTTGAACGCGAGCACCGCCACGCACTGCCCGGCGCCGTCGCCGGCGGGGAAGTCGAACAGCTTTGCGAGCATCGGCGGCGTGTAGGCGTTGGCGGGCGCCTCGGAGCCGCCTTCGGCTTCGGCGGCGCGCTTGGAGACGCGCGGGCGGGTGCGAACCATCCGTCGGTTGTCCAACCCGAGCACGCCCTCCACCACGCCGGCCAGCTCGGCGGGGAGCAGCAGCTCGCCCTTGTAGGAGCGATAGGTGCCCCCCTCGGGGTGCTTGTAGCGGCGCAGCTCCACACCGAACGCCTCGCCCATCTGCTTGGCGGTGCCTGCCACTCGCACCAGGCGCTTGGCGATGCTCCGCTCCACCACCTTCAGTTTGTGCGCCGTCGCGAACGCGACGACCGTGTCGAGGTCGGAGGGAGCGGCACCGAACGCCGCGACCGCTTCCTCGGGGCGCAGGTAGGAGCGCGCACGGGGGGCGAGGCGACCCAGCTCGTGCGCCGCCGGGGCAGGCGTGCCCTGCGGGTCGCGCTGGACGTAGATCGTGACGGTCAGCCGCTCGCCCGGCTTCACCGGCTCGATCGCCCTGGTGGTCGGCCGGCTGCTGCCACGGAGACGGAAGTGCGTGCTCATGTGGACCTCCAGTTGTCGCGATGCTGGAACGAGGCCACCCATCAGAAGCGTGCTGCTCCCCCACGATGGCGTCGCCAATCCTACAGAGACCGTTGGCTAAATGGATTCTTCTTGTAAAGATTCTGAGACGCGGGCCTCGATCACCATGGGACCGCAAAAGAGAGCTCGGTAGACAGAAAGATGCCTTGGGCGGGTATCAGTCGCCGTTGTCGAGACCCTCGAACAGCGATGCGACGTCGAGGTCGGGCACGCCCTCGACGGGCGAGGGCACCGTGGCGCCGGGCCCGTATACCTCGCAGTGGCCGTAGCCGCCGGGTCCCGGGTCGGTGCGCACCTCGATCGCGCGGCCGGGGATGTCCACCAGCCAGTACGCGGGTACGCCGGCCAGCGCGTAGATCTGCAGCTTCTTGCCACGGTCCTTCCTGTGCGAGGTCACCGCGATCTCGATCGTCAGCAGGGCCGCACCTGGGCTGCGCCAGTCGGGCCGTGGCCCTTCGCGAACGAGCGCGAGGTCGGGCTCGGGCTTGGAGCGCGGCCTGGCGTCCAGCGGCAGTTGCACCATCAGCCACGCCTGCGCCATCCTGAAGTGGCGCGTCAGCAGCACGATCGCCGCTATGTGGCTGTCGCCCTGCGGGCTCATCTCGACCAGCAGCCCGTCGAGCAGCTCCACCGGCTCGTCCTCGAGCGCGCCCGTCTCGACCATCCGGTCGTAGGTCGCGATGTCGAGCCTGTGTACCGGTTCGCCGCCGGTGCGCCCCCGATCGACAAGCTGCCCGTCACGCAGTTCCACGTCCAGCCCTTCGAACGCGCCGGCCTCGACCAGCCGCCCGTACAGCTCCGCATCCATCCGGTAGAGCGGGAGCGGGGAGTCGCTGGGCGCGATACGCGCAGCCTGTGTTGCCATCTGCTCATTGTGGCAGGCGAGGATACGGACCGATGGCGAGGTTTCAGTGCCGTTCGGACCGCGGCGCGGTGTCGATCGAGCGTGGCTCGGCAGCCGGGCCGATAACCTCACGCAGAGCCGCACCCCGGCATCGGCGCCTCCGCGAGCAGGCGCGACACCGTCACTCTCATACTCTTGGCAAGTTCGCGGTGTGTGAGTCTACGGCTCGAGCTCGCCGTCGTAGAGCGCGAACACTGCGCCCTGCGGGTCGGCGACGACCGCGATTTTCGCGATCGAGATGTCGATTGGGCCGGCGTGCACGGCGCCGCCGAGCTCCCCCACCTTCGCGAGCGCGGCATCGAGAGCCTCGACGCCAAAGTACGCGAGCCAGAACGGTGGGGCTCCAGGGGTCGCCGCGCGTATGCCGCCGGCGTTGGCGTCGCCGTTCTTGATCGACAGGTACGGTTCGGGGCTGCCCTCGAAGGGGGCGACGGTCCAGCCGAAGAGGCTGCCGTAGAAGGCGCTGGCGGCGTCGAGGTCGGTGGTCGCCAGCTCGTTCCACACGAGTGCCCCCGGCGCGTTGACAAGCGCCGCGCCGAAGTGCGCTTTCGGCTCCCACAGCTCGAAGTGGGCGCCCTGCGGGTCCTGGATCACGGCCATGCGCCCGACATCCATCACGTCGAAGGGCGGCGCGTGCACGGTCCCACCAAGCTCCTTCGCGCGCTCCGCCGTGGCATCGGCGCTCTCCACCGAGATGTAGGAGTTCCACATCGAAGGCACACCCATGTCGCGCTGTTGGTCGGGTTGCGTCGCGATCGCCGCGACGGGCTTGCCGTCGAGCTGCATCATCGAATAGACGTAGCCACCATCGCCGATCGGGCGATCGTCGGCCTCCCAGCCGAGCAGGCCGCTGTAGAACGCCTTCGCCCCCACCTGGTCGGTGGTGGTGAGTTCCATCCAGCAGAAGGTGCCGGGGGTGTAGCTGCTGCGCTCGCCCATCGGTGAGCACCGTAGCGCAGATCGCGATCGCGTGATGTGAAGGTGTTGCGAACGCTGTTCGGCGCGCGGAACGCGATCACGGCCCCGATCCAACCGGGGAGCGCTCTGGCCCTTTACAGCACCGCCGCAGAGGAGGCGCAGCCGGGAGCGGGATATTGCTCCATCAGATCCTGGACCTCGGCCTTGACGCGGGCGAGCAGCTCGCTCTCGCCGTCGCGCACCGCGCCGACGACCTCGTCGAACCAGCGCGCGATCTCCCCCATGTGCTCGGCACCCAAACCGCGAGTGGTCGCGGCCGGCGTACCGATCCGCACCCCGGAGGGGTCGAACGGCTTGCGCGGATCGAACGGGATCGCGTTCGCGTTGGTGACGATCCCCGCCTGGCTCAACGCGCGCGAGGCCTCCTTGCCACTCACTCCCTTGGAGGTCATGTCGATCAGGATCAGGTGGTTGTCGGTGCCGCCGGAGATCAGCGTGAAGCCGCGCCCCGCGAGCGCCTCGGCGAGCACTTTGGCATTGGCGACGACGGCGTGCGCGTAGTCGCTGAACGCCGGCGTCGCGGCTTCGCCGAGCGCGACGGCGATCGCGGCCGTCTGCTGCTGATGGGGCCCGCCCTGCAGGCCTGGAAAGACGGCTTTGTCCAACGCCTTCGCGTGCTGCTCGCGGCACATCAGGATCGCCCCGCGCGGCCCGCGCAGCGTCTTGTGGGTGGTCGTCATCACTACGTCGGCGTGCGGCACCGGCGAGGGATGGGCGCCACCGGCGATCAACCCCGCGAGGTGCGAAACGTCGGCGACCATCAACGCATCGACCTCCGTGGCGATCGCGGCAAAGGCCTCGAAGTCGATCGTGCGCGGTACCGCCGTGCCACCGCAGAAAAGCAACTTGGGGCGGTGCTCGTGCGCGAGCTCGCGCACCTCATCCATGTCTACACGACCGCTGTCGCGGCGCACGCCGTAGTGCACGGCGTTGAACCAAATGCCCGTGGCCGACACGCCCCATCCGTGCGTGAGGTGCCCCCCCGCGGGCAGCGAGAGCCCCATCACCGTCTCCCCTGGCTTCACGAACGCCAGGTAGATCGCGAGGTTGGCAGGTGACCCGGAGTAGGGCTGCACGTTGACGTGCTCGGCGCCGAACAGCTCGAGCGAGCGCGCCTGTGCCAACCGCTCGATCTCATCGATGACCTCGTTGCCCTCGTAGTAGCGCTTGCCCGGGTACCCCTCGGAGTACTTGTTGACGAGCACGGTGCCGTTGGCCTCGAGCACGGCGGGCGAGCAGTAGTTCTCAGAGGGGATCAGGCACAGCGACTCGGCCTGCCGGCGCTCCTCGCGGACAAGCAGGCGGGCGAGGTCTGGGTCAGACTCTTCGAGGACGCCGAGCATCGGGTCATTCTACTGCGACGAGGACGACAGCCCTCGCCAATATCGAACGTGAGGGTGGCGAGATCGCGCAGGTGCCCACCTCCAACGAGCTTGAGCGTGGCTCGATGCCATCTGTCAAGATTTGAATCGATGCCAGAGTTCGAGCCTCCACGGGTGCAGGGTGGGCAGATGCTCGTCCAGCTCTGCAACGGGGTGGTGCAGTTGCTGCGTGAGTTCGCGGGCAAAGGCCCCAGCAGGTGCAAGGCCTACTGGGCCGGTGGTGACATGCTCGTGATCCTGTTGAGCGGCGGCTTTACGGTTGCCGAGCAGACTTTGTTCGACGCGGGGCGTGGCGGCTCGGTGCGCGATGCCCAGCACGCACTACAGGATGCGCTCGAGATCAGGATGAAGGCGCTGGTCGAGGATCTCACCGATCGGAGGGTGGTTGCCTTCATGAGTGCCTCCCACCAGGCCCCGGATTTCAGGGTCGAGCTGTTCGTGCTCGAGCCCGATGAGCGCCATCCCTCTCACAGCCTCGCTGAGGACCTCGAGTCTACGACCGAGCTTTGTGATCTGCAAAGCTCAGCAGATCTCGGACGCAGCGCTTGATGGGGCAAGTACAAAGACCTCGCTGGCCATGTCGTGCTCGAGCTCAAAGCCGCTGATGGCCACCAGCACCTCGCGGCCGATCACGCGCGCCACACTCGCCTTGAACAGCAAATCGGTGGAGTGCTGCCACAGCATGCGTGTGGTGAGCACGCTGTCCTGCTTACCGGCGTCGATCATCGCCTTCTCGGCCGGCGTGTACACATCTCGCAGCAGCGTCACCACGTAGTCGCCGTAGATCATCGTCTCGGCGTGCAGGGGGCCCTTGCCGAACTTGTCCAAGTAAAGCCGGGAAACCACCTCAGAAACACGAGTCGCGACTGAATCCTCCAACGTCGAGGGGACTGGGCGCGCCACCATGATCGCCTTCCTTGCCCTTTCGCTGAGAACGGCATCGCGAGGCGGAAGGAGCACGAGTTCCCAACGGTGCTATCCCAGCATACCTCACTCCCGGCTGATCGCACATATTGGACTTCTGGATGTGACGAGGACTCGTCCCCCGCGGGCCGGAACGGTGAGACCTGGCGCGCGGCCGTGCCCGTCAGCCGATGCGGAGCTCTCCGCCGGTGAGCGCAGTGGCGATCGCCTCGGCGGTGCGCGCGCGAGCCGGCGGATGAAACGCGAGTGCGCGCGAGGCGGACGCGAAGCAGCTGACCTCATCGCTGCCGATGAACGCCATACCGCCGAGCTGCTCGACGGCGATCGCCACCGCGCGGTTGATCGCGTCCTGGGCGGCGTAGCGACACAGCAGCGCCCGCGTGAGCAGACGCTCGTCGGCGCCGTCGTGCGCGCCGACCGATCGCGCCACACCTTCGAGCGCCGCCATCGTCGCCTCGAGTTCGGTGGCCGCCGCAAGACGCCCCGCTGCCTCGCCGCTGGAGCTCTGTAGCAGCCGCTCCACCAGCGCACTGGCGGCGCCAAGGTATGACGCCGATATGAGCAACTCAAACCAGAGGAAGCCCGCGGTCTGAAGGTCGTCCAGCATGGGTGTGGTGGCATCTCCGAGCGAGACGACGAGCTCATCCTCGACCGCCACATCGGTCAGCGTGACCGCATCGCTCTGCGCACCGGCCAGCACCGAGGTCCCCCAGAAGGGGGTGATCTCGATCCCCGGCAGCCGTGCCGAGATGAGGGCGATCGCCAGCTCATCGCCCTGGTCCGGGCTGCCACCCTCGATAACGATCGACGCCGTGAGAATGTCCATTGTGCGCGCCAAACTGCACGGCTTCTTGACACCGCTCACCACCACCTTGTCACCCTCCCGCCGCGCGCGCATGGTCGGGCGCAGGACACCGCGTCCATGGACACCCTCGGCAAAGCCGGATGCGAGCAGCAGCCGCTGCTCGGCGATGCCCTGCAGCAGCATCCACTCCAGCCCCCTCGCGCGGTTTCCCAGTTCGACCAGCGTGGCCGTCGAGAAGTGGTGCATCGTCGTGGCCACGGCCAGCGACGGCGAGCGCGAACCGATCGCACGCTGCGTGTGCAGGCCTTCGAGCGCCGTGGCTCCCAGGCCACCGTGCTCGGTGGGAACAAGCAGCCCGGGACCGCCCGCCTCGCGAAACAGCGCAATCGCGCCACCGCCTCCGTTCTCGCGCTCGACGAGAGGCATCGCAGCGAGTCGCTCGTCGAAGCCGGGCAACAGCGACTCAAGCGTTGCGCGCTCTTGCCTCATGAACTCCACGGTGGCTCCTTCTCGGTTGTGGGATCCAGCCCGCGCGGGACTGGTTTGAGGTGGGTGCGGGCGCCCACCGGCTCAGCGAATCAGCCAACCCTCCGCGGGCTGCTGCTCACGTTCGGCCGGCGGGCCCGTGACGCGGTTGTAGTCCGACCACATCAGCAGCTCCTCATCGCTTTTGCGCGGCGGCGCGTAGGGAGGCTCCGGGGCCGGCTGGCCGGCCGCCTCGCTCATCCGCGTGACCATCTCCTCGGAGAGTGTCTGCATCCGCGCGACGCTCAACTGCACGTGTTCGCGGAGCTCGGCGTGCGACATCGACCGCAGCGGCGTCGTGAACAGGTCGCCCCAGAGGCAGTCGCTTGCGATCGGGATGCCGGCGCTATGGAGATCCTTCTCGCTCGTGCCCCATTCCCGGAAGCGCTCCTGCATGAACGAGTTCATCCGCGCATACACCGTCAGGTCGGGCTGAATGGAGCGCATCAGCTCTGGATTGAGCAGCCCGCCGTTGCGAAACAGATTGAGCAGGATGCTGAGGTAGGTCGCGTTGTCCCACATGAACTTCGCGCCCGTCGCCTGCGCGTCGCCATAGACGACGAGCTGTTTGGGAAAGAGCTCCAGCGCGAGTTGCACGAAGCCGAGCAAAACGCGGTTGTCGGCACGCACACGCTGGGCAAAGGCGGAGCTGCCTTCGCCGTCGAGATCACGCCGAATCAGGTCGGTGAGCAGCGTGTTGCCGATCGCGCCGGTGTCGTGCCCGGTCGAGTAGAGCGGATCGAGAAAGACGGCCGCCTCGCCGGTCAGCGCCCAGCGCTTACGCGAGAAGGCGCGCGTGCAACTGTGGGAGAAGCGCCTTCGCTTCATGAAGTCCAGCAACTCGGACTCGTCGTCCGGCAGGTGGGCCGCGAGCTGGGGCTCGACTCCCCGCAGCCACTCCAACAGCGGCTCGTAGCGGCGGATCCGCTCCCACGGCACGTAGTCCGGATCGGCCACCACGCCGACACTGGCGCCACCTGAACCAAGGTTGATGATCCAGATCCAGTAACCCCTTCCGACGAGCGACACGGTGCTGCGCCAGCGCTTGCCCGACGGCACCTGCGCGCGCCAGGCCCGATCGTCGGACCACTCGTCGATCATCATCGGCTCGCGTGTCCTGAACCAGCTCGCCCCTGTGTCGATCGGGAGATCGATTCCTACTCCAAGCATGTTGCGCAGGAACGCTTGCCGGCCGCTGGCGTCCACCACCCAACGCGTCCTCAGCGTCTCCCGTCTGCGGTTGCGGCTGAAGCTCACGGTGTGGCGATCAGCGCCGAGTTCTACACCGGTCACGTTGGCGGCGTCGCGGAAGTCGATGCCGTGGTCACACGCGAGATCCGCCAGATGGTTCTCGATCTTGCCGCGATCGAGGTGGTAATTCTGCAGCGGCGTGGTGCGGCTGAGACCGAACTCGACACGGCGAGAGATGTCAGCGTTGCCGTTCGAGGAGCAGAACCAGCGCAGACCGATCTTGCGGAAGTGCTCCCGCTCCAGGTAGTCGCCGAGCCCGATCACCTCCTTGAGGTAAATACCCGCCGCCTCCGCGATCGCCTCACCAACCTTGTATGCCGTCGGCGGCACCGGATGTGAGCGCTTCTCCAGCACCACGATCCGGGTCTTGGGACGCATATCCTTGAGCTGTAGCGCGGCTGTGCATCCGGCTACACCGCCGCCGAGCACCACCACGTCGACACCACCGCGCTCTCCAACAGCCATCGATGCGCTCCCTTTCGTTGTCCTCAACGGTTGCTACACATCCGCCAACCGATGTCGGCACCCGAGGCTAGGCAGCGCGGGGAGAGTCGTCAAATATGGGCACGCGATCGGCCGCGAGCGCCGAGGTCCTAAGGGTTTACGACACAATAAATGGCGGGATTGGGGTGGTCGATTCGTGGATGGGATGCGACGCACGCGAGCGCAGCCGTGCTGGTGGCACGGCGAGCATCGCGGGTGGCGCAGACCGCCGCGAAGCGGCCGCACCAGACCGACAGTTATTTTGTCGTGGACCCTAAAGCGGCATATTTCCGCCGTGGCCGGACTCGTGCCGTCCCATATACAGAGCCGCGAGCGTGGCGCCGACCCGCTCCCGCATTCTGGCGGGTTCGATAATCTCATCCACGTGCCCAGCCCGGGCGGCCCCGCCCGCGGTCAGGTGCTCGGTCGCATAGATCGCGCTCAGCCGCGCCGCCGCCCGCTCGGGGTCGATTGTGCCGGCGAGCTCGCGACGATGTAGCACTCCGACCGCCTGTGAAGCCCCCATGATGCCGATCTCCGCGTTTTCCCACGCGAACGTCCAATGCGCTCCCAGCGACTTGGAGTTCATCGAGATATAGGCGCCCCCGTAGGCCTTGCGCAGAATCACCGTGATCTTCGGCACGGTCGCCTCGGCGAACGCGTAGAGCAGCTTGGCGCCATGGCGGATCACGCCGGCTTGCTCGCGCCGGCTCCCGGGCATGAACCCTGGGGTATCCACCAACACCACAAGCGGCAGCCCGAACGAGTTGCACATGCGCACGAAACGAGCCGCCTTCTGCGATGCGTTCTCGTCCAGCACGCCGGCGAGGCACTTAGGCTGATTGGCGACTATCCCCACCGCCAGACCCTCGATGCGGGCCAGCGCGATCACGATGTTCGGAGCCCAAAGCGAGAAGAGCTCGAAGCATCTCTCCGCCGTCGACGAGCCGACGAATGACCTCGCGCACGTCATACACGTGCCGGCCGTTGGTGGGCACCACCTGACCGGGGTCGCACTCCAGCGGCTCCCGCGTCGCGCGCTCGGGCGGCAGCTCCCAGGCGTTCTGAGGCAGGTGAGACAGCAGTTGGCGAACCAGTGAGATGCTGTGGATGTCGTCGTCGGCGACGAGGTGACAGACGCCGTTGCGGGAGTGCACGCCGTGACCTCCCAACTGCTCGAAGCTAACATCCTCGCCGAGCACTTCCTTCACGATCGCGGGGCCGGTCAGGAACATGCTGGCTCGACGCGTCATCAGGACGAAATCGGTCAACGCCGGCGAGTACGCCGCTCCGCCGGCGGACACGCCGGAGATCACGGAGATCTGCGGCACGCGGCCCGACAAGGCGACGTTGTGCGAGAAGATCTCGCCATACCCGGCAAGGGACTCCAGACCCTCCTGCATCCTCGCCCCACCAGACTCGATAAACGACACAATCGGCGTGCGTCGTTGTCCCGCGAGGCTCAACACGCGTGCAATCGTTCCGCTTTGCGCCTTGCCGAGCGACCCGCCGAGGAAGCGGGAGTCCTGGGCATAGCAGAAGATCGGCCGGCCATCGACCATCCCCGCGCCGCCGATCACGCCGTCACCGGCTTGGGCGCGCGCGCCCAGCGCGATTGAGTAAACCGCCTCGCGAATCGCATGGAATGAGCCGGGATCGCAAAGGGCGGTCAACCGCTCCTCGGCCGCCAGCACTCGCCCCTCAGAGAGCGGCTCACGATGCGGGGCAAGCGACCCGCTCACGAGAATCCGCTCCCTGGCTCTCGGTGGTACAGCACGGCTCCTGCTGACCCTTCCATTGACGATCCGCTCCTTGCCGTGGCGTCGCGCTCCTTGCCCCGGCCTCAGTCAAACGCCGAGCTGTAGGACGGTACCACCAATACGAAGAGCGCCCAAGACCCTTCACGGTGGCTTGCGCCAGCCGGGCCGGTTGTGGAACGCTCCGCTGCATGGAGATCCTCCGGACCCCGCCCGAGCAGTTTGACGCCCTGCCGGACTTCCCCTACCAGCCGGGCTTTCACACCTGGGAAGGGCTGCGGCTCGCCCATATCGACGAGGGGTGCGGGCCACCGGTGGTGATGCTCCACGGCGAGCCCACGTGGTCGTTCCTGTTCCGCAAATGCATCCCTCCGCTGCTCGACGCCGGCTATCGCTGCATCGCCTTCGACCTGCCCGGTTTCGGTCGCTCGGACAAGCCGGCCGACGTCGCTTGGTACTCCTATGAGCGACACGTAGCGGCGACCGCCTCGCTGATCGAGCAGCTCGATCTGCACGACGTGACGCTGGTGCTCCACGACTGGGGCGGCCCGATCGGTCTGCGGGTGGCCACCGGCCCCCTCGCCGACCGTGTCAGCCGGATCGTGGCGATGGACACCACGATTCTCACCGGACAAGATCTCGGCGAAGCGTGGCATTGGTTTCGCGATCTGGTTGCCTCCCGCGAGGACCTCCCAACCGGTCGCATCGTGCGCGTGGCCTCTCGACATCGCCCGCCGAGCGATGTGGTGGCCGCCTACGAGGCGCCCTTTCCCAACGCCGGCTACAAGGCCGGCGTGCGCGCATTCCCGCGCCTGATCCCACTCAGCCCCGAACATCCCACGGCAGCCGCTGGCCGCGAGATAGTCGCCGCGCTGGGCGAGGATCCGCGGCCGGCGCTCGTGCTGTGGGCGGAATCCGACGTCATGTTCCCCAGCGAGGAGTGTGCGCACTCCTTCCATGCGGCGTTCCGTAGAGCCGACGGGCCGATCGTCATCAGGGACACCGGCCACTTCATGTTCGAGGAGCGGGGGGCGCACATCGGTGAACTGCTGGCCCAGTGGCTGGACCTACAACGCTCGCTGCTGGACCTGCAGCGAGCCTGAGGGAAATTCACACAGGGTTGAGACGCCTTGGGGTTGCGAGGACAGGGTCGAGATGCCTTGGGGTTGCGAGGTGCTGCAAACGATCTCCACACTTCACAAATGAGGGTTCACACGGCGTGCGCGGCCGTCCGGTCCAGCTGCTCGCCGACCATCACGTAACCCTCCTCGGCCAGGCGCCGGCCGGTCTCCTCGTAGGCCTCAGGCTCCTCGGGCGCCCAAGTCGCCAGCCCGTCGACATAGCGGTTGAACATGCAGAACGCCGCGGCGATCAGCACCGTGTCGTGGATCTCCCGATCGCTCGCACCCCGCCGGCGGGCGAGCGCGACGTCCTCGCTGGAGAGCGCCTTGCCGCCCTCCCGCACCCTCGCCGCGATCGCCAGCAGCGCCTTCAGCTTGTCCGAGATGGCGGCGCGATCGGCATCCAGCTTGACGTCGCTCACCAGCTGTGTATCGCCGTCCAGATGGTGAGCAGCCACCGCCCCGTGCGAGGCGTGGCAGAAGTGACAGTCGTTTTGGTAGGAGACATGTGCTGCGATCAACTCGCGTTCACCGCTCGTCAGTGTGTTCTCGCCCCGCAGTAGCACCTCGGCGAGTTGGTTCAGTGGCCTCGCCGTCTGCGGGCTGAAGGCCATCGGCCCGAGGATGCCGGGCAATCCCTGCGGTAGATCGATATGCGCCATGGTCGCTCCCTCCGGTTGTCATTCGGGCGTGCAGGGACACCATGAGCGGTTGTGCGCAGGCCGTCAAACGGACGGCCGCCAGCCTGTGGCAGCCACGCCGTGTTCACTTCGCGAGGCCGACGTCGGCGGCGCGCGGCACGAACTCCGTGCCCATCGCGTGAAAGCCGCCGTCGACGTGGACAATCTCGCCGCTGATGCCGCGCGACCAGTCAGAAAGCAGAAAGCAGGCCACCCGAGCGACAGGGCGGGGATCGGAGATGTCCCACCCGAGCGGAGCACGCCGACCCCACTCTCCGGCGAGTAGCTCGAAGCCCGGGATCCCGCCCGCCGCGGTCGTGTCAAGCGGGCCGGCACACACCAGATTCACGCGTATGCCGCTGGGACCAAGATCGCGCGCCAGATAACGACTGACCGCCTCCAGCGCCGCCTTCGAGACGCCCATCCAGTCGTAGACTGGCCACGCGACCTGCCCGTCGAAGTCGAGTCCCACCACACTGCCGCCGCCCGCGAGCAGCGGCGCGCACGCGGCAGCCAACGCCTTCAGCGAATAGGCACTCGTGCGGAACGCCTCGAGCGCGCTGTCCGCCGAGGTCGCGAGAAAGTCTCCTCCGATCGCGTCGGCGGAGGCGAAGGCGATCGCGTGCAGCACGCCGTCGAGCCGCCCCCAGCGATGGTCGAGCTCGCTGGCGAGCGCATCGAGGTCGTGGTCACTGTTGACGTCGAGCTCGAGCACCTCCGGCGGCGCCGGAAGACGCGCAGCGGCGCGTTCGGTCATCCGGCGGGCACGCCCGAACGAGCTCAACACGATCTCGGCGCCGGCGAGCTGGGCCTGTTCCGCAACCGCAAAAGCGATCGATCGATGCGTGATCACCCCCGTGATCAGCAGTTTGCTACCCGCGAGCATGCCCCCACCGCCGCTCGACGGGCGCTCGCACAAGCTTGGGCCGCCGTTCCGGCCAGCCTGCTCGGGCGAGCTCACACCGGCACCCCGATCACTGCCACCGGCGCCAACTCCTCGGCCTCGCCCCGCTCCCGCCTCCAGACGATCTCCAGCACCGCTCGCAGCGCCAGCTGATCGTCGCCACGCAGAACGCGCAGCCCGACCTCCACCAGGCCGACATCCGCTTCCAGCGGCCTGATCGTTCGCACCTTACCCTCGACGCGCACCGACTCGCCGAGGCGCACCGGGCGCTTGAACACCATGTCGCGCACGCTCCGCAACGCAATGACACGCTCGGGATCGAACGCAACGAGACCCGCGGCGCAGGAGAACACCAGCAGGCCGTGGGCGACGCGCTCGCCGAACAGGCTGCCGGCGGCCCACGCCGCATCGGTGTGCTGCGGATGGTGATCGCCGGTCAACTGCGCAAACTGCGCGACGTCGGCCTCCGTGATGACGCGCTGGGCCGTGCGAAATCGGTCGCCCTCGCGGAGTGCGTCGAAGTCGGAGGAGAGGAGTTGGTCGATCATACGGGCGTGTCGCTTGAAGCTTTCAGTTCGTTGTAGTGCAGTCGCGGGCTTTGCGCAACAGCGAGCGCCCCGCCACGGCCGGCGCCGTTGAGCAGGGCATACAGGAACCGCCCCAGGTCCACCGGCGTCGGGTGATCGAAGGCGATCGTGGAGGGCAGCCTGATGCCACTGGTGTGCGCGAGCCGGTTGCGCAGCTCGACCGCGTCGAGCGAGTCGAGGTCGAGCTCCTTGAAGGTGAGCTCGGGGTCGACCTCCTCGGGGGAGGCGTACCCGAGCACCGCCGCGATCTGGCCGCGAACCTCGGCGAGGATCAGCCCCCCACGCTGATCCTTGGACACCTCCGCGAGCCGCCGAACGAGCGACCCACCGCCGGCCTCACGACGCGCTGCCACATGCGTCAGGCCGCGTAGGAGCGCCGGGAGAGCGCCCTCGTAGGCGTGCCCTCGCAGCACGTCTTTGTCGAGTCGCAGGGCGAACAGCAGCGGCTGCGCAGTGGAGCGAGCCGCGTCGAAGAGCTCGAGCCCCTGCGCCGCCGTGAGCGGCCGCACGCCCAAGCGGCCGACCCGCGCCAAGTCGCCCTCGTCGAGCCCACCCACCATCCCGCCGCGTTCTACCCCCCACGGCCCCCACGCAAGCGTCTGCGCAGGGAGCCCGCGTGCACGCCGTCGATGGGCGAATTGGTCCAGAAACGCGTTCGCGGCCGCATAGTTGGCCTGCCCGGGGCCACCCAGGGTGCCGGCGATTGAGCTGAAGAGAATGAGCTGGCAGAGCGGCAGGCGCGCGGTCAGCTCATCGAGGTGCACGGCGGCATCCACCTTCGCGCGCATCACGCGCTCGAGCCGCTGTTGCCCGAGCGTCTCCACGGTCGCGTCGTCGAGCACGCCGGCGGCGTGGATCACCGCGGTTAGCGGCCGCTCCTGCGGGATCGAGTCAAGCAGCGCTCGAAGCGCATCTCGGTCGCTGACGTCGCAGGCGGCGACGCGCACCGTGCAGCCGGCCTGCGCGAGCTCGGCGGCGAGCTCGGCGGCCCCGTCGGCCTCGAGGCCGCGCCGGCTCGCCAGCAGCAGACCGCGCACGCCGTGCGTGAGCGCCAGGTGCCGGGCGACGAGCGCGCCAAGCGCGCCGGTGCCGCCGGTGACGAGCACGGTGCCGTCGGGGTCAAGCGGCTGGGGAATTGTGAGCACGACCTTGCCGACCTGGCGCGCCTCCTTGAGATGGCGGAAGGCGTCCAACCCCTGGCGCACGTCGAAGCACTTGATCGGCGGCGGTTTCAGAGCGCCGCGCGCGAACAGGTCGAGGAGCTCGGTGAGCATCTCCTGGAGTCGGCGCGGCCCCGCTTCGATCAGATCGAACGCGCGATAGCGGACACCGGGATGCTCGGCGGCGACCCGTTCGGGGTCGCGCACATCGACCTTGCCCATCTCCACGAAGCGTCCCCCACGCGGCAACAGCTCGAGCGAGGCGTCGACGAACTCGCGTACCAGTGCGTCGAGCACAACATCCATGCCACAGCCGTCGGTCTCGGCGAGGAACTTCTCGCGGAAGCTCAGGTCGCGCGAAGATGCCAGGTGGGCGTCGTCGAGGCCGAGTTCGCGCAGCGCCTGCCACTTGGCCGGGCTCGCGGTCGCGAACACCTCGGCGCCCAGGTGTCGCGCCAGCTGTAGCGCGGCGATCCCCACCCCGCCGGCGGCGGCGTGGATGAGCAGCCGCTCACCGGGCCGCAGAGCGGCCACCTCTACGAGTGCGTAGTAGGCGGTCAGGAACACGAGCGGCACGGCCGCCGCCTCGACGAACGACCAGTCGTGCGGGATCCGCGCCAGCACCGAGCCATCGGTCACGGCAACCGGCCCAAACGCGTCGGGGATCAGCCCCATTACCCGATCTCCCGGTTCGATGTGTTCGACCGCCGATCCCACCTCGAGGACCAGACCGGCGCCCTCCGAGCCGATCGGGATCTCCCCGGGGTAATGGTCGAGCGCGGCCAGAACGTCGCGAAAGTTGAGCCCCGCCGCATGTATGGCCACGCGTACCTCCTCAGGGCCGAGCGGCGCGCCGGCGCGTGGATTGGCGAGGAGCTCGATGTCCTCGAGCGTGGAGCGCCGCTGCGAGGTGAGGCGCCAATGCGCCGCCTGCGGCGCGATCAGTTCGGTCGTCTCGGCGAGTGGGAGGAGCCGTGGCGCCCACACTCGACCGGCGCGCACCGCGAGCTGCGGCTCCTCGCTCCCAAGCAGCGACAGCCAGGGAACGTCCGCGTCACCATCCACGTCCACGAGCAGGAAGCGATCGGGGTGCTCCGATTGCGCCGAGCGCAGCAGTCCCCACACCGCCCCCGCCGCGAGCTCGGGCGCCTCGCCGGGCGCGACCGCCACCGCGCCACGAGTCACCAGCACCAAGCGAGAGTCGGACAACCGCGGCTCGGCCAACCACGCCTGCAACAGCGCCAGTGCGCCCCGGGTCGCCGCATGAGCGCCGGCTGAATCGCACTCCTCACCGGCGAGCGCGGCCAAAACCACGCTGGGGGCCGCCTGCTCGGCTGCGAGTGAGTCGAGCAGGGCGGTGAGGTCGGGGTGGTTGACGGCGCCCGAGGTGTCGATCGCGCCGACGGTCGCAAGCCCCTGCTGCGTGACATCGCCGGCGTCGGGGAGCGCTACCGCGACCCAGTCGAGCGCGAACAGCGAGTCGTGGTGGCTGGCGAGCCGCAGCCGACGGGGATCGACCGCTCGCGTGAGCAGCGAGTCGATCGCGATCACCTGTGCGCCCGACGCGTCGAGCGCCGAAAGCTGCAGCGTGTCGGCACCGGTGGGGAGGATCGTGACTCGCAGAGCCGCCGCCCCGGTACGCCCGAGCCGCACGCCTCTGAACGCGAACGGTAGTGGTGTGGTGTCGGTGTCAGCGTCGGGAGCGCTGTAGAGCGCGGCATGAAAACAAGCGTCCAGCAGCGCCGGATGAAGTGCGAAACCGCCAGCCGCCTCACGCTCCCGAGCAGCCAACGCGACCTCCGCGAACACCCCTCGCCCATCCCGCCAAGCACCCCTCACACACCGAAACGCAGAACCGTAGTCATATCCACGACCAGCAAGCTGGCGATACACACCACCAACATCCAACCGCTGCGCACCGAGCGGCGGCCACACCGACGGCTCCACAGCAGCCCCGCCCCCCGCAGTACCCAACACCCCGGTGGCATGACACACCCACTCACCCCCCTCAACCTCCGCACAAGACGAAATCACCACCGGGCGCCCACCACGCTCATCAAGCACACCCACCCGCACCTGCAACGCCACACCACCACGCTCCGGCAACACCAACGGCGCCCGCAACATCAACTCCTCCACCCCATCAAGACCCACATACCCCGCCGCATACAACGCAAGCTCAAGCAACGCCGTACCCGCCATCAACACCACACCGAACACCACGTGATCACACAACCACGGGCAACCCTGCAACGACACACGCCCCGTAAACAACCAACCCTCCCCCCCAGCCAACTCCACAACAGCACCCAACAACGGATGCCCAGCATCCCGCAAACCAACCACACTCGCCCCACCCGACACCACCGACGGATCCAGCCAAAACCGCTCACGCTGAAACGCATACGTCGGCAAACCCACACACCGCCCACCCCGATACAACCCCGCCCACTCAACACCCCGACCAACCACATGCACCGCCGCCAACGCACCCACCAACGCCTCCCGATCCGCCGAGCCACCACGCAGAACCGCCGCCAGCGCGCCGACGGGCTCCTTGCCGCTCCCCGCCTTGCCCACAACCACGCCGCTCGCGTCCTCGCCGCGATGCAGAGCAGCCAGGCCCTCGAGCAGCCGCTCGCGGTGCTCTCCGAAAACGACGGCGCGATGCTCGAATAGCGCTCGCGTGGTAGCCAACGAGAAGCCGACATCGGCCAGATCGAGACCGGGATCCTCCTGCAGGCGCGCCACAAGGCGCCCTGCCGTATCCCGCAGTGCGTGCTCGCTTTTGGCGGACAACGGCAGGGCGAACATCCCAGCCAGTGCCGCCCACGGGAGATCGGCTCGCCCCACCTCAGACCCGGCCGGCTCGGGCAGGGGCTCCGCGCCGGCGCGCTCGGGCACAGGCGCCTCCTCGATGATCACATGAGCGTTGGTGCCGCTGATCCCAAACGAGGACACGCCGGCGCGGCGGGGGCGCCCATTCGGCTCCCAAGCCACCCGCTCTCTCAGCAGTTCAACTTCACCAGCCTCCCACTCCACGTGGGTGGTGGGCCCGTCGACATGCAGGGTCTGCGGCAGCACGCTGTGGCGCAGCGCTTCCACGATCTTGATCACCCCGGCAACGCCCGCGGCTGCCTGTGTGTGGCCGATGTTGGACTTGATCGAGCCGAGCAGCAGCGGGCCGCGCTCCCGGTCGCGACCGTAGGTGGCAAGCAGAGCTCGCGCCTCGATCGGGTCACCGAGTGCCGTTCCGGTGCCGTGGGCCTCGACCACGTCGATGTCCTTGGGCTCCAAGCGGGCATCGGCGAGGGCCCGGCGGATCACCCGCTCCTGCGAAGGACCATTGGGAGCGGTAAGGCCGTTGGAGGCGCCGTCCTGGTTGACAGCCGAGCCGCGAATCACGGCCAGCACCTGCTGGCCGACCCGCATCGCGTCGGACAGGCGCACCAGCGCCAGGACACCCATGCCCTCGCCCCAACCGACGCCGTCGGCCGCTTGTGCGAAGGACTTGCAACGCCCATCCACGGAAAGGCCGCGCTGACGAGAGAACTCGACGAACATTCGCGCCGAGCACAGCACGGTGCTGCCACCCGCCAACGCCAGCGAACATTCGCCGCCCCGCAGCGCGCGACACGCCAGGTGTAGCGCTACCAACGAGGAAGAACAGGCGGTGTCGATCGTGATCGCGGGCCCCTCCAGCCCGATCGCGTACGCCAGCCGTCCCGACGCGAGGCTGGCGCCGACGCCGGTCGCCAGATGACCCTCCACCTGCTCCGCGGCGCGTCCGGTAAGGCCGTAGTCGCCGGCCATGATGCCGACGAATACACCCGTGTCGGAGTTGCGCAGCGACGTCGGGTCGATCCCGGCGCTCTCCAGCGCCTCCCATGCACCTTCCAGCAGCAGCCGCTGCTGGGGGTCCATCGCCAGCGCCTCGCGTGGTCCGATCCCGAAGAACTCGGCGTCGAAGTCGCCGGCGTCGTGCAGGAAGCCGCCGTGGCGGGTGTAACTGCAGCCGGCCCGGTCGGGATCGGGGTCATACAGGCGCTCCAGATCCCAGCCGCGATCGACGGGAAACTCCGAGATCGCGTCCCCGCCCGCGGCGATCAGCCGCCACAGCTCCTCGGGCGAGTGCACCCCACCCGGAAAACGGCAGGCCGTTCCCACGATCGCGATCGGCTCCTGCGATTGCGCCAGCAGCCGGCGCAGGAGCTCCCGCTCCTTGAGGGACGCCCTCAGGGCGACGATCAGCTCCTCGCTGGACGCGCTCATCGATGGCCCGCGGGGTCGCCCGTCGAACCGCCGCGATCGAATGACATGCGGATCAGGCTCTCGGCATCGAGTTGGTCGACTCCCGCCGGCGTGCCCTCGACACCCGGCGCCCGATCCCCGTCGAGTGCCGCCAACTCCAGCAGCCGATCGAACAGTCCGGATGCGCGCAAGCGCTCGAGCGGAATCGACGCGAGGGCGCTCTGGACCTCGAGCTGCTCGGGGTCTCGATCGCCCTCCACACCGCCCGAGAGGTCGCGCATCACGACCCCGGCGACGGCGGCGGGCGTGGGGTGGTCGAACACCAGCGTCGAGGGCAGTCGCAGCCCCGTGGTGGCGCTGAGGCGGTTGCGCAGCTCCACCGCCGTCAGCGAATCGAACCCCAGCTCCTTGAACGCCCGTCCCATCTCAACCTCGTGCCCGGAGTCGTAAGCTAGAACCGCCGCCACCGCCGAGCGGACGACCTCCCGCACCACGGCGTCGCGCTCCTCCTCGGGTATCCCGACCAGCCGTTGCGCCAGCGAAACCTCCTCGCCACGCCCCCGGCGAGCCTGCGCGGGCACCAGCCCACGCAGCAGCGCTGGAAGTCCGCCCCCGCGCGCGCGCAAGCGCAACGCGACGCCGTCCAGGCGCACCGCAAACAGGAGCGCTTGCCCCACCGAGCGCGCCGTGTCAAAGAGCTCGAGCCCCTGCACGCGCGAGAGCGAACCGACCCCCGCGCGACTCCAGCGAACGACGTCCGCTTGACTCAGCGAGCCAGTCATGCCGCTGTCGGTAGCCCACGGGCCCCATGCGAGTGTGGTTGCTGGGAGATGTTGGGTGTGGCGGTGTTGAGCGAGAGCGTCGAGGAAGGCATTAGCGGCGGCGTAGTTGGCCTGTCCGGGGACACCGATCGTGGAAGCGATCGAGGAGAACAAGATGAAGGCATCGAGATCGTGCCCCTTGCTCAGCTCGTGCAAGTGCCACGCCGCGTCGAGCTTGGGAGCGAGGACACGGTCCAGGCGCTCAGGGGTCAGCCCCTCGATCACGCCATCGTCGAGGACCCCGGCGGCGTGGATCACAGCCCCCAGCGGGTGCTCCGGGGGAACCGCATCCAGCAGCACGCGTAGCTGCTCGCGCTCAGCGACATCGCAAGCCGCGATCGTGACCTGCGCGCCGAGCTGCTCGAGCTCGCTCTGAAGCTCCGCGGCACCCGGCGCGTCCGGCCCCCGACGGCTTACCAACAGCAACCGCCGAGCCCCGTGAGCCTGCACGAGATGCCTCGCCAACAGAGTGCCCAAGCCACCGGTACCACCGGTCAACAACACGGTGCGCTGCGGATCCCAACCAAACCCCCGCCGCTTCCCATGCCCCGTCCCAGCCGCCGCCGGCTGGGACACTGACGCCGACTGCGACGCCGACGACCGCAACGTCAGTTGCAGCACCGGTACGGACCGTGACACCGGTGTCAGCCGCGGCGCGAGCACAACGCCCTCGCGGATGGCGAGCTCGGGCTCATCGTATGCCAGCGCCGCGGGCAGCACCTCCAGCGAAGCCTCATCCCGATCGAGATCGACCAGGGCGAAACGACCGGGATGCTCCGAGCGCGCCGAGCGCACCAAACCCCACAACGCCGCCAACCCCAAATCCGGCTCATCGCCCTCGGCCACGCTCACCGCGTCACGCGTGAGGAGCACCAGCCGTGAACCCGCCAGCCACGGCTCCCCCAACCACCCCTGCAACAACAACAAAGCCCGCTTCAGAACAACATGCGCGCCACCAGGAAGATCACCGCCACGCTCACCCGCAAGCTCAACCACGACCACCCCAGGAGCAACATCATGCTCCCCCACCGAATCGAGCAGCCCCGCGAGATCCGGATAACAGCCAGCACCATGCAACACCAACGCACCCAATACCGCGACACCCCCCGGGATCGCACCCCCCGCCACGACACCCCCCGAGGCGACACCCCCCGCCACCACACCCCCCACCGCGAGACCCCCTGGCACGGAACCATCCCCGCCAGCCACCGGCACCCCCACCCAATCAACCCCGAACAGCGAGTCACCACGACCCGCAAGCCCCAGCCGGCCGGGGTCGACCGCCCGCACACCCAACGACCCAACCTCGACCACCAACTCACCCGCACCATCGAACGCCACCAGCGAGAGTCCCTCCGCGCCCCGCGTGATCCTCACCCTCAACTCGCCCGCACCAGACGCATGCAGCGCAACACCACCCCAAACGTAGGGCAATCCAACCTGCTCACCAGCCTGGACCGCAGCCAACAGACCGGCATGCAAAGCCGCATCGAGCAACGCCGGGTGAAGCCCAAAACGCCCAGCCTGCCCAACCTGCCCACTACCGAGCGCGACCTGCGCAAACACCTCCTCCCCACGCCGCCAAACCCCAGCCAACCCCCGAAACTCCGGGCCATACTCAAAACCCAACTCAGCCAAACGCCCATATACAACACCACCAAACCCAAGCCCCTCACCAACCCCCGGCCAGCCCGCAAGCTCCAACGCCTGCGCCCCCTCCGGCGGCCACGCACCCACCAGCCGCTCCCCACCATCCACCACACCGACAGCCAGTTCACCATCGGCATGACGCGTCCACTCCGCGTCCTCCCCGTCAAACCCAGAACCTTCTCCCTCAAGTCGCGAGGAGATCGTCAACCGGCGCGCACCCCGCCGATCCAACGCCCCAACCCACACCCGCAACTGCACCGCGCCTTGCTCGGGCAGAACCAACGGCGCCTCCAACACAAGCTCCTCGACAACGCCAAGTCCAACACACCCAGCCACATGCAAAGCAAGCTCAAGGAACGCAGAACCCGGCAACACCACCACCCCAAACACCACATGCTCCGCAAGCCAGCCATGACTCCCCAACGACACACGTCCCGTAAACAACCAACCCCCACCCTCAGGCAACTCCACCACAGCACCAAGCAGCGGATGCCCAGTCCCCACCTGACCCACGGCGCCCGCGTCGACCGCCGCCACCGAAGGCTCAAGCCAAAAACGCTCACGTTGAAAGGCGTACGTCGGCAAATCCACACAACGCGCCTCCCGACCCGCGAACAGCACCTCCCAATCGACCGCGAGGCCGGCCGCGTGCGCCGCCGCCAGGAAGCCCACCAGCGTCTTCTCCTCTGCTCGCTTGCGCCTCAACGCCTGCGTGAGCAGCGCCCGCTCCGCGGCCTCTGGGCTCAGGCACCGGGTCGCCAGCATCGCCAGCACCCCGTCGGGCCCCAACTCGAGGAAGCGGGTGACCCCCGCCTGCTCCAATGTGGCGATTCCGTCGGCAAAGCGAACAGCCTCGCGCACGTGGCGCACCCAATAGCCGGGCGCAGACAGCTCACCGTCGTCGATCTGCGCCCCCGTCAGATTAGAGACGATCGGGATCGCCGCAGGGTGAAACGTAAGCTCGGCGGCCACCCGCCCGAACTCGTCCAACATCGGCTCCATCAACGGTGAGTGAAACGCGTGGCCGACGCGCAAGCGTGTCGTCCGCCGGCCTGCGTCGCGAAAGTGCGACTCCAGCGCCGCGATCGCCTCGGCCTCACCTGAAACCACGACCGCGCAGGGACCGTTGACCGCCGCGATCGACACCGAACCCTCACAACTCCCCACGCTCGCCGCGATCTCCTCCTCCGCGGCCTCAACCGCCAGCATCGCTCCGCCCTGCGGCAGCGCACCCATCAGCCGCCCGCGGGCCGCGACGAGCTTGCATGCGTCCGGCAGGGAGAGCACCCCGGCGACGTGGGCGCCAGCCAACTCCCCGATCGAGTGGCCCACCAGATAGTCGGGAAGCACCCCGAACGCCTCAACCAAGCGATAGAGCGCCACCTCGAGCGCGAACAGGGCCGGTTGGGTGAACTCCGTGCGGTCCAGCAGCACCGCCTCGTCGGTCCCTGCGCCGGCAAACATCAGCGTCCTCAGGGACCGGCCGAGGTGTGGGTCGAGCTCCGCGCACACAGCGTCGAGCGCTGCGCCGAACAAGGGGAACGATGCATAGAGCCCAGCGCCCATCCCCGGGCGCTGGGCCCCCTGCCCTGTGAACATGAATGCCGTCTTGCCTTCGCCGGCGACGCCTCGAACGACACCGCTCGCGGGCTCGCCGCGCGCGAGCGCCTGCAGACCCACCATCAATTGGTCACGATCCGCGCCCACCACCACACCCCGGTGCTCGAAGGTGGCGCGGCCGGCGAGCGTGAACGCCACGTCGCTCGGCGCGAGCTGGGGGTGACGCAGTAGGTGAGAGCGCAAACGTTCGGCCTGGGCTCGCAGCGCCGGCTCGGACTTCGCCGAGAGCAGCCACGGGAGCACCGGCGAGGTGCCCGCACCCTGGGGCTCCCGATTTTCGGGTGGTGCCTCCTCCAGGATCATGTGGGCGTTGGTGCCGCTGATCCCGAACGACGACACGCCCGCGCGCCGCGGACGCTCCCCCCGCGGCCACGGCACCGCCTCAGTCAACAACTCGACCTCCCCCACCGACCAATCCACATGCGGGGAGCGCTCACCCGCATGCAGCGTGCGCGGCAACTGCTCCCCGCGCAACGCCATCACCATCTTGACCACCCCACCCACACCAGCCGCCGCGACCGCATGACCGATGTTCGACTTCAACGAACCCAACCACAACGGACCATTCACACGCTCCGCACCGTAAGTCGCCAACAACGCCTGCGCCTCAATCGGATCACCAAGCGCAGTCCCCGTCCCATGCGCCTCGACCACATCCACCTCCCCCGCCACCACACCCGCACTCGCCAACGCCTGACGAATCACCCGCTCCTGCGAAGGCCCATTCGGCGCCGTCAACCCATTACTCGCACCATCCTGGTTAACCGCCGAACCACGCACCACCGCCAACACCCGATGACCCTCCCGCACCGCCCGCGAAAGACGCTCCACCACCACCAGGCCCATACCCTCGGCGCAGCCGATCCCGTCGGCTGCGGCGCCGAACGCCTTGCAGCGGCCGTCCACGGCAAGGCCGCGCTGGCGGGAGAACTCGATGAACATCGCCGGCGTGCTGAGCACCGTGACACCACCCGCCAACGCCAGCGAACACTCACCCGCCCGCAACGCCCCACAAGCCAAATGCAACGCCACCAACGACGACGAACACGCAGTATCAACCGACACCGCCGGACCCTCCAACCCCAACACATACGCCAACCGCCCCGACGCGACAGCCGCACCACTCCCCGTCGACACATAACCCTCAAGCCCCTCCGGCACCAAACCAGACCCAACCAACGGCGCATAATCCTGATGCATAATCCCCGCAAAAACACCCGTATCGCTCCCCCGCAACGACAACGGGTCAACCCCCACACTCTCCACCGCCTCCCACGCACCCTCCAACAACAACCGCTGCTGAGGATCCATCGCCAACGCCTCACGCGGACTAATCCCAAAAAACTCCGCGTCGAAACCCCCAACGTCATACACAAACCCACCATCACGCGCATAACTACAACCCACACGATCAGGATCCGGATCAAACAAACCCTCCAAATCCCAACCACGATCAACCGGAAACCCCCCAATCGCATCCCCACCCGCCACAACCAACTCCCACAACCCCTCCGGCGAACACACCCCACCCGGATACCGACAACTCATCCCCACAATCGCAATCGGCTCATCGAGTCGCGTCGGGCGAGGCACTGCCGGCCGCGCGCCCCGGGCAACGCCCTCGACCTGTGAGCGCAGGAACGCGGCAGCAGCCTCCGGTGTGGGGTAGTCGAACACCAGCGTCGAGGGCAGTCGCAGCCCTGTGCTCGCGTTGAGGCGGTTGCGCAACTCCACCGCCGTCAACGAGTCAAACCCAAGCTCCTTGAACGCCCGTCCCGTTTCGAAGCTCTGCTGCGAGTCGTAACCCAACACCGCCGCCACCGCCGAGCGGACCACCTCCAGGACCACGGCGTCGCGCTGCACCTCGGCCACTCCAACCAACCGCTCGGCCAGCGAACCGCCCCCGTCAGACCCTCGGCGCGCCGGGACGCGCACCAGCCCGCGCAGCAACGCTGGGAGTTGACCTGCGCGTGCCTGCGAGCGCAGTGCGACGCCGTCCAGGCGCACAGGAACCAGCAGCGCGCGGTCGGCGCTCATGGCGGCGTCGAACTGCGCCAAACCGTCGGCCGGTAGAAGCGGAACGAGACCCATACGCGCACGAATCCGTTCGACGAACCGCACCGGATCGGCGACCTCTTTGACCATCGTGCCCATGTCCGCGCGCAGCCGCTCGTCGCTCGCGGAGACGCCCGCACCGCCGCTCGCGCCCCTGTCGGTCCGCCACAGGCCCCACGCCAGCGAGCTGCCGGCGAGCCCGTGATCGCGCCGGAGCTGGGCGAGCGCGTCGAGGAAGGCGTTGGCGGCCGCGTAGTTGCCCTGGCCGGGACCGCCGAGCAGCGGAGCTGCCGACGAATACATCACGAACGCCTCGAGCTCTAACCCAGCCGTCAGCTCGTGCAGATGTAGCGCCGCATCCACCTTCGGTCGCAGCACCCGCTCGACCTGGTCGGCGCTCAGCGACTCAATCACTCCATCGTCGAGCACGCCCGCCGCGTGGACGACGGCGTCGAGTGGGTGCTCGGAGGGGATCGAGTCGAGCAGCGCTCGCACCTGTGCTCGCTCGGCGACGTCGCAGGCGGCGATCGTGACCTCGGCGCCGAGCTCGCGTAGTTCGCTCTGCAACGCGGCGGCGCCCTCCGCCGCCGCTCCTCGACGACTGCTCAGCAGCAGCCGCCGGGCGCCGTGGACTAGAACGAGGTGGCCGGCGAGCAGACCGCCGAGGCCACCCGTGCCGCCGGTGATCAGCACGGTGCCCTGCGGGTCGAGAGCGAGCCGCCGCCCGCCCTCGGGCGCGATCGAGATCTGCGCCAGCCGCGGCACAAGCACACCGCCCTGGCGCAGGGCGAACTGTGGCTCCTCGACGCCCAGCGCGCCGGGCAGCGCCGCGAGCGAGGCATCGGCATCGTCGAGGTCAACCGCGGCGAAGCGACCAGGGTGCTCCGCCTGCGCCGAGCGCACGAGACCCCACAGCGGCGCCAGGGTCAGATCGAGCTCGTCGCCCTCCACGGCCGCAACCGCTCCGCGGGTCACGACCACGAGCGGCGTGTCCGCCAATCGCGGTTGCGCCAGCCAGCCCTGCAACAACTCAAGCGTCCGGTGCACGCTGTCGTGCACCGCCGCCACCGTGCAATCCCCGTCGCTGCCCGGCGCCAGCGCGAGGACCGCGTCGGGTGGCTCGGCGCCACCGTCGAGCGCCTCGGCGAGCGCGCGCGGATCGACATAGCGGTGCTCCACTCCGGGGACCTCTGCTTCGCCGACGGCCGCCAGGCGCCGCGGCCCGCCGTCCGCGAGCGGATCCACCTCGACCCAATCGAGCCCCAACAGCGTGCTCGCCCCGAGGCGGCGAGCATCCGCAAGTCGGCTCGCCTCAACCGGTCGCGTGGTGAGCGAATCGATCGTGAGAACCGGCGCGCCGTCGGTGTCGCGCGCCGTGAGGCGCAGCGTGTCGAGACCGGTGGGGGCGATCGCGACGCGCAGCGCCGCCACACCTGGGCGCTCGAGGCGCACTCCCCTGAACGAGAACGGCAGCGGTACCCGGCCCTGCTCCAGCGCCGCCGCAAACGTTTCGATGGCGGGGTGGAAGCTCGCGTCGAGCAGCGCCGGGTGGACACCGAAGCGCCCGGCCTCCGCGGCCTGTGTTCGATCGAGTGCGATCTCGGCAAAGATCTCCTCCCCACGCCGCCAAATCGTCGTGAGCCCCTGAAACGCCGCGCCATAGTCGAAGCCCAGCTCAGCCAGACGCCCATAGACGGCTGCGGCGGGGTCCAGCGCAGTTGCGCCCTCGGGCGGCCAGGTGCCGCCGGGCAACCACGAGCCGGCGGGCGGCTCCGGTATCCCAGCTCCACCAGCGGCCAGGATGCCGTCGGCATGCCGTGTCCACTGCGCATCCCCCTCCTCATCGTGTTGGCGCGAGGAGATCGTCACCTCACGCGCGCCCCGATCGTCGGCCTCCGCGACCGCCACCCGCAGCGCCACGGTGTCGCCCTCTCCCAGGATCAGCGGCGCTTGCAAGGTCAGCTCCTCGACGGTGTCAAGCCCAACCTGCCCGGCGGCGTGTAGCGCGAGCTCGAGGAACGCCGTGCCCGGCAGCAGCACCGTGCCGAACACCGCGTGGTCGGCAAGCCAAGGATGGCTACGCAACGACAAACGCCCCGTGAACAGCCAACCCCCACCCTCGGGCAACTCCACCGCGGCCCCCAGCAACGGGTGGTCGTCCTCGGCTTGGCCGACGGCGGCGAGATCGCCTGCACCGGTGGCCGCCTCCAACCAAAAGCGCTCGCGTTGAAAGGCGTAGGTCGGCAGATCCACGCAGCGTGCGGCGGGCGTGGCGCAGAGCGCGTCCCAGGTAGGGACGCGACCGTGGACGTACACCTCCGCGAGTGAGGTGGTGAATCGCCGCAATCCTCCCTCGTCGCGACGCAGCGTGCCGATCGCCGCCGTGCCGTCAGGATCGGCGCCCTCGGCCTCGATCGTATCCAGCACCGCCGTCGTCAGCACCGGATGTGGACTCACCTCGATGAAGGTGGTGAAGCCGTCGCGCAGGAGTGCCCTGATGGCGGCCTCGAACCGAACCGGCTGGCGCAGGCTGCGATACCAGTAACCCGCGTCCAACTCGCCGCCGTCGAGCACTTCGTCGGACGCGGTGGAGTAGATCGGAATCTCACCGGCGCCCGGCGCGACCGGCGCCAGCGCCTCAGCCAGCGATTCGCGGATCTCCTCGATCTGCGGCGAGTGCGAGGCGTAGTCGACTGCGATTTTGCGAGCGCGAATCTCGTGTGACTCGCACCACTCGATCAACTCCCCGAGCGCGCCGGTTGGGCCGGATACGACCACCGACCCCGGGCCGTTGAAAGCCGCCACCGAGATCCGCCCATCCCAGTGCTCCAGGAACTCGGCCACCCGTTGGGCAGGCAGCGAGACCGAGACCATTCCACCGCGACCCGCGAGGCCGGCGAGCGCCCGGCTGCGCAGCGCCACCACGCGCGCCGCGTCGTCGAGTGTCAAAGCCCCGGCCACCTGCGCCGCCGCGATCTCGCCCTGGGAGTGACCAACCACCATCGCGGGCTCGATCCCGTATGAGCGCCACAACGCGGCGAGCGCAAGCATTACCGCGAACAGCGCCGGCTGCACCACGTCCACTCGATCCAGCGACGGCGCGTCCGGACTCCCCCGCAACAGCTCCTCCAACGACCACTCCACGAACGGGTCGAGCGCCCTGGCGCACGCCTCGATCTGGCTGGCAAACACAGGGGAGCTGTCGAGGAGCTCGGTGGCCATGCCCTTCCACTGCGAACCCTGGCCCGGGAACATGAACGCCACCTTGCCGGCGCTCCGTGCCCACCCCTTCACCATGCCCGCGGCGGGCTCGCCGCGGGCGAGCGCCTGGAGACCCACCAGCAGTTGGTCGCGGTCCGTACCCACCACCACACCCCGGTGCTCGAAGGTGGCGCGCCCGGCGAGCGTGAACGCCACGTCACTCGGCGCGAGTTGGGGGTGACGCAGTAGGTGAGAGCGCAAACGTTCAGCCTGGGCTTGCAGCGCCGGCTCGGACTTCGCCGAGAGCAGCCACGGGAGCACCGGCGAGGTGCCCGCGCCGGCTGACACATCCCCGCCCACCTGCGGCGCACCCTCCTCGGCCGGTGCCTCCTCCAGGATCATGTGGGCGTTGGTACCGCTGATCCCGAACGACGAGACGCCCGCGCGCCGCGGACGCTCCCCCCGCGGCCACGGCACCGCCTCAGTCAACAACTCGACCTCCCCTACCGACCAATCCACATGCGGGGAGCGCTCACCCGCATGCAGCGTGCGCGGCAACTGCTCCCCGCGCAACGCCATCACCATCTTAATCACCCCACCCACACCAGCCGCCGCGACCGCATGACCGATGTTCGACTTCAACGAACCCAACCACAACGGACCATTCACACGCTCCGCACCGTAAGTCGCCAACAACGCCTGCGCCTCAATCGGATCACCAAGCGCAGTCCCCGTCCCATGCGCCTCGACCACATCCACCTCCCCCGCCACCACACCCGCACTCGCCAACGCCTGACGAATCACCCGCTCCTGCGAAGGCCCATTCGGCGCCGTCAACCCATTACTCGCACCATCCTGGTTAACCGCCGAACCACGCACCACCGCCAACACCCGATGACCCTCCCGCACCGCCCGCGAAAGACGCTCCACCACCACCAGGCCCATACCCTCAGCCCAACCAAGCCCGTCGGCTCCAGCCGCAAACGCCCTGCAGCGACCATCGACCGATAGCACCCCCTGGCGGGAGAACTCGATGAACATCGCCGGCGTGCTGAGCACCGTGACACCACCCGCCAACGCCAGCGAACACTCACCCGCCCGCAACGCCCCACAAGCCAAATGCAACGCCACCAACGACGACGAACACGCAGTATCAACCGACACCGCCGGACCCTCCAACCCCAACACATACGCCAACCGCCCCGACGCGACAGCCGCACCACTCCCCGTCGACACATAACCCTCAAGCCCCTCCGGCACCAAACCAGACCCAACCAACGGCGCATAATCCTGATGCATAATCCCCGCAAAAACACCCGTATCGCTCCCCCGCAACGACAACGGGTCAACCCCCACACTCTCCACCGCCTCCCACGCACCCTCCAACAACAACCGCTGCTGAGGATCCATCGCCAACGCCTCACGCGGACTAATCCCAAAAAACTCCGCGTCGAAACCCCCAACGTCATACACAAACCCACCATCACGCGCATAACTACAACCCACACGATCAGGATCCGGATCAAACAAACCCTCCAAATCCCAACCACGATCAACCGGAAACCCCCCAATCGCATCCCCACCCGCCACAACCAACTCCCACAACCCCTCCGGCGAACACACCCCACCCGGATACCGACAACTCATCCCCACAATCGCAATCGGCTCGAGCTGACTCTGCTCGATCTCCCGCAGCTGGTGATGCGCCTCGCGCAGATCGGCGGTCACCTTGTTGAGGTACCGCCGCAGCTTGCCGTCATCCATATGCGCGCGCTCGTCGCTCATCGCGCAGTCCCTTTTGTGTGAGATGTGCAGCTCGCGCTCATGCCGCACCGAACTCCTGCTCGATGATCTCGAACAGCTCTTCGTCAGAGGCTTCCTCCAAGCCCTCAGCGCTTACGGGCTCCCCGCCTGGCCAAGCATCACCTGACACGCCAGCCCACTGCGACTGCACACGCGTGTTGAACAGCCGCAGGCGTGCATCGGCCTGGTTTCTCAAGCGGCCATCCGGCGGGACCGCGGCGAGCATCGCCTCGAGCTTTTCGAGTTGCTCGTCGATCGTCGATCGCGCCGCACCGTTGCCTGCGATCTTTGTGCGAATCAGCTCCGCGATCGCGGCCGGCGTGGGATGGTCGAAGACCAGCGTCACCGGCAGCCGCATCCCGGTAGCCGCGTTGAGGCGGTTACGCAGCTCCACCGCGGTTAGCGAGTCGAACCCGATCTCCTTCAACGCGCGCTCGGGCTCGACCTTCGTGGCGGATCCGTAGCTCAGCACAACCGCGACCTCTGAGAGGACCAACTCGAGCACGGCCTCCTCGCGCGCCACCTCAGGCAGGGCGGCGAGCTTCGCCGCCGGCGAGTCACCGCCGGCGCGGCGCGCGGGCACATGGACCACACCGCTCAGCAGTGGCGGCAGGCCACCCTGTTCGGCCTGCCCGTGCAGCGCCTCGGAGGCAAACTCCACCGCCACCACGATCGGCTCGCGGAGACCGAGCGCGGCGTCAAACAGCTCCAGACCGCGTTGTGAGGACATCGGCAGGAAGCCGAGGCGGGTGCGGATCCGATGCCTGAAGCGCACGAGCTCGGCGTCGCTCATCCCCTCGGCCATCCCGCTCGCCTGCTCCCACAGACCCCATGCGAGCGACTGGCCGGTGAGCCCGTGTACGACGCGGTGGTGCGCGAGCGCGTCGAGGAACGCGTTGGCCGCCGCATAGTTGCCCTGGCCGGAGCCGCCGAGCAGCCCCGCGGCCGAGGAGAACAGCACGAACGCCGACAGGTCCAGTCCCGCGGTCAGCTCGTGCAGGTGCCAGGCGGCGTCGACCTTGGGAGCCATCACACGGCGCAGGCGCTCGTGGTCGAGGGACTCGATCAGGCCGTCCTCCAGCACTCCAGCGGCGTGGATGACCGCCCCGAGCGAGTGCTCCGGGGGGATCGCGTCGAGCAGCGCGCGCACCTGCTCGCGCTCGGCAACGTCGCAGGCGGCGATTGTTACCACCGCGCCGAGCGCCTCCAGCTCGCGCTGGCACTCGGAGGCCCGCTCGGCCCGCCCGCCGCGGCGACTGGCCAGCAGCAGTCGGCGGACGCCGTGGACCTCGACGAGGTGGCGCGCCAGCAGACCGCCGATGCCACCGGTGCCGCCGGTTATCAGCACGGTGCGCTCCGGGTCGAACGCAAGCCGCTCCCGCTCCTCGGATGCGCCAGCCACTGCCACCAGCCGCGGCACCAGCGCGGTGCCCCCGCGCAGCGCGAGCTGTGGCTCGCCGGCCGCCACAGCGGCGGGCAGTGCCGCGAGCGAGTCCTCGGCATCGTCGAGGTCGATCGCCACGAAGCGGCCGGGGTGCTCCGAGCGCGCCGAGCGCAGCAGTCCCCACAGTGGCGCCTGAGTCAGATCGAGCCGATCGCCCTCCACCGCGGCGACGGCGCCACGGGTGAGCAGCACGAGACCGGTCTCGGCGAAGCGCTCGTTGGCCAGCCAGTCCTGTAGCAACGAGAGGGTGCTTGCGGTCGCGGCGTGTGCGCCGGCCGCGGAGTCCTCGGCCTGTTGGCGGCCCACCTCGACCAACACCCATTCGGGCGGGGTGGCGCCCGACGTGTCGCCGCCAAGCGCGGCGCGCAATGCCTCAATGCTCTCGTGGCGCTCGATCGCAATGGCGGAAGGTTCGCCGGCGAGTTCCAGCTCGTTCCAGCGCAGCCCGAACAGGGTGTCGCGGCGCTGGGCGGTGAGCTCACCGCGCGCGGCCGGCCGCAGGGCGACGGAATCGACGGTGACGATCGGCGAGCCGGCCTCATCGTGGGCGACCAGGCCAAAGCTGTTGTGAGCGAGTGTCACATGCACTCGCGCCGAGCGAGCCCCGGCCTGGTGGATGCGTACCCCGCGCCACGCGAACGGTAGTGGTGTGGTGTCGGGGTCGGTGTCGGGATCGGTGTCGGGCTCGGGGGCAGGTGCGGTGTCGGAGGTGCCGCTGAGCGCGGCGTGGTCGGGGGTGCCGGTGTCGGTGTCGGAGATGTCGGTGTCGGAGGTGCCGGTGTCCATGTCGGAGGTGCCGGTGTCGGAGGTGCCGCTGAGCGCGGCGTGGAAGCTGGCGTCCAGCAGCGCCGGATGAAGCACGAAACCGCCAGCCGCCTCACGCTCCCGAGCAGCCAACGCGACCTCCGCGAATACCTCCTGCCCATCCCGCCAAGCACCTGCCAGACACTGAAACGCCGGGCCATACCCGTAGCCACGACCAGCAAGCTCGCGATAAACATCGGCGACATCCAGCGGCTTCGCCCCAAGTGGTGGCCATACCGACACGTCCACAGAAGACCCAGACCTAGCCCCAACGGCGCCCAACACCCCGGTGGCGTGACACACCCACTCACCCCCCTCAACCTCCGCACAAGACGAAATCACCACCGGGCGCCCACCACGCTCATCAAGCACACCCACCCGCACCTGCAACACCACACCACCACGCTCCGGCAACACCAACGGCGCCCGCAACATCAACTCCTCCACCCCATCAAGACCCACATACCCCGCCGCATACAACGCAAGCTCAAGCAACGCCGTACCCGCCATCAACACCACACCGAACACCACGTGATCACACAACCACGGGCAACCCTGCAACGACACACGCCCCGTAAACAACCAACCCTCCCCCCCAGCCAACTCCACAACAGCACCCAACAACGGATGCCCAGCATCCCGCAAACCAACCACACTCGCCCCACCCGACACCACCGACGGATCCAGCCAAAACCGCTCACGCTGAAACGCATACGTCGGCAAACCCACACACCGCCCACCCCGATACAACCCCGCCCACTCAACACCCCGACCAACCACATGCACCGCCGCCAACGCACCCACCAACGCCTCCCGATCCGCCGACCCACCACGCAACAGCGGCGCCAATGTCGCGTCCAGCTCCTCGGGCAGGCTGGCGGCGGCCATCGCGCAGAGCACCCCATCGGGGCCCAGCTCGATGAAGCTGGCCGTACCCCGCTCAGCGAGCGCGGTGACGGCGTCGGCGAAGCGCACCGCCCCGCGCGCGTGGCGCGCCCAGTAGGCGGGGTCGCGCGCGAGCTCGGCACCGAGGATCTCCCCGGTGAGAGTGGAGAGAATCGGGATCCGGGGCTCGCCGTAGGTCAAACCCCGGGCAACCGCCTCGAAGTCCGCCAGCATCGGGTCCATCAGCGCCGAGTGGAAGGCATGGCTGACCGCCAGGCGCTTGGTTTTGCGGCCCCGCCGCATCCACTGCTCGGCGAGCGCCTCCACGGCGGCTCGCTCACCCGAGAGCACCACCGCGCCCGGCGCGTTGACGGCGGCTATCGAAAGCTCCGTCTCGCGGCCAGCGATCGACTCCGTCACTTCCGCCTCGCTTGCTTGCACCGCGACCATCGCCCCGTTCGCAGGCAACTCACCCATCAACCGTCCCCGCGCCGCGACGAGCTTGCACGCATCCGGCAGCGAGAACACGCCGGCCACGTGAGCGGCCGCCAACTCTCCGATCGAGTGACCCACGAGATAGCCGGGACGTATGCCCATCCGCTCGAGCAGGCCGAACAGCGCCACCTCGAGCGCGAACAGGGCGGGCTGCGTGAACTCGGTGCGGTCCAGCAGCTCGACGGCGTGGGGATGGGTGCCGAAGACGATGCCTTTGAGCGGCTCCGCCAGGTGGCCGTCGAGCTGCTCGCAGACCGCGTCGAACGCCGCCGCGAACGGAGGCGAGGCGGCGTAGAGTTCCGCCCCCATGCCCGGACGCTGAGCGCCCTGGCCGGTGAACAGGTAGGCAAGCTTGCCGCCGCGCGCGTCGCCCTCGACCGTGCCGATCCCCGGCCGGCCATCTCGCAATGCGGCGAGTCCCGCCAGCAGCCGCGGGCGATCGTCGCCGAAAACGACGGCGCGGTGGTCGAGTAGCGCTCGCGTGGTGGCCAACGAGAAGCCGACATCGGCGAGCGCGAGGTCGGGGTCGTCCTCCATGCGGCGCGCCAGGCGCCCTGCCGCGGCCTGTAGCGCGGGCCTGGTCTTGGCCGACAGCGGCAGGGCGAACGACCCGGCCAGAGCCGCCGCCGGGATGCCGGTCTGTGCCTCCTCGCGGCCGGCCGGCTCGCCGTCCGGTGCGACCGCAACGAGCGTTGCCGCGGGCGCCTCTTCGAGGATCACGTGAGCGTTGGTGCCGCTGATCCCAAACGAAGAGACCCCGGCGCGGCGAGGGCGCCGGCCTCGCTCCCAGGGAGCATCCTCGGTGAGCAGCCGCACTCCGCCCGCCTCCCACTCGACGTGGCTACTGGGCCGGTCGACGTGCAGCGTCCGCGGCAACACGCTGTGGCGCATCGCTTCCACGATCTTGATCACCCCGGCGACGCCCGCGGCGGCCTGGGTGTGGCCGATGTTGGACTTGATCGAGCCGAGCAGCAGCGGGCGATCCTCCCTGCCGCGGCCGTAGGTCGCCAGCAAGGCCCCGGCCTCGATCGGGTCACCGAGTGTGGTGCCGGTGCCGTGGGCCTCGACCACATCGACATCCCGAGACTCCAAGCCGGCGTTGGCGAGAGCCTGACGAATCACCCGCTCCTGGGAGGGGCCGTTGGGGGCGGTGAGGCCGTTGGAGGCGCCATCCTGGTTCACGGCCGAGCCGCCTACCACGGCGAGAATCGAATGACCTGCCCGCTCGGCATCGGACAGGCGCTCCAACACGAGCACGCCGACACCCTCCGCCCAACCGACTCCATCGGCGGCCTCGGCGAATGGCTTGCAGCGCCCGTCCACGGAGAGACCACGCTGGCGAGAGAACTCAGTGAAGACACGCGGAGTGCTCAGCACTGTGCTGCCGCCGGCCAGCGCCAACGAACACTCGCCGCCGCGCAGCGCCTGACACGCCAGGTGCAACGCCACCAACGACGACGAGCAGGCAGTGTCCACCGTGAGCGCGGGCCCCTCCAGACCAAACTCGTGCGCCACGCGCCCGGACGCGACGCTGCCAGCGATGCCTGTGGCCAGGTAGCCCTCGACCCCGTCCGGCAGCGAGTCGGAGTTCCCTGCGGGCCCGTAGTCGTGGTGCATGATGCCTGCGAACACGCCTGCCTGAGTCCCCCGCACGCTCTGCGCGTCCACTCCCGCGTTCTCCAGCGCCTCCCAGGCACCTTCCAGCAGCAGCCGCTGCTGGGGGTCCATCGCCAGCGCCTCGCGTGGATTGATCCCGAAGAACTCGGCGTCGAAGTCACCGGCGTCGTGCAGGAAGCCGCCGTGGCGGGTGTAACTGCAGCCGGCGCGGTCGGGATCGGGGTCATACAGGCGCTCCAGATCCCAGCCGCGATCGACGGGAAACTCCGAGATCGCATCCCCGCCCGCGGCGATCAGCCGCCACAACTCCTCGGGCGAGTGCACCCCACCCGGGAAGCGGCAGGCCATGCCGATGATCGCGATGTGCTCATCGCCCGCCTGGGCTTTCGCCACCGCCTGGGGGGCACTACCGCTCGCGGTCGCCTCGGCCAGCAGATGCTCAGCCAACCCGGTCGGGGTTGGGTAGTCGAAGACGAGCGCTGATGGCAGGCGCAGCCCGGTCGCCGTGTTAAGACGGTTACGCAGCTCCACGGCGGCGAGCGAGTCGAAGCCGAGCGCTTTGAGCGTCTTGCGTGGGTCGACGTCCACAGCCGAGCCGTGCCCCAGCACCACCGCCACTTCGGCGCAGACGAGGTCGAGTACGAACTCCCCCCGATCGTTCTCGGGGACGCCGGCGAGCCGCGCGGAGATCTTGCCAGCGGCAGCTCGCCGCCGCGAAGGGCGAACGCGCGTCAGCCCCCGCAACACCGGGGCAAGCGTCCCCGCCGCGGCCTGCGAACTGAGGCCTGCACCGTCGAACCGGACCGGGAGTGTGAATGCGCCGCCGGTCGCGACGGCGGCATCGAACAGATCGAGCCCCTCCTCATCGGAGAGCGCCCCCACGCCGCTGCGCCCGATCCGCGCGAGGCCGGCAGCGTCGAGACGAGAGGCCATCCCACCGTCGCGCTTCCAGAGGCCCCATGCGAGTGTGGTTGCTGGGAGGTGTTGTGTGTGGCGGTGTTGAGCGAGGGCGTCGAGGAAGGCGTTAGCGGCGGCGTAGTTGGCCTGGCCGGGAACACCGATCGTGGAAGCGATCGAAGAGAACAAGATGAAGGCATCGAGATCGTGCCCTTCGCTCAGCTCGTGCAGATACCACGCCGCGTCGAGCTTGGGAGCGAGGACACGGTCCAGGCGCTCAGGGGTCAGCCCCTCGATCACGCCATCGTCGAGGACCCCGGCGGCGTGGATCACAGCCCCCAGCGGGTGCTCCGGGGGAACCGCATCCAGCAGCACGCGTAGCTGCTCGCGCTCAGCGACATCGCAAGCCGCGATCGTGACCTGCGCGCCGAGCTGCTCGAGCTCGCTCTGAAGCTCCGCGGCACCCGGCGCGTCCGGCCCCCGACGGCTTACCAACAACAACCGCCGAGCCCCGTGAGCCTGCGCGAGATGCCTCGCGAACAAGCTACCCAAGCCACCCGTGCCACCGGTCAACAACACCGTGCGCTGCGGATCCCAACCGAACCCCCGCCGCTTCCCATTCCCCGTCCCGGCCGCCGCCGGCTGGGACACCACCGCCGGCTGCGCCACCGGCGTCAGCCTGGGCGTAAGCACAGCACCCTCGCGGATCGCGAGCTCGGGCTCATCGTATGCCAGCACCGCGGGCAGCACCCCCAGCGAAGCCTCATCCCGATCGAGATCGACCAGCGCGAAACGACCAGGGTGCTCCGAGCGCGCCGAGCGCACCAAACCCCACAACGCCGCCAACCCCAAATCCGGCTCATCGCCCTCGACCGCACACACCGCGCCACGCGTGATGAGCACCAGCCGCGCACCCGCCAGCCGCGGCTCCCCCAACCACCTCTGCAACAACAACAAAGGCCGCTTCAGCACAACATGCGCGCCACTAGGAAGATCACCACCACCCCCACCCCCAAACTCAACCACGACCACCCCGGGTACAGCGCCCTGCTCCCCCAATGAATCGAGCAGCCCAGCCAGATCCGGATAGTGCCCGGCGCCGGGCAACACCCCCGCACCCAGTACCGCGACACCCCCAGGGACAACACCCCCCGGGGCAACACCCCCCGCCACCACACCACCCACCGCGACACCCTCCGTCACAGAATCATCCCCACCAGCCACCGGCACCCCCACCCAATCAACCCCGAACAGCGAATCACCACCACCCGCAAGCCCCAGCCGTCCAGGATCGACCGCCCGCACACCCAGCGACCCAACCTCAACCACCAACGCACCCCCACCATCAAACGCCACCAACGAAAACCCCCGCGCACCCCGCGTGATCCTCACCCGCAGCTCACCCGCACCACAAGCATGCAACACAACCCCACCCCACACAAACGGCAGCCCAACCTCCTCACCCGCCTGGACCGAAGCCAACAAACCAGCATGCAACGCCGCGTCGAGCAACGCCGGGTGAACGCCGAAACGCCCAGCCTCTCCAGCCTGTCCACCACCAAGGGCGACCTGCGCAAACACCTCCTCCCCGCGCCGCCAAACCCCAGCCAGGCCCCGAAACTCCGGGCCATACTCAAAACCCAATTCAGCCAAACGCCCATACACAACATCACCAAAATCAAGCCCCTCACCACTCACCCCCCCAACATCCAACGGCCGCGCCCCCTCCGGCGGCCACGCACCCACCAGCCGCCGCCCATCCGGCGGCCATGAGCCGGCGGAGGGTTCCGCGACCTCGGCCGCAGCGCCAGCCAGGATGCCGCTGGCATGCCGCGTCCACTCGGTATCCACGTCCGCACCGGGCCGACGCGAGGAGATCGTCACCTCGCGCGCACCCCGATCGTCGGCCCCCCCGACCGCCACGCGCAGCGCCACGGCGTTCCTCTCGCCGAAGATCAGCGGCACCTCCAACACGAGCTCCTCGACGGTGTCGAGCCCTACCCACCTGGCGGCGTGCAGTGCGAGCTCCAGGAACGCCGTGCCCGGTAGCAGGACCGTGCCGAAGACCGCATGGTCGGCAAGCCAAGGATGACTCCCCAACGACACGCGGCCCGTGAACAACCACCCGCCACCCTCGGGCAGCTCCACCACAGCACCCAGCAGCGGGTGGTCGGCCGCCGCCTGACCCACAGCGCTCGCATCTACCATCTCCCCCGAGTGCTCGAGCCAAAAGCGCCTACGTTGAAAAGCGTACGTCGGCAAATCCACACAACACGTCTCTCGCCCAGCGAACAACACCCCCCAATCCACCGAGAGGCCATGAACGTGGGCTTGCGCGAGCAGGGTTATGAGCTCCCGCGTTTCGGGGCGGTGTGCGCGCACGCTACTTGCGATGAGGTTGTTATCAACCGTCCGCTCACCGGAGTCGAGCTCTTTGTGAATACTCTGATCAAGCGATTGATGCGCCATTGCGCACAGGGCACTACCAGGACCGAGCTCAAGCCAGCACGTCACCCCCGCGCGCTGCAGAAATTGCACACCATCACAGAAGCGCACCGTCCCGCGCACATGGTTGGCCCAATACTCGGGCGAGGTCGCCTCCGCCGCCGACAGCGTCTGGCCGCTCACGTTCGAAACGATCGGCAGCGTGGGCTCACGCAGGGAAACACCTTCAATCAGCGTCTTGAACTCAGCAAGCATCGGGTCCATCAGGTGCGAGTGAAACGCGTGCGACACCCGCAGCCGCTTCACTTTCCGACCGTCCGCGGCGAACGCGGTTTCCCATGCGCCAACGGCCGCCGCATCGCCGGAGACGACGACCCCTTCCGGCGCGTTCACCGCGGCCAGCGTCAGACGGCCTTCAAAACCGCAAAGGCTCTGCAGCGCCTCCTGCTCGGAAACGCTCACCGCCGCCATCGCACCGCCATCGGGCAGCGCGCCCATCAACCGTCCGCGCGCCGCGACCACCGCGCACGCGTCCTCGACTGAGAACACGCCCGCCACGCACGCGGCCGAGATCTCTCCAATCGAGTGTCCCAACAGGAAATCGGGCGTGACACCAAAAGCTGTGACCAGTCGATAGAGAGCGACCTCGAGCGCGAACATCGCCGGCTGGGTGAACTCAGTGCGATCGAGCAGCGCTGCCTCGGGCGAATCCTCCGCGGCAAACAGCAGCTCCGTCAACGGCCGCGCGAGCTCGGCATCGAAAGCCGCGCAAACCTCCGCGAGTGCATCCGCGAAGATGGTGAACCTCGCATGTAGTTCCCTACCCATCCCTGCCCACTGCGAGCCCTGCCCTGAGAACAGCAATGCCACCCGCCCGCCGCTCCCGCTCTGCGCCACGCCCCGCAGCAGGCCATTGAGGGGTTCACCGTGCTCGAGCGCCCGTAGTCCGGCGATCAGCGTGTGCGGCCCGTCGGCGAGAACCACAGCGCGGTGGGAGAGCTGCGCGCGACCGAGCGCGAGGGCGCCGGCCACATCGCCCAGTTCGACCTCCGGCACCGCTCGCAGACGCGAGCTGAGGCGAGCGGCCTGCTCACTCAACGCCCGATCGCTCGCAGCGGAGACGAGAAACGGCAGGACGCCAGCGGTGGAGGGGGAGGTGGATGAACCGTCGCGGTCACTGCCGTGGGCCTTCATCGGGGGACTCGGCTCGGCCGCCGGGGACTCCTCCAGAATCACGTGCGCGTTGGTGCCGGAGATCCCAAACGAGGAGATACCAGCGCGACGCGGCGCGCCACGCCGCGCCCATCGTGTCTGCTCGCTCAGCAGCCGCACCTGCCCCGCCGTCCAATCCACCTGCGGCGAGGGCACCTCCGCGTGCAGCGTCGCCGGCAGGACACCACGACGCATGGCCATCACCATCTTGATGACTCCCCCCACGCCCGACGCGGCCTGCGTGTGACCGATATTCGACTTCAACGATCCCAGCCACAGAGCCCCCCCTCCCTCGCGCTGGCGCCCATACGTTGAAAGCAGCGCCTGCGCCTCGACTGGGTCGCCTAGCGCTGTGCCCGTCCCGTGGGCCTCGACCACGTCGATCTCCGCGGGCGAGAGCCCGGCGTCCGCCAGCGCCCCGCGAATCACCGATTCCTGCGACGGGCCGCTGGGCGCCGTCAGCCCGTTCGAGGCGCCATCCTGGTTGACCGCCGAGCCGCGCACGATGGCCAGCACCTGGCGGTTGTTGGCGCGTGCGTCGGAAAGTCGCTCCAGCAACAGCAGGCCCATGCCCTCAGACCAGCCGACACCACCCGCGTCGGCACCGAAGGACCGGCACCGTCCATCGATCGACAGACCGCGCTGGCGGGAGAACTCGACGAACATACCCGGATCCGCCATCACGGCGACGCCACCGGCGAGCGCCAGCCCACACTCCCCCTGGCGCAGCGAGCGGCACGCCGTGTGCAGGGCCACCAACGAGGATGAGCAGGCCGTGTCCACTGTCAGGGCGGGACCCTGCAAGCCGAATAGATATGCCACACGCCCCGAGGCAACACTGGTGGAGTTGCCGGTGAGGGTGTAACCCTCCGCGCCGTCGCGCGCGTCGCACAGACGCGGACCGTAGTCCTGTGTCATGGCGCCAATGAACACCCCGGTTTGGCTACCGCGCACGGATTCGGGGGCGACACCCGCATCCTCGAAGGCCTCCCAGGCGCCTTCTAGCAGCAGCCGCTGCTGGGGATCCATCGCCAGCGCCTCCCGCGGGCCGATGCCGAAGAAGTCCGCGTCGAACTCCCCCGCGTCGTAGAGGAAGCCGCCTTCGCGCACATAGCTGCATCCGACGCGCGCCGGGTCGGGGTCATACAGGGCCTCGAGGTCCCATCCGCGATCAGCCGGGAAGCCTCCAATCGCGTCCACGCCGCTACTCACGAGCTCCCACAGCTCCCGCGGCGAGCCAACCCCGCCAGGGAACCGACAGCTCATTCCCACGATCGCAATCGGCTCTTCCGCAGGCGCCGACCGCCGGAGTTCCGAAAGCGGGGAATACACGGTACCCAGGCCCGTCAGCTCACCCAGCAGATGGCCGGCCAGCGCAACTGGCGTGGGGTGAGCGAAGAAGAGCGCCGTCACCAGTCGCAGGCCGGTGATCGCGCTCAACCGCTTGCGTAGCTCCACGAGCGCTGGCGAATCGCACCCGAGCTCCCTGAAGGTCCGGCTCGCCTCCACGGCGCCAGACGTCCCATATCCCAAGATGAGGGCCGCCTGAGCACACACGAGCTCTTGCACGACGCGCGCGCCCTCAGCCCGCCGGCACCCCGGCGAGTCGCCGGCGCAGCGGAGAAGTGTTAGGCACGCTCTCGCGCTCGGCGTCTGTATCGGAGCCGCGCGCCGGCTCCGCGGGCGCAACGGCCGCTTGGGTATCGGTTGCGCGCGACGCCGGCACAGCCAGCCAGTGGCGCCCGCGCTGAAAGGCGTAGGTGGGCAGCCTCACCCGTTTGCTCGCCCTGTAGGGGAGCACCGCTCCCCAGTCGACCTCCACTCCGCAAACCCACGCCTCCCCAAGCGCCGCCAGGAAGCGCCTCGAACCACCCTGGTCGCGGCGCAACGTGGAAACGATCGCAACACCGCCCGGCTCGCTGTTGGTGGCATCCACGATGTCGTCCATCACCACTGTCAGCACAGGATGTGGGCTGACCTCGATGAACTTGTCGTGTCCCTGAGCGAGTAGCGCGCGGATCGCCTGCTCGAAGCGCACTGTCTGGCGCAGGGCCCGGGTCCAATACCCGCAGTCCAGGGAGGCGGTATCCAGCAGACCTCCGGTCAGCGTCGAGTAGAACGGAATCTCGCAGGAGCGGGGAGCGATCGGCGACAGGTCCCGCAGCAGGCGCTCGCGCAGCGTGTCGATCTGCGGTGAGTGAACGGCTACACCGACCGCGATCTTGCGCGCATTGACACCCTCCGCGGAGAGCTCTGCCACGACCTCCTCCACGGCATCCGGAGCGCCGGAGACCACCACCCAACTCGGCCCGTTGATCGCGGCGATGACCAGGCGCTCGCCCCAGCACTCCAAACGCGGCTCCAACTGCTCCCGCGAGAGCTGGATCGACGCCATATCGCCTTGCCCGGCGAGCGTCGCCTGGGCCTGGCTCCACAGCGCCACGACCCGTGCGCCGTCCTCGATGGATAGCCCACCCACCACGCAGGCCGCCGCAATCTCGCCCATGCTGTGTCCCACGACGGCGGCGGGCTGCACGCCGCAGCATCGCCACACCTCGGCGAGCGAGACCATTACCGCAAACAGCACGGGTTGCACCACCTCCACACCGTCCAGCGAGGGCGCGCGCCGGCCGCCACGCAGGACATCGGTCAGCGACCACTCCACAAACGGCGCGAGAGCTTCCTCGCACTCACCCATCTTGCGGGCGAAGGCGCTGGAGGTACCCAACAGCTCCTGCGCCATCCCCGCCCACTGCGAGCCCTGTCCCGGGAACACGAACACGGCTCCGCCCCCGGCCGACGCGAGGCCCTCGAGCACGTTCGGGGCCGACACCCCCTTCGCGAGCGCACCCACGCCGGCCAGCAGCTTCGGTGGATCGTTTCCGAGCACCACCGCCCGCCGATCGAACGACGTCCGGCTGGAGGCCAGCCCGTGCCCCACCGTACTCGGGTCGAGATCGGGGTGGGCGTCGAGGTAGTGGATAAGTCGCTGCGCCTGGGCGCGCAACGCGGCCTCGCCCCTGCCCGACACCACCCAGGCCCTCCCGGGGTCGCCGATCGGGCCATCCGGTGCTCTCCCGAGCCCATCCCGCCCACGTCCAGCGGCCGGCGAGCTCGGCGGTGAGGGCGGCTGGCTCACCACCACGTGGCAGTTGGTGCCGCCCACGCCGAATGAGCTGACCCCCGCCAGCCGTGGGCGCTCGCCCTCGCCCTCGCCGCCCGGCCACCTGCCCAGATCCTGCTGCACCCGTAGGCGCAGCTCCTGCAGCGGTATCTCCGGGGCGGGGCGCTGGAAGTTGAGGCTCGGGGGCAACTCCCCGCGCTCGATGCAGAGCGCCGCCTTGATCAGCCCCACGATCCCCGCGGCGCCCTCGAGGTGCCCCACGTTGGTCTTGGCTGAGCCCACGGCCAGCGGGTCGCTCGCCGGTTTTGCCCTACCCAGCACCGCGCCGAGCGCCCCCGCCTCCACGCGATCCCCGAGCGGGGTGCCGGTGCCGTGCAGCTCCACGTACTGCACGTCCGCGCGCCTGACGCCGGCCCGGCGGTAGGCCAGCCGCAGGAGCTCCTCCTGCGCGGGCTGGTTGGGCGCGGTCAGCCCCTCCCCCGCCATCGCTGTTGACCGCGCTCCCGCGAATCACGCAGTAGATCGAGTCGCCGTCCGCGAGCGCCTCCGAGAGAGGCTTGAGCAACACCATCCCCCCGCCCTCCCCGCGTACGTACCCGTTGGCGCGAGCGTCGAAGGTGAAGCAGCGCCCATCCGGGGAGAGGCCCCCGAAGCGCGAGGAGCTGAGGGCGCCAGCCGGGGAGATGTTCAGGTGCACTCCCCCCGCGAGCACGAGCGCGGACTCGCCGCGGCGCAGGCTCTCGCATGCCAGGTGGACCGCCACCAACGAGGAGGACTGGCAGGTGTCGACGGTGAGGCTGGGCCCGCGCAAACCAAGGGTGTAGGAGACCCGGTTGGCGATCATGCCGCGCTGCAGACCCGTAAACGAGTGCCGTGTGAGCGCTTGGGAGCCGCTTTCGTGTAGGAGCTCCGCGTAGCCGTCTGTGATCGCCCCTACGAAGACGCCTGTCTGGCTGCCCCGCAGGCGGGAGGGAATCACTGCTGCGTCTTCGAACGTCTCCCAGCAGAGCTCGAGCATCAGCCGTTGCTGGGGATCAATCGCCGCCGCCTCCCTCGGTGAGATGCCGAAGAAGGCGGGATCGAAGCGATCGATCTCCTCCAGGAACCCTCCCCAGCGGGCCCCCGGCTCGAGCTCGTTGGCGAGGATCGACTGCTCCAGCTGCCGGCGATCGGCCGGTATGCGGGAGATCGCGCTCACACCTTCCCGCAGCAGGCGCCAGAAGGCATCGGGGTTCGAAGCTCCCGGCAACCGGCAGGAGCATCCAATGATCGCGATCGGTTGCACGGGTCGCGCTCAATCGTGCCCGGCGGCCAGGCAGAGCACCACGTTGTGGCCTCCGAAACCGAACGCGTTGGAAAGTGCGATCGGCTGGCGTCCGCGAGCGCCACGCTCAAGCGGGCGGCTGACGGGGACATAGTCGAGGTCCAAGCCCTCCTCCCGCTCCTGGTGGCCGGCAGTGGGCGGAATTACACCCTTACGCAGTGCGTGGAGGGTGGCGACAACCTCGACGATCGCGGCCGCGGCGAGCAGGTGACCGATGACCGACTTGGTCGAGGACACGGGAATGCGGCTAGCCACAGGACCCAGCGCCCGGTGGAGTGCCAACGTCTCGGCGCGATCGTTCAGCTTGGTCGCCGTTCCGTGCGCGTTCACATAATCCAAGCGATCCGCGGCGATTCCCGCATCCCGCAGCGCAAGCTCAATCGCACGGATCGCTCCACGGCCCTCGGGGTCGGGGGCGGTCAGGTGGTGGCCGTCTGTCGTGGAGCCGTATCCGAGCACCTCGCCGATGATTCCGGCGCCCCTCTCCCGCGCCGTGTCGGCCGCCTCCAGCACCATCACACCTGCGCCCTCCCCCAATACAAAGCCATCCCTGCGGGCATCGAACGGCAGCGATCTGCCAGTGGGCGACAGCGTCTCCAAGGCCCGGAAGGACGCCAACGCCGTTTCTGTCACAGCCGCCTCGCTGGCTCCGGTCACGATCGCATCCGCGTCACCGGCCTGGATCGTGCGCAGGGCGACGCCGATCGCCGTCGCACCGCTTGCGCAGGCAGAGCTCACGGCGAAGGTCGGACCGAGCCAACCGTGCAGCAGCGCGAGATTGCCGGCCGCGGCGTTACACATCACCATCGGGACGGTCATCGCAGAGACCGCGCCCGGACCGCCGTCACGCATGCGCAGCACCATCTCCTCCTCGGTCGTAAGCCCACCGACGGTGGTGCCCACGATGCACCCCACTCGCTCCGGCGGGTACGGCGCGTCGGAGCCGCCCCACCCGGCCTCCGCCAGAGCCTCCTGAGTGGCGGCTATCGCCAGTTGTGTAAAGCGGTCGGTTCGCCGCACCTGCTTTCTCACCATGAACTCGGTCGGGTCGAAGTCGGCGCAGCGCGACAGGCCGTCAACGATTCCCGATTCGCCGGCGATCCAGCGGTCGGTCAGCAAAGCAGCGCCGACGCCGAGCGAGGTAACCGTGCCGGTACCAGTCACAACCACCCTGCGCTTGAGCGCCGGCAGGCTAGTCATCGCCGCCGCCTTCCTCGGCGGCGAGCACCAGCACGCTGTTGTGACCGCCGAACCCAAACGAGTTGCACAGAGCGATTCGGCGCCGGCGACCCGCCGGACCCGAGCCGTTGGCAGACAGCGGGCGCGAGTGATTGGGGACGTAGTCGAGGTCGAGCTCAGCGTCGGGCTCCCCGTAGTTAAGCGTCGGCGGCGCAATCCCGCGCCGCAGCGCGAGCAGGGTCGCCACGCACTCCACCGCCCCGGCCGCCCCGATCAGGTGGCCGATCGCCGACTTCAGCGAGGACACCGGAACCTCCCCTGCGCGTGCGCCCAACACCTGCTTGAGCGCCAGCGTCTCCGCGCGGTCGTTGGTGGGAGTGGCGGTGCCGTGTGCGTTGACGTAGTCGACCTCGTCGGGCCCCACCCCAGCGTTGGCAAGCGCACGCTCGATCGCCCTGGCCGCCCCACGACCCTCCGGATGTGGCGCGACGATGTGGTGGACATCGTTGGTGGCGCCATAGCCGAGCACCTCACCAAGGATCGGGGTGCCCCGTCGCTCGGCGACTTCGGCGGCCTCTAGCACCAGGACGCCTGCGCCCTCGCCCATCACGAAGCCGTCGCGGCGGGCATCGAACGGTCGGGAGATGCCGGACTCCGACAGTGCCCCCATGTTCGCGAACGCGGCCATCGGGAGCCGCAGGATCTGGGCCTCCGAGCCGCCCACGACCATCGCGTCGGTCTCACCGAGCCGCAGCATGCGGACACCGTCGGCGATCGCGTCGGCGCCGCTCGAACAGGCCGAGGAGACGGCATAGGACGGACCCTGAAGGTCATGGCGCATCGCAAGAATCGCGCACGCTGCGTTGGGCATCGCGCTCGGGATCAGCAGCGCCGAGACCGCCTGCGCGCCGCCGGAGTCGATGTCTTCCCACCCCGTCTCCGTGCTCGCACTGCCACCGCTGCCGGTGCCGATCACGCAGCCCACGCTGTCGGCCGCGACCGGAAGACCGTCCTGCTTCCAGCCCGCCATCTCGAGCGCCTCGTCGGCGGCGACAATCGCAAACTGCGTGAAGCGGTCGTAGCGCCTGATCTCCTTCTTCTTGAAGAAGTCGCACGGCTCGAACGCGGTACATGCACCGCGTCCATCGACGATGCCCGACTCACCGTCGCACCAGCGGTCGATCAGCGGGCCAACGCCGACGCCAAGCGGGGACACCGTGCCGAAGCCGGTGACAACGACGCGCCGGTGATTCACTCGCCGTCCTTATCAACCACGCCGCCAACCTGCGTCGATGCGCCCATCTGCCACCTTTTTCATCCGAACGATCACCAGACAGTACAGGTGAACCCGCGCACGACCAAACACACTCGACGCGAGCCCGCAACGTATGATCGCCCGATGCGCCACGCGACCCGAAAGCATGCGCCCGCGAGCAAGTCGATGGTGTCAACACGGCCAGGCACACGTTGGTGAAGCGGCAGGCGACGGCGTGATCGAGGAGCTTCTGCCCCTAGGCGTGGTCGCGGTGGAGAGCCGCGAGGAGCGGCTAGACATCACCCTCTCGCCCGAGGAGGAGGCAGCCTGCGGACAGATGACAGTCAGGCGACAACGTGAGTTCCGCACCGCTCGCCGGTGCGCGCAACTCGCGCTCGTTCGACTCGGGCTGCCGCCGGCGCCGATTCCCATCGGCCCTCACGGAGAGCCGCGCTGGCCACTGGGGGTCGTTGGCAGCATCACCCACTGTGCCGGCTACCGCGCGTGTGCGCTGGCCCGCGCGCACGAGGTCGCCGCCGTGGGTATCGACGCCGAGCGTGATGCGGCGCTGCCGCGTGGTGTGCTGAACGCGATCACGGCCGCCGGCGAGATAACTCAGCTGCGCGAGTTGATGGAGTCCACTCCAGAGGTGCACTGGGACCGGTTGGCGTTCAGCGTCAAGGAGGCGGTTTACAAGATCCAGTTTGCGATCGCCAAACGCCACCTCGAGCTCGATGACGTGTTCGTCGCCTTCGACCCGGGGGAGCAGATATTTCGTGCCCGCCTGCCCGCCCCCGGCGTGGTAGTCGATGATTGTCACCTTACCGTGTTGCATGGACGTTGGCTCTCGCGTGATGGCTTGGTGCTCACCGCGGTCGCGCTCGGGCGCCTCGGATCGGGGTCCCCCCCGCAAAGCGTTGCTCGACCCGTCGGCAGCCGGATACAGCGAGCTTCGTTCGTTGGGTGCGCTGATCGCCGTTCTGAGCGACGATCGTCGTCGGCAGCGTGAGCTTGCTGGAACAAAAGCTGCCGTGCGCCCTGGCCGGCAGGTCTCGCCCGAACAGTGGAAAGGGACCTCCCGGGAGGTTGAGTTCAAAAGTCGTGATCGGCACATCGGGCACCGCGAAAACGGTTGTTAGAACACCCTTACGAACGTCTGTGCTCCCCCCCAGATCCAGCGTCACACCTTCTCCTTCAAGGACGGCCACGGGGTTCGGAAGCGCCTGGCTACCGTGCGAGACAAGATAGGCGACGCCCCGCAACGGATTGGCGAAGATCGCCGTTCTCACGACAGCGCTCCCCACCTGCGATTCCTTTGGGCAGGCGGCTGGGCTAGCGATGAACACGGCTTCAGGGCAGGCCCCCTGCAGCGTGCTGAGTTCGGCCGGCAGCTGCTGGGGCAACTGGATCGCCAAGGACTTCACAGCCACATCACCCTGCGGCTCGAAGAGTTTGACACTCAAACCAGCGCCGGCGCCAGCGGACGCCCGCGCCTGTGTGACGGCAGTCACGCTGGGTACGAACGGCAGCTTCGAGCAGCCGGTGACCTGAAACGGCGTCGCGACCGAAGCGACCGCATGTTCAGTGGATTCAACGCTGCTGGTGACCGCCTGTGGCGAACAGCCCGTCGGATCGACCATGACCCCAGGCCGATCGATGGTCAGGTATACCGCCCTGATCCGTAGTGGAACACCTCCCAGAACTGCCGGCAGCGGATCGGTGCGGATCGTCAACTGCCCGTCGCTTGCGCCCACCGCGACGCTTGCCCTGAGCACGATTCTTCCAAGGTTGAACGGTCCGGCCACGGCCGGAATCACGATCGACATGCCGAATGGAGCACCGTCGTAGGGGCCGGTCAAGAAGGCCTGCCCACCGAAGTAATACGGGTGTGACCCGGACCCGGCGGCGATCGCGACGCTACCTACGCGACTGGACGCTTCACACGTGCCCGCCGTGGCCTGCGCTTCACCGCAGCGCTGAACGCCCGCGAGGTTCGCAAGCAGCCCGGGTGGCAGTGTCGTTGAGATCCTCAGGATATCCTGCTGGCCGTCGGCGCGGCTCACCTGAAGTGTGAAGGCCGTGGGCTGGCCGGCCGCTGCGCTCGTGGCGCCGGCCGCAATCGTCGGCGAGAAGCCACCGCCGCAGTTTTCATCGATCGCAAAGTCACTCGACGTCGCCACCCCGGCGCTCGACGCGGCTTCCGAGTAGGGGGTCATTTGCGCAAGCGTCGTATACGACCCGCAGGTGGGTGGACTGGCAAGTATCGCCCGTGGCCCGCCGAAGAACGCGAGCCTCATGTGGCTGAGCGGTAGCTCCGGAATTGCGTCGAGCGCCATCGTCAGCTGCCCCGTGCTGGGATCGGCGGTCAGCCGACCGGGGAGCTTCGCCGCCAGGCCATCTCCTTCGGCGAGGACATAAATCGCCAGCGGGCCGCCAAATGGATTGTCGCCCGGTTGAGCGAGATAGATCGAACCCGACAGCGAATTGGCCAACAGCGGACTGTCGAGTTCCACGGTGCCGATCTTGGATTCGGGCGGGCAGGTCGGCGCCGTCGGATCTCCCAGCCCGACCGCGGCAGGCGGACAGCCGCTGAGCCCGTCGGCGGCGGCCGGATTCACCGTGAGCCCAGCCGGCAATACCACGGTGGCATTCCTTAGGTCCGCCTCGGCCAAGCCCCCGGGGGTGTCGTTCTGCGGGATGTTCATTTCGAGCAGCAGGCCGGTCGGAGAGTCCGCTGCGGTCACTTCGGGCAGGACGTCAACGGTAGGCGCGAAACCCAACTTTTCACAGCCCGACAGACCAACAGGCAGACCTCCCCCAGCCACGTTTTCGGCTTCCTTTTCGACAAGCACGCCAGGATTTTCCCACGAGTCCAGCTTAATCGTCGCGGTCAGCGGCCCGGCACACGAAGTCGGCAGCGTCAGCAGCGGGCTCGGCACCGCGCCGCTGGGACAGCTGCCGTTCGAACCGCCGAAAAAGCCGAGGCAACTGCCCCGGAGTGGATCATGCGCCGGATCGGCGGGAATGCCCCACAGCGTCAGCGAGGTTTGAGTGACGGGCACAAGCTGGGAAAGGTTATGAAAGCTCAAGGTAAAGCCGTAATCGCCGTCGCTGCGAGCCGACACGTCCATGACCGCTGGCGCCAACACGTTATAACCGAACTGAGCCGGCGCCCCGGGGGGTGCGACCATGTTGAAGACCGGCACGGTGATTTCGCCGAGCGTGGCGGTTTGCAGCGCCACTATTCCGATCTGTGTGTCCGCCGGACATCCTTCGCCGTACAACAACCCCCCTTTGGCAAGCAGCGCCGAGGGACATTGAGGCGCAGCGGATGGATCGGCGAGTACCCCGGACGGCAATTCGATGTAAGCATCCTTGGCCGCCCCTTCCGGAACCGCTTCTCCTTCCGGGCCAAGCGTGTGATTGGTGATAAAGATAGTTGTCATCTGAAATGGATGCGAACCGGCCTGCACGTCAGGCGGCCCGGGAGTTCCGGGCGACGATCCCGATGAAGGCGCTTCATCGAAGGACATGCCAAACGATTGGAGACCAAACGCTGCACCTGCGGGCGCCGCCGCCACAAGGCAGAGCGCGGCCGTACAGAATACTCCGATCACGATACGCGGGACGTGGGTCCTGAGCGCACCGCCGGGGCGCATCGCGGCGAAGCTCATCGCGGCGCAGCCCATCGGCGACCGTTCGGCGCATTCGTCACGGGCCGGTGCCCGGTTTTGGCTTTCCTCTTGGCGCCAGCGGGCTCCCTGCCTTTGGCCCGGCGCGTTTTCCGTTTGGGTCGCCGCGGCTTCCGACGCTTGGATTTCTTCTGCCTGCCGCTGGGCTTGCCCGGGGAGAAGACAGCTTCGGGTTCAACCGCGGCCACCACCGTGGCGATCGCGGCCGGCGCCGGTGGCACGCTCAACGGCCCCCGGCAGCCTTCTCCCGAACACGGCAAACTGAGGATAGCGCTCGGAAAGCCGCCACCGACGCGCGCGTCGTAGAGAGCGGCGTTTTCGTTCCGGTCCTGCGGTACCAGCTGAGCACGTGTGGTAAAGAACACGTTTTCACCATTTTCGCCTGCGTCGGTGAATGCCGAAATGCCATCGCTGGACCCCGAGGAGATTAGGTATACCACTCCGTTCTCATACTCGTATACGTTCTGCTGACCGCTCGTATCGCCCGGCAGCAGTACGTCGCTGCTGTCGAAGAACACCTCGCTGCCATCGCCGGAGATGGCGCGCGGCGCATAGCTCGGGTTCAGTCCACCCGGAATGCTCGACGGACCGATCGGGCGCTCGTCGCTAGGATTGCACGATGCGCAGCTCAGTTGTCCATTCTCGTCGTCGTAGACGAACACCTCGGTGTCATGACTCCCAGTAATGGCATCGACGTTGTCATAGCCTGTCAGACTTTCGTTCGACATGAACACCACGTATTCACCGTTGGGTGTCACCCTGGCGGTTCGCACCGCGAAGCTCTGTGTCCAGTCGTTGGCGTCTTCCCCGCCCAATGACGCGATCAACGTGATCCTGCCATCGTGGGCCACATACAGATTGTCGGCTCCTTCGAGCGCGCCGGCGGCGAGCGCAGCGGTCGCGACAAAATACACGCTGGCACCTTCATCACCGACCCCCACCACGCCTTCGATGCCAGGGACGCCACCATCATCGGGGGTCAGGTCGGTCAGGCGATCGCCATGGAAGGCATATTCATAGAGCCCACCGCCGTCGTCGTCGGGATTGTTCGTCAGAGCCACGGTGTCGGTGAAGAACACCTTCGAGCCGTCCGGGGTCGCCGCCCTGAAGGTGGCGCTACCGTCGCCCAGCGAAGGTTCTCGCTGCGAGGAGTTGAGCTGGATCGTCGCCGCTTCCTCTTCACGCACGTAGAGCTGCGAGTTGTTGTCCGTCCAAAAGATGCGCGAACCGTCGCTGGATACGTCGTTGGCGTAGATCTCGTCCTGGCCATCGCCGGCGCCGGCACTCGCGGCGGCCTCGCCGCCCGGCCCCGGCAGCACGCTCACCAATCGCAGCGCCCCGCCCGACCAGGCATAAAGGCTCTGCGCTTCCGCGGGCGCGCCGGCGACCAGCGCAGCATTAGCCTCGAACAGCACGCGATCAAGGTCGGGGGACGCGCAGGCGAACTTCACACTGTAGTTTTCCGGCGTGACACCGGGGGGTGTGACGTCTGTCACCAGCTGATATTCCCCGCTCGAAGTGCCGTACACGTACAGGTTGTGAAAGCCCTGAGGAGCGCCGCTCACCAACGTCGCGGAGTCCCAGTTGAGCAGGCCCGCGGAGAGGCTAGCCGTGAAGAAGTCATACGGAGAGGACGGCGATAGAGTCAACCTGCCGGGCGTGGTCGCCGGTGGTGAGATGGCCTGCGTCGTCCAGCCTGCGGCGGTGCGCGAGGAAAGATACTCCGTAACCAGCTTTGCGCTCTTTGCATCGCCGAAGCTGGCTGATGAGACGTACGCGACCGCTTCGCCGTTCGTCGCGCTCTGCCCAAGCCCGCTCGCGAGCTGCCCGCCAAGCGCCCCGCCGCCGACGTCCCCGCCGTCCGTTTCGGCCGGCGAGACGAGCTCATAAGCACGGTCGTCCGGCAGGGCGGGCGCGATAGCCGACGCAGTCGACGCACCGGCCGTGCACGCCAACACCGCACACCCCAACGACAGCACACGCGACGTTCGCACGATGCGACCCACTCGGCGCACGCCTACGCGGGTCGTTCGAGGGTGGGTGTCTCTCCATTTGACGCTGGCATCCTTCCCAGCATCACAGCATGCTCGCCCTAGTTCGGCAAATTACGCCTACTGCGAGATGGGTCGCCGAACCATCAAATGCAGCGGCGGGCTGCCACCGAAGCGCATCTCGCCAGTGAGCTCAAACCCGAGGCGCTCGTAGAGCGCGGCGTTGCGCTCGGATGTAGCCTCGATGTAGGCCGGCAGCTGGTGTGTATCGCAGAGATCGAGCGTCGGGCGTAGCAGCTTGGTGCCCAAGCCTTCGCCCTGTGACGCCGGGCCCACGCCGACGGTCGCAACGTAGTGGTGGGGTTCGTGGAGGTGGCGATGCTCCATCACTAGGAGGTATGCCAGCGCCCGTGGGGTGTGAACACCGAGAGCGCGGGTGTAACCGGCGCCGTTCAAGAGCGTCGTGGAAATCGGCAGGCGCCACTTCCCGGGCGGCAACAAGATCGCCGCGCCGGCCAACTTGTCCGTGGTCCAGACATCACCGTGAGCCAAACCAAACACCCGAAGCTGCAGCTCGAAGAATCGTCGAAGACCCGCGCGGCGCCTACGGTCCGACGGTATCAGCCACCCGTAGATGGGATCCTCATAGAATGCGTCCGCCAGCGTGTCGGCAAGACGCCCCACATCGGCCATCGTAGCCAGGCGCACCGTATGCTCGCCGGCCGTCGAGTTCGGAGCCGGGGCGGCCAAGGGTGGGGTAACTGGCGATATGTTGGTCATCTCGTGGCCCTCTCGCATGAGCGCGTCGTTTCGTACGACCTCTTCTATACCATCTTTACGCGTTCGTCCAGCACGGACTCATTCAGTGCATCAGAGAACCAAGCCGCGTCAACCCTTAGCACGGCATGGCACGCTGCTTTCCGCCGTGGCCTCCGTCCCGTCATCAAAGTGAAGTTCGACCAGGAACGGAAAGCCCTTGGCCGGACATTTGCTGGGGATGATGATGCCTTCGGGATGGAAGCTCACCTTCCGCCCATGAACCTCCCTGACGTAGGTGAGCCCGAGCGGGCCGAGCGTGGATTCAAAGGCGGTGGTCGTCAGGTCATTGCCACCCGGTACCGTCGCAACCACGGGAACCGTCGTTTCAAGATCACTGCCAAAGGGCCCGGTTTCCGTTCGCCCCCGGCCGAGGTAGAGCAGGCGTGAGCGGATTGGCGTCCGTTGTTCGATCTCGAAGAGAAGTTCGGCAGCCGATTTCGCCGGACCGGCAAAGGCGTCCACGTTGGCCCTCGACCGGATGGGTTCGTCGCCGAACGCCACTTCGGTGCGCGCCGTTCCAAAGCCAATTTGCGAGTTCGCCGGACAACCGCTGGGACCACGTTCCAATAGGGCCGCCGGTTGACAGGTGTTGAGACCGAGTTCCGAGGCGTTCTCGTTCATGCCCGCGGGAAGGTGCAGGTCGATACCGGTGAGAGGCGGAGGCGTGGCCCCGGTTGGGGTTGCGATGGTGAATCCGAACTTCACCGTCGTGCTTGCGCCAAGCCGATATGGAACGAACGACGTGTGGAGCTTAACGAGCACAGTCGCTCCTGCAGCGACTGGCAGCAGCGCGCACAGCGCGACGACAGCCAGCGCCATGCGACTAGAGGTAGAGATGGCCACCAAAAGTGAGCGCAAGAGCGTAGCTTTCTCGGTTCAACGAGCCGTTTACTTTGAATCCGCTCCCGTGGGCGTGCGTGTATCGGCCCGTGCCACCGCTGAAAGTAGCGGTCCCCGAAAACTGCGCGACCTTCCCTTCGGAGTTGATGTTCGCCGAGCCATAGCCGGTCAACTCGCCACCCGGCAGGTAGCCGGTTATGTGGAACTTCACGCCCTTCGAAGTGGTGGTGAGGTCGATCGTCAATGTACCCCTGTACGTGCCCGAGGCAGGACCTTGCTCCACAAATGAGGCCCCGTTTTTGCTGGTCTTGTGGAGATGGCCCGTCTCGGTAAAGCTTTCGCTTCGGGCCGCGACCGCCGCAGCGAGCGACGCGGAGCTCGACGTCAATGCACCAGCGACGGCCATCAGCGCGACAGCGACCCACGCGAGTGGGATTCGGCCTACGGAATACCTCATCATTTGGTCAGATAACACGAAATCTCCTTGCGGTCAACGGAACGGTTTGGCGATCACCCGGCGGCTCATCGTGCGAGACTCCCGACGCTCGCGGGAGCGCCAGCCGAATCTGCGACGGGGCCAGCAGGTGCGGCGAGCCAGACATTGTTGAGCCGCTTCTGAAAGTACCATGCGCCGATTGGCGCCAGAAAGAACAGCAACAGAAACGCGGGCGGTGCGCTCACCTGATCAGCTTCGGGAAGGCCGGTCATCCCCTGAGCCGCCCGCAGCCGTTGTACCATGTTGAGCATCGACACTACCGTCGGAACAATGATCAACAGGCCAGGGACCAGGGCCAGCAGAGAGTTTTTCGGGTTCTCTCCCAGTGCAGTCGTGTGGCGGACCCGGCCGAGGAGCGCGAGCTCCCGGTTCACCTTGTAGTACCACACGACGCCGTACACGCCGAGCGTCACCAAGTCGAACACGAGCACGTGCATAGGGTTGCGGATCTTGGCCGACCCTGCCCGCCCGAGAGGCACTTCAGTTAGGCTCATCGAACGACTGTTGCGGGATGCGGGCTCATTCCGAGCAACGGTACTCGATCCTCGGCCGCAGACACAAGCCTGCGCCGAATCGCCGACGCGGCGGCGACTCGGTACAGAGGCGATCCGTGGAGCCGCGCTCGGAACGCAGGCGATTTGCCACCGGTTGCACTAGCATCGGAGCGCGTGGCTGAGGGCACCACGGATTCGGGCATCGCGATCGAGGTATCCGAGGGAGTGAGGGTCTCGGTACGCGAGACTGGACCCCGCGACGGACCCGCGGTGGTGTTGCTGCATGGATTGACGCTGACTCGCGAGCTCGTCCTCATGGGCTCAACCGCGCTCGAGCGAGGCGGCTTTCGAGTCCTCGCGTGCGACGCCCGCGGACACGGGCGCTCCAGCGCCGCGGCCGATCACACCGCATATGGATATCGGGACCTCGCGGGAGACGTGGTCGGCATCATGGACGCGCTCGCGGTCGAAAGCGCGCTGCTCGTGGGTGCCTCGATGGGCTTTCACACGGCGTTGCGCGTCGCGCTCGACCATCCCCGCCGCGTCGCCGGAATCGTCGGGATCACTCCAGGATTTGATCCCGGTGAGACCCCCACCGCGAATGACCTGCGCGAGGCCGATCTGACGGCCGAACTGCTGCGAGGAGACGGCGTGGAGGGCTTCCTGCGGGCCCTCAAGCAGATCAGCGACCCGCTTAGCATCATCGCGCCGGAGGAGCTGCGCAGGCGCATGTCACGACACGGAGATCTCGGTGCGCTCGCCGATGCGGTGCGGTATGTCGTGCGCTCGCGCCCGTTCGAGTCGTTGCACGAGCTCGCGGCGATCGAGGTACCGGCGCTAGTGATCGGCAGCCGCGACACCTTTGACCCGCGACATCCCCTTGAGCTCGCAAGCGCCTACGCCGCCGCGCTGCCGCGCGCCGCGCTGCACCACGAGGCCGAGGGCCGCGCCCCGATCGCGTGGAGCCGCAGGCGACTGGGCAACCACGTTCACGATTTCGCCCGAAGCCTCGCTTGGGAGGCGCCCGCTTGGCGCGTCAACCGGGCGTGGCGACTGCCGCCCGAGTGGCGGTGATCTCGGCGGCGTCGCCGAACACGCTGCGCACCGTCTGGACGATGTTGTCCTGCATCGTCCTCGCTGCAAGCGGCTCGAGCATCTCGCGCATCGTCGGAATGCCGATGTCGAACTCGACTTCGAAGGTGATCGTGCAGCCCTCTCCCGACGGGCCCTCGCGGACCGTCCACGCCCCCTCGAGGGCCTCGGGGTCGCCATCGCGACGCCGGAAACGCAACGTGTGCGTCGCAAAGTCGAGCTCATCGAACTCCGACCAGATAAGGACCCCCTTGCGGAAGTTCACTTCCCAGTGGGAGATCAGCGTCCCGTCAGGCTGCTCCTCGATCGTGACATTGCGCACAGCATCGCTCAGCAACGCGTGCTGGCTGTAGTCGCGGACCAAGTCAAACGCCTCTTCGACACTGAGCGACGGATGATGCGCGGCGACGCGGACGAGCTGACTCATATGCCACCTCCTTCTGAGATGTAACGATTGGCGATGATCTCCAGCGACTCTTCAAGCGCTGTGCATAGCCAGCCGATGTCGGCTTCCGTCAGATAGACCGACGGGGTGAGACGAAGCGTCTCGGAGCCCACGAGCGAATGGTTGGCGATGACGCCGCGCTGAAACAGCTCATAGATCAAATCGGCCGTCAGGTGGGCGCCGCGCAACTCGATACCCACCAGCAGCCCGACAGCCCTGAGATCCAACACAAGGTCCTCGCGATAGCGCTCCACAACCGCCGCGAGCGCGTCGCGCAACGTGTTGCCCCGTTCGCGCGCCCGCTCGACGAGACCCTCGGACTCGATCGCGCCGATCGTCGCGGTCACGGCCGCGGCCACGAGTGGAAGGTTGGCGAACGTCGCCGAGTGCAGGAACGGATCGCGGCTCAGCGGCTCCCACGCCTCGGCGCCGGCGATCACCGCTCCAACTGGAAGGACTCCGCCGGAGAGGATCTTGCCGGCGAGCAGAACGTCGGGGGTGACATCCTCGCGGTTTGCCACCCACCAGCTCCCGGTGCGACCGAGGCCGGTCTGGATCTCGTCCAGGATCAGCCAGTGCCCGTGCTGGCGGCAGAGCTCAGCAACGGTACGCAGATATCCCGCCGGCGGGATCCGGACCCCCGCCTCGGCCTGGATCGGCTCCATGAACACGCAACACCGTCCGGGTGCCTGGGCCAGCACTGCCGCTAGCGGCTCCATCTCCCCGAACGGAACGTGAACGACCCCGGGCACGAGCGGCTTGAACGGGTCGCGGTAGCGCTCGTGCGCGGTCAGCGTCAGCGCGCCGAACGTCTTACCGTGGAAGCCCCCATGCATCGCCACGACATGGTCCTTGCCTGCCAGGCGCGACAGCTTGAACGCGAGCTCGACCGCATCCGCACCCGAGTTGAGGAGGGTCACGTAGGCAAGTCCGTCGGGCGCGACTCGGGCGAGCGTCTCGGCCGCCTCGGCGACTGCGGGATTGAGCAGGAACCTGGTGCCGATCGGCTGGCGCTCGAGTTGGGCCTTGACCGCAGCGCAGACACCGGGATGGCGATGGCCGAGCAGCAGCACGCCGTAGCCGCCGCAGTCCAGATAACGCCGGTCGTGGTGGTCGTACACATAGGCGCCCTCGGCGCGCGTCTCGACTCCCGCCCCATTGAGCTCGGCCAGCATGGCCGTCGCAAAGCTGACATGCCCACGGTAGGCGGCAAGACACTCCGCACGCAGCGTATCCGCGCCTGTGGCGATCATGCGACGGGCTGAGGCATACGCGCGAGCAGCTCCCTGACCGCCACACGGAAGGTCTCCCCCAAGGCCAGTTCCAGCGGTCGCCCGTAGTGCGTTGCCAGCGAATCGAGCGTGCTTGCGAATGGGCGAGGGGTCAGCAGCACCGTGCCGATGCTGTCCATCTGCTCAAAGCGCCGCACATACCGCCGCGGCATGTCGTCATAGAAAGCAGGCTTCAGCAGCCGCTCGATCATCTCCCGTGCAACCAGACGCGGCGCAGCAACCTGGCGGCCCGCTTCGGCAAAAGTCGCGATCGCCACCTCAACCGCCTGGCCGACCGTCCAAGCATCCTGCCCCGCCGTGAGGAACGAGACCTCGCCGGGTGGCGGAGCCACCGTCATCATCTCCAGCGCCTCCGCCACCAGCTCAGCGGCGACGAAGTCCATGCGGGTACCCTCATCAGAGGGTACGAAGGGCATATGTTCGTTGACGAGCGCCTCGATGAAGAAGTGAAAGCCCTGGCGGCGCGGAGCGGTGCCAGGCGGCGCGACGCCGACCACGACCGAGGGTCGCACCACGTGCCAGTCGAGGCCGCTCGCGCGCACGGCCTCCTCGGCCTCCAACTTCGACTCGACATACCCGCCCGGGTCAAGGAAGCCCGACGGCGGCCTGCGCTCTGCGTCGACGAATGCGGTGCTGACATGGACCAGGCGAGCGTTGGCGTCAGCAACGAACTCCAGTATGCGGCGCGTACCCTCCAGGTTGAGCGCGAAGTACTCCGCCCGCGATGTGTCAAACCGCGTCGCCGCGGCAAGGTGCACCACGACCTCGACCTCACGGGCCAGGGCACCGTATTCACCCAGCGCCAAGCCCAGCCACGGCTTGAGGAGATCTCCAGTGACCGTCCGAGCGGCGCGGTCCGGCCGGCTTTCGTGGGTCAGGCAAACAGTCGAATCCTCGGGTAGCCGGGCGACCAGCGGGGCTCCCACGACCCCGGCGCCACCCGTCACGAGCACCGTGCCCTCCCTCGTCATCATTCATCCCCCCGCGGAGAGGCGCTCAGGGCAAGCGCCGGGGGGCGGACACCCGCGACGCCAAAGCCGACGACCGCAATACGCCGATAGCTCACTTGCCGTCCTCAGCATCCGCGCCAGGGTCTAGGCCGGCGGTCGCGATTTTGTTGTAAATCATCTCGATGATGCCGCCGAAGTCAGAGACGCCCTCGGCGTCGCTTGCCTTGATACGCACGCCGTACTTCTGATCGACCACCTGGCCGATCTCGACCATGTCGAGCGAATCGAGGTCGAGTTCCTCCAATGTTGCCGTGTCTGTCAACAGATCGGGTTGGATGTCGAACTCCTCCACTAGCAACGTGGTGAGGAGTTCCCTGATCTCGTGTGGGGTAATCACCTGTGTCGATGCCTCCATGTCCTTCCTTCCTTCCGGGCTTTAGGCCGTTAGTCCGCCGTCAACTGTCAGTATTGCTCCGGTTACGTAGCTCGCCTCGGGCGAAGCGAGAAAAGCGACACACGCCGCAACCTCATCCGGTCGCCCCAGCCTACGCGCGGGGACCATTTCCTTCACCCCCTCGCCCACGCCCTCGAGGAAACGCGTGTCGATCAACCCGGGCGCAACCACGTTGACCGTTACGCCGGACCGGGCAACCTCCGCCGCCACCGTTTTGCTCGCGGCGATCAGTCCGGCCTTGGAGGCGGCATAGTTGACCTGGCCGGGAACCGCGCGCAGCCCAACCACCGACGCGATGTTGACGATCCGCCCACTGCGTGCACGCACCATCGGCGTAACCGCCCGCCGCATGTAGCGGTAGGCCGCTGACAGGTTGGTATCGAGCACCGAACGCCATGCGGCGTCGTCGAGGCTCATCGAAAGATCGTCGATGCGCATGCCCGCGTTGTTGACCAGCACGCTCACCCATTCGTACTGCTGCTCGAGCTGCTCGAAGCAGCTCTCCATCTCAACCTCGTCGTTGACGTCCGCCCTGATCGCAACGGCCCGGCCACCAGCCTGCTCGATCTCCTCCACCACCCGCCGCGCGCCGTCGGCGTCCGAGCTAAAGGTGATGCCGACCGGCAGCCCGCCACTCCCCAGGCCGCAGGCAAGCTGACGTGCGATCGCCGCGCCGATCCCGCGTGACGCGCCAGTTACAAGCGCACAGCCGGGCGTTGCCCGCTTTCGACTCATGCGAGGACTCCCACATCGGGCACTGCCGCCGGCGCGCCGGCGGCGCTGCTACCGCGTGTACTGTGGCGAAACCGTGACACCGCTATCTCCCAGCTCGTGGGCTCGCTCTGCCCGTCTTGATTGCGCCACGACGGTACAGATGAGATCTACACAGCGCAAACCCACCAACTACCGACGCGCTCGCTGCGCCTGCCTGACCGCATCCCCCATTCACCCCTACGCATCGGTAGTCACCGTCGCGGGCTTAGCCTCACTCAAACCGATACGGCGGTGAAGCCATCGCAGCGGCCGCGGCGCCCACCAGTTGCGATCGCCAAGTAGCGCCATGAACGACGGTACCAGCAGGGCCCTGACGATGCTGGCGTCCAGCGCCACCGCCAGCGCGGCGCCGACGCCAAACTGCTTGGTGATGAATACCGAGGTTGTACCAAGCGCTCCGATCGCGACGCAGAACAGGGCAGCGGCGGCGGTAATGAGACGCCCGGTGCGCTCCATTCCGAGCGCAACCGCCTCGCGGTTCCCATGCCCAGCGTCGTGCGCCTCCTTGATCCGCCCCAGCACAAACACCTCGTAGTCAGTCGACAGCGCGAATACCACAACAAACATCAGCACGAGACTGGCCTCTTCTAGGCCGCCGATGGGCTCAAAGCCAAGCAGCCAGGACAGATGGCCATCCTGGAAAATCAACACGAGCAACCCGGCGCCAGCGCTCAAGGTGAGGAGGTTCATCGCAACCGCCTTCACCGGCAGTACTACCGAGCCCGTCATCAAGAAGATCGCGACGGCAACCACCAGGAGGAGGAGCAGAAGCGCCATTGGCGCATGCGAGGCGATTGACGCCTTCTGATCGATGAAGAAGGCCGTCCAGCCACGCACCAACCCCCCGTATGGTCGCGCGGCATCGCGCAACTTCAGCACCAGCTGCTGCTCGGAGCTTGAATACGGGTTGCCGTGGGGCAGCAGATCGATTTCCCAGGCGCCGTGGCCCAAGGAGACGAACGGAGCGCCGAGAAACCTGAGCTCCGCCGCTTGCGTGCCCGCCACAGCGGCCGCCGCCTTGGCAAGCCGCCGCGCCGAGGCGTAGGGGGCGTCCACGACGATGTTGATCGACCCCGCGGGATTGGCGGCGAAGTCGTCGTCCAGCGCAGCTTCGACCTGGTGGCTTTCGTTCGAGGAGGACAGCAGGTTCGCTCCGGCACCGGTGAAATGCAGGCGCAATGCCGGTAGCGCCGCGGCAAGCATCACCACCGAGGCCACGAACGCGACCCGACCAGGGCGACGCATCACGCCGCACGCCAACCGCCACCACCCTCCCTCCTCGTTCGCCCGCACCGACCGTGCCGCACGGCGCTGCAGCCAGGCGGGCGAAAGCGCGTCGACACGGGGGCCAAGGACGATCAGGAGCGCCGGCAGCACCACCAACGCCACAACCCCGCCGGACAACGCCACCACCGCGCCGCCGATCCCCATCGACGACAAAAAGCGGATCGGGAACACGAGCAGCGTGGTGAGCGCCGCCGCGACCGTGAGCGAGCTGTAGAGCACGGTGCGACCAGCGGTCTGGAGGGTGCGCGCAACAGCCATCCGTGCATCGGCGCCGCCGGCCACCTCCTCTCGGTAGCGCGAGAGCACGAACAGGCTGTAGTCGATCCCCACACCCAGTCCCATGCCGGTCACCAGGTTCAACGCGAAGACCGAGACGGGTGCGAAGTGGTCGACCACCCGCAGCACGAGGAAGGTGAACAGAACTGCCAGGCCGCCCACCAACGGCGGCAGGAGCGCCGCAACGAGCCCACGGAATATCCAGAACGACAGCAGCACGATGATCGGCGCGGCAAGCAGCTCAGCGCGCACGAGGTCCGAGCCAGTGCGGTGAGTGAGTTCTTCAAAAGCGACATCGGGGCCGCCGAAGCGGGCTTTCATTCCAGCCATCTCCGCGTGCACGGGAGCGCTTCGCAGCGACACACGCACCCGGGAGACGGCAGCCGTGGAATCGGATGTCGTCGCGAAAGACGCCAGCACAACGGTCTCTCGCCCGTTACGTGCGATCAACTCCGGCAGGCTGCTTGCCGTGTAGTCGAACAGCTGCTGGAAACCCTTCTGGTGTTCCAGCAGCGTCCCCACCCGTTCGATAGCGTGCTGCGCCGCTGGATCGACTCGGATGTCGCTTTTTCCGTACAGCAGCACCGCCACGCCGAAGTAGGGCTGCTGGCCCGTGGCGCGTTGGATCGCCCTGTTGGCACGCTCGTACTGCGAGCTGGGATCTTGGAAGTCGCGACTCGAGGTTTTCAGGAGCCCCAGGGTGGGGATGCCGAAAACTGCCGCAAACAGAAAGGAGACCCCGGCTGCGGCCAGTACGCTCCGCGGGCGACCGCAGACGAGCCTGGTCAACCGTTTGATCATGCGGTCAGCTCCACCTCGTGCCGCGCGAGCGGCGATCTCAAAAGGGAAATCTCGTTGCTCAGCTCACATCCGGTCCACGCGCATGTCATGCGGCGAGGCGGGCTTCGGGGTGGGGGCCGTACTGAGGCAACGGCACTTCCCTCCCGCAGTGCGGGCAGGTGAGAGTTCTCGGACCGACGGGCATCTCACCGCCGACGAGTTCCTCACTGACGTCCTCCGCTACGTCGCATCTCGGTCTGGAACTACGACGTGCACCGCGCAACTCGATGCGGAGATCGTCAACCGAAAATTTGTCAGCCACGGCCCGATCAAGCCAGTACTTCTGCTCATCCGGCTCGGCAGCTGCGACGAGAACATGATGACTCCAAGTCAAATTGTCCCTACGTAGGGACAATTTGAAACGCGAGGACACGTAGCGCATATTTCGCAGACTCTTCGCGTCATAGCCGGTGATCTTCGCAGCTTCCGAATACCGTTCACCCCACCCCATAGCCGTCCCGTAGAGCAGCCAATCTCCGATCCACCACGGGCTTCCACGACCCACGGCGCCGACCAACCGCCCCTCGCGGATCCATGTGGGACGCTCCATGTCACCATTGGGTATCCACGCCACCGCGCTCCTGCTCGCGGGCTGGCCGAGTACAGCCGGCGAGCTGCTCGACTCGCGCCGGGAATGCGATCCCGCGCCGACGCCGCACATGTCGCCATTCGGGCTTCCTACGGGCCGAGCTTGGGAAGGCACTTTGGGAGCTCCTCGTCGGAACGGATACAAGACGAAGAAGCAGTCCGGCAACGACCGATCCAACGGCCACCGCTCGTCCCCTTCGGGTCCAGCACGACGAATGCAGTCACCATGTCAAATGCTCGCCGTGGAGGCTTTATAGCATATGCAAGCCGGCGCGTCAAGGAAGTTCGAGGGATTGCGAAAATAAATCACGACCGAGGCTGCGGACCGTCTCCTCGCAGCGCCCAGGGCCAGTCGCGGATACCGACCAGCCCCATCCCACCGCCCCGGCAAAACGACCCAGGCGCAGCCGCGGCGCAACCCATCTCCGGGCGCATCCAAGACGCGCCACCGCTCTCAGTAGGGGGGCCAGCGGCTCTCGTCGGGCTCCAGCACGAACAGCTCAACTCGGACTACAGCGGCGGAGCTCACCGGTCCGTCGTCTTCTCGACGGTACAGACGTAGTAGAGGTTCAGCAGGAAGCGTTCGGTTACCACCGGCCCATACGCAGCGAGGTCGTCCCACGGGCGGGAATAGGGGTCGCCTGGCCCGAGCTTGACCAATAGGCGGACGATCGGCTCGAGCACTCGGCGAAGTCTGGTGTGGGTCAGCCCGAGATCCATCACGACGACCCGGGAGCCGGGACGCAGCTGCTTCCAGGCCAGCGCCAGTGCCAAGTGTGGTTGGGGTATGACCGAGTAACTGAGGCTGAAGAGCACGCCGTCGAGGTCGCGATCTACCGGCAGCCGGGTGGCGTCTTGTTCGAGCAGCTGAACGTTGGACCAGCCACGATTCTCAACGAGTTTGCGAGCCTCCGCCAGCATGCCCTCAGACGCATCGACTGCGATGACTGTACCGCTCGGACCGACCGCATCAACCAGGTAGGGCAGGTTGCGCCCGGTGCCGGCGCCGATCTCGAGTACGACGTCACCTGCTTTCAGGTCGAGCGCCACGACCGCCTTGCGTCGGGCACGCGGAAGGACCAGGTACAGCGCCTCCAAGAACCAGTAGAAGCGGGCGAACTGGCCATAGCGCGTAGTAACCTCCGCGAGTGGCCTCCGGGTCGGGTACCCCGACGGAGTACTCATGCCAGGCTGCTCCCCGAGTACGAGCCCGCCTGTGCATCGCTGAGGCGCGAAGTCCTCGGTACCTGGTAGGTATGTGTGGTGCGCAGGCGGACCGTCAACGCCACCCCGCGCAGTGCGATCGACAGCAGGCCTACCAGGCCGCGCTCGAGTGCGAGAAACGACAGCGCCGACAGCGCAACCCAGGGGTGATCATGTGACCCATCGAAGAGCGGCTCGCTGATGATGGTCACGCATCGCAGTGTACCCCCTGCGCGGTGGCTACATCTGCTCCTGACCTGGCCCAAGACGGTTCAGGCCGACTGACTACTTCCCCCGGATAAACGGTTTGGGTTAGGCGGCGAGGTGGAGGCCGCCTGGGGTGCGCTCGGCGCCGACTGAGATGGTGACGGCTTGCAGTAGGCTGGCGGCGATGAACCGGGTGGATTGGCTGTGGAGATCGATGAGTGCGTAGGCGGCTTGGCGGCGGTTGATCTGGTGCTGGTCGCGGAGTCGGACGATCGCGTCCGCGAGTCGTGCTCGTTGTTGTGGGGTGTCGATCTGCTTGTGGACGGCGGTGAGTGCGTCCCATCCCCAGTCGGGATCGTCGTGTTCGATTGATTCGCGCAGGCGCTGGAGATCGGGGCCTATCAGTTGCGGGAGCGTGACCAGCAGCGAGTAGTCGACGCCAGGTAGGTCCATGAGTCCCTCCCAGAGATGGTCCAGGGTTCGCTCAGAGAGACCAGCGAGGTCTGTGGATGCTTCGCGCGCGAGTAACGCGAGGTGGGCACCCGCGAGTTGGTCCTCGGAGGGTCCGCGCTCCACGCTGCGCGCGATCATGGTTTTCTCCCCGGCTCTGATCATAAGAAGTCCCCACCCTGGCTGGTGAGCTGGCGCGCTGGGGAGTGACGGAGGGGAGGCCCGGAGGGCCGAGCCGTAGTTGCTCCCCAGCGCGTGTGCGCCGTTCTGTCGGGGGTCCCCCTCACCGTCAGTGGTTTCTTGGAGCCATGACTGATGAGGAGGACCGTTGGGGATGCTCACACAGGAGGACGACGTGGAGATACATGCATTGGCGGCGCGCGGCTGGAGCAAGTCGGCGATCGCGAGGCACACGGGCCGGGACCGCAAGACGGTCGCGGAGTATCTGGCCCGGCCGGCTGGCCGGGTGCGCAAGCGCCAGCCGAGCTGCCTTGAGCCGTTTCGTGACTATCTGGAGGCACGGTTCGTGGAGGACCCGCACGTTGACGCGACGGTGCTTTATCGCGAGCTGCTCGACGCTGGGTTCGATCGTAGCTATCCGACGCTGGTCCGGGAGATCCGGCGGCTTGCGCTGCGACCGGTGTGTCTGGTCTGTGAGCACCGTCGCGGCGCTGCGGTCACGGTAGAGATCGAGCACCCGGCGGGGGAGGAGATCCAATGGGACTGGCTTGAGCTTCACCAGACGCCGTGGGGTGAGCCGGCCTACGTGTTGATCGGTGCGCTGTCGCACTCGGGGCGGTTTCGGGCTGTGTTCTGTGAGGGGATGACCTTCGGTCATCTCGCGGAGGCCGCCCACCGGGTGATGGTTGGGCTGGGTGGCACCGCACGGGTGTGGCGGACCGACCGGATGGCCACGATCGTGGTGAGCGGCACGGATCGTTTGACGGTCGACGCGGCGAATATCGCCAAGCACTACGGTGTGCAGATCGTGGTGTGCCCGCCCCGGCGCGCGCAGCGCAAGGGTGTCGTCGAGGCAGCCGTGAAGTACACGACCCGCTCGTGGTGGCGGACCGCCAACGTTCTCACGATGGCGCAGGCGCAGTCCTCGCTGGATGGCTGGCTTGCCGGGGTCGCGGATGAGCGCCAGCGCCCCGGGGGCACTGTCGGGTCTGTCGGCTGCGGCGAGTCGCTTGCCGCGTTGCCGGCGCTGGCGTACCCCGCGATCATCAGCGTGCAGCGGAAGGTGTCACGCAGGGCGCTCGTAGCGTTCGAGGCCAACCACTACAGTGTTGCGCCCGTCCACGCCGGGCGGACGGTATGCGTCCAGGCCCGCGTCGGGGAGCAAACGCTACGGGTCGTGTCCGCTGCCGGCGAGGTGCTCGCCGAGCACCATCGTGCCTCGGCCGGCGCCGGGCAGACGGTTCGCAGCAGCGAGCACGCCCGGCTGTTGGAGAAGGCGGTGCTCGCCGCATTCACGACCGACCATGCGTGTCGGCGCAAGATCAACCGGCCGCCCGGCCCGCAGGCGCTCGCCGCGCTCGAACGGCTCAACGGTGCAGGGGATCAGCCCGCCACCGTGATCAGCCTGTCCGACTACCAGCAGCTCGCTCAGGCCGCTGAGGCGGTGGCGTCCAGGTGAGCGGCCAGGACACGATCTACCAGCAGGTTCGCGAGCACCTCCACACGTTGGGGCTGTCCGCCGCGGCGGACCGGCTCGCCCCCGCCCTGGAGGCCGCCGAGCGGGATAAGCCCGCCTACAGCGAGTTCCTCGCCGACATGCTCGCCCACGAGGTCACAGCACTCACGCAGCGCCGACTCCAAGGGCCGCCTACGGTTCGCGAAGCTACCAGCACGCAAGACGATCGAGCAGTTCGACTTCACCGCCCAACCCGGGCTCGACCGACGGCTCATCGACGAACTCGCCACCCTGCGGTTCATCGAGGAGCACGCCAACGCGCTGCTGATCGGACCGCCCGGTGTCGGCAAGACGATGCTCGCCACAGCACTCGGCTACCGCGCCGTTGAGGCCGGGTACCGCGTCTACTACACCACCGCCGCCGACCTCGTCGCCCGCACCACCAAGGCAGCGATCGAGGGACGATGGGAGACGACCATGCGGTTCTGGAACGGGCCGCAGCTACTGATCATCGACGAGCTCGGCTACCTACCGATGCCCGCCGAAGCAGCCTCACACCTATTCCAAGTCGTGACCCGCCGCTACGAACACGGCTCAATCATCCTGACCACCAACCGGCACATCGCTGACTGGGGCCAAATCTTCGACGACACCACCGTCGCGATCGCGATCCTCGACCGCCTCCTACACCACGCAACCGTCGCCTCAATCAACGGCGACAGCTACCGCATGCGCGCCCACCGCGACGCCATCGCAGCACTCCGACCCGCGATCACAGGTGGGGAAAAACCGTGATCACACGTGAGGAAATCTCGTGATCCTTGACACACGCCACAACAGCGCTTGGTCTTGCGGCCTGAGCCACAGTGGCAGGGCTCGTTGCGACCGGGTCTGGGCATCGCTCCTCCTATCTGTCGATTGTTGGGAGGGTCGCATCTGGGTCGGTCAGAACGAGCTGTGCCGTCCGGTGTGTTTCAGACAATCCCTCCTGCTCATGCATGGTTTTCCGGATGATTGGAGGGGTGATGCTGACGCTTGTTGGCGGGCAGGTGGAGTGCTTGTGGGACGAGGTGCTGCCGGTGCAGGCAAGGGAGTTGCCGGAGGATCTGGCGAGGCTGGACCGCGTGCTCTGCGACCCGGCGTTGCTTGTGCCGATCGCCGCTGGGTGGGAGCAGACGGCGCGTGGTCATGGTCGCCCGTCGATCTCGATGAGCACGTTCGTGCGGTTGATGGTGGTCAAGCAGCGCACCGGCTGGGGTTACGAGACGCTGGTAAGGGAGGTCTCGGACTCGCTGCATCTGCGGCGGTTCTGCCAGGTCGCGATCGACCAGCGCGTGCCGGAGGAGTCGACGGTCAGAAAGCTCGCTCGCCGGCTGGGCCCGGGGGTCGTAGAGGAGATCACAAGGATCGTGATCGAGAAGGCCAAGCGCGAGACGCGCTTCAGGCCACGCGCGGCGCGGATCGACTCGACCGTGGTCGAGGCGGACATCCGCTATCCCTCCGACGCGATGCTCGCACTGGCGGGCGCGCGGGCTCTGGCCCGGCAGGGCCGCAAGGTGAGTGCGATGATCAAGGGCAAGACTGTGCGAGTCAGGGACCGTTCGCGGTCGATCGCAAGGACCGTCCGTGCGATCTCAAAGACGCTCGCTCGTCGCACCGGGGAAGCGAAAACGCAGGTGATGAAACTGAACGAGCGCGCTGGTGCTCTGATCGCCCTCCAGGCCAGAGAAGCGCAGCGTCTGGTAGCGGCGGCCCGAGCCTGCGCTCGTGGTCGCGGCGCGCGCGCCAAGCTGCGCGCGGCCGCCAAGCTGGAGGTTCTCGCCGCCCGCTGCCAGAAGGTCGCAGAACAGATCGACTCTCGCGCGCGGGGACTCGCGATCAAAGATCGTCTGGTGTCGATCACCGACCCCGACGCCCGGCCGATCCGCAAGGGCAAGCTCGGCAAACCGACCGAGTTCGGGTATGTCGCGCAGATCTGCGAGGTGACCGAGAACACCCGCAAAGGCGCCCGCGGGTTCATCCTGCCCGCAGGCCACGCGCAGGGCAACCCGTCCGAGAACAGGCTGCTCACGCAGACCGCCACCGAGATCGACCGCGCCGGGATCAAACCCCGGGAGATCGTCGGCGACGGCGGCTTCATACCCGGCCCGACCCGAGAAGCGTTTCCCGACCTCACCAACGAGCAGATACAGCTATCCGGGCGTCACGAGCCCGGCTCCCGCAGAACCCGCAAGCGCCGAGCCCGCTACCGAACCGGCATCGAGGGCCGCATCAGCCACCTCAAGCGCGGCTACGGACTACGCCGCTCCCGGCTGAAGGGCCATGACGGGATGAGAACCTGGACCGGCTGGGCGATCCTCGCCTACGACCTCGACACCCTCGCCATCCGAGCCGGCTGAAACACTCCCACCAGCCCGCCTCCAACCGGGCAAACCATGAAAGAGCCTGACTCGGCCGCGCCAACCCAGCGCGGCCGAGTCAGTCCCCAGGGTTTATCCGGGGGAAGTGACTAGCAAATGACCCAATCCGCCCAAAGAGGAGGACCCGCGCCTAGTGGATCACATGCCGCGTGGAACGCACCCTAGCCACGGGCTTCAGATGGCGAGCGGCCAGTGTGCAGATCATGTCTCCCTTCCGGCTCGTGGGGTGATCGTGGAGCCTCCCTATCAGGGCGCAGGGCCAGGTCGGCTATGCCAGCGCACCCGGGATCTCGTCTTTGAGGCTCTGCCTGATCTGCTCGCGCAGCTCCGGCGTGTCCTCGTGTCCGTGTGCCGTTACCGCGTGTGTCACGGCCGCGTCGAGGACGTGCTCGTCGCTCCCGGCCATCGCCAGATCGCAGTTGTTCTCGCTCGGCATCTCCCGGCAGTCGATGTACTTGCGCGACATTGCTCCTCCTTCATCGTCGTGGGTACGCGAAAGCTCGCTCTGGCCAGCCTACTCCGCCTCGCACGAGCACGATGGCTTCGTGCCCTTTGCGCGTGAGATTGTTGGCCTGGCGGCCGTCCTGCTCATAGGCGCGGAAGGGCGAGCAAAAGATCCTCATGCGCTGCTCATTGGGGATAACCTTCTCATCAGCCGCCGCTCGTTCTATACGGAGGGGCAGGAAATCCCTCTCCGGGCTTCCAGAAAGCGCAGGTAGGGAGCTCCCCACAACGAGCGTCCGCCGCGAGCCGAGGTGGACGCGGGCATCGCCGGCTTTCGACGCGGGATAGACCGATCCAGCAAGAAGGGAGAACGATGACTACGAACATCCTGAACCCCGTCACTCTCGGCATGACCTGCCTGAAGGTCTCTCCGGTTGCCTTCGGTACCTGGCAGCTGGGGGGCGAGTGGGGGCAGTTCGACGAGGACGAGGGGATCGCCGCGATTCGCCGTGCGCGCGAGTTCGGCGTCAACCTGTTCGACACCGCTCAGGGATACGGCTTCGGCGCCTCAGAGCGACTCCTCGGCCGGGCATTGCGGGACGACCTTGACAACCGGCGCGAGGAGGTCGTGATCGCGACCAAGGGCGGTCTGCGGGTGACCGACGACGGTCTCGTCCGCGACTCCAGTCCCGCCTGGCTGCGCAGCGGAGTCGAAGACAGCCTACGTGCGCTTGAAATCGACCACATCGACATCTACCAGGTGCACTGGCCCGACTCGAAGGTCCCCTTTTCCGAGACTGCGACGGCACTCCAGAAGCTCGTGGACGAGGGCAAGATCGGCCACGTCGGTGTCTCGAACTTCGATGTGGCCCAGATGGCCGAGTTCGCGCAGACACGGCCGGTGGAGACGGTGCAGCCGCCGTATCATCTGTTCCGAAGGGATATCGAGGCTGAGCTGCTCCCTTATACGCGGGAGCATGACATCGGGGTACTCGTCTACGGGCCACTGGCGCATGGGCTGCTGAGCGGGGCGATGCACACCGATACGTCGTTTGCCGAGGACGACTGGCGGAGCGCGAGTCCCGCATTCGCGGGAAGTGCGTTCAACCGGAACCTAGAGGTCGTTGATCAGCTGAAGCGATTCGCCGCCGAGCAGCTGGGTTGCTCGGTCGCCCAGCTGGCCGTGGCATGGACGCTCGCGAATCCAGCTGTGAACGTCGCGATCGTAGGTGCCCGGCACCCGAAGCACATCGAAGACAGCCTTGCAGCCGCCGAGTTGGACCTGAGCCAAGCCGACCTCGAGCGGATCGGCCGCATCATGGCCGGCTCGGTGCCGATCGGCGGGCCCTCCCCGGAGGCGATGCCGTCAGCCGAATAGTCGGGCTGACCGTGAGTGTTGAGCGACACGAGAAAGTCAGACCAACGTCGGGCCGTGACCTGGCAATAGTGTGGCGCGGCCTGCGTCGCGTGAGCGCGTTGGGGGTCCTGTTCAGCGGCTTGCCGAGGCAGCGGTCCCCAAGCCGTCAGGCGATGGCTTGGGGCCTCTCCCGCTGGTCACGCCGGTGCTCATTGCGCGGGCCTGCTGGAGCCCTTCCGCGCGTCGCTCGGACTTACGGGAGTCCTGCTCTGCGCGCTGCTGGTCGTGGTGCTGAGCGTGCCTTGTATCCCAAGGGCGACAGGTCGGTGGCATTGTCCGTAGACTTGAGGCGCAACGGGGAGTGGCGCAGTCTGGTAGCGCACCCGGCTGGGGGCCGGGCGGTCGCTGGTTCGAATCCAGTCTCCCCGATCGAAAAGTACCTGTAATTTGGCAGTTTTTGAGGTTTGGCTAAGTAGCCAGTTTTGGGGTTGGGGTCCAATTTGGGGTCCAAAGTCCGCTCAACACTGGAAGTTGGCTGTAAGGACCGGGTAGTTGCAGGTTCTAAGTTCGGCATGTTGGTATCGGGTGACGCTCACATCGTGTCGAACTACGCCACAAACCGCCCACCCACATGCGAGAGGAAACGGGTGCCCGGTCTTCTCGTTGCTGCACTCCAGCGCGTCGTCAACCTGGCGCGGTCGCGTCCCAGCTGCCGGGGGAATTGGCTGGGTGTAGTCCCCGCTGGGGTGGGATGTTATGCGGCGATCACCTCCTGGGTGCTCTCGGCTGGAGCCTGTGTGGGTGTGGTGCGCAGCTCGCGGCGTAGGCGCTCGATCTCGGCGACGGTCTTGGGGTTCATCTTCAAGCCGCGCCAGCCGCGGCTTGTGAGCTCGAGTACCGCCCAGATGAGTGAGAGGGCGGAGGTCTCGCCGGGGAATCGTCCGATCACCTTGGTGCGTCGGCGGACCTCCACGAACGTTCTCTCCAGCAGGTTCGTGGTCCTGATTCGCTTGCGGTGCTGGGAGGGAAACCGCAGATGGGTCACCAGGGCGGGCAGGTCGTGTTCGATGACGGCCATCGCGGAGGGGTACGCGGCCTGGTAGTCCTCGATGATGCCCTGCAGCTCCCGGCGTGCCTCTCCCGGGGAGCGGGCCTCATCGAAGGTCTTCCACCAGCGCGCCTTGTAGTGCTTTGTTAGTTTTGTTGTAGGAGTTTGCTTGGGTTGCGGCGAATCCTTCTCGCGTTTGGTTGTCGACGTGAGGAGCGATGATGGTCGCGGTGAGCGAAGCGAGTCGGGTCTGAGCGGAAGGGTCGATGCGCCGTCGGTCGTGGTGGATCGGCTGGAGGCGTTCGGGGTTGAGGTGCTGGCGCCGGCGATGAACCGGTCGGTGCAGGTGCTCAACGGCGGGGTGTATCTGCGTGGGTTGATCGAGCAGGGGGCCCGCAAGTCGCTTGAGCCGATGGTTCATCGCCTCGGCGGGGACGCTGACTATCAGAGCTTGCAGCAGTTTCTGGCGGACAGTCCATGGGATCCTGGGCTGGTTGTGCGTGCGGTCGCTGAGCGGGTCGCGCCCCGGATTGGTGTTGAGGCGTGGGTGTTGGACGACACTGGGTTTCCGAAGGACGGGAAGGACTCGCCGGGGGTCAAGCATCAGTACTCGGGGACGTTGGGGAAGACGGGGAACTGTCAGATCGGCGTGTCGGTCCACGCGGTCGGAAGACGGGGGACGGTTCCTTTGGGGTGGGCGCTGTATCTACCGGAGGACTGGTGCGAGAACGCGGAGCGGCGGCGCAAGGCAAAGATCCCGGATGAGGTTATGTTCAAGACCAAGCCGGAGCTCGGGGTCGAGCTGGTCCAGCGCGCCGCCAGCTGGGATGTGCCGAAGGCGCCGGTGCTCGGGGATCACGCGTACGGTGAGAACACCAGGCTGCGAGACCGTCTCGATCAGGCCGGGTGCGAGTACGTGCTGTCGGTTGGACCGACCACGAAGGTGTTCGAGCACGGCACCGCCTTCGCAGTGCCAACCCCAAAGGGCAACGACGGTCGGGTGCCATTCAGGCCGCGGCCGGACCGCAAGCCCGAACCAATCGGCGATCTGATCGGCGGGCTCGGAGCAGACACCGCCCAGACGGTCGCCTTCCGCGACGGACCCGACGGCGAACCGGTCTCCTCCAGGTTCATCTTCGCGCGCGTTCACGCCGCTCATGGCTGGCGCGACGATCAGCACCGCAGCGGATGGCGCGAGGGCGCCGAGGGTCCCCCGCGCGAAGAGTGGCTGATCGCCGAATGGCCCGAGGGCGAGGACGGACCGACCGACTATTGGATCTCAAACCTCCCCGCCGACACCCCGCTCGAGCGGCTCGCGCGGCTCGCGCGGATGCGCTGGAAGATCGAGCTCGACTACAAACAACTCAAGGGCGAGCTCGGCCTCGACCACTACGAGGGCCGCTCATGGCTCGGGTGGTATCACCACACCGCGCTGGTGACCGCCGCTCACGGATTCCTGACCCTGGAGCGGCAGTACCCAAATCACCCGCGGCCGGCCTGACCCTCCCTCAGGCAATCCTCCTGCTCCAGCCGCTGTTCAAGTGCTGGACCGGTCGCTGCCAAACCTGCTCCCAGCCCGTCGAACTCGACCGGCTCACCCTCAACAACCCACCCCGACAAGATGAGCGAACCTAACAAAGCACTACTTGATCTCCTGGTGATGGCGCTCGGGCAGCTTCGCGGTGACGTTCCTCAGCGCGTGGACTGTGCAGCGCTGCTCCAGAGCCTCAGGCCAAACCTCCCGCACGGCCTTCCAGATACCGGGTGCCCCATCAGCGATCACGAGCGCCGGCGAGCGCAGGCCCCGGGCGATCATGTCCCGGGCGAACGCGAGCCAACTGTCGTAGCTCTCACGGCTCCCCAGGGCCAGCCCGAGCAGGACCTTGCGGCCCTCCAGCGTTACCCCCCAGCACACCAGGACGCCCTCCGCGGGCTGATCCTCGGGGCGCAGCTTCAGGTAAATCGCGTCGAGGAACAAGGACACGATGTCGTGCTCCTCAAGGCGCCGCTCGCACCAGCGACGGTAGCGCTCCCGGGTGTCCTCGCAGATCCGCGAGACCGTGCTCTTGGACGCGATCGGCTCCTCGAAGACCTCCTCCAACGCCGCCCCACATCCCGCGTGGAGAGGCCCCGCAACAAGCTGCTGATCACCAACGACTCCAACGCATGGGTGCGAGCCACACCCTTGCCGAGAACACGACTCTCGAATCCCAGCTTGCCTGCGTTGCGGACCCGCGGGCGCTCCAGATCCATCGAGCCGCTCGTCGTCTTGATCGTCTTTGGTTCATGCCCGTTGCGGTGACTGACCGTCTCCTCGGCGCGCTGATAGCGCCGGCGACCGAGGAACTCCGTGACCTCGTCCTCCAACGCCTGCTGCAAGATCAAACGAGCTCCCAGGCGACCGACAACCTCCACCGGGTCCTGCTCCTCGCCGACACCGGCCAGGACCTCATCCAGCTCTCGGCGAAACCTCTCGCTCGGGGCTACCTTCTCCATGCGGGCGTACCTCCATCTTCGACTTGTTCAGGGTCAAAGCGGAGGCTACGCCCGCAACCTCAATTCCCCCGGCCCACGGGACGCGACCACCGGCGCCGGGGCCAGAGCAAACCGCCGCGCCCAAACCCTAGACGGGCAGGATCTCGCTGACGCCGGAGGTCTTTCGCACCTCGAACTGGACGTCGGAGGCCGCTGTTACGTCATCGAAGTGCGAGATCACGAAGACCTGCTCGAACTCCTCCTCCAGCCGTCCGAGATGCTCCAAGAGCGTGCCGCGCCGCTCAAGATCCTGACTGCCGAAAACCTCGTCGAGGATGATCATCCCCGGATCGGTCCCGCGGCTCGCAGCGAACGTGCGCGAAAGCGCCAGTCGGAGGCATAGGTGCGCCATGTCCTGCTCTCCGCCGGAGAACCGCTTGAGCGGCCGGTGCTCGCCGTCGTCGAGCAGCGTGAGCGCGGCGCGATCGTTGAGCTTTACGTCGTTGTAGGCGCCACCGCTGAGCCGCGCCAAGAGCTCGGCTGTCTCTGTCTCCAGGCGAGGGATCGCTTGGCGCTGTGCCTCGAGCGCGTACTCGCCGAGTCCCTCGGCCGCGACCTTGACGGTTCGCATCTCAAGCTGCGCACCTCTTAACCGCCTTTGCTCGCGTCGAGCGCTGCGCAGTGCGGTCTCGGCTGTCTCCAGGTCCTTCTTCAGGCGCACCTGGGTCTCGCACAGCTGAGACAGCACGCTCTGCGCGTTCTGCAGTTCGTTTGCCAGTGTCTCCACATGCTCTCGTGCCTCGCCCAGCGGCTTTGTCTCTGCCGAGAGAGACGCGACCGCCGCTGTTCGTTGGGCGACGTCCTCCTTGGCTTCGGCGAGTGCTGACTGCGCTGTCGCGTCTCGGTGTTCGCAGAACCCGACACTCTCCGCGAGTGCTCCGAGACGCCTGAAGGTCACCTCGGTTGCGCGTGCCTCGGCGAGTTGGCTGACGGCATCCCGATGTGCCTTCGCGTCGTAGGTCTCGGGAGTGCGCTCGGTCAGTTGCCTGCCGAGCAGCTCGACTTCCGCCTCAATCTTCGCGCCTAGCTCAGCTGCGCACTTACGGGCCGTCTCAAGTGCAGTCGCTGCCTGCAGCTCGGCCCGGATCGTCTTGCAGCTAGCGGTCAGATTCTCTCGTCGGCTTTCGAGCGTCTTGACCACATCCGTCAGCTGCTCCAGCCGCCTTTTTGGTCCGTCGGGATCGGCTGGTGGTCTCTTGGTGTCGCTAAGGCTTGCCAGCTCGCCCTCCTTGCGCCGCAAATCTGCGATCTGCGCGTTTAGCTTCGCGTCCCGAGGCCGTATCTCAGCTAGCTGCGCATCGAGTGTCGCGACCTCTGCTGTCAGGCGGTCAATCGTGGCGTTGAACTCGGCAAGGATGCTCGTGAACTGATCACCATAAGCGCGCCTACACCGTAGGCATTTCGCGTCGGGTCCATCTCGCCGAACTTCCGAGGCGTGCTCGATCTCTGCTGCCAGCTCGCGCTCAGCGTGCCCCTTTCGCGTCTCGAACTCCATCAGGCTCACCTGTGTCTTCGCCGAGTCCCGTTCTAGCTCCGCCAACGCGACTAGCTCGCCGCGCAGCGCCTCTGCGCGACTGGCATCTTGCTGAGCCAGCACCGCCGCCGCAGCCGCTTCTCGCGCCTCACCGATCGTCCTCTGTTTGGTCAAGAGCTGCTCGGTCAGCTGCGACAACTCGTTCTCAGCATCGGCCAGATCGGCCCCGATCTCCTCAGATGAGCGATCGGGAGAGGCCAGTCCGGCCAATTCGTCCTGCGCCTTTGCTAGGCGCGTTTGTGCCTCCGCGCGCGCATTGCGCTTCGCGATGTATTCATCGTGGGCCTGCCTGCGAAGCTCGAACTGGCCCACCATCGCCTGCAGCTCCGACACCTTGGCTACGGTTGGAGCGAGCACGGTCACCCGTTTCTGCGCCTGCCTTGCATCCTGCAGCGCCTGTGCCGTGGCCTGGCCGTCGGATTCCGCCCGCGCCTCCCGCTCTTGGGCTAGTAGCAGCTCGCCCTGCGCGGCCTGTAGCTGCTGTGCGTCGGCCTCCGCTTGCGTCAAGCTCTTCCACGCAGCCTCGCGCTGAGCGGCGAGCAGGTCGCACCTCTTGCTTGCTGCGCTGATCGGCTGCAAGAGCACATCGAGCTCGCCTCTGCGCTCAGCCACCAGCGCTTTGCCCTCGGTGACGTCTGACGCATCTTCCGCTAGTGTCGCGACGATCAACTCGCGTGCTTTGAGATCGGCTCGTCCGATATCGGCTGCCTTCTGGAGTTGCGTCAGACCGAGCAACTTCTTGATGTTGCGCAGCCGCTCGTTGGGTTTCGAGAACGACTCGACCTCCTTCTGCCGAGCGTAGAAGGTCGCCAGAAACTGGTGACGATCGAGCCCTAGGAGTCGGGTTACGTCATCCGTCGTTGCCAACTTGCCGCTCGCTTGCTGGGTCCCGTCGATCGAGATGGTCGCGTCTCCCTCGCTGCGTATAACCTCCACGAGCCGGTTGTCGTGTGTGAAGGAGACGGCCACGCTGGTGGGCTCTCCGGCCGGTGCGTTGTCACGGCGTACCGCCACCTGACCCTTACCATGACGGGGCCCGTAGAGGGCGAACAGGACGGCTTCAAAGATGCTGCTCTTGCCAGCGCCGTTGAGTCCACGGATACCGATGACCCCTGACGCCTTGAGGTTCATCTCGGCGTGCGCAAACGAGCGGAAGTTCGTGATCTCGAGCTCTAGCAGTCGCATCACTAGCCTTCCTCAGGGTCGTCTAGCAGCTCGGCCCGCGCTTGCTCGAGGTAGCCCTCGGCCTTTGCGATGACGGCGTCTACCGCGATCCCGGCCGGAACCCGCTCTGCGAGAAACGCATGCAGGTCAACCGGCGCACCGGAAGGAGGAGCAGAGGAGTCCGCATAGTTCTGCAGAAGCCGGAACTCGAGACAGGGTTGCTTCAGTGTGGCGAGAGCGCCTGGGCTGAGGGCTCGCCACGCAGCTTGATCCACGCTGCTCAGCTCGCACTGGACCATGGCTCCGTCGAGGTCGAGCCCTGATAGCGCATCGGCAATGACAGGGAACAGGTCGTCGACTCCGGCTACGTCGATCGGCCCAAGCAGGTAGTTCGGCCGTGTCTCCACGTCGACGAATTGCAAGAAGTCCGCACCACCGCGACAGTCGAAGTCCACAATCACGAACCCCTTGCGATCGGCTCGGTCCCCGAAGCTCATCCGCTCCAGCGAGCCGGCCCAACATGCGTTTGAGGAGATCGCCAACCGACGGTGGAGGTGCCCGAGCGCGACATAGTCGAAGGTGGCGGTCTCTCCGAGGATCTCGGGATCGAGCTCCAGCGAAGATGCCTCGTGGGCACCGTCTGGAACGTTCTCAAGACCGACGTGAAGCGCGAGGACGTTGAAGTCAGCGCCGGGATCCGGCGCTGCTTCGGCGATCTGACCTGCGACCGTCTGGGCGTCGTTGTGGTGCGGTATGCCGTGCACCGCGAGCCCATCGAAACGCACCGTGCGTGGCTCCTTCCAGATTGCCTCGGTGCCGAACCGCTCGAGGACCGCAAAGACGTGAGCATCGTCGCGGTGTCGCGGTGTTGAGTGATTGCCAGCGATGACGACGGTCGGGATGTCCGCGTCGCGCAGCTTTGCGAAGCCGTCGAGCGCAGCGGCGAGCGCTCGTGTGGACGGGTGGTAGACGTCGAACAAGTCGCCGGAGTGCACGACTGCGTCCACGCCCGCGGCGATCGACTTGTCGATTGCTTCGCCGAACACGCGGTAGCAATCGGCCTCGCACGCGTTGATGCCATTGTCGTTTCGATGGCTGAAGCGCCGATGGCCGATGTGCGTGTCGGCAAGGTGGGCGATGCGCATCTAGTGCATCCAGCTCGGTAGTAGGTTGAGCGTCCGCAGTCGCAACTGCATCGCCGGGAGGGACACGTCAAATCGCTTCGCGAGCAGTGCGAGGTTGAAGTGAGCGGCGACGGCGTGCTCGCCGAGTAGCTCCTCAGGCATCAGCAGGCTGGCGGCGAAGCGGTTGGCCTCTCCCTCCTGTTGGCCCTGTGCACGCAGGTCGGGGTCACGGCAGAAGCGCTGGAAATTCTCACCCTCCGCGTTCGCCGCGTGGAGGTACCAGTGCCCTAGCTCGTGGGCGACCGTGAAGCGGGCTCGTCCAGGCGAACGGTGCACCTCGCGGGCGTTGACGTAGATCGTCATCACTGGCCGGCACAGCAGCATGCCTGACAGGCCGCCAGCGTCCTGTGGCGCACCGGGAATGCTCCCCAGGTTCTCGCGGACATCGACACGCAGCCGCGCGAGAGAGTCTGCGATCTCCTCGACTGGCACCGGCAGTGCACCATCGTAGCCGTAGCTTGACTCGAACTCGGCCAGGACATCACGCGCCTTTTGCTCGGGCTCAGGCGTTGCGGCCACCATAGAACAGAACATGAACTTGGCGAGCGGCCGGATCATCCGGTGGCTGTGGCTCGCCTGCGGACGCTTCGCCAGTCACCTCAGCGCCGGGTCGCCCTCCACGGGCAAACCCTGCGACCGCCCCAAGAGCCCGCGGTGGCCCGATCGGGCGACTGGCCGCCTCGAGCTCTCCGACGGGCATCCGCACTACAGCGCTGAGGCCCGCCAATAGCCTATTGCTGATTGAGAGTCCGGGCACCTGCCCAGACTCGAGCTGGTGGTAGCACTCAGCAAGCGCGGGTTCTGATTGCTGCGGTAGTCCAAGGGCCTCACGTAGCTGGGAGACGAGTTCCCGGCGACGGAGCCCGCGCGTGTGGCTCAGCTCCACGAGCATTGAAGGCAGGACACCCGCCGCGCCGCTGTGCTCTGCGATCACTCGGTCAACCGTCTCAAGTGTGCGCTCGAACAGTTCGGCGTTGGCATGAGGATCGACGGGCTGTGTGCGCGATGCGAAGAAGCTCGCGAGTAGATCGGCCAGTTGACGTCGCTCTGTCGACGGCACTCGCTCCAGATACCGCTCGACGGGCTTTCCCATGCCCTCACGTAGATCCTCCAATGCCTCGAGGAACACCTCCTCGACGCGGGTCATCGACCGTCACCTCCTCGTAGGACTCGCAGCGCGGGCCGCTTCGATCCAAAGCGGGTGACGACGGGCGCCCGGCGCCGGGCGGGGTCTGCGACCACCTCGCATGCGAGCTGATGCGCGACTGCCCGCACGTCTCTGATACCCGCGTCGACGCGCAGGCGCGACATCAGCCGCAGTGCGGACTCGTCATAGGCCCGTTCGATATCGGCTTGCTGGAAGCCCGCAGCGGCCCCCTCGCGGCGGCACGTCTCGTCGATGACATGTGACGCGCGAAGCACCAGCTGGCGGAGCAGCGGCTCGCGCGCCTCCGGGTCATGGGCGACGGCATGTCGCCATAGTGCCTCGATATGAGCGTCGGGCAGAGCTGCGTACTCGGCATCGAGGCAGTGGATGCGGAAGACAACGTTCATACCCCTACTCCGGAGCTTTGCTTGGATCGATTACATCGGGGTCCGAGAACGCGGCGCGTAGCCGTTCAAGCGCACGATGCTTGCGCACGGCGAACGTCTCCGGTGTGAGGTCGAGCTCGAGGGCGGCATCTTCGTCGTCCATATCCTCCCAGTAGATCATCTCGAACAGCCGGCGGTCGTTGTCTGACAGTCGTGCCAGCGCGCGGTTCAAACGGTCCGCATCGACGCTCAGACGTTCGTCGAGCGCCTCGATCTCGAAGCCCGATGTGGGGTCGCCTATCTCCGCGTCCATGTCCTCCACATCGGAGCGGCGTTCGACGTCTACCCGGCGCCCTTTGAGGACGTCTGAGAGGACCCACTTCGCGTTCTTCCAGAGGACCTTGCCCCACGCCTGAGTAAATTCCTGCTTGCGTAGTAGGAGTGTTACCAGCTTGACCTGGAGGCGGCCCATGACCTCCTCGGCGACCTCCGGCCCGCATCGGATGGCAATGTAGTCGTGGACTATCGGGTACCAGCCGTCGATCAGCTCGCCTATCAGCACGCGGACCTGCTCGTCCTTGCCTTTCGCGATCGCGTCGGGGAGGGCGGCGAGGCGGCCCGCGTCGAGGGTGTCGTGTCGTGAGAAGTCGTCTGAGGTCAAGGGAACTGCCTGAACACCGGGCTATCGGTGTCGGACATTACATCCCGCCGATCGGACAGGTTTTGTGTAATCGCGAGCTACGTCGAGGCGGTGTGTTGGTGAGAACCCACGAGAACGGAGGACGAACCCGGATGAGCAGCGAACACGAGCAGCACGTACACGAGACAAGCATCTACATCAACGGTCGCGAGGTGACGGTCAGCGAGAAGGAGCTGACCTTCGATCAAGTCGTGGCGCTGTCCCGGATGCCGACCGGACCCGAGATCGTCTTCACGATCAGCTACCGCAAGGGCCATGGCGAGAAACCCGAAGGCTCCATGGTCGAGGGCGGCGCTCCGGTGAAGGTCAAGAAGGACATGGTATTCAATGTCAGCTCAACTAATCGCTCTTAGCCCAGACCTGAGCCGTCTGCGCGAGGAGGGCTACGAGGTCGACATTCGTGAGGACCACATTGTTGTGACGAATGTCCCGTACGTCACAGCTGAGCAGCAGGTTGCGCGTGGAATGCTCGCGATCTCGCTGACGACCTCGGGCGAGCGCACCGGCCTGCCAGTCGACCACACGGTGTGGTGGCAAGGCGCGATGCCATGCCATCGCGACGGCACGCCGATTGCGCGCATCGACGCCGGTGGAGGGCAACGGCTCGCCCCTGGCCTGATCGTCGATCGCCGCTTCTCGAGCAAGCCGATGCCCGCCGGCCGCTACGGCGATTTCTACGAGCAGCTGACGAGCTACATCGCGATCGTCGCTCACGAGGCACAGGCGATGGACTCCACGGCGACAGCAAAGACGTTCGCTCCTGTCGAGACGCAAGAGGACGAGTCCGTCTTCCGCTACAACGACAGCGCCGCGAGCCGTGCCGGGATCAAGCTCGCGAATTCAAAGCTCGAGTTACCGCGCTTGGCGATCGTCGGTCTCGGCGGGACCGGCTCGTACGTTCTGGACTTCCTCTCGAAGACACCGGCTCGGGAGATCCACCTCTTCGACGGCGACCATCTTCTGAACCACAACGCGTTCCGGGCGCCGGGCGCGATCGGGATCGACGACCTCCGACAACGTCCACTGAAGGTCACGTACTTCCAAGAGGTCTACGGTCGCCTTCACCGTCGCGTCATAGCTCACGAGCACGCGCTGGGCGAGCGCAACGCGGCCGAACTCGACGACATGAGCTTCGTGTTCATCTGCATAGACAGCGGACCGGCCAAGCGAGCGATCATCGAACACCTCGAGAATCGTGACATCTCGTTCATCGACGTCGGCATGGGACTCGATGAGCTCGACGGCAGCATCGGCGGCATCTTGCGTGTGACGCTCAGTACGTCCGACATGCGTAGGCACGTCTGGGACAAGCGCCGTATCGCGTTTGATGACCCCGATGACGAGGCGAACGAGTACGCGCGCAACATCCAGGTAGCCGATCTCAACGCGCTCAACGCCTGCCTGGCGATGATCCGCTACAAGCGCTATCTCGGCTTCTACCGCGACCTTGAGCACGAGCACAACAGCCTCTACACGATCGACGGGAACCATCTCCTGAACGAGGACCAGCTATGAGTCCACTACAGACGCTCGAGCCATGCTTCGTCCAGGCTGTGCCGGCGCAGCTCGAGGAGGGGAAGCTCTACATCTCAATTGAGTACGGCTCCATCAACCACCTCTGTGCCTGCGGCTGTGGGAGCGAGATAGTCACACCGCTGCACCCGGCTCGGTGGGCGATCTTCTACGATGGCGACGCGGTCTCGCTCTGGCCCTCGGTCGGTAGCTTTGATCTGCCCTGTCGCTCGCACTATGTGATCGAGCGCAACCACGTCGTCTGGCACCCATCGTGGTCGGAGGGTGCAGCGCGCGAGGGCATGGAGCGTGATCGCCGAGAGGTGGAACTGTTCCACGCTGATCCTGCGGGCTCTCGAAAGGATCGGCGAGGTCGGTGGGAACGGTGGTCACGGCGCGTGTTTCGACGGTAGCAAGGCACATTCGCGTCGGTTTCGAGCCGTTTGTTTTCTATCCATTCGATTATCCTAGAGCGCGCTTGAGTCTCCGCTTGAACAACGGTAGAGCTACCGGTGTAGTTTGTGGTAGACTTTGCTGTAGCAAGCTTCTGCTGATATCCGTCTGAAAGGAGCGTCGAGATGTCGATATTGACTGTGCCGAAGGCCGAGCGGCTGGATCACGACGCGGCTACGCTTCCCATCGCTGAGATCGCTGCCTACCTGCAGGGAAGTCTCGGGCAGCGAATGGCCGCTTTCTTGGCCGGGTTGTCCGATGCGAAGCAGATAGGCCGCTATGCCCAGGAGGACGGGCCCGAGCCGCGGGCTGCCGTGGCACGCCGGTTGCGGCATGGCTACAAGATCGTGCGCATGATCAGCGACGCTTATAATGCTGAGACGGCGAAGGCGTGGCTGTTCGGCACGAACACTCGCCTGGATGACCAGGCGCCGATCGAGATGTTGCGCGCGGCGGAGTCGCCCGAGCAGTTCACGGCCGTCGTTCGCGCCGCTCGCCAGCTGGCGAGCTTTCAGACGTGAGCGACGCTCCAGTGGAGCGTGTGTATTGGCGGGTCGGCTACCACGACGATCCGCTCGGCTTCGTCCCATCGGAGATCTGCGAGTGGAGCCACCGCTTTGATGATCTTCGCCACCGCTTCCGCACCGTCTACGTCGCCGAGCTTGCCGAGACCTGTCTGCGGGAGGTTCTTGCTGACTTCCGCCCGAAGCTCTCCGCGATTCGCCGCTTCCAGCAGGAGATGGGAGTCGAGGCTGCGCAGGAACTTGCTGCCCAGCCGGTCACAGCGGCTTGGCGCCGCGAACATGTTCTCGCGCCCGTGCGACTGCGGTTGGGCGGCCCGATCTGCGATCTCACCGATGTGCCCCGGCGGCAGAGGATCGAGGAGCGGCACGCCGACCTCCTACTCGAGCACGACATGCGGCATCTGGATCTCCACGAGATAACCACAAGTCGTCGTGTCGTCACGCAAGCCATCGCCGGGAACATCTACGACGACGGTGAGGCCGCTATTCGCTTCCCTTCGTGCCTGGACGGCAATCCGTGTGTCGCCGTGTTCGAGGGGCGCGGGGAGCTCGACCTCGCCGGCGACGTGATGCCACTCACCGACCCTCCGCCAACGGCGCTCCTGAAGGTCGTCGCGCCGTGGCATCTCGACCTGCAGCCGGCTCCCGTCGTCGCGCCGGTCGACCGCCAATAGGCGCACATGCAACCGGTTGCAAGCAGGTTGTCCGAGGCAAGATCCTGGGGTCCAATTTGGGGTCCAAAGTGAGCGCAACTCAGGAGCACTCAGAAGCACCGAAAGCCAGTAAACTCGGGGCCAGAGCACTCAGGGACACGCAAACCCTCAGGCTGGGGGCCGGGCGGTCGCTGGTTCGAATCCAGTCTCCCCGATTCTTGGATACCTGAACCTCGCTAATCGAACCACGCCGCTGGCTAGGCTGCTTCTTCGGGATGCCCGATGGCAAACAGGCCATAATCGCCCAATGGAGACCGCATCCGCTCAACTCGATCTGCGTGGGCTACGTGCCCGGCGGGAGGAGATCATGAGGTATGCAGCAGAGCGCGGTGCATGCAACGTGCGTGTGTTCGGCTCGATCGCGCGTGGCGAGCCTGGCGCGGGGAGCGACGTCGATCTCTTGGTTGAGATGGAACTCGGGCGCAGCCTGATCGACCTCGTCGGTTTGTGGCAGGACCTCGAAGATCTGCTCGGCACCCATGTTGACGTGCTCAGCGAGGGTGGTGTGAGCCCGTTCCTGCGTGAGCGCATCTATGCCGACGCCGTGCCCCTGTGAAGGACGAGCAGACCTACCTGCTTCACGCGATCGCGGCGATCGACGCGATACAGAGCTACACGGTCGGGGGCCGCGAGGCGTTCTTCGCGGACGGCAAGACCCAGGACGCGGTTATTCGCAATATCGAGATCATCGGTCAGGCCGTCAAGGGGATCTCGGACGACACACGTGCGCTGGATACGGCAGTGCCTTGGCGGCAGATCGCCGGGATGCGGGACAAGCTCATCCACGAATACTTCGGCGTCGATCTCGCGCTTGTCTGGGACGTGGTCGAGCGCGAACTGCCGGATTTGCGGCTGCGGTTGGAGGAGTTGAGTCAACGGTTGGCGCATGGGTAAGCCGCAGCAGATACGCGACCACATCGCGTACTTCCTGCAAGAAGCGGTGAAGGCGTATGAAATCGATGGTGTATGCGACCGCCTCGGCATGCCGGTCGTCGAGGATGCGTGGACCTATAACTCCAAGCGCGTCTATGTCCAGAACAGGCTCGCGGGCGTGCCAGCAGAGACACGAAAAGCCGCACGACGCCTTGCGAAACGCCGCGAAGTGCAGCGAACTCGGGTGGGCCGATTTGCAGGGGATTTCGGCTGGCGTCGAGCGAAACTACAGCCGGGGTACAGCCGAGGAGCCGCTAAGACTACAGCCGCTCCACGGCTATCCCGTGCGGGGGGCTGCGGGTCCTTCGTGCGGAGGTTGCCCGTTCGCACTGCACGTTGGTACGGTCGAGTCATGATTGATCCACAAGACAACCGACTCAAGGATGGCCTCGTGAGCGACGACCCGCCCGTGGACTTCTCCGTCGAGGGGGATGCTTTCGAGGGCTTCGAGGTTGAGAACGACGCCTTCGAGGGCTTCGATGTAGACGACGAGCCGTTCTCGGGCTTCGAGGTCGAGTAGAAGCCAGCCATAGCGTGAAGCTGCCAGCCGGGCAGTGCTCGTGCGCCTTCGGGTGCCCGAGCGTGTAAACGGCCCAGCGGTCGTTTATGGCCCTTGCTATTCGGCGGCCAGCGAATCGGCCGAGCGAGTGCGCCCGGACGTGTGCGCGCCCGACCCCACGCGCCTCCCCGAATGGCTGCAGAACCCGCTCGCCGAGGCATCGAGCTTCATGGAACTCAGTATGGCCGAATCCGGCTCCTGGTAGGCCCGGTCGGAGCTGACCCAGTTCACGAGCTCACCCCGCTCGTGGTCCACCGCCCACAGCCCGAGACCCAGGGTGCGACCCGAGAGATCCACCAGCGGAGCTTCGGCCGCGCAGATGGCGCGCACGTCATCCAGCCGCCGCCGCAGCCACTCCGAGGCTTCGCGTTGTGCTTCCGCGAACGTGCCGGTCCCCGGGGGGGTGCCAGGCGGGCGGCGCCGCGCGCCAGACGCGGAGGCGTGAGCTGTGCACTACGTGATCTTCGACAGCACCGGCAACTTGGTCGAGTCCTTTGAGGACGAGGAGTCTGCGCGCAAGGCCCTGGAGCACATCGTGGACGCCGAGCCAGAAGCCGCTGAGCACGTCGCGCTGTTCGTCCACGGCGAGGACGGGATGCCGGTCGGCGACCCGATCTTCGCTCACGCCGTGCCAAGCGTTCGCTGAGGCCCGTTCCACCAAAACGCATGGCAGGGGGTTCCGCCTGACCACCCCCCTACGGGTGTTGGCGACGAACCCCTGGCAGCCGTCGGCGAGCTGCTCGTCGACTGAGCGACCGGAGTGGTCGGGGTCTTCGGCCTCACCCGCGAAAGCCGTCTGCGCAAGATGATGGATCGGGTAGGCGCGGCCGTTGTAGTCGTTGACGTTCTCCGCGGGGCCGCGCAACCCGTCGATCGTGGCACGCCCTTTGCCCCCCAACTCTCCCGGCAGCGACAGGTAGCCGAGCATGTGATCGAACGAGCGGTTCTTGAGCATGACCACCACGATGTGCTCGACCCGATCGAGCCGCGCCACAGCCGCATCGGCCCGGCCCGGCCCACCGTCCCACGCCTGCACAACCTCGGTCATATCGGCTCCAATCGCTCGCATGGATCCCTATGACTCCTACTCCGGCTACGCGATCCCGGCGGGACACCGTCCCCCACCGCAGCGCGCGCTTTCCCTCCCCTGCGCGCGCTGCTGGCGTATCTCAAACCCAAGGGCGGAAACCCAAGACGCCAGTGAGACGCCTTTACTTCTTCTTCCCTGCTTTCTTGCTGTGCCTCTTCCCGGCCTTCTTCGGGTGCGCCGCCTTGGGACACCCAGTCACCGCGATCGGCGTGTCCTGATCGATTTCCGCGCCGTTCTGAGCGACGAATTCGGTCGGCATCTGAAGCGTCGCCGGCGCGGCCTGCTTGACGCTGCGGGTGATCGCCTTCCTGCGACCATGAACCCTGACCGTGACCTTCCTCTTTACCGTGACGGTCTTCGTCAGCGAGCAGAGGCTCCCGGTCGTCGTCAGCGCGCTGTAGGGGCCCTCGGGGAGCGTCAGTTCGAAGCTCGAGAACGGCTGGTCGGGAACCGTCTTGAATGTTGTTGAGGTGACCCCGTTCTTGATGTCGGTGGTGCCGACGAGATCGATCGTGATGCCGTAGCCCTGCAGTACCAGCGTCAGCGACGGGAACGCTTCCCCACCGTGGCTGACGAAGATCGCTGGGCCCTGCAACGGGACCGGGATCAACGGGGTATGCACGGTCGCGTAGCCGATCTTCGACGCCGCGGGGCAGCCGGCAGGGTTGGCTTCGAACTGCGTCGCGGTGCACGCCTTCTGCAGCGTCGTCAGGCGGCTCGGGAGCTGCTTGGGGAGTTCGACTTTGACCTTCGCAATGTCAGCCTCGGTACCCTGCGGCACGCTCGGATAGGTCAGCTTCGCGGTCAGCGACGCGCCCTTCGCTCTGCTCGTTTTGCCCGACGTGGAAACGCTGAATTTCGGTTCGAACTTCAACGCGGCGCAGTTCGTGACCTGGAACGGCGTTGAGATCGTGCTCGTGCCGCCTTCTGAGAGCTGCACCGTGCCTTCGAGCGCCATCTTCGAGCAGTTCGTCGGGTTGAACTGGAAGTTCCCGCGCGTCGTCGTCGCGTTGATGTGCTGGATTTCCAGGGGGATCCCCGCGATCGATGTGGGGATCGAGTCCGGTGAGCCGGGCGGGTCCGTGGTGATCGTGATCGCCGCGGTCTGCGGGTTCAGTTCGATCTTGCCCCTGACGATCACGCAGTCGCAGGACGGATGGTTGCTCTTCGTGTTCGCCAGGTCGAACGGACCGGCCTTCGCGGGCACCTCGAACGTCAACCCGAACGGCGCGCAACCCGCTTCCCCCACCGTGCAGCCACCGCTGCCGTTATACGGGCCCGTGAGATAGAACTTCCCGCCCGTGACCGTGAACGGCTGGTTGCCGACACCGACGCTGACCGTCGCTTCGCCGACCTTGCTGTTTTCCCCGCACAACCCTTCGTTGGCGCGCGGTTCGGGGCACAGTTCGACACCCGCCAGGACACCCGAGAGGCCCGGCGGCAGCTTTGCCACGACCGACTTCAGGTTCTGTTCGCCGTCTTTGCGGTTCATCGTCACCGTCAACGGCGAGAACGCGCCCGCCTGCAGGTTGGTCGCACCACCGGTCACGCTCGGGTTGAACGGCAGGGTCGCACCGGGACACGGGCCACCGCCGGGGCCGTGTTCGATATTGAACGACGATTCCGAGGTCACCGGACCGTTGCCGTCCCACGGCGTGAACACCGCCGTCGTCGTGTAGGTCCCGCAACGTGAGGGGGTCGCCAACGGCGCCCGTTCCCCACCGAAGAAGTACAGTTCGAGCGTTTCGAAGGGGGTATCGGGGGTGTTCTTGAACGTCGTGACGATCTGCCCCTGACCCTGGCAGGACACACCTTCGATCACCTGCCCCACGCTTTCGCAGAGCTGCACTTCGCCAGTGAGCTTGATCGTGCTACCCGAGACCGGGTCTTCGAAGAGCATGTACATCGCGATCAGGCTCCCAAACGGGTTGGCTTCCTGCGACGCCAAGTACACCGACCCTTCCAGTTCGTGTTCGAGCAATGGCGTCTTGATTTTGACCGTCCCGATCTTCGACCCATCCGGACAGAGGCTCACACCCGGTTGCAAGCCTTCGAGCGCGTCCGGGTTGAAGGTCGCCGTCGTGACGCCCGGTTCGTCTTCATGGTTGAATTCCTTGAACCCTTCAAAGCTGGCCAGGCCCTCTGAGCACGCTTCCAACCCATCACCAGTAGACGGGTTGAGCGCCACACCCGCCGGTAGCGCGACCGTCGTATCGCGCAACGCAGACTCCGCCAACCCGGCCGGGTTTTTCGCCGCGGTCTGGGGGACGTGCACACCGACCGTCAACCCCGAGCTGCTGCTCGCGTTCGAGGTATCAGGTTTCACACTGATCGTCGGCGGGAACAGCAACTTCGAGCAACCAGTCAACGACACCGGCGTACCCGCCGCGTTGTGGGTGACCGTGCTCGTTTCGGCCTTGGCGCCCTGGTAGGATTCGACCGAGATCGTCGAGCGCAACGGACCGTGGCAACCCGTCGGCAACGTCAGGAACGGTTTGAGGGTGGCCGCTCGCTCTTCGTCAAAATTTTCTTGAGAGATGGTGCTTAGCTTGCTGTATTCGCCGTTTCTAAGCGCTTCTTCGCGGTTGCGCAACGCATTCTTGCCCGCCCTCCCGAAGATCGTCAGCCTGCTGAAGAGGACCGGTGCGGCCGGTGGGGCGTTGACGATCGTCGCCTGGATCGGATAGTCGCCACCGGCGAGCAGCCCGTTGTTGATGAACAGGTTAGGGTAGATGTAATTGACGCCGAGCTGCAGAGCCACGCCGCGAGGGGGCGCCATGTTGTAGACCGGTTCGTGGAACACATATCCGCCGTAACCAATCTGATTGCTGTCTTCAAGCGACAGGCGACCGAGGAATGCTTCTTCGGGACAACGTTGCGACAGATTCACTGACGAGGTAAGGTCTTCGTCCAACTGGTTCAGCGTGCACTTCTTGGCCGTCGCGTCGGGATCTCCGACGAGCCCGGGGGGGAGATCTAGGGCAAGGTTCTTCAGCGTGCCGTCGGGCTCCTGCACATAGGGCGAATCGGCGTTCGATTCGCTGCGCAAGTAGTGCGAGTTGAATTCGATGGTGTTGACCAGCTGATACGGGTGCGAGCCGGCCTGCGTGTCGGGGCTACCGTCTTCGTTCAGGAACGACACTTCGAACTTCTTGACGCCGAAACCTTCGCCGAGCGTCGCAAGCAGGCCACTGCTTTCGCCCGCACCACTGGCGTTTTCCGTCTTCAGACGGAAGCGATAGAGCAGACCCGGTTGCAGACCCCCAACCCCCGCGGAGACCGCGACGGGGGTAGTTTCCGCGCCGATCGCCGCGGCTTGCGGCGCGCAGGAGACACTGTGTTCATAGGAGCCACCGACCTGCCCGTACTCATTGGCGACCCCATATTCGAACTCACAAGACGCGACCGACGCACCGCGCGGGTTCACGGTTCCGCTCAACGTCGCCGTTTCCTGCGTAATGCTCGTCGCCGCGCCGACGGTCACGGCGGGGGCGTCGCCGGCGAACACGTACAGCTTGCCTTCACCCGGGTTGCCTGCGCCCGGATCAGCCACATAGATGTGGCCGCTGGCGCCGTCGACGGCGATCCCGCCCTGCCCCGAAGAACCGGAGAGCGACGAACCAAAGCGCGAAACGAGCGCGCCGCCAATTTCCGATTCTTCCGGAATCTGATTGGGAACGGGTTTATTACCGTTCATCGCGCCGGTATCCCACTCGGCCACGGAGGACTGATCGTCTGCGTAGAGGTGGCCGGTCGCAGGGTCGACGGCAACGGCGACATCGCCGGCTTGGGAGGTGTCGGCCTCCACCGCACCGAACCCCGCGAGCTGCGGTCCGAACTTGGCGCTGCACGAACACGATTCATAGAGCAGATAGTCATCGCCGGTGGGACCGACGGCAAAGCCGTGGGCCGGCGGCGTTTCTGGCACACCTAGTACGTGTCCTCCGACAGCTGTGTGCAACTGTTCCGCAATCAGGGTATTGGCGAGAGAGTCGTCGAACTCGTCGACCAAGACTTCGGTAGTCTTTCCGGTGGCGAGATCGACTCGGAGGGTGCCGCTAGCGTCCACGGCAAGCCCCAGCAGTTCGTGCCGGCGTTCTTCTTCAGACCCTGTTGGGTTGAAGGGTGTGAAGCCGGTGATCTGGCTCAGGTACCTGCCTTCGGCACTGAACTTGTCGATCACGCCGTGACCGGCATCCATCACGTAGAGGTCGCCGGCGGAGGGGTCGGACGGAGCTTTCGAGTTGTCGACCGCGATAGCGGCGGGAGTGCCGTACACCGACGGGAAGGAGAACGAATGCGTGAGCGCGTTGGACCCCAACGCCAAGAAGTTGACCGGGTGCCCGCTCGCATCGAACTTGTAGACCGTGTTCGTGCCGATCGCCGCGACATACACATCGCCGGTCGATTCGTCGATCGCGATGCCGTTGGGGTTGGAGAATGTGTCTGTTTCGAAGCCGGTGTGTTCGATCGGCGGGTGGGGTTCAGCGGCCGCGAGGGCTGGGGGGGCTGTGGCTAGCCCTAGGGTTGCCAAGGTGCAGAGAAGGAACAGAGGTACCTTCAAATAAGCTACGCAACTCGGCTGGGTGGTTACCCCTTGCGTGCTTGCTTGCCGGCCTTTACGTGCCTTGATACTGAGGTTGTTAAACCGCGTAAACGTTTTTACCGCTGTTGTGCGTCCGAGAGAGGCTAGTTTTGTGGACTTAGTGGGTCTCATTACTTGCCCCTCCGGTCGTTGGTGGCTTTCTTGGCTTTCTTACCTGTGCCATATTTCACTCTGGCTTGACGTTCGCACTCTTGGCGTTTGGCCTTCTTCTTGTCTTTACGACAACTCTTCAAGGCAGCCGCGAGCTTTTGGGCTCTCGTCAGCGGTTTGGGTTTGACGACCGGTGGTGGGGGCGGTGCGAGGTTGCCGGCGCCTGAGAAGGTCGCGCTCGCCGGGGCGCCGAAGACCGACGGCAACGGCGCGACCGGGGCACGACACGCGTCAGCCGTCGTACACGGCGGCGGCACGGATGTCGCCGGGAAGCCGCCTTCCACGCGCGCGTCGTAGATCACGCGCGCTTCTTCCTCGGTGTCCTGCGGCACGAGCTGCTGACGCGAGAGGAAGAACACATCGTCGCCGCTTTCGCTCGCACCTTGAAAGCTCGATGGCTCGGGGCTCGTGCCACTCGAGATCAGGGCCGGCTGACCATCCTCGTACTCGTACACGTCGGGCTGCCCATTCGTATCTGACGGCACCAGCGCTTCTAATGTTTGGAAGAACAGACGGCCGCCGTCTGCGAGCGGACGCTGCGCAAAGGGTGGAAGTTCCGCACCCGCGCCAGGGCTCGGGGCTTCGCCGCTGGGGCTGCATGAGGCGCACGCGAGCTGTTGAGAAGTTACGTCGTAGAGGAAGATCTCATCGACCGGTTCGCCGCTCGAAGAGACGTTGTCATAGCCGGTCAGGCTCTTGAACGAGTCGAACGCGAACCACGAGCCATCCGGCGAAACAGCACCCACACCCGAGTCATCACCTTCGACGAGCGTCGCGATGAACACCGTCTTGAACTGGCCTTCGTGTTCAGGATCGGGCTCGTACACATACAGGTTTGGTTCGCCGCTTTTTGCTCCTTCGGCCAGCACGCCCTTGGCAGTGAAGTACACGTGCGAGCTATCCCGGCTACCCAGCCGCGAGACCGCCAGCACGTCTGCGGGTTCACCCGCCCCCGCGACCGTCAGATCGCTCAACTCGCAGCGAGTCGCGCCTTTGGGCAGGACGCACTCGTACAGATCGGGCTTGCCCGCTTCCGCCGTCGAGCCGGACGTGAGCTGGTTTTCGTCGGTGAAGAAGACCTTCGAGCCATCCGAGCTCATCGTCTGGAAAGACCCGCCACCTCCGGCCCCCCCGGTCTGCGAGGCATCGACCTGCACGGTGCTGGACCCATCCACACGCAGATACAGGCCCCCGCCCGAGGTGAACACGATGCGCGAGCCATCTGTAGAGATAGCCTGGCTGCCATTAGACGCTTTCGCGAGCGCCCCTTCCGCCGTCAGCAGCCGCAGCGCGCCTTCGTCCCATTCGTAGAGGTTTTCGACGCCCGCCGGCGCGCCGGGCGTCAGCGGCGCCAGCTCGGCGAAGACGACATGGCTCAGATCGGCGGAGGCGCCCTCGAAGTGCGCATCGGCGGGCGTCACACCCGGCGGGGTAGCGTTGAGGAGCTGGTAGGCGCCGGTGGCGTTGTCGCGCAGCAGCAGGTTCTGGTAGCCCACCGGTTCGCCACTCGTCACCTGCAGGCCTTCGGCATTGCACTCAGTGACAGTCGTTCCTCCGGGTTCGGAGGAACGACTGTTAGCGCCGTAGGCGACGAGCGCCTTCGACAGTTCACTCGAGTACGCGCTCACTTTACTGAGCTCTTGCTCGCAAGTAACCCCCGTATAAGATTCCGGCGGGATGATGTCTTCCGATGTCCAGCCACCCAAAGCACGCGTAGCCACGTAGCTTACGCCGCCAGTCGGCGCACCGGGCAGCGGTTCCTTAGTGGCGAAAAGGATGGCGTCGCCGCTAGCGGCAGGAGACCCGAAGATGCCCGAGATCTGGACGGAGGTCTTGGTGGACGGGGTGACGAGCTCGTAGGCGCGACAGTCGGGCAGCCTGTCGGAGAAGCCACCACGGAACTGTTCGTTTTCGCATTCCGCTTCCTTGGCGGTCAGCGTCGTGAACGTCTCGTCGGGACCCGCCACGCCTTCCGGAGCCAGTTCGCTCGTCGCGACGACACGGTAGTGATAGGTCGTACCCGGCGCCAGACCACTCGCCGCCGCCCACACCGTGTGCGAGGCGAAGCCTTCGCCGACGCTGCCTTCGGGGAACGGCACGCTCTGACCGTGGGGCGCTTCGCCTTCCTTGTATTCCCTGGTGTCGTATTCGAAACGATAGGTAGTCTCGATACCACCGGGGTTCACGAGCGCGCCGAGCTTCGCTTCGGACGTGCCGACTTCGGAGGCCAGCTCTTTTTCAACCCGAGGCTTGACGGGCGGACCGAAGATCCAGACCTTTTCGCCCTTGGTATCGCTCACATATACACGGCCGCTGCGTTCGTCCACCCCAACCATCGGCGTCAGGGCGAACTCGAAGGGACCTGTTTCGAAGGAGCCTGCGCCGACATCGGCGACCTGCACGCCCGCGGCGTCGTACTCCAGCAGGTGCGAACACGGCGGCGGCGCCGAGCCGCAGGGGTCCGCGCCGTTCTTCACGATCGCGAACACATCGCCGTGACCGTCCAGCGCGGGGAACCGCACGCCTTCGCTCTTGATTTCACCCATCGGCACGTCCGCCGGGCTGAGCTCCTCGATACGGTTGTTACCCGCATCCGCGACCCACAGATCCCCGGCGGAGTTCACAGCGACGCCCGACGGGCCTTTCAGCGCACCCGTGCCCGAGCCGCCGGTGAACGTCTTCAGCAGCGTCCCCGTCGGGCTGTACTCCAACACCTCGTTCTGCGGCACGACCGGCACATACACATTACCCGCGGAGTCAGCGGCGATCTGCGCGACGGTGCGACGAAAGAACCCGTTTTCCGAAGCCGGCACTTCAAACGGCGCTCCCACCAGCGCGCCGGTGTTCGGGTCGTACGTGTCGATCCGCGCCTTCTGGACCTGGACTTCGTGTTCTTCGATTTCGAAACTCTCGAGGACATACACGTCCCCGTTGACGGGATCCACGGCCGCACCGGCACCGGAGAAGGACCCTTCGCCGAACGGCGACGGCGGCGAGATCAGCTTCCCGGAGGCGTCGAACTTGTTGAGGTTCGCGGATAGGAAGGCCGCCGTGTACACATCGCCTTGCGAAGAGCCGCCGGAGTTATCGACCGTCACACTCAGAGCGAAAGGCCCGGGATTGAAGCTGCCATATTGAATCAGCCGCGGCGGTTCGGCCTGGGCGACGGAGGCGATAGAGAGCGCAAGGAGGGTGGCGAGGACACAGAGCGCTATGAGAGAGCGCACACCAGTCCCTAGAGCAGGGTGCGAGCCACGGAGTGCCGCGAAGAGGCCCGTTTTCGGCGTGGAAGCGGCATTCACTGTGTGGCCTGTGGTTCTCACCTTTTGCTCCTTGGTTGGTGTTGCGAAGTAGTAATTTGACCGGGGGTGGCGCATCACGCGACCGCTTCCCGATCGAGCGCGATGACGCTGAGGCGCTGCGCGACCTGGCGCCCCAGCGGTGTGAGCTTCCACTCGTTGGGCTCACCCTGGGCGTGCCCAAGACCGTGGTTCTCGAGCAGGCCGAGGCCCTGCAGGCGCCGCAGCAGCTTCGAGATCTGTCCCGGGTCGGCGATCCCCGCGCGGTCGGCGATCACGCGGTTGCTCGCCCCCGGCTTCTCCGCGATGCCTTCCAGAACCCGCGCCGTGCGATAGGTCAGGCGCATCCGCACGCCCTGCAGCGGATCCTCATCCGGTCCCGGTCCCCTCGGTAGCCCCTTGGACGGCTGCGCCGCGACTGCCGGCACCGGCCGCGCGCGTTCGCGGCGCGCCGCGCCGGGACCCAGGTAAGGCAGCACGACGATCCCCATCAGCTCTCCCAACAGCTCCCGCAACGGCGGCGGCTCGACCCTTGCCAGCCGCGCGTGCACGATCGCGCACGCCGCGCCGACCACACCCTCGGCCGTCACCGGCGTGCACTCACCACCGCGACCGCTCTCCAAGCGCCCCTCGTCCACCACCCCGGCCAGCTGCGCCAATACCACCTCGCGACACGCCAGCACCCCGCGCCCGCCGCCGAGCACCCCGACCACGCACACCCGCGCGAGCGCCGGCTCGCGGTCCAGGAACGAGAGGATCGTCCACAGCCCCAGGCGGACCCGCTCGCGCCACTCAAGCTGCGCGACGCCGGCCCGCTCGAGCTCCAGTTGCACCCGCGCGATCGTGTCCGCGAGCACCGCCTCCAAGCACTCGTCGCGGTTGGCGAACATCTCATAGAACGTGCGCCGCGACACCCGCGAACGCGCCACGATCTCAGCTACCGAAGTATTCGCGTACCCCAGCTCGTCGACCGCGCGCACGACCCCCGAGAGGATCCGCGAGCGCTGGATCGCCACCACATGCGAGCGCGGCATCTCCCGCGTCGCCGCACGCCGCGACGCCATCGCCGAACGCCCAACCTCCACGCCACCAACATCCACGCGCGGCGGGGCCTTCCGGCCACGCACAACACGCGCGGCCATCACACCCACCCCCACACACGCTCACACGACGCAGAAACCCCGTCTGAAGGCGACCGGAGCCCTACCCCCACGGGGGCGAAGACAAGATGGCGCGAACGCGCCCGACGAGGAGGCCCTCCGACTAGCGCTCTAGACGAAGAGAGAGAGAGAGAGAGAGAGATGCGACAGCGCCAAGCTGGCGCATCTAGCATCAGCCCCACGGGCCGACGCGCACATCCCCATCATGAATCTCCCACTAGAAACCACGCTCAAACAACTCCCTCATCGCTCCGATCCAGCCCCTCTCCCACTCCCACAAACCCTGCCAGCGCTTGAAGTCAACCACAGAGCGGTATGACCCCAACCAGACCCTATGTACACCGGCCCCCCCCAAACAGCGGAAGAACCAGCCTTGCACCAACCGTAGCTTAGACACGTATAAATGTCAAGCCCCAAGCAAGCATACGTAAGGACGCGGCCCACGCCACTCACCGCTCGCGTACCACCACGACGTTCGAAACCCCGCCGAGGTAAGGGAAATCGGCCTCGTACGGCGAGAGCACACGGAACCGGTAGGTCGCCGGGCCGGGCAGCCTGAAGCGATGGCTCGCACGGAAGCGGCCCTGCGCCCCAGTACCCAGCGTGTCGAACTCGACCCATTCCCGACCCGAGGAAGCCTCCAGCACCAGTTGCTTGCCGCCCGGCGGGATCGGCCCGCCGTGCAACACCCCGCTGAAGACGATCGTGTGGCCGACGCTCGCGACGCGCGGCGCGACCCGCAGCGCGATCCCGGCGTGCACCCGCAGCGTGAGGGTCGCCGCGGCGACCGGGATCGTGTCGTTCACGTGGCCACGGTAGGCAAAGCGCAGCGTGCTGGAGCAAGCACCCGGGGGCAGAGCAAGGGTCCAGGCCCCCGCGGGGCCTGTGCGCACCCCGGCGAGCTGGACGGTCTTCGCGCCCTCATAGGCCGGGGTCTGGAATACATCGAGCAGGGCGCCCGAGATCGCCTGCCCGCCGGTGGTCGTCAGCCGCCCGGTTACGCGCTCGCGCACGCCATAGCGGCTGGTGAGGACCGCCTTCGCGGCCCTCACCCCACGGGCGCCCACCCAACCCGCGGTCAGCTCGGCCTCATCGGAGGCGTTCGTCCCGTTCGCCGGGCCGCGCAGCGCGAGCGGGCTGCCCGGGCCGATCGCGGTGGGCGCAGCGAGACCCACGGCCGAGCCCACCGACAGCGAGCCGCCTCCAACCGTGATCGTGCCGTCATACCCGATTGTCTGGTTGCCGGCGGCGTCTTCGACGACCAGCTCAAGCGTATGCGACCCCGGCGCGAGCGTGCTGGTGTCGAGCGTCAGGCTGGCGCTCACCGATGGCGGGCACGGCTGGGCGTATTCGAAGGAGCGCTGCCCATCGCTCGGGACGCCCAGGGACCGGCAGCGGCCTTCGTCGCTGTCGAGGGTCCGCGAGACGAGGGTGTGCCCGTCCACCACGAGCGACCCGCCGTACACGCCCGACTGACCATCGGCCGCGTCGAAGGAGACCGACTGCTCGCCGGCAAGCGTGCCGCCCGCCACCAGTGGACCACCGACATCGCTGACGCTCGGCGGCGTGTCGTCGACGAGGTCGATGTCCGCCGCGTAGAGGTCCTCTTCGGTGTCCGGACCCGCGGGGCACGTGCCACCGGTTCCGGCGCACACTGCCGACCACTGGATATACGTCATCCCACTCAGATCGCTCGCCGACACCTCGTTCGCAGTCGACAGCGGCGAGCTTTGGGTGCCGTTCGCCGAGCATTGATCGATCCAAGCGCATGCATCGATCGTTGTCTGGCTACTCGCATTGCCGTAGGCAATGCCAGCAACGGGCGGCCCGAATTCCTGGGTGTTGCCGATCTGCTCGTAGCGCCACAGCGTGAAGCCCCCGATCGTCAACCCGCTCGGAGCCGTGAACATGGCGTACTCCCCTTCGCCATCGGCGGAGTGGGCCACCGACCCGACCATCCGAGTCACCATCTCCCCATGAGCGCCCGTGCAGCTCGAGTACCCTTCGCTGAAGGTGCCATCGGTCGAGTAGCCAACATCAGCAGTCGGCGCCGCGCGCCCGGCGAACGGGCCGTAGGGGATCTGGCAGAGGAAGTCGTGATAGCTGTCCGCCGCCGCGCAAGCAGACACCAGGCAGACACCCACGAGCAGCACAGCCACCGACCGCAGGGCCACGAGCCATCCCCTCCAGCGCCACCCAGCCACGACCGCCGACACCGTGCACATCTCAACCTCGCTCGCGGGACCGCTCTTGAAACCCATCCTGATCCCTTATACCGGCGATCCGCGACCAGCGGGACCCCCACCCCGCCAACTCGAGCAACTGCACCGGCGAAAGCCCGAGCGGAGAGAGCGTCGCGCGTCCGTCGACACACGCCGCAGCGCGCGCTTTCCCTCCCCTGCGCGCGCTGCTGGCGTATCTCAAACCCAAGGCGAAACCCAAGACGCCGATGACGCCTTTACTTCTTCTTCCCTGCTTTCTTGCTGCGCCTCTTCCCGGCCTTCTTCGGGTGCGCCGCCTTCGGGCAGCCGGTGACGCTGATCGGCGTGGTCTGGTGTATTTCGGCGCCGTTCTGGGCGACGAATTCGGTCGGCATCTGAAGCGTCGCCGGCGCGGCCTGCTTGACGCTGCGGGCGATCGTCTTCTTGCGGCCGTGAACCCTGACCGTGACCTTCTTCTTGACGGTGACGGTCTTCGTCAGCGAGCAGAGGTTCCCGGTCGTCGTCAGCGCGGAGTAGGGGCCCTCGGGGAGCGTCAGTTCGAAGCTCGAGAACGGCTGGTCGGGGACGGTCTTGAACGTTGTGCTGGTGACCCCCTTGCTGATCAGGGTGGTCCCCGTGAGGTCGATCGTGATGCCGTACCCCTGGAGCACGAGGACGAGACTCGGCCATCCTTCGCCGCCGTGGGAGACGAAGATCGCGGGGCCCTGCAACGGGACCGGGATCAACGGGGTGTGCACGACGGCGTAGCCGATCTTCGACGCCGCGGGACACGCGGCGGGGTTGGATTCGAACTGCGCCGCCGAGCATGCTTTCTGCAGCGTGCTCAAGCGGCTGGGGAGCTGTTTGGGGAGTTCGACTTTGACCTTTGCGATGTCGGCGTCGGTGCCCTGCGGCACGTTCGGGTAGGTCACCTTCGCGGTCAGGCTCGCCCCGCCCGTCCGGCTCGTCTTCCCGGACGCCGAAACCGAGAATTTCGGTTCGAACTTCAGCGCCGCGCAGTTCGTGACCTGAAACGGTGTCGAGATCGTGCTCGTGCCGCCTTCTGAGAGCTGCACGGTGCCTTCGAGTGCCATCTTCGCGCAGTTCGTCGGGTTGAACTGGAAGTTCCCACGCGTCGTCGTCGCGTTGATGTGCTGGATTTCCAAGGGGATCCCCGCGATCGATGTGGGAATCGAATCCGGTGAGCCGGGCGGGTCCGTCGTGATCGTGATCGCCGCCGTCTGCGGGTTCAGTTCGATCTTGCCCCTGACAATCACGCAATCGCAGGACGGATGGTTGTCCTTCGTGTTCGCCAGGTCAAACGGGCCAGCCTTCGCGGGCACCTCGAACGTCAGACCAAACGACGCGCACCCCGCTTCGCCGACCGTGCAGCCGCCCGAGCCGTTGTAGGGGCCCGTGAGATAGAACTTCCCACCGGTGACCGTGAACGGCTGGTTGCCGACACCGACGCTGACCGTCGCTTCGCCGACCTTGCTGTTTTCCCCGCACAACCCTTCGTTGGCGCGCGGTTCGGGGCACAGTTCGACACCCGCCAGCACACCCGAGAGGCCCGGCGGCAGCTTTGCCACGACCGACTTCAGGTTCTGTTCGCCGTCTTTGCGGTTCATCGTCACCGTCAACGGCGAGAACGCGCCCGCCTGTAGGTTCGTCGCACCACCGGTCACGCTGGGGTTGAACGGCAGGGTCGCACCGGGACACGGGCCACCGCCGGGGCCGTGTTCGATATTGAACGACGATTCCGAGGTCACCGGACCGTTGCCGTCCCACGGCGTGAAGATTGCCGTCGTCGTGTAGGTCCCGCAGCGGGAGGGGGTGCTCAGCGGTGCGCGTTCGCCGCCGAAGAAGTGCAGTTCGAGGTTTTCGAAGGGGACATCCGGGGTGTTCTTGAACGTCGTGATGATCTGCCCCTGACCCTGGCAGGAGACACCGTCGATCACCTGCCCCACGGCGTTGCAGAGCTGCACTTCGCCGGTGAGCTTGACGGTGCTGCCCGAGATCGGATCTTCGACCAGCATGTACATCGCGACGAGGCTCCCGAACGGGTTGGATTCCTGCGACGCGAGATATACCGCCCCTTCGAGTTCGTGTTCCAACAAAGGGGTCTTGATCTTGACCGTGCCGATCTTCGAACCGTCCGGGCAGAGGCTCACCCCCGGCTGCAGCGATTCGATCGCCGTCGGCGTGAACAGCGGCGTCAGGCTGCCCGGTTCGAATTCGCGGTTGAATTCTTCGAAACCACCCTTGCCCTTGCCGGCCTCGAAGCCGGCCAACCCCTCAGAGCACGCTTCCAGACCACCCGCACCGGACGGGTTCAGCGCGACACCAGCAGGCAACGCGACCGTCGTATCGCGCAGCGCGGACTCCGCCAGCCCTTCCGGGTTTTTCGCCGCCGTCTGCGGGACGTGCACGCCGACCGTCAAACCCGAGGAGCTGCTCGCGTTCGTCGTATCCGGTTTCGCGGTGATCGTCGGCGGGAACAGCAGCTTCGAACAACCCGTCAGCGACACCGGGGCGCCGGCGGAGTTGCGCGTCACTTCTCTCTTTTCCGCAGTGGCGCCCTGGTAGGATTCGACCTTAATCGACGATTCCAACGGACCGTGACAGCCCGTCGGCAGCGTCAGGAACGGTTTGAGCGCGGCCGCTTTCTCTTCGTCGGTCAGCGACTGAACTTCTACTCCATTTTTGAGCGCCTCTTCGCGGTTGTGCAGCGCTTCCTTGCCCGCCCTGCCGAAGATCGTGAGCCTGCTGAAGAGCACCGGTGCGGCCGCTGGGATATTGCTCAACGTCGCCTGGATCGGGTAGTCGCCACCGGCGAGCAGACCGTTATTGATAAAGAGGTTAGGATTGATGTAGTTGATGCCGAGCTGCAACGCGACGCCGTGAGGTGGCACCATGTTGTAGACCGGTTCCTTGAATGTATATCCACCATAGGTAATCTGATTGGTGTATTCCAGCGACAGGCGGCCGAGAAACGCTTCTTCGGGGCAACCACCTCCCGTCAAGCCGGTAAGTTCGCTGGCGCTGTTGAATTCATTCAGCTGGTTAAGCGTGCACTTCCTGGCTGTCGCGTTGGGGTCTCCGACGAGCCCTGGGGGGAGATCGACGGCGAGGTTCTTCAATGTGCCTTCTGGCTCCTGCACGTAGGGCGAATCGGCATTTGATTCGGTCCGGAGAAAGTGTGAGTTGACTTCGAAGTTGGTGACCATCTGGTAGGGGTGCGAGCCGGCCTGGGTGTCCGGGCTGCCGTCTTCTTCGAGGAACGAGACTTCGAACTTCTTGATGCCGAAGCCTTCGCCCTGCGTGGCAAGCAGACCGCTACTTCCGCTCAAACCATTGTCATTTTCGGTCTTCAGACGGAAGCGATAGAGCAACCCCGCCTGGAGGGGAGGTTCTCCAGGCCCTGGGATACCGGCGGACACCGCCACCGGACTGTCCCCCGTGCCGATCCCGGCCACTCCCGGCACGCAGGAGACACTGTGTTCATAGGAGCCATTCGGGACCTGTCCGTACTCGTTGGCAATGCCATATTCGAACTCACAGGGGGAGGTGAGAGAGACTTCGCGCGGGTTCACCGTACCGGTCAGCGTCGCCGCTTTCTTGGTTACGTTCGTCGCCGCGCCGACGGTCACGGCGGGAGCATCGCTGGCGAACACATACACCTTCCCTTCACCCGGGCTGCCCGCGCCCGGATCAGCCACATAGATGTCGCCACTGGCACCGTTGACGGCGATCCCACCCTGCCCCGAGGAACCGGAAAGCTGCGACGAGGTAAAGCGCGAGACCAGCACGGCCGAAGTTTCGCGCTCTTCGGGTATCTGGTTTGGAATAGGTGTATCCCCGTTCATCGCCCCGGTGTCCCACTCGGCGACCGAGGACCGGTCGTCGACGTAGAGGTGGCCGCTGGCGGGGTCGACGGCGACGGCGACGTCCCCGGCAGGGGCAGTGGAGGACTCCACCGCACCAAATGCGGCAAGCTGCGATCCGAACTTGGCACTGCATGAGCACGATTCAAAGAGCAGATAGTCATCACCAGCGGGACCAACGGCAAAGCCGTCAGCCTCTGGCGCTAGTGGCACACCCTTAGCGTGTTCTGTAGGATCCCCGTTCACCTGTTCCGCTATCAGGTGGTTTGTGGAGGAGTCATCGAACTCATCAACCGTTATTTCCTCTTCACTCGGATGGTTGGGGTTGAGATCGACTCGGAGGGTACCGCTCGCGTCCACGGCGAGTCCCAGCAGTTCGTGCGCGGAAGAGCCAGTGGCGGGAGCAAAGCCCGAGATCTGGCTGAGGTATTCGCCGCTTGAGCTGAACTTGTCGATCACGCCATGGCCGGCGTCCATCACATACAGGTCGCCGGCGGACGGGTCCGACGGAGATTTAGAGTTGTCGACCGCGATCGCCGCGGGGGTGCCGTACGGTTCGGTGGGAAAGGAGAACGGGCTCGTCGGTGATCCGGTTAGCTCGTTGCCTTTGGCATACGACGCGCATTCCGCACCGCACGTAAAGCTCACCGGTTTACCGCTCGCGTCGAACTTGTACACCGAGTTGGTGCCGATCGCCGCGACATACACATCGCTGGTCGCTTCGTCGATCGCGATGCCGTTCGGGTTGGAGAACGTGTCGGTTTCGAAGCCGGTGTGTTCGATCGGCGGGTGGGGTTCACCGGCCGCGAGCGCCGGGGCGGCGGCGAAGGCGAGCCCTGAAAGGACGACGAGGACTAGAAGCGGAGCTAGGGTCAAGCGGCGCGACAGTCGCTGATGGAGGACTGTGAAGGTGGTCATCGAGGTGCCCTCCGGTTGATGTGAGCAGACTTTTTGGCCTTGTTTTGCTTCTTCCTGGGCTTCGCTACGCCGTATTTCTTTTGGGCCGATGCTTCACATGAGGCCCGTCTCTTCTTTGACTTCTCTTTTCGACATGTCTTCAGCGCCTTGGCGAGCTTTCCGGCCTTCAGCTGGGCGGCGGTCTTTGGTTTGGGTTTGACGACCGCCGGCGAAGGTGGCGCGAGGTTGCCCGCCCCGGAGAACGTCGCGCTCGCCGGCGCCCCAAACACCGCCGGCAACGGTGCGACCGGCACACGACACGCATCGGCGGTCGTACACGCCGGCGGCGGCGACGGTTCTGCGAAGCCGCCGCCGACGCGCGCGTCGTAGATCACGCGCAGTTCTTCCTCGGTGTCCCGCGGCACGAGCTCCTGGCTGGACTCGAAGAACGCATCGCCGCCGCTTTCGCTCGCACCGACGAACTTCGATGGGTAGCGGCCCGTCCCGCTCGAGATCAAGGCCGGCTGACCATCCTCGTACTCATACACGTCCACCTGATTGTTCGTGTCCGCTGGCACCAGTGCTTCCCTCGTTTCAAAGAACAGACGGCCGCCGTCCGCGAGCGGACGCTGCGCAAAGGGTGGAAGCAGCGCACCCGCGCCGGGGATCGGGGCTTCGCCGCTGGGATTGCACGAGGCGCACGTGAGCTGCCCGGAAGTCGCGTCGTAGAGGAAGATCTCCTCGACCGGTTCGCCACTTGAGGAGACATTGTCATAGCCGGTCAGGCTCTTGACCGAGTCGAACGCGAACCACGAGCCATCAGGCGAGACCGCGCCCACGCCCTGATCGCCTGCCACGAGCGTCGCGATGAACTTTGTCTTGAACTGGCCTTCGTGTTCAGGATCGGGCTCGTACACGTACAGGTTGTTTTCGCCGCTCGTCGCACCTTCTGCGAGCACGCCCTTCGCGACGAAATACACGTGCGAGCTGTCCTGGCTGCCCAGCCGTGAGACAGTCAGCACGTCCGCGTGTTCGCCCGCTTTGGCGACCGTCAGATCGCTCAACTCGCAGCGACTCGCGCCTTCGGGCAACACACACTCATACAGGTCCGGTTCGTTCGGCGTCGCCGTCGAGCCCTGCGTCAGCCGGCTTTCATCGGTGAAGAGGATCGCAGAGCCTTCAGCGCTCATCGCCTGAAAGGACCCACCACCACCAGCCCCCCCGATCTGCGAGGCATCGACCTGCACAGTGCTGGACCCATCGACGCGCACATACAGGCCCCCACCCACAGTCAACACGATGTGCGAACCCGTTTTAGAGATCGCCGGGCTGCCATTCGAGGCCCCCGCAAGCGCCCCTTCCGCCGTCAACAGACGCAAAGCGCCTTGATCCCATTCATACAGGTTTTCGTCTCCGGCCGGCGCACCCGGTGTCAACGGCGCCAGCTCGCTGAAGACAATGTGGCTCAAATCCGTGGAGGCGCCCTCGAAGTGCGCGTCGGCAGGCGTCACGCCTGGCGGGGGAACGTTGACCAGCTGGTAGGCGCCAGTGGCATCGTCGCGCAACAGCAGATTCTCATAGCCCACCGGTTCGCCGCTCGTCACCTGCAAACCTTCGGCATTGCACTCAGTCTCAAGAAATTCCCGTTCAGGTTCAGAAGAACGGCTAGCGCGACCGTAGACGACAAGCGCCTTCGACGGGTCATCCGAGAAAGCCGGGACGCTGGCGGAATGGGTGGGGCAGACAATCCCCGTATACGATTCCAAGGGGTCCATGTCTTCGAACTTCCAGTCCCCTTCGCTGCGAGTGGCGATGTAATTGTTACCGCTGGTCGGCGCGCCGGGCAACGGCTCCTTGCTACCGAACGGGATAGCTTCGCCGTCGGCGGCCGGGGTACCGCCTTCGACCTGTACCGTAGTCTTGGTCGACGGGGTGACGAGCTCGTAGGCGCGACAGTCGGGCAGCCTGGCGGAAAATCCACCACGGAGCTGTTCGTTCGAGCACGACGCCTGTTTGGCGGTCTGCGTCGTAAACGTCTGGTTGGGTCCGGTGACTCCGGCAGGCGCGAGTTCGTTTGTGGCGACGATCCGGTAGTGATAGGTCGTGCCCGGCTGCAGGCCGGCCGCGGCGGCCCAGACCGTGCGCGAGGCGAAGCCTTCGCCGACGCTACCTTCGGGGAACGGCACGCTGCCCGCCCGTTCAGGACCCGAGAAGCTCTCGTTGTCCGCTTGGAAGGCTGCTTCGCTGAGGTATTCGAAGCGGTACGTAGTCCCGATCCCGCCCGGGCTGACGAGCGCGCCGAGCTTCGCTTCAGAGACACCGACTTCGGCGGCCAGCTCCTTATCGACCACAGGCGCCAGCGGGGGAGCGAAGATCCACACCAGCTCGTTAGAGAGGTCGGACACGTACACCCGGCCGGTCGCTTCGTTTACCGCCACCATCGGGGGAAAGCCAAGAGGTGGGGGTTCGAAGGAGCCCGCGCCAACATCGGCGACCTGCACGCCTGCAGAGTCATACTCAACGAGGTGCGGGCACGGCGGCGCCAGCGTTCCGCAGAAGTCCGCGCTGTTCCTGACGATCGCGAGCACGTCGCCACGGCCGTCGAGCGCGACCGATTCCACGCCTTCGCTTGCGATTTCCACAGGCTTGCCGTTGACCTCGACCGGCGCGCCGCTGGGATTGAGCTCGACGATGCGGTTATCACCGTGATCGGCGACCCACAGGTTCCCAGAAGAGCCCACCGTCACACCCGTCGGTTCCTTCAGCTCAGCTTTGCCTGAGCCACCTGTGAAGACCTTTGGGCACGGCGGCGCTGCCGATTCGCACCCACCCGGCGGGTACTCGAGCACCTCGTCGTTGGGTTCATATTTCGGAGGTTCCGTGGGCGGACTCGCTTCCCTACGCGCCACGGGCACGTAGACGTCGCCCTTTGAATCGACCCCGATCCGCACAAGCGTGTAGCGATTTTCAAAGAAGTTGTGGGAACCTTCAACCGTGAACGGCGACCCGACCGGCGTGCCGTCGGGTTCATAAGTTTCGACGGTCCCAAAGAGGTTCAGCACAGACAGATCCCCATTGGCCGGGTTCACGGCCATGCTGACGGTGAACTGATTCCCAAACGGCGACGGCGGCGAAATCAGCTTGCCGGAGGAGTTGAACTTGTTGATCGACGATTCAGAAAAGGCTCCCGTATACACATCACCAGCGGACGAAGAGCCGGAATTATCGACCGCCACACCAAGCGGACGAGGACCCGGAGAGAAAGAACCGTCGGGCACGAGTCGGGGCGGTTCGGCCTGGGCGGCGGTGGCGAAGGCGAAGGCGCCCACGAGGGCGCAGAGCGCTATGAAAGTCTGACTTGCTTGGTGGCTGGCACTGATTTTTGACAGACCGGACCCTTTGGTCATTTTGGGCGCACTGATCCCGGTGAAGCCCAGGAGACCACGGAGCGTCGCGGACAGGCCGGTCTTCGGCGTGGAAGCGGCGTTCGCGTGCTGGCCTGTGGTAATCACCTTTTGCTCCTTGGTTGACGTCGTGAAGTAGTAATTCGATCGGGGGTGGCGTGTCATGCGGCCTCCTCCCGGTCGCAGGTGATGACGCTGAGGCGCTGCGCCACCTGGCGGCCGAGGGGTGTGAGCTTCCACTCGTTGGGCTCACCCTGGGCGTGCCCCAGGCCATCGTTGACGAGTAGGCCGAGGCCCTGCAGGCGCCGCAGCAGCTTCGAGATCTGTCCAGGGTCGGAGATCCCCGCGTGGTCGGCGATCACGCGATTGCTCGCCCCCGGCTTCTCCGCGATACCTTCCAGGACCCGCGCCGTGCGGTAGGTGAGACGCATGTTCACCTCGTCCAGCGGGTCGCGCTCCGCATGCGCGCCCACACCCCAGCCAGCCTCCGGTACATCGCGCGGCGGCAGCACAGGCGCTGGACGCCGCTGTTCGCGGCGCGCCGCGCGCGGCCCCAAGTACTGCAGCGCGATCATCCCCATCAACTCATCCAAAAGCCCCGTCAGCGACCCGGCGTCGCTGCTGCGCAACCGCGCATACACGACGCCGAACGCCCCACCCACCAGGCCTTCCGCGGTCACCAGCGTGCACTCCGCCCCGCGCGGACCCTCCCGGCGTCCTTCGTCGAGGATCGCCGCCAGCCGCGCGAGGATCCGCTCGCGACGCTCCAACGTCTGCGTCCCGCCGTGCAGCGCGTGCACCACGCAGATCCGTGCCAGCACCGGCTCGCGCTCCAGGAACGAAAGGATCGCCCACAGCCCGCCGCGGACCCGCTCACGCCACGCAAGACCCTCAAGGCCCGCTGCCGCGAGCTCCCGCTCAACCCGCCCGGCCGCCTCGTCGAGCAGCGCAACCAGACACTCCTCGCGGTTGGCGAACAGGTCATAGAACGTCCGCCGCGACACCTTCGCCCGTGTAGTGATCCGCGCCACCGAGGTCTGCTCATAGCCAACCTCATCGATCACCACCGCCGCCGCCGCCAACAACCGCGAACGCTGGATCTCCTCCACCTGCACCCGCGGGGTATCCCGCGGCAACGCCAGCCGCTTCGCCCAACGCCCCCGCCGCTCAACGGGCAACCCACGCCCACTCACGCGCAAACGCGCCACCGTCTCAGCACCACCCCGCGCCGACGCCGCCATCAGCGACCACCACCGACACGCGAAGGTGCAGATGCGACCCCGATCAAAGACACCGGGAGCCCACCCCCGCGGGGACGAAGCAAAAGCGGCGCGAACGCGCCCGACGAGGAGGCCCCTCGGTTAGATCGCTAGCCGAAGAGAGAGAGAGAGAGAGAGAGATGCGACAGCGCCATGCTGGCGCATCTAGCATCAGCCTTTCGGCCGATGGCGCACATCCCCATCATGAATCTCCCTCTAGAAACCACGCTGAAACAACTCCCTCATCGCTCCGATCCAGCCCCTCTCCCATAACTGCCGACCCTGCGAGCGCTTCGTGACGTCAACCACAAGGCGGGATGACCCCAACCAGACCCTATGTACGCCAGCCCCCCCAAACAGCGGGCGAACCAGCCCTATCGGCGACACAGTAACAACTGGCGACGCAAATGTCAAGCCCTAGCCTCAACGCTCGCGGGCACGCCGACAGCAAGACGACGCAGATCTACGCCCACTACGCGCCGTCCGAGCGCGAGGTCCAGATGGTCAACGAGGCGTTCACGGAGCCTGAGGCACCCTCACGCGCTTACTGCACGTTCTGTCAGCGCGAGACGGCTCCAAGCGGGCGACGGGAATTGAACCCGCCCTTGAAGCTTGGAAGGCTTCCGTGCAACCACAACACTTCGCCCGCAAGCTGGCCGGATGATACCGCCCACGCACCATCCGTCCCGACACCCCGCTAGGGTTTAGGCTGTGCCCCAACGGCCCATACGGTCCCTGGCCGTCGTCGGTCTGCTCGCCTTGGGCGACTACATGCTGTGGAACTGGTCGGTCGGCGCCAACCACGACGTCGTCGCGCTCGTCGCCGGCGTGACCCTGATCCCGCTGCTGATCGCGCTTGCGTGGCTGGTGATGGTCGCGCTCGGACGGCTCCTCGCCCACCTCGCGCACCGTCCTCGGGCTAGCGCAGCGACCTCCACCGCCGAGCCCCACCTGGCGCTTGGCGATCCCAACCCCGCCACCGCCACGGTTGCCGCGGGGCGGGCGGGATCCGAATCCACCGCCGCCTCTCCGTCTTCGAAGCTCGCCGCGTGAAGCGCCGCTGGATCGCGCTCACCGCTCTGCTCCTGCTCGCCGGTTTGGCGCTCGGCGGTTATGTGTATGCGCACAACCGCACCGGCTCGATCTACCACCCGCACGCCCGCTTCGTGCCCCAGGCCAACCCCACGCTGCCGAAGCGCGGGCCGGAACGGTTCTCGTGGCCGCTGTACGGCTACACCAAGAACCACGCCCGCTACTACCCGGCCTCCGCCAGCCTGCACCCGCCCTTCAGGAAAGTGTGGGCGGTGGGCGGTAGTTCGCTGCGCGAGTTTCCGCCGGTGCTCTCCGAAAACCGGATCTTCCAGCTCACCGACAACGGCGTGCTCACTGCGATCGACAAGTGGGACGGCCAGATCCTCTGGAGCCGCGGCCTTGGCGCCCTCTCCGCCTCCTCACCCGCCGTGGGGGGCAACACGGTGTATGCGACGGTGCTCGCCCGCGCGCCCGGATCAGAAGAAGGACGCATCGTCGCACTCGACGTCGCCAACGGCGCGATCCGCTGGTCGCGCAACCTGCCCTCGCGCTGCGAGTCCTCGCCGCTGCTCGACCACGGTCGGCTGTACTTCGGCTCCGAAGACGGCACCGTGTACGCGCTCAACGCCGACAGCGGGCGCACCGCGTGGACCTACCACGCCGCCGGCGCGGTCAAGGCCAGCCCCACGCTCGTGAACGGGGTGCTCTACTTCGGCGACTACTCAGGGCACGTGCAGGCCGTCAGCGAGCGTACGGGGCAGCGGCTGTGGCTGGCGAGCTCCGAAGGCGCGCTGTTTGGCAGCGGCACCTTCTACTCGACCGCCGCCGTCGTCTACGGCCGCGTGTTCCTCGGCAACACCGACGGGCGCATCTACGCCTACGACGCTCGCACCGGCGCGCTCGACTGGGCTTACCAAACCGGCGCCTACGTGTACGCCTCCCCCGCCGTCACCAACGCGCCCGGCCTCGGCCCCACGATCTACCTGGGCTCCTACGACGGCAACTTCTACGCGATCAACGCGCGCACCGGGCACGTCGACTGGAGCTACGACGCCGGCGGCAAGATCTCCGGCTCGGCCACGATCCTCGGCAACGTCGTGTACTTCTCCGACCTCGGCACCCACACCACCTACGGCCTCGGGATCTCCACCGGCCATATGGTCTTCCAGCTGGACACCGGCGCCTTCGATCCCGTGATCAGCGACGGCCGGCGCGTCTACCTCACTGGCTACTCCGCCCTCTACGACTTTGCTCCCACGGGCTGACTCCGACAGGAGCGCCCCGCCAGCCCCAGCGCGCGGCCGAGCGAGAAGCGCGCGGCGACCGTCACGGCGCCCGGCCGCGAGGCGCTCACCTCGCTCCAGCCGCCCGGCGCCTCCCCCACGCACGCCGCACCGGCCGCCACCGTGAAGTAGCGGGTGTAGCGCACCCTCACGAGGAAGCGCCCCGCCGTGCGGGCACGCAGCGAAAACCAGTCGTGGCCGACCGCGGTGAGCTCGCCCGGCCCCTGCGCCAGCGGTGTGGCGTGGCGCACTTCGTAGATCCGCCAGTGCCGCGTGCGCTCCACCTCGCGCAGGTAGGGTAGCCCCGCCTCGATCAGGCGGCCCTCATCGGCGCTGGAGGGATCCAGTTGAGCGTCCGGCAGCGCTACATAACGCACCGCCTCCGCGTCCAACCACCGGTGGTACTCGCCAGCCGTCAGCTCTTTGCCGAGCAGCACCCCGTCATAGCGCTCGTCCAGCTGCTTCTCCCAGCCCCTCGCCAGCAACACCTTCGGCGCCAGCCACGCAGCCTCCCAGTGGCCGCGCGTGAACGGCACCTCCACCCTCACCGTGCTGGCGCCGTGCGTCGCCACGAAGCGCTCCACCGGCAGGTAGTAGGAGGCGCTCGTCGAGAGGTTGCCCGCCACGGCCGCCGTTTCGCGCACCGGGCCCCACACCGTCCACACGCCGATACCGAGCAGCGCCGCCACCGCCACCACCGAGAGCCGCCCGCCGGAGCTCTGCAGCGCACACAGCAGCAGCGGCCCCGCCAGCAGCACCCCATAGCGCTCCACGTTGGCGCCCATCGGGGAGTGCACCGCCACGCACGCCACGCACGCCACGAGGTACACCACGCCCCCGATCCACAACAGCCGCTGCCCGTTCGGCAGCGCCATTAGGAACGCAGCGATCACCGCCACGGTCGCCAGGAAGGAGAGCAGCGGGTAGGGCTCCCACCCGCCCTCACCAAACAAGCCCGCCAGCGCCCCCGCCACCACGAGGGCCGGAGCTCCAAGCACCAGCAGGCTGCGCGGCGAGCGCACGACGAGCGTATGCGTGAGCCCCGCCAGCGCCAGCAGCACGCCCGCCACCGGGCTGCACGCCGCGCACACCGCCGCGAGGATCGCCGCCGCCAGCAGACGGCGGTGCATCAACGCCAGCACCGCCCCCAAAGCGAAGCTCACCCCCAAGGCGAACGTAATCCGCCCGCTCCACACGTCGCCAAGCGCCGCCAGCGCAAACCACACCGCTCCCCACCGCGCGGCACGCCCGTACAGCCGCACCGCGATCCGTTCGAACAGGGTCGCCGAGGTCAGCACCGCGGCCGCACCCACCGCGCGCACGCCCACGAGCGCTCCCAGCGGCGGGAACACGAGGCTGTACCCCGGGATGTCGTGCCCCCCATACCAGCGGCTATCCCACACCAGGAAGCCCGCTTCGCGGAAGAGGTCGGCGCGATACACCTGCGCCGCGAGGTCGGGGGTGCGGGGATCGACGATCAACCACACCGCCACGCCCACGGCGGCCGTCACGATGCCCCAGGGAGCGCGCACCCATCTGCTCGCACCTCCCGCGTGCTCGGCGTGAGACGAATCGCCCGCGGTGGGGACGCCGGGCGGGGTCGCAACGTAGGTGCCCATCGAAGGCGAGTATGGCGCGCGCCCACGCTGCGAGGCCCGACACACCAACGCAACTCGGTGGGCCACACACAACGCGAGGCCCCGCCGGAACCTGCGATACGACTCCCCGGAGCGGCGCGTGTGGGAAGATCGACTGGGGCCCGGTGCGCTACCCCACCGGACCCCAGTCTCCCACGAGTTGTGAACCTCTGCCTGTCCCGCGGGATCTATACCTCTCAAACAGCCCACCTGCCCGAAAGTCGCGTGAACATCGCCCGCATCTCCGCGCCCGTCGCCATCCTGCTCGCTGCCGCCCTACTCGCCGGCGGCTGCGCCACCAGCCAGCCCGCACCGCTGACCGTGCGCGAGCTCGCCGAAGCCCAGACCTTCCCCTTCTACCGCGTCTACTGGGTCGGGCCCCACTTCGGCTCCTACAGCCTGGTGGCCGCCGACGGCCGCCAGAACTACAGCAGCGCCGTGGGCGACAGCGTGTACTACGGCAACTGTCTGCCCGGCAAGACCTCCGCGCTGAACGGCGGCGGCTGCGAACTGCCATTGCACGTGACCACGTTGATCTACACGCGCCAGGCCAACGCGTCGCTCGGCGCCCAGCGCAACACGATCCTACGCGGCGTCCCCGCAGTCATCTACAACGGCGGCAACACCGTCGAGCTCTACAGCGGGCGCGTGGCGATCGAGGTCTTCTCCGACGACCTCTCCGAAGCGCTGCGCGCGATCAGGGAGCTGCGCCCGATCAACGCCCCCGGCAGCGCCGGGGGCGCGCTGCCGCCGCCCGTCTACTGCCCAGGCCTCTCCGGGCCGCGGCCGGCGGCCGTGCGGGCGGCACTGCTCGACCTGCCAGGGCACGCCTGCCAGCAGGTCGCCGCCACGCTGAAGATCGATCGGGCTTTGTTTGGCAAAGGCTGAGGGTGTGCGCAAGACGAAGCAGGCGGGGGCTTGAATCAGAAAGGGAGGATGGGGCTTGTTAGGAGCTCCCGGCCGGCCGCGGGCGCAACGGCTTGCCGATCTCCCCGCGCAGGCTGAGAAACGCGACCGTGCCGATCAGAGCCGGCACCCACAGCGAGATCGCGCGGTAGGTGACTACCGCCGCCAGGACTGTCGAGCCGGGGCCCACACCGAACAGCAGCAGCATCCCCACGATCCCCCCTTCCACCGCGAAGAAGCCGCCCGGGATCGGGATCGAGTTGGCGAGCATCCCCACCAAGTAGGCCATCGCCACCGCCCAGAACGTCGGAGTGGAGCCGTACGCTGCGAGGCAGGCGACCAGGCAGGCGATGTCCCACACGCAGTACCCCACCGCTCCACCCAGACGCCAGTCATGGGCGCGGATCAGTCCCACCGCGTCCTCGACCCCGCCGCCGAGCGCGACCAGCGTCACCACTGCACGGCTGTGCTTGTCACTGCGGCGCTCCGCTGCCCGGCGCGCCCAGCGTGCGGCCAGCAGCGTGCCGACGATCGTCACCAACGCCGCCGCGGCCGGCAGCAGCGTCAGCAGCGGGTTGCGCGAGCCCGGCAGCAGCCCCAGCCACATCGGCAGCCCGATCACCACCACGGCCGACACGTTCACGGCGCTCGTCATCACGAACAGCAGCACCGAGCGCTTGGCGATCTTCTCGACCGACACCCCCTTGGTGCTCAGCACCCACGCGCCCAGCGCGATCCCCCCCAGCCCGCTTGCGGACACCACCGAGTTGACCGCCAGCTCGGCCAGCGAGAGGCGGCGGCTGAGGCTACGGCTCAAGCGACCGAACACCAGCCCGAACAGCACCACGTAGGAGATGCACGAGAGCAACTCAAGCCCGATCCCAACCGCCACCCAGCCCCACTTCGCGTCGGTGATCTTGTCACCCGCCGCCCGCAGGCCCGGCACCGCCAGCAGCAGGCCGGCAACGATCGCGAAGAAGACCACCAGGCTGATAATGCTGTTGCGCAGCCTGCGCGACTGCGCCGCCAGACCCTGCGCGGTGTCGTCCTCGCCCGCCGGAACGTCGTTCACGCCCGTGGCCCCCTCTTCGTTGATTCTTCGATCTCTAGTCGCCACAGTATTAGCCTGGTAGTTCGCGATGGTTGGGTGGCCCCGTCAGGCGCACCTGGCCGCCCGACCCTCACCCGCTCACTACCCATCATGGCCGAACACGCGCGCATCCTCGTCGTCGACGACGAGCCAGCCGTCCAGCAGGCGCTCGCGCGAGCGCTCACGCTCGAACGCTACGAGGTCGAGCAGGCGGCAGATGGCGCCTGTGCACTGGAACGTATCGGCGCCGATCCCTACGACGCCGTCGTGCTCGACGTCTCGATGCCACGCATCGACGGGTTGGAGGTGTGCCGGCGGATGCGCGGCGGCGGTGACCGCACGCCGGTGCTGATGCTCACCGCGCGCGGTGAGATCGACGACCGCGTCGCCGGATTGGACGCGGGCGCCGACGACTACCTCGTGAAGCCGTTTGCGCTGCGCGAGCTGATGGCTCGGCTGCGCGCGCTGCTGCGCCGCACGGGCGAGGATGAGCAGGAGCAGACGCTTGCGTTCGCCGACCTGCACCTCGACCGGCTCGCGCACGAGGCCGTCCGCGGCGAGCGCCCGCTCTACCTGACCCGCACCGAGTTCCTGCTGCTGGAGCTGTTTCTGCGCCACCCTCGCCAGGTGCTGACGCGCTCGGTGATCTTCGAGCACGTGTGGGGGTACGACTTCGGCGCGACCTCCAACTCGCTCGGCGTGTACATGGGTTATCTGCGCCGCAAGACCGAGGCCGACGGTGAGCCACGACTGCTGTACACGGTGCGCGGCGTCGGCTACATCCTGCGGGGGCCGTAGTGAGCCTCCATCGGGGATCGCAGCCGAGGATCGAGGCTCGCCCGTGAGCCTGCGCCGGCGAGTCGCGCTGCTCACAGCCGCGGCGGTCGCCGTCACCGTGCTGCTGGCCTGCGGCCTCACCTACCTGCTGGTCGCCCACCGCCTGCACGTCCACCGGATCGAGGACGCCCGCCTGCTGCGACATCTGCGAGGAGCGCTCACGGTGATCACGCTGGGCGGGATCGCGCTCGCGGCGCTGCTCGGGCGGCTGGTCGCCGACGCCGTCATCGCCCCCGTCGGACGCCTCACACGCGCAGCCGAGCACGTCGCCCGCACACGCGACCTCTCCGAGCGGATCGACACCGACGGCGCCGAGCAGCTCGCACGCCCCGATGAGATCGGGCGCCTGGCGGTGAGCTTCAACGCGATGCTCGACGCGCTGGAGCGCTCGATGAGCGCGCTCGACGCCTCCGTGCACGCCCAGCGCCAGCTCGTCGCCGACGCCTCGCACGAGCTGCGCACGCCGATCACCAGCCTGCGCACCAACATCGAGATCCTCCAGCAGGCCCCCAACATCGACCCCGCCGATCGCGAGCAGCTGTTCGCCGAGGTGATCGAGCAGATCGAGGAGCTCACGCTGCTGGTCGGCGACCTGATCGATCTCGCCCGCGGCGAGGAGCCCCCGGCGAATACCGAGGACGTGCGCCTCGATCAGGTCGTGCGCGAGGCCGTCGAGCGCGCCCGCCGCCTCGCGGGGTGGGTGGGCTCCGACACGCCGCTGAGCGTCGAGCTTGAGCCGGTGGTGCTCCCGGGCGTTCCCGCGCGGTTGGGGCGCGCGGTCAACAACCTGATCGACAACGCCGTCAAGTACAGCCCTGCCGGCGCGCCGGTGGAGATCCGTCTGGTGGGCCGCGATGGCAATGGCGCGGAGCTCACCGTGCGCGACCACGGGCCGGGGATCGCCGTGGAGGATCTACCGCAAGTCTTCGACCGCTTCTACCGCGGCGCCGAGGCACGCGGGCGGCCGGGGTCGGGGCTGGGCCTGGCGATCGTACGCCAAGTGGTGGAGCAGCACGGCGGCACCATCGCCGCCGAGGCCGCCCCGGGCGGCGGCACGCTGATGCGGGTGCACCTCCCCCGCGCGGAGTCGGTCTCCGCGGAGAGCATCGCGACGGAGCAGGCCGACCCCTTCGCGCCTCACCGCGCAGCGGTCTGACGGTTGCGCGCACGCTCGCGAAAGCGCGCGGGTGAGAGCCCGTAGCGGCGGTGGAAGGCGCGCGCGAAGTGCGAGCCGCCGCTGTAGCCCACCAGCCGCGCCACGTCGCGCACCGACAGCGGCTGCTCGGCGAGCAGTTCAGCCGCCGCGGTCATCCGCCGCTCGATGAGATCCTCCTGGAAGGTGCTGTCCCCGAACTGCGCGTATGCGCGTTGCAGCTGGCGGGGTGAGCACGAGAGCGCGCGTGCGAGCGCCTTGAGTGTCAGCGGTCGGCGGTAGTGGCGCTTGACCAGCACTCTTGCCAGCAGGTACAGCCGGTGGCGTTCGCTGTAGGTGTCGGCCCGCACACCTCTCTCCTCCGACACGCCCCCCCAGGCGGGACCTCACGGCGTAGCGGTCCGCCTCACCTCGACTCCTCCCCGAGCTCCAGCACCGCGAGGAACGCCTCCTGCGGCACCTCCACGCGGCCGACCTGCTTCATCCGCTTCTTGCCCTCCTTCTGCTTCTCAAGCAGCTTTTTCTTGCGCGTTATGTCGCCCCCGTAGCACTTCGCGATCACGTCCTTGCGGAACGCCTTCACGGTCTCGCGGGCGATGATGTGCGAGCCCACCGCCGCCTGGATCGGCACGTCGTACTGCTGGCGGGGGATGCGCTTGCGCAGGCGCTCCGCGAGCGCCCGGCCGACCTCGTAGGCCTTGTCGCGGTGGACGACCATCGAGAGCGCGTCCACCGCGTCGCCGGCGAGCAGCACGTCGAGCTTGACGAGGTTCGAGGGCTTCATCCCGTCGAGCTCGTAGTCCAGCGAGGCGTATCCGCGCGTGCGCGACTTCAGCTGGTCGAAGAAGTCGAGCACGATTTCCACGAGCGGCAGGTCGTAGGTCATCTGCACCCGCTCGGGCGAGAGGTAGTGCATGCCCGCGTGCACGCCGCGGCGCTCCTGGCAGAGCTCCATGATCGCCCCCACGTGCTCGCGCGGGGCGATGATCTGCGCCTTGATGAACGGCTCCCTGATCTCCGCGATCGTGCCGGGGTCGGGCATGTCGGAGGGGTTGTGCACCTCCAGCTCCTCGCCGTTGGTCAGCGTCAGGTCGAACTCCACCGAGGGCATCGTCGCCATCAGCTCGAGGTCGTACTCGCGTTCCAGGCGCTCTTTGACGATGTCCATGTGCAGCAGCCCGAGGAAGCCGCAGCGAAAGCCGAAGCCGAGCGCATCGGAGGTCTCCGGCACCCACGAGAGCGCGGCGTCGTTGAGCGTCAGCTTTTCCAGCGCGTCGCGCAGGTCCGCATAGGCGTCGGAGTCGATCGGGAAGAGACCGCAGAACACCATCGGCTTGACCTCGCGGTAGCCGGGCAGCGCCTCGGTGGCCTCGGCGACGCCGGCGCCGGCGCGCGTGGTGAGCGTGTCTCCGACCCGCAGCTGCGTGACGTCCTTCACGCCCGTGATCAGGTAGCCGACCTCGCCCGCGGCGAGCTGGTCGGTGGGCATCATCTGCGGCGAGAAGCACCCGATGTCGTCGATGTCGGCGTGCAGCCCGCTCGCCATCGCACGGATCGGCGCGCCCTTGCGGAACACCCCGTCGACGACGCGGATGTAGGCGATCACGCCTCGGTACTGGTCGAACTCGGAGTCGAAGATCAGCGCGCGCGGCGGCGCCTCGGGGTCACCGGCAGGTGGGGGACGCGCGCGACCAGTTGCTCCAGCACCTCCACCACGCCCGCGCCGGTCTTGCCGGAGATGCGCAGGATCGCTTCCGGCGGCTCGCCGATCAGCTCCGCCACTTCGCCCGCCACTCGCTCGGGCTCGGCGCCGGGGAGGTCGAGCTTGTTCAGGCAGGGGATCAGCTCCAGGCCGGCGTCCACCGCGAGGTAGGTGTTGGCGACGGTCTGCGCCTCCACGCCCTGCGAGGCATCGACCACCAGCAACGCCCCCTCGCAGGCGGCCAGCGAGCGCGACACCTCGTAGGTGAAGTCCACGTGCCCGGGCGTGTCGATCAGGTGCAGCTGGTAGGTCTGCCCGGAGGCGCTCTCGTAGAAGACGCGCACCGCCTGCGCCTTGATCGTGATGCCGCGCTCGCGCTCGAGGTCCATCGAATCGAGCACCTGCGCGCGCATCTCGCGCTGGTCCACGGTGTGCGTCAGCTCGAGGATGCGGTCGGCGAGCGTGGACTTGCCGTGGTCGATGTGCGCGATGATCGAGAAGTTGCGAATGTAGGTCTGGTCCATGGTGTCCTACGGGACTTTAGAGGTGCCCTATCATTGGAGGTCCGGCGGATTGCCTACTCGGCCCGAGTCGCAAGACTCAAGCTGGGCAACGCGCCGGCCTTCGGGCCGGCGGCCAGTCCTGGTGGCTGAGAGTGTCATGCCGCCCAGGCAATAAGACACGCAAGTCCTGGGACGTAGTAGTTCAGCGGCGATCTATGACCGGGTGCCGCCGGGCGGGTCTCACGGCCCGCCCGGTCGCATTTCTCCTACGCCCTCCCGAGCTGGGTGCGGATCAGGCGGCTCACCTGGTGGGCCTCGGGGACGCGCATCGCGAGCACCGCGCGCATGTACACCAGCGTCCCCGCCACGCCGGCGCCGCCGACGCTCACGATCTGCGCTCCCAGCGAGCCGCCGAGCAGCGAGTGCAGCGCGTACCACACCACCCACGCCACCCCCGCCAGGAGGGCCGAGGCGAGCAGGATACGGGCGGTGATCATCGTCGTCTGCGCACCTTCGAGGCGGCCGTTGAAGCCGATCCGCAGGCGATACACCTGTAGCGCGGTCATCACCACGTTGGCCGACACCGTGCCGATGATCAGCCCCGCGATCCCCAGCGGCCGGTAGAGCGAGAGCGAGACGATGATGTCAACAATCATGTTGAGCGCCGCCAGGCTGGTGGGGATCCAGGGGCGCTGCACCGCGAAGAAGGTGCGCGTCAGCAGCAGGTTGAGCCCCCCAAAGGGCAGCGAGAAGGCAAACCAGAAGAGCGCGATCGAGACGAGATGGGTCGATTCGGCGTTGAAGTGCCCGCGTTCGTAGAGCAGCCGCACGATCGGAGTCGTGAGCACGATCATGAACGCGGCCGCGGGGATCAGCAACAGGTTGATCTGGCGCATCCCGATCCCCACCGCGCGGCGCATCCCGCCCGGATCGCGGCGCGAGGCCATGCGGCTGAGCGTGGGGAACAGCACCGTGGCCACCGCCACGCTGAAGATCCCCTGGGGCAGCATGTACACACGGAACGCGTTTTCGATCGCGCGCGGGGCTTCTTTGGAGACGAGCGTGCCGAACGCGGCGTTGATGAACTGGTCGAGGTTGACGATCCCCAGACCGATCGTGACGGGCAGCATCAGGATGAACACCTGGCGGATGCGGGGGTCGTGCCAGTCGATCGAGAACTGCAGGCGGAAGTCGATCCGCGCGAGCGCCCCGAGCGCCATCGCGAACTGCACAGCGGTCGCGATCACGATGCCGATCGCGTAGGCGTAGATCTCGTCTTCGCCGTGGAAGTCGTGGCGCAGCGCCACCAGCGCGACGATGATCACGACGTTCCACACCGCGGGCGCGAGCGCGGGGATCGTGAAGTGTTCGTAGGACTGCAGGATCCCCACCAGCAGGCCGGTCAGGCCGAGCAGCAGCACGACCGGGAACAGCACCTGCGAGAGCCCCACGGTGAGCGTGTCGAGCGCCGCGCCGAAGGTGGGGCCGGTGAACAGCGGCATGATCAGCCCAGCGGTGAGCTCGAAGAAGGCCGTGATCGCGGCGAGCGCGATCAGCATGATCCAGAACAGCGTGGAGGCCAGCCGGAACGCCTCGCGGCGGCGGCCCTGCTGGAGCAGGTCGGTGAAGACCGGCACGAACGCGGCCGATAGCGCCGCCTGGGCGAACAGGTTGGCGATCAGATTGGGGACGAGGTTGGCGAGCGTGAACGCCGAGGCGGGGCCGGAAGTGCCGAAGAAGCTGGCCGCCAGGATTTCCCGCCCGAGGCCTGCCACGCGCGAGAACGCGGTGAGGATCGAGAAGATCGCGGTGTTGCGGGCCACACGTTCGCCGCCGCGAGGGCCGGCGCCGGCGCCGGCACACACTTTTTTTTTTTTTTTTTTTTTTTTTTTTTTTTTTTTTTTTTTTTTTTTTTTTTTTTTTTTTTTTTTTTTTTTTTTTTTTTTTTTTTTTTTTTTTTTTTTTTTTTTTTTTTTTTTTTTTTTTTTTTTTTTTTTTTTTTTTTTTTTTTTTTTTTTTTTTTTTTTTTTTTTCCCGCTACGGTGGCCGCTTGCCCATCCGCCCCACTCCCGGGGCTCAGCGACTCGGTGGGGGGCTCGTCGGCGGCGGACAAGGCCGCTATAGTACGGCGCTCCCGCGATGGCAAACATTCACTCACAGAAGAAGCGGATCCTGCGCTCCGAGCGCGAGCGGCTGGAGAACCGTCGCTATACCTCCGCGATCAAGACGCTCTTCCGGCGCCTGGAGGCGGCGGTGCAGGGCGGCGACGCCCAGACCGCCGAGACCGAGCACCGCGCGCTGGTCAGCCGCATCGACACCGCGGTCAAGCGCGGGGCGCTGCATCGCAACACCGGCGCCCGCAAGAAGAGCCGCGCCGCGCGCGTGCTCGCCGGCAAGTCCTGAGCGGCGTCTAGACAATCGCCGCGCAGCGCGCGTCTAACCGGCGATCGCCGCGATCGCCCGCAGCGCGAGCGTGTCTTCGTGCAGCCCCGAGAGCCGCGAGCGCCCGGCGCGCAGTTCCGCCCCGCCGCGCGTGTCCACTTCGAGGTCGGCGAGCACGCCGAGCGCGGCGCGCAGCCGCTCCGGGTCCGCTATGCGGGCGACGTCCGCGACGAACCGCTCGGCCGCGCGCGAGGGCATCCGCAGGGTGCGCTTCACCTCGGCCGCCGACTCCCCCGCCTGCAGGCGCAGCGCAACCCCAAGCGCCTCGCGCACGCGCGAGGCCATCAGGTAGCCGAGGCCGCCGAGGCGCTCGCCCTGGCGGCGTAGGCGCAGGTAGGTGAGCGTCGCCTCGCGCGCGTCACCGCCGACGAGCGCGTCGGCGAGCACGAACACGCGCCGCTCGGCGGAGTGCGCGGCGCGCTCCTCGATCAGCTGTGCGCTCACGCGGATCGGCGTGGCCCCGGTCACGACGTCGAGTTCGAGCGCCAGCTTCTCGAGCTCCCGCAGGATCCGCTGCTGGCGCTCCCCCACCTGCGCCACGAGCGCCTTTGCCGCGGCCTGGTCGAGCGCCAGCCCGAGGCGAGCCGCCTGCTCGCGCGCCCACTTGGGCAGCTCCCACGGCTTGACGGTGCCCTGCTCGACGATCTGGCCGTTCGCCGCCTTCACGGCCGCGTGCACCGCAGCGGGCGCCTTCGCGCGGCCCTCCTCGCGTGCGAACAGGGCGACGGTCGTGTCGGGCGGCATCTCCTTCAGCGCGGGCACCAGGTGCTGCTCGACCTCCGCCTGCTTCCAGCGCTCGACGCCGTCGACGACGATCACCCGCCGCCCGATCGCGAACGTCAGCGCGGCCAGCGCCTGCGCCACCCCCGCAGGAGTGGCGGCGTCGCCAGCGAGCGCTTCGACACTGCTCGCATCCCCCTGCTTGAGCGCCAGCGCATGCAGCCCCGCACGCCGCTCGGAGACCGCGCCGTGGTCGTCGCCGTGGATCAGGTAGGCGGGCTTGAGTTCGGGCATCCCGCGTCCGAGTGTATGCCGACGTGAAGACGACTCGGCCACGAGGTCTAGCGCACCACGGTCGACGAGCGCGGCACCACGATCTCGACGACCTCCTTGCCGTCGAGGTGCGCCTGCACGTTGGGGGCGGCGCGGCACAGCTCCTTGAGCTGCTCGGGGCTCGCGTCGGCGGGGGCGGACACGCGGTCGCGCAGCTTGCCGTTGACCTGGCACACCAGCTCGTACTCCTCGCGCTCCAGCAGCGCGGGGTCGGCCTGCGGCCACGGCTGCTCCCACACGCGCTCTCCCGTCAGACGCTCGTAGACGTCGGCGCCCAAGTGGGGCGCGAACGGGAAGATCAGCGAGGCGGCGGTGGCGAGCGCGAAGCGCAGGGTCTCCGCCGATGCCCGCTCGCGCAGCCGCGAGCATTCGTTGAGCAGCTCCATCACGGCGGCGATCGCGGTGTTGAACGCGAAGCGGCGCATGTCGGTCGAAACCTTGTCGATCGCCCAGTGCGCCTTACGCAGCAACTCGAGATCGTCCCCTTCGTGCTGTTCCAGTTGGCGCATGCGAGTCTGGCCCGACGGCGTGCGCTTTAGAAGCTGATGTTCCAGTTGGCGCATGCGCCAACTGGCCCGACGGCGCATGCGCCGTCGGGGGCAGGGCCGCATGCGGCCCTGCCGGACCCGCCGCATGCGGCGGGTCCTCGACAGGCGCATCGCGTCGGCCCCCTCGCTGCGCGAACCTCCGCCGCCAGCCGCCACAGCCGGCTGAGGAAGCGGTGCACCCCCTCGACGCCGTCGTCCGACCAGTCGGCGTCCTGGTCGGGGGGCGCGATGAACAGGATGTAGCAGCGCGCCGTGTCGGCCCCGTAGCGCTCGACGATCGCCGCCGGCGAGACGACGTTGCCGCGCGACTTGCTCATCTTCGCGCCGTCCTTGGTCACCATCCCCTGCGTGAACAGCGCCTGGAAGGGCTCCTGGAAGTCGAGGTGGCCGAGGTCGGCGAGCGCCTTGGTGAAGAAGCGCGCGTACATCAGGTGCAGGATCGCGTGCTCCACGCCGCCGATGTACTGGTCCACCGGCATCCACCTGCGCAGCACCGCCGGGTCCCAGGCAGCCTCGTCGTTGGCTGCGTCGCAGTAGCGCAGGAAGTACCACGAGGAATCCACGAACGTGTCCATCGTGTCGGTCTCACGGCGGGCCTCCCCGTCGCAGCTCGGGCAGCGCGTCGTGACCCACTCGGTCGGCGGCCGCCAGCGGCGAGCGCCCGCGCGGGGCGTAGTCCTCGATCTCCGGCAGCTCCACCGGGAGCTGCTCCTCGGGCACCGGCACCATCCCGCAGCGCTCGCAGTAGACGACCGGGATCGGGCAGCCCCAGTAGCGCTGGCGGGAGATCAGCCAGTCGCGCAGGCGGTAGTTGACCGAGGCGTGGCCCTTGCCCTCGCGGTCCAGCCACTGCACGATCGCGGCCGGCGCCTCGCGGTTGTTCATGCCGTCGAAGCGGGGTGGAGTCCACCAGCGGGCCGTCGCCGGTGTAGGGGAGGCTGCGATCCGAGCGCTCAGGACGTTGACCGGCCGCGCTCGGGCTCGGCACCTGGCGCGGCGACTCGGCTGGCCCCCGCGATCACGCGGCGGATCGGCAACCCCTGCGCACGCGCGAACGCGTAGTCACGCTCGTCGTGCGCCGGCACCGCCATGATCGCGCCGGTGCCGTACTCCATCAGCACGTAGTCGGCCACGTACATCGGGATCTGCTCGCCGTTGACGGGGTTGGTGACGGTGCGACCCAGCGCCACGCCCGTCTTCGGCTTGTCGGCGGCGCCGCGCTCCTCGTTTGACTCGGTGAGCGCGTGGTTGACGTACTCGCGCACCGCCTGCTCGTGCTCGGTGCCCTCGGCGAGGCGCAACACGTCGGGGTGCTCGGGGGCCATCACGAAGAAGGTCGCGCCGAACAGCGTGTCCGGGCGGGTCGTGAACACGGGGTAGTCGATCGGGTCCCGCCCGCCCGGGCGGGGCGGGTGGGCGGGATCCAAATCCTCGCAGCGGAACATCACTTCCGCGCCCTCCGAGCGCCCGATCCAGTTGCGCTGCATCGTCTTCACGTGCTCCGGCCACTCGATCCCGTCGAGGTCGCCCAGCAGGCGCTCGGCGTAGTCGGTGATGCGCAAGAACCACTGCTCCAGCTGGCGGATTTCCACCTCCGCACCGCAGCGCTCGCAGCAGCCGTCGACGACCTGCTCGTTGGCGAGCACCGTTTGGTCGTGGGGGCACCACTTGACCGCCGCCTCCTTGCGGTAGGCGAGCCCGGCGTGCAGCAACTGCAGGAAGATCCACTGCGTCCAGCGGTAGTAGCTCGGTTCGTCGTGGCGAGCTCGCGCGACCAGTCGATCGAGATCCCCCATTCGCGGAACTGGCGCTGGAAGGAGGCGATCGAGGCAGCGGTCGACTCGCGCGGGTTGACGCCGGTGTTGATCGCGTGGTCCTCCGCCGGCAGCCCGAACGCGTCGTAGCCCATCGGGTGCAGCACGCGGTGGCCGAGGCGGCGGTGGAAGTGCGCGAGCGCGTCCCCCACCGAGTACACCTTCAGGTGCCCGATGTGGGGCTCCCCGCTGGGGTAGGGCAGCATCTCCAGCACGTAGGACTTCGGGTGCGGCGGGTGCGCGCCGTTCCCGGCGGCGAAGGCGGCTGGCGCCGTTCCGGCGCCGCGGGCTCGTTGGACACCTCCCACGTACGCTCGCTCGCCCACACCGCCTGCCACCGGGGCTCGATCTCCTTCGGGTCATACCGTTGCTCGGACATCTCCGCCGGAGGTTATCGAGCACCCCCGACGGAACGCTCGCCGTCGCCACCGGCCCCGACGCCCCGTGTCGCTCGAGCTTTGAGTCGCGATCGCATGCAGAAGGGTAGGGTTGTTCGGCACAGAAGAACGCCCGATAGCAATTGCGCACGGCTTTTGAATTCAATGTTCAGCACCTACGCCCTCAGCAATAGCTCGCACTGCTTCAAGGCGTCCTACCGCGCGACGTCAAACCAGTTCCTCTGACACCGACTGGAAGCGGCCCATCACTTCGCCGAGCGCACTCGCCAGTGAAGGCGTTGATCACGCCCACGTTGTCGACGATCGTGGCGGCGCGCGTCACGGCCCGTTCGAACTCTTCGCTGGTGCGGACCTCATCCAGCTTGCCGCGCTCGCCGCGCAGCAGCACGAACCCGCCGAGGTCGCCCCCGTGCGGCGCGATCAACACCGGTTCGAAGCTGTCGATCTTTCCTTCCTGCTGCAGCCGCCGTAGTATTCGATGGTCTCCTGGAAGACCTTGAAAGCCGTTCTGCTCGCGGCCCCTCACAACGGGGCCCCAACCCAGGAACAGCGCCTCTCCAGCCATATCTCCATCCTCCTTGTCGTGTTGGGTTGATCGAGACTACTCCGACCGGCGGATCGCGTCAGCGGCCCGGCCGGGCGGACGTGGGCGGCAGCCACCACCCATCGCGGCCTTACGCACCCCACTGCTCACGCGCCGGCCCAGCCGACACCGGTCGAACCGCGAGTAGGCACGCACCGCCTCGACGATCGCCGCGGGCGCCTTGTGTGGCGAGCCGGCGTCGAACGGCGGCTGGGGGTCGTACTCGATGCCCAGCTGAATCGCCTGCGCCACCTCCTCGCCGGCGATCTTCGCGACGAGCGCGAGCGCCATGTCGATTCCCGCCGACACGCCCGGCGGCGGTGACGAGCTTGCCGTCGAACACGACCCGCTCGGGGTCTGACCTCGGCGCCGAGCCGGCCCAGCTCCTCGAGCGCCGTCCAGTGGCTGGTGGCCCTCCTGCCCGCAAGCAGCCCCGCGGCGGCGAGGATCAGCGAGCCGGTGCAGACCGAGGTGGTCCACGTGGAGGTCTCGTGCGCAGCACGCAGCCACTCGTGCACGGGGCCGTCGTCCATCAGCGCCGCCTGGCCGGGTCCACCGGGCACGAGCACGATGTCGGGGTGGGGGATCTCCGCCAGCGAGGCGTCGGCGAGCAGCGCGAGGCGGCCGGTGTCGGTGCGCTTCGGCCCCGGCTCCTGTGCGAGACGTCAGCTCGGCGTCGGGCAGGCGGCTGAGCACCTCGTAGGCCCACCGCGTCCAGCGCTGTAAGGCGGTCGAAGATCTAGGATGGCGATCTGCATTGGTGGCTCCTTGCATGTCAGGCCGCCACTTCGGGCGCGGCTGCGGTTGTGTGGAACGGCGGCGGTACTCGGCGGGGCCCACTCCGAGCGCGCGCAGGAACACCAGGCGCATCGTCTCGGCGGTGCCGAAGCCACAGGCCAGCGGCGACCGCCGCCCGGCTCCTCGCTGTCCTCCAGCCGCCGCCGAGCGGCCTCCAGGCGCAGGCGCTCCACTAGCGGGCGGGCGTGAGCCCCACCTCGGCGCGGAAGCTGCGCGCGAAGTGGCGCGGGCTCATGTGGGCGAGCTGCGCGAGCGCCTCCACCGTGAGGTCGGCGGCGAGGTGCTCCACGGCGTAGCGCTGCACCTCGCGCAGCCGGCCGGCGCGGGCGCGCGGTGGCTAGCGTGGCGCTGAACTGCGACTGGTTGCCGGGCCGGCGCAAAAACAGCACGAGGTGGCGCGCGATCGTGAGCGCCGCGTCGCGATCGAGGTCCTCCTCGACCATCGCCAGCGCGAGGTCCATGCCGGCGGTGACGCCCGCCGAGGTCCACACCTTCCCGTCGCGCACGAAGATCGGCTCGGGATCGACGCTCACGGCGGGTAACGCCGTGCCAGCTCCCCCGCGGCCGCCCAATGCGTGGTCGCACGCCGCCCGTCCAGCAGGCCGGCCGCGGCGAGCAGGAACGCGCCGGTGCACACCGAGGCGACGCGGCGTGTGGTGTGCGCGCGGCGGCGATCCACTTGATCAGCGCGGGGTCGGCGCACGCCGCCCCGCCCCTGCCCCACCGGCGACGAGCAGAGTGTCGATCCTCGCGGGCGCGTGGTGGAGGTCTGCGTGGGGGACGATCGTCAGGCGCTGGAGGTGTTCACTGGGGCGCCGTCGCGAACTTACGATGGTGGTGGCGTAGCCGCAGTCGGCACCCCACCAGGCTCTGCCTCGGCGAGCGGTTGCCCGGCGGGCATTCGACGGGGCCCGGCCTTCAGTAGCTGCTGCCCCCGCTGAACACCTCCAGCGGCCCGGTCACGTCCAGACTCTGCACGCCTGGGTAGACGAGGATCACTACGTTGCACAGAGAGCCGGGGCGGGTCATCGGCAGGGATCGTGACCTATCGCGCATCTGTCCGCAAGGACGGATTTCCAACGATTCCTGCCACGTCTGGTGTGGGGCCTCCCGCCTAACGCACAACCGAGCCAGCGGTTGCGCGATAACATTGGGAGCGCTTGGGGCTATAGCTCAGCTGGGAGAGCGTCGCGCTGGCAGCGCGAAGGTCGTCGGTTCGATCCCGACTAGCTCCATGTAGCCCGACTCAACGCGAACCGCATCGAGGTCGGCGGCCCCGGTCCGGCAGTGAGGCATACTCGGGGACTAAACCGTCGCCGGGGCGGCTGCAGACTCCAGCGTTCTGAGATCCCGCGTGTATTCCAGCATGGGGAGGCGGAGCCAAGAATGGATCTGAGGAGCCGCTGAAGTCCTTTGCCATCCGTTCTTCTCATAGAAGCGTCGCGCCCGCCCATTGCCTTCTGGCACCGTCAGCCGAATCGCATTCGAGGAGCAAGTGGCTGCGTCTTGCAACGCGCGGTAGTGTAAGCCGGTCGCTACCCCGGTACCCCACACGCATGGAGCGACCATGAGCAGCGACAGCACGGCAATGGGAGCCCGCTTCGACACACTGACCCCCACGATCTGCTCGCCCAAACACGCTACGAGGCGTTGCAAGGACGAATCATCGGCCTGCCACCGAGCACGCTCACGAGCCTCCATGTCATGCGGCAACGACCAACCCGGGCACCAGTCACTGTAGGTGCCCATCGCAGCGCGAACCACCTCGATCACTGCCTGCTCGTCAATGGCGTCGGCCTGACGCAAGAGCAGGTGGGCAATCCGTCCGGCCCTCACACCAGCAACTCGATTCGGTTGCCCCACGGATCTTGCGTGTAGAACCGCCAAGCACCGGACAAGGCCGCGTCCCAGACGACCTGCTCGCCTGAGCCGGACCGGGATTGGCGGAGACCAAGCTGTCCGCCAAACGGGGTCCACTCCATTCAGAGCCTGTCGATCGCCTGGTGCAGATCCCGGCGATCGATGACGCGTGCAACGTAGTAGCGCGAGGCGTCGCCGGCTGACAGTTCGCGGAAGATCACGCGATGTTCGCCGACACGCATCCGCGGCCATGGAGCGTGTCCAGCGATCGGCTTGATGTCGAGGTTCGCAGCACCGACTTCGAGAGATTCGAAGGCTTGCCGGACACGTTTGCGTGTTCGGGCATCCAAGCGCTTGATGTCGCGAATAGCGCGAGGGGCGAGCTTGATATGGCCGAGGGGGTCAGTCATTGTCGCCGACCACGCTTCCCTCGATATTTGCGGTCCTACCGCCGAGCGTCCTCTGTATCCAGTTCCGCGAAGACATCAGACGCAGAGCGCGCTTCACCGGACGCCAGCGCCTCATCCGCCGCGGCCATGTCCTCGGCAAAGCTAGGAACCTTGGAGAGGAGGTAGTCCTCAAGATCGTTCGCATCGATCGGCACAAGCGCGGCCACGGGCTCGCCGTGGCGGGTGACCAAGGCAGATTGCTTGGTGGCGGCGACATCAGCGATGACGCCACTCGTATTGCGCTGTAGATCACGAATGCTGATGGTGCTCATGGGTGCCCTTGGCCTTCCCAGGGAAATGTCCGACAAGTATACGTGATCTTAACGAGTCATCAAGGCGTCATTCCCCGCTCCCGCAAGCACCTGCCGCAAAGCCTCGACTCGCGCTCGACGGTTAGTCTTCGCCCGCCCGCATCCATATTCTTGGCGCGCGCAAACCGTCACCGTTGCCCGCTCACGACTCACCCCATTTGAATGGGCATCACATGTAGCCCGGGGATGCGACTGAAGTGACGAATATTGGCGGTTCCGATCCTCCATCCGGCGGACAGAGCAGTGGCAGCAACCAGCCGTTCGTGAGCGCCAACTTCGCCACCAGCCGAGACCAACCCAGCCCAGAGCCGCGCGTGGACCCGTGCGACAAGCAGGTCGCAGGCGATCACGGGAACGCAGCGAGGATTGACTCCACAAACGTCTCGCGCCGTCCGCGATGCTCCTCCGTGGCGCGATGCACTCCGTGCAGCAGCTCGGAGGCGGTGATCGCGGCAATGCCCACCTCCTCGGCCTCCCGCTCAGGCGGACCGTCCGTGTGATATTCCAAGCAGCCATGTTGCCGACTGAGGAAGCTCTGCTCGACAATCCGGCGTACGCGTCGCTGTGCGGCCCGCATGCGCCGCTTGCGCAGGTGTGTGGGCGCGCGCGCCGCTATCCGGCCGATGTGGCGCCGTTTCTCGCTCTGCCCTCACCGCCATCGGCACAGGACTGGCAGGACGCTGCCGACCTCGTCGCCCCAGGAACCTATGTGGCCGGCCGGTACAGCAAAGCCGAACTGCCAGACGGCTGGCAGGCGGTTCAGTCGTTCGACCTTGTGCAAATGGTCGAGGAGCGCGTCACGGGGGTCGACTATGCGGAGGCGATCCCGCTCGGTGCCGCCGATGTTCCCGAGATGCTCGAGCCCGTCGCCCAGACCGAACCGGGGCCGTTTCTGAACAGGACAATCGAGCTTGGCAATTATCTGGGCATCCGGCGCGACGGGGCACTGGTCGCAATGGCCGGCGAGCGGTTTCATCTGAGCGGCTGGACTGAGATCAGCGCTGTCTGCACCAAGCCCGACCATCGGGGCCAAGGGCTGGCCTCTCGGCTGATGGGCGCGTTGATCGCGGATATCCAGCGACGGTCCGAACGTGCATTCCTGCACGTCATGAGCACCAACACGGGGGCCATCAGCCTCTACGAGGAACTCGGCTTTCGCGTGCGACAACTCGCGACGCTCACCGTCGTGACACGCGAACCGCTCTGAGACGCACAGATCAAGCGCTCCGGCGGCGCGACACCTCGGGTCGGCCGGACAGGGTCTCACCGGTCTCCAGCAGCGTCTTGAGGCTGGCAAGGATCAGCGGCCAGCCATTGCTAATGCTCTCCAGCATCGCGCTTCCCGCGTCGAAGTCGTCGTGGATGACGGTCAGCTTGACGCCCTCCCCGCTCGGCTCGATGTCGAAGCTCACCTTGGATCGGCGCTCGGCGGCGACCTTCGCGAAATACTCCTCGCCGAAGCCGACCACCTTCGCGAACTCCGGCGTGACCGTCTGCCAGGTGTATGCCAACCTGCGGTAGGGCTCGGACTCCAGCACCACCTGCCCGGGATCGGCGATCGTGACGCCCCCGTACTCCCAGGTCATCGGGGAGCCGGCCTCCCAATCCGATGTGAGGGTGGCCCCCCAGTAGCGTCGGGTGAAGGTGGGATCGGTCAACGCCTGCCAGAGTTGCTCGGGCGTGGTCTTGATGTAGGTCGTGTAGACGAACTCGGGCTTTTGCATGGGGGTTTCCTCCAGCGCTCTCTTGAGGTCGGCCAGCGCGCGCACGCGCTGGCGGTTGTATTGATTGATCCAGCGCTCGCTGATGGCGTTGATCGGCTCGGCGTTGAGGTAGTGGAGCTTCTCCCGGCCCCTCCACAAGGTGCTCACCAACCCGGCGTCTTCGAGCACCGCCAGGTGCTTGCTGACCGACTGCCGCGTCATGTCGAGCTCGCCGCAAAGATCCCGCAGGCTCTGCCCGTCGCACGCGTTCAAGCTGTCCAACAGCCGCCGACGGCCGGGGTCGGCCAGCGCCTTGAAGACCTCGTTCATTTGCCATCCTCGTCTCTGCCAGATATGCAGCCGTAAGGCTGCCTATACTATATGCAGCTAGACGGTTGCATGTCAAGGGCGACGCCCGCCTGCGCAGTATCGTCGCGAGGATGCAGATCGACGAGGACGCCGACGAGCGCGCGCTGGATTGGAACGCCCCTTCCCCCCGACTACGGGTGCTGCGGCGCTACGAGGTGGCCGGGACAACGCTGGTGTCGCTGATCCTCGCGGCCGGCATCGCGATCGCCGTCGACGCCACCGCGGCCGCCGTGGTGGCCGTGGTGTGCGTGATCCTGGCCGGATCGATCGCCGACATCGTGGCGGGGCGACGAGTGCGGGCATGGGGTACGCCGAGCGGGCCGAGGACCTGCTGGTCAGGCGCGGTGTGATGTTCCGGCGGATGTCGGTCATCCCGTACGGGCGGATGCAGTACGTCGAGGTCACCGCCGGGCCCTTCGAGCGGGCGTTCGGCTTGGCCACCGTGCAGATGCACACCGCCGCCGCCGCCAGCGACGCGCGCATCCCGGGCCTGCCCGCTTTGGAGGCCGCTCGCCTGCGCGACCAGCTGACTTCCCTGGGCGAGGCTCACGCGATGGGGCTGTGAGCGAGCCAGCCGCGCCTGCCGCACCGCCGGCCGGCGGGCTCCCCGCGCCGGACCCGCATGTAGCTGCTGGCCTGGGGGGCGAGTGGCAGCGGCTGCATCCCCTCTCACCACTGGTGAGGACCGGGCGCGGCGTGATCGCCATCGTCTTGGTTCTGTTGATTCCCGCGGCTGGCGGCGGCAGCCAGCACGGATCGCTAGGCGGAGATCTTGCCCATCTCGGCGTGCTCGTCGTGGTCTTCGCGCTGGGGCTGATCTCCTGGCTGGTCACCAGGTGGAGGCTGGAGGGCGGGGTACTGCTGGTGGAGAGCGGCCTGATCCGGCGCACCTCGGGACGCTTCCCGCTGAGCCAGATCCAGGCGATCGACACCGTCCGCCCCGGTCTGGCGCGGTTCTTCGGCCTGGCCGAGCTGCGGATCAGGTTGGCCAGCGGCAGCGGCAAAGCCGGCCGCCTCGCATATCTGACCAACGCGGAGGCCGAAACGCTGCGGGCCCGCCTGCTGGCCCTGAGTCACGGCATGTCTGAGGAGACGCCACCGCCGCCGGAGCAGGCACTCCTGAACGTCCCACCCGGCCGGCTGTTCGCCTCCATCCTGCTAACCGGCACCGGCTTGATCCTGGAGCTGGCGATCGTCGCCCTCGCGGCACTTGCCATCCTCGCGCCGGGCGCGGCGGCGGCGGCGCTCAGCATCGGGGTCGTGGGTCTGATCTCGCTGGTGATTGGCCTGTTCCGGCGCTTCAATGGCGACTACCGCCTCACGGTGGCCGACGCCGCCGACGGGGTGCGGCTCCGTTCGGGCCTGGTGGAAACCTCGGCCGAGACGATCCCTCGCGGGCGGATTCAGGCGATCCGCATGATCGAGCCCCTGGCGTGGCGGCCATTCGGATGGTGCCGGTTGGAGGTGGACGTCGCCAGTCAGAAGTCCAAGGGCCGCCAGGACCGCAATCAGGCCAAATCCGCTCGGGCTCTGCTCCCGGTCGGCAGCCACCAGCAGGCCGCCTTCCTGGTGGCCAGGGTCTTCCCCGGCCTACCAGAGGAGCGACTCGCTCCACCAGCCCGCGCCCGCTGGAAGTCCCCGCTGCGCTTCCGACTCCTGTCGTGGGGGGCCAACGAACGCTATGCCGTCACGACCAGCGGTCGACTACGGCGAGTGACCGACTGGGTGCCGCTGGGCAAGGTACAGAGCATTCGTCGCGTGGAGGGCCCCATCCAGCGCCGGCTGCGCCTCTCGAGCATTCATCTCGACACGGCAGGGCGACGGGTGCACGCGGTCCTGCGCGACCGGGATCAGGCAGAGGGGGCACAATTGCTGGAGGAACTTCCCGAGCGGTGTCGCCGAGCCCGGAAGCTGGAGGATCGCCGCGGAGTCGGCCGGCCGTCCGGCCCTGACGTTCCCTGAACCTGAATCCACCGATCCCGGGGTCGCACCGGCACCGAATGCTCAACCCGTTATCGGCACAGGCTGAGCGAGGGGTCGAGCTGGCCGAACCCCGCTCAGTCGAAGTCAGCGACCGAGTAGACCTCGCCCCGCTGCAGCACCGTCGGCACTGTGGACTGGTCGGGCTTGCTCGGCACGTGGTGCACGGTGTAGGTGTCGCGGCCGAGCTGGAGAATCGCGGAGACCGTCCGGCCGTCGATCGCATCGGGCTCGCCCACGCGCAGAAGGTGGTCGAGACCCTGGCGCCGGCATTCGATCTGGCGAATGCGGCGGTCACGCGAGACAGATCCCGTGCACTCCTCCGCCCGCTCTCGCAACGAGCTGTAGTCGCGCTCGGCAGCGGCTTCGTCCAGCGGCGACGATGGCAGGAAGAAGCTGGCCATCAGCGCCGCTTGGAGCCGGTGCGCGGTCGGCTGCCCGCCTCGCGCGGCGGATAGCGCTTGCGCTCGTCCGCGGTCATCTGCCTGATCACGAGCTTGCCCTGAGCGACCTGCTCGCGAATGTCCTCGAGCTTTTCGTCGTGCTTTTCCTGCTGGCGGATCTGTTGGGGACCTGGCACGTGATCGCTCCTAATAGCCTGTACGACCTGGATTCGCACTGGCGTCAGCTAGTGTGAATCTGGCGTCAAAAGTGTGAATCTGCATTTACAGGTTAGCGCAACCATCCGCACTTTCCGGCGGCTGGGGGTGGGCCGCCGGCTGCAGCGCCCGGCCCTGCGACCCGCTTCTGCTAGCTTGGCCGCAGCGGCCGAGCCTTTTGGCCGCGAGGCAGCTCGCTTGAGTCCCGCTGAGGAGTGCGGTTCGGGTAGGCCACAGCCTCCGAACCGTACGCGGCACAAGCGCCGCCAAGGAGCTATTAATGTCCCAGCAGTCATTCGCCGATCTCGGCGTCTCAACCACGGTCACCACCGCGCTCGCGCGCCGCGGCATCCACGAGCCGTTTCCCGTCCAGCGACTGGTGCTCGCCGACGTCCTCGCCGGGCGCGACGTGCTCGTCAAGTCGCCCACCGGCTCGGGCAAGACGCTCGCCTTCGGGGTGCCGCTCGCTGAGCGCATCCAAGCCGGTGAACAGGCCCGCCCACCCCGTCGCCCTCGTACTGGCGCCGACCCGCGAGCTCGCCAGCCAGATCGTCGAGGAGCTCGGGGACATCGTCCGTGCGCGCAACCTGCGTATCACGGCCGTTTACGGTGGGGTGGGCCTCGCCAAGCAGGCGGCTCTGGCCGCGAAGTCGCACATCTCGTCGCCACGCCCGGTCGCCTGGAGGACCTGCTGCAGCGCCGCGCCTTCACCCTCGCGGCGATCCGGATCCTCGTGCTCGACGAGGCCGATCGCATGCTCGACATGGGCTTCCGCCCGGCGATCGATCGCATCGTCGCCGCCTGCCCGGCCGAGCGCCAGACGCTGTTCTTCTCAGCAACCCTCGACGGCATCGCGGGCCGCGTCGCGGCGCGCTATACGAAGCGGCCGATCACCCACGAGCAGGGCGCGCCGGGCCACTACGAGACAGCCGACATCGAGCACCGCTTCGTTGCAATCGCGCGAGAACGCCCGCCTGCAGACGCTCGTGGACGAGCTCGGCCGCGAGCGCGACCGCGCGCTGGTGTTCGTTCGAACCAAGCGCGGCGCCGACCGCCTCGTCAAACGGCTCGGCGACAGTGGCGTGGAGGCGCTCGCGATCCACGGCAACAAGTCCCAGGGCCAGCGCGAGCAGGCACTCGCCAGCTTCAGGTCGGGCCGGGTCGACACGCTGGTAGCCACCGACGTCGCCGCCCGGGGCATCGACGTCAACGGCATCTCGCACGTGATCAACTTCGACCCGCCGGACGACCATGACACCTACGTCCATCGGATCGGGCGCACCGGGCGCGCCGGGCGCCAGGGCGTCGGCATCACGCTCGTCGGCGCGGGCGAGCAGCACGAAATGCGCGAGCTCGCCAGCCGGCTCGGTCTCACTCATGGACTCGGTGGCAGCCACGAGCACTCGGGCCGGCCAGCCGGCTCCCCGACCCGCCAGCAGCGCTCGCGCCGGAGGCGACGGGCAGTTTCAGCCACATCGTAGGACCCGCAGATCGCGGATCGCTGCGCACCTGCAGTGGCACCGCTTGCACGCTGCGCCGAGCCCCAGCCCGATCAGCGCTCAGCCAACGGCTACGCAGCTGACCGCAAACCGGGCGCGGCAGCTCTCGCCGGGAGCGAGCAGGCGCAGGTGATCGCCGCTGCGCAGCGCGTTGGCGGGCGCCGTCATCGGCTCGAAGCAGATGAACTCGCCGGGGCGCGGGGCGTAGACCTGCGCGCAGGGGTAGCCCTCGAGCAGCTCGAGCTCAAGCCGCCGACCCGCGGCCTCGACGATGAAGCGGGCATGCGCGGGCACCGGTCGAAGCCGTCGTCGAATTCCCGCTCGGCCAGCTCGAAGGCCTGGCTGGGCAGCTCCTCGCCGGGGCCGACGGGGATCTGGTGCTCGTCGAGCTGGAGTGTGCGCATCGCCGGCAGCTCCACCCGCCAGCGCTCGCGGGGAGAGTCCGGCAGCGAGAGGTAGGGGTGAAAGCCGAACGCGACCGGCACCGGATCATCGCCGCACGCGTGAACCGTCACGGCGATCTCCAGACGTCGCCCTCCAGACGTGCCTCGTAGCGCAGGTCGTGGCGGAACGGGAACACCTCGAACAGCTCGCGGCGCGACTGCTCCAGCTCAGCAGCGCCGTGCAGCGTCTGAGCGGCGCGTCGGCTCCCACGCCATCCGCCCGCCGATCACCCCGTGGATCGGCAGACCGCGGTTGTCGAGCGCCACGCACGTGGTGTCGTGTGGCACCGCGACGCTGTGCCCGGCAACCGTGTAGTCGAACGCCGCCAGCCGGTTGGCCCACGGGTAGAGCAGCGGAATGCCCATCGCTTGCCGTGCTCGACGTACGCCTCCACGCCGCGGTTCTGCGCGAGCAGCTCCTCGCCGCGGTGGCGCAGCGAGCTGCACAGCATCCCGCGCCCGGCAGGAACGTCGCCTCCAGTTGCGCCTGCTCGTCGCTCGAGCGTCACCGCCGTTGACTCGACCCCGCTCACGCGAACCGCGGCTCCTCGCGCCCAGGGAACAGCTCGGGCAGGCCGTCGCTCACCCGGTCGGGGAAGCGCGGCGGGCGCTTCTCCAGGAACGAGGTGATCCCCTCCGCGCGTCGGCGGAGCGGCGCGCGCGAACATCGCGCGCGAGTCGGCGCGGTGGGCCTCCATCGGATGGGCGGCGCCCAGCCCGTCCACAGCAGCCGTTGCGCTAGCGCCACCGACATGGGCGCGGTGTTCTCGGCGATCTCCGCGCCAGCTCGCGTGCCACGCCGAGCAGCTCGCCCTGGGCGGTGCACGCCGCGCACGACACCGCCGGCGAGCGCCTCCTGCGGCGCAGAACACCCGTCCGCGGCGACCCACTCCATCGCCGGCCGATCCCGACGATGCGTGGCAGGAACCAGCTGGAGCAGGCCTCCGGCACGATCCCCCGGCGCGTGAAGACGAAACCGATGCGCGCCCCCTCGGCCGCCAGACGGATATCCATCGGCAGCGTCATCGTGATCCCCACCCCACCGCGGGGCCGTTGATCGCCGCGATCATCGGCTTGGTCATCTCGAAGATCCGAGCACCACCGGCCGCCGCCGTCGCGGGGGACCTCGCCTTCCGGGCGCTCGCCGTAGTCGAAGGTGCCGCCGCCCGCCACGAGGTCCATGCCGGCGCAGAAGCCGCGACCTGTCCCGGGCGACGATGATCGCGCGCACCTCGTCGTCGCGGTCGGCGCGCTCGAACGCCTCGATCAGCTCGGCGCCCATCGTTTCGGTGACGTGTTCAGGCGGTCGGGCCGGTTCAGCGTGATCGTCGAGCACGCCCGCGCGACCTCGTAGCCGATGGTCTCGACTTCCATGTTGCTCTTCTCCACTTTGTTTTGCGCGCGAGTCGCACAGAGTATCCGCTGACCGCGACTTCCCGGCCGTCTCGCGGGTGGATTTTCACCGCCGAGCTCAGTCGCTGCCGCAGGTTCGATTGTTCCTCAGACGATCTGCTGGAATACAGGAGAAAGGAGGGAGGCACATGTTCGCACTGTGGAATGGGTCCATCTGCCCGAGCGTCCGAGCCAGCGTTCGCTCGACGCCTGCGAAGGTGGGGCGGCCGCCGGCGCGAGCCGGCAGCTGCGGATCGCGCCGAGCGCCCACGCGTGACGATCCCGCCCCTCCCCGGGACTCCGGACGCATCCCCGCACACCGAGATCAGCTTCCTTGGTGCTCCCCCCAGCCGAGATCCACCAGATCTCGGGGTGGGCTCGCGCACCGGCTCCCACCGCGGCAGCTGCGCGGCTACGCAGCGCGCCCGGAGCGAGCTCCATCCTCGACCAAGGGTTCAGCGAAGGCGACAGCGCCGCGGAGTGCGCTGGTCGGCCCCGCCGGACACCAACAGCGCGTCGGCAGCAGCTTCACGATCGCGCAGCTCGCGCACGACCACTTCGCGCCGATGCCCACCACGGCGCCGCCGGCGAAGCCGGGGACGGTGCAGAGCTTCGTCTCCCAACCCAATCTGAAGCCGCCGACGGTGTCGGTCATCACCGACACCCCACCTGCCTCCTCCGACGATGTGTTCATCGCCGCCAACGGCAACGATCCGCAGCGCGGCCCGATGATCTTCAACCGCGCCGGGCAGCTCGCTGGTTCAAGCCGATCCCTGCCGGCAAAGCGCGATGGACCTCCAGGTCGAGCGCTACGACGGCAAACCGGCGCTGGTATGGTGGCAGGGCTCATCGGGCTCGGCGTCGGCTTCGGCACCGACGAAATCTATGGCGAGAACTACCGGCCCATCGCGGCGGTGAACGCCGGAAACGGCTACCAGGCCGACCTCCACGACATCCAGATCACACCGTCGGGCGCGGCCTTCATCACCGCCTACTCGATCGTCGAGGCGAACCTCTCCGCCGTTGGAGACCCCAGGGGGCGCGCTGCAGGACGCAATCGTGCAGGAGGTCGATATCAGACCGGGCTGGTGATGTTCGAGTGCACGCCTCGGGTCGTCGCACTCCAAGACTCCTACTGGCCGCGCCCCCGCCTCCCCCGCGACCCCATGGGACCACTTCCACGTCAACTCGATCTCGCTCGACCCATGGGACGACGGCAACTTCCTGATCTCGGCGCGAAACACCTGGGCGGGGTAATGGTATCCACCACGGCACCGGCCAGATCCTCTGGCGGCTCGGCGGGCGCTACTCCAGCTTCAAGATGGCCGTCCGGCACCCACGACCGCATGGCAGCATGACATCAGCTGGCAGCCCGACCACACCCTGACGCTGTTCGACAACGGCGACTCCCCGCAGGAGCACAAACAGACGCGCATCGTCCACGAGCGGATCGACTGGAGCGATCGCACCGTGCAGCTGATCTCCCCAGGCGGTGCACACGCCCGCGCTGCTGGCCAACAGCCAAGGCGACGACCAACTGCTGCCAGACGGCGACTCGTTCGTCGGCTGGGGCGCCCAGCCCTACATGAGCGAATTCAGCGCCGCCGGCAAGCTCGTGTTCGATGCCCGGATCGCCGCCCCGGGCGCGTCCTACCGCGCGTACACCTACCCGTGGACCGGCGCCCCGGCCGCTCCCCCGACGCTCGCGCTACGGAGCGCCAGCGGGGAAGCGCTCACCGCGTATGCCAGCTGGAACGGCGCCACCGGCGTGAGCGCCTGGCAGCTGCTCGCCGGGCCCAGCCCAACCCAGCTCTCAGCAGCTCGCGACAGCGCCCAGCTCGGGGTTTGAGACGGCCATCGAGGTCAACAGCGCGCAGCCCTACTTCGCCGTCGCCGCTCTCAACGCGGCCGGCCAGACGCTGACGACCTCGGCCGCGGCGCACCGCTAGAAGAACGCGGGGCGCTCAGCTCCTAGGCGAGCGCGGGGTGCGCGTCGGGGCCCTCGCTGCGGGGCGCGGGCGGTGCGCGCCGGCGCCCTCGCTACGGGGCGCCGACGCCTGCCCGTGACGATCACCCGCCCGCCGCCTGCAGGGACCAGCGTGATGTGGTGCACCTTCACCCGCTCGTCCTTCGCGCTGGGGGCGCGCAGCCGCACCCGTTCGACACGGTGCGCACGATCGCCCGCATCTCCATCATCGCGAAGCTCGCTCCGATGCAGCGGCGGGGGCCCCCGCCGAAGGGGATGAACGTGTACGGCGGCGCGCTCCCCTCCAGGAAGCGCTCCGGGCGGAACGCCTGGCATCCGGGAACGCCCCGGAGTCCTGCACGAGCACGATCGAGGGCATCACGGTGGCTCCCGCCGGCAACAGCCGGCCCGCGACCTCCACCGGCGCCGAGAGCTTGCGCCACACCGCGTCGATCACCGGCCTCACCCGCAGCGTCTCGTTGAGCACCGCCTCCAGGTACACCTCCTCCACCCCGCCCGATCTCCTGCTCCAGGCGCGCCAGCGCCGCGGGGTGGCGCAGCAGCCGCTCGAAGCACCACGCAAGCGCCGTGGTGGTCGTCTCGTGGCCCGCCACCAGCAGCGTGAGCAGGTGGTCGCGCAGCTCCTCGTCGCTGAGCCCCTCCCCATGCTCGTCGCGCGCCTCGAGCAGCAGTGCGAGCACGTCCTCGCGATGAGAACCCGCCCGCGCGGCGCGGTGGGCGGCGATCTCCTCGTAGAGCAGCCGATCGACCTCCGGCAGGACCCGCAGCGTCGAGAGGCGCACCGCGCGACTGTCCAGCAGCTGCGGGTAGGCCCACACCAGCCACATCTCCGCGATACCCACGCGCGTCAGCCTCCGCAACAGCACCCGCAGGCGCTCGAGGCGCCGCTCGTCGCTGACGCCGATCACCGTCCGCAGGATCACCTCCAGCGTGATCGCCTGCATCCGCGGGCGGATCGCGAACTCCTTACCCGACGGCCAGCGCTCGACCTCCTGCGCGGCGATCCCGCAACCCGCTCGCCGTAGGCGCGCACGGCCTCGCCGTGGAACGGAGCGCTCACCATCCGCCGGTGGCGGATGTGGCGATCCCGTCGAGCAGCAGCAGCGAGTGCCTGCCCACCATCGGGCCCATCACCGCGTTCGCCTCCCCCGCCCGGAACACCTCGCGATCGCCGGTGAACACCTCCCGGATCGCCTCCGGGCGTCCCAGCACCACCACGTCGCCGATGCCGAGCGGCCGCAACGTGAAGACCTCGCCGAAGCGGCGCTGGCAGTAGCGGGAGAGGGCGCCGGGGTTGAACGCCCACAGGGCCGACTGCGCCAGCCGCGGCATGCGCGGGCCGGGGGGCAAGCTTGGATGGAGAGTCGGTGCGGTGCTGGCCGCGGCAGCCACCCCGACATCTTGGCAGAGGCGGACGTGGCCTAGCCGATCTCGCCGGCCGGAATCGAGCCTTACCCCACCAGCTCCAGCAGCGGCCCACACAGCGCCGGCGCGGCGACGAGGATGCCCCAGGGGAGGTCCTCGTGGACGGGCAGCTCCACGACCTGCAGGCCGGCCGCTTCGCAGAGCAGCGCTCCAGCGGCGATGTCCCACGGCTTGACGGTGCGCTCGAAGTAGGCGTCGTAGCGACCCGCCGCGGTCCATGCGAGGTCGAGTGCGGCGCTGCCGAAGCGGCGGATGTCGCGCACCAGGGGGATCGCGCGGGCGAGCACCTTCGCCTGAGCGGCGCGCACGCGGGCGTCGTAGGCGAAGCCAGTCGCGACCATTGCACTCGGTAGCTCCTGCGCGCGCGCCGCGCCTGTCAGCGTCAACTCCTCGTACTCGCGCTCCCAGCTCTCCGGTTGAGGCAGGTTCATCGGACGATTCGCTTCGCTGGGGACCTTATCCGCGCCTCACCGCCGCGCGTCGCGCGAACAGCTCTCTCGGATGGGGTCGTAGATCGCACCGGCCATGTGTCCCCCGCGTCTCGCACGGCGACGCTGACGCACCACTGGGGGAGCCCGAAGAGGAAGTTGACCGTCCCGTCGAGCGGGTCCACCACCCAGCTGAGCCCGCTGGTGCCCTCCAAATCCTCGTCCTCCTCCCCCACGAACCCGTCCTGCGGGCGCCGCGCGCGAGCACTTCGCGGATCTCTCGCTGGGAGGCGAGATCGGCCTCGCTCACCAGGTCCGTGGGGGTGCTCTTGCTCTCACCTCCCGCTCCTCGCCGTGGAGGACGCGCTCAGGAAGCAGCCCCCCGCCGTGTGGCCGCTCGACCGCGACCTCGAGCAGCTCCTCGCCGGAGTCGCCGGCGGAGATCGTCCGGCCGCGCGGGCTCGGCCACGGCGCTTGGTCGGGCTCGCTGCGGGAGCGTCGCTCACGAGAACCCGGGCGGGCGGTGCTGCTCCCAGGGGCGCTCGGCCTCGACCTGCCGGCGAGCGAGATCAGCGTCGCCTCGTCGTCGGGCCGGCCGACGAGCTGCACGGCGAGCGGGAGCTTTTCGGCGTCGTCGGTGAAGCCCATGGGGATCGAGACCGCCGGCTGACCCGTGGCGTTCCAGGTGCCGAGGAAGGGGATCAGGCGGGTGCCGCCGTTTATCGTCCACAGCATCCCGCGCCCCTCGTACTCGCCGACGCGCAACGCGGGACGAGCGGTGCAGGGGAGCAACAAGGCGTCGTGGTCGGCGAAACCGCCCCACGCGCTCGTTCAACGCCGCTTCGGAGGCGAGCGCGCGCGCGATACCTCTCTCACCACCAGTTCGCCGCCGCGGACGATATGGCGACTGCGGAGCTCCATCGCTCGACGTTGCCGATGTCCGTCGCCGACTCGTAGGCGCCGCGCAGGTAGCGCGCGACGAGGTGGGGGCCCAGCCATGGGGGGTAGGCGGGGTCACGCTCGACGAGCTCGTGGCCGAGCGAGCGCAGCAGCTCGACGGCCTGCTCGTGCGCGCGCAGCACGCGCCCTCGACCGGTTGCGGCAGGATCGGCTTGGTGGAGCACGCATCCGAAGGCGAGCCGGGCGCGCGCGTGGCGGCCTCGCTGAAGCTGCCCTGCGCAGGCGGGGTCTGCGCCGTGAGGTCGAGAAACAGCGCGGCGTCGCGGACGTTGCGCGCGATCGGCCCGTACACGGCGAGACCGTGCCACCCGTAGAGCTGCTCAGTGTGGGGGGCGAGGGAGATGCGGTGGCGCTGGGGCTTGATCCCGAACAGCCCGCAGAAGCTCGAGGGGATGCGGACCGAGCCGAGGCCGTCGGAGCCGAGCGCGGCGCCGACCAGGCCGGCGGCGACCGCCGCGCCCGAGCCCCCGGAGGAGCCCCCCGGTGTGTGCTCGAGGTTCCAGGGGTTGCGGGTGATGCCGAACGTGGGGGTCTCGGTGAACGGCCACAGTGTGAGCTCGGGCACGTTGGTCTTGCCAAGGATCACCGCGCCGGCCTCCCGCAGGCGGCGCACCACCTCCTGATCTGCGCTCGCGACGCTCGGCCGCGCGCGTCCCGAAGGAGGTGACCTCGCCGGCCATGTCGGTGTCGTCCTTGATCGCGATCGGCACCCCTAGCAGCGGCCGTTACCCCCGGCGCCCCGGCGGGCGTCAGCCTGGTCGGCCTCCATCGCGCACGCTCGCGAACACCGGAAGGCGTTCAGCTTCGAGTCGAGCGCTCGATCCGATCGAGGTAGACCTCACGATTTCGCGCGGAGAGACTCCCCCGAGGCGATCAGCTCGGCCTGACGGGCGATCCCGGCGAAGGCTAGGTCGGCGGGGTCCATGGGCGCACCTACCGGGACCGAGGTGAGGGAGCGGCGAATGGAGTGGAGGACGGGAATGGACAGTAACATAAACCGGCGTTATCGGGTTGTGCTTGGCCGGCCACTCCCGGCGACGGCCGGCCGCGAGCGCGAAGCGGCGGATCAGCTCGCCGCGCAGGTCATCGGGCTGGATCACCGCGTCCACCACCATTTCCGAGGCGAGGTGCAGGATGTCGATGTCCGCGGCGTACTCCGCGCGCAACCGCTCGGTCTCCGCGGCGCGCTCGGCCTCGTCGGCGATCGCCTGTAGCTGGTTGTAGTAGACGGCGTTGATCGCCGCCTGCGGGCCCATCACCGCGATCGAGGCGCTTGGCAGCGCCAGGCAGCAGTCGGGGTCGAACGCCGGCCCCGCCATCGCGTAGAGCCCGGCGCCGTAGGCCTTGCGCACGATCACCGAGATCTTCGGCACCGTCGCTTCGGAGACGGCGCTGATCATCTTCGCGCCGTGGCGGATGATGCCCTGGCGCTCGACCTGCGTGCCGATCATGAAGCCGGGCACGTCGGCGAGGAACAGCAGCGGCACGTTGAAGGCGTTGCATGTCCAGATGAACCGGGCGGCCTTGTCGGCGGAGTCGACGAACAGCACGCCGCCCTTGACCTTCGGCTGGTTGGCGACGATCCCGACGGGCCGCCCCTCGAGTCGCGCGAAGCCGACGATCAGCTCCTTCGCCCAGCGCGCGTGGATCTCCATGAAGGAGTCGGCGTCCACCAGCGCGTCGAGCAGCAGCTTCATGTCGAATGGCTTGTTCTCATCGGCGGGGATCAGCTCGCCGATCGGGGTCTTGTGGGGGCACCCGCCCGCCAACCGGCGAAGGTAGGGCGGCGACTGGCGCCTCGGGTCGGGAGGGAGCAGTGAGGGGCTGCGGCAGCCCGCCGAAGCGAGGTGGAGCGCTCACGGGGGTGGGCCTGCTCGAAGTTGCCCGGCAGGTAGGAGAGGTAGCGCTCTGGCGGCGTCGATCCCCTCCTCGTCGCTCCCCACCAGCATGTGCCCGCAGCCGCTCACGCCGGTGTGCATCCGCGCGCCGCCCATCTCCTCCAGGCGTGACGTCCTCGCCGATCACCATCTGCGCCATCCGCGGCGAGCCGAGGTACATCGAGGCGTTGCCGTCGCGCATGATCACGATGTCGCAGAACGCCGGGATGTAGGCGCCGCCGGCGGCGGAGGGGCCGAACAGCACGCACACCTGCGGCACGAGGCCTGAGAGCTTGCACCTGGTTGTGGAAGATCCTCCCCGCCCCCCGGCGCCCCGGGAACATCTGCACCTGCTCGGTGATCCGCGCTCCCGCGGAGTCCACCAGATACACCATCGGCACCCGCAGCTCCAGCGCGCGCTCCTGCACGCGCAGGATCTTCTCGACCGTCTTCGGACCCCACGAGCCGGCCTTCACGGTCGGGTCGTTGGCCATCAGCGCGACGGGGCGCCCGCCGATCCGCCCGAGGCCCGTCACCACGCCATCCGCCCCCAACCCCTCCTCCTGCCAGTTGGCCAGCAGCGCCTCCTCGGCGAAGGTGCCTGGGTCGAGCAGCCGCGCCACGCGCTCGCGCACCGGCAGCTTGCCCTGCTCCCTGGCCTTCTCGTGGTGGCGCTCGGGCCGCCCCGCAGGGCGCGCTCGGTGGCGCCGCTCAGGGCGCTCACAGGCGGACGCGCGACGAGATCCGCCGGACTCGACGGGGGAGCGCTCAGGACGCGGCGCCCCTAGCGCGGCGCCCGCGCGAGGTTGCGTTCGTGGCGTGCCTGCTGGCGCGCCTGCACCAGCTCGAGGTCGGAGGCCGGCCCGAACAGCCGCCAGGCGTCGCGCACCACCGGCAGCAGCGTGAAGCCGATCACCCACCCCGGCCAGAACTCAGCCGGCGGGCCGCTGGCCAGCCAGATGCCGACGCTCAACGCCGACACGCCCAGCGAGCCGCCCGCCTCCTGCGCGAGGCGGCGGCGCAGGTGCGACTTGCGCTTGACCAGCGCGCGCTTCACCGAGGTCGAGCTGACCGGCAGGTCGGCGCGCAGCGCGTCGAGGTCGGCGCGCGTGGATGCCCTGTACGCCTCGCCGACGCGATCCTCCAGCTCCTCGGAGGTCAGCCGCCCCGCGCCAGCGTGCTCGCGCAGCTCATCGATCAGCTGCTCACGCTCGTCGTCCGCGACGCGTAGCTTCGACAGGTCGCTCATACCCGAAGGTTAGAGCCTACCTGGTGGGCCGTGCGGCGGCGCGACCTACAAGGCCGGGTTGGGCTCGGGCTCCGCGCCGGCGTAGGTATAGAAGCCCGTTCCCGACTTGCGCCCCAGCCATCCTGCGGAGAGCATCTTGCGCAGCGTCGGCGGGCAGCGCGAAGCGCCGTTCGCTGAACTCCTCCAGCAGCACGTCGCAGATCGCCCCCAGCGTGTCCAGCCCGACGAAGTCGGATAGCAGCAGCGGCCCCATCGGGTGGCCGGCGCCGGCCTTCATCGCCGCGTCGATCTCGACCACCGAGCCGACCTGCTCTTCCAGCGCGCGGATCGCGTCGAGCATGTACGGCACCAGCAGGCGGTTGACGATGAACCCCGCTTTGTCGCGCGTCGGAATCGCCAGCTTGCCCTCCGAGCCGATGAACTCCAGGGCGGTGTCGAGCGTCTCCTGGGAGGTGGTCACGCAGCGCACGACCTCCACCAACTGCATCACCTGCGCCGGATTGAAGTAGTGCAACCCGACGAACTGCTCCGCGCGCGAGGTCACGGCCGCCTGGTCGATCACGGCCAGCGAGGAGGTGTTGGTCGCGAAGATCGCCTGCGGCTTGACGATCGCATCGACCTCCCGCCACATCTCGAGCTTCAGCGGCAGGCTCTCGGTGATCGCCTCGATCACCAGGTCGCAGTCGGCGAGATCGCGGTAGTCCACCGTGCCCGTTAGAGCGCGCCCTCACTGCGTCGGCCTCCTCTTGGGAGCTCTTGCCCTTCTCGACCGCGCGCGCCAGCTGCTTCTCGATCTTGCCGACGCCCTTGGCGAGCGTCGCCTCGTCCACCTCGCGCAGCACCACCGCGTAGCCGGCCTGCGCGGCCACCTGGGCGATGCCGTGGCCCATCAGCCCCGCTCCGAGCACGCCCACCTTCTCGATCTGCCGCGCCATCTCAACCTCCACTCGTTTTCTCCTCGACGGACGGGGAGCCTACCGGGAAGGGTCGGGTGCGAGCAGAGCACCGGCAGCCCGGCTCACGGCGAGAGTCATTTTTTCCAAAAGTTGGGAAGGTTTGGCGAGCATTGGAGTCTCCTTCGGATAAAGCCCCGACCAGAGGAGGCATCTTGATGCCCAGCCGAAGGCACTTCTCAACCACGATCGTCACGGCGCTTGCCTGCGTGGCGCTCACTCCGGGGGCGGCCGCAGCGTTCGACCACCCCTTCATCGGACAGTTCCACTCGATCACCTCGATCGCCAGCACCGTACCGGCCAACGGGGATGTGAATCCCTATGGGATCGTCACTGTTCCCGGCAGCAGCGGCGCGCTGATGCGCGGGAATACGCTCGTCAGCAACTTCAACAACGAAGAAAACCTCCAGGGGACCGGCACGACGATCGTGCAGATCAGCCCCACGGGGGCGCTCTCCGTCTTCGCCAAGATCAAGCCCTCGAGACTCCCCGGCCCCTGCCCCGGCGGAGTGGGGCTCACGACCGCGCTCGCGATCCTGCCGGGTGGGTATGTGGTCGTCGGCAGCCTGCCCACGAGCAACGGCCAGGCCGCCACCGCACAGGCGGGCTGTCTGATCGTGCTCGACAGCTGGGGTCACGTGGTGCAGACGATCTCCGGTCCGCCGATCAACGGTCCCTGGGACATGACGGCGGTCGACCAGGGTTATGGCGCCACGCTGTTCGTCACCAACGTGCTCAACGGCACCGTCGCCTCGGGCGAAACTCCCACCGACCAAGGCACCGTGGTGCGGATCCGCGTACAGCCCCGCTTTGGCCGCGGATTGCGGGTGACGAGTGAGGAAGTGATCGCCGAAGGCTTCCCCGAGCGCACCGATCCCGCGGCGCTCGTGGTCGGCCCCACCGGCGTGGGACTGGGCGAAGAAGGCACCCTGTACGTCGCCGACACCCAGGACAGCCGGATCGCGGCGGTCCCCGGCGCGCTCTACCGCCAAACGCCGCAGGGCGAAGGCGGGATCACGGTTGCCACCGGCGGCTACCTGAACAGCCCGCTGGGACTCACGATCGCCCCCAACGACGACATCCTCACCGCCAACGGCGGGGACGGCAACCTCGTCGAGACCACCCCCGTAGGGGCCGAGTTCCAGCCCTTCGACACCGGCGCCGGCGGGGGCGGGCTGTTCGGACTCACCGTCGCTCCCCGCAACCAGGGCGTGCTGTTCGTCAACGACACCAATAACACCCTCGAACTGCTGCACTGAGCGCAGGGCCTCGCAGCCGGGCGGGCCTGCATCGGCCCGCCCGGCTGTCGTGGGTTGCGTCTTTGCCTTGCCTGTGGTCGTTTTGAGACCGACGCGTGCCCGTGCGCGCGCACGCGTCAGGGCCTTTCGAAGATGCTTGTCGCGCGCCCCACCGGCTCGGAGTACGCTTCCAAGCGTGCCCACCGAACAGGACTTCGACCTCTCCGCCGCCGGGCTGCGCGCGGACGGTACCGATCTTCGGATCTCCGTTGAGGTGCTGGCGAGCAAGCTGGAGGAGTCACTGCCGGGACGCATCCGCGTCGAGCGCCGCGGCGGAGGCCTGCTCGGCCGCGGCGAGAAGCACGTGCGCCTCGTACGGATCGAGCTCGGTGGCAACTGCTATCAACTGACGGTCGAGGGCGACCGCGTGGAGGGCTTCCGCGAACGTCAGGTGGGAGGCATCTCGATCAAGCGCGAGGCACTCGACCCCAGCGCGTGGGTGACGGCGCTGACCGGCGATCTGCAGGCCGAGGCGGAGCGCAGCACCGAGGCGCGCACGGCGCTCGAGAGGCTGCTGGGCTGATGGCGCGGCGGCGCGGCGGCGGAGCGGGCGCAGCGCTCGAGAGGCCGGTGGGCTGAAATGGCACGGCGGCGCGGCCAGGAACCGGAAGAGGCGCCAGGCGCTGGATCGGAAGGAGCCGAAGGCCAGGAAGCGGAAGTGGCCGACGGCGCCGAAATGGCCGATCCAGGGGCGACGGCCGCCGAGCAACAGGAGTCGCTGGAGCGGATCGAACGGGGCGGCATCACGGTTGCGGCCGAGCGGCGCTTGAGCGAGCTGCGCGAGAAGGGCGGCCTGTTCACCTCCGACCTGACCGTCAACGGCTGGGCGCTCGCCCACCAGCTTGGGTTGCGCCCGCTCTCGCAGGTGATGGGCAGCTCGATCTACCAGATGGGCTACCAGTCATCGTGGGGGCAACTGGAAGGTGGGTACGACCCTACGGGCGCCAACATGTTCGAGCTCACCACGCTCTCCCAGGCGCTCAACGAGGTGCGCACACGCGCGCTCGGGCGACTGGCTCAGGAGGCCATGCACGTGGGTGCCGACGCGGTCGTGGAAGTGGACACGCGCGCCGGCGAAAGCAGTTTGGAAACAGGAACGACCTCGCTCGAACATACGGTGTTCGGCACCGCCGTTCGCCGCGAGGCTGGGCTGGCCAACGCCGACACGCGCAAGGGCAACGGCGCAGAGCACAGGAGCCAACAGCACGCAAGCGGTAGACATGGAGGCGGCCGCCCGGTACTCACCGAGCTGTCGGTGGCTGACTTCTCCAAGCTCGTGCGGGGTGGCTTCGAGCCACTCGGGATCGTCGCCTGGAGCTCTGTGTTCTTCGCCAGCTATGGCTATGGCCCGGGCGGCTTCGCGGGCACCAGACTGATGGAAGGACAGATGCAGAACTTCGAGCTGCGCGCGTTTACGCAAGCCTTCTACAACGCCCGCGAGAGCGTGATGGCCGAGCTCAATGCGCAGGCTTCCACGCTCGGCGCCTCGGGCATCGTCGGCGTGCGGATCGGCCACCGCGCGGTCCGCCACGAGTCCAGGGGATGAGCGGCAAACTCGGTGGACTGATGGTTACCTTCAACGCGATCGGCACCGCCATCCTCCAGACCGCAGAGACGACCCTATATCCGCCCGAGACGACGATCGACCTGACAACCTGAACACGAGCCCCCGGGAGCCCCACACGAATGAGTGACAGCGAGCAACAGACAGAGAGCTACGATCCCTCCTCACTGGAGGGTGTTCCCGAGGCCGGTCGCGCGCGCCTGCAGCAGAACCGTGCGGGCCTGTTCACCTCCGACCTCAGCGTCAACGAGTTCCTGCTGATCAAGCAGGCCGGCTTCGACCCCGTCGGCCTCGTGGTCGGCAGCTCGATTTACCACATCGGCATCCAGATGGCGGGGTGGAAGAAAAGCCAGGAGCTAAAAGTGCTCTCCGAGGCGATGTACGGGGCGCGACAGCTGGCGATGACGCGCATGGAGGAGGAGGCCGACCAGCTCGGGGCAGACGGGGTCGTCGGCGTGCGCCTGGACATCGGGCGCTACGAGTGGGGCCAGGACATGGCCGAGTTCATCGCGATCGGCACCGCCGTCAAGCACCGCGCGGGCGAGATGCACCGCGCCCCCAACGGCCGCCCCTTCACCAGCGACCTGTCAGGTCAGGACTTCTGGACGCTGCTGCGCACCGGCCACCGCCCCGTCGGGATGGTGATGGGCAGCTGCGTCTACCACGTAGCCCACCGCGGCATGCTCCAGTCGATGGCCCAGACGGGCCGCAACGTCGAGCTGCCCAACTTCACGCAGGCGCTGTACGACGCGCGCGAGCTCGCGATGGAGCGGATGCAGACCGAGGCGCAGACGCTCTCGGCGGAGGGGATCGTCGGTGTGAAACTGAACGAGACCAGCCACGGTTGGGGCAGCCACACGATCGAGTTCTTCGCGCTCGGCACCGCGATCGTGCCGCGCGAGGGCCACGACGAGGCGATCGAGCCGCCCACGCCGGTGCTCGACCTGAGCTAGGTCGGGGAGCACAGGCCCTGGGTCGGTGGGCATTGATTCCCCCTCCCACTTGAAGAACGTCCAAAGGAGAAGACCATGAGCATCGTCCTCACCGAAGACCGCGACGCGGTCCGGCACGTGATCCTGAACCGTCCCGAGAAGCGCAACGCAATGAGCCAGGAACTGTTGCGCGCGCTGGCGCAGGCGCTGCGCGAGGCCGCCGCCGAGGAATCGGTCCACTGCGTGGTGCTGCGCGGCGAGGGCAAGGTGTTCTCGGCCGGCGTCGATCTCGTCGAGCTGGTCGCCTCCTCGGCGACCCCGGGCAAGCTGCGCCCCTTCCGCGAAACCTTCCTGGAGTGCGCCAACCTCTGCGAAGAGATGGCCAAGCCGGTGATCTGCCAGATCCACCACACCTGTGTCGGCGGCGCCCTGGAGGTCGCACTCGGCTGCGACCTACGGATCGCGGCCGAGGACTCCCAGTTCAGCCTGCCCGAGGTCAAATTCGGGATCATCCCCGACGTCGGCGGCTCCAGCCGCCTGCCGGCGGTCGTCGGCCTCGGCCGCGCCAAGGAGCTGATCATGACCGCGCGTACGATCGACGCCGCCGAGGCCGAGCGGATCGGCCTGGTCAACCGCGTCGTCGCCCCCGAGCAGCTCGAGCAGGCCGTCGCGGCGCTGACCGAAGAGCTGCTCGCCAACTCGCATGTGGCGGTCGGCCGCGCCAAGCGCGTGATCGACGCTTCGGCCCGCCCGGCGCTCGCGGCGACGCTGGAGATGGAGGTTGCGGTGCAGGAGTACTGTGCGGCGGCGATGCGGGAGAGCGCCCGGGCGCAGAGCGAGGCGCAGGCGGCGCTGGCCTAAGGACCTATCCCTAGGAGGATCGGACCTAGCAGAGGTGTCTCAGACAGAAACAGCAGTCGAAAGATCTGCTGGGACAAAGGGTGCACGCCAAGTCCAAAAGCAGAAGACTCCTGCGGTGCGATTGCATGCGCGCGAGATCCCTGGTACAAGACTCGAGCGCTGCGTACAGCACAGGCATGCGCTGTGACAGCGTGTTCATATCGGTCACTACCGGGAGTCATACATCATGTTGCTTAAACGATTTGCGTCGTCATTCCTAGCGGCGCTCTGCCTATGCGCAATAGCAGTCTCCAGCGCATCCGCCAACTCCAACGAAATTGTCAACAAAGAAGGCAAAGCTCTCGTGAAAAAGGGCTTCACCGGGACGGTCGGGGAATCGGTCTTGGAAACCGTCCACAAATCAAAAATGACCTGCAAAGGGGGGAGCACCAAAGGGGTCGTCACCGGTACAAAAACGATCGAAGCAACCCTGACGCTCACTGGGTGCTCGTCGGGCGGGGCGTCATGTCATACCGCGGGAAGCAAAGAAGGGGAAGTCGAAGCCGCCGACGCTGACTTAGTCATGTTAGAAGCCCATGAATTAATGGTCTTATCCGAGAAGCTGAAAGCCAGCATTGCCTGTGGCCTCACGGAAGTCAAGACCGAAGGCAGCTTCCTGATACCGGTCGGCAGCTCGCAGGAAGATCATCTCAATACTGAATACAAATTTACGGCGGCACAGAAAGAAGGCATACAGATACCGACAGAATATGTAAACACGAAACTCGAAAAAATCAAAGTAACGCTCGAAGCGGCGTTCGGCGAAGGCTTCGTTCAGGCAGGCGTGGCGACGACCCTAGCGATAAAATTCGAAGAAGAAGTCAAGTTCATTTAGCCTGGATCGCGCATTGGCAACCCACGCCCCGGCCGGGGCGGGGCGTGGCCTTCGAGCGTCTCGTCGAAGTCGACGCTCTGGATGCTCACGGCTCGCCCCACTCCACCGGCCCGGCCACCAGCGTGTGGCTGCCCAGCGGCCGGCCGAGGATCTCCTGAGCGCGCCGCGCACACGCGATCAGCGCGGGCAGGTCGATGCCGGTGGCGTAGCCCATCTCGTGCAGCATCGAGACGAGGTCCTCGGTGGCGATGTTGCCGGTGGCACCGGCCGGGACCGGGCAGCCGCCCAGCTCGCCGAAGCTCGACTCGAAGCTTGTGACCCCGGCCTGCAACGCGGCCAGCGCGTTGGCCAGTCCGGCGCCGCGTGTGTTGTGGAAGTGCGCGGTCAGCTCGACGCCGTCGTGGCCCACCCCTAGACGCTCCTGTGCCAGCGCGAAGAGCTCGCCCACCTGGCGGGGGTTGGCCATCCCCGTGGTGTCGCCAAAGCCGATCTCCTGCGCACCGGCGTCGTGCAGGCGGGCCGCGATGTCGAGTACCCGCTCCGGTGGGACGTGGCCCTCGTAGGGGCATCCGAAGCAGGTGGAGAGAACGGCCTCGCAGCGCAGGCCCTCCGCGCGAGCGCGCGCGAGCACGCCCTCCAGGCTGGCGAGTGACTCCGCAATCGAGCGGTTGACGTTCTTACGATTGTGGGTCTCCGAAGCGGAGACGATGACGTTGATCTCGTGAAAGCGCACGCGGTGCCCCAACGCGCGCTCCAAGCCCCGCTCGTTGGGGATCAGCACGCTCACGGAGACCCCGTCGGGGATGGCGATCCGCTCGAGCACCTCATCGGCATCGGCCAGCTGCGGGATCACGTCGGGCCGCACAAAGCTCGTCACCTCCAGCCGCCGCAGCCCCGTGCGCGCGAGCGCGTCGATCAGCTCCACCTTGCACGCCGTCGGGATCGTCTCGGGCTCGTTCTGGAAGCCGTCGCGCGGGCCGACCTCCCTGATGCGGATGGCGTCCCCCATCGCCTGATCTTATTTTCCGGGCAGTGCATGCACTGCCCGGCCGGACGGCGCATGCGCCGTCCGGGGCAGGGCCGCATGCGGCCCTGCCGCCCACGCCGCATGCGGCGTGGGCAACATCACCACATCGACAGGCCGCCGCTCACGCCGAGCGTCTGGCCGGTCACGTACGAGGCGTCGTCGCTCGCGAGAAACACGATCGCGGCCGCGACCTCCTCGGGCTCGCCGGCGCGCTTCAGCTGGGTGGTGTCGACCATTCCCTGCTTGAGCCGCTCGCCGATCTCCCCGTACACCTTCGGCGCGGCGTTCAGCAGCGGCGTCTCGATCGGCCCGGGCGCCACTGCGTTGACGCGCACGCGGTAGCGCGCCCCCTCGCGCGCGATCGCCTTCGTGAAGCCGATCACCCCGGCCTTCGCGGCGCTGTAGATCGCCGAGCCCTGCGAGCCGACGCGGCCGGCCTCCGAGGAGACGTTGACGATTGCCCCCGCCCGGCGCTCCTGCATCCCCGGCAACACCGCGTGGGTGCACGCGATCACGCCGCGCAAGTTGACGCCCAGCACGAAGTCCCACAGGCCCGGGTCGGTCTTGACGAAGAACGAGAACAGGTCGGTGCCGGCGTTGTTGACGAGCACGTCGATCGGCCCCAGCCGCTCCTCGGTGGCCTTCACCGCGGCGGCGATCGAGTCCAGGTCGGTCACGTCCATCGCGAGGCCGACGCCGTCGAGCTCGCCGGCGACCGCCTGCGCGCCCTCCTCGTTGAGGTCGCCCACGGCCACGCGCGCGCCCTCGGCCGCCAGCCGCCGCGCGGTCGCGGCGCCGATGCCCGACGCGCCGCCGGTAATCAGTGCGGTCTTGCCCTCCAGCCTCATATGGTCATATTGTCAGAGCACGATGCGCACCGCCGCGATCCTGCCCGTCAAGCGCTTCTCGGAGGCCAAGCAACGCCTCGGTCAGAGCGTGCCCGATCCGTTGCGGCGCGATCTTGCGCGGGCGATGGTTGGGGACGTGCTGAGCGCGCTGCGCGACTGCGCCGCGATCGAGCGCACGATCGTCGTTACCCGCGAGGAGCCGGTGGCCGCCGCGGCCCGCTACCTCGGAGCGCTCGTCGTGCCCGACTCCGCGGAGGAGGGTCAGAGCGCCGCCGTGGCGGCGGGGATCGAGCGGGCCGTGGTCGAGGGCTTCGCGCGGGTGCTGTGCATTCCAGGGGACTGCCCAGCGCTCGACCCGGACGAGGTCGCCGCGCTGCTGGAGGCCCCGCCCGCCAGCCCGGGCGCGCCGGCCACGCGGCACGACAACGGGAGCGACGGCGATGCGAGCGGTGCGAGCCCAACCGAAGTCGTGGTCGTCCCCGACCGCCACGGCACCGGTACCAACGGGCTGCTGCTCACCCCGCCGGGCGCGATCTCCCCGAGCTTCGGGCCGGGCAGCTGCGAGCGTCACATCGGCCTCGCGCAGGAGGCCGGGGCGGTCTGCCGGGTTGAGCAGGTGCCCTCGCTGCTGCTCGATATCGACACCGGTGCCGACCTCGCCGCGTTGCGCGAGCGGCTGGCGGGCGAGCCGCGGGCCGGGGCACGGCGAACCCGTAAGGTTCTCTCATGCCCCAGCCCGTAGAGGTCGTCGTCCTGGCCGGCGGCACCGGCGGCGCGAAGCTCGCGCGTGGGATGCAGGACGTGGTGGGGGCCGAGCGGCTCGCGGTCGTGGCCAACCCGGGCGATGACATCGAGATCTACGGCGCCCACGTCTCTCCGGACCCCGACCTGATCTCCTTCTGGCTGGCGGACCTGATCGACGCGCGCGGGTGGGGCCTGGAGGGCGACACCTTTCATGTGATGGACGGCCTGCGCGCGCTCGGGCGGGATGTGTGGTTCAACCTCGGCGACCGCGACCTCGCGTGGTGCTCGGAGCGCGCGAGGCTGCTCGCCGAGGGTCTCTCCCCCACCGCGGCGCTGGAGCGGCTGAACGCGGCGATCGGCGTCGGGGCACGGGTACTGCCCGCGAGCGATGACCCGGTGCGCACGTGGGTGCGCTCGACCGCCGGCTGGCGCTCCTTCCAGGACTTCATGATCCGCATGGGAGCGGCGGGCCTGGTGGAGGGCCTCGAGTTCCGCGGCGCCGAGGAGGCCGTGCCTAGCCCTGCGGCGCTGGGGGCGATCGCGGGGGCGCGCGCCGTCGTGATCGGGCCCTCCAACCCGCTGGCCTCGATCGGCCCGATCCTCGCGATCCCCGGCATCCGTGAGGCTCTGCTGGAGGCTGACGCGCCGCTGGTCGCCGTCAGCCCAATCGTCGGCGGAGAGGTGCTGAAGGGCCCCACGGCGTCGTTCATGGCGTTCGCCGCGCTGGAGTGCAGCGCCCAGGGTGTGGCCGACTTCTACGGCGAGCTGCTCGACGGGATCGTCGCCGACGAGCCGGTGGATGGTCTAGCGACGCTCGCTGCCGATACCCGCATGGACGACGCCGCCGCCCGCGCGCGCGTGGCCGAGCAAACGCTCGCGTTCGCCGCCTCGCTGGCGGTGTGAGCGTGGGGTTGAACATGTTTTTGGGACCCCAACCCTTCATTTTGTGAAGTGGTAAGGGGCGTTTTGGATGACATCACCCTCGTCCGCCCGACTCGATCGCCGACCACTATGGTTGCGGCGTGACTGATCCACCGGCCCCCGTCTGCATCATCGGCGCCTCCGGCGCGCTCGGCTTCGGACTGGCGCTCCGCCTCGGCCGCGCAGGCGTGCCGATCGCGATCGGCTCGCGCAGCGCCGAGCGTGCGGCCGAGACCGTCGAGCGTGCGCGGGCCGCGGTCCCCGAGGGCTCGTTCGCGGGCTACGAGAACGCCGAAGCCGTGTCCCGCGCGGACGCCGTGATCCTCAGCGTGCCGTTCCGCAACCAGTCGGAGATGCTCACCAACCTAAAGGGCGCGCTGCGCCCCGGCCAACTGCTGATCGACGCGACCGTGCCGCTCGCCGCCGCCCACAGCGGCAAGGCCACCCGCATGCTCGGTGTGTGGCAGGGCTCCGCCGCCCAGCAGGCCTGGGAGATGGTGCCCGAGGGCGTGCGCGTCGTCTCCGCGCTGCATACCGTCTCCGCGGCCTCGCTCGCCGCCCTTCACCACCCACTTGGCGAGGACGTCCTGGTGTGTGGCGACGCCCGCGCGGACAAGCGCGAGGCCGCCGCGCTAATCGAGCGGATCGCTGGCCTGCGCTGCGTGGACTGTGGGCGCCTGGAGATGGCCCGCATCACCGAGTCGCTCACCGCGCTGCTGATCGCCGTCAACGCGCGCTACAAGGTGCACGCGGGGGTCCACCTCACGGGGCTGCCGGAGCAGCTGTGGGAGCAGCGGCCGTAATTCCGGGGCAGCCTGGGGCAGCGGCCGTCATTCCGGGGCAGCCTGGGAGCAGCGGCCGTAATTCGGGAGGCCTGAGCGAGCGTACCGTCCCAAGCGCGGCGTACGTTCTTGGCATGTACTTGACACCCGACACCGCACCGCCTGCGACGAGGCCACCGACGCCCGTATCCGAGCCGCGCGCATATATACCTCCGTTTGATGGTATATACTGCCCGGAAATGGCCAAGCACTTGGTGGACATAGACGAGCAAGCTCTGCGGAATGCACGGATCCAGCTGGGCGCCCACACGATCAAGGAGACGGTCAACCGCGCGCTGCGGCTGGCCGGCAGCGATCGTGAGGACGCTGTGAAGAGGCGTCTCGACGCGCTCGCCCACGCCGATCTGCTGCCTCGCGAGCAGGCATGGCGCTGACGCATCTACTCGACACCAGCGTTCTTACCCGGCTGCGCGAGCCGGCGGTTCGCGAGGCGATCGAGCCCCGCGCGCGCAGGGGCGAGCTCGCGCGCACGGGGATCTCCGACCTCGAGATCGGCTTTTCGGCCCGCAACGCCGCGGAGTGGGATCGTTTGACCGACGCTGTCGAAGCCTTCGAGCTCCTCGAGACCTCGGCGGAGCACCTCCGTCGCGCAAGGCAGACGCAGCGACTACTCGCGTCCAAGCACCAGCGCGGGCGCAAGCTGCCCGACCTACTGGTCGCCGCCGCGGCCGAGGCTCGCGGCCTGACCGTTCTGCACTACGACGCAGACTTCGATCTGATCGCGGCGGCAACCGGACAGCCGTGCGAGTGGGTGGTGCCGGCCGGTTCGGTCGATTGAACCTCAGCCCGCGGCGACGGCCTTGTTCTCGTACCACTCGTGCAGCGCGCCGATCGCGCCGCCGATCACGCGGTCGAAGAAGGTCTCGCGGTCGTTCTCGTGCGGGAGCGGCTCGGCGGGGACGTCGACTTCGAGGAACTCGCACAGCGGCTCCCACCCTTCGCCCACGTGCCACACGAGCAGCCGCTCCGGCGGCACCGTGCGCTTGACCTCCTCGTTGTGGCGCTCGAACTGCTCGATCAGCTGCGCCGGCTCCTCCCAGCCGTCCGCGAACGTGCCTTCGGGCCCCCAGAACATCCGCTCGACAAGATCGAGGTAGCGCCGCCAGCGGGGGTCGATCTCGCCCCGGGCGCTGGCGAGCAGGCGCATCAGCTCCTCGCCGTAGCTGAGCCCGACGATCGTTTCGCGGAAGGACGGCTCCCACGACTCGGGCTTGCGCGTGCTCAGCAGCACCTTGGCGTCGGGATAGACGTCGATCAGCTCCTTGTAGAAGTAGCCGCCGGGCCAGTCGGCGGTCGCCTCGAAGCCGCCGAAGACCTCCTCCCACAGGCCCTCGCCGTCCATCGCGCGGTTCCACAGCTCAACCTGGTCGAGGTCGGCGAGCACGTTGACCCAGTGGTAGCACGGGGCGAGTCCGAGCTGCTCGAACGCCAGTTTCTGCGTGAGGGTGCCCGTCCGGGGCAGACCCGCTCCAATCAGCTTCATATACTCATCCGCTCCTTTTCCGTGGGGGTCCAGTTGGCGTCGTCGGTGGCGCCGCGGCACAGCGTGCACAGCGCAACTGCCGCATGTCACGCCGGTTATCACGATATTCTGTTGTCGTGTTGTGATTCCCAACGTGGCCTAACACAACACTAACGCCCACTCCAAAACCTTACGGCAGGCACTTACTTGAGCGCTATCGACATCAGCACCCTACGCCCGGCGACGGTCGGCGGCGGGCGGGCTGCCAATCAAAACGAGCCTGCCGCGACGGGCGAGGCTGGCAAGGCGGGCCAACTCCCGGTCGAGACCGGTCCGCGGATCGCCGGGCTGGCGGTCTCCGACGGCGAGCATGTCCTCTCCCAGGATCAGGTCCTCGACCGGCTGGGCCTGCGCGGCGACGCGTTTGCCGAGGGCATCTTCTCCCGCTGCGGCGTCAAGCAGCGCCACCTCGAGCTGGACGACGACTTCCTGGGACGCGACCTGCAGGGACGCGCGGCCACGGTCGAGACCAGGCTGATGCGCCACTCGATTCGCGCCGTGGACGCGCTCGGAATCGACCCGGCGAAGGTCGGCACCGTCCTCAGCTCCAGCCTCTACTCGCTCGGCCTGCCGACGATCGCCCACCGGCTGGTGGACCACTACGAGATGCAGCCGACGACCGACAAGTACCACATCACCGGCGTGGCCTGCGCGAGCGCGGTGCCGCTGATGCGGATGGCCGCCGGGATGCTGCGCCAGCACCCCGGGCGCGACTGTCTGGTAGTGGGGGCGGAGAGCATGAGCAGCATCCTCACGCGCGCCACCCCCGACGACCCGCGGGCCAAGACGGTCGGCTCCTCGATCTTCGGCGACGGCTGCGCCGCCGCGGTGCTCTCGGCCGACCCCGGCGCCGACGGGCCGATGATCCTCGCCACCCAGGTCCACCAGATCGGCGGCACGCTCGACGCCGTCAGCCTCGCTTTATCCGAGCGGGACACCTACCTGCATCTCGTGCGCGAGCTGCCCGACCTCGCCGGCGCGGGACTGCCCGGAGTGGCGGAGAAATTCCTGCGCGAGCACCGCGTGGAGCACGCGGAGATCGACCACTGGATGGTGCACCCAGGCGGCCGGCGGATCATCGAGAACATCCAGAGCGCCCTGGAGCTCTCCGACGACCAGACCGCAACCAGCTGGGATGCACTCGCCAACCACGGCAACGTCGGCACCCCCTCGATCTTCTACGTGCTCAAGGACACGATCGAGCGCTGCCGGCCCCAGCCCGGCGAGCGCGGCCTCGCGGTGACGATCGGCCCCGGGGTGACCGTCGGGCTGATGCTGCTGCAGTGGTGAGCCTCGCGGTAGTACCGCCGTTGGCGCCGCGGGCAGCACCCACCTCGCCGCAAGTTCGCGCTGCTGTCGTGGAGGTGCCGTGGCATCGCTCTCCGCCCGCGCGCTGAGCGGCCTACCCGAGGTGCACGCCGGGGACGACCTGGCGGTGCTGGTGGTGGGTGCGCTCGATGCCGAGCAGCCTGCCCAGCCGCTGCGCGACGGTCAGATCGTGGCGATTGCGCACAAGGTCGTCTCCAAGGCCGAGGGCGCGGTGGTGGCACTGGCAGAGGTCGTGCCATCCCCGCGAGCGCTGGCGCTGGCGGGCGAGGCCGATGCGGCGGTCGGCGGGCAGGCCGGGGACGGGCAGGGCAAGGATGCCCGGGTGGTGCAGGTCGTGCTCGACCAGTCCCACGAGGTGCTGCGCGCCGCGCGCGGAGTGCTGATCTGCCGCACCCACCACGACTTCGTCTGCGCCAACGCCGGCGTGGACGCCTCCAACGCGGTGAACGGCACCGTGATCGTGCTGCCCACCGACCCCGACGCCTCGGCGCGTGGTTTGCGTGCGCGCCTGCGAGCGCTCACCGGGGCTCACGTCGCCGTGCTGATCACCGACAGCTTCGGCCGCGCCTGGCGCCACGGGCAGTGCGATGTCGCGATCGGTTGCGCCGGGCTCGCTGCACTCGACGACTGGCGCGGACGCCCCGACAGCGTCGGCCTCGAGCTGCGCGCAACCTGGCTGGCCGTCGCCGATGCGATCGCCGCGACCGCCGACCTCGCCCGCGCCAAGGACTCCCGCGAGCCGGTCGTGCTCCTCGACGGCCTCGAACGCTTCGTCACAGACGACGACGGCCCCGGCGCCGCCGCGCTGCTGCGGCCGCTGGGGGAGGATCTCTTCCGCTGACCGATGCCCACCGGCAAGCGATAAAGAATCCGGGCTCCTGGTCTTCACCCCTTGGCGCGGGGAGGACGGAACCGGCGGCGCTGCGCCGGTTCCGTGGTGGCGCTAGCCGGCGTGGTAGCTGACATGCCCCGCGGGTCCCACGCCGCCCGCATCGATTGGCGTGACGCTGACGGTGGCCAGCCTGCCCGCGGGTACCTGTGGAAGCACTTTGCTCACCGTGAAGCGCGGCGTTGTCAGGTACGCGGTCGTATAAGCCGGCCCGCCGGCGACCTGCAGGCGCACGGCGTACACCGTGGCGCCGTGCAAGCGCTTCCAGGTGATGACCACGTCGCTGCGCGTGTGTGTGAGCTTCAACCCGGCCAGGCGAGCAGGGGCGTGGACGGGCGCCAGCGTCGCCGACGCCGCGGGCCCGGTCTCGCCGAGGCTGGTCACGCCGCTCACCTCAACGCGGGCGCTGGCGGCGGGCCCAACGGTCGGGACTGTTAGGGCTCGCGTGCGCGCCGGCTCTTCGTAGGAGACCGCCTGGCCGTCGGAGAGCGACACGACGGCGAGGTAGTGGTTCGCATTGCTCGCACGACCCCATGTGATCCGCAGCTGGTTGCCGCGCCGCGCCAGACGCAGGTGGGGCGGCCGGGCGGCGTGTGGAGGGGGCGGTACTGTGTAGGCGCCGACGGCGATCGCGGGGTGAGGGACTCCGGAGAGCGCGATCAACGCTTCGATCTTGCGGTGGCCGCCGGGGCCGGGTGCCGGGGTGAACCGGATCGTCCCGTGCTTGGCGGTCGTCTTGCCGAGGACGTGCAGCACGTCGGGTCCGCGCTCGACGAAGGTCACCGTCTGTCCTTCGCGGGGGCGGACGCGATAGTGGAGGGTCCTGGCCTTGCCGGCCCCGGACACCGTGGTGGTGATCTTCGCGGGCGGCAGTCCGTTGGCGTATTCGACCTTCGAGATCTGCGGCGAGCCGGGCAGCGGCGTCAGCGTCCAGGTCCCGGGCTCCGGATCGGTGATCGACACCCTCGTTCGGTCGGAGTTTGGTTCGGGCGTGATCAGCAGCAGGCTCGAGTGGCTGCCGGTTCCGGTGCGACCCGCGACGCCGTGGTCAGAGCTGGTCTCGCCCAGCTGTGCGCCGCCCGGTCCGCTCAGCGCCAGGGTCGGGGCGCCGCCCGCGCCGTCGACCCAGATATTGGTGGCCGGGTGGTGGCCGGTCAGCTTCACGCTCACCGCACCGCTCGCCTGCGCGACACTGGCCCCGGCGTGGCTGGCACTGGCGCGAGCCCCGCTGCGCTGGACGGAGACTTTGATCGCTCCGAGTTCGCAACCCAGGAAGATCTTCACCCCTTGGCCGTATCGCCACAGCAGGCCGCCTTCGGCAGTCTGTTCGAGGATCGTAATGCCGACACAGCCCCCGATCCCCTTGTTCGACACATCGCCCGTGCCGTTCCCGCAGAGGGAGAGGCCTTCCCAGCCCGCACAGGCGTGGATCCCACCTTCGATGTTGTATTCGCCGTCGCCCGTGTCGAGCGCCCCCTTGACGTAGGCCTTGACCGTTGCGACGCCGAGCAGTGAGAGGCCGTCCGCACAGCTCCCGAGGCAGCCGCCGAACTCGAAGTAGCTGGGCGTCGCGTACAGGCCGTAGGCCTGGCCAAGGGTGATCGGACCGATCCCCGGCGGCGTCAGCGAGACCGTGCCGCCGACCCCGGCCGCGAAGTCTTCAAACGGGTGTTCGTGGGTGTTGGTCTGCAGTTCTTCCACGCCGGGGATGTCTTCGGGCTGGTAGGTGTACGGATATGACCGGTTGGCCCAGACCGCGAAGGCGCCGCCTTCGATCGACAGCAGATGGGCGATGCCGATGGTCGCGTGCGCCTGCACGAAGGTGGGGTCCGTCGCGAACCGTCCCCCGAAGGAGTCGAGTTCGACGACGCCCCCGATCGGGATGCCGGGGTTGAAGCCGACTTCTTCGATTCCGCCCTTCACGAATTCGCCGTTGCTGCGGAAGCTGAACCCGTAGTCCGGTGGCGGACCGGTCTTCACGCTCCCGTTGACGACACCGCCCGTGAGTTCCGCGAGGTCGGCCTTGCCGCCCGTCGTCCATATGCCCGCGCTCGGGTCGTAGCAGAGGTAGGCATCGCTGAACTTCATCGCTCCGACGAAGGACTGCGGAATCGATTCACTGTAATCTTCGTCGCCGGCCGGGCACACCCCGCTTTCAGAGGAGTTCGTGTCGCTCTCGTTCGCCCGCGGGGCGCCGGCCGCGTCGCTCACGTGCGCCCGCGGGGCGTCCGCCGCGCTCTCACGCGCATTGGCGACCCCTGGGGCTCGCGCGACATCCGCCGGCCCTGGCGCCCGGAACCCGCGCTTGTGCGGTTCTCCATTGCTGTTCTGGTTCCCCGGAGATTGGCCCTGTTCGCCGGAGCCGCTGCCGGGCGGAATGTGCGCCGGGTTGAATTCCTTGCCGGTGCAGTTCGGTGTGACCTTGGCCGTGCCGGGGCACGAGAATTCCGGCGCGCTGCCTTCGCCGGCGCCCAGTTCCTGTCCCTCTCCGGGGTACGTGCTCTGTCCGCAGCCGCCCTGCAGGAATTCCTGGAACGGACCGTAGTGCAACGTCGCGGTCGCCGGCGATGCGCCACGAACGCCGCTGACCCTGAAGCCGACTTTGCCTCGGGCCAGTTCTCCGCCGGGCAGCTCGGCGTATGCGGTGGTGTCGGCGCCGCATACGGTGAGCTTCACCGACCCTCCCGTGACCGCCAGGCCGTGGACGGTGTCGGCGGGCGTGTCACTGGTGAAGTCCAGCAGCGCTTCGCCGCATCCGCCGTAGGGAGATTGCGCCTGGAAGGGCGTCTTGGCGTTGATCGAGGAGTGGGTGCTGGCGCGCGAGGTGGCGTGGCACACGAATGGGTGTTCGCCTGGTTCGACGATGCCGAGCGGCTGATCGGGAAGCCCGCCGCTGACCGTGGTGGTCTGCAGCAGGTAGCGCGCTTTGAGGGGACTGGCCGAGATCGTGTCGGTGGCGTCGTGGGGACCGGCGGGTGAGACGGTCAGGAGGTCGTTGGGGCTCGTGGGCCACAAAGCGACACCCTTGTCGATCAGGACGGGGCCGGCGGTGCCGAAGGTATCGCCCACCGGATTCGGAGAGCCGGCGGCCAGATCGTTCCAGCATGCCTGCAGTCCCGGGCCCAACGGTTCCCCGAAAGCGGCGAGCTGCGGCGGCGATATCGAGAATCCGTTGCTCCCGATTTCCGTGGGGCAGGCAGGCCGGCCGGGGTTCGGGGGCGGACTCTGCGCGCTGCCGGTGAGCGAAACGAAGTCGGGGCTGGTCGGCGAGTTGCTTTCGATCTTCGAGCTCTCCGGTCGCTTTCGGGTACACCCCGGCGTTCCCGTACATGACCGTCACGTAGCACTTCGCCCCGGGCGCCAGCGTGGCCCCGGCGCAGGTATCGTTCAGATGCTCACTCAGGCCTTTGGCGCCGGAGCCTTCGCCGACCTGGATCGCATCATCTGGCTCCTTCGCGAATGCCCCGGCAGCATTCACGACATTGACCGCCGAGATTTTCAATGGCGCCCCGCCGACGTTTGTCACGAACACCTTCTGCGGTTCGGCTTCGGTGTAGGAGTACCCGAGCCAGTCGTATTCCTCGAGTGTCTCGTGAAACGACAGCGACTCCGGGCTCACGGACGCCGCGGGCAGACCGGACGCCGGCGCCGGCAGCACCGGCACCGAGTGGCTGACGGTGCTCGTCTGGCCGGCGGGATTGGTGACCTGCAGGGTTACGTGGACATTGCCGGGGCTCCCGAATTCCGCGTCCAGCTGCGGCGTGCTGCCCCCGTCCCTGCTCGCCGAGGTCGCGCTCCTCGTGAGTGACTCAATCGAGCTCACCGCATCGGGGGGTTCGAAGGTCCACAGGTAGTCGGAGATACTGCCGGTTGGATCGCTCGAGGCCGAGCCGTCCAGCGCGATCCGCTGATCCGGATGGATCGCCGCGGGAAAGGTGAATTCGGCGGTCGGCTGGGCGTAGCCGAAGAAACGCTCGACCGAGCCGTCGACCGGCACCGTTGGCTGCGAGGGGTCTTCTTCTTCAGCGCCGAGCAGCACCCGGCCCTGGCCGTCGATCCCGAGACCTGTCACGCGCAGCGTTTCATAGCCCGAGGCGAACCGCCCGGGATTTTTTGTGCCCAGACGGGCGCCTGTGAAGGTGACGCCGGGCACCCTGCCCGTGGGGTCGAAGCCGCTGTCGAACGCTCCGCCAGCGGTCAGCTGCCCGACGAAGGCCAGACGGCTGCCGTCATCGCCGGCGATCACCGACGCGCCACTCGGCTGGACGGCGATCGCGCTGACGAGTGACAGCCCGAATCCTTCGCTGCTGCGCGCGCTCGCTACGCCGTCCGATCCGAACGTTTCGTCGAGCGTGCCCGCAGGGGTGATGCGCGCGACGACGCCGACGGAGCCGGTGCCGGCGCCGGTCTGCCCGCCGATCAGCAGATCTCCGTCGGGAGCGACCGCAAGCGTGTCGACATCTGCACTGGAGCCGCCCAGCGTAGTGGTGAGCTCGCCGGGCGTCGGACCGCCGGCGTCGAAGCTGGGGTCGAGTTCCAGGTGGAGCGTGCTCCTGACGAAGCTCGGCTGGGGCTGATGCATGCCCGAGCCCGCGGTGAAGGGTCCGAGGGGGAGCGGGGTCTCGACCAGTTGCGCCACCATGACCTTGGCGCGTGTCGTGCCGGGGTACTCCGTGGCGGCGACGTAGATCGTCCCATCCGGGCCCGCGGCGATGGCGTCGCCTTCGGTGGGCTGCCCTTCGACCTGCAGCGAGAATGATTCCTGTCCACCGCCTTCGCTGGCGATCCGATCCACGAGCAACGCGGGCTCTCCGGGACTGCCGACGTGCTCTGTCCCGGCGACCAGGATGATGCCGTCCGGCTGGACGGCGACGTCGGCTGCCGTGGTCGAGCTCGGAGCGCTCTGCCCGGCCGGAGTCTGGTATTCGAGCACCCCTGGCGTCGCGGCGGTGGACGCGAAGGACGTGTCGAGCTCGCCTTCGCTGGTGAACTCGGCGACGGCGAGCGTGCTGTCGGCGGCGACGGTGCGCGCGGCCGGAGTCGCGCCGGCGCCGCCGGCCGTGGCCACGTCGTAGCCGATGTTCACCGGCGAGGACTCGCCGGCGACCACGTAGTCGCTGCCGCTTGGGGTGACCGCGACCGCGCTGGCGCTGGATTCCCCGCTCCCCCCAACGACGGCAGTCCCGCGTTTGGCACCGCCGGTGCCGAAGTTGCCGAAGCTCAGATTGGGCGCGCCTTCTTCGGTCAGCTTCGTCACTCCCAGCACGCTGCCGTCGGCGACGAGGCTTTCACCGTCGGGGAGCGCGACGAGTTTGCCGGGGCGATAGGCGGACTGGCCCGGCCCGTAGAGCACTGCGTAGGGCTGGGGTTGGTCGTTGCCGTAGGAGCCGTCCTGCGATCCGAGCGGGGCGGCTTGCGCCGCGAGTGGCCTCGCAGCGAGGAGGACCACCGCGAGCACGAACGATGCCATTGCAACGCCCCACCAGGAGGCTCGATGCCCAGCCACTATTCCAGTCATGCCTGCTCCTCGCTTGCGCTTGGGGGGTTCGCGCCGACAGCTCGCGGCGATCCAACTGCAATGAACCTACGGCGCGCCAGGCCGCCTGTCGTCGTCCTCCAGGACGATTCGCCGCGATCGTCGCCCCCCTCGGGGACTAGTGGCCGGGGGGCGTGAGCTCCGGCTCGACCAGACCGGTCTCGTAAGCGAGCACCACCGCCTGCACGCGATCGCGCAGGCCGAGCTTGGAGAAGATGCTCCCGACGTGGGTCTTGATCGTGTTCTCGCTGAGAATCAGATCCGTGGCGATCTCGGCGTTGGAGCGCCCGCGGGCGATCAGCCGCAGGACGTCCAGCTCGCGGGTGGACAGATCGGCGAGCGCGGGGGGTGTGCCGCTGCCGGGGGGTCGCGCGGCGCGGGCGAACTGCGCGATCAGTCGTCGCGTGATCGACGGCGCGATCAGCGCCTCTCCGGCGGCGGCGACGCGCACCGCGTCGAGCAGTCGATCTGCCGGTGTGTCCTTGAGTAGGAAACCGCTCGCGCCGATCCTGAGCGCCTCGTAGATGTACTCGCTGAGATCGAACGTGGTGAGCATCACCACGGCCGTCGCGAGGGTGGCGTCGGAGAGGATCCTGCGGGCGGCGGCGAGGCCGTCGAGCTCGGGCATGCGGATGTCCATCAACACGACATCCGGTCGACGGCGCGTGATCACGTCCACGGCGGCGCGCCCGTCCTCGGCCTCACCGACGACTTCGATATCCGGCTCGGCTTCGAGGATCACGCGAAAGCCCGTGCGCAGCAGACGCTGGTCGTCGGCGATCACCACCGTGATCGGTCGTGCCGGCGCGTCGGCCTCGTCGAGGGCGGCCTGCTTATCCTCGTCCTCGCGCCAGTGAACGCTCGCCACGGACACGGGCTCGGAGAGTCCCTTGAAGCGCATCGCGCCGGCCGGACGCATCAGCGCGGTGACCCGTGCCCCGGCGACGCGGCGAACGACCTCGCTCGCGAGCACCTCGCCCGCGGCCGCGGCATCGCACAGGCGGCTCGCGACGATCACCGGCGTGCCGTAGAAATCCTCACCCTCGGCGAGCGGCTCACCGGCGTCGAGCCCGATCCGCACCGCAAGACCGCCAACCGCACCGGTGGTAGCACGCTGCATGTCGATTGCGCACCGCACCGCGTCGGCCGCGCTCGTGAAGGCCACCATCAGCCCGTCACCGGCCGACTTGATCTCGCGGCCACCATGCGTGAGTACAGCTGTGCGCAGGCTCGCGAAGTGCGCTTGGCGCAGCGCGTCCGCGGCCTCGTCGCCGCGCCGGTCGAACAGGGCCGCGGAGCCGACCAGGTCGGTGAACAGGATCGTGACGAACGAGGTTTGCATCAGACGTTCTTACACAGATCATCCCCGATCGTCGGTCACCGCGGAGGATGATTGACGCGAACGCTAATCACTCGGCTGGATGACGACAACGGCGAACACGCAGGCGATGATCGCGGTGACTCTGAAAAGCTGTACGAGAAGGAGGCAGCAACCATGATGCGTTCGATGATCCAAACCGGAGAGCCGGTCGGCAGGCGCGACATCGCAATCGCCGCCCTGTTCAGCCTGCTCGGGCTGGTGCTCGTGTATAGCGACGTGATCGAACCAAAGGTCGACGCCAGCTATCTCGCGATACCGGCCTTCCTCGCCGTAACCTTGCCGCTGGTGTGGCGGCGCTCCGCGCCGTTGCTCGCACTGGGCGCGGCGCTGATCGCCCTCGCCGCGCACGTCCTCGTGTTCGGCGAAATGACGCGTTGCGGGATCGTGTTTCCCCTCAGCTGGCTGCTGGTGTTCGCGGCGGCGGCGCGCTTGGAACTTCGCCAGAGCCTTACCGCTTTGGCCCTCGGCGTCGGCTGCATCGCCGTGATGGCCAGCTCCGACAGCCAGATACCGTTCGACGACATCCCGCCGTTCATCGTGCTGACGCTGCTCGTATGGGGCGCGGGCAGGGTGGCGCGCTCCCGCGGTCGTATCGCCGCCGAGCTGCGCGTACGCACCGAGCAACTCCGCGTGCTTCGAGACGAGCGCGCGCGTCTGGAGGTCGCGACCGACAGGGGACGGCTCTCGGGCGAGCTCGACGAGCTGCTTCAACGACGCCTCGGGGAGCTCGCGCGGCTCGCGGACGCCGGCGCCGGCACAACCGATCCCGCGGTGGCGACGGCGACGCTCGTCAGCATCGAGGAGGAGAGCCGCCAGACGCTGCAGCAGATGCGGGCGCTGGTCGGGGTGCTGCGAAGCAGCGGCGAGGACGGTGGTCCGCTCGCTCCGCAGCCGACGCTCACAGCGCTTGACGCGATGATCGTCCAGGCCAAGGGCGGCGACGCGCAGCTGGTGGTCGAGGGCAGCCCGCGTGCCCTGCCGGCGGGCATCGAGCTGTCGGCCTATCGGATCGTCGAACACCTGTTGGGCGCGCTCGACGACGCCCCCGGCGTGGATGTTCGCGTGCGCTTCGGCGACAGCGCGCTCGAGGTCGCCGTCGCCGGTCCGGCGACTCGACGGCGCGACATCGGTGCCGCGATCGAACGCGCGCGCGAGCGGGCACAGCTGCACCGGGGCACGCTGCATGCGACGGTCGATGGGGGACGAGCGCGCGCGGTGGCCGAGCTCCCGCTCGGCGTGGCCTGAGATGCCGGGGCGGCCTGTGATGCCCGAGTGGCCTGAGATGTCCGAGCGTCGCCTCGATCTCGCGGTGGGGCTCGTCGGGGCGAGTCTCGCCGCGATCGGCAGCGTCGCTCTCGGCACAGGTGCTTTGGCGGCATGCGCGGCGGTGGTGTGCGCCGGCTCGCTCGGTCTCTGCCGCTCGCGCCCGACGACCGCCTGGATCATCGCCGCCGCCACCACCGCTGTCGCGGCGCCAATCGGCGGTTTGCAGCTGTTGCCGTTCCCGCTGATCACGTTCAGCGCGTTCGGAGCCGGACGCTGGGCCGAGCGCACCTCGGCGATCGCCGGTGGGCTCGTGCTCATCGCCGTTCCGCTCGCCGTCGCCGTCGCAAGCGGGGAATCGTGGGTGCCGTATGTGCTGGCCTCGGGTCTCGGCTGGATCGTCGGCGAGACGATCCGCGAGCGCCAGCTCGTCGCCGACAGGCTCGCCGAACGCGCCCGGGAGCTCGCCCAGGAGCAGGACGCATACGCCGAGCTCTCGGTTCGCTACGAGCGCGCGCGAATCGCCTCCGAGCTGCACGACATCGTCGCGCACGCGATCAGCGTGATGGTCGTCCAGGCCAGCGCCGGGCAGCGACTGGCCGCGGCAAGCCCACAGCTGAGGGCCGACACGTTCGACGCGATCTCCGGCGCCGCACGACAGGCCGAGGCCGACATGGGCCGGCTGGTCGCGTTGCTGGCCGATGAGAACGCGATCGGCCAGGCGCCCGACCTCGAGCTGGTGGAGGAACTCGTCGCCCGCGCGGCGGGCACCGGCCTGGACGTCACCCTGCGTCTGGAGGGTACGCGTGAGGGACTGCCGGCGGCCGTCGCTCAGATCTCCACGCGGATCGTTCGCGAGGGCCTGACCAATGCGCTGCGTTATGCGACAGGAGCTGCCGTACGAGTTCTGCTCCGGGGGGAGCCCCACGCGATGATCGTCGAGGTCGCCAACGATCGCGCACCTCGTGCTGCGGCGCTCGCCGGCCACGGCACCGGCAACGGTCTGCGCGGACTGCGTGAACAGCTCGACTCCATCGGAGGACAGCTCGACGCCGGCCCGACCGCTGACGGTGGCTGGCGCCTGCGAGCTCAGGTGCCAACGCGGGTGGCCGTAGGCGCGCCGTAGCTGGCTCGCCGTCGCAAACCTGGACCGCGGTGCATCTGCAAACCTGGACCTCAACGCACCTGAGCCCGGAGCTTCATCTCACGCCGCCTCCCCGTCGCGCAGTCGCGACCAGAAGCGGATGAACTCGCGCTCGTGACCGGCGCCGCATTCGAGCGTGAGCCGCCACCCGCGCGGCGCGTCGGTGAGGTTGGCCAACAGCGCTTCACAGGCCTGCAGCCTGCGTTCGTGCGCCTTCACCTGAGCATCCGCGAGCTTGGCGGGGTCCGCGCCCACGAACAGCTTGAGTGTGGCCGCGTCGCGCAGTTCATAGGTTTCGCGGGCCGGCTCGGACCGCCATTGCTCGAGCGCCTGGCTCCCGGCGTCGGTGAGACGGTAGATCCGCCGCCGACGGCCGGTCTGCTCGCGTTGCTCTGAGAGCAGCCCCTCCTTGGCAAGCCGCGCGCACTCGGTATAGAGCTGCGTGTGGGGCACGCTCCAGAAGTTGGCGGTGCTCACCTGGGCGAGCTGCTTGAGGTCGTAGGGAGTAGCCGGCTGGGCCTGCTCCAACAGACCCAACACGATGTAGGAGGTCTCGGTGAGCCGCGGGCTTGACATAGGCGCCAGGCTACATTACGGTGCGTACCGTTCGATCCGAACCATACAGGAGGAACTATGTCCGCCGAGACCCTCACCCCCGCGACCGCCCCCACCGACCTCTCCGCCGCCATCGAGCGCATCGAGCGCAAGCGCAACCCGTTCACGAAATCCGCCGGCGGCGGGCGCACGCTCAGCGCGCTGATGTTCCCGCTCTCGGTGTGGCCGCCCCGCAGCTTCGGCGTGCTCACCACCAAAGGTCGCAAGACCGGCAAATGGCGGCGCAAATGCATTCACCCGGTGCGCGACGGCGAACAGGTCTACATCGTCATGCTGCGCCCCAGCGCCACCGCGATCGCCGATAACCATACCGCCGGATGGTTGCTGAACATCCGCTCCGAACCGCGAGTACGGCTGCGCATGCACGGCGGCAACTTCGCCGGGCGCGCACGAGAGCTGGACGACCCCGCGGAGATCGAGCGGGCGAGGGCTGTCTACTGCGGCACCGTCAACCCCTTCGACTACGTGGAGTGCACCTTCCATCGTGGCGGCCTGCCCACCCGCGCGAAGATCGAAGAGCTGCACCACGGCTGGTTCGCCACCGGAGTGCCGCTGGTCGTGGAGCTGCAGGAGGGCGGCGCCCGCTACGCCGCCACCGGCAGCTCATAGCGCCGCCGGATCTCGTACAGCGTCGTGCGCTCGGCCGCCGGGCGACCCGCCGCATGGGCGGCGGCGACCAGTTGCTCGGGGTCGAGCCGCGTGCCGTGGTAGGAGCCCGCGAGCCGGCTGATCGACTCCTCCATCAGCGTCCCCCCCAGGTCGTTGACGCCCCAGCGCAGCGACTCGATGGCCGCGTCCAGCCCCATCTTCACCCACGAGGCCTGCACGCTGCGCACGCTGCGACCCAGCGCGAGGCGGAAGACCGCGGTGTGCTTGAGGTTCTCCTCGCACGAGATCTCCTCCACCCCGTGCGTACGGCCGAGCAGCGTCTGGAAGGGGATGAACGAGAGCGGCACGAACTCGGTGATCCCGCCCGTGCGCTCCTGCAGCTCGCGCACCACGCGCATATGCTCGGCGAGCTCCCACGGCTCCTCGATGTGACCGAACATCACCGTCGCCGTGGAGCGCAGCCCCGCGGCGTGCGAGGCTTCGATGATCTGCACCCAGCGCGCCACGGGCAGCTTGTTCGGGGAGATCCGTTCGCGCACCCCGTCGTGCAGCACCTCCGCGGCGGTGCCCGGCGTCGAGCCGAGGCCGGCGTCGCGCAGGCGCGCGAACACCTCGGCGGGCGGCAGGCCTGAGATGTCGCACATGTGCGCTATCTCCATCGGCGAGTAGGCGTGCAGGTGGATGTCGCACCCCTCGCGGCGGCGGTGCGCTTGGCGAAGCGCAGCCACTCCAGGTAATCGTCGAGGCTCCAATCGGGGTGGATGCCCGACTGGATGCACAGCTCGGTGGCGCCGAACTCCACCGCCTCGCGCACCCGGCGCGCGAACTCCTCCTGGTCGTGCTCGTAGGCATCGGGGGAGCGCTTGCCCTGGCCGAAGCCGCAGAAGGCGCAGCCCACCGTGCAGACGTTGGAGACGTTGATGTTGCGGTTGACGACGAACGTGACGGTGTCCCCCGCGAGCTCCGCGCGCAGCTCGTCCGCCGCTTCGCGCATGCCCTCGATCGCCTCCGGGCGCGTCTCGGCGAACATCGCCGTCAGCTCCTCGGGCGTCAACGCCAGCCCCTCGCGGGCACGCTCGGTCGCGCCGGCCACCAGGTCGGGGCGGATCGGCGGAGCGCCGCTCGCAGTCGGGTCGGTGCGGCCGGAGCCCCGCCGCGGGATGAAGCTCCAGTACTTGACCTTGATCGTGTCCATCACGCCCCGGGAGATCCACTCGGGGTCGATGTAACGCGAGTACACGCACAGCCGCTCGGTCAGCGCCACGCCATCCTTCTGCAGCTCCTTGCGCACCTGGTGGGGCGAGGGAAAGGGGTGCTCGGGCGAAATGTGGTCGCCATTGGCCGACAGCCCACCGAGGTCGGTCGCGCCCGCGGCGACCAGCTCCGGCCACCAGTCCGCGAGGTTCGGGGGCACCTGGATGCCCACGTCCGGCATCAGCCGCCGGGTCTCCGCGATCAGCCGCTTCATGTCGTCGATGCTCACCGGACAGGCCCACTCGGGCAGCGGCAACCGCGGGCGCAGGTCCGCAGTGCCGGGGCCGCGGTCGGGCTCATCGGCACTGGAGCCCCCATCCCGATGGATCCCCCCCACTCCTGTGCGCCAGTACAGCCGAGCCGCCTCCTCGGCGATCTGAGCCGGCTCCTGGCCGTAGTAGCGCTGGTGGGGGACGAAGTTCTGCAGGATCACCTCCTGGATGTGCCCGTGCTCGGCGTGCACCGCCGCCAGCGCCTCCAGCGAGGCGATGCGCTCCTCCTCGCGCTCGCCGATGCCGACCAGGATCCCCGAGGTGAACGGGATCCGCAGCTCCCCCGCCGCGCGGATCGTGGCCAAGCGCCGCGCCGGGTGCTTGGTGGGCGAGCCGGCGTGCACGGTGTCCATCAGCCGCTCGGAGATCGACTCCAGCATCAGCCCCTGCGAGGCCGTCACCTCGCGCAGCCGCGCCAGATCCTCACGCGAGAGAACCCCCAGGTTGGTGTGCGGCAGGATCCCCCGCTCCAGCGCCCGCTCGCACGCCCACACGACGTAGGCGGTGAAGTCGGCATGCCCGTACTCCCCCAGGCGCCGCGCCACCTCGGCGTTGACCTCGGGCCGCTCCCCGGTCAGCACCAGCAGCTCCTTGACGCCGCGCCGCGCGGCGCCGTCGATGATCGCGAGCACCTCCTCGGGCGCGTACAGGTGCGCCGTGTGCGTCGCGAACGCGCAGTACTTGCAGTAGCACCGGCACGTGCGCGAAAGCGACAGCGTCAGGTTGCGCGAGAAAGTGACGCGGCGGCGCATGCCATGAGTCTATGACCCGGCAGAGCTGTTCCGGTAGGCGCCGATGCCGTTCGATAGGTGCATGCACCTATCGGGAGCCCGCACATGTGCGGGCTCCAGCCAGGGCCGCATGCGGCCCTGGCACCCACGTCGCATGCGACGTGGGTGCACACCAAGTCCGTCCGACCCGGCTCGTAGCTTTTGCTCCATGTCCGAAGACACCCTCCGCCGCGCCGTTGCCGAGATGATCGGCGCGTTCACCCTCACCTTCATCGGCGCCGGCGCCGCGGCGGCCTCCGGTGTCGTCGCCGACCCGACCCTGATCGGCGTGGCGATCGCCAACGGCTTGGCGATCGGTGTGATGGTGTGCGCGCTCGGACACATCTCCGGCGGGCACTTCAACCCGGCGATCACCTTCGGCTTCCTGATCACGCGCAAAATCAAGCCCGCGCTCGCCGGCGTCTACTGGGTGGCGCAGTTTGGCGGCGCGGCGCTGGCGGCGCTGTTCGTCAAGCAGCTGCTGCCGCGGGCCACCACCGAAGCGGTCAAGCTCGGTGTGCCGGCCCTCGGCCACGGCGTCGACGCGAGCTCCGGCTTCCTGCTCGAGGCCGTCCTCACCTTCTTCCTCGTGTTCGTCGTGTTCGGCGCCGCGGTGGACACACGCGGGCCGTTCAACGCCGTCGCCGGGCTGGCGATCGGCTTGACGATCTCGATCGACGTGCTCTTCGGAGGCCCGTTCACCGGGGCTGCGATGAACCCCTCGCGCGCCTTCGGGCCGCAGTTGGTCGGCGACCACTGGTCCAACGGCTGGGTGTGGTACGCCGGGCCGGTGCTCGGCGCGTCGGTCGCGGCGCTCCTCTACACGTTCCTCTACCTGCGCAAGACGCCGACCCCGATCGCCACTCCGCCGCCGGCCGAGCCCGACCCACAGGCGGCCTGAGCGACCCGACGAGACGGGCGCCGTGTGGAGTCCGGAGCGGGCGAGACGTAGGAAGGCGGTCAGGCGGCAACCGCGAGGACCGAAGCGCGATCCGACAGCTTCTCGTGTCCACTGCTCCATCGCGGTGACGATAAGGCCCGATGGCGACACTATCCTGGCCTTCCATGGCCCAACCGCCACGCATATACCTCGCCCGCCACGGCCAGACCGCCTACAACGCCGAGGGCCGCTTCCAGGGCCAGGGCGAGGTGCCGCTCGACGCGACCGGCCGCGGCCAAGCACGCACACTGGCCGAGAAGGCCGCGGCGTACGAGTTTGCCGTGCTGTGGTGCAGCCCGCTGCTGCGCGCCCGCGAAACAGCCGACCTCGTCGCCGCGCGCATCGGCCTCGAACCGCGGGAGGATCCACGCCTGATGGAGACCGACTCCGGCGATTGGACGGACCGCTCGTTCGCCGACGTGCAGGCCGAAGACCCCGAGGGTTTCGCGCGCTTCGCCGGCGGCGACCCGACGTTTGCCTTCCCCGGCGGCGAGTCGTTCGCCCAGCAGGGCGTGCGCGTGGCGGGGGCGTTCCACGACATCAAGCGCGCCGAGGTGCCCGCGCTTGTCGTGTGCCACGGCGGAGTGATTCGGATCGCGCTGTTCCAGCGCACCAAAGACCCTGAGTCGCTGGGCGACCGCGTCCCCAACGCCCAGATCGTCCCACTCGACCCGCGCGGATCGCGGCGCCTGCATCGCGGCGATGAGGTCGGCACACCGATCTGAGCCGCTGCGCGGCGCCGCCCCATCTAGCGAGGCCGTGCCGCTCATTCGCCGGGACGAGCGTGACTACAGCGCGCGCAAGCGGCGAAACTCTTCGCGCGCCGAGTACGGGCGGCCCCACATCTGGGTGACCTCCGCGCGGCCCTCCCGCACCTCACGCAGCGCCAGCTCCCCCTCGATGCCCGCGTCGTCGAGCAGGCCGAGCGCGCAGTGCACCGCCGGCGCCGACGCCGCGTGGCCGAAGCGGTGGGCGACGAGCAGGCGCCAGTGCCAGTCGTGCTTGGAGTAGGGGCTGGCGTTGCACGTCACGAGGTACACCGCCGCTTCGACGTAGCGCGACTCGTCGGCGAGCCGCAGGTCGAGCTCCAGGTCGGTCCAGTCGTCGGGGAGCGAATCGACGATCCGCTGGAAGGTGTCGGCCAAACCCATCGCCATGGAAGCCTACCGGGCCACGCAGCCGAGCCCTCCACAGCTCGAGCGCAGCCGGACCCGCGCTGGGGGCGTCTCCACACAGCTCGATAACGCCGGACCGGCTCTAAGGGCTCGTATCCTCAACCCATGGCCGCCACCGACATCCTGCACGTCGAATACGAGTCGCTGACCGAGCGCTGCGGGCTGGTGGACCGCTCCGAGCGCGGCAAGCTCGCCCTCGCCGGCGCCGGCGCGGTGGAGTTCCTCAACGGCCAGGTGACCAATGAGCTGACCGACCTGCGCCCCGGCGAGGGTCGCTATGCGGCCTTCCTGACCAACAAGGGCAAGATGCTCGGCGACCTGCGGATCCTCGCGGTGGGGGGCGGCGTGACGGAGGCCCCCCCAGGAGCGAGCGCCGATACGTCCGGCCCGCCCTCGGAGCTGCTGCTCGACACCGAGCGCGTGGCGCTGCAGGCGCTGTTCGACATGATCCGCCACTACAAGATCGGCTACGAGGTGGAGCTGCACAAGCGCACGCTGGAGTACGCGCTGCTCTCGCTGGTCGGACCCGAGGCGCACGCGCGCTTCGCGTATCTGGTAGCGGACAAAGAAGATACATTCGACATCGACGCCGAGCACACCCACACGCTTGCGGAGATCGGCGGCGCGTCGGTGCGACTGATCGCGACCGCTGAAGGCATCGACGTGTTGTGCGAGGCCACCGACCTGGAGATGGTGCGCGGTGCTCTCGTGGAGGCCGGCGCGACTCCCGTCAGCGAGGCGGCGGCGGAGATCGTCCGGGTCGAGCACGGCAGACCCCGCTACGGGGTGGACATCGACGAGAGCACGATCCCCCAGGAGGCGGGGCTCAACGAGCGCGCGGTGAGCTTCACGAAGGGCTGCTACGTCGGGCAGGAGACAGTGGCGCGGCTGCACTACCGGGGCAAGCCGAACCGCCACCTGCGCGGCCTGCGATTTTTGGAGCCCGCCGCTGCCCCCCCGGCGGTACACGGCGAGGAGCTGCGGCTGGGCGACCGTCCCGTGGGGCGCCTGAGCAGCATCGTCGAGTCACCGCGGCTGGGCACAATCGGCTTGGCGCTCGTGCGCCGCGAGGCCTCCCCGGGCGACACGCTCGCCGTCGGCGAGCACGGCGCCACCGCAGAGCTGGTCGAGCTGCCTTTCTAAGCCTGAGGCTAAGAGGCGCTGGATTGCCCGTCGCCGGGCCGGCGCTCGTGCAGATGCTTGCGGATCGCCGCCCTCAGCACCTTCAGCGCGTCGGGACGCGGCGGGGTGTCGAAGGTGCTGGTGACGTTGGGGCCCCGCAGGTTGACTTTCGTGCGCTCCAGCCCGCGGCGCGGATCCTCGAAGGGATTGCTTTCAGTCATCGCCATTGTCTTCGGTCGGAACTCCCGATTCCTGAGTGTAGGCCTGCCACTGCTCATTCAAAAGGTCGACGAGCTGACTGGCGAGCAGCGGCGAGAAAGAGACGCGCGAGACGACGATCCCCTGCTGCCCCTGGGGCCCGATGCGCAGAAAGTCGAGCGTGAACTCATGCGGCGTGCGCGCGATCGAGGCTGCGTTGGCCCATTTGCCGGCGAACTCCTCCGGGGGCATGATGATGTTGGGGCCTTGCTGGGACTCCTCCGGAGGGTTCTGCTCGTCCACATGGTGGAGCGTAGCGCGGGAGGGGCGCACAGATGTAGGATTCGTTGCCGTCCCGTTCCCGACATGCGAGGTCGCACCCGTGGCAATCGACTTGCAGCAGATATCCGAGGTGGACGCCGAGCCGGGCGAGCTGCCCAAGACGATGGCCGCCTGGGTGATCCGCCAGGAGCGCGAGGGCGAACCGAAGGACGCCTTCCAGCTCGAGGAGATCGAGGTGCCCGAGCCGGGAGCGTTCGAGGTGATCGTGCGGGTGATGGCCGCTGGGGTCAACTACAACAACGTGTGGGCGGCGCTCGGCAAGCCGGTGGGCGTGTGGCGCTACGGCGACCACCCCGAGTTCGGCCACCACATCGGCGGCAGCGACGCGTCGGGCGTCGTCTGGAAGGTCGGCCCCGGCGTGACCCGCTGGAAGCCCGGCGACGAGGTCGTCGTGCACTGCAACCAGGCCTCCTACGAGGACCCCGAGGTGCACGGTCTCGACCCGATGGCCGCCCCCTCGCAGAAGATCTGGGGCTACGAGACGACTTGGGGCTCGTTCGCGCAGTTCACCAAAGTGCAAGCCCAGCAGCTGCTGCCCAAGCCCGCGTCGCTCACCTGGGAGGAGGCCGCCTCCTACGGCCTCGTGTACTTCACCGCCTACCGCATGTTGATCACCCGCTGCAACCTGCAGGCCGGCCAGAAGGTGCTGATCTGGGGGGCCGCCGGCGGTCTCGGTGTGTTCGCCACCCAGCTCTGCGCCGCCGCGGGCGCGCACTGCGTCGGTGTCGTCTCCTCCGCGGAGAAGGGTGCGCTGGTCAAGCGCCTCGGCGCCGTGGACTTCATCGACCGGGCGGAGTTCGCGGGGATGATGCGCAAGGGGGGTGAGTCGCCCGAGGAGGAGAAGACCCGCTTCGGCGTCTCCCGCGAATTCGCCAAGCGCGTCAAGGGGATCCTCGGCGACGCCCCCGACATCGTCTTCGAGCACGTCGGCGCCGCCACGTTTCCGACCTCGGTGTTCACCGTCAAGACGTTCGGCAAGGTCGTGATCTGCGCCGGCACCACGGGCTTCAACCTCGACTTCGACGTGCGCTATCTGTGGATGAAGCAGAAGGAGATCATCGGCTCGCACTTCGCCAACGCGTATGAGTGCACGAAGGCCAACGAGCTGATCGACTCCGGCCAGATCCGCCCCGTGCTGTGGCGCACGCTCGGCTTCGAGGGCGTCGCCGAAGCGCACCAGCTGATGCTCGAAAACAAGCACCTCGGGAAGATCTCGATCCTCGTCGGCGCCGAGTCGGAGGGGCTCGGTAGAACGGCTGAGGGCCCAGGAGCGATCCACGCGGAGGTAGGCGGATGATGTCCGGCGTAGCCCCCACGGCCAGGCCGAAAAGAGCGACCGCAACCGGGAAGGTGGGTGGCTGATGGCAGGTCACGGCAACGGCACCGTAATCGTCCCCTGGTACGCCACGGGCTTTCGCGCCGAGGGCTTCGGCGCCGCGCTGGAGCGAGGCCGCCGCGATCGCGCTGCGCTACGGCGCGGAGCTCCTACGCCGTGTACCGCTCGCGCGATGACCGCTACCGCTACCAGCAGCTGGCGCATTTCGAGCGCTACTCCGACTGGGAGCGCTACTGGGAAGGCCCCGAGATGATCGACTTCCGCGCCAGCCACTCCTCGCTGGTACCAGATCCCGGTGCTCTACGGCTGGTGGGACCTCACCGCCGCCGGGAAAATCTCCGAGGAGACGGAGTGGATCACGCCCGGAGCCGCCCGAGCCCGAGCCCGAGGGCAACGGCCACGTAGGCAACGGCGCCCCGCGCGTTCAGCACGTCTGAGCTTCAGCTCTTCTCCAGCGGGGCCATCGTCAGGCCCGCGCCCTTCAGCTGCTCCCAGTAGTGCTCGGCGGGCTCGCGGTGGCCGTTGTAGACGACGGCCTGGCCCGAGTTGTGGATCTGGTTGGCGTACTGGTGGCCCTGCTCCGAGCGTCACGCCGGGGATGAAGCGCGCCAGCGTGCGGGCGACGTGGTCGAAGGTGTTGTGGTTGTCGTTGCGCACGATCACCCGCCACGATCCATCCATCCCCGTGTGCGGGCCGCCCGTCTTCGGTAGCTCAATGGTCTCTGTCATGGCGGCAGCATAAAGCCCGGGCGAGTCCCTGCCGAACGGCCTCGGCGACTGCCTGCGGGATGGGCGTATACTATGGAACCATGTGCCCACCACTCACCAATCTCCAGGCGCGCGTGCGGCAGCAGCGCTGCGCTAGGCCGACGTCCGCACGCGCGGACTTGACGAGCTGGTCAGAGGCGCCCTCGATCGACGACCGCGGGCGTCTCGATCTGCGCGAAGTGCCGCGGTCGAGCCCTTCGATCACGCCGTTCGCCGCCAGCGTCTCCCCCGCCCAGCGCCTCGAGGTTGCCGTGCTTCATGTTGATCGCCAGCACGCGGTGGCTAGGTGCGCCGCAGCGACGGGCGTCCGGATTGAACGCTTCCGTATCGCCCGCTTCGGCGGAGACCTTGCGCAGCAGCTGCGAGAAGGTCACGTCGGCGATCTGCGAGATCACCGGCAGTTCCATCGCTTTCGCACGAACCGCGCCTGCGTCGCGCGCGTAGGCACCGATTACGCGTGCACGTCGCCGCGGCGTCCACCAGCACCGAGACCGTCGCACCTCGCCGGGGTGACGCTCGGCGAAGGCCAGCGAGATCGCGCCGCCGTAGGAGTGCCCGACCAGGATCGGGCGCCCCAGATGCAGTTTTTCGATCACTTCCTGGACCGGCCTGGAGCTGGCGCGCGAAGGGGAAGTAGCCGCCGCTGGAGAAGCCGTACCCGGGCCGGTCGATCGCGATCGTGCGCCGGCCGGGCCAGCAGCGGCGTGACGCAGGTTGAAGTCTTCGGCCGTGCCCGGCAGCCCGTGGATCAGCAGCACCGCGGACCGCTGCCGGGCCGTTCCAAGTAGCGAACCCGCAGGCCGCCGCGCAGTTCGCACGAAGCTGACCCCGTCGGCGCGCGGCGTCGCGGGCAGCCGACCGTAAGTCCAGTTGAGGACGACGACGCACGCCAGCGCGAGCACGCGCACAGCAGGACGCGGCTCACGACCCTCCGAGCCCCCGCGCCCATAGCCATTCACACGTATGGCTGACAATGAGCACCCACCACCCTCGCCTTGCCCGAGCGCGACCGCCCGTGGATCCGATGCGCGACCCCTGTCTACGCGGGTCACTCGACCGCGAAGGCCTCCAACGAGCTCTACCGGCGCAACCTCGAGAAGGGCCAGACGGGGCTCTCGGTCGCGTTCGACCTGCCAACGCAGACCGGCTATGACCCCGACGACGAGCTGGCGCGGGGAGAGGTCGGCAAGGTCGGGGTGCCGGTCGCCCACCGCGGCGACATGGAAGCGCTGATGGCGGGCATCCCGCTGGGCGAGATGAACACCTCGATGACGATCAACGCGACCGCCGCATGGCTGCTGGCGCTGTACATCGTCGCCGCCGAGGCCCAGGGCGTGCCCCAGGAGCAGCTGCAGGGCACGACCCAGAACGACATCATCAAGGAGTTCCTGGCGCGCGGTACCTACGCCTTCCCGCCGCGCCCTCGATGCGGCTGATCGCCGACACGATCGCCTACACCGTCGAGCACGTGCCGAAGTGGAACCCGATCAACATCTGCTCCTACCACCTGCAGGAGGCCGGCGCGACCCCGGTGCAGGAGATCGCCTACGCGATGTCCAACGCGATCGCGGTGCTCGATGCTGTCGAGCGAGAGATCGGCAGGTCGCCCGCCCAGCATCTTCGCCAGGTGTTCGGCCGGATCTCGTTCTTCGTCAACGCCGGCGTGCGCTTCGTCGAGGAGCACGCGAAGCTGCGCGCGATGGGGATCCTGTGGGAGGAGCTGGGCCGCGAGCGCTACGGCGTCACCGACCCGCGCCACCTGCGGTTGCGCTACGGCGTGCAGGTCAACTCGCTGGGGCTGACCGAGGCGCAGCCGGAGAACAACGTGCAGCGGATCGTGCTGGAGGCGCTGGCGGTGACGATCGGCCGCGACGCGCGCGCGCGGGCGATCCAGCTGCCGGCGTGGAACGAGGCGCTGGGGCTGCCGCGCCCGTGGGACCAGCAGTGGTCGCTGCGCATCCAGCAGGTGCTGGCGTACGAGACCGACATCCTCGAGTACCCCGACATCTTCGAGGGCTCGAAGGTGATGGAGGGCCTCGTCGCGGAGCTGCTGGAGGGCGCGCGCGCGGAGATGGCGGTCGTTGCCGAGCACGGCGGCGCGGTCGAGGCCGTCCCCGTACATGAAGGCGCGCGCTGGTGGACTCCCACCGCGAGCGCCTGCGCCGGATCGAGGCCGGCGAGCAGACCGTGGTCGGCCAGAACCGCTTCACCGAGAGCGAGGAGTCGCCGCTCACCGCCGACGCCGAGGGCGGCATCCTCGTCGTCGACCCGGCCGTGGAGGCCGAGCAGATCGAGGCGGTGCGCCGCTGGCGCTCGGAGCGCGACCAGGCGGCGGTCGACGCCGCGCTCTGGCCGAGCTGGCGCGCGCGGCGGCGAGACTCGACGAGAACCTGATGGAGCCGACGATCGCCGCCGCGCGCGCGGGCGCCACCACCGGCGAGTGGTCGCGACACGCTGCGCGAGGTGTTCGGCAGCTACCGCGCCCCCACCGGCGTCGGCGAGGCGAGCGCCGCCGCGCGAGCGCGCGGCGGAGCGAGCCCGGCGAGCGGCGCGAGCTTGCCAGCTGCGCGAGCGGTGCCAGCTCGCCGAGCAGCTCGGGCCGCCGCCCGAAGATCCTCGTCGGCAAGCCCGGCCTCGACGGCCACTCCAACGGCGCCGAGCAGATCGCGGTGCGCGCGCGCGACGCCGGCATGGACGTGGTGTACGAAGGCATCCGCCTGACCCCCGCGCAGATCGCCGCCTCGGCGCTGCAGGAGGGCGTGCACGTGATCGGCCTCTCGATCCTCTCCGGCTCCCACCGCGAGCTGATCCCCGCGGTGCTCGACGCCGCTGCGCGAGGCCGGCGTCAGCGCCCCGTGGTCGTCGGCGGGATCATCCCCGAGCAGGACGTCGCCGCCGCTGAAGCAGGCGGCGTCGCGGCGGTGTACACGCCGAAGGACTTCGATCTCACGCGCATCGTCGGCGACATCGTGGAGCTGGTCGGCGAGCGCGACGGCGTCGTCGCCGCGGTGTAGGCCGCTTGCGCGTCGCGATCGAGGCTAGAGGCCGCATGACCGACGGCGCGCAACTCGGGGCCGGCTGCGCGAGCGCGACCTGAGCGCGGCGCCGGCGACGCTCAACCTCCTGGAGAGCACCACCGCCGCCGACCGCGAGCAGGCCGCGGCGCTGCTGCGCGAGGTCTCCCCGGCGGCGCTCGGGGGCGAGGCGCAGGGGCACATAATCGGTGTCACGGGCCCCCCCGGCGCTGGGAAGTCGACGCTGCTTTCGGCCCTGCTGCACGAGTGGCGGGGCACCCTGTCCCCAGCGCCGCGGTCTCCTCCCCGACGGCACCAACGCCCCAGCCCCTCCCCGACGGCACCAATCAGGCGGCGGCGGCCGCACGGTGGCGATGCTCGCGGTGGACCCCTCCTCGCGCCGCTCCGGCGGCGCGCTGCTGGGCGACCGCGCGCGGATCGAGTTCGACCCGGCCGACCGCGGCGTGTTCATCCGCTCGACCGCCGCCGGCGAGCGGCTGGGCGGCCTCGCGTGGGGCACCCGCGCGGCGGCACAGGCGCTGGCGGCGGCCTTCGACGTGGTCGTCGTCGAGACGGTGGGCGTGGGCCAGGCGGAGACCGAGGTGGCGGAGGTCGCCGACACCGTCGCGGTGGTCGTGCAGCCGGGCAGCGGCGACGCGCTGCAGTTCCTGAAGTCGGGGATCATGGAGATCCCCGACGTGGCTCGTCGTGACCAAGGCCGACCTCGGCCAGGTGGCGATCAGCGCCCGCCGCGATCTGAGCGCCGCGCTGCGCTCGCTGGGCAGGCGCTCCACCACCGTCGCGGCGGTCTCCTCGCTGCCCCCACCCACCGGGATCGAAGAGCTGCGCCACCTTCTCGACGAGCGCTGGTCGATCCTCACCGGCGACGGGGCAGCGAGCTCGCGGCCCGCCGCCTGCGCGCACGACGCGCGGGCGCGCTCACCGACTTCGCCGTGGAGCACGGCGAGCGCGGGCTGCGCGCGCTCGGCGGACGGCGCGCGGCGGAGCGGTGGCTGGCCGAGCAGGACCCCGCGCTGGACGAGGCGGCGCTTGTGGCCGCGCTGGAAGGCAAGATATCGGGCTGATGGCACGCGATCTGGCAACGATGCTCGGAGCATTCGTGGCCTCCGCCGCGCTGGCGGGGGCGCTCGGCGCCGTCGACCTCGGCACCGCGCTGGCGTTCGGGCAGATCGGGTTCGCGATCGCCCTGGTCTACGTGCTGCTCCGCCACTGACCTGGCGTTCGATAGCCGGCGCGATACGGCGTCCTCCCTCGCTCGTGTGCTGGCCGATCAGGCAATCCATCGATCGTCGATCGGCACACTTCGCTCAGTGCGTCCTTGTCTCGCTTGGCTCTCGAACGCCAGGGGCGTGGACGCTCAATCCGAGCGGGGGCGGTTATGCTCCCCACGTGGGAACGGGCTGCTTCATCTCACCGGGCAAGACGATCGAGGGCGCGATCGAGCGCGTCAAGCTCGCGGAGTCGCTCGGCTACGAGTCGGTGTACGTGACGCACATAGCCGGCTGGGAGTCGCTGACGGTCCTGACCGCATACGCGACCGCCACGAGCAGGATCCGGGTGGGCACGGGCGTGGTGCCGATCTACACGCGCACACCCGCCACGATGGCGCAGACGGCAGCCACGATCGACGAGATCTCCAGAGGGCGCCTGACGCTCGGCCTCGGCGTCTCGCACCGCCCCGTGGTGGAGGGCTGGCACGGACAGAGCATCGATCGCCCCGTGCGCGAGATGCGCGAATACGTGGCGATCGTGCGCGCGATCCTGTGCGGCGAGGACCCTCCGGCGGGCGAGAAGTGGCAGACCGGCTTTCACCTCTTCGGCCTCGACACGCGCCCGCGGCTGCCGATCTACGTGGCCGCGCTCTCCCCGGCGATGCTGCGTCTCGCTGGCGAGGTCGCCGACGGCGTGCTGCTGTGGCTGTGCTGCCCCGACTACATCCGCGACGTCGTGATCCCCGAGGTGACCGTAGGGCGCGAACGAGCCGGCAAGCCGCTGGAGGGCTTCGACGTGGTGCCGGCGGTGCCCACGGCGCTGGTGGATGACCCCGCCGCGCCCTACGCGGCGATGCGCCGCGACCTGCTCCCCTACTTCGGCCTGCCCTTCTACCGCGCGATGCTCGAGCGCTCCGGCTTTGGCGCGGAGATCGAGGCGTTCGACGCCGCCGCGGGTGACATGGCGCAGATGCAGGCGGCGATCTCCGAGCGCTTCCTGACGCAGCTCACCGCGGTCGGCGACGAGTCAGCGGTGAGCGCGAGCCTCAACCGCTACCGCAACGCGGGCGCCACCACGCCCTGCGTCGGGCCGATCCCCGGCAGCGATTTCGAGGCGACGCTGCGAGCTGGGATCGCGTAGCGGGAAACAGACGTCCCGCGTGGCGGGCCCGCGTGGGCGGCGGAGTTCCACCACCACAAGTAGCGCGGTGATCGCCGCGTAACGCAATCCCAGTTCGGCAGACTGCAAGGTATGGTCATCCTGCTTGGCTTCGCCCTGCTCGCGGGCGCCGGCACCGCGCTCTCCCCGTGCGTGCTGCCGGTGCTGCCCGCGCTGCTCGCCTCCGGGGGCGCGGGCGGGCGGCGCCGGCCGCTGGGCGTGGTGCTGGGGCTGAGCCTGACCTTCGCGATCACGATCGTCGGGATCGCGAAGGTCGCCGACGGCGTCGGCCTCGGCTCGGACCCGCTGCGGGCGGTCGCCGTGGTGGTGCTGCTCGGCGCCGGTGCAGTGCTGCTCGTGCCGCGCCTCGGCGAGCGTCTGGAGGCGCGCATGTCGCGCCTGGCGGCGTTCGGACCGCGCTCGCGTGGGGACGGCTTTCGCTCGGGCCTGCTGGTGGGGGCCGCGCTCGGATTCGTCTACACCCCGTGCGCCGGGCCGATCCTCGCGGCGGTGATCTCCGTCGGCGCCGCCACCGGGCGCACCGTCGCCGTGGGGATCGCCTACACGCTCGGCTCGGCCGCGGTGCTGCTCGCGCTGACGCTCGGCGGGCGCACGCTGTTCGAGCGGGTGCGCGCCGCCGGCCGCGGCCCCGCGTTGCAGCGCACACTCGGGGCGATCATGGTGGTGACGGCGCTCGTGATCATCACCGGCGAGGACGTGCGCTTCGACCAGTACATCGCCCAGCACATCCCCGAAGTCAACCTCACCGCGTCGCTGGAGAAATCGCACGCCGTCGAAAGCCGCCTGCACGAGGTCACCGGGCGCAAGTCGCACTTCACCGCCAGCGTGGGCACTCCCGTCGCCGTGCACGGCGCCAGCCAGGCCACGCTGCTGGCGGACGCGCGGCAACTGCCCGTGGTGGCCACCGCGCCGGAATTCAAAGAAACCGAGGATTGGTTCAACACGCCGGGCGATCGGCCGCTGACGCTCGCGGGGCTGCGCGGGCGGGTGGTGCTGGTCGACTTCTGGACCTACACCTGCATCAACTGCATCCGCACACTCCCCTACCTGAAGGCGTGGAATGCCGCCTACCACAACGAGGGCCTGACGATCGTCGGCGTCGAGACGCCCGAGTTCTCCTTCGAGCACGACGCCGCCAACGTCGCGAGCGCGATCTCCACGTTCGGGCTCAAGTACCCCGTGGTGCAGGACAACGAATACGGCACGTGGGACGCCTACAACAACGAGTACTGGCCCGCCGATTACCTGATCGACGCGCACGGCCACGTGCGCTACGTGGCCTTCGGCGAGGGCGACTACGACAAGACCGAATCGGCGATCCGCGCGCTGCTCGCCGAAGCGGGCTCCCACGTGGGCGGCAAGGGCCATCCGGCCGGCGTGATCGTGCCAAGCGACGAAGCGACGCCCGAGACCTACCTCGGCACCGCTCGCGCGCAGGGGTGGGTGAACGGCCCGGTCGCAGGCGTTCACGACTACGGCTCGGGCGCGCACCCCAACCTCGAACTGGACACCTTCGCCTACAGCGGCACCTGGAACATCTCCGAACAGCCCGCCGTCGCGGGCGCGGGCGCGGGCGTCGAAGCGAACGTGGAGGGCAGGCACGTTTACCTCGTGCTGAGCTCCGCCGGCAAAGTGCCGCGCCACGTCGAAGTGCTGCTCGAAGGCCACCGCATCCCCGCCGCCGACGCCGGTGCGGACGTCCACAACGGCATCGTGACGGTGCGCGGCGAACGCCTCTACACGCTCGTCTCGCTGCCACACGACGAACACCACCACCTGACCCTGCGCTTCGAACCGGGGGTCACGGGGTACGCGTTCACGTTCGGCTAGAGGCCAATCGAGCCGGCCCCTCGTTCCAATCCATCCCCATGCATACAATGGGTCCCATGGAGAGTTCTGCCTCGGAGACGACCGCACGCAGCTGGCTGCGCTGCTACCGCTGCTGGTCGCAGGAGCTGGAGGTGCAGGTCCACTACGAGGGGATCCACAAGATCGACCCCGACACCGGCGAGCGCTCGGAAGTCGTGGACGAGCTGCAGGAGGCCGTGGTGCAGTGCCTGGACTGCATGCACGACCAGCCCCACCTGGGCTTCAACAACGGCCGTGTGGAGCCGATCGAGGACCGCTGGGAACGGATGATCGCGGGCACCCCCTGGGTCGCCTCGTGCACCGTGACGGTGGACGCCGAAGACGTCGAGACCTGCTCCGGGCCGGAGGCAGGCGACGCTCTCTCCTACGCCGCCTTCGGCGACCACGGGGTCAGAGAGTTCTTCACGCATGTGCGCTTTCACAAGCACGAAGACGACGCCCGCATCATCGTGCACCTGCTCGTCGAGCTGTACGCGCGCTCGCTTGAGGAGGCCACCGAAGTACTCGAGCAGGCCGCTCGCGGCACGCTGACGATCACCTCGCTGGCCGAGGAGTCCCGCCCTCCGGCGTCAACGGATGGCGAGGCCCACTCGCACGACTAGAATCCTAGGGCTGCCGTCGTCTCGCCGTCGCCGGCGACCAGGACACGGCCTCTGCGATCAGGGCCCGATCAAGGCCCATCTGCCCCCGCCGCCACCTGCCCCCGCTGCACGAGGTCGAGGAACAGGTCGGTGATCCGCGGGTCGAACTGACTGCCGGCACACCGCCGCAGCTCCGCGCGGGCTTGGCGCTCGGTGATCGCATCCCAGTAGCCGCGGTTGCTCGTCATCGCCTGGTAGGCGTCGCAGATCGCGATGATCCGCGCCGCGAGGGGGATCTGCTCGCCCGACAGCCCGTCGGGGTAGCCGCGCCCGTCGTAGCGCTCGTGCGTGGCACGCACGAGCGTGGCAATTCCTCGCAGCGAGGGGGCCGACGCGATGATCCGCTCGCCGATGATCGTGTGGCGCTCGATGAACGCCCGCTCGTCGCGATCGAGCGCCTCCGGCTTGTCGAGGATCGCGTCGGGGATCGCCGCCTTGCCGATGTCGTGCAGCTCCGCCGCGGCCACCAGGTCCGCGAGGTCCTCGGCCGTCAGGCCGAGCCGCTCACCGACGCCACGGGCGAGCGCGGCCACCTCGTGCACGTGGGTGTCGAGCTCGGGGTTGCGTTCCCGCAGCAGCCCGAGCAGCACATCGCGCCACTCGCGGCTGGCAGGCGGACGAGCGCAGAGCAGCTTCTGCGCGTACAGACGCTGGTCGGCAATGCGCAACGCCTCCTCCGCACTCTGTGCTTCCCGTCCAAGCAGCACCTCGCCGTAGCACGCCCCGATCGTGAAGTGCTCGCCGCTCTCCAGCAGCGCGCCGGCGAGGTCGCCGGCAAGCTCCGCCGGATCGCCCGTGACATGCAGCAGCGCACAGAACTCGTCCCCGCCGAGCCGGTAGGTGAACCCGCCGGGACCTGCCCGCTGATCGAGCCTGCAGCTGAGGCGCTGCAGCAGGGCATCCCCGGCCGGGTGCCCGAACGTGTCGTTGTAGTGCTTGAAGCCGTTGAGATCGAACAGCAGGAAGAGCCTCGGGTTCGATGCCGTAGCCTCCGTAATCGCCAGCCGGAGATCCTCGAACAGCGCCCGGCGGTTGCCGAGGCCGGTGAGCGCGTCGCGGTTGGCCAGCTCGCTGCTGGAGGCGATCAGACGGATGTTCTCGGCTGAGGTGACCAGCAGCCGCAGCAGGACGGCCACGAGCGCCGCCACGGCCAGCCAGATCGAGACGCCCGCCGCTCCTTCCACGCCCCCCTCCACCAGCACCCCGATCGCGACCGCCCCGGCCACCACCGGTGCGGCCATGACTGCCACCAGGGTGTACCGATCGCGCACCCGCCCGCTGTCCGGCTGCCACGCAGCACATGCCAGGATCAGGGCTCCCAGCAGCCACAGCGTGTCCAGGGGGGTGCCCGCCGTGTAGCCTCCGTGAGCTTCCATGTAGAGGTAGAAGCCGTCGGCGACCGCCGTCACCGAGAACCCCAGGGCGATCAGCGCGAACGGGCGGTCCACCTGCCAGCCGGCGACGGTCAAGATCCCGACGACCACCGCGACCAGCAGCACATCCGCAAGCGGGTAGGCGAGGTTGAACGCCGCCTCCACCGAACCGCCGTGTGTCGCCGCCAGCACCGGGGCGAACAGTGCGCTGCAGCCGAGCGCGCCCACCGCCAGCACGCCGCCGAGTCCGTCGAGCCACAGGCTGGCCCGCAGATGGTTGAGGCGCCGGCGCCCAAGCAGCACGATCGTCACGTACGCGCCCACATAGAAGCCGAGATAGAGCCCGCGCTGAACATTCGGCGCGAGCGATTCGCTGATCGAGGACATTACTTCCCCGGCGGCGTCGCAGGCGAGGCTGAGACCAAGCGCCAACCAGACGACCTTCGCCGTGGCGACCGTCAATCCGCGCGCGAGGCACACCACGGCGCAGCCGACCATCACCGCGTCGTACAGCCAATCGTCGAACAGCCGGTCGGACGCTCCCCAGCCGAGCACGAGCACACTGTGCGCGAGATGCGCGAGCACCATGCAGGCGAGCAGGGCAAGGGCGCCCCTGATCCAGGCGGGCGTGTCAGGGCGCGGCAGCACCTGCCTGAGATAGCTCACTCATGGGGTATCGGCCAGCGAGCCAATCCGATTGAGACGAAGTGCCGGACCCCTCTTGAAACTCGGATCGTTGTCCAGACGCGCCGTCCCACTGGATCGTCGCCCGGCTCAGGCGAGACGCGCTTCGAGCGCCTTCAGCTGCTCGTGCAGCTCGGGCGGGAGGCGCTCGAACTTGCCGAAGTGCTCGTGGAAATGGGGCAGCTGTGCGCGCCATTCCGCGACGTCCACGCGCAGCAGCTCGGCGATGTCCGCTTCGGAGACGTCCACGCCGCGCGTGTCGATCCCCTCCATACCCACCGGCGGCACCAACCCGATCGGGGTCTGCCGCGCGGCGCCGTGGCCGGCGCAGCGTGCGAACACCCACGAGAGCACGCGCGAGTTCTCGCCGAAGCCCGGCCACAGGAAGCGACCCGACTCGTCCTTGCGGAACCAGTTGACGTAGAAGATCTTCGGCAGCTTCGCCCCCGGCGTGCGGCCGATCTGGAGCCAGTGCGCGAAGTAGTCGGCCATGTTGTAGCCGCAGAACGGCAGCATCGCGAACGGGTCGAAACGAAGTTCGCCGACCGTGCCGGCCGCCGCGGCCGTCTTCTCCGAGCTCATCGTCGCGCCGAGGAACACGCCGTGCTCCCAGCCCAGCGCCTCGGTCACCAGCGGCACCACCGTCGAGCGCCGCCCGCCGAACAGCATCGCGTCGATCGGCACGCCGGCGGGGTCCTCCCACTCGGGCGCGATCGCCGGGGTCTGGTCGGCCTTGACGGTGAAGCGCGCGTTGGGGTGCGCCGCGGGCGTGCCGCTGGCGGGCGTCCACTCGTTGCCGTGCCAGTCGGTGAGGTGCGCGGGCGGATCGGGCGTCATCCCCTCCCACCACACGTCGCCGTCGTCGGTGAGCGCGCAGTTGGTGAAGACCGTGTCGTGCGCCACCATCTTGATCGCGTTGGGGTTGGTGTGCTCGCCCGTGCCGGGCGCCACGCCGAAGAAGCCGGCCTCCGGGTTGATCGCGTACAGGCGGCCGTCCTCGCCGAACTTCATCCAGGCGATGTCGTCGCCGATCGTCTGCACCGTCCAACCCTCGAGCGTCGGGATCAACATCGCGAGGTTGGTCTTGCCGCAGGCCGAGGGGAACGCGGCGGCGATGTACTTGACCTCGCCCTCGGGCGAGGTCAGCTTGAGGATCAGCATGTGCTCGGCCATCCAGCCCTCGTCGCGCGCCATCACCGAGGCGATCCGCAGCGCGAAGCACTTCTTGCCGAGCAGCGCGTTGCCGCCGTAGCCCGAGCCGTAGGACCAGATTTCGCGCGTCTCGGGGTAGTGCACGATGTACTTGTTCTCGGCGTTGCACGGCCACGGCACGTCCACGTCGCCTTCGCCGAGCGGCATGCCGACGGAGTGCAGGCAGGGCACGAAGCGCCCGTCGTCGCCGAGCACGTCCAGCGCCCGCTGACCCATGCGCGTCATGACCCGCATGCTCACCGCCACGTAGGCGGAGTCGGTGAGCTGCACGCCGATGTGGCTCTTGTCCGAGCCCAGCGGGCCCATCGAGAAGGGCACCACGTACATCGTGCGCCCCCGCATCGAGCCCGCGAACAGCTCGGCGAGCTCTTCGCGCATCTCGTCCGGGTCGCGCCAGTTGTTGGTGGGGCCGGCCTCCTCCTCGGTGGCGGAGCAGATGAAGGTGCGGTCCTCCACGCGCGCCACGTCGCCGGGGTCGGAGAAGGCCAGGTAGGAGCTCGGGCGCTTGGCGTCGGAGAGGCGGCGGAAGGTGCCGGCCTGCACGAGCTGGGCGCAGAGGGCGTTGTACTCCTCGGCGGATCCGTCGCACCAGTGGATCGCCTGCGGTTCGGTGAGCGAGGCGACCTCCTCGACCCACTCCAGCAGGCGCTTGTTTTCGGTGGGGGCGTCTGGGATGGCTGTGGTTTCCATCACGGCAGCCTATCGTCCTTTCTCGGGAGGAGGGCGGGGCGGGGGGCTCCCAGTCCGTCCACCGCCCCAGAAATAGTCGGTCTTCCATCGAGCATGTTCCTATCGTGCCTCGGGCCGGCGCGGCACGAGCACCAGACGCTTGAACTCGGCCACCAGCACCCCGTCCTGGTTGAGCACGCGGGTGTGGACCCTGACGGTGCCGCGGTCGGGCTTGGACTGCGACTCGCGCTTCTCCAGCACCTCCGACTCGCAGTACAGCGTGTCGCCGTGGAACACCGGCGCGGGGTGCTTGAGCTCTTCGGTGGCGAGGTTGGCGATCGCCTTGCCGCTCACGTCGCTGACCGACATCCCCAGCGCCAGCGAGTACACCAGCGGGCCGACCACCACGTTGCGCCCCTGCTGGGATTTGTGCGCGTACACGTCGTTGATGTGCAGCGGGTGGTGGTTCATCGTGATCAGGCAGAAGAGGTGGTCGTCGGCCTCGGTCACGGTCTTCGCCGGCCAGTGCTTGTAGACGGCGCCGACCTCGAACTCCTCCAGGTAGCGGCCGTAGGGGTGGGCGCCGCTCGCCTCGCGGGCGGCCTGGTCGGTCTCGAAGGTGGAGGTCTCGCTGGGTGCGGTGGCGGTCTCGCTCATGGGTGTCGGTGGTCTCCCTTGGACGCTTTCTCGTGTTGTACGGCCCCGGAACTCTATCGAGCGAGGCCGAGCAGGTAGTTCATGGGTAGGACACATCGAGAGAACGAAACAACAGGAGAACCCACTTGCGCAACCCCCGCGACTTCTTCAAGCCCCTCGCGATCGACGCGCCCGCGCCGGCGCGTGAGATCCCCTTCAAGCCCTCCCGGATGATCCACTTCCTGGACTTCTCGAACGAGAAGATGGTGGCGAAGGTGCCCGACATCGCCCCCACGGTGGACATCCTGCTCGGCAACCTCGAGGACGCGGTGCCGCTGGATCGCAAGGAGGCCGCCCGCGAGGGACTGATCAAGGTGGGCCGGGAGATGGACCTCGGCGACACCGCGCTGTGGACGCGCGTCAACGAACTGGCCTCCCCCTACTTCCTCGACGACATCACGCAGATCGTGGGCGAGATCGGCGAGAAGATCGAGGTGGTGATGATCCCGAAGGTCGAGGGCCCGTGGGACATCCACTACGCCGACCGCCTGCTCGCCCAGCTGGAGGCGAAAGCGGGCCTCATGCGCCCGATCCTCGATCCACTGCGTGCTGGAGACCCACCTCGGCGTCGCCAACCTGGAGGAGATCGCCGCCGCCTCGCCGCGCATCCAGGGGATGAGCTTCGGCCCCGCCGACCTCGCGGCCTCGCGGCGCATGAAGACCACCCGCGTCGGCGGCGGGCACCCCGGCTACCGCACGATCGCCGACCCCGACCCTGAGCACCCCGACGCCCCGCGGCCCTCCTACCAGCAGGACCCGTGGCACTACTCGATCGCGCGCATGGTCGACGCCTGCACCGCCGTCGGCGCGCTGCCCTTCTACGGCCCCTACGGCGACATCAAGGACGTCGAGGGCTGCGAAACCCAGTTCCGCGCCTCCTTCCTGCTCGGCTGCGTCGGCGCCTGGTCGCTGCACCCCGTGCAGATCGGCATCGCCAAGAAGGTCTACTCGCCGGACCCGGTCGAGGTGGCGTTCGCCAAAAAGGTGATCGAGGCGATCCCCGACGGCCGCGGCGTGCACATGATCGACGGCAAGATGCAGGACGACGCCACCTGGAAGCAGTGCCAGGTGATGGTCAACCTTGCGGAAATGCTCGCGAAGAAGGACCCCGAGCTGGCGGAGGCGTATGGGTTCGAGCCGGCCCGCAAGCCCGCTTTGGCCGACGTGTAGCGCACGACGCCGGGCGTAGCCGCCGGGGCATGTGAACACCTTTGCCGCCTGCGCTTGACGGTCATCCCCGTCGCATGATGCATTGCGTTTTGCTATGCTCCGTGCATGGCACAGGTGGTTACCCGTCTCGACGACAAGCTTGTTGCCGATCTCGATGGCCTGGTCACGGACGGTCTCGTCGCCAATCGCTCTGAGGCTGTGCGAATCGGCCTGGAGAGGCTTGTGGAGGAGCATCGCCGCCAGCGAATCGGCGAAGAAATCGTGGAGGGATACAGGCGTCAGCCACAGACCGATGAGGAGATTGCCGGGGCAGAGCGGGCGACGCGCGCGTCGATAGCGGAGGAACCCTGGTGAACATCCCCCAGCAGGGGGAGATCTGGTGGGCGGAGGCCGAAGACAAGCGTCGGCCATACCTGATCGTCACGCGCTCGGAGGCGGTGCCGGTCTTGAATAGCGTCGTGGCCGCTCCGGTCAGCCGCACGGTGCGCGGAATCCCCACCGAGATAGCGCTCGGACCACGCGAGGGGCTGCATGTCGAATGTGCCGCGTCTTTCGACAACCTCGAGCCCATCGTGCGATCCGCGCTCACCGAACGAGCCGGCGCGCTCGGCCCCAGGCGCCACGAGATCTGCGAGACGCTGCGAGCACTCGCCGACTGCTGAGTCGGAGTCTCGAGCTAGCCCCGGCACCGGGCCCAGCCCAGCTCTCCAAGCGCTCCGCGTACCCGCTCGGAGACCACGCCCTCATTGCCGAAGCAGTAGTAGGCAAGATAGTACTCACCCTTGGCCACCCTTGGCCAAGCGCGCTACAATCCGGCCGTGCGAGTGAATGTCGGCCAAGCAAAGACAGACCTTTCGCGCCTGCTGGCGCGGGTGGAGGCTGGCGAGGACGTTGAGATCGCTCGCGGTGGAGTGCCGGTGGTGCGGCTGGTTCGCATCGAGCCAGAGACGAAGCCCGGAGAGAAGTTCCGCGCGATCAAAGGCGCCCTTGCCGGTCAGATCTTTCTCTCCGAGGACTTCGAGTTCGGCGAGGAGGAGCTCGATCGGATGTACGCCGAATGGGATGAAGAGGACAAGCTTTTGTCATGAGATTGCTTCTCGACACCCACATCGTCCTCTGGCAGATCGACGATCGGACATTGCCGAAGGCGGCCGACGACGCCATCGCGGCAGCGGCCGAGCTGTTCTTCAGCGTGGTGTCGTTCGCCGAGGTGGGGATTAAGGTCGCCACCGGCAAGCTTGCCGGTTGCCCCCAGCTGCGAGAGCTCGTCATCGAAGGGGGAATGCGGATCCTCGGCCTCACCCCCGAGCATGGCTTGACCATCGGCGAGCTGCCGCTCCATCACCGCGACCCATTCGACCGACTCCTCATCTCACAAGCGCGCCACGAGGGCTTGACGATCGTGACAGCCGACCCCTGGTTCGCCTCGTACGACGTGCCCGTGATCGCTGCCGGCTAGCGCGCCGCGCCCGCGACCGTATAGGCTTCCGCGCCGCATGAGGTTCTTCGAGTTCGAGGCGCGCGAGGTCGTCAAGCGCGCCGGCATCCCCGTCACCGACTACGGCTTCACGACCGACCCCGCGCAGGCGCGCCAGATCGCCGAGCGGATCGGGGGGTCCGTCGTGATCAAGTCCCAGGTGCTGACCGGGGGGCGGATGAAGGCCGGGGGAGTCAAGTTCGCCGACACCCCCGCGGAGGCCGAAGCGCACGCGCGCGACATTCTGGCACTGGAGATCAACGGACACATGCCACGGGGGGTGCTGGTCGATCCCAAGGCGGAGGTCGAGCAGGAGTACTACGCCGGGGTCGTGTGGGATGGGATCCGCAAGCAGCCGGTGATGATCTTCTCGCCCGTGGGCGGCATCGACATCGAGCAGGTCGCCGAGGAGCAGCCCGACAAGGTGGGGCGTCGGCACTTCTCCAACATCCTGCCGTTCAGCGACTTCGAGGCCAAGGAGGTGATCGCCGCCACCGGCGTCACCGGCTCGGCGCTCAACAAGCTCGTCCCGATCCTCACCCGCCTGGCGAAGCTGTTCGTCGAGAACGACATGGTGCTCGCGGAGATCAACCCGCTGGGCCGGCTGGCGGATGGCTCGTTCGTCGCGCTGGACGCCCACATGGACATCGAGAACGAGGCCCGCGGGCGCCACAAGAAGCTACTCGCCGACCTCGGCGTCGGCGACGAGGAGACCCGCCAGGCGCGCGAGGCCACCCCCTTCGAGCTCGCCGGCGAGGCCGTCGACTCCCAAGACCACCGCGGCGTGGCCGGCAACGTGACCGAGTTCGACGGCAACCTCGGTCTCGTGATCGGAGCCGGCGGCGGCTCGCTGACGCTGTTCGACGCCGTCCGCGCGCACGGCGGCCACCCCGCCAACTACTGCGAGATCGGCGGCAACCCCTCGGTCGCCAAGGCCTGCGGCCTGGCCAAGCTGGTGCTCTCCAAGCCCGGCGTGGACAAGATCGCGGTGATGATGTCGATCGTCTCCAACACGCGCGTGGACATCGTCGCGCGCGGAGTGATCAAAGCCTGTTTGGAGCTGGGCCACGACCCCGCCGAGAAGATTGCGATCTTCCGCATCCCCGGCGCGTGGGAGGAGGAGGGCTTCAAGATCCTCCGGAAGTACGGCGTCGAGTACGCCGACCGCTCGGTGTCGCTCAACGAGGCCGCGCGTCGTGCCGTCGAGAAGATCCAAGGAGCGCCAGCATGAGCATCCTGATCGACGCCTCCACGACCTTCATCGTCCAGGGCATCACCGGCCGGGAGGCCGTCAACCTCACGCGCGAGTGCCTCGACTACGGCGCCGGCGCGAAGGTCGTCGGCGGCGTGACGCCCGGGCGGCTCGGGCGTGAAGTGCACGGCGTGCCGGTGTTCGACACCGTCGCGCAGGCCGTCGCCCACCACGGCGCGCCGATCTACGGCTCGGTGGTGACCGTGCCACCGGCGTTTACGAAGGATGCGGTGTTCGAGGCGGTGGAGAACGGCATCAAGCTGGTGGTGATCGTCACCGAGCGCATTCCCCGCCGCGACGTCGCCGAGATGGTCGAGTTGGCCGCACTGCGCGGCGCGCGCATCATCGGCCCCAACTGCCTCGGCATCATCGTGCCCGACGTGATCAAGATGGGCGGCATCGGCGGCCCCGCGAAGAACGCCGCGCAGGCCTACACGCCCGGCCCGATCGGCGTGATCTCGCGCTCCGGGGGCATGACCACCGAGATGTCCTCGACGCTCTCCGCCGCCGGCCTCGGGCAATCGACCGCGGTGTCGATCGGCGGCGACGCGATCATCGGCTCCTCCTACGCCGAGCTGATGCCGCTGTTCGAGGCCGATGCGGCCACGCAGGGGATCGTGATCTACACCGAGCCCGGCGGGCGCATGGAGGCCGAGCTGGCGCGGTGGGTGACCGAGCACAACTCGCGGCTGCCGATCGTCGCGTTCATGGCGGGGCGCTTCATGGACGAGATGCCCGGCATGTCCTTCGGGCACGCCGGCACGATCGTCGAAGGCAAGGAGGACACCGCCTCGGAGAAGATCGCGCGCCTAGCGCAGGCCGGCATCACGGTCGCCGAGCGAATCGAGGAGATCCCGGCATGATCAAGGCTCAGATCGCGGCGCGGAGCAGCGCGGCATGAGGAGGGACGGGATCTTCATCGCCGTCGAAGTCGACGACTCCGTCGCCTCCGACGCGGCGCTGGCGGCAAAGCTAGCGGAGGTCTGCCCGGTGGACATCTTCGCGGCCACCGACGGACGGGTCGAGATCGTCGAGCGGAACCTCGACGAGTGCGTGCTCTGCCGTCTCTGTCTCGATGCCGTCGACTCGGATCCCACCCACCCGGTCAAGGTGTTCAAGCTGTACGACGACGGTGCGCTGCTCGCCTAGGGTATGACCCCTCTGGGGTAGACCCCCAACCGCGGATCCACTATCGTAGGGAGAGCGCCATGAACGAGAACTTCTCTTTGATCCTGATGTCCTTCTTCCTGATCGCCACGATCCTGTTCCTGGCCGACCAGATCCTGTCGTATCACTAGACGGTCGATAGGCGGCGCGAGGCGGCGTCCTCAGTCGCTCGTGTGCAAAGCACACTTCGCTCCCTGCGTCCTTGCCTCGCTTGCTGGCCGAATCGGGGATGCTCGCGTAGCGAGCGTCTCCCTATTCGGTGGACCGTCTAGGGGCGTACGGGCATTTACGTGGGCTAGCTGCGGGCGCGGCGGGTGCGTAGACGCTCCTGCTGGCGCTCCACCACGTTGACGATCAGCTTCAGGAACTGCTCCGGGCCGGACGCCTTCGCCTGACCGTAAGTAAACGCCTCGATCCAGTCCGCGACCTTCGCTTCGCGAGCCATCACGTTGAAGAACTCGCGGCGCATGTCCACCCGCACGCGCGCGTCGCCGGCCGGGCCCTTCGTCACCTTGACCTCGGGCATCTCCAGCCGGAAGTGCTGCACGTCGCCGCGCCCTCGCAGTTCCACCCCCACCACCAGCTTGATCGGCTCGAGCGCCGGCACCTCACGGATGAACCTGCGCACCGCAAGCTCGATCAACCCCTTGGCGTCTTCTGCCATACGTCTCCTCCTGTCCGCCGCTCCCGCTGGGCATAGCCTACACGGCTGCCAAATATCGTCACGATTGGACTCTTCCTGACCCCGAGGAGGCGGACGTAGACGTTGACGCAACCGGTATGCTTCGGCCGGGTTGTCGAGGTCAACGCTTATAGCTTGTGGCGTTGCAGCAGCTTGCGGCCAATCACCATCCGCTGGATCTCCGAGGTGCCCTCGCCGATCAGCAGCAGCGGGGCATCGCGGTAGAGGCGCTCGATCTCGTACTCCTTGGAGTACCCGTACCCGCCGTGGATCCGCAGGGACTCCTCCACGCAGAAGCGCCCCGCCTCGGACGCAAACAGCTTCGCCATCCCCGCCTCCAGATCCGAGCGCTCGCCCGCGTCCTTCAACCGTGCCGCGCGCAGCGTAAGCAGGCGCGCCGCGTCCACCTGCGTCGCCATGTCGGCGAGCTTGAACTGGATCGCCTGGTGCTCGGCGATCGGCTTGCCGAACGTCTTGCGCTCCTGGGAGTATTTCAGCGCCAGCTCCAGCGCTCGCTGGGCGATCCCCACGCCGCGCGCCGCCACGTTCACACGACCGACCTCCAGCGCGTCCATCATCTGTGAGAAGCCCTTGTTCAGGCCCGCCTCCTCACCGCCGAGCACGTTCTCCGACGGGCAGCGATACCCGTCGAACACCAGCTCCGTGGACTCCACGCCCTTGTAGCCCATCTTCTTGATCTTCGGCGGCACCGTCAGGCCCGCGTACTCCCCCGTGTTCTCACCCACCCCCGGCTCCTTCTCGGCGATGAAGCACGTAAAGCCCTTGTGGCGCGGCTGCACCTCGGGGTCGGTCTTGACGAGCACGAACACCAGCGCGGAGAGCAGCCCGTTGGTGACCCACATCTTCTGGCCGTTGATCTCGTACTTCCCGTCCTCCCCCTTCTTGGCGGAGGTCTTGATCGCCTGCACGTCGCTGCCGAGCTCCGGCTCCGACAGCGAGAACGCCGCCCGGATCTCGCCCGTCGCCATCCGCGGCAGGTACTTCTGGCGCTGCTCCTCGCTGCCGAACTTCATCAGCAGGTAGCTGCCGATGAAGTGCGTGTTGACGACTCCCGAGATCGAGATCCACCCACGCGAGAGCTCCTCCACGATCATCGCGTAGGTCGTCAGGTCCAGCCCCATTCCCCCGTACTCCTCGGGGATCGTCACCCCGAACAGCCCCAGCTCCTTCATCTGCTCCACGATCGGCTCCGGGAAGGAGTCCTCGTGGTCGTAGTGCTCGGCGTTGGGGATGATCTGCTCGTCGGCGAACTGGCGCACCATCTCGGTGATCGCCTTCTGCTCGTCGGTCTTCTCCGTGTACGGCGAGGGGGCTACAGCCATGGTGGGAGCGCTCCGGTCGGGGTCGGCGGCGTGCACATGGAGGATACCTGCGCGCGGTCGGAGCCGGGCGCTCGTCTGGCAGACGGCCTGCGTGAACTTCGCCCGCGATGTCCTCGACGCTGCCGCCACGGGAGCTGGCGCTGGTGGAGCTCGCCCGCGACGGCTCGCGCCGGGAGTGGAGCTTCGGCGAGGTCGCCGATCGCAGCGCCCGCCTGGCCGGCGCGCTCGGCCGCCGCGGGGTGGGGCGCGGGGACGTCGTGATGACGCTGATCGGCAACCGCCCCGAGTGGGTGCTCACGATGCTCGCCTGCTTTCGCCTCGGCGCCGTCGTGCTGCCGTGCACCGAGCAGCTGCGCGCCAAGGACCTGCGCCTGCGCCTCGCCGTCGCCCGGCCGCGGCTGGTCGTTGCCGACGAGCGCAACCGCGGAGCTCCACGCGCGCTGGACGGTGGCCACCGAGCGACCGACCGCCACGCGCGCAGCCGAGACAGCGGCGCACGAGCGGATCGCGGCGCGGTTGGTGCGCGCCGAGTCGAGGTGGTGCTCGTCCGACGATCCCTCTTCGACGCCCAACCAGCGCCGGCCGTGGAGTTGGCGCCCGAGGACCCCTGCCTGATCACCTTCACCAGCGGCACCGCCGGCGAGCCCAAGGCGGTACTGCACGGCCAGCGCCACCTGCTCGGCCAGCGCCTACAGGCCCCCACTGGCTGGGCGCGCGCGCCCGAGCTCGTGCGGTGCACCGCCGCCTCGGGGTGGTCGAAGTCGGCGCGCAACGTCTTCATCGCCCCCTGGCTGTCGGGTGCCGCCGCGCTGCTGCACGACGCCGCTTCGACCCAGCGGAGCGATTGGAGCTGCTGGCGCGGGAGCGGGTCAACGTGCTGTGCATGGCGCCGACCGAGTACCGCGTGATCGCCAAGCGCGCCACGCTCGCACCGCTGCCCGACCTGCGCGCGATGGTCGCCGCCGGGGAGGCGTTGAACCCGGAGGTGCTGCGTGCCTGGCGCGAGGCCACCGGCCTTGGCATCCGCGATGGCTACGGGCAGACCGAGACGGGACAGCTCACCGGGATGCCGCTGGCGCAGGAGCCGCGCCCCGGGTCGATGGGGCGCGCGCTGCCCGGTGTGCGGTTGGAGGTGGTGGACGGCGAGCTGGTGGCCGATCCGCAGTGTGCCGACATTCTTCCTTGGTTACGTCGGCGAGGAGGTCGGGCGCGTGCGCGGCGGTGCGGGTGCGCGGCTGGAGCATCGTCGATCGTGGCGCGGGCGGCCTGTGGCATACCGGCGACCGGGTAAGCAGGGACGAGGAGGGCTACCTCCACTTCGAGGGGCGCACCGACGACGTGATCGTCTCCGCCGGCTATCGCATCGGACCCTTCGAGGTGGAGTCGGCGCTCGTCGCCCACCACGCGGTGGCGGAGGCCGCGGCGGTGGCAGCCCCCGACGAGGAGCGCGGCGCCGTAGTGCGCGCGGTGGTGGTGCTGCGCGACGGCCACACCCCATCGCCGGAGCTGGCCCGCGAGCTGCAGGAGCACGTCAAGCGCCTCACCGCCCCCTACAAGTACCCCCGCATCGTCGACTTCGCGGCGGAGCTGCCGAAGACCGCCAGCGGCAAGGTCAAGCGGGCGCAGCTGCGGGGAGTGACCTGCAGCGCGTTGTCGATGAACGGCCCCAACAGCTCGCCGATCGAGGAGGCGGTCATCCCCGCCGGGGCGACCGGCAGCGTGGCGTAGCTGATCGCCAGACGCACCACGCACTCCGCGAGCAGCGCCACGTCGTGCTCCGGGCCTGCGGCCAGCGCGTCGCGATCGCCCACTGCAGGCGCTCCGAGGCACCCTCGACCAGGGTTTGACCCTGGGAGGTGACGAACGGCAGCATCTCTCCTCCACCGCGGAGCGCGGCGCGGATCAGCGGATCCTCCGCGGCCGCCGTCAGAAACAGCCCAAACGCCGCCGTGAGCGCCGCCCGCGGCTCCTCCAGATGCGCGTCCAAAGCGCCCTCCACCGCGCCGATGAAGCCATCGGCCTCGCGCAGCACAAACGCCTGCGCAAACTCATCGCGCGAGCCAAACTCCTTGTAGAGCGTCTGCCGGCTGACGCCCGCCGCGGCCGCCACGTCCGCCATCGTCACCTCGCTCCAGGCGCGCTGCTCGAGCTCGGCGCGGGCCGCGTCGAAGAGCGTGTCGCGCAGCAGCTCGCGGGCGGCGACCGCGTAGGGCGTGCGTGCGCTCACCCCCCCACCTCCTCGGTGTCCTCCTCGAAGTCCACCTTGTCGCGCACACCGCAGTCCGGGCAGGCCCACTCGTCGGGCACCTCGCTCCACGGCGTGCCCGGCGGAAAGCCCTCGCGCGGGTGGCCGCGCTGCTCGTCGTAGCTGTACCCGCAGCTCGGGCAGCGCCAGCGGCTCATGGCGTCACCCCGTAGCGCGCGAGGATCCGCGGGCGCTTGCGCGGAGCGATGTTGGCGAGCGAGATGTCGCCCCCGTAGTGCCGCAGCAGCCGCGGGTCCATCACCCGCCGCCACAGCGGGGAAAGGCGGCGAGCACGATCATCCCCGCGTACCCGGTCGGCAGCTGCGGCGCCTCCTCGACGTGGCGCAGCGCCTGGTAGCGGCGGATCGGGTTGGCGTGGTGATCGGAGTGGCGCTGCAGGTGGTAGAGCAGCACGTTGGAGGCCACGCTGTTGCTGTTCCAGCTGTGCTCTGGGCGGGTGCGCTCGTAGCGGCCGTCCTCGCGCCGCTGGCGCCGCAGGCCGTAGTGCTCGAGGTAGTTGACCACCTCCAGCAGGCAGAAGCCGAGCACCGCCTGCCCCACCAGGTAGGGCAGCACAGCCACACCGAAGATCGCCGTGAGCGCGGCGAACAGCACGACGGTCATCGCCCACGCGCCGAGGATGTCGTTGCGCGGCGTCCAAGGCGAGCGGTCCATGCGCCCCAGGCGTGTGCGCTCCAGCTCCCAGGCGGAGCGCAGGCTGCCGGCCACGGTGCGGGGCAGGAACGCATAGAAGCTCTCCCCCAACCGCGCGCTGGCCGGATCCTCGGGGGTGGCCACGCGTACGTGGTGGCCGCGGTTGTGCTCGATGAAGAAGTGCCCGTACGCGCTCTGCGCCAGTGCCACCTTGCTGAGCCACCGCTCCATGCTCGCGCGCTTGTGGCCAAGCTCGTGCGCGGTGTTGATCGCGATTCCGCTCACCACCCCCACGGTCAACATCAGCCCGATGTCATCAAACGTCGAGAGTTTGCCGCTGGACCACAGCCAGCACGCGACACCAACCCCGCGTACTGGATCGGCAGGAACGCGTACGTGCACCAGCGGTAGTAGCGATCCTGTTCCAGCCACTTGATCACGCTGTCGGGTGGGTTGGTGGGGTCCACCCCGCTCAGTAGGTCGAGCACGGGGAAGATCGCGAACACCAAAACCGGGCCGTAGAACCAGAAGATGCCCAGCCCCGTAGCCCACACCAAGCCGTAGGCGAGGAACGGCAGAGTCGGCACGATCAGGCCCAAAAGCCACGCATAGCGCTTGGGGTCACGCCACCTTGCGGGGGTCAGGGTTTCCGTCCCTGTCCCGGTCTCCGCGGTGGCGGGACCTCCACCCGCGCCGGTACCAGCGCTCGTCCTCACTCCGGCCGGATCCTTCGTTGTGGTGGGACCTTTGTTCGGCGGCGCCGGTACAGCGGCCATGGAGCGTGCCTCCTTCGTGGTCGGGCTAGCCAAGTTTGTTAGCTTAGTTTACAGATTGGGCCAGCTTTGTCCAGTCACCTAACGCAAAGCCCGATCGGCGTCCCGATTGAGGCGTCTGGACGCCGATCTACTCCCCGGCCAGCTCCGCGAGCAGCGCCTGCGGCGTGAGGATGCGTACGCCGCGGTGCTCTCCGACCGGCAGCAGGTGCCGGCGATCACCCGAGACGAGCACATCGACCCCTGTCGCTACCGCGCAAGCAAGGATCACGTCGTCCTCACGGTCTCCCGTGAGCGGCTGGGGCGCCTGCGTGGGCGCCCCAGCCCGCCCGCTTGCAAGATCGATCAGGAACACCCTGATCTCACGCACTCGCTCCGGCTCGAAGCCGAGCTTCACGCTCAGCACACGCTCCAGCTCACCGAGAACGGGGTCTGCGAGCACCAACTCGATACGGCCGTCGATCACCGCCTCGAGCACCCGACTCGGAGGCCCGCCGGCAATGAACGCCGACACCAGGACGTTGGTGTCGCACAACGCGGGTAGCGTCACACGCGCGAGGCTCGCAGCCCGTCGACCAGCCCCTCGACGTTCTCCGGACCGACTCCCCGCGCCTCCGCCCGCCCTCGCCCATAGCGCTGCAGATCGGCGAAGCGCTCATGCTGCACGTGGCGGCGCAGCGCATCGCGCACCACCTCGCTCTTGGTCTTGCCCGTCGCCCGGGCAAGTGCCTCAGCCTCGGAGGCAAGCTCGTCGGGGACCGACACGGAGAGCAGACGCGACATATGAAATCATCATATCACCACCTGGCAGCCCGGTATCACCGCCATAGGACTCAAAACCTCACCGCCGGACCACCCGCCTACGAGATCGCCGTCCACCCCCGCCTGATCCCACTCGGCAGCTACGTCCACGTACAACCCAACCGTCGTCATCGCCGGAATCGCGCTCGACACCGCCGACTACGGCGGCCCCGCCGATCCCCACCGGCTCCGGGCCACGCTGGCGCTCAGAACCACTCGCGAACCTCAACGACGGCACGAGCTACGTCGTGCGGCATCCGCCCGGACTATGAGCCGCGTACCGGCGTACTCCCACTCGCCCGAACGCTCTCGGCGAGTGTGGCGGTGGTAGTGACTCCACCGCGGGGACTCCTGTGCCCGACGGCCGATCCTTCGGCGCCGAACCCGCGACCACCACGGCGCATCTACAATCGAACCCCCACCTAGCCGTCAGACAAAGAGCGCATCTCCCAAAAACCCTCCTGGCGAAGCCCCAGGCGGACACGCGAATATTGCACTGGAGGTATGCAACGTGTGCCGGTTGAGCGCGTCGGAGGCCGCTAGGCGCTGCTGGATCGGGATGAACTGCCGGGTGGGGCTGCGCTGGAAGGCAATGAAGAACAGACCGGCATCGATCTGGCCGCTGCCTGGTTCCACACTTTCGCTGTAGGAGTAGCCTCGTCGGAGGATGCGCTGCCCCTGATTGGCATGCGGGCCGGCGAGACGGATGTGCGCGTCCGCGGGGATCTCTAGTTCGCCGTTGGCGGCGGTCGCCTGAAGGTCTAGGGGGTCATACTCGCTCTCGCCTCCGAGCGGCGCGCCGCTGAGCTTATCGCGGCCGATCACACGCTGCTGGTCTTCGAGCGCGGTTGCGTCCCACACGTCGAAGAGGATTCCGATGCGCCGCGCGATCAGGTAACTCCCGCCGGCCATCCATGCCGGCCCGTCGCCGTCCTGGACCCACACAAAGTCGTTCATAGCCTGGGTGTCCTCGGCACGGATGTTGTCGGTGCCGTCCTTGAAGCCCATCAGGTTGCGCGGGGTCTGCTGGGTCCGGCTCGTAGACGATGTCCGGCCGAACCCGAGCTGGGTGTAGCGCAGTGTCGCAGCGCTGCTCGCTACGCGCGAGAGGACGTGGATCGCATGGAAGGCGACCTGCGGGTCATCCGCGCACGCCTGCACGCACAGGTCCCCACCCGAGTTCGCCGGGTCGAGGCTCTCACCTTGAAAAGCCGGCAGTATCCGCAGCTCGCCAGGGCATCTTTGCGTGAGTCCGAAGCGGTCGCGGCCCGCCGAGCTGAACACTCTCGGGCCCAAGCCGATCGTGACCGTGAGCCGCGCCGGCCCCAACCCGATCGCCTCGCCGGTATCCACCGGCGGCTCGTCCAACGCCTCAATCGCCGGCCCAAAGGGCTTCCCTACGGTCAGCCGCGCAGCCGCAGCCGTCCATCCTTCAAGAATGCTCCGTAGGTCATCAGCCGCGCGGCTCGTGATATCGAACGCTGCGAACTGCAGATAGTCCTGGGCGACAGTGGCAACCCCGGCCTGGTGGAAACCATAGAACTTCTCTGTAGCGGCAGATGACGCCGAGTTGGCCGCCGTTACACGCGCGGACCCGCCCAGAACGTGATCGAGCCCGGCGCCCGCACCCAACAGCGCAGCCCCTACAAGAGCGTCCCTGCGCGTAACCCTACCGGTCAAGCCAATCAACCTCGACGACTACCGAACGACCTCGGCTTCAACGGATCGCTCCTCCCCAGACAGCCCCTAACTGTTCCGTCGCTTCCTGTCCATCCGCCTGATAACGAGCGCTCCCGCGCCTACCAGACCAAGCACCACCAGATAATAGATCAGGCCGAGATGGTTATAAACCAGCACAGCGACAAGGCACACGAAACATACAATGACCCATTGGAGTCGCGTTCGTGGCCACCGTGGCCCTTTGGTCATCCCCTTGTCCATCATCCTAGAGGACTTCTTCTGCCCGCTCCTGAAGGATTTCCTCAGTTGACACAGCGGCGCCAGTAGCGCACCCCGCTACACCTACTGTCGCAGCACCCATCCATCCGCCTGGGGAGCCCACAACCGCCCCTATCGCACCGCCCCTGCCACAGCCTTCCATTATTTTTAGGTCCCGTTCTTTCGCTCCTGCTTCCCATTCTCCGGGTTCTTCGTTTTCATGTTCCCGGCTAAGTTGTTCTTCATTGGCTTTTTCGTTACCGTGACAATGCGACCACATACCGTTGCCAGACAAGCCTTCGCCCTTCAAGCCACCGCCGCATCCGCCGCTACCGCCGCCGCGAGCTCCAGGTCCGCCTGCGCCCCTACCACCTGCCCCGGCTGCTCCCCCACCGGGTCCGCCATCGCCGCCCGGTGGTGGTGGCGGGGGTGACGCTTCTTCGGGCCTCGGGGTAGACGGCCGTAGGTTGGTGCCGTAGGGGTCGGTTGCGTTGGTGGGGTTGTCGTTGGTATAGAGGTAGAGGTTGGGTCCGCTGCCTTCTTGGCCGGTTGGGTCTTGGCTGAGGAAGCGTGCGGCTGTGGGGCTGTAGTAGCGGGCGCGATCGTAGTAGATGTTGTTGCCGTCGTTTTCTTGTCCGGAGTACTGTGTGGTGTTTTCGCTTGTGGTGCCTTCTTTGGTGGTTGTGCCGAAGGGGTCGTAGGCGTAGGTCGTTTCGACGCTGCCGGTGCTGCCGGCGAGGCCGATGGTACTCCCGAGCTGGTCGGTGAGCAGGTTTTCCGTGGCTTTGCTTGTGGTGCGTGCGAACACTTTATCGGGGAGTGGGCCGGTGAGGAGGTTGGCCGTGGCTTTACCGCCCTGGATTTCCTGGACGACGTTCGGGCCATCGTAGAGAAGTTCGGTTGTTGTGCTGCCGAGGGTCCGGGTGGCGCGGCGTCCGAAGGGGTCGTAGCCGTAGCCGGCTTTGATCGTCCCGGTGATTTTGGTGAGTTGGTTGCGAGCGTTCCACGTGTATTCGGATGTTCCGTCGGATGTCAGATTGCCGTCGGCATCATAGCTGAATTTTTTGCTGCCGCGTTCGGTCTGCTCATTGTCTGTGTTGTATTTGGCCGAGCTGAAGGCTTCAGGTAGCCCTGTGCGTGCGTAGCTTCCCCATACGGCTTCCTTGCGGCCATCGAGGTCGTAGCTATAGTCAAGTTCGCCCAGGGTTGTGGAGCTTTTTTTGTACGCGATGGATGTGAGCTCGTTGGCTTCGTCGTAACCGTACTGCTCTTCGACGCCGTCGGGGAGCGTGGTAGTCGTGGGGAGGTTGTCTTCGTTGTAGGCGAAGGAGACGGCCTGTGTGCCGCGTTTGAGTTCTTTGAGGCGGTTTGCTTCGTCATAGGTATATTTGACTGCTTCTTGCCCGGGGACGGTCATGCTGGTACGGCGGTTGGCTTCGTCGTATTCGTATTTGATCGTTCCCTGTGGTGTGGCGAAGGACTTCAGGCGGTTGAGTTCGTCGTATTCGGGGGTGTAGGTGCCGCTTACGCTGTCGATGACCTTGGTGGGGCGGTTGCCGTTGTCGTATTCGTATTTGATCGTGCTTTCGGCGGTTTCGCCGGATACCCCGTACTTGGCTTCGGTCAGGCGATTGAGGGCGTCGTAGGTGAACTTGTCGACCTTGCCTCGGCGGTCGGTGAGTTCGGTGAGGTTGCCCTCCGTGTCATAGACAGCGCTGGTTTTTTTGCTGAGGGCATCTTCTTCGCTTTCCAGAAGATCCATTTTGGTGTAGCTAAATTTGGTTTTGTTTTTCAGTGGGTCGGCTGTCGCGGTGAGGTCGCCGTCAGCGTCGTATTCATAGGTTGTTTCATCGCCCGCAGGGTCGATTGTCTTTGTTGGCTGGTTGTCTTTGTTGTATTCGTAGGTGGTTGTCTGTCCGCCTGAGACGGTCGTGGATAGGATACGGCCGGCGGTGTCCACGAACTGCTTGGTTGTGCGGCCTAGCGGGTCGGTTATGCTGGCGGGCTCGCCGTGTTCGTAGGTTATCGTTGTTTTGTGTCCGAGTGGATCTTTGATCACCGATAGTTGGCCTTCGTTGTTGTATTCGTAGGTTGTGGTGTGGCCGAGTGCGTCCTTCTTGGCTATCCGCTCGCCGAGGCTGTTGTATTCGTAGGTCGTGGCGTGTCCGAGGGGGTCGGTTTCTTTGGTCAGCTCGTTGGTCGCGGGTTCGTAGGTGTATTTGTAGGTCTGCGCCGAGGCCGTACCCGCCAGGTGGGTCAGGGCGGTTACGTTGCCGTAGCTGTCGTATTCGTAGGCGGTCTTGCGCGAGCGTGCGTCGGTGCTGGAGAGCAGGAACCCGGTGTTGGCCTGTCGTTCGAAGGTCGTTTTCTGTTCGATCGAGGCCCCGAGCGCTTGCGTTTCGCTTGTGGGGTAGCCTTCGGTGTTGAACGTTACCTTGCGTTTGTTTTCGCGCGGTTCGGTGATCGTCGCGCTTTCGACGTTGCCTTCGCCGTTGGTGGTGTAGCCGAATTCGAACACGCCGCCGTTACCCATTTTCTGCTTGGAGATCCGGCCGTGGGATTCGTATTCGTTTTCGATGTACTTGTTCCCTCGAGGGTCCGTAATCGACGTCATCTCACTGGAGGAGTTGTATTCGTATTTGGTTGTGCGTTCCGCCGGGTCCGTTGCTGATTCGAGCAGTCCTTCTTTGTTGTAGGCGTATTTGAGGGTACGACCGGAGTTGTCCTTGATTTCGGTGATGTCGTTGGAGCTGTTGTAGGTGAATTTGACCCAGCGGTCGTGCGGCGATGTGATCATTGTGATGTTGCCCTTTTGGCCTTCCGAATGGTAGAGGGTCAGCTGCTGCCCCTGGCGGTTGCGGATTGCCTGCAGCGGCGCGAGCTCACCAAACACGTAGGTCGTGCCGTTCGTCAAAGTGAGATCCCAGCCCGGCACGGATTCATTCCATCTGATCGTTGACCTATAGAAGGCGGTGGGTGTGTTGGTCGCTTCGTATACAGCTTCTTTATAACCTACGCCGGGCGAGGTGCGCTTGTAGAGGATGGTGCCGCCAGTCGGGAGGACGAGGTCGGCTTCCTGGTAGTTGGCTTCGGACCAGAGCCGCATGTCATACAGGCTCTCGGTCCCTACACCGAAGCCGTAGGAGTTCGAGTCGCCGGGCCGGTAGGTCCGTTCGATCACGATCGGAATCGTGTCAGGGATCATGAGGTCGGTTCGGTGGTAGTCAAACAGACCCGTGCCGAGGTCGACGGGATCACCGCCTGGGCTACCTCCTCCCGGCTTGGGGCTTGGGTGAGGTGGTTTCGGTGTCCCGTTGACCATCGCGCCGGTGAATTCCCAGATCCGTACGCCTGGGTCGGGCATCACCTGCTTGCCGTTCGGTGTGACCGTGCCTTCGCCGTAGACATACCAGCCACGGCCATCCGGGTCGTAGTTCCAGAACGGGACACGTGTCCCGGGACGCAGGTGCGTGTAGTTGGGGTAGATGATCTGCGCGCCCTTGCTCAGGTACGCCCTGCCGGGCTGCACCGTGAAGTACAGCGGCACCTGGTCAAACCACGGCAGCGGGAACGGCGGCCGATCCACAGGGACCGCCGTGATGTTCAGATCGTGCACAACACGGCCGTTGGCGCCCCATATCACGGTTCCTGCCGGCAGCACCACTTCAAGGCCAGGAATCCGCGGCGTCGTGATACGCGTCTGGCCCTTGGTCGGGGAGGACACACTGTGATTGCCGGCCGGGTCGAGCGGGGTCATCCAGATCGGCGCTTCAAGCTTCGTGTCCTCATGAGCGACAAGCTGCACGCCGATCGCGAACGCACCGTAGCGCTGTCCGGCGATTGTGCCGCCGTCGACCACCAGCACTTGATGGCCGGCCGGCAGCCCGCTGAGCACGAACTGGCCGTTGGCGTCCGTCGACGCCGTGGCGGCAGTGCCCTGTACCGTGACGCGCAGCCCGACCAGCGGCAGCCCGTCGAGCTTCAGCGCCTGCCCAGACAGCGCCGTAGTCGCGCTCGCCGCTGGCGCGGCCGGCGCCAAGTCAGCCCACGGGCTCGGTGATTGCCCCGTGCTCCACCCGTCTCCGCCAGTTCGTGGAGACCACACGTCCGACATCGTTGGGCGGAATGACCGCAGTTGTGCAGCCAGTCCGTCGTGGGCGCGCGTCGTGATTTTCGTGTCTTTTCCCGGCCGGGTGGCGCGCTTGCGTGCCGAGCGCTCCGTGAGGACGCGGACGTCGTGGCGGCCCGGGGCAGCTCTGAGTTCGAGCGCGTCATCTGACTGCAGCGAAGCGGCGAGTGGCCCATCCACCGGAGCTACCTCGCTGGCTGGGGGGCCATTACTGGGGCCGGCCCCCGGCGCTTTGACGATCAGGCCGTGGGGCGCTGACCCGAGGTAGGCTGTTAGCTTGACGCTGCCCGTGTGTCCTTCGGAGAACCTGATCACGATCGTGTAGGTGCCAGTCGTTTTTAGCGTGAACGGCCCAATCGCTCCAGATAGGCCTCCGGAGGCCACTTGGCTTCCTTCGGGGTTCAAGACTTCCACGCCACCGTAGGCGTAGGTCGCTTCCGATAGTTCAAGTGTGATTTCTTGTTCGGCTGTCCCCGAGAACGTGATATCGGCTTTCTGTCCCGGCACACTTGTAGTCACGACCTTGGATTCACCACCTGACTTCGGTGTGATCGACCCAGTGACGGCCGTCGCGTTGTACAAGGTGAGCTTCATCGAGCCGGTCTGGTTGAACGGGTTGATTCTGAGCGTGTACGTTCCCGACGCCGAAAATGTCACCGGTTCAAAGAACGTATTGGACGACGTCTGGTATTCGTGGATCACCGTTCCGCCGGAGTTCAACCATTCAAAGCGAGCCCCGTCGGCAAGCGCCAGTTCGCTCACCCTCATCGATACTTCCTCACCCGCTTCGACCGCCACCGAGTACAACGCTTTCTGGCCAGGAGCGGTAAACGACACGGTTTCTGTGGTACCACTGGTGGTTGGCGAGATCGAGCCCGTAATGGTTTTAACGGCATACGCCGTCAGCTTGACGCTGCCCGTGTCGGCTTCTGAACCGTAGACCGTGATCGTGTAGGTACCCGTATTTTTCAATGTGACCGGGCCGGTCAGGCCGCTGAGTTCACCGGAAGCTTCGGTACCCCCTTCTGCATTGGTCACGGTCACGCTCCCGGAGGCAATCGTGGATTCGGACGCCACAAGCGAGATTTCTTCACCTGCTTTACCAGAAAAAGTGACCGTCGCCCTCTGACCCGGAACGCTCGTAGTAACCGTCTTTGATTCCCCTTTTGCGGTGGGCGTAATTGAGCCGTAGGTTACTTTTGTGGCATTGTACAAGGTGAGCTTAAAGGCCGAAGCGTGAACGAACGCGGTCACCCGGAGGGTGTATGTACCCGCGGACGGGAACGCCATCGGCGCCCTGACCATATTTGACGAGGTTTCAAATTCACCAACGTTTTCGTCGGCTCCGTTAAGCCACTGGAAACGAACGCTGCCCCGGGCGGAAAGTTCGCTGACCCTTACCGACACTTCCTCGCCTGATTCAACCGGCACCGAGTAATTACCAACCTGGCCCGGCACCAGCGACACAGATTCCGTCGCCCCACCAGTCGTAGGAGTAATCGACCCCCCGCCATTATCAAAAACGTATGGGGCCACTTCGATACTGCCCGTCGATGACCCACCAGGCGCGATCAGAATCGTGTAAGTCCCCGGCAAAGCCAGCGCCTGCGGCCCGGCCAACACTTCTTCACCGTTCGAAAAGAACGTACCACTACCCAACTGGGTATCACCCGGCCCGAACACATACACATCACCAGAAAAACCCGCTTTAGACACCACGGCCGACAGATCTTCAACGCCGCTATCTTCAACTGTTGCCAGAGCAACCGTACCCGACGTGGTGAAATTCACCGTCGACGCTTTGCCCGAGGTCAAATTGAGCGTCGGCCCGACCTGGCCAACCGTATACCCCGGCGGCGGAATATACAGGAACGGCCCCGCGACCGACCCATGCGGTGTCGACACCGACACCCTCCCACTCGACGTCTCTTCAGACACCACAAATTTCAACGCAGTGCTCGTCGCAGATGTCACTTCCGCCGCCGTACGATTGACCGACACATAATCATACGCCTTATTCGTTTCAAACCCGCTCCCGTTCACTGTCACCACAGTCCCCGCTGCCGCCAACGACGTCGACAGCGACGTAATCGCCGGCGCAGACACACCACCACCAACCGTAAAACTCTGCGAACTCGTCACCGGCCCTTCCGTCGTCGTCTGCACAGTCACCGTACCCGACGTCGCACCCAACGGAACTTTTACCGCCAACGTATCCGCAGTCGCAGCCGAAACCGTCCCCACCGTACCGTGGAACTTCACTGTATCGTTCGCAAGGGTCGTGGAGAAGCCAGTACCCCAGATATCGACCGTTTCCCCGACCGCCCCCTTTGTCGGTTCGACCTGGATGATCGACAGTTTCGTCGAGGATTTCTTCGCAATTGAAGAAAGATTGCCAGCCGCATCCCACGTGTAGGACGCATATTCCGCTTCCGGCTTGATCACAGCGCTCAAACGGTTATTAGGCGTGTAAAAATAGCGAATCGCGGTGCTCGGCACCGACGCCGACGCATTGGGCGTCCCGCCTGCATAGACACACACAAGTACGGCCATAAAGACCCACAGAAGCAGTCCGATGTGCAATCTACCTCGCAACTCCGACTTGCCGGTCAACGTGATACCTCCCCCGCTTGATTGTTCTGCGCGCGACCGCGCAGGCTCCGTAAAAGAGCCCTACTGAGATGGTTGGGGACATCTGATCCGAATGAAACTATCTTAGCGCAAAAATGGATCATGTCAACTGCTCGTCTATTTTAAATATACGCATTTTGCGAGTTTTGATTTTTGCGGAACGATCCTTATCACTTCCCTGGGCACCAGCAGGCCGACCCGGCTCCGGTGCCCAACCCAAGTAAGCGCCAACCCGTTACAAGTCACTGGCGCCTCCAATCAACTCCGACGAGGCTGGGTGGGTCGGGCAACTCGTCGTTCCGGCGGTAGCCCAGCCGCGCGGAAACCCTATCCGCGGTGGAAATTAGGTGCGGGCCGAGCGAGCCCACGAGATCCATGAGTGAGATCATTGAGTTGTGCGCGTCCATCCCAACAGCAGCAACAACCTCCCGAGAGTGCGAGCGGATGGGCGCCGCGATCGAATGCAGGCCGGGCGCGAGCTCTTCGTCGGCCGTGGCGAGGTTCTGCTCGCAGATGCTCTGCAGCTGCGCTCGCAACGCGGTCTTGCTTGTGACGGTCTGTGGCGTGCGTCGGGCAAGCGTCATTTCGGCCACCACGCTTCGTTGCTCGTGCCCGGGGAGGTGCGCGAGCAGCAGCTTGCCGGCTGCCGTGCAGTACGCGGGCAACCTCGATCCGGGCGCCTGGTCGAGGCCGATCAACTGCTGGCCACGGCGGCGGCCGCGTAGGAAATCCACAAGCAAGACGTCGGGGCCATCCAGTACGGCCACCGCGACTGTGAACCCTGTTCGCCGATGCAGATCCTCCAGGTGGGGGCGTGCGTGATCCTCGATACTGGTGCTGCTCATCGCAGATAGCCCCAGGTCCACGACGCGCACCGCCAGGCTGTACTTGCGCCTTGCGACCTGCTTCAGGTGCCCGAGCGCGACGAGCGTGATCACGTAGCGGTGGGTCGTGGAGCGGCTCATCCCCAGCTCATCTGCGACATCGGCGATTCCCAACACCGGATGCTCGGGGGTGAAGCACTCAAGAATCGCGAGCCCGCGCTCCAGGGACTGCGAGTAGCGCGGCTCGGTCAGAGTCGGGACTGTCGGCATCGATTCGCCGTAGCTGTCGATTCTGCTGGCTGTTGCTCGCATCTTCGGCATGGCTGCTGGCGCCTATCTCGCTAGCCGGTACTTGCGTGTCTTGGGATGCTGCTGGGCGAGCCCGAGGATGAGCAGCGTGCCGAGGTAGCGGTGGATGGCACTCGGCTTCAGCTGCAGGCGTGCGGCGAGATCTGTGACGCCCACAGGCTCGCCGCCAAGCAGGTGGGCGAACACGAGCAGCCCCTTGAGGGTGGATAGTGAGAATTCGCTTCCCCGTGCATTCTGCCGGTAACGTTTCTCCCAGTATGGAAACGGTGGTATCTTCTCCCGCGCAAACCGTCCGGCGAGCACCTCCAGCATGCCAATGGTCTCGTCATCGTGTGCTTTGCACGCCAGCTCCTCGACCTGCTGCGGAGTCAGGCGCAAGTAGATCGCGCGCGTATCGTCTGCCGCGCAAGATGGGTCGCGAGCCGAGCGCCCCGCGCGCCCGGCTCGCGGTGGCGCACTGTCGGATGGAGCACCGCGGGCATCCGCCCTTGGACCACGCCGCGGGCTGGTCGCTGCCTCTCCTCGTCGACTCGCCTGGTCTCGTTCCTTGCGCGCCATACCGCGGATCTTTTCGTTCCTGATCCAGGGTGTCCAGTGATACGAAAAGGACGTTTTTATAAAAAGGCAGGCCGGTTGGCGATTGGGCGACCCGCTCGGTCTTTCCGGGCGGACGCGAGGCGCTACGGGCGTGGGCGTGAGCGGGTGCGGAGGATCACCCGCGACCCTGCGTGGGGCGTGACGATCACGCTTCGCCATCGAGCGCGCTCGATCTTGCGGCTTGCCGGCAGGACTTCCAGCTTGGAAAGCGTGGCGCGTAGTACGGTTTCCATCTCGAGGATGGCGAGGTGGCGGCCGGGGCATCGCTTGCGCCCTCCTCCCCACGGGAGCCAGAGGTGGGGCGCCGGCGGCTCCTTCAAGAAGCGCTCGGGTCGGAACTCACGTGGATCGGGATACAGAGCCCGATCATGGTGGATGAGATAGATGCAGGCGAGCAGGTGCGCCGGAGGGTGGTAGGTCCGACCGCCGACCTCGATCGGCTGTCGGACTGCCCGTGGGATCGCGAACGGGAACACCGGCCTGTGGCGCAGCACCTCCTGCACGGTCGCCACCAGATACTCGCCGGACGCTCCCCCGCCGATCTCATCCGCAAGCTCTCGGCGCACGGCGGGATGGTGGGCAAGCAACTGAAATGCCCACGCCAGCTCCGAGGCGGTCGTCTCGTGTCCCGAGATGATTGTGGTCATCACATTGTCACAAAGCTGCTTGTGTGATATCGGGGAGCCGTCTAGATTGCGGGCGGCGAGGAGCGGTGTGAGCACATCGCTCGCCCCGTTAGCACGCCGAGATTCGATGGCGGCAGATAGCGCCTGTTCCGCTTCAGCGCGGCGCATCATAAAGTATTTCCAAGTGCCACTCCATCCCGGCATACGACGCAGTACCGGCTCCTGTAGGGCTACTGTCGGGGTCGCTCGCTGCATCGCGAAAAGTCGCGTGTACAGCGCTCGCACGCAGTCATCCCACTCACTGAAGATCGTCGTCAAGATCACCTTGAGGGTCAAGGCGCAGAGGTATGGGTGTATTGAAAAGGGGGTATTCAGAGGCCACTCCGCGATCTCACGATCTACGATGTCGCCCACGAGCTCCGCGTGGGCGTTGACTGCATCGCGCTGAAACACGGGCAGAATCGCCTTGCGGCCGTGTATATGCTCATCTTCCTCCTGGAGCATGAACGAAGTCTCGCCGACCAATGGTGCGATGACCTTCGCACCAGCTCCGGGGCTCAGCACATCGGGCGCCGCGGCTAGAATCATCTTGCACTCCATTGGATCGGCAACGAACACGAACGGCGGCTGGCCAACGAGATCCAATGTGAAGCTCTTGCCATAGCGCTCGTTGCATATCTCAAACAACGGCAACGGACACATCCACCCCAGAAAAGTCTGTATTGATGTTGGTAGAGGTAGACTCCGAGGGAGCGCCTCGCGCTGCGCCTGGCAGGCACGACTGGCTCCAGCAGTAGCACCACGAACTGTCAGCAAGCCGAGGCAGCTATTTTTGCTGTCAGGTTGCACGTTGGGCATATGCCGTGCGCCACGCTCGCAACACCGGTAGCAACAACCTCGCGAGAGGGCCTCCAGCGTCTAGAAGGGCATGGGTTGTCTTACATGTCGCGGGAGTGCGTGCGCTATTCTTTGATAGGAACAGCGTGACCATGCACGTAACGATGACTGTGTGCTTCGCCCCTTCAGGCAGATCACGCACCTTGTTTATAGCCTGCCGTATCAAGTAACAAGTGCGCTGTGTCGCGATATCCAGACTTTGATAGTGAGCGAAATAGTTATGGTCGACGGTTGTGGCATCCTCGACCATATCGACGTAGCTGTCAAGCATCGTGGTGGAAGGGGCAATCCAGCGTAGATAAACGGCGTCGACGCTCGCGATATGGCGATCATCGCGTTCGGGCTCTGCCCCGAGGGCGAGCAGCGCAAGAATCGTGATCCACGCGCTTGCTCCAGCCGCCAACTCAAACCAGTACAGTCCGGTTTCGGTGGGGAACTCGGTTTCGGCCCACTGTTTGAGCATTGTGTCCCGCTGCTGCGGGTCGGGCTCGTGGTTGATGCCCAGAACCTGGGTAAGCGAGGCGGCGCGTGTCAGAAATGGGCGGACACGCGAGAATGAGGGCAACGTGGTACAACCGTCGCGACAACACTCAACCAACGCTCGGAGATACCCGCCGTCCTCCTGTGCCGGGTTGTAGAGGTAGTAGTCCGAGATCCAACCAGCGGGGTCTAGCGCCTCGATCAGCGCGCAGTGAAGCTGGCGACCGTTGCCGATCCCTGCGTGCGCGCCCCCCTCGCTGACCGTGTCGAGGTAGTCGGCCATGTGATCGTAGGCGACGAGCAGGCGCAGCAGCCGCTGGCTGCGGTGAGGTGGCAGTACCCAGAACAGCGCAGCGCCATTGATGTTGCCGCGCTTACACGCGAGCGCGCCGAGCGCCGCTTGGCGTAATTCGACATCTGGAATCGAATAGGCAAGCGTCCGCCAATGCTTTATCTCGCGTGAGACCGCCCTGAGTCCCCAGAGCAGCTCACGCGTGGTCGCCGCACCGAGTGCCCATGCCTGCCTGAAAGGGGATCGCATTCAATCGACGATACATCGGCGCGCGAAAATCTTCCGATATACCGGAAGGCTACAATCACGTGGAGCTGACCATCGTTGGACGCACGCCCACCGCCAGGTAGCCCGGTAGCGCAAGGATCGCGAGCGCTACCGCGCCAACGACGGCAACGCTCGATATCGCAATGAGCGGCGCAAGCGTAATGATGATCGGAAAGCCCGTAACCGTGGCGAGAGCATGACTCTGCACCAGCTGACCGTAGAGACCGAATACCGCTCCGATCAAGCATCCTGTACCGAGCAGCAGCGCGCTCTCACACAGAAGGGCACGCCAGAGGATGGCCCTCTTGTAGCCCTGGCGCTTGATGTAGGCGAGCTGCGGGCGACGTTGCCAGATCATCGAGCCCATCGCACCCGCCATCGCCAACATCGCCGCAATCAACATGAGCAGCCTGATCTGGCCTAGCTGTGCAAGTCCCTGGCGAGTAAGACTATCCCACCGTTGTGCACGCTGTTCAGCGGTTTGAACCATCAGGCCAGACTTGTTGCCAAGTGACCGCATGACCTCCGCACGAACCTGTTCCGCAGGTACACCGGGCAAAAGCGCGATGTTATAAGCACTGGCATCATTGCTACCCCACGCCTGGGCATAATCTTCGGCATTGATGATGATTGCACCCGGTGGCCACCCAGCGTTTGTGCCCGTTGCGGCAACACGAAAGGTAGCCGGCCGTGGGGATGGCAGCGTGAAGGACTGGCCGATATGTAGGTGGTATTCGCTGGCTATCGCCTGTGAGATCACGGCCCATCCATGACTGCGTATGCGGTTGGTAGCAGTTGCAAGGTTGCCGCTCACGAGGTGGTTCGCCGGGATTGGGTTTGTGGCTATGCGCGGTGGCGCGATCATCAATACTCGACGGTTTCCCAGGTTGAGAAAACTGCCCCGGTAGATGCTGACTGACTGAACACCTGGTAGATGAGCGAGCTTAGCCGTATCAGATGGCCGAAAGGGAGTCGTCGCGAGCGTGCTGGATATACCCGGTGGTGAGACCCACAGATCGGTGACATCGTTCAGCTGACCAGCCATCCGATTGAGCCCCCGCTGTAGATTGGTGCTCGCTCCTCCAATTGCCACGCTGCCAAAGACCGCGATAGCTCCGGTCGCGGCGATGGCGAGCGAGCGAGCGCGATTCGATGGAGCCTGCAGCTCGGCAGCGGAGAGGAGCGTCGATGCCGAGTACAACCGTAGCTGCAATCGATCGAAGACGTCGATGATCCCGTCGAACAGACTGGGCATCAGGAGCAGCAGCGCTGCTACCAGGCACACGATCGCGGTGATCGCGGCCGGCACGCTGACATCGTCCTCGAACAGGATGACCATGGTGGCAGTCAGACAGCCGAGGCCTACCACGACGACGGGCCGTCGGGATCGACCGTTGCGCGCTGCTGGAGCCGATCGTGTCGAGCGGCGGAGAAGCTCTCTCAGCGGAACAAGGACACCCAAGCAGGCCGACGCCAGCCCGGCGCCCACTGCCAGCGCAATGCTCTGCCAGGTGACGACCCGCAGCGATCCGATCGGAAACGCAAAGGAGAGATATCCAGGAGTCGTATGGAAGACTGCGATGGAGAGCAACTCGCCGAACGCCAGTCCCGAGCGCAGACCCGAGGATGCCGAGAACGAGGGCATCCAGCAGCAGCACCTGGATGGCCATGAGCCTTGTGGCGCCCCAGTGCCGCAGGTTCTCAACCAGCGTCCTGCGCAGATTCGTAGTGACCAATATCGCGTTGAAGGCGAACAGGAAGCCGACGAGCGCGCTGATCGCCGAAAACAGCTCCGTGCCCTGGTTGGTCGGCGCCGCCGCAACCTGGAAAAGCTTTGTGACGAAGTCGGCTGGCTCGACGTTCGCCTCCCCCGCCTTCGCCAATCCCTCCAGCCCTGCCTGCACATCACGCTCGTGTCCCGGACTCGTTTGGACGAGGATTCGCGGTGACCCTACCGTCCATTCCCGTAAGCGCTGGGCATACGCGACCGGAGCGACCGCGATCGGGCTGTGAACCAGCGACCCGATGTCGGCTTCCTGGAGTGTTGCCCCGACCAAAGCCGTGACGCTTCTCGCCCCAACCTGAAGTGTTACCGGCTGGAGCGGACCAACGCCAATTGAACTCGCGACGGGGGCAGGAAGGGCCATAGCCGCTGCGTGGCCAGCTGGGCGTAGCTGAAATGCCGCAGCAGTGGGCCACCCGCATGTGCAAACCGCGGTTCGGTGCCGATCAAATCAACCGCCTCCTGGCCACTCGGGCCGATGAACGTTGATCGGCTGTTCGATTACAGGTCAGCGTGCGGACGCCGGGATACGTCGCACCTGACCCAGCAGCCGCTGGTCCAAACCCTGCGAGTCACGCGCTTCAAGCTGGATTGCATATGACCGACGATGTCGCCTGTGAGTCGATCCATCGAGCCATTCAGGCTTGTGCTCGCCACCTGGGAGGCAAACAGCAGCGCCACCCCAACAGCGATGCCCAGCACCGCGAACAGCTCCTGCACCAGCACGATCCTCGCCTGCAGCCGCGCGTAATACAGCCGGACGATGTCCGAGAAGGCCATCACGACTCTACCGTCTGCCTCCCCGCAACGACATAGGCAGGATCGGGGACGTAATCGACGAGCCGGCCATCGCGTAGTTCGTGCACGCGGTCAGCGAACGCCGCGGCCTGGGGATCGTGGGTGGCGAGCACGACTGTCGTGCCGCGCTCACGACACAGCTCGCTCAACAGCCCAAGCACCTCACGACCGCGACGAGTGTCCAGATATCCCGTCGGCTCATCGGCGAGCACAGACCTGGGTCGGTCGCGAGCGCCTGCGCGATGATGACCCGCTGGCGCTCCCCCATCGAGAGCTGCTCGGTCCGATGATTCATCCGCTCGCCGAGCCCGAGACGCTTCAGCAGCGGTTCGACCCGCCGGCGGGTATCCCGCGCGTGCGTCACCCACAGCTTCAACGAAGCATTCTGGATCGCCCTTGCGCCCGGCAGCAAATCCGAGGGCTGTCCCATGATCCCGACTTCGTGCAGCCGGTACTCGCACGCCCCCTTGTATGAGAGCCCGGAGACATCGACGCCGTTGACGAGCACCGTGCCACGGTCGGGCTCAAGCAGCGCCGCGATCAGATTCAGCAGCGTCGACTTACCCGAGCCGGAGGGGCCGTAAAGCGCCACGAACTCCCCGGGGCGACCGAGAGCGACACGCCGTCGACCGCCCGCACGGGCTCCCCTTCCCCGACGTGGACTGCTTGACCAGCTCCCGCAGCTCAAGCGCTACAGGCATACGCCGCGCCTGGTACCCGACCCGCCCAACGGCGGGCAGGTCGATCACGTTCTCGGGGCGCGGGCCTTGCCGGCGATCGCCTTCAGCCGCCCGCGTGAGATCGAGAACACCCGGTGCGCCGACAACGCCGCCTCCCCATCGGACACCGCCATCAACACGCCCATCCCCGTCTCCTCCGCCAGCACCCGCAGCAACGTCGTGACCTGCGCCGTCTCGCGCATCCCCAAGGCCATCGCTCACATCGTCCACCAGCAGCAACCCGGGCTCCCCACGATCCCCTGCGCAACCTCCACAACGCTTGATCCCAGCGCGAAAGATCCCCCCAACGCTGGCGCGCACGGCTGGCCATCCCCACCCGCTCGAGTGCCGTCATCGCACGACCAAAAGCATCCCGACGATGCTTGCGCCGACGGTTGACCAGCAGCGGCGCCGCCACATAATGCACCATCCGCAAATCCACCCGCGGACCGCACTGCCCCGCCAGCCCGATCTCCTCCCGCAGCACCCGCGCATGCTCCCGATCAGACAGGCTCGCCAGATCCCTCCCACGAAAACACACCGTTCCATCTTCGGCGGCCACCAACCCGGACGCGAGCTGCAACAACGTCGTCTTGCCCTGACTGCGCGCCCCCACCACCGCCACCAACTCCCCCTCGTCCACATCCAGCGACACCCCCACCAGGAGGCTCTCGACACGACTCGTACCACGGCCAGCGCCTCATACACGCCAGCCATCGACAGCAACGGCGGCGCTCCCATCACCGACCTCGATGGGTTCGTTCGCACGCCTCAGCGACTCCGCGCGCAGGCCTTCCAGGTACTCACGCAGGCGTTCACGCTGCCTCATTCGCCCAAGCCAGATCGCGGCCTCGTCCCGGATCAGGCCGACCAACATCAGCGTCGACCAGTCCCCACCGCTGTTGAACGCCTCCGCGTCGACATGCTCATCGAAGGCGGCGATTTCCTGGTGCAAGGTCTCGTACTTAGCCCGGCATTCCTCCTCCTCGCTTTCGATCATTTCGACCAGCCGCGGCGTATCCTGCGGACGGGAGAACGCGATCTTCGTTCGCAGCTCGTCCCGGATCCACGGAGTGGACGAGCTACTGCGCACCCACCGCCAGAAGACCGTAAGCCCGTCCCGCGTCGCCTCGTAGAGCTTCCCATCCTCGCTCGGATCGCTCCCGCGACCCGCTGCTGGCCCCAAACCCGGTAGTCCGAGCGCATGCAAATCCGGGCGCGAGGGTTTCGGCGCCGCGCTCCTCGCGCTTCCAGCGGCGCCCGCATCAGGTGCAAAAGGTACTCCGTCGTAGGGGCAAATGAAGTCATAGTGCCGTAGGCGCTTGATCGCGCTGTGCGCAGTCGTCGGAGGCGAACTGCGCCGCGAAGAAACGCTCACGCAAGCGCCGTTCCACACCGGCCGTGGTATCCGGCTGTTCGATCAAGAGCCCCAAGACCGCGGCGTTGCTCGCCGACAGCTCGCCCTCGCCCGTGCGTCCCATAAGACCGAACCGTACATGAACCGATAACCGAAGGCCACCCAGCTAAAACCTGCTGACTATTTGACATTTAGCAGACAGGCTCCGCCGCAACAAGCAAGTTTTGCCGGGCCGCCGACCGCACCAGGGACGGACAACCGGCGATTACATCCGGACGGGCGAGCCGGAGCGTGCCCGTGGCGATCACCGTCCGCCGACCGTCCGCCTTCCCCGAGAGAAGCCGACCACATTGTCGGGGCGTGGCTTCTGCTCGGAGATCGCCTTCAACTGCCCACGCGAGAGCGAGAACACCCGATGCGCCGACAACGCCGCCTCCCCGTCGGACACCGCCATCAGCACGCCTATCCCCTTGTCCTCGGCCAGCGAGCGCAAGAGCCTCGTGACGTGCGCCATCTCACGCATCCCAAGCCCGTCGGTCACATCGTCCACAAGCAACAGCCCCGGCTCCCCCACAATCCCCTGGGCAATCTCCACAAGCGCGCGATCCCAGCGCGAGAGGTCACTCCAACACTGCGGTGCCCACTGGCCATACCCACTCGGTCGAGTGCCGCCACCGCACGGGTAAATGCTTGCCCCGCTCTTTCGCCGTCGGTTGACCAACAACGGCGCCGCGACAAAATGATCCATCCGCAGTTCCACCCGCGGACCTCCCTGCCCCGCCAGCCCGATCTCCTCCCGCAGCAGGCGCGCGTGCTCTCGATCAGACAGGCTCGCCAGATCCGTCCCACGGAAACGCACCGTTCCGTCTTCGGGGGTCACCAGCCCAGCCGCGAGTTGCAGCAGCGTCGTCTTGCCCTGGCTGCGCGACCCCACCACCGCCACCAGCTGCCCCTCGCCAACCTCCAGCGACACACCCACTAGCAAGCTCTCGATACGGCCCCCACCACGGCCAGCACCTCTACACACTCCAGCCAACGACAGCAACGACGACGAGGAACCCACCGCCCCTACCTTACCTTCCCAGGTCGGAGAACGGCATGCGGTCGTTGCGAGGAGCTCCGCCTTCCCACACTTCGGCTGCCACCAGCACAACGACACACACGAACAGTCCGAGCGCGAGGGCATTGATCGGTATCGCCGCAATCGCGAGCGCCGGGATGAGTCCGAATCGCGCCTGATCGAGCGCGCCGACGGCCGCTACGAGAAGGGCCGCCGTCAGCAGTCTGGCGCCTGCCCGTGATAATCCCGAACGTGCGACGCAGGACGGTTCGGAGGCTGAGTGAACTGTTCGTCGGCGAGCGAGTCTCTATGGACTCACGGCGATCTCGACAGCCTGAGTTTGCTCTCCGCGTGCGAGCAAGTCGAAGTAAAGAAGCGCCGCCATGAGTGCGTAGAACGACGCGAGCATGGTGTCGATTACGATCCACAATGCCATCGCACCCGGGCTGATGCTGCTCGCGACACCCGACGCCCGTACGACGAGCGACACGCCCACGCTCAGCGTCCCGACGAGCAGGAGATACTCCACGGCGACGCCAGCCACCGCCGCCGCCACACCGACGATCGGCAATACACGCAAGCCACTCCACCCAACGGTGCGCAAGCTGGGCCGTCGCCCCTGCCCGATCACGACAACCGCGTGAACGTGCATCGCCGAGATCAGGGGCCCGACGAGCAGCAGGCCAACCAGGCCGAGCAACTGCCGCTCCACAAAGCCCACATGGGGACGGCCGAACGGCGCGACACCGGTGACCGCAAGCCTCGCCAGATCCCACGGCGCCACCACCGCAAAAGCCAACGCGAAGAACAGCCACGGGTACTCGTCGTACAGGCGCAGCGTCGAGCGCACGAGTTCACCGACCGAGCGGCTCCGATCCAAATCGATGGCAAGCGCCGATTCCATGTGTCCTCTGTCTATTCGCCGGCGCCGTCTTCCGCCGAGGAAGCCGGTGTTTCGAGCGCCGCATACACTGTCTCTGCCGCTTCCCAGGACGGCTTTACGAAAGGCACGGGCGAGGAGTACGTTTGTGGTTTAGCGGTTCATATTGACGGCTGGAATCTGGATCGGTGTAGTATAAGGCCCAGCCAGAATGAGCGGCAGCAACCGTGCAATAAGCAGCTACAGAGCGAATCACGTTGGTGTGAGCTCCGGCACTTTCGGGGCGCGCCGGATCATGTGGCCTATACCGCTTGATGCAGAGGCGTCGTGTTTAAACGCCGCCATCCATCTGCGAAGCCAGTCAAGGAGGTAAACGGGGCTGATTGGGTTTGGGTCAAAAGCACGCGTGTGCGGCGAATCAGCGAGCGGATCAGTCCGTGCACCCGCTCCGGCCACCGTGCGCTTGCGAGAGCGTGAGCGGTACTGCGCAGCGCTGCCGCCAGTCGGCAAAATTGGACGGTTGTCAACCGCGGATAGGGAAACGGCTTGCCGGTCAGCGCTTCCGTAGGGTCGTCCACCGGGATGCGCGCTCGCTGGTTCGCGCAAAGCGACAGCGATCACGTGGCCCACACGCGAGGCTCCCTGGCCGCTCAAGCGCACGGTGAGATTGGCCGAGAGGTTCTCAGATGGCCAGTCCGGACCTGTTCGTCATAGCAGCTTTCTTCGGCCTACCGCTCGTCACGCTGGCGCACGAGTTTGGCCACGCCGGTGTTGCGATGTCCTTCACCAGCGGGCCGGTGGAGGTCTACGTGGGTCGCACCGATTGCGCGCTGAGGTTTCGCGCTGGACGGCTGCGTATGTCGCTCTCCCCGATCGGCGCTGGAGGTCTATGCCGATCATCCGGGCGTGGCGTGTCGAGAGAGCAGGCGCTGGTCAGAGTCCTCGCAGGTCCAGGCGTAAATGTGGCACTTGCGTTGATCGCGTGGCTCGTTGGCGGCGCCGCGACCGGGAGCCTGCGCGCGGTGCTGTTCACTCTCGCCGCGATCAGCGCGTTGCAATTCCTCAATCTGGTTCCCCGCTGGGGCGTCTGGGGTCCGCTACGAAATGGCGTCCCTTCTGACGGGCTCCAGGCGCTCTGCCTGATACGCCGGCGGCCACTTCCGCCTCCGCCCGTGACGGCGACGGCGCACGGACTCAAAGCCCCCGTCGGTTGGTCGCAGGCCATCGGGGTGGTCCTCGGCTTGGTCGTAGGAGCACTCCTCGCAGCACGAGCGATACCCGTCGATGCGGTGTATATCTTCGCCGGTCTCGCCCTGCAGCAGGCTTTTGACGCACGCGCGCCCAGGCTCAAGTTCGCCGGACGCGAGCCCACGGCGTCGGTGGGCCATGAGCCGACTAAGTGCCTATCCCGGAAGGGTTATGTAGACCTGTGTTGAATCTTTGATCGCCCGGCCTTTATGCCATTCGATCAGGAGGTCTGTGATGGGCTACATGGTCAGTAAGGATGATGGTTGGCGGATGCCGGACTGGTTGTGGGAGCGGGTCGAGCCGCTGCTTCCAGCACCGCCGTTTCACCCGTTGGGCTGTCATGCGCCGCGGGTGCCCGACCGTGATGCGATGGACGCGATCTTGCTGGTGCTTAGGACTGGGATGCAGTGGAACGCGTTGAACGCGACAGGGGTCTGCTCCTCGAGTTCTGCGCATCGGCGTTTTCAGGAATGGGAGCAGGCCGGGGTGTTCGCCGAGATCTGGCGTCAGGGTCTGTTGGAGTACGACAAGGTCGTCGGGATCGATTGGGCGTGGCTGGCGGCTGACGGCGCGATGACCAAAGCCCCTTTGGGTGGGCCGAGGACCGGGCCGAATCCCACTGACCGAGCCAAGGGGGGGCGAAGCGTGAGGTTCTCAGCGAGGGAGCGGGGGTCCCGGTCGGGCTGGCGCACGACGGCGCCAACCGTCACGACCAGAAGCTGCTAGAGCCGACCCTCACCAGCATCCCGATCGAGCGTCCCGAGCCGACCGCGGAGTGTCCGCAGGGGTTGTGCCTCGATCGCGGCTTTGACTCCCCGGCGATGCGTGATCTGGCGGTCAAGCACGGGTACACGCCGCACATTCGTACGCGCGGTGAAGAGATCGAGCTCAAGGCGCGCACGCCCGGTTGGAAAGCCCGCCGTTGGGTCGTGGAGGCTTGTCATTCCTGGATGAACCGCAACCGCGGGATCCTTATCCGCTGGTCGAAGAAGGAGGAGAACCACCTCGCGCTACTCCAGCTCGCCAGCGGCCTCATCGCCTTCAAGAAGGCACACCTCGCGACCCTCGCCACCATCCAACTGGGATAGGCTCTTAGCCTGGATCCACCGGGTCTGTCCGGTGGTGGGCGTTGAATGACCTCCTGAATCGGGCTTGGTAGCGACAGATTGCGGCTGTCGCGGCCCGGGATCAGGAGGTCACTCGTATGGTGCAGGATGACGAGCGGGTCGGACTGGAGGGGGTGCGGGTCGTTTTTGACGATGATCGCGTGGTCTCGGATGCGGGGATCGCGCTCGTCGCGACGCTCGCGGGGCGGCTCGGGGTCGAGGCTCTCGTGGGCCGGTTTGTGACGCTTCGTCGTGACCGGCCAGGGGCGGCGAATCCGGGTAGGAAGGTGATGGCGCTCGTGTTCGCGATGTTGCTCGGCGCTGACTCGATCGATGATTGTGATGTGCTGCGCGCTGGTCGCACGCGTCGATTGCTGGGTGGCTGGCTGCCGGCGCCCTCGACCCTCGGGACGTTTCTGCGGGCATTCACTTTCGGGCATGTGCGCCAGCTCGACCGGGTCCTCGCGGACTCGTTGACGCGTGCATGGCGGGCGGGCGCTGGCCCGGGCGCCGAGCGGCTAATCGTTGACGTGGACAGCTTTATCGGCCAGGCCTATGGCTATAAGAAGGAGGGCGTCGGTTTCGGATACACCAAACAGCGTGGCTACCATCCGCTGCTCGCCTCCAGGGCCGCGACGGGTGAGGTCCTGCACGTTCGTTTGCGCAAGGGTCAGGCGAACACCCAGCGCGGTGTCGTGCGCTTCGCTGAGGAGCTGATCGCCCGCGTGACGCGGGCAGGCGCGAGCGGCGAGAAGCTTCTGCGAGCGGACTCGGGGTTCTGGTACCGCAAGCTGATCGCGAGGCTCGAGAGCGCTGGGTGGCTCTACTCGATCAGTGTGCGCCTGCAATTCTGGGTTCCCGACGCGATCAAGCAGATCCCTGAGCAGGCATGGCAGCCCCTGGAGGACTACCCCAAGGACGGTGAAGCGCAGATCGCCGAGACGGCCACTCACGGACGACGGCTGATCGTGCGCCGCACCCGGCTCATCGGCCCGCAAGCCGAGCTGTGGCCAGACTGGCGGTATTTCCCGTTCATCACCAACCGCACCGACCCCTTGGAGGTCGTGGAGGCCGAGCACCGCCAGCACGCCGTCGTCGAGCTCACGATCCGCGACCTGAAGGACCAAGCCTTAGCGCACTTCCCCTCCGGCCAGTTCAACGCGAACAGCGCCTGGACAGTAATCGCCGCCATCGCGCACAACCTGCTGCGCTGGACCAGCGCGATCGGGCTCTCCGGCGAGACCGTCCGCGCTGCGCGCACCATCCGCCGCCGGCTGCTGCGGATCCCCGGCCGGCTGACGCGCACCGGGCGCCAATGGACACTTCACCTTCCTGCCCGCTGGCCCTGGCAGGGCGACTTCACCCGTGCGCTCACACGCATACGAGCACTACCCACAGTGGCCTGACCCACAGCCGCCAGCAACAGCCATGAGCAGACCGGTCGCTGACACCGGCGATCTAACCACGCCAAAAACACACCCGCGGACACCCCCCAAGGAACATCAACCGCCATCACGCCCCCGACCAGACCCGCCAAGCACCAAACAACCCCACCAACACCACAAACCCAGCCCCCTGCGCCCCTACCCGGTGGATCCAGGCTTAGCGCCTATCCCAGTTGGATGGTGGCGAGGGTCGCGAGGTGTGCCTTCTTGAAGGCGATGAGGCCGCTGGCGAGCTGGAGTAGCGCGAGGTGGTTCTCCTCCTTCTTCGACCAGCGGATAAGGATCCCGCGGTTGCGGTTCATCCAGGAATGACAAGCCTCCACGACCCAACGGCGGGCTTTCCAACCGGGCGTGCGCGCCTTGAGCTCGATCTCTTCACCGCGCGTACGAATGTGCGGCGTGTACCCGCCTCGACCGCCAGATCACGCATCGCCGGGGAGTCAAAGCCGCGATCGAGGCACAACCCCTGCGGACACTCCGCGGTCGGCTCGGGACGCTCGATCGGGATGCTGGTGAGGGTCGGCTCTAGCAGCTTCTGGTCGTGACGGTTGGCGCCGTCGTGCGCCAGCCCGACCGGGACCCCCGCTCCCTCGCTGAGAACCTCACGCTTCGCCCCCCCTTGGCTCGGTCAGTGGGATTCGGCCCGGTCCTCGGCCCACCCAAAGGGGCTTTGGTCATCGCGCCGTCAGCCGCCAGCCACGCCCAATCGATCCCGACGACCTTGTCGTACTCCAACAGACCCTGACGCCAGATCTCGGCGAACACCCCGGCCCGCTCCCATTCCTGAAAACGCCTCAGCGCCACAACTTGATGAGTATACCCGGTCGGCTTCCAAGACGCGTTCCACTCTATCTAGTCTAAGCACCGAGCAGATCGTGTCCATCGCATCACGTCGTACTGCATGACAGCCCAACGGGTGAAACGGCGGTGCTGGAAGCAGCGGCTCGACCCGCTCCCACAACCAGTCCGCATCCGCCAACCATCATCCTTACTGACCATGTAGCCCATCACAGACCTCCTGATCGAGTGCACCAAGGCTGGCTCGATCAAAGATTCAACACAGGTCTACATAACCCTTCCGGGACAGGCCGGCAGCCCAACTGCGGGAGATCCGAAGAGCCGCCGAGCCCGCCACGCCGATCGCTCCTTCGACCCTCAACTGCAGCGCACACACGAGCGCGCGCGCCCGGCTTCGGCTCGACGGCTACTTTACCGGTCACTGGCGTCGACCGCCGCACGGGATCCTGCTGGTGATCGTGACGATCACACTCGTACTCGTCCGAAACGAGGTCACCTACGGGCGGCGCGCCTGCGTCCCAACCCAATCAGCAGTGCCGCGAATAGCGGCTCCGCTGCTCCGGCCCTGACTAAACAGCCACCCGGCCAATGCGAGTGGCTCCGGTCACGCGGAGCGAGGGCAGGACGGCAAGCTCTGCCACTGCATCAGCACACCTTGGAATGATTTGACCTCATCGCTCATGGCTCGCAAGCGCCCCGTCGCGGAGGGGATGCTCGGCGAGATCGAGCGGCTGATGGCCGACCTCAACCCCTACCGCGGACGGATCCTCATGCTCTCAAGCTCCCCGTTTCGGCAGCGTCGGCGTCGAGGTGCAGCGACTGCCGGCCGTCTCTCGCGAGCAGATCGTCTACCCCGACGGGGTGCCAGCGGATCGAGCGGCACACCAAGACCTTCAGCGAACACGCCGACGCGCTACGCGCCCCTGCCAGCACCTCAAGCGCGGGGTCCTGCTGCACGGGTCGCCGGGGACCTCGCCGCACGCCCGGACGGAGCTGAGCGAGGGCTCCGACCAGCTCACCAGCACGCTGCTCGGCGCACAGCCCACTGCGTGACGGGCCGCGCCCGTCGTCACGGGCATTTAGAGCCGCCACGGAGCGACATCGCGTAAGCCCCCGGCAGGACTCGAACCTGCGACCCTCGGATTAGAAGTGCGATCACGGCCACCGGTCATTTTTGCCGTCGTTCCGGGTTTTGGCTCTACGGCATGGCTGTGCGCAGGAGCACACCCTACCGAACTATGCTCTTGACAACATATGCGGTCTGAGGTATAGTGCTCGGGTGTGGGATGTCGAGTTCACCGACCAGTTCGGGGAGTGGTGGGAACGCTGGGCGCCGAGGAGCAGCAAGCCGATCGACGCGGCAGTGCGTGTGCTCGAGCAGCAGCGGCCCGGGCTGGGGCGCCCGCTTGTCGACAGCGTCAGGGCTCGCGTCACGCGAACATGAAGGAGCTGCGCGTCGGCACGATCCGGATCCTGTTCGCGTTCGACCCGGCGGACCGCGATCCTGCTGATCGGCGGCGACAAGCGCGACCGCTGGCAGGAGTTCTACGCGCAGATGATCCCGCTCGCCGACGACCTTTTCGACGAGCACCTGGCAGAGCTTGACAAGCGAAGGAGCACCCTAGATGGCCACCAAGACCAAGAACTTCAACGAGCTGCGCAAGCGTGCGCGCCACAGCGACCCCGACTGGGACGCCAATGTGACCGAGCGCCAGCGCGCGATCGAGGACGCGCTCGCGCTGGCCGACCTGCGCCAGCTAGGCACTTCACCCAGGTCCAGCTCGCCGAGCAGCTCGGAATCTCCCAGGGCAACGTCTCACGGCTGGAGGGCCGCAGCGACGTCTACTCTCGACGCTGCGCTCCTACGTCGAGGCGCTCGGCGGGCACCTCGAGATCGCCGCCGTCTTCGGCGAGGAGCGCGTTGCGGTAGCCGTAGGCCCAGGCAAGCACGAGAGCGTCGAATAGCACACGCTCACTCCCGCGGAGCCGGAGCTCACATATCCCGCCCAACTGTGCGGGATTCTGGCGAAGCCCCCGGCAGGACTCGAACCTGCGACCCTCGGATTAGAAGTGAGACTGAGCGTCTCGGACTGGCTGCGGATGCTCGCGGATTTGGTCCCACGATAGGGGTTTCGCAGGTGCTGACCAAGCCGGGTTGTGGCTGTCTCCGGCTGTCCTGTTGTCCAGTTGTTGTCCAAGCGGGCAGGATGTCGCCCCAGGCGTCAGCGCCGCCGAGGCCGCGCTCAAGCTGCGGGTAATGGAGCGCGCCCTGGGTCTCCTCAGCCGTCAGTGAGGATGTCCCGTGGTCCGGCTCGGGGGCAAGCAGGTAGGCGATCAACGCGAGCGCGGCGACCGTGCCGCTGTCGCGTAGCATCCCGACAAGCACACTTGCCGTTGTGGTGAGCGTGAATTCGCGGCTGCTGCGTTCGGCTTCGCGAACGATGAAGTAGATGTCGATCCCGACGATGGCAATCACGGCGCCGCAGAGGCCGCAGACTACGAAGAACGCGATCGTGCCGACCAGCCCGTCGTGCAGGTCGGGCAGCCAGCGGCTTGAGGCGATCACCCCAGCCGCGAAGCAGACGACGGCGATGATAATCGGCACCATCGTGTCATTGGTTCGCCCTCATCTCTGCCGATCCTGCCGACCGTCCGGTCATACGGAACGCCAGGAGGGAGATGGCTCCCAATCAGTGTTGACTTCCATGCCGGGCTTGCACGACCGTCCCGCCCCGACCAAAACGCCTGGGGCCAACGCACCGTCACCATCACACCCGCACCCAATCCCGACGCCGGGAACCTCCTCGACGGCGTCGCACCCACGCCGACGACCGGGGAAGCCGCGAGCTGCCAGCCCAGGCTCGCCGACGGCACACTTGGCCTCACCGCGGGGCAGACCGCACACATCCAGCCCGACGGCAGTGCCACCGCGCCCAGGGAAGCGCCCGCAGCCGTCAAGCTCGCGATCGCCGCCGGCAACCTTGTCCACACCGCCCCTACCCCGAACCCGACCAGCACTACGGCACGCCCGCTGAGCTCTGGCCCGCCTACGACTGCTCCGGCGCGACCTCATTCGTGCTCTACCCCGCCGGCCTGCTCGGCCTCACCGCACTCGACTCCACCGAACTCGAGAGCTACGGGCTACCGGGCGGCGGACGTTGGATCACCATCTACGCCAACAGCGCGCACGCCTGGGTCGTCATCGCCGGAATCGCACTCGACACCGCCGACTACGGCGGCCCCCCGATCCCCACGGGCTCCGGGCCACGCTGGCGCTCAGAACCACTCGCCAAACTCGGCGACGGCACCAGCTACGTCGCGCGCCACCCGCCTGGGCTATGAGCCGTCTCCGGGCCGCGCTCCTGCTCGCCTTGCTCGCCCTCAGCGGATGCGGCGGCGGCTCTGCTGCGGGCGCTCCCTCCCCGACCAGCCGATCCTTCGGCGCCGAACCCATGTGACCGGCCATCTCGGCAGCACCCATTGGCGACCCGGCCCCCGAGCGCCACGGCACAATCCCAGCGAACCTCCCACGAGAACGCGCAACCGGGCGCTCACGCCAACGCCGCAGGCCGCGCGGCGCCGCTACGCACTCGTCTACACCAACTGGACCGCCGCCGACCTCGCCGCCCAGGAGCACCTGCTTGCCGCCCTCGCCATCGGCCCCGCACACTAGGAGACGAACAACTCTCCGCCTCACACAGCGAGACCGCCGACCTGGCCACGGCTCACACCTGCGTCGTGCTCGCAATCACCGCAGGGGGGCCTGCACACCGACACTGGGTCGTCGTCACTTGCGAGTAGACCACCAGCAGCGGGACATACGGGGCTTCCGGCAGCGCCGCACGTGGCTCAGGCCCGAGTTGCACGGGCGGTCGCGGCTGGGCTATCAGCGAGTGGACGCCAAAAAGCTTGATCGCGGTAGGGACCGCCGTTGCTGGCGGCCCCCCGCGCAGATCCCAGCGTGCGCTGCTAACGCACTGGGCTCCTGCCTTGGGTTCTGGCGTCGAAGCGCGCGTCGGGCCAGGGGTGCTTATGCGGGCAGGTGGGAGCCATCGAGTTGAGAGGCGGTTTATGCGCTCCCAGTCCAGGCGATGGCGCTGGCTGCGGCGCCGTAGCGCCCGACACCAGTGCCGTGTCGCCTGGGTGCGGAAGGCCATCACCATATCGATGTTGCCTGGCACCGCGTAGTAGGCGAGGTGTCCTCGCACCACGCTTGCCAGCCAGCGTCCCTGGTCGGGGATCGGCAGATGCCGGCGGGCCATGAGCGAGGTCTTGACCTCGCGTAGCTTCGCCGCCATCCGCTTCGAGACCGTCTTGCGCTTCAGCATGAACCGCCCCTTCCTTGTCTTCGCGCAGATGTGCGTGAAGCCGAGGAAATCAAACGTTTCAGGCCGTCCGAGGCCACGCGCCTTGCGGTCTCGGACGGCGATGTCGTCCGAACTCGATCAGGCGCGTCTTCTCAGCGTTCAGCTCCAGAGCGAACTTCGCGAACCTCTCGCGGAGATCGTCGTGGAACCGCTCGGCGTCATCGCGATGCTCAAAGCCCACAATGAAGTCATCGGCCCAGCGCACGATGACCATGTCACCGTGAGCGTGGCGTCGCCTCCACTGCTCAGCCCACAGGTCAAGGACGTAATGCAAGTAGACATTCGCGAGCAGCGGCGAAACCGACGCTCCTTGCGGTGTCCCCTCGTCACTACTCGTCCAGGACCCGTCCTCGATCACGCCTGCCCTGAGCCATTTCTGGATCAGGCGCAGGACGCGCTTGTCCGCGATGCGATGCTCGAGGAACCCCAACAGCCGCGACTGGTCGAGGCTGGTGAAGTAATCGCGGATGTCCGCGTCGAGCACCCAGCCCACCTTCTTCTTGCCGGATCCCGGCCGCGAGCGCATCCAGCGCATCATGCGGGCTGCGACCGGGCCGAAACCCATAGGAGAAACCAAGGAAGTCCGTCTCGTAGATGACGTTCAACACCTCAACGACAGCGCGCTGGACGATCTTGTCCTCCAGCGAGGCGATACCGAGCGGCCGAAGCCGCCCGTCCGCCTTCGGGATGTGAACCCTGCGTGATGGCTTCGCTCGGTACGCCCCGCGTGCAGCCGTGCGTGCAGGTCCTGGAGATTGCTCCTCCAACTGCTGCCCGTAGACTGCCACGTCACGCCGTCCACCCCCGCCGCGGCACGCGGGCTGAATGCCCGGTATGCCACCCGCAGGCGATCGACCGTGACGTGATGCAAGAGCGCCGTGAACCGCGCTTCCTTGTCCTGCTGTGCGACTCCGCGCACACGATCCAACGCACTTGACGCGCTCAAGCCGGCTCTGTGTCCGGGACGCGTTTTGTTGGCCGTGTTCCCCTTGGCCAGCCCCCTTCCCTCCACCACCTCCGCCGCCGGCGAACCGGCGTTGTTCGGCAGCTTCGCAGGTACTACGGGGCTGTCAGACTTCCCATGATCGTGCATCTAGGGATACGGCCTTGGCCTTCCCCTGAGCAGCCCACCCACACCATCAGGACGGGCAATCACGGGACCTCCCGGTTCTCGCGCATGGAGACTCCGTGCATGCACAGGTTCTTCGACCGCGCGGGGTCCACCCACAGCTCGCGAAAGCGCTGTGAGCGATGTTGCCTTCCGCCTCGCTTAACCACGTCGGCACCCCGAAACCCTTGATTTCGCGGCTCAATAGCCCAGCCTACACGTACCCCTATCAACGCTTCACCGACGCCCTCACAGACGCCAGCGCATGACTCAGGGCCACCGTGGCTCGCTACACCTTCGATGTCGGACTCTCTCATTCCTTCTCCATGCCGGTTTATCCCGGCGCTCTAAGCGTTCAGTGGGTTGGGGGATATAGTCGTCCGCTGTCGAATCTGGGGTTGTGGAGCGTGGCGAGGCGGAGGCGATCTACGACCAGGCCGTCAGTTCGTTGTGGCGGTTCTGTTGAGGATGGATGAGCAGATCCGTCGCCTTGAGGAGCGCGTGGCGCGCCAGGATGAGCCGATTGCGGAGCTCGAGCGCCACTGATTCGTTCGTCGCGGACTCCTCGGCCCCACCGAGCTCCGATCCGCCGGTGTGCCTCGCGAGCAAGGATCGGTCGGGTTGCACGCAGGGCGCCCAGGATGGTCATGAGGTCCACGGCCGGCCGCTTCTGCCGGCGTGGGCGGTCGATGAGGTCGTCGAGCACTCGCCAGCGCGCTCCGCTGCCGCCGCGTGTTCTCGGGCGATGAGCAGCAGTCGGTAAGCCGGCGCGCTCTAGGTCGAAGAGCTGCCGCCGTTCAACGTGAGGGTCATCGAGCACCGCGCTCTGCGGATGCGTTGTCCTGGTCGTGGGAGCGCGTACGCGCGCCGAGTTGCCAGCGCAGGCGGCTGTAGCTGCTTCGGCCTCGCCTTGAAGCAGCAGTGACGACGCTCTCGGTGCGCGACCGCGTCTCCCGCGATGACGCCGTTGAGCTGATGAAGTCTTTCGGCGCGCGGATCAGCTCGGGCACGTGGACACGATCCTCACCAGGACCGCGGCGCGCTGGCCGAGGTCCACGATGATCTGCTCGGCCGGCTGCGCGCCCCCCGGCGTTGAACATGGATGAGACCGGCTGGAACGGCTGGTGCACGGGCGCGTCGTGCGCGACTCTTCGATCAGCGCTATGCCTACTTCTCCGTCGAGCCTGACGTCATGAGGACCATGCAAGGAGCTGCTCGCCGACACGCAGGCGATCTTCACCTCCGACCGCTGATGGGCCTATGCGCACCTACCACTGCGCCGTCGCCAGCTCTGCTGGGCGCACCTGCGGCGAGACTTCAAGGCCCACGCCGAAGGCCTCGGCGCTGAGAAGAGTTCGGCGAGGCGGGCCTCACGCTCTGCGAGCGTATCTTCTGGGCGTGGACGTCTTCGCTGACACCGGGATCGTCGTGAGCTGAAACGGACGGATCCGCTCCCTGCAGCGCACCTACAGCCGATCATCCGCTCCTTCGCCGCCGAACGAGCGCGCCACGAGCGCTGCCGCGGCATGGCCAGAAACCTCCTGAAGGCATGGCCAGCGCTGTCGACGTTCGCCGCTCATGACAGCGTGCAGCCAACGAACAACCACGCCGAGCGCGGCCTGCGCAGCGCCGTCATCTACCGCAAGCTCTCGCTCGGCCGCCAGTCGCACAACGGCGAGCTGCGACGGCGAGGCTGCTATCCGCGCACACCACGTGCCGCCTGCAACGACGCTCGCTATTCGCCTACCTCACCAACGCGATCACCGCCCACGCGCGCGAGCGACCCAGCGCCGCTGCTCACGTTAAGCAGCAACCCACTGAACGCTTACAAAAGCTGGGCTCGTCCGCCGTTTGCGCCGCACCGAGGCGCCCTCGGCGTCTTCAGCGTCTTCAGCGTCTTCAGCGTCTTCAGCGTCTTGCGAGATGATGATGACGGCACTCCACGTCAACGGCACTGTACCCCTGAGTCTTGCCAGGGCGGCAATACTGACCAATACGATAGGCGGGCACTACTCGCGAGGCTCGAGCCTGCGGCGAACCCCTTGTATTCACAACCTGACCACCCCCGCAGCCTCCCACGCCAATAGCCACAATCGCGATCAAGGTCAAGGTCCAGCTCGCGGCCCACGACAAGCCCATGCGTAACATCACAGGCGACCGTCCCTAGTTCAGCGATGCTGACATCGGCTTGCCGCCCTCTGTCCAGTACAAGGTGCTACCCGCGAGCGCGAGGGAATCGGGTTCGATTTCCGGCGAGGCGGCGAGCAGATGGCTGCCGGTCTTATCAACTGAACGAACCTCGATGCCACCAAGTTCTGTACTCGCCCTAGCAATCCATGCCACTGACCCATCCGGCTTCACGACAATCGCCGTGGTGTCTCCAATGCCAACATCGCCGGGTTCGGCGGGTGATCCGTTCGGCATTCTGTGGAGCAGCTTCCCGGTCGCGAGGTTACTCAACTCAACACTTCGAAAAAACTGTGCACTGAAAGAATTTCGAAAACTCTACCCACGTCGTACGCAACGACGGGACCAACGAGCGTCATCGGAACCACGCCTCCTGAGCCCGACGGGCCTCCATACGACGCTAAGCCAAGGTAGTAGGGCCGCTTCGAGCCACGGGCGCAGCCGAATACACCAGGGGGGCCTTCTGGATACGCAGCGGCTTCATATATTATCGCCTGCGCATCGGCGGTAAACACCCGTTCGTGCGCCGGAGGACACTTCGAGGGAGTCTTGTGTTTGACGTGCGCTGCTGTAGCATTCGCCGTACCTAGAGCGACCACCAGCACAATGACAGCCGTCAGCCTGAGGATAAACCCAAGCTTCGCTCTCAAACTGCTACTTCCGGAGATCGGGCATTTTCGCTTCGAGGCCCACAAAGTCATTCAATTCAGCGACGCTGAGAATGGCTTGCCGCCCTCTGTCCAGTACAAGGTACTGCCCGCGAGCGCAAGGGAGTCCGGTTCGATTTCCCGGGAGACAGCGAGCAGGTGACTGCCAGTCTTATCGACTGAACGAACCTGAACGCCGCCAAGCTGTATCTGTCCCGCCGTGACAATCCATGCCACCGACCCATCCGGCTTTACGACAATCGCCGTGGTGTCTCCAATGCCAACATCGCCAGGTTCGGCGGGTGATCCATTCGGCATTCTGTGGAGCAGCTTCCCAGTCGCGAGATTACGGACCCACACTTCGTGAAAACTGTGTTCTGGAGAAGCGCTACCTACATCGTACGCAACTACGGGGCACCAATGAGCGTCATCGGGACCACGCCTCCCGAGCCCGACGGCCCTCCATACGACGCCAGGCCGAGGTAGTAGGACCGCTTCGAGCCACGAGCGCAGCCGAATACGCCAGGAGGTCCTTCGGGTATGCCGAAGCTTCATATAGTATGGCCCGCGCATCGGCGGTCAACACCCGTTCGTGCGCCAGCGAGCACTTCGCGGGGGCCATGTGTTTGGCGTGCGCCGCCGTAGCGGCGGCACCAACCAGAGCGCTCATCAACGCCGCAGTCGCGAGCATGAGAGCAAACCTACGCATACCGCCCTCAAACGACCTGAACGGAACCGGCCTATCGCGATCCAG
>CAVYWG010000001.1:0-23340 GCA_963772075.1 uncultured Solirubrobacterales bacterium | reverse complement strand
GGGCGTTGTAGAAGGCTTGCGTAAACCGCGCAGCTCGAAGTTCTGCATCTGTCCTTCCATCAGTCTGGTGCCCGCGAAGCCGCCCGGGCCATAGCCATAGCTGGCGAAGAACACAGAGCTCCAGGCGACGATCCCGAGTGGCTCGAAGCCACCCCGCACGAGCTTGGAGAAGTCAGCCACCGACAGCTCGGTGAGTACCGGGCGGCCGCCTCCATGTCTACCGCTTGCGTGCTGTTGGCTCCGTGCTCTGCGCCGTTGCCCTTGCGCGTGTCGGCGTTGGCCAGCCCAGCCTCGCGGCGAACGGCGGTGCCGAACACCGTATGTTCGAGCGAGGTCGTTCCTGTTTCCAAACTGCTTTCGCCGGCGCGCGTGTCCACTTCCACGACCGCGTCGGCACCCACGTGCATGGCCTCCTGAGCCAGTCGCCCGAGCGCGCGTGTGCGCACCTCGTTGAGCGCCTGGGAGAGCGTGGTGAGCTCGAACATGTTGGCGCCCGTAGGGTCGTACCCACCTTCCAGTTGCCCCCACGATGACTGGTAGCCCATCTGGTAGATCGAGCTGCCCATCACCTGCGAGAGCGGGCGCAACCCAAGCTGGTGGGCGAGCGCCCAGCCGTTGACGGTCAGGTCGGAGGTGAACAGGCCGCCCTTCTCGCGCAGCTCGCTCAAGCGCCGCTCGGCCGCAACCGTGATGCCGCCCCGTTCGATCCGCTCCAGCGACTCCTGTTGCTCGGCGGCCGTCGCCCCGGATCGGCCATTTCGGCGCCGTCGGCCACTTCCGCTTCCTGGCCTTCGCTCCTTCCGATCCAGCGCCGGCGCCTCTTCCGGTTCCTGGCCGCGCCGCCGTGCCATTTCAGCCCACCGGCCTCCGGAGCGCTGCGCCCGCTCCGCCGCCGCGCCGCCGCGCCATCAGCCCAGCAGCCTCTTGAGCGCCGTGCGCGCCTCGGTGCTGCGCTCCGCCTCGGCCTGCAGATCGCCGGTCAGCGCCGTCACCCACGCGCTGGGGTCGAGTGCCTCGCGCTTGATCGAGATGCCTCCCACCTGACGTTCGCGGAAGCCCTCCACGCGGTCGCCCTCGACCGTCAGTTGATAGCAGTTGCCACCGAGCTCGATCCGTACGAGGCGCACGTGCTTCTCGCCGCGGCCGAGCAGCCCTCCGCCGCGGCGCTCGACGCGGATGCGTCCCGGCAGTGACTCCTCCAGCTTGCTCGCCAGCACCTCAACGGAGATCCGAAGATCGGTACCGTCCGCGCGCAGCCCGGCGGCGGAGAGGTCGAAGTCCTGTTCGGTGGGCACGCTTGGAAGCGTACTCCGAGCCGTGGGCGCGCGACAAGCATCTTCGAAAGGCCCTGACGCGTGCGCGCGCACGGGCACGCGTCGGTCTCAAAACGACCACAGGCAAGGCAAAGACGCAACCCACGACAGCCGGGCGGGCCGATGCATGCCCGCCCGGCTGCGAGGCCCTGCGCTCAGTGCAGCAGTTCGAGGGTGTTATTGGTGTCGTTGACGAACAGCACGCCCTGGTTGCGGGGAGCGACGGTGAGTCCGAACAGCCTGCCCCCGCCGGCGCCGGTGTCGAAGGGCTGGAACTCGGCCCCTACGGGGGTGGTCTCGACGAGGTTGCCGTCCCCTCGCCGTTGGCGGTGAGGATGTCGTCGTTGGGGGCGATCGTGAGTCCCAGCGGGCTGTTCAGGTAGCCGCCGGTGGCAACCGTGATCCCGCCTTCGCCCTGCGGCGTTTGGCGGTAGAGCGCGCCGGGTACTGCCGCGATCCGGCTGTCCTGGGTGTCGGCGACGTACAGGGTGCCTTCTTCGCCCAGTCCCACGCCGGTGGGGCCGACCACGAGCGCCGCGGGATCGGTGCGCTCGGGGAAGCCTTCGGCGATCACTTCCTCACTCGTCACCCGCAATCCGCGGCCAAAGCGGGGCTGTACGCGGATCCGCACCACGGTGCCTTGGTCGGTGGGAGTTTCGCCCGAGGCGACGGTGCCGTTGAGCACGTTGGTGACGAACAGCGTGGCGCCATAACCCTGGTCGACCGCCGTCATGTCCCAGGGACCGTTGATCGGCGGACCGCAGATCGCCCGCACCAGATGCCCCTAGCTATCGAGCACCATCAGACATCCCGCCTGTGCGTGGCGGCCTGGCCGTTGCGATGGGCAGGCCGCCGACGATCACATCCCGCCGGGGCAGCATCGCGAGCGCGGTCGTGAGCCCCACTCCGCCGGGGCAGGGGCCGGGAAGTCTCGAGGGCTTGATCTTGGCGAAGACGGAGAGCGCCCCCGTGGGGCTGATCTGCACGATCGTCGTGCCGGTCCCCTGGAGGTTTTCTTCGTTGTTGAAGTTGCTGACGAGCGTATTCCCGCGCATCAGCGCGCCGCTGCTGCCGGGAACAGTGACGATCCCATAGGGATTCACATCCCCGTTGGCCGGTACGGTGCTGGCGATCGAGGTGATCGAGTGGAACTGTCCGATGAAGGGTGGTCGAACGCTGCGGCCGCCCCCGGAGTGAGCGCCACGCAGGCAAGCGCCGTGACGATCGTGGTTGAGAAGTGCCTTCGGCCGGGCATCAAGATGCCTCCTCTGGTCGGGGCTTTATCCGAAGGAGACTCCAATGCTCGCCAAACCTTCCCAACTTTTGGAAAAAATGACTCTCGCCGTGAGCCGGGCTGCCGGTGCTCTGCTCGCACCCGACCCTTCCCGGTAGGCTCCCCGTCCGTCGAGGAAAACGAGTGGAGGTTGAGATGGCGCGGCAGATCGAGAAGGTGGGCGTGCTCGGAGCGGGGCTGATGGGCCACGGCATCGCCCAGGTGGCCGCGCAGGCCGGCTACGCGGTGGTGCTGCGCGAGGTGGACGAGGCGACGCTCGCCAAGGGCGTCGGCAAGATCGAGAAGCAGCTGGCGCGCGCGGTCGAGAAGGGCAAGAGCTCCCAAGAGGAGGCCGACGCAGTGAGGGCGCGCCTAACGGGCACGGTGGACTACCGCGATCTCGCCGACTGCGACCTGGTGATCGAGGCGATCACCGAGAGCCTGGCGCTGAAGCTCGAGATGTGGCGGGAGGTCGATGCGATCGTCAAGCCGCAGGCGATCTTCGCGACCAACACCTCCTCGCTGGCCGTGATCGACCAGGCGGCCGTGACCTCGCGCGCGGAGCAGTTCGTCGGGTTGCACTACTTCAATCCGGCGCAGGTGATGCAGTTGGTGGAGGTCGTGCGCTGCGTGACCACCTCCCAGGAGACGCTCGACACCGCCCTGGAGTTCATCGGCTCCGAGGGCAAGCTGGCGATTCCGACGCGCGACAAAGCGGGGTTCATCGTCAACCGCCTGCTGGTGCCGTACATGCTCGACGCGATCCGCGCGCTGGAAGAGCAGGTCGGCTCGGTGGTCGAGATCGACGCGGCGATGAAGGCCGGCGCCGGCCACCCGATGGGGCCGCTGCTGCTATCCGACTTCGTCGGGCTGGACACGCTGGGGGCGATCTGCGACGTGCTGCTGGCTGAGTTCAGCGAACGGCGCTTCGCGGCTCCGCCGACGCTGCGCAAGATGCTCTCGGCAGGATGGCTGGGGCGCAAGTCGGGAACGGGCTTCTACACCTACGCCGGCGCCGAGCCCGAGCCCAACCCGGCCTTGTAGGTCGCGCCGCCGCACGGCCCACCGGGATAGGCTCTAACCTCTCGGGTATGAGCGACCTGTCGAAGCTACGCGTCGCGGATGATGAGCGTGAGCAGCTGATCGATGAGCTGCGCGAGCACGGCGGTGCGGGGCGGCTGACCTCCGAGGAGCTGGAGGATCGCGTCGGCGAGGCGTACAAGGCATCCACGCGCGCCGACCTCGACGCGCTGCGCGCCGACCTGCCGGTCAGCTCGACCTCGGTGCAACGCGCCCTGGTCAAGCGCAAGTCGCACCTGCGCCGCCGCCTCGCGCAGGAGGCGGGCGGCTCGCTGGGCGTGTCGGCTTTGAGCGTCGGCATCTGGCTGGCCAGCGGCCCGCCGGCTGAGTTCTGGCCGGGGTGGGTGATCGGCTTCACGCTGCTGCCCGTGGTGCGCGACGCCTGGCGGCTGCTCGGGCCGGCCTCCGACCTCGAGCTGGTGCAGGCGCGCCAGCAGGCACGCCACGAACGCAACCTCGCACGCGGGCGCCGCCGCCGGAAGAATTGGTGGCCCACCCACCCGCCGCGTCCGTGAGCGCGGCGCTCCCCCGTCGTGGAGGGCCCTGGCACGGAGGGCTCCATCGTCTCGCGACGCTCCCCCGTCGTGGAGGGTGCACCCGCCTGTGAGCGCCCTCAGCGGCGCCACCGGGCGTGCCCTGCGGGGCGGGCCCGAGCGCCACCACGAGAAGGCCAAGGAGCAGGGCAAGCTGCCGGTGCGCGAGCGCGTGGCGCGACTGCTCGACCCCGGCACCTTTTCCGAGGAAGCGCTGCTGGCCAACTGGCAGGAGGACGGGTTGGGGGCCGATGGCGTGGTGAGCGGCCTCGGGCGGATCGGCGGGCGCCCCGTCGCGCTGATGGCCAACGACCCGACCGTGAAGGCCGGCTCGTGGGGCCCGAAGACGGTCGAGAAGATCCTGCGCGTGCAGGAGCGCGCGCTCGAGCTGCGGGTGCCGATGGTGTATCTGGTGGACTCCGCGGGAGCGCGGATCACCGAGCAGGTGCAGATGTTCCCCGGACGCCGGGGGGCGGGGAGGATCTTCCACAACCAGGTGCGGCTCTCGGGCCTCGTGCCGCAGGTGTGCGTGCTGTTCGGCCCCTCCGCGGCCGGCGGCGCCTACATCCCCGCGTTCTGCGACATCGTGATCATGCGCGACGGCAACGCCTCGATGTATCTCGGCTCGCCGCGGATGGCGCAGATGGTGATCGGCGAGGACGTCACGCTGGAGGAGATGGGCGGCGCGCGGATGCACACCGGCGTGAGCGGCTGCGGGCACGTGCTGGTGCCTAGCGACGAGGAGGGCATCGACGCCGCAGTGCGCTACCTCTCCTACCTGCCGGGCAACTTCGAGCAGGGCCCACCCTCGCTCCGGTCTGGTGAGCAGGCTCCACCCTCGCTTGATCCCGGCGGGTCTGCCGCAAACAACCCCTCCTCCTCCCCTCCCAACGCCGAGGGCGCCATGGGGTTCGCCGCCCCACCGTTCGCGGGTGGGTGGGCGGGTGGGTGGGTCCCCCAATCAAAGACCCCGATCGGCGAGCTGATCCCCGCCGATGAGAACAAGCCATTCGACATGCGGCTGCTGCTCGACGCGTTGGTGGACGCCGATTCCTTGATGGAGATCCACGCGCGTTGGGCGAAGGAGCTGATCGTCGGTTTTGCGCGTCTCGACGGTCGGCCCGTCGGAATCCTCGCCAACCAGCCGAAGGTCAAGGGCGGCGTGCTGTTCGTCGACTCCGCCGACAAGGCGGCCCGTTTCATCTGGACGTGCAACGCCTTCAACGTGCCGCTGCTGTTCCTCGCCGACGTCCCCGGTTTCATGATCGGCACGCAGGTCGAGCGCCAGGGGATCATCCGCCATGGCGCGAAGATGATCGCCGCGGTCTCCGAAGCGACGGTGCCGAAGATCTCGGTCATCGTGCGCAAGGCCTACGGCGCCGGGCTCTACGCGATGGCCGGGCCGGCCTTCGACCCCGACTGCTGCCTGGCGCTACCCACCGCCTCGATCGCGGTGATGGGCCCGCAGGCGGCCGTCAACGCCGTCTACTACAACCAGCTGCAGGCGATCGCCGACCCCGCCGAGCGCGCCGCGGAGACCGAGCGGTTGCGCGCGGAGTACGCGGCTGACATCGACATCCTGCACCTCGCCTCGGAAATGGTCGTAGACGCGGTGATCGAGCCCGACGACCTGCGCGCCGAGCTGATCGCCCGCTTCGCGCTGGTGGCTGGCCGAAACGGGGATGCTCGCCAAAGGCGAGCGTCTCCCGGCTTCGGTCGCCGCCGCGAGTGGCCGGCGCGGCACAACCCGATCACCCCTGTCTGACTATGTCGTCGTGGCGGTGGGCGTGGCGGCCGGTACCGGTACGCGTGGCCCGTAAAGGCGTAGACGTGTCTCCCCAAAACGGTATCCGCTAGCTTTCTCCCCATGGACGCCGTGGACCTCGCCTTCGCCGGGATCGCCCGCCAAGCAGAGCTGATCGCCGCCGGGGAGGTCTCCTCGCGCGAGCTCGTGCAGCTGTACCTCGATCGGATCGAGCGTTATGACAAGCAGCTGAACGCCTACAAGACGGTGTTCGCCGAACGCGCGCTGCTCGAAGCCGACCAGGCCGACGCGCGTCGCGGCGCCGGCGGGGCCCGCCCGCTGCTCGGGGTGCCCGTCGCGATTAAGGACGACACCGACGTCGCCGGCGAGGTCACCTCGTTCGGCACCCGCGCGGCCGAGCGGGTCGCGAGCGCCGATCAGGAGGTCGTGCGCCGCCTGCGCGAGGCCGGCGCGATCGTGCTCGGCAAGACCAACGTGCCCGAGCTGACGCTGTGGCCGTTCACCGAGACCCCGACGTTCGGCATCACCCGCAACCCCTGGAACCTCGAGCACACGCCGGGCGGCTCCTCGGGCGGATCGGGTGCCGCCGTGGCCGCCGGGCTGGTCGGGGCCGCGCTCGGCTCCGACGGCCTCGGCTCGATTCGCATCCCCTCGAGCTTCTGCGGCCTGTTCGGCATCAAGCCCTCGCGCCACCGCATCTCGCTTGCCCCTCATACCGAGAAGCTCTACGGCTGGCACGGCCTCGCGGTGTACGGGCCGATCGCGCGCGGTGTCCGCGATGCCGCGCTGTTCCTCGACCTCACCGCCCAGACGCCGCCCGCCCAGGGGAGCTTCGCCGAGGCCGCCGCGCGGGGTGGGGGGGCACGGGGCGGGCGGGCAACCGATCCCCTGCGGATCGCCTACTCCACCAAGCCGATCCTGCCCCAGCCTCTCGACGCGCGCGTGCTGCGCGCGCATGCCGAGGCGGTTGAGCTGCTGCGCTCGCTCGGCCACGAGCTCGTCGAGCGCGACCCCGACTACCCCCCCTGGCTGGGCCCCCATCTGATCGCGCGCTACCTGCGCGGCGCCTACGAGTCGGCCGTGGACATCGGCCACGTCGAGCGCATGGAGCGCCGCTCCCGCCACATCGTGCGCGCCGGCGAACTGGTCGGCGAGGCGGGTATCGCGCGTGCGCTCGCCTCCGAAGCTGCGCTGAACGCACGCGTGGGGCGGGTGCTCGCCGACTGCGACGCGCTGCTGCTCCCCTGCACCGCTCGCCCCGCGCTGCGGATCGGCGAGTTCGAGGGGCGCGGGATGGTGGCCACGATGTTTGGCGGCACGCGGTTGATCCCGTTCCTCGGCACCTGGAACGCCACGGGTCAGCCGGCGGTCTCGATCCCCATGGGCTTCACCGACGACGCCGACCATCTACCGCTGGCCGTGCAGCTGGTCGGCCGGCCCGACGACGAGGTGACGCTGCTCTCGCTGGCCGGCTCCGTGGAGGCCGAGCGCCCGTGGGCATCGCACCGCCCGCCCGGGTTCGCGTGAGCGAGGAGCTGCTGGAGGTCGCGGTCGAGGCGGCGAGGTGCGGGGGCGCGCTGCTGGCCGAGCGCGTGCGCCACGGCGCCGAGCGGCAGGTAAGCGCCAAGAGCACCCCCACCGATCTGGTCAGCGAGGCCGACCTCGCCTCCGAGCGGGCGATCCGCGAGCTGCTCGCCGCGCGGCGTCCACACGATGGCTTCGTGGGGGAGGAGGGCGACCACGTCGAGGGCACCACCGGTCTTGACTGGGTGGTGGATCCGCTCGACGGCACCGTCAACTTCCTGTTCGGGCTCCCGCAGTGGTGCGTTAGCGTGGCCGTGCGCAACGCGCAGGGGACGACCCTGGTGGGCGCGATTTACGACCCCACCCGCGAGCAGCTGTTCAGCGTGGTGCGGGGCGGCCGCGCGACGCTCCTCGGGCCGCACGAGACGACCGAGCTGGTGGCCGCCCAAACAGGTCGCCCGCGTGCGAGCGACCTGGCGAATGCGATGGTCGCGACCGGCTTTGCCTACGACGCGCGTGTTCGCGCCGCACAGGCGCACGTGCTCGCGAGCGTGATCCCGCGCGTGCGCGACATCCGCCGCTTCGGCAGCGCCGCGCTCGACCTCGCCTGGACGGCGGCCGGCCGCTACGACGCCTACTTCGAGCGCACCGTGAAGCTGTGGGACATCGCCGCCGGGGCGCTGCTGTGCGAAGCGGTCGGCCTGCGCGTGGTCGAGCTGCCCCCACACGAGGACCTCCCCTGGGGGATCCTCGTCGCGCCGCCGGCGCTGTGCGAGCCGCTGTTGGAGCTGGTGGGGTAGGGCGCTCGCCGGATACGCTGTGCGCTGCGCAAAATCCCGTGGAGGAACATGATGGAGTTCGAGAACATCGGCTATGACGTTGCGGAGGGCGTGCTGACGATCACGCTTGACCGGCCCGAGCGCCTGAACGCGTTCACCGAAGGGATGGGCGCCGAACTGATCGAGGCATTCGAGCACGCCGACCGCGACGACGAGGTGCGGGCCGTCATCGTGACGGGCGCGGGCCGCGGCTTCTGCGCCGGTATGGACCTCGGCGAGGGCGGCGCCACCTTCGACTACGGCGAGCGCCCGGAGGGCGAGATCCCGCGGGACGGCGGCGGCCGCGTGGTGCTGCGGATCTTCGAGTCCGCCAAGCCGGTGATCGCCGCGATCAACGGGCCCGCGGTGGGGGTGGGGATCACGATGACGCTGCCGATGGACATCCGCCTGGCGGCCGAGGGGGCGCGCATCGGCTTTGTCTTCACGCGCCGAGGGATCGTGCCCGAGGCGTGCTCGAGCTGGTTCCTACCCCGCATCGTGGGGATCAGCCGCGCGATGGAGTGGGTCGCCAGCGGACGTGTGTTCACCGCGCAGGAGGCGCTCGCGGGGGGCCTGGTGCGCAGCGTGCACTCCGAGGGCGAGCTGCTCGGCGCGGCCCGCGAGCTGGCGCTGGAGATCGCCGCTAACACCGCGCCGGTGTCGGTGGCGCTCGCGCGGCGGCTGCTGTGGAGCGGGTTGGGTGCCGCCCATCCGATGGAGGCTCACCGCGCCGACTCGCGTGCGATGTTCGCCCGCGGCCGCTCGGCCGACGCGCGCGAGGGCATCACCTCGTTTCTGGAGAAGCGCCCGCCACACTTCCCCGACCGGGTGAGCGACGGTTTGCCCGAGCTGTTCCCTGGGCGCGAGGAGCCGCGGTTCGCATGAACGGGGCCGAGCCAACGGCAGTGACGCTGCGCGATGAGGGGGCGCAGCTGGAGGCGACGTTCCTGCCGGGCGCGGGGATGCTATGCAGCTCGCTGCGCCACCGCGGCGAGCAGCTGCTGGCACAGAACCGGGGCGTGGAGGCGTATGTGGAGCGCGGCAAGACGATGGGCATCCCGCTGCTCTACCCGTGGGCCAACCGGCTGGCGGCCTTCGACTACACGGTCGCGGGGCGCAGCGTCGCGGTGCCGCACGACACCACGCGCGTGGCGCTCGATGACCGCGGCCTGCCGATCCATGGGGTGATCGGCGGGCGGATGGCGTGGGAGGCGACCGCTCCTCCCGACGGCTCTGACGCGCAAACGCTCATCGCGCAACTGGCCTGGAGCGAGTCGCGCGGTGATCTGTTCGAGGTCTTCCCGTTCCGCCACGACCTCCGCTACGAGGCCAGCCTGCGGGGCGGACGCCTGGAGATCGCTGTTGCGGTACACGCGTGCGGCCAGGACACGGTTCCGGTGGCGTTCGGCTTTCACCCCTACCTCTCTTTGCCGGGAACCCCCCGCGAGCGCTGGCAGGTCGAGTTGCCGGCGATGCGCGCCCTGCTGCTCGACGAGTTTCAGATCCCGGTCGCTTCCGGCGAGGAGCTGCCCGGTCAGGAGTTCGAGCTCGCCGAGCGCGAATTCGACGATGGCTTCGACGCGGTGTCAGCGCCCGCCCGCTTCGCGGTCCAAGCCGCCGGCCGGCGGCTCGAGCTCGAGCTGCTCGAGGGCTACCCCTGCGCGCAGGTCTACGCCCCGCGTCCGGGCGAGTTCATCTGCTTCGAGCCGATGGCCGCGCCCGCCAACGCACTGCGCAGCGGCGCCGGCCTGCGCCTGCTCACCCCCGGCGAGCGCTGCCGCGCCCGGTTTGCGCTGAGCTGCGTCGCCGTCGGCTAGTCGGGGGAGCGCCACCGAGCCCGTGCGTGAGGCCGAGCCGGCGAGCGAGCTCGCGCATTTCGTGCTCCTCGCCGGCGCCGACGAGCGTGATACCGATGCCCTGGCGCCCAGCGCGGCCGGTTCGCCCGATCCGGTGGACGTAGGTGTCGTGGTTGTCCGGCGGGTCGAAGTTGATCACGTGCGAGATACCGTCGACGTCGATGCCCCGGGCGGCGACGTCGGTAGCCACCAGCGTGTCGACGCGGCCCGATCTGAAGCTGGCGAGCGCCCGCTCGCGCTGGCCCTGGGACTTGTTGCCGTGGATCGCGAGCGCCTCCACACCATTGGCCCCGAGCCGTTTGACGAGCCGGTCAGCGCCCCGCTTGGTGCGCACGAACACCAGCGCGCGGTCGCGCTCGCGGCCGAGCTCGTCCACCAGCGTCTGCACGCGGGCGTTCTCACGGATCGCGACGAACCGGTGCTCGATGTCGGCCGTCTCGTACTGGCCCGGCTCGCCCTGCTCGTGGGTGATCGCTCGCTTCGTGTAACGCGCCGCGACGCGGCCGGCGACGCCGTCGAGGGTTGCCGAGAAGAACAGTGTTTGGCGCTCCGCCGGACAGGCCGCGACGATGCGATCGATCGCCGGGCGAAAGCCCATGTCGAGCATCCGGTCGGCCTCGTCCAGGACGAGGATTCGGATCGCTGCGAGCGTGAAGGCGCGGCGCTGCAGCAGGTCCTCCAAGCGCCCGGGTGTAGCGACCAAGATGTGCGACTTGGCGGCCAGGGCCGCCTGCTTGGCGAGGCCCACGCCACCATAGACGGCCGTGATGCGCAGGTTGCAGGCCCGAACGACATCGCCGAGCTCCTCGACGATCTGGCTGGCGAGCTCGCGGGTGGGTGCCAGCACGAGGGCGGCGGGGTGGGCGGGCACGTGTGCGCCGGCTCCGATGCGCTCGGCGAGCGGGACCCCGAAGGCGAGCGTCTTGCCCGAGCCGGTGGGCGACTTGACGAGCACGTCGTGGCCGGCGAGGACGTCGGCGAGCACCAGGCGCTGGACGGGGAACGGCTCGTGGATCCCGCGACGCGCGAGCGCGGCGGCAACCGTGTTTGAGACGCCGAGATCGGCGAACGACTGCTTTTCCATGAATGACTCCTTTGGCGGCGCTTGTGCCGCGTACGGTTCGGAGGCTGTGGCCTACCCGAACCGCACTCTCAGAACATGTTCTGCGGGACTCAAGCGAGCTGCCTCGCGGCCAAAAGGCTCGGCCGCTGCCCGCCAAGCTAGCAGACGCGGGCCGCCGGCCCGGGCGGTGAGTCGGTGGCCCCCCTCGATGGCGAGGGGCTTGCGGTGCGCGTGGTGCCGGGTGTGGCCCACCGGGTGCCACGCGCGTTGTTGGCGGGCGCGACCCGCCGGCCCGCCGGAATGTGCGGATGATTGCGCTAACCTGTAAATGCAGATTCACACTTACTTAAAGCCCGGGTGCACCCGGGCTGTTACGCCTTCAGGAGCGATCACGTGCCAGGCCCCCAGCAGATCCGCCAACAGGAAAAGCACGACGAAAAGCTCGAGGACATTCGCGAGCAGGTCGCCCAGGGCAAGCTTGTGATCAGACAGATGACCGCCGACGAGCGCAAGCGCTATCCGCCGCGCGAGGCCGGCAGCCGTCCGCGCGGCGGCTCCAAGCGACGCTGATGACGAGCTTCTTTCTACCGTCGTCGCAGCAAGGCGACGCGGCAGCCGAGCGCGACTACAGCTCGTTGCGAGCGCAAGCGGAGGAGTGCACGGGATCTGTCTCGCGCGATCGCCGCATCCACCAGATCGAATGTCGGCTCCAGGGTCACGACCACCTGCTGTGCGTGGGCGAGCCCGACGCGATCGACGGCCGGATGGTCTCCGCGATCCTTCAGCTCGGCCGCGACACCTACACCGTGCACCACCTGCCAAGCGAGCTCCACCAGTCGATGGTGCCAACGGTGCTGCAGCGGGGCGAGGTTTACTCGGTCGCTGACTTCGACTGAGCGTTGAACCGGGCTTGACGACACCGCTCGGGAAGTTCCTCCAGCAACCGTGCTGCCTCGCCCCGATCGCGGTCGCGCAGGACAGCGTGCACCCTGCGCCCTGCCGTGTCGAGATGAACGCTGGCGAGCTCCAGGCGGCGCTGGGCCGGGCCTTCGACGAGGCGGATGCTCTGCACCTTCGCCAGCGGCACCCAATCGGTCACTCGCCGCAGCCGGCCGCTGGTAGTGAGGGCGTAGCGGTCGTTGGCCGCCCACGACAGCAAGCGGAAGCGCAGCGGGGACTTCCAACGGGCGCGAGGCGGCGGCGCGAGGCGCTCCTGCGGCAGGTCGGGGAAGACCTTGGCGAGCAGGAAGGCGGCCTGCTCGTGGCTGCCCACCGGGAGCAGTGCCCGCGCCGATTTGGCCTGGTTGCGATCTTGGCGACCCTTTGACTTCTGACTGGCGACATCCACCTCCAGCCGGCACCATCCGAATGGCCTCCACGCCAGCGGCTCGATCATGCGGATCGCCTGGATCCGCCCCCGGGGGATCGTCTCGGCTGAGGTTTCCACCAGGCCTGAGCGCAGCCGCACCCCGTCGGCGGCATCGGCCACGGTGAGGCGGTAGTCGCCGTTGAAGCGCCGCAACGGCCCCACCACCAGCGAGACCAAGCCCACAAACCCGATGCTGAGCGCCGCGGCCGCTGTACTCGGCGAGAGGATCGCGAGCACGAGGAGGGCCACGATCGCCAACTCCAGCATCAGCCCGGTGCCGCTCAGCAGGATCGAGGCGAACAGCCGCCCTGGCGGCACGGTCAGCAGCGCCTGCTCTGGCGGTGGCGGCGTCTCCTCGGCCATGCCATGACTCAGAGCCAACAAACGGGCCCGCAGCGCTTCGGCCTCCGCGTTGGTCAGGTACGCCAGGCGGCCGGCCTTGCCGCTGCCGCTCGCCAACCTGATCCGCAACTCCGCCAGGCCAAAGAATCGCGCCAAACCGGGGCGGACGGTGTCGATCGCCTGGATCTGGCTCAGCGGGAAGCGCCCCGAGGTCCGCCGGATCAAGCCGCTCTCCACCCGTAGAACCCCGCTCTCCAACCTCCACCTGGTGACCAGCCAGGAGATCAGCCCGAGGGCGAACGCCACCGCGAGCACGCCGATGTGCAGGAGATCGCCGCTCAGCGCTCCCCGTTGGCCGCCGCGGGCCGCGGGGAGCAACAGTACCACGAGGATCGCGATCACGCCTCGACCGGTCCTCACCAGTGGCGAGAGGGGATGCAGCCGCTGCCACTCTCCACCCAAGCCGGCCGCGACGTGCGGGTCGGGCGATGGCAGGGGATCCGGCGGCGGTGCAGAGCTGGCTGGTGTGCTCACAGCCCCATCGCGTGCGACTCGCCGAGGGAGGTCAGCTGGTCGCGCAGGCGTGCTGCCTCGACCGCGGGCAGCCCGGGGATGCGCGCGTCGCTCGCGGCCGCGGCGGTGTGCATCTGCACGGTGGCGAGGCCGAACGCCCGCTCGAACGGGCCGGCGGTGACCTCGACGTACTGCATCCGCCCGTACGGAATCACCGAGATCCGCCGAAACATCACGCCGCGCCTGACCAGCAGGTCCTCGGCTCGCTCGGCGTAGCCCCACGCCCGTACCCGCCTGCCGGCCACGGCGTCGGCGATCGATCCGGCGAGGATTACGCAGATGACCGCCACCACGGCGGCGGTGGCGGCGCCGAGCGCGATCGCGATGCCGGCCGCGAGGATCAGCGCAGCCAGTGTGGTTCCCACCACCTCGTAGCGTCGCAGCATCCGCAGCCTGGGGGAGGGGGCGTTCCAATCCGGTGGGTGCTCGCTGAGGTTAGTGTCGGACTCCATCCTCGCGACGATACTGCGCCGGGCGGAGTGCGCCGTTGGTTGGCCGGGGCTGTCGCCCTTGCATGTCCGCTCCTGTCACAAGTTTTTGATCATCGTGGTTGACCTGTCCGAGAACGAGCCTTCCGAAGAACCGATGGGAACAGCGCCATCGGTTGGATCGGGCTTCAGCAAGTCCGTCGCGCCCGCCTCAGCCAACGCGCGATGGATGACATGCGACTCGGCGATCACCGCAAAGGCGTGTCCTTGCCTCTTGCAAGCGGCGCCGTGGAATGCGATCGCCGTAGCCCCGGCTGAGTCGATCGCTTCGAGTTGACGAAGGTCGAGCGTGAGGATCGTGACGCCTTCCTGACACAGGCACTCGATCTCCTCCTCGAGCTCGGGAGCCGAGCGGTGGTCCAACCTGCCTGTCAGGATCAGCTTGTGCCTCCAGATGGGCCTCGCGAGCGTCAAGCGTGGCCGACCGTGTGCAGCTTCTGACAGGCTGGTGTGGTCGTCGCCGGCGCGGGTTCGATCTGCGACTGCTGCTGCCGTGTTGCCCTGGTTGCGTGCATACTGGCTCGTCGTTGGCAATGTCAGATGACGTTTCATATCTATACAGCCCCTTTCAACGGATCTTCGAACTGGTGACCGACTGGCCTGGACCAGACGATCCAGGACCGAGGTAGAGAGATCGGGAGGAGCTAGCCCGGTCGCTCTGGGATCAGAACGAAGAACGACGTGCGCCAGGATGGCTGCGTAAGGCGCAACCGGCGCATTGCGCGCGGTGCGGCTTGGAGGAGAACTCCCACGAGTGTGGAGGATGCCGAGGAGGCCGAGCCCGAACCGCCCCCAGCGGCCGATTCACTGCTCGCTCCACCGGACCCCGATCCGGGGAGGGGAGAGGAGGGAGGGTTGTCAACCGCAGAACCGCCGTCGTGGCTGGCGGGATGTGACTGTGCCGTGATCACAGTCGGCGCCCCGTCGATCGCTGCGAGGATGGTCGAGACCGGCGAGACGGCCGAGCTGTCCAACCAGCCACATGCATGGCCCGCCGCGATCGATGCGGCGATTGCCGCAAGCTCGCAGCTCACCCGTCCGGCGCAACGCGCCGAAATCGTCCGCGGCCGCACCGTGACAGACAACTGGCTCTGCACGGTCGAGATTTCAGACGGGACGTCGGAGATCGTAGAAGTCGTCACGGGAATCGAGGCTACCGGCGCGACTTCGCTCGCGGCATCTTTGTGGGTCAGTGCCGAGGCGCCGACGGGCACCTGCGAGTCTTCCTTCGTCTCTTCGGTACCTTCGGAGCTCGCCTCGGAGGCCACTTCGCCGGCAGTCTGTTCAACGGGCTTGTTTTCGACCTCCGTTGGGGTTTCTTCAGCGACGAGCGGCGCTTTGCCGGTCGTCGGAGGGGATGCTTCGACGGGGGTTGGTGCCTGTTCGGCGGGGGTTGGTGTCTGTTCGGCGGGGGTCGGGGCGGCTAGTGGGGTTTCTTCGGCGGTGGGCGGGGGTTCGTCGGCGGGGGGCGGGTCGGCCGGCGGTGCTTCTTCGGTCGTGAGCGGTGCTTCTTCAGCGGGGGCCGGTGTCTGTTCGGTTGCCGGCGGTGCGGCCGGTCGGGCTTCTTCGGTGGGCGGTGGTTCTTCGGCCGGGGGAGACGCTTGTTCGGTGGCGGGCGGGGCTTGTTCGGCGGGGAGCGGTGCGGCCGGCGGCGTTCCTTCGGCGAGAGGTGGGGCTTCTTCGGTGGCGGGCGGGGCAGCGGGTGGGGCTTCTGCGGTCGTGGACGGTGCTTCCGCTGCTGCGGGCGGCGCCTGTTCTGAAGGCGCACCGCTTTCCGTTGTCGCTTCGCTGATCGGCGCCTCCGCGGCGTCGGGCGCGTTCGTCCCGCGCGCTTTGGCCCCCGCGGCCAGGAGGAGGGTCGCGAACACGAGCGAGACGATCAGCCAAAGAGCGAGGCGGCGGCCTTTGGAGGGGATCGGAGTCGAAGGGCTCTTGACCAGCTCGATCATGTTCGCCTCTTAACATACGAGCTTTGGCGCTCATGCGAGCCACATACACCAACCGGCTACGCCTCATGAGGCGTAGCTCACTGTCAAAGAGCGAGACCTGGGAGAGCGCCCTGACGATCTTTAGATAGGTCGCGGCCTGACTGAGTTTCAGAGGTTCAGCTAGGACATCTCCGTACTGCTTTTGGGCATCGGCGAGCATGCTCTGGACCGCCGCCTTCACTTGGTCGGCCTTCTTGTTGTCGTACTCAGCCAATTCCCAAAACCGCCAACTGTAAAGCGGCGTCGTCCCGTCAGCGTCCGCCTTCTCCTCCAGGAGCTTGAGGAACAGGATCTTTGAGAAGTCCGCGAACGCGTCGTCCTTCCGCTTCTCGATGTTGCGGATCCAAGTGTGACACTTGGCAAAGATCCGGTTGAGCTGACGGAGCGGCAAACCTGGCTTGAACGGCAAGCTCGTGTCACCACCGAGGGGCACTGCTTGCGCATCGGGGTTCTGGCGCAGGAACGCGACTGCTTGCGTCAGCTGTGCCTTGGTCGGTATGCGACCAGCTAGGCTGCCATCCCAGCGGATCGGATCGCCGGTCTTCGTATTGAGCGCACGGACGTCCCGACCATTGGTGAGGACCACGAACGAGACCTTGTTCCCGCGCCCATAGGCGAGGGCTTGCTTCTCGTCCCTTTTCGTGAGTGCCTTGGAGATGCGCTTCGCCTCGACCAAGAACAACGGATTGGCCTGGCCGCAGGTCACAAGGATGTCGATGAAGCCCTTCTCGTAGCGGTCTGTGTAGCGAGTGCCCACCTCGAACTCAAAGTCTTTCGTCTCGTCATAGCCACGCCGACGGAGGTACGGAAGGATGCGCTTGACGACCGTCTCGGTCTCGGAGGGCATAGCCATGCTACGGCAGGCTAAGGAGTGCTGCGGACATGCAACCGCGTTTATTGCTCGAGGGCACCGGGGGGTGCGATCCAGACGCTTGTAAAGTGAAGGACCTGCGCAAGGCGGTCGTAGTGGTGGTCGTAGTGCAGCACGTCAACGCCAGCCTCCTGCGCTGCGGCTGCGACCAACGCGTCTGCGAGGGGAACTCGGTGTTGCCCAGGTCCCTCAGAGGCGAGGTCCCGCAGGGCTCCGATTGCGGTTCGCTGCGCAGAGGCAGCGACTGGTACGTCGCGCAGAAGCGCTTGCTCCGCCTCGATGGTCGTAAACTCCCGCGCATCGCGCGCCGAGTACAGCAGCTCGAGCGTCACGATCGAGCAGGTCGCGATTTGCCTGCCACGTAGTGCGGTGGCCCACAAATCGCGGACAAGCGGGTGCGATGCGCGAGCCCGGGCGGACGTGTCCGCGATCAGCACCTTGCCCCCAAACGGGGGCTCGTCTCCCATCGCTACTGACCCCAGGCAAGCTCGTCGATGCGCCGCGCGATGTCGACGTCGAACCCGGGATCGCTCGAGGTCGAATGCGCGATCAGACGCTCGATGCCCTCACTGTCCAGCTGGCGCTCAGCGATCATCGCCTCGGCGCCTAGGATCGCGAGGTCGTGCACGAGAGACGCAGCCGGCCGATCGGGCTCGACGAGGGGCGCCACTCGGTCCAGCGCCTCCGCTAGCGCCTGATCCCTGGTGACTGGTATGCGGACAAATCGCGTCGGCATAAGTCGATAGTAGCACCCAGGTGTAGCACCTGGTATATCCATCGGGGTTTGGCTGGGGTATCGATTCGGTCTTGCGGTGGGTTCACACAAGAACCAGAACCTCTGGCGAAATGGAGCTAGTCGGGATCGAACCGACGACCTCTTGCATGCCATGCAAGCGCTCTCCCAGCTGAGCTATAGCCCCAGGCGCTCCCAATGTTATCGCGCAGCAGCGGGTGAAGCTGTGCCTGGGCGGTGGGTGTCCTACAGGCAGCGCGATGGCAGGAATCGTGGGAAATATGTCCTTGCAGACAGACGCGCTATGGGGCACGATCCCTAGCGATGACCAGCCCAAGCCCCCCGCGCAACGTAGTGATCCTCGTGTACCCGGGCGTGCAGAGCCTCGACGTGACCGGGCCGCTGGAGGTGTTCTGCGGTGCGCAGCTGCTGCTGGAGGCGGGCCTCCGCCGCGAACCGGCCGGCCAGCCCCTTGCCGAGGCACCATCCAACGGAGGAGCCGACCGCGGCTACGCCACCACCGTCGTCAGCCCCGACGGCGCCCCGGTGGTGACGTCAAGCGGCCTGACGATCGTCCCCCACACAGACCTCGACCACGCGCCCAAGAGGATCGACACGCTGCTCGTCGCCGGCGGGAATGGGGCGCACGACGCATGCGCAGACACCGCGCTGATCGAGTGGATCGCCGCCCACGCTACAACCGCGCGCCGCGTGGCATCGGTGTGTACCGGCGCGTTCCTGCTCGCCGCGGCCGGCCTGCTGGACGGGCGGCGCGCGACCACGCACTGGGCGGCGGCGGCGGAGCTCGCGCGACGTTACCCGCGGGTGGAGGTCGATCCCGAGCCGATCTTCGTGCGCGACGGAGAGGTGTGGACCTCGGCCGGTGTGACCGCCGGCATGGACCTCGCGCTGGCGATGGTCGAGGAGGACCTCGACCGCGACGCGGCGCTCACGATCGCGCGCCACCTCGTGCTGTTTCTGCGCCGGCCGGGCAACCAGTCGCAGTTCAGCGCGACGCTCGCCACGCGCGCGCCCGCGCGGCGCGGGCTGCGCGAGGTGCAGCGCTATGCCGTCGAGAACCTCGCGGCCGACCTCACGGTCGAGGCGCTCGCACAGCTCGCCCACATGAGCCCGCGCCACTTCGCGCGCAGCTTCCGCGCCGAGGTGGGGCTCACCCCCGCCCGCTATGTGGAGCGCCTGCGCCTGGAGGCCGCGCGGCGGCGGCTGGAGGAGAGCGCGGAGCCGGTGGCGACGGTGGCGCTCGCCTGCGGCTTCGGCACCGCCGAGACGATGCGCCGGTCGTTCCTGCGCGCGCTGGGAGTCGGCCCCGCCGAGTACCGCCGCCGGTTTCACACAACAGCCACCGCGCCCGAAGCGGCGGCATGACAGCGAGGAGTACCAATGCAGATCGCCATCCTGATCTTCGACCGCCTTGCCGCGCTGGACGCGGTGGGACCCTACGAAGTACTCAGCCGCCTACCTGGCGCCGAGCTGACGTTTGTCGCGCAGGAGCCGGGGCCGAAGCGGACCGACACCGGCTGCCTCGCACTGGTGGCGGACGCCTCGCTGGCGGACATGGCACACCCCGACCTCGTGCTCGTGCCTGGTGGACCGGGCCAGGCGGCGCTGATGGAGGACGGCCCCGTGCACGAATGGTTGCGTGCTGCGCACGAGACCTCCACGTGGACCACCTCGGTGTGCACGGGCTCGCTGATCCTTGCCGCCGCGGGCTTGCTGGCGGGCAGGAAGGCCACCAGCAACTGGCAGGCACTCGAGGAGCTGGGTCGCCTCGGCGCTGAGGTGGTCGATGAGCGTGTCGTGTTCGACGGCCGGCTCGTCACGGCGGCGGGGGTGACCGCGGGGATCGACATGGCGCTGGCGCTCGTGGCGAAGATCGCCGGCGAGGAGGTGGCGCAGGCGATTCAGCTGGGCATCGAGTACGACCCGCAGCCGCCGTTCGACGCCGGCTCGCCACACAAGGCGCCCGCGGCGATCGTCGAGGCGGTGCGTGCCTACTCGCGGTTTGAATCGGTGTCGGCTGAGTCGGCGCCGGCGTAACTCCGGGTGCGTAATGGCCGCGGGGTGGTGGCTGGCCGGTCCCGCGTGCGCCCGGGCCGGGGGCCGCCTGACGCGATCCCGCCGGTCGGAGTAGTCTCGATCAACCCAACACACACAAGGAGGATGGAGATATGGCTGGAGAGGCACTGTTCCTGGGTTGGGGCCCCGTTGTGAGGGGCCGCGAGCAGACGGCTTTCAAGGTCTTCCAGGAGACCATCGAATACTACGGTCGGCTGCAGCAGGAGGGAAAGATCGACAGCTTCGAACCGGTGCTGATCGCGCCGCACGGGGGCGACCTCGGCGGCTTCGTGCTGCTGCGCGGCGAGCGCGGCAAACTGGATGAGATTCGCACCAGCGAAGAGTTCGAACGGGCCGTGACGCGCGCCGCCACGGTCGTCGACAACGTCGGCGTGATCAACGCCTTCACTGGCCAGGCGCTCGGCGAAGTGATGGGCCGCTTCCAGTCGGTGTCAGAGGAACTGGTTTGACGTCGCCCAGGTAGCGGTCGGCTTGGAGTAGAGAGAAGGCGGTATAGCCATTGCATGAGGGGCGTGGTGCTGAACATAAAATTCAAAAGCCGTGCGCAATTGCTATCGGGTTCTTTTTTTTGTATAACAACCCCAACCCCCTTCCTGTACATACGATCGCGATACTCAAAGCCAAACCGACGGGGACACGGGGCGCTCGGGGCCGGGTGGCGAGCCGTTCCGTCGGGAGGTGCTCGATAACCTCCGGCGGAGATGTCAGAACAACGGTATGACCCGAAGGAGATCGAGCCCCGGTGGCAGGCGGTGTGGGCGACCGAGCGTACGTGGGAGGTGTCCAACGAGCCCGCGGCGGCGGGAACCGCTGCCCAGCCGCCTTCGCCGGGGAATGGAGTCCACCCCACCCACCCCCCCAACCACGGGAACGGCGCGCACCCCCAGCACCCCAAGTCCTACGTGCTCGAGATGCTGCCCTACCCCAGCGGGGAGCCCCATATCGGGCACCTGAAGGTGTACTCGGTGGGGGACGCGCTCGCGCACTTCCACCGCCGCCTCGGCCACCGCGTGCTGCACCCGATGGGCTACGACGCGTTCGGGCTGCCGGCGGAGAACCACGCGATCAACACCGGCGTCAACCCGCGCGAGTCGACCGCTGCCTCGATCGCCTCCTTCCAGCGCCAGTTCCGCGAATGGGGGATCTCGATCGACTGGTCGCGCGAGCTCGCTACGAGCGAACCGAGCTACTACCGCTGGACGCAGTGGATCTTCCTGCAGTTGCTGCACGCGGGGCTCGCCTACCGCAAGGAGGCGGCGGTCAAGTGGTGCCCCCACGACCAAACGGTGCTCGCCAACGAGCAGGTCGTCGACGGCTGCTGCGAGCGCTGCGGTGCGGAGGTGGAAATCCGCCAGCTGGAGCAGTGGTTCTTGCGCATCACCGACTACGCCGAGCGCCTGCTGGGCGACCTCGACGGGATCGAGTGGCCGGAGCACGTGAAGACGATGCAGCGCAACTGGATCGGGCGCTCGGAGGGCGCGGAAGTGATGTTCCGCTGCGAGGATTTGGGTCCCACCCACCCGGGCCCCGCCCGGGCGGGCGGGACCCCGATCGACTACCCCGTGTTCACGACCCGCCCGGACACGCTGTTCGGCGCGACCTTCTTCGTGATGGCCCCCGAGCACCCCGACGTGTTGCGCCTCGCCGAGGGCACCGAGCACGAGCAGGCGGTGCGCGAGTACGTCAACCACGCGCTCACCGAGTCAAACGAGGATCGCGGCGCCGCCGACAAGCCGAAGACGGGCGTGGCGCTGGGTCGCACCGTCACCAACCCCGTCAACGGCGAGCAGATCCCGATGTACGTGGCCGACTACGTGCTGATGGAGTACGGCACCGGCGCGATCATGGCGGTGCCGGCGCACGACGAGCGTGACTACGCGTTCGCGCGTGCGCAGGGGTTGCCGATCCGCCGCGTGATCGCGGGGGCCTCGGAGCCCCCGCCGGCGGACTTCTCGTTGACGGAGCCAAGCCCCGAGTCGGGTTCCGGTTCGAGTCCTCAGCCCGGCGCTGGGTCAGGTTCCGAGCCCCGCGATCCGGCAGCTGCCATTCAACATGCTTGGGAGCGCTCGGATCGCAGCCTCCCCTACACCGGCGACGGCCCGCTGGTGAGCTCCGACCCGCGCTTCGACGGCATGAACAACCGCGAGGCGACGGCCGCGATCGTGCAGTGGCTGGACCGCGAGGGCAAGGGCCACGCCTCGGTCAACTACCGCCTGCGCGACTGGCTGATCTCCCGCCAGCGCTACTGGGGCTGCCCGATCCCGGTCGTGTACTGCGAGCGCTGCGGGATGGTGCCGGTGCCCGAGGAGCAGCTCCCGGTGGAGCTGCCGGAGATCGAGGACTACGCCCCGCGCGGGCGCTCGCCGCTCGCAGCGGCCGCCGAGTGGGTCACCACGCGCTGCCCGAGCTGCGACGGGGAGGCCCGCCGTGAGACCGACACGATGGACACGTTCGTGGATTCCTCGTGGTACTTCCTGCGCTACTGCGACGCAGCCAACGACGAGGCTGCCTGGGACCCGGCGGTGCTGCGCAGGTGGATGCCCGTGGACCAGTACATCGGCGGCGTGGAGCACGCGATCCTGCACCTGATGTACGCGCGCTTCTTCACCAAGGCGCTCGCCGACCTCGGCCACCTCGACTTCCAGGAGCCCTTCCAGGCGCTGTTCACGCAGGGGATGGTGACCAAGGACGGCGCGAAGATGAGCAAGTCGCGCGGCAACGTCGTCTCGCCGGCGGCGATCGTCGAGCGCTACGGGGCCGACACGGCGCGCTGCTACATCCTGTTCATCGCGCCCCCCGACCAGGACGCCGACTGGTCCGACGACGGCGTCGAGGGGGTGCACCGCTTCCTCAGCCGGCTGTGGCGGCTGGCAGCGGAGGTGGGGGGAACCCCCTCGCGCATGCGCGAGGGGGCCGACGGGCGCATGCGCCCGTCGGAGGACCCGCCGCATGCGGCGGGTCCGGCAGGGCCGCATGCGGCCCTGCCCCCGACGGCGCATGCGCCGTCGGGCCAGTTGGCGCATGCGCCAACTGGAACATCAGCTTCTAAAGCGCACGCCGTCGGGCCAGACTCGCATGCGCCAACTGGAACAGCACAAGAGGGGGACGATCTCGAGTTGCTGCGTAAGGCGCACTGGGCGATCGACAAGGTTTCGACCGACATGCGCCGCTTCGCGTTCAACACCGCGATCGCCGCCGTGATGGAGCTGCTCAACGAATGCTCGCGGCTGCGCGAGCGGGCATCGGCGGAGACCCTGCGCTTCGCGCTCGCCACCGCCGCCTCGCTGATCTTCCCGTTCGCGCCCCACTTGGGCGCCGACGTCTACGAGCGTCTGACGGGAGAGCGCGTGTGGGAGCAGCCGTGGCCGCAGGCCGACCCCGCGCTGCTGGAGCGCGAGGAGTACGAGCTGGTGTGCCAGGTCAACGGCAAGCTGCGCGACCGCGTGTCCGCCCCCGCCGACGCGACCCCCGAGCAGCTCAAGGAGCTGTGCCGCGCCGCCCCCAACGTGCAGGCGCACCTCGACGGCAAAGAGGTCGTCAAGGAGATCGTGGTGCCGGGCAAGCTCGTCAACCTCGTGGTGCGCTAGACCCTCGATCGGCGCCGCGAGTCGTCTTCACGTCGGCATACACTCGGACGCGGGATGCCCGAACTCA